>NZ_JBVJLW010000001.1:83504-1178044 GCF_055584525.1 Streptomyces sp. NPDC102514
CGGCCTCCGCGCCCCCCCCCCCTAACGACTCAGTTCAGCGGGGCCCCCCCCCCCCCGGGGGGGCCCCCCCCCGCCGCCGTTCATCGTCCTGCCGGGTCAGCCCGCGGACGCCCGGTCGGGTTCGGCCGGCTGCCCGGCCAACTGCCGTACGTCGGGCCGCGGGCGGGGCCTCGACGAGGCCAGCAGCGAGACCAGCGCCGTCAGGGCCGCCAGTGCGGCGAGCACGGCCACGAGACCGGCGAGCCACTGCGGCGCGAGGGTCAGGTCCAGGGCCCGGGACAGACCCGCCGACCGGACACGGCCCTCCAGGAGCTGGGCGACGGCGAGCGCCGCGGGAACGACGATCCCCAGGGCGAGCACGGGCACCACACTGCGGCGGAGCAGTGCCAGCCCCAGCAGGACGCACAGAACACTGCCGCCGATGACGAACCCGTAGGCGGCGAGGGAAGCGCCGTCGCGGTGCGGCGGGAAGTGGACCAGCCCGCACACCACGAGCATCAGGGCCGCGGCCAGGCGCGGCCAGGCGGGGGAGTCGACGGTCTTCGCGGGCCGGTTCCGGCGCGTCCGGGCCGTCCGGCCGATGGCGACGGTGCCGCCCTCGGCGAGCAGCCGGTCCCCGGAGGGGGGCCCGTCCTTCGAGGCCGCGCGTGCCGCCTCGGCCGCCTTCTTCTCCTCGCGCGTCGGCGGCTTGACCAGCTGACGGCCCTCGCGCACGCCCTGCTCCTGGGCCATGCGGCCGATCAGCTCGACCAGTTCGTCGACCGGCCGGCTGGTGGCGGCGGCCCGCACCGCGGCCTCGCCGCAGTGGGGTTCCAGCGGCGGCCGGTGCAGCAGCGCCATGAGCCTGGTGACGTCCTCCACGGGCCGGCCCTCGGCCGCCGCGCGGATCGCCTCGTCGGCGCTGTCGGCGTTCCTCGGCGGCCGGGTCAGCAGGGCCACCAGCCGGCTCACGTCCTCCACGGACCGGTCGGTGCCGACCGCCCGCAGCGCGTCGACCGTGGCCCTCGCGTACTCCGGTGACTGCTCCAGCAGCTCGATGAGCTCGATCACCTCTTCCAGCGGCCGGTCGGCCACCGCGGCGTGCACCAGTCCGTCGACCGGGTTGATGTACGCGGGATCGGACTCGATCTCACCCTGGTCGGGGTATTTCCTGTCGAACTCGGCGGCCGAGTCGGTGGCCCGCGGGCCGACCTTGGCCACCGGGGCGGGTGTGGCTGCGGGTGCGCCTGCGGAGGCAGCGGCGGGGTACGCGCGACGGGCCTCGTCGGCCGGTTCCGCGTGACGGCGCTCGTCGCGCTCGTTGCGCTCGGCCCGATGATCGCGCTCGTCCCGATGGTCCCGGGCGTCCCTGTCGTCCCGACCGTCCCTGTCACTGCGGTCGTTCCGGTCGGCGTTCCGGTCGGCAGGGGCGTCGGCGTAGCGGCGGGGCGCCCTGCCGGCCGCGGCGGGATACCGCTGGGCGACCTCGTCGACCGGCTCGGGGTACCGGCGGCCGATCTCGTCGGCCGGGTCGGCGTACCGGTGCTCGGGGGCGTCGGCCGGGTCCGCGTACCGCCGCTCGACCTCGTCGAGCGGGTCGGGACAGCGGTGGTCGGTCTCGTCGGCGGGGTCGGCGTACCGGTGCTCGTCGGCATCGGCCGGGTCGGCGTACCGCTGCTCGTCGGCATCGGCCGGGTCGGCGTACCGCTGCTCGACCGCGTCGGCCGGTCCGGCGTACCGGGGGTCGGGCGCGTCGGTGTACCGGCGCTCGGACCTGCGTGCCGGCCTGTCCGGCGGCTCCTCCGGCACGGTGTGCCAGGGGGCGGTGGCCGGTAGCGGCGGGATGGTGGCGTCGACCACGCTCTCGGGTGATATGCCAGGTCGATCGGCGTCGAAAGGCGAACGGGTTGTCATACTCGGCTCCCTACGAAGGGTGCAGTCGCTTCGTGGCCCGGACGTGCGGCCCGAGAGTTGCTGTGCAGCCTTTCTAAGCGCCCCCGTCAAACGCCGCCAACGGGATGAGGCGTACGTGTGACGCGGACCGGAACCGGACCGCTCACGGCGTCAGTCGTCGGGTGTGCCGTACAGCCACAACCGCAGCACCCGGCTGAGCCCCGGCATGATCAGATAGGTGAGCACCGGAAGCAGTACGAGGGGGAAGACGGCGGCGCGCAGCGGCAGGGGCCACGCGGCCGTACCGGGTGCCACCAGCCACTGGATGAGGAACGTCATCGGATAGGCGCCGAGGAACGTCGTCAGGACCATCTTCCAGCGCGGCGGGGCCTTCACGGTGGTGCCGGGGAGCCGGAACCAGCTCTCCATCCCGGTGGTCGACTGGCGTTCGTCACGGACCTCGGTGGCGATGCCCTCGATCCGTGCGTGCCACTCCGCGCGCTCGGGCGAGATCAGCCAGTCGGTGAGCCGCTGCGGATCGGCGAAGCGCAGCACCGCGTGGAACCGGTGCCCGGGTTCGGGGCGCAGCCAGGACACCCCCTGGCTGCCGGGGAACCGCGAGACGCAGTCGGCGACGCCCCGGGTCCACTCCTCGAATTCGGCCTCACGGCCTGGACGTACCTGCCAGGTGAGGACCGTGGTGACGGGTTCGGCGCATGGGACCTGCGGGGTGCTCATGGCCATCTCGGGTTCCATGCGCCGGGCGGGTCATGCACGGACCGGCGAAACGGACCTGCCGGCAAACCGGACCGGTACCGGTGATGCGTACGAGTACCGGTGATGTGGGCTGCCGGGGTTCAGCCGTCCGTGTCGTGCACGCCCGGGGTGACTATCTCGTCCAGCGCCTTGCGTACGGCCTCATACGTGTGTCCGCGCAGCTCGGCGTCGCGTGAGCTGTCCGGATCGGCGGTCCTGAGTTCCTCGCTCCGTGCCTTCCATGTCTGCTCCTCCCGGCCGGCCCAGGAGCGGGCCCGCTGGATACGGCGCAGGAGTTCGTCGGAGTCCACCACGTCAGTCATGAGATATGGGTACCCACGCACGCCCTTTCGACCCGGGCGCCCGGGGACTGCCCGCAGACGCGCGACGGTCAGGGCTCCAGGAGGTCCAGCAGGTCCGCGAGCGGCAGCGGTTTCGCCAGGTGGGCGTCGAATCCGGCATCCCGGGCCAGCGTACGGTCGGTGCCGCGGCTGAAGCCGGAGACCGCGATGAGACGCAGCGAGGCACCCTGCGGGCGCGAGCGCACGGCACGGGCCACCTCGTAGCCGTCCATGTCGGGCAGCCCGAGATCGCACACGACGACGTCGAAGAGGTGACCCTCGGTCGCGGTGACGGCGTCCGCGCCGGTGTGGACGACCGTGACGTGATGGCCGTGACGGTCGAGCAGAGTCCGGTAGGTCGCGGCGAGATCCGTGTTGTCCTCGACGATCAGGACCGCCAGCTGCTTCCGCCCGCGACGGGCCGTCACGGGCCGGGCCGGCGGCGGGGCGCCGTCGGACGCGGCGAGCGGCAGCACGGCGGTGAACGAGGCGCCGGTACCGGGACCGTCACTGTGCGCGGAGATCCGGCCGCCGTGCAGATCGAGGATGGTGCGGACCACCGACAGGCCTAGGCCGAGGCCCTCGGGGGTCTGCGGACCGGCCGGCGCGGCCCGCATGAACACACCGAACAGCTCCTCGGCCTGCCCGGGGTCGAAGCCGATCCCGTCGTCCTGGACGGTGAGCCGCGCCAGGTCCTCCCCGGCCGACAGGTGTATGGCCGTACGGCCGCCCGGCAGCGTGTACTTGAGCGCGTTGGACAGCAGGTTGGTCAGCACCTGGGCCAGCCGCAGCCGGTCGCCGTCGACGAGCACCGGGTGGTCGGGCAGCTGGATCTCCAGCACGCGCCCCTCGTGCCCGAACAGGCCACGGATGTCGGCGCAGGCACTCTCGACGGCCGAGCGCAGGTCCATCCGCTCGGGCACCAGCTCCAGGCGTCCGGTCACCGCGCGGGTGCCGTCCAGCAGGTCGTTGCTCATCCGGGCCAGGATGCCGAGCTGCCGTTCCAGGACGGACAGCGCGGGATGGCCGCCGGGCATGTCGAGCCCCAGCAACTCGGTCGCCGCGGTGGCGGCGGCCAGCGGATTGCGCAGCTCGTGCGAGAGCGTCGCGATGAACCGGTCCTTGGCGCGCTGCTCCTCCCGCAGCCGGTGTCCCACCGCGTCGAGGTCGCCGTTGAGCCGCCGCAGCTGCTCGTTGACCTCGCGGATCTCCCGCGCGCGGACGAACAGGTCGATCTCCATGCCCTCCGCGCGCGTCTGCGCCTCCTCGGCGGCCCGGTCCTTCTCGTGTCCGGCTTGTCGCACCAGTACGAACTCGGTGACGTCCTCGACCCGGTGGATGATGTGCGTCACCCGGCCCTCGGCGTCCAGGACCGGTGTGTTGACCGGGCTCCACCAGCGCTCGACGAACCCGGTCCCGTCGTCGGTGTCCTCGCCCGCCGGGATGTCGTACCGCTGCAGCGCCATGGTGTCGGTCCGTGCCGTGCCCACCACCGTCTCCAGCGACCGGCGCAGATTGGCGACGCCGTCGGCCGCGGGATCGGCCGGGTTGTCGGGGAACATGTCGAAGATGAGGCGCCCGACGATGTCCCGCTCTCTGCCGGTGGCCGAGAGATAGGCGCGGTTGACCTCGACGATGACGAAGTCGGGCGCCAGGATGAGCACCGGGGAGAGCGCGAACTCGAAGAGCTGCCGGAAATCCGGCACAGTGTGGGGGGTGCCCGATGGGTTGCTCGACGGACTGGTCGTGGACACGGCGGCTCTCAGGGGTCGAGGCGGTACCCGTAGCCGCGCACCGTGGTGATCCTCGGGGCGGGCACGGGGAGTCGGGCGAGTTTTCCGCGCAGCCGGTACACGTGCTCGATCACGGTGGCGGACTGCTGCCAGGACGCGCCCCAGATCTGCTCCAGCAACTGCTCGGCGGAGAAGACACGGCCGGGGGAGCGCGCGAGGAGTTCCAGCAGGGCGTACTCCTTGGGGCGGAGGGTCAGCGCGACGCCGGTACCGCTCGCCAGGCACGCGGCCGTGTCGACGCGCAGCGAGCCGACGTCGAGGACGGCGGGGACCTCCGGCGGCCGGCTCCTGCGCAGTACGGCCCCGATCCGCGCCACCAACTCCCGTTGCGAGAACGGCTTGACGAGATAGTCGTCCGCGCCGATCTCCAGCCCGGCCACCCGGTCCGTCTCGTGGCCGCGTCCGCTGACGACGATCACCGGCAGCCGGCTGGTGGCGCGCAGGGCCCGCAGCAGTTCGAGTCCGCTGCCGTCGGGAAGTCCCAGGTCGAGGACGACCAGATCCACACCGCCGTGGTGCATGACGGCCTTGCCGGCCCGGGCGTCCATGGCCCAGGTGACCGTGAAGCCCTCACGCTCCAGATAGGAACGGCACATCAGTGCGAAGTCGGTGTCGTCGTCGATCAGCGCGAGATGTGGACGCAACTGTCACCACCCGGTCCCACTGCCGCCCGCTCGTTGTGTCGCTGGTGAGCGGGCGTTGATGCCCCGACCATGTGGCGAAGGTAGAACAGGAGGCACCCGCGGTTCAAGGGGGAGCCGACACGGGGGGAGTTCCGGCACGGGCTGGTGCGGCGCGGGGAGCGCGCACACCGCCGCACAAGTCCGGGCCGGGACAGGGCCGTCGACGGGGGACGCCGTACGGCCGCCCCCGCGCGGGAATGCAGGAGGCGCGGACGGGAACGGGGCGGAACGGCTTGCACACGGACGACCTGTTGCCCGTCGTCACGGCCTCGTGGCCACCACCCGCCGAACACTCCGGGATGTACGACGGGACCGGTCTTGTCGTCGTGGAACTGCACGGTGACATCGACCTGGCCTGCGCGGCCCGGCTACGCACCTGGCTGGACTCGGTGGTCGCCCTGCGCGCGTCGGCGTACGTCATCGACCTGCGTGCCGTCTCCTTCATGGACAGCACCGGCCTGAACATGGTCGTACGTTTCCGTCGGCGGGCCCTGACCCGGAAGGCGACCGTGGGCGTACTCTGCCGGCCCGACACCCTGCGGCTGGTCCGCGCGCACGGCACGCACGACGTCCTGTGCCCCGTCACCACGTTCTACGAGGCGATGGCCCGGGCCACCGGAACAAGCGTCGGGGAACGGTCGTGACGACCGTTCCCCGAACGACGGCACTACGGCGCGTCAGCGCCCGAAGTGGTGACGGCCACCGTACTGGGAGCCGTGGTTCTCACCCTCCCAGTGGGACGCCGCGCAGCCGTTGCCGTAGGAGGCGTGGCCGTCACCGGCGCCCGCGAACACGCCGCACGCGCGGAAGTCGCCCTCGTAGCGGCTGTCGTTGCGGCCATCGTTGTGGCGCTCGTCGTGGTCGTCGGCGATCGCCGCGCCGGCACTGCCCAGGATCGCGGTGGCGGCGAAGACGCCGGCGGCAAGGATGGTACGCACACGCATGGTTGCTCCCTGATGGAGAAGTGATGGACGGACGAGCGGGAGATCCGGCCACGCGATCGCGTACCCTCGCCGCTCTTAGGCCCATGCTCAGGGCCGCACGTGCCGTCCGCGAGCGTTCATCCACCAAACGTGGGCGGGTTAGGGTCGTGACCTTGATCGACGGCACGCACGCAGGGAGAAGAACATGACGGTGGACGTGAGGGACGCGCCCGGGACGCGGCGCTACGAGGCCCGGCTCGACGGAGCGCCCGAGGTCGTGGGACACGCGGAGTACATCCGCACGACGGAGCTGATCGCGTTCGTGCACACCGAGGTGAGCCCGGAGTGCGAGGGCAAGGGCGTCGGCTCCGCGCTGGTCCGGGTCTCCCTGGACGAGGCCCGCGCCGCAGGCCTGCGGGTGCTTGCCACCTGCCCGTTCTACGCCGGCTGGATCGCCCGCCACCCCGAGTACGGCGACCTGCTGTACCAGGCGCGCAGCAAGGTCAGCGACTGACGCGGGCCGGAGTGAGGACCTGCTACGCCTGGGCCGACGGCTGCCAGCCCAGTGCCGGACCGAGGCCGGTGGCGATGTCGGTGAGGATCTGTACGTAGTCCGCGTGCTCGAAGGTGAACGGCAGCGCGAACGCGACCTCGTCGATCTCCCTGAACGCGGCCTGGGCGTACAGCCGTTCGGCGATCTCGGCGGAGGTCCCGACGAGGTCGGGCGCGAACATCAGGCGTGCGGGACCGTGGGTCGTCGCCGTGCGCGGAGTGCGCTTCTCGACGTACGCCTCGTACTTCGCGCGCTGCTCGGCGGTGGCACTGTCGGTGGGGATGACGACGAGCCCCTGGGAGACGCGGGCGCGCTCACCGTCGGGGTGACGGGCGCGGAAGGCCCGTACGTGGGACAGCTGGATCTCGGCGAAGTCCTCGGACTCCTCCGCCTTCACGACACTGCTGGTCAGGAAGTTCATGCCGTGCTCACCCGCCCACTGCGCCGACCGCAGGCTGCCGCCGCCGTACCAGAGCCGGCCGCCCAGCCCGGCGGCATGCGGCTGGACGCGGTCCGAGAACACCTCGAACCCCTCGACGCCGCTGAAGTCGGTGGCCGGTTTGCCGCGTACGAAGTCCAGCAGCCGGGACACCCGGTCGTAGCCGAAGTCCTCGGTGTCGGCCGTGTCCGGATACAGCGCGTCCTTGACCTGGTCGAAGTGCATCGGCGGGCCGACACTGACCCCCGGATTGAGGCGGCCCCCGGACAGGAGGTCGACCGTCGCCAGGTCCTCGGCGAGCCGCAGCGGGTTCTCCCAGCCCAGCGGGATGACCGCTGTGCCCAGCTCGATCCGGCTGGTGCGCTGCGAGGCCGCCGCGAGGACGGCGACGGGGGAGGAGATCCCGTACTGGAGGTGCCGGTGGCGCAGCCACGCGCTGTCGAAGCCCAGCCGCTCACCCAGTTCGATGATCTCCAGCGTGGACTCGTGGCCCGCGCGGGGATCGGCCCCGTCGAACAGGCCGATGGTCAGGAAGCCCAGCTTCCGCAACGGTTGTGTGGGCAGCGGCACGGGGCTCCTCCGGCGTCCGGCACGAGTTCTACGGGTACTGCACTGCTACGGCCCGGCTGCTACCCCTCGGCCTTCTTGTCCTTGAGGTCCTTGATGCGTGCCGTCTCCTTGCGGACCTCGGCCTGCGTGGCGCGCTCCTTCCGGAGCCACTCCGGGGAGTCCGCCTTCAACGCCTCGATCTCGTCCGTGGTGAGGGCGTCCGTCACCCCGCCGCGGGCGAGCCCGGAGATGGAGACGCCGAGCTTGGCGGCGACCACCGGCCGGGGGTGCGGCCCGGTGCGCCGCAGCTCCTGCAGCCACTCGGGCGGATCGGCCTGGAGCGCGGTGAGCTCGGAGCGCGAGACGACACCTTCCTGGAAGTCGGCGGGTGTGGCCTCTAGGTACACACCCAGCTTCTTCGCCGCGGTCGCGGGCTTCATCGTCTGGGTGTTCTCGTGCGACGTCATAACCGCAAGGGTATCGAGCATGTGAACCAGCGCCGACCACGACGGGTAACCTGGCCAGGTGACACGCTCGGAAGAATCCCCTTCGTTCCGGCTCGCGTATGTCCCGGGAGTGACGCCCAGCAAGTGGGTGCGGATCTGGAACGAGCGGCTGCCCGACGTCCCCCTGACGCTCCACGCGATGTCCGTCGGCGAGGCCTTCGGCGCGCTGCGCGGCGGCGACGCCGACGCGGGCCTGGTCCGGTTGCCGGTCGACGGTACGGACCTCAGCGCGATCCCCCTCTACGCCGAGACGACCGTGGTCGTCGTCCCCAAGGACCACGTCGTGGCCGCGGTGGACGAGGTGAGCGCCGAGGACCTGGCGGACGACATCGTGCTGCACCCCCTCGACGACACCCTCGACTGGGAGCGCCTGCCGGGCCGCCCCGCGATCGAGCGCCCCGCCACGACGGCCGACGCGGTCGACCTGGTGGCGGCGGGAGTGGGGCTCCTCGTCGTCCCGCAGTCGATCGCCCGCCTCCACCACCGCAAGGACCTCACGTACCGGCCGGTGACGGACGCCCCGGAGTCACGGGTCGCCCTGTCGTGGCCGGAGGACCGGACCACCGACCTGGTCGAGGACTTCATCGGCATCGTCCGGGGCCGTACCGTCAACAGCTCCCGAGGCCGCACGCAGCCCGCAGCCGAGCCGAAGGCAGCTCGCACCCCGGCCAAGCCCACCCCCCGACGCAAACCGGCCACGGGCAAAACCAAGGGTGCCAAGACCACGAAGAACACGAAGAGCGCCAAGCGAGGCAAACCCCGAGGCCGCTGAGCCCCGTAAGGGGCGCGGGGAACTGCGCGACCAGCCCCCACCGGCCCGCAGGTTCATACAACCTCGTCGGTGTCTCGTACGAGCCCGGCCACATGGTCGGTGATCGTGTCGAGGATGTCCGCCCACGCCGAATCGTCCCCGAGCACCAGGAAGTTGAGCGTCAGCCCGTCGGTCATGGCCGCCAGATAACGGGCCAGCACCGGCACGGGCACCCGCAGCACGAAGTCCATGTCACGGCTGAGCTGCTCGACCAGCTCCGCATAGGTGTCGGAGTACAGCTCGTACTGCCGCCGCGCCAGATGCTCGAACCCCGGCTGACGCAGGGCGTACTGCGTCAGCTCGTACGTGAGCATGTGCTCGCCCGGGTGCGCGGACACATGGTCCCAGTAGGCCCGGAAGCCGGCCGCGACGGTCTCCCGCAGGGTCGCTCGGGGCCGGATCGCCTCGCGCACCACCGCGACGGAGTGACCGGTGATCGTCTCGATGACGGACTCGATCAGCGCCTGCTTGGAGTCGAAGCAGTAGTGGAAGACGCTCAGTGACACGCCCGCCTCGGCCGCGATGGACCGGGTCGTCGTCCTGGGGACGCCGTCCCGGGTCATCGCGCGGATGGCCGCCTCGGTGAGCTGACGGCGCCGCTCGGCCGACGGCATCCGTGCCATGGAGTTCCTTCCACGCCTGCTCGTTCCAGGTGGGTCACCGGCGGGCGTCAGCTGCTGTGGACACCCACCTCGTACAGGGAGTAACCCCAGTCCGTACCGCGGTCCAGACCGTGGATCCGCACATAGCGGGCCGGTACGCCGGAGAACCTGGCCGTGTCCAGGCCGCCGTCCCCGGCCGTGGTGGACCACACGGACTGCCAGTCCGTGCCGTTGGTGGAGACCTCCACGCGGTACGACTTCGCGTAGGCGCGCTCCCAGTCGAGGGTGACGCGCTTGACCGTGCCGGTGGAGCCGAGGTCGATGCGCAGCCACTGGTCGTCGCTCCAGTCGCTGGCCCAGCGGGTGCCCGTGTCGCCGTCCACGGCCCGGCCCGGCGCGTAACTGGTGAAGACGCTCGACTCCGACGAACTGGCCGACGCGGGCGCGCCCTTGGCGAGGTTCACCCCCGCCTTGTGCTGCTCCGCCGCGCCCCAGGTGTCGAGGTAGGACTCCGCGCCCCGGAACAGATCGTCCACGACTCCCTGCCCAGCGACCAGCCGGATGTCCTCGATCCAGTCCGGTACGAGACCGTAGTGGGCGGCCCCGTCGGTGTTGATGTCCCAGGTGCGCTGCCCGGTGGTCTGCCGGTCGATCACGGCGGTGCCGTCGGTGCTGCGGAACGGGTACGTGACGGGGTTCGGGGCGTCCGCGCCGCGCGGGGCGGGCCAGCCGCCGACACCGTTCATGTCGGTGCCGTAGCCGTAGCCCACGCCGTACTTGTCGCGCAGGGCCTTCGTCCGCGCGGCCTCCGCGCCGAACTGCTCCGAGCCGTGCATGTACTGGGCGATGAACCCGCCGAGCCGGTAGACCCGCTCGGTCCAGTTCAGGTCCATCCAGCTGTGCGAGGAGATCACGCCGGGGTACGACTCGGCCTCGAAGATGTCGAGGGCGCGGCCGGTGGCCTTGACGCCCATGTGGTCGATCTCCAGCATCATCTTGCGCTTCATCAGCCCGCGCACGGCGTACTCGCCGAGATCCGTGAGCCCCCGCTTGTTGCATTGGGCGTCCTCGTCGTACGACGGTACGTCGACGCCCGCGGGCAGTTCCTTCTCGGCGCCCGGCGCCGCCGCGCCCCCGATGGGGTTGTCGTGCTGCGGGCCCGTGCACTTCTCCGTCTGCCAGAAGGTGCCCGTCGACAGGAACTGGCCGACGTTGATCGCCGTACCGAGGCCGCCCTCGTCGAACCTGACTCCGCACAGGGCGTTGTCGAACTTGTGGCACAGGAACATGCTGCGCACGCCGAGGTCGTACAGCTCGTCGAGGCCTGCGTCGATGTCGGCCTTGTCGCACTGCGCGATGTCCAGGATCTGCTTGCAGCCGAACGGCTCGGACGTCTCCACGCCCAGGACGACGGCGAGTTTGCCCTGCTGGGCGACCTCACGGGCCTGCGCGCTGTCGGTGACGATCCTGAACCAGCCCTTGCCCGGGCCGCCGTACATGGCGTCGATGTGGTCCTGCATGTCGTACGTCAGCTTCGCCTGCAGCCGGATCGAGGTCATCTCGTCGCAGCTGCGGTCCTTGAAGGGGTAGACCGAGCAGATCACGCCGTTGGTGACGAGGTCGTTGACGAGTACGCGCTGGCCGCCGCGCCAGGCCCGCTCGACCCAGGCGTAGTAGTTCTGCTGGTGGGTCAGCGAGTCATGGGCGGGCCAGTCCTTGAACGTGGGCCAGCCGTCCGGGTCGTGCTTGCCGTCACCGCCATTGGTGATGAAGTCGAAGATGGCCAGCGAGCCGTCGGGGTAGTGCTCGGGACAGTCCTTGAGGGCGTCGGCGACCCCCGCCTTCGAGAAGGGCTTGCCGCAGATGAGCCGCCCGCCGAAGGCCTCGTTGGCCATGATGTGGTTGTGCGCGTCGACGAACCCGCGTACCTCGCCCTGGGAGTTCGTGCCCTTGAAGGGCTCCCCGGTGACGTTGATCTGGGAGTCGGGCGCGGGCCGCGCGGTCGGGTTCCACCAGTCCGTCCCGGCGGCGGAACTGGGCGTGGGCCCGAGTGCCATGGCCATCACGACGAACAGCAGCGACAGGACCGTGAGAGGCCGGCGCCGGTGGAGAGGCTGTCGGGTCATGAACATCACCCACGTCTTCGGTCGACGGCACGCTGCTTGTCATGACTCCTGCAAACGCGTGGGACGAGAATCCCGACTGCGCCGAGGAGAGTCAAGGGTCCGGGACGCTTGACCTGATGGACGGCAGGGCGGCGACCCGAAAGGGGCGCGGGGAACTTCGCGACCAGCCCCCACCGACCCGCACGTACGGACCTCTTGACGACTCCTTGGTCTAGTCCTACCTTCCCAACCAGCCGTTCAAAAACATGCCCATTGTTCATGTGAGTGAATGTGAGCGGCTGGTGAACCCCCCACCCGAGGAGCCGACATGCTCACGCGCATCAGAGCGCTCACCGTGACAGGCGCGGTATGCGCCTCCCTCCTGGCCGCCACCCCCACCGCCTTCGCCGAAGTGGAGCCGGGCGGCTGGACATCCGTCTCTCCCACCTACACCGTCCAGGAACGCGGCTGCGGACAGGTCGACGGCCTGACCTTCCAGCTCACCTGCTCCACGGCCAGTGGGGACCAGCGGGCCGAGCGGCGGTACGCCACCTACACCGGCGGCACCCGCCAGTTCGAGGGCTACTTCCGGATCAGCAGCCTCAGCGGCACCCGCATCAGCCTCAAGCAGACCTTCAACGAGTCGGCGGCAGGCCCGTACTTCATGCTCGCCGCCGAACGCGGCGGACGCCTGTACGCGGTCCACGGCGGCGACACCCTCTCCAACGCCGGCACGGTCGGCGCCACCGTCCGGGTCAACACCGTCCACCAGGTGGGCACTTCGCACCGCACCTACATCAACGGCTCGCTCAAGCACACCTACGCGAGCCCCGGTGGCAGCTTCTACGACAAGTTCGGCGCCTACCGCACCAGCAGCGGCAACGGCCCGGCCACCGTCGTGTGGAGCAACGTCCACTTCTGGCGCAAGTAGCAGCGAGCACATGAGAGTTCCCGTACGCGGCGCGGCGCCGGCAGCCCTGGTCCTGGGCCTCGCCCTTGCCCTCGGCCCGGCGCTGTCGGCCTGCGACACACCCCGCACACCCCGCACGGCGGCCGCAGGCCCGGACGTCGTGCTCCGCGCCGAACGCGCCTCGCCCACGGACATCGACCTGCACTGGCGGGGCGGCGGTCCGGGTACGTCGGGCCACCTCCTCGAATTCGCGACGGACGCGGCAGGCCCGTACACCGTGCTGCAGTATCTGCCGCCCCGGGTGACGAGCTACCGGCACCCCGATCTGATGCCCCGCACCACCTTCCACTACCGGCTGCGGGCCTTCGCCGGCCCCGCCTCGAAGCCGGTCGGCGTCACCCTGCCCCCGGGCGAGTTGACGGCGGCGGACGAGGATTCCGGCCACGACTGGCTGCCCGCCCGCAAGGACCCGGAGCGCACTGCCCCGGGTCGGCCACTACGGTCCACGGGTGCCGGAGCGCCCACCGGGTTCAAGGCCGTGGTCAAGCACGCGAACGGCATTCTGTTCACATGGATGGACAACGCGTCGGACGAGGAGGGGTTCCTGCTGGAGTCCCGTATCCCCAGGAGCTCCGGCGGGGACTCCGACGAGGACTCCGGCGGGCACTCCGGGTTCGCGCCCGTCGCCGTCTTCGAACCCGACGTCAATTCCGCGGGACTGATCACCCTGCCCAGCGAGAAACAGGGGTCCTACCGGGTCCGGGCGTTCACGCTCGGCGCGCCGTCGAACGTGGTCCGGCTGACCACCGGCGCCTCCGCTGATCATTGACACGCCTGACAGGGGCGGGAGCGGGATGGTAGAAGCAGGACATGACCACTTGTTCCACCCGTACTTCCTCCCTCCGTACAACTTCCCCGGTCGGTGCGCGATGACCGCGGGCATCGACACCCCGGACCGCAGGGGCCGTACCGGACTCGACCGGGTCGGCCTCGGCCTGACGGGCAACCCACGGGTCAAGGTGCGGGACGTGACCCTGCTGTCCTGCCACTGGTACGTGGAACGCACCACGACGTTCGACCTCCAGCTCGCCGACGGCACCTGGTCCACCCAGGAACGCGAGACGCACGACCGCGGCAACGGCGCCACGATCCTGCTGTACGACACAGAACGCGAGACCGTGCTGCTGACCCGGCAGTTCCGCTATCCCGTCTACGTCAACGGACACCCCGACGGCATGCTCGTCGAGACACCGGGCGGTCTGCTCGACGATGACGACGAGCACCCCGAGGTCGCCGTACGACGCGAGGTCATCGAGGAGACCGGACACACGGTCGGCGAGGTCGAGCGGGTCTTCGACGTCTATATGAGCCCGGGCTCGGTCACCGAACGCGTCACCTTCTACGCCGCCTCCTACGGGCCGTCCACCCGCACCCACGAGGGCGGCGGACTGGACGAGGAGGGCGAGGACATCGAGACCGTCGAACTGCCCTTCAGGGAGGCCCTGGGCATGATCCGTACGGGCGGGATCGCCGACGCCAAGACCATCATGCTGTTGCAGTGGGCGGCGCTGGAGGGACCGTTCAGCAAGTGAGTCCCGCCGTATCGCAGGCGCACGCGGCGGTCAGCGCAGCAGCAGTTGGACGAGGGCGACCGTGCCGACCGTCACGATGAGGACGCGCAGGACCAACGGGCTGAAGCGGCGGCCGACCGCGGCGCCGAGCTGGCCGCCGATCGCCGAGCCGACGGCGATCAGCGCGACGGCCGTCCAGTCGAAGTCCGCGACGAAGAGGAAGAAGGTCGCGGCGACGGTGTTGACGACGGCTACGAGGACGTTCTTGACGGCGGTGAGGCGTTGCATCGTCTCGTCCAGGAGCACCCCCATCAGAGACATGTAGATGATCCCCTGCGCCGCCGCGAAGTACCCGCCGTAGACGCTCGCGAGAGTCAGCCCGACGAACAGCAGCGGCCCGCCGTCACGGTGGACCGGCCCGTCCTTGAGGGGCGCGGGGAACCGCGCGTCCGGCCCCGGCGCACCCGCGGACGACGAACGATCCCTCGCGCGGCGGCGCAGCCGCTTGGTGATCAGCGGTTGAAAGGCGACCAGGACGAGGGCAAGACCCACCACGACCGGCACGATCTTCTCGAACGCCGTCGCGGGCAGGGCCAGCAGCAGCACGGCCCCCGTGAAGCCGCCCAGCAGCGCACCGACGCTCAGCCGCAGGATGCGCCGCCGCTGACCGCGCAGCTCCTTGCGGTAGCCGAACGCTCCGCTGATCGCGCCGGGGACCAGGCCGAGCGCGTTCGAGACGGTCGCGGTGACAGGCGGCAGACCGGTGGCGAGCAGCACGGGAAAGGTGATCAGGGTCCCGGAACCGACCACCGTGTTGACCCCGCCGGCAGCCACGCCCGCCGCGAACACCGCGACGGCCTCCCACGGCGTCACGCGACGCCCCGTCGCTCACTGATGGTCATGGAGCCGACCGTAGACGGCCGACGGTTCGGCGGGCGCCGCACCATGGTCGGCGGCGCCGTTCCGCTGCCGGGGAGCGGGTCACTCGAACCGTGAGACGTCGCCGGCTCCCTTGCGGACGATCTCGGCCTCGCCGCTGGAGAAGTCGATGACCGTGGTCGGCTCTGTGCCGCAGTCGCCGGAGTCGATCACCGCGTCTACGGAGTGGTCGAGGCGCTCCTTGATCTCCCAGCCCTGGGTCATCGGCTCCTCCTCGTCGGGCAGGAGGAGGGTGCTGGACAGCAGCGGCTCACCGAGCTCGGCGAGCAGCGCCTGAGCCACCACGTGGTCGGGGATGCGGACCCCGACGGTCTTCTTCTTCGGGTGCAGCAGCTTGCGCGGGACCTCCCTGGTCGCGGGGAGGATGAAGGTGTAACTGCCGGGCGTCGAAGCCTTGATGGCACGGAACACGTCGTTGTCGACCTGCACGAACTGGCCGAGCTGCGCGAAGTTCTGGCACACCAGCGTGAAGTGGTGACGGTCGTCGAGCCGGCGGATGGAGCGGATCCGGTCGATACCGTCACGACTGCCCAGCTGGCACCCCAGCGCGAAGCAGGAGTCCGTGGGATAGACGACGAGCGCACCCGCACGAATGGAGTCGGCGACCTGGGTGATGGTGCGCGCCTGAGGATTCTCGGGATGAACATCGAAGTACTTTGCCACGCTGAGAGCTTATGCCCCTCGGGCCTCCGGCCCGTCAGGGGCGCGGGGCTGTGACACCTGCGGCTGCGCCGCGGGGCGCGGGTGACCCCCACCGGCCGGCACCGGGCATCGAACCGCACCCGGCGCCGGCGAGGGGCGCCTGATCAGTCCCGCAGCCGGTCGAGCTGCCGGATCTTGTTCGTCGCGTCGAGCGCAGCGACCTTGTAGGACTCGGCGAGCGTCGGATAGTTGAAGACCGCGTCGACCAGATAGTCGACCGTCCCGCCGCACCCCATCACCGACTGCCCGATGTGGATCAGCTCCGTCGCACCCGTACCGAAGCAGTGCACGCCCAGCAGTTTCCGGTCGTCGGGGGAGACGAGCAGCTTGAGCATGCCGTGCGAGTCGCCGATGATCTGGCCCCGGGCCAGTTCGCGGTAGCGGGAGATGCCGACCTCGAACGGCACGCGTTCCTCGGTGAGCTGGTCCTCGGTCTTCCCGATGAAACTGATCTCCGGGATCGTGTAGATGCCGATCGGCTGGAGGTCGTGCATCCGGGCCACCGGCTCGCCGCACGCGTGGTACGCCGCCGTACGCCCCTGTTCCATCGAGGTCGCGGCCAGAGCCGGGAAGCCGATGACGTCACCGACCGCGTAGATGTGCGGCACCTCGGTGCGGTAGTGCTCGTCCACCTTGATCCGGCCGCGCTTGTCGGCCGACAGGCCGGCCTTGTCGAGGTCGAGGTCGTCGGTGAGGCCCTGCCGGCCCGCGGAGTACATCACCGCGTCCGCGGGGATCTTCTTGCCGCTCTCCAGGACGGTGAGCGTGCCCCGCGCGTGGCGCTCGACCGCGGCGACGGTCTCGCCGAAGCGGAAGGTGACGGCCAGGTCCCTGAGGTGGTACTTCAGCGACTCGATCACCTCGACGTCGCAGAAGTCGAGCATCCCGGGGCGCTGTTCGACCACGGTGATCTTGCTGCCGAGGGCGGCGAACATGGAGGCGTACTCCATGCCGATCACGCCGGCCCCGACGATGACCATGGAACGGGGTACCCGCTCCAGGTTGAGAACGTTGTCGGAGTCCAGGACCGTCAGCTCGTCGAACTCGACGGTCGCGGGCCTGGCCGGCCTGGTGCCGGTCGCGATGACGATGTTGTCCGCGGTCAGCAGCTTCTCGTTGCCGTTCACTTCGCGCAGGGCGACGGTGTGGTCGTCCACGAAGCGGCCGGTGCCGGCGAACAGGGAGACGTGGTTGCGGGACAGCTGGCTGCGGATGACGTCGACCTCGCGGCCCACCACGTGCTGGGTGCGCGCGGTCAGGTCGGCGACGGTGATGTCCTCCTTCAGCCGGTAGCTCTGGCCGTACAGGTCGCGTTGGGTGAGACCGGTGAGATAGAGGACCGCCTCGCGCAAGGTCTTCGAGGGGATGGTTCCGGTGTGGATGGAGACCCCTCCGACCATGTCGGGGCGGTCTACGACGGCGACCCGGCGGCCGAGCTTTGCCGCGGCGATGGCGGCCTTCTGGCCGCCCGGGCCGGATCCGATGACGAGGAAGTCGAAGTCGCGCACCACCAGAGTCTGTCAGCCGCGGCTGTCCCCCGAAAGGGTGAGTTGCCCTCCGGGCGGGGGAGGGGGTGTGCGGTTGTGTCTGTACCGCGGGCCGGTGGGGGTTGCTCGCGCCGTTCCCCGCGCCCCTTAGGGGATGGGGAGGGGTGCGGTTGTGTGGTGGGGTGCGAGCCGGTGGGGGTGGTCCGCGCAGTTCCCCGCGCCCCTAAAGGGGCAGGGTGGTGCGGTGGGGTGTGCGCTGCGGGCCGGTGGGGGTGGTCCGCGCAGTTCCCCGCGCCCCTAGCGGGACAGGGGCGCGGGGAACGGCGCGAGCAACCCCCACCGGCCCGCAGCAAACGCACAACCCTGCCCCACTAGGGGCGCGGGGAACGGCGCGGCCGGCCCCCACCGGCCCGCACCCGACACACCACCCCCACCCGCCGGACGGCTCAGCGTACGGATCGGGCGACCCGGAAGCCCACGTCGTCGACCTGGTAGCCCGGATGGCTGCGGCGCCGCGCGCCGGCGCGGACACTCCAGTGTTCGTCGAACCATCCGCCCCCGCGCAACACCCGGTACCCCCCGTACACCTCCGCGTCGTAGACGTCCCAGCACCAGTCCCACACGTTGCCCAGCATGTCGTGCAGACCCCACTGGTTGGGCCGCTTGCCGCCCACGTCGTGGACGCGTTCCTGGGAGTTGTCGCGGTACCAGGCGATCTCGTCGAGCGGCCCGTACCGCGGCCCGGGCGTACCCGCACGGCAGCCGTGCTCCCACTCCGCCTCCGTGGGCAGCCGGTAGCCGTCCGCGGCCCTGTCCCAGTCGATCTCCGACTCGACGCCCCCGCCGTCCGAACGGATGGCGTAGGCCGGTGTCAGCCCCTCCCGCAGCGACAGGGCGTTGCAGAAGCGGACCGCGTCCCACCACGAGACCCCCTCGACGGGTAACTGCTCCCCGTCGGCGCTGCTCGGCCACATGCCCGCGACCCGCGCGTACAGCGCCTGCGTGACCGGGAAGGCCCCGAGCCGGTAGGGCGCGAGCTCGACCGACCAACTGCGCCGTGTCCGCCGGTCCGACAGTGTGACCTGTCCCGGCGGGACAGCGATCATCTCGTTCACCTGGCGTGTGTCCATGAGCAGGCAATCCTACTGATGATCCGGTGGCCCCACGGCGCGTGTCGGCACGTACCGCGGGACTATGCCAGACTCAGTTCCCCGGACTCACCCAGGTGCCGTGCTCGGCGGAACGGGCCATGGCGTCCAGGGCAGTTGCGCTGTGCACGGCGTCCTCCAGCGTGGCCCCGTACGGCGTGCCCTCGGTGATGGAGCGCAGGAAGTTGTGCGCCTCGATGACCTTCAGGTCGTCGTAGCCCATGCTGTTGGCCGAGCCCGGCTGGAACGCCGCGTACTCGCCGTGTCCCGGGCCGACGTACAGCGTGCTGACCGGCTGGTCCTGGAACGACGTGCCGCGGCTGACACCCAGTTCACCCATACGACGGAAGTCCCACGAGACCGCGCCCTTGGTGCCGTGGATCTCGAAGCCGTAGTTGTTCTGCTCGCCGACCGAGACCCGGCAGGCCTCCAGGACACCACGGGCGCCGGAGGCGAAGCGCAGCAGACAGGACACGTAGTCCTCGTTCTCCACCGGCCCCAACTCGCCGCCGGTGGACCGGATGTGGCCGGCGGTGGCACCCGTGGGCCGGGCCCGCTCGGGGACGAAGACGGCCGTGTCGGCGGTCAGCGACGCGATCTCGCCCAGCAGGAAGCGGGCCAGGTCCACGCCGTGCGAAGCGAGGTCGCCGAGGACTCCGCTGCCGCCGCGCTCACGCTCGTAACGCCAGGTCAGGGCGCCCTCGGGATGGGCCGCGTAGTCGCTGAAGAGGCGGATGCGGACGTGCGTGACGGTGCCGATCTCGCCCGCGGCGACGAGTTCGCGGGCGGCGGCGACGGCGGGCGCGTTGCGGTAGTTGAAGCCGACCGTGCCCTGGACGCCCGTCTTGGCGACGGCGCCCGCGACGGCCCGCGCGTCGTCGGCGGTGAGACCGACCGGCTTCTCGATCCAGAGGTGCTTGCCCGCCTCGGCCATGGCGACGCCGATCTCGCGGTGCAGGAAGTTCGGCGCGGCGACGCTCACCGCCTGGACCCGGGGATCGGCGGCGATCTCACGCCAGTCCCGGGCCGCCGTGGCGAAGCCGTACTGGGCGGCGGCCTCCTCGGCCCGGCCGGGCACCTCGTCGGCGACCGCGATCAGTTCCGGTCGTACGGACAGTCCCGGGAAGTGGTGCGGCACGCGCGCGTACGCCTGGGTGTGCACCCGCCCCATCCAGCCGAACCCCACGACGGCGACGCCGAGCGTACTCCCCATGACTGTTCCTCTTCGGATCGGTTGTGCACTGCCTGCTGTGCACTGTTTTGGGTGTGGACTGCTTTTGGATCGGTCCAGGACCGTTTCCGATCACACTGGAGTTCGTCACAGCAGGTGTCAACCCCTTTGACTTTCCGGCGGTGCCTGTGGAACGGTCCAATTCATGAGACCGCCGACGATCCGTGATGTGGCCGAACGGGCCGGAGTGTCGAAGTCCCTGGTCTCCCTCGTGCTGCGCGGCTCCGACCGGGTGCGCCCCGAGAAGCGGACGGCCGTCCTGGCCGCCGTGGAGGAGCTCGGCTACCGGCCCAACGCCGCCGCGCGCAGCCTCAGCGAGCGGCGCGCCCGTCCGCAGGCCCTCGACCATGCCCGGTCAGGGGGCACCCCCATGGTGGGCGTGCTCCTGAACGACATGCGCAACCCCTGGTTCGTGGAACTGCTGGACGGCCTCAACTCCCTGCTGGACGCCCACGGCCTGCACATGCTGCTGGCCGACGGCCATCTGAACCGGCGGCTCGGCGAGGACCTCACCCGGATGTTCACCGACCTGCGGGTCGACGGACTCATCGCCGTCGGCACACTGCCCGGCCCGGAGATGCTGCGTGCGGCGGCCGGGCGGCTGCCGACCGTCGTCGCGGGCGCACGTGAGCCGGTGCTGCCCCGCGCGGACATCGTCGCCAACGACGACGAGTACGGCGCCCGCCTCGCCACCGAACACCTCATCGGGCTCGGCCACCGGCACATCGCCCACATCGCCGGGCAGGGGATGGTCGGTGAACTGCGCCGCCGCAGCTTCGAAGCCGTCATGCGCGAACACGGGCTGGGCGACACGGCCGTCGTGGCACAGGGCGACCTCACCGAGGAGGGCGGCTACCGGGCCACGGTCCGGCTGCTCAGCGCGGAACGGCGGCCGACCGCCGTGTTCGCCTTCAACGACATCGCCTGCGTCGGCGCGCTGTCCGCCGCCGAGGAACTGGGCCTCCAGGTGCCCCGCGACCTCTCGCTCGTGGGGTACGACAACACCTACCTCGCCCGGCTGCGCCACCTCTGGCTCACCACCGTGGACAGCGCGGGCCACGACGTCGGCCGCCGCGCCGCGCAGTGCCTGCTCGACCGGATCGCCGACCCGGCCCGCCCGGGCCAGGTCGTCCTCAGCCCGCCCGTCCTCGAAGTGCGGGGCACGACCGCGGCGCCCTCCTGAGGTCCGCGCCGACCCGCCGGGGTGGACGAGCGGCGGGTCGTCAGCCGGCAGGTGTGTCGCACTGCGTGCCCGGCGGGCAGAACCAGCGCAGCGCCGTGTCCACGAGTTCCCGCTCGTCGTCCGGCCCGTCGGCGTCCGAGCCGTACGCGACCAACGCGTACCGTTCGCCGTCCGCGGCCTCGAAGCGGTGGTCGATCACGTGCCGGGTTCCGCCGCCCTGCTCGCCCGCGATCTCGTCCGCCCGGTACTCGTGCTCGGCGGCCTGTCCCTCACCGCCGGGTACCTCTTCGAGGGAGACCGCCTCGTACCCGTCGAGCTTCTGCGCCTCCACCTGCGCGACCTGCAAGGACTCGTACGGGGAGGTCTCCATCAGCTGGAACACCTGGAGCCGCCGGGTGCCGTCCGGGCTGCGGTAGTCGACCACGTCGATGCCGAACTGCGACGACCTGCTGTCGCGCTCCCAGCCCGTCGGAAGCGCCACCCGGAACCCCTCGTCGTCCTGCCAGGGCTCATAGCCCGCGGGCAGGGCGGCGGAGGGCTGTGCCGACGGCGAGCCGCCCCCGGAGCCGTTCTCGGACCCGTCGCCGGACCCGTCCGAGGAGCCCTTCTTGGTGTCCGACCGGGCGGCGGTGAAGTTCCGGTAGGGCTCCGGCTCGTCCTTCCAGGCCAGGGCCCAGACGCCGAAGGTGAGACCGGCCACCGCGAGGACGATCGCCGTCTTCCGCCGGACGACCTTCTGCCGTCGTACGTCGAGGTACTGGTCGGGGTGGAAGAGGCGTTCGCGCCGGGACCCGCCCCACTCCTGCCGCTCGGTGTCGAACACCCGCATGCCGCGGGTCCTGCCTGTCACCGTCGGGCCCGTCATCCGAGCAACTGGGCGATGCCCTGGACGACGGCGGTGGCCGAGGCGACCGCCCCCGCGGCCGCGGCCTGCGAGCCGAGCCAGCCCCGTACGCTCACCAGCAGCCGGGTGAGGCGCTCCGGGGGAGCCGCTCCGGAGCGGACGATCTCGCTCTCCGCGTCCGCCAGTTCGCCGTCGAGGGACATGTCCTCGGCGCTGCGCTCCCGGACGGGCAGGGCCGCGCGGAGGGCGCGAACCGCCTGCAGCAGTTCCTCGTGCGGCAGGACGGCCTCGGCCGCGGTGTGGTTGACGGACGTCGCGTGCCCGTGGCTGCCGGTGGCGATCGAACCGCCGCTCATGGAGCCGATGTTCACACCGCCGGATCCGCTGTCCTGCGCGGGCCGGCCGCCGGTGGGCTGTCCTGTGTCGTTCATGTGCTGGTTCCTCGGGGCCGGTGTACGGGTTCGGGATTCGGTGGCTAGGCGCCGGTGCGCGGCGGTGTGCCGTTCGCCGCAGCGGTGGTGTTGCTGTGCGCGGTCGCGTGGCCGTGCCGGCCCGTGGCGACGGCGCCGCCGGACATCTCCTGGACGAAGACGCTTCCGCCACTGAGCTGGTAGACGTGCTGCTCGAACTGGTCGGTGCGGTAGCCGTGGGACTGCAGCGCCTCGCGCATGCCGTTCACGATGCGTTCCTGGACCGTCTTGATGTACCGGGTGACGTCCATCTCCTGATACGGCGAAAGGCCGTTCGTGCTGGCCAGTTGGCGCAGCGAGACACGCGGCACGTCGGGGTCCGTCTCCCGGTCGGACCAACCGGTGCCGATCTCCCTGGTGAGGGTCCGCAGCGCGCCGAGAGCGGTGCTCACACCGGTCGCGGGCCCGTGTCCGAGGGCGCGTACGGCACCGGCCGCCCAGGTCTCGGGCAGCCGGTCCACGAGGGTGTCCACGCTCCTGAAGTCCTTGCGGACCGGCCCGAGCACGTACGGGACGACCTCCATAACGAGCATGCCGCCCTGGGTGTGCACCCGGACCAGGACGGTCACCACGACCTGCTCGTGCCAGGCGCCGATGCGGACGCGGAGGAAGACGCGCCGCCCCTCGCCGCCCTCGTCCACGGCCTCCGCGAGATGGGCGGCGACCTGGGCGGGGTCGTAGACGGTCCGGCCGTCACCGTCGCGCTGTCCGTCCGCCTGTACGGCGTGCACGTCGTCGCTGCCGCCGAGGCGCAGCAGTTCGTCGCGGCCGACACCGCCCGGCACATAGACGAAGCGGTCGACCTCCAGCTCGCGCAGCCGGTCCTTCCCGGTGAGCGCGGCGGCCTCGCGCAGCCGCACCAGCTGCGGCTCGATCATGGCGAGCGCGCCCTCGGCGGTGAGCGGGCCGTGGTTCTGGTGCGGAATGAGCGGGCCGTCGGGGGAGGGGGAGCCGGTGTCCGGTGCGTCGGACCCGTTCGGCGGAGCGGAGCGCTTGCGCAGTTCCATCGCGAAGGACCAGTCCTGGCGGCGCGCGCCCATCCCGACGAAGGGACTGTCCGGCTCGTACAGGGTCAGTGCGGCCGTCTGCTCGCGGCGGATGCTGCCGACCAGGTCCTCGTACAACGGGCCCGCGGGCAGCTCCGGTTGAGGCGTCGTCCGGAAGGTCCAGCGGGACAGCCAGCGGCACAGGGCCCTGCGCTGGGTGGTCTCGTGCCACCAGGCGATCAGGGCGATGAGCAGCGGGAAGAGCAGCGGGTAGGGCGTCTGTACGTCACCGTCCAGGACCCCGGCCACGAACCAGCACCAGTAGAAGGCGGCGAACAGCGCGGCGCACAGGGTCACCGCGACGCCGAACCCGGCGGCGGCCTTCGCCACCGGAGCGGGGAGGCCCGCCTGGCGGCCGTCGGCGCCCTGCGCGCGCACGGAGTGGGCGAACCAGAGGCCGAGGGCGACGAGTGCGTAGAACTGCGACCACGGCATGGGCATTCCGGCGGTCAGCCTGTCGTCGCCCGCGTAGAACGCGGTGAACACGTCACCGATGCCGACCTCGGCCCCGATGCCCCAGCGGTCGGAGACGCTGTCCCAGAACATCACCACGTCGGACAGCAGGAAACCCAGCCAGGCGGCCAGCATCAGCCCCGCGGTACGGGACTCCTGCCGTGTGATCCGCACGGCGTGCGCCAGCACGGGAAGCACGTCGACCCCCAGCGGCGGGGCCACGGGACGCTCCTGGTGGACCACCAGTTCGTCGATGACCCGCCGTCGGAAGGCGGCGTCCTGATACGTGCCGGCGCACAGCAGCCGGGTCGCCTCCGTGCGGTCGTACGGATGTTCCGGGAGGCTCACTCCGGCCACGTCGCTCCTCTGTCCCTGACGCGCCCTGATGTGCGGGCGCATGCGCAGGGAAGGGAAGTTAGTGGACGCGGAGCCCGGCTCGTGCGGTCCGTCCGGATGTGCCCTTCGTTAGGATGAAAGGCATCTTTTCGGCTGGACAGGGCGCGCCGGGCGTGCGGCAGGCAGGGTCAGAGCACGGCGGCGACCTCGAAGCCGGCTCCCGCGATGGCCGCGCAGACCTTCGAGCCGTCGAACGCCTCACCCGTCACGGTCACCGACCCGGTGTCGAGGTCGACGTGCACGCCGTTCACCCCGAGTACTCCGCCGACCTCGGACCCGAGCTTGTCGGCGCAGCGGCCGCAGGTCATCCCCATGACGTGGTAACGCTGTTCGGTCATCGATCCCTCGTCTCTTCCCGGTGTGCACGCACCTGCCGCCCCTGCTGTGGGAGCGGTTCCGGGAAGTCATACGCGCCCGCCGACAGGGGCGTTCAGCATGATCCCCGCCCGGCGCCGGCGTGCTCGCGCCTAACCCAGTGCGGCGGTGTCGGGCAGGGCACGGTCGAGGATCGCGGTCAGGTCCGAACCGGTGGGAAGGGTGCCGAAGGAGTGTCCCCAGTCGCCGCCGAGCCGGGTCGCGCAGAAGGCGTCGGCGACCGCTGCCGGTGCGTGCCGGACCAGGAGGGAGCCCTGCAGTGCCAGCGCCATCAGCTCCACCAGCCGGCGGGCGCCCGTCTCGGGGTCGCGCAGGTCGCGCAGTCGGTCCTTGAGCCGGACGACGGCCGCGTCCAGCCGGGCGTCGGCGCCGCGTGCCAGGGCCAGCTCCGCGAACAGCGCCTCGCCGGTCTCGGGCGCCCGGCCGAGGGCCCGCAGCACATCGAGGGCGTTGACGTTCCCCGACCCCTCCCAGATGGAGAGCAGCGGGGCCTCGCGGTAGTGGCGGGGCATGCCCGACTCCTCCACATAGCCGTTGCCGCCCAGGCACTCCAGCGCCTCGGCCGTGAACGCCGGGCCGCGCTTGGTCACCCAGTACTTGCCGACGGCGGTCGCGATCCGGCGGAAGGCCGCCTCCTGGGCGTCGCCGCGGATCGCCCGGTCGGCGGCGCCGGCGAGCCGCAGTGTGAGTGTCGTGGCGGCCTCCGACTCCAGCGCGAGGTCGGCCAGTACGTTGCGCATGAGCGGCTGGTCGATCAGCGGCGCACCGAACGCACTCCGGTGCCTGGTGTGGTGGCCGGCCTCCACGAGGGTCTTGCGCATCAGCGTCGCGCTCATCATCACGCAGTCGAGCCGGGTGCAGTTGACCATCTCGATGATCGTCTTGACGCCCTGCCCCTCGGGGCCGACGAGCCAGGCGACGGTGTTGTCGAACTCCGGTTCCGAGGACGCGTTCGAGCGGTTGCCCAGCTTGTCCTTGAGCCGCTGGATGCGGAAGGTGTTGCGGCTGCCGTCGGGCAGGATCCGCGGCACGAGGAAACAGGACAGACCGCCCGGTGCCTGGGCGAGGACCAGGAACACGTCGCACATCGGGGCGGACGTGAACCACTTGTGGCCGCGCAGGGTGTGGACACCGGGCTCCGCGGTCGGCGTGGCGGCCGTCGTATTGGTGCGGACGTCCGAGCCGCCCTGCTTCTCGGTCATGCCCATGCCCGCCAGCAGTCCGCGCTTCTCCGCCGGGACACGCAGCCCCGGTTCGTAGACGCGGCTCACCAGCAGGGGCTCGTACACCGCGGCCAGTTCGGGCTGTTTGCGCAGGGCGGGTACGGCCGCGTAGGTCATCGAGGTGGGGCAGCCGTGTCCCGCGTCGGTGTGCCCCCATGCCAGTCCGCCGGCCGTGCGGACCACATGGGCGCCGGGCCGGTCGTCGGCCCAGGGCGCGGCGGCCAGTCCCTCGGCCACCGCGGTGCCCAGCAGCCGGTGCCAGGCGGGATGGAACTCGACCTCGTCGATCCGGTTGCCGAAACGGTCGTGCGTACGCAGTTCCGGCTCATGGCGGTCGGCCGACTCGCCCCACTCCTGGGCCTCCTCGCCGCCCGCCATACGGCCCAGCCTGCGGATGTCCTCCTCGGCCCAGCCCGCACCCTCGCGGCGGAGCCCTTCCAGCAGGGCCGCGTCGTCGGCCGCGTCGTACGGAGCCAGCGAGGGGGCCTGGTTGGTGACGTCGTGCGTGGCGGACTGTTCCGGCGCGAGTATCGGGACCATGTTCGCAGTGTTGCACTATGTCTGCGGTCGCAGCAATGGTGTAACACCCTCGCTGCCCGGCCGCCGTCGCGACCAGGTTCACCCCACCGGGCACAATGCCGTCCATGCGGATGAACGAGCCCCGGTCACCGGCCGACCCCGGACTGCGCCCGCTGTCCGCACGATCGGTCGTCCTGAGCCTCCTGCTGGGCGTCCACCCTCCCGAGCTTCCGGTGCGGGACCTGATCCGCAGCGTG
This sequence comes from Streptomyces sp. NPDC102514, assembly GCF_055584525.1. NCBI lineage: Bacteria > Bacillati > Actinomycetota > Actinomycetes > Kitasatosporales > Streptomycetaceae > Streptomyces > Streptomyces sp. NPDC102514. Next base: position 110,192 of record NZ_JBVJLW010000001.1, read on the forward strand.
GAGCCCTTCGGTATCGCGGACTCCACACTGCGGGCCGCCCTCAGCCGGATGGTGACGGCGGGCGACCTGCGGCGCGCCGACGGCGTCTACCGGCTCAGCGAACGGCTGCTGGAACGGCAGCGCCGCCAGGACGAGGCCGTGCACCCCAGGACCCGGGACTGGGACGGTACGTGGGAGACGGTCGTCGTCACCGCCACCGGCCGTGGTCCGGCCGAACGGGCCGAACTGCGCGCCGAGTTGTCCGGCCTGCGCCTGGCGGAACTGCGGGAGGGGGTGTGGCTGCGGCCGGCCAACCTCCGGCGGGCGTGGCCCGAAAGCCTGACCGACCTCACCGAGCGGTTCACCGCCCGGCCGGAGCGGCCTTCGCTCACGCTGGCCGCGAGTCTCTGGCCGCTCGACGGCTGGGCCGACACCGCCGACTCCCTGCTGGCGCACGTGGCCCGTACCGCAGCCCCGGCCGACCGGTTCGCCGCGTTCGCCGCCGTCGTACGGCATCTGGTCACCGACCCCGTACTGCCCGGCGAACTCCTCCCGGCGAACTGGCCGGCCCCCGCCCTGCGCGCGGTCTACACCGACTACCGCGCGGAGGTGCTGGCGGCGCTGTGAGGCGACGGGGCACGTGGCCGTTCACCGGGTGAGGTGCCTGCCGGAGCGTCTGGCTCGACGTCCGCCGGGACGTCTCCCGCGTTCACGGCTCCGATTCCCGGGACGCCGAGCGGCGTGCGGCGAGTTCGGCGACCGCCGCGGACAACTGCTGCCGCAGGGCCTCGGGCAGTGGCTCGCCCGTGACGGCGGCCACCGTGCCCTCGGCGAGGTGGAACAGCTTGATGTTGGCGTTCTGGGAGACCGTGACGAGTACGCTCCACGCCTCCTCGGGATCCAGCCCGAAGGACGCCATCAGGATCCCGCGGGCCAGGTCGATGACCGGCCGTGTCCGCATGGCCCGTCTCAGCTGGAGAACCTCGACGCGCAGACTCTGCTCGGCGTCGGTGGCGTCGATGATGTCGACGGTCTCCGTGGCGTCACCGGACAACGAACTCTCCTCCCGTGTGCTGTGCTTCGTGCCACAGCGCCGGGCAGGCGTCCCTGTCGATCTCGCCGGCCGCCACGCCGGCCGTCCGCTCACCCGCGCGGTGCGTCTCGCTCTTCACGGGTGTGGGGGTGTGCTCGCGCGCGTGGCCGGACGGTCCTCCGTGGGAGGCCGTGTACGAACCGCCGACCTGGGCATGAAGCGTTGGTTCCGACATGGCAGCCGCTCCCGGGGCATCCACCGTCACTATCTCCTCCAGATTCCGCCCCCAAACCTTCACACGTCAAGTGATGCATGAAAATTCTTTCACCCTTTGGTTTGCGTGAATGGCAGGTCGTATGCTGGCGGCCATGGGTGAAGTACCTGAGACACATATCGGCTGGACGTTCCTCACCAACCACGCCCGGGTGCTGGCCGCGATCGCCGAGAACCAGAGCACCCGCATCCGGGACATCGCGGCGCGCTGCCGGCTGACCGAGCGTGCCGTCCAGAAGATCATTTCCGATCTGGAGCAGGGTGGCTATCTCACCCACACCCGGCAGGGGCGCAGCAACGAATACCGCATCGAGCCGGGGACGATCCTGCGCCACCCGGCCGACGCCGGCCTGTCGGTCGCGGACCTGCTGTCGCTGCTGGACCAGCACGACGCCGAGCGCGACGCGAGACCCCCGTCGCTGCCGGCGGACCCGGCCCACGAGCAGGACCCCCGAACCGGCCACTGACGCCGGTTCCACCCGTACGGGGGACCGGCGGGCGCGGCGGGGACGCGACCCGGACACCGCCCGGACGCGGCCGGGTTTCCGGGTACCGCTGCTGGGGACCCGGCACCGGTGGACGACAAACGGCAGCAACATGACGCAGACCCGGCCCTCAGGGGGACCGGGGTGCGGAAGGAATGTGAGGGGTCGTGACCGCGTACGGCAGCACACAGGACATCGTCCGTCGCCCGGAGACCGGGTGGGCGCAGGCCCGCCGCCGCCGGGTGGGAGGCGTGCGCTTCTGCCTTCCGGCGACAGCGGACAGGGACACCCGCCGCACTTCCGCGGAGCCGGAGGGGAACATCGTCAGGGGCGAGGACTGAGCGGGGCGAGTGCCGGACCCAGCGGGGCAGGGCACCACGCACCACCTGAGAGCCCGCGTTCCGGCGGCCGTCCCGGGCGCCGCCCGGGGGCCTGGTGATCGACTGGTGAGGTCGGGAGCCCGGGGCTAACGTCGGTACAGCGGTCGTCCGGAACCGGACATCGCCAGAACACAGGCCGATCCCATGACGGGCTCACACGCGACACCTTCCGACACTGCCAAGTCCCCGGAGCGGGGCCACGGCAGCGGAATCGCACTCCTCGTCATCGCCTCGTGCCAGTTGATGGTGGTCCTCGACATCACCATCGTGAACATCGCCCTCCCGCACATCCAGAGTTCGCTCGGCTTCTCGACCGAGAACCTGTCGTGGGTGGTGAACGCCTACACGCTGACGTTCGGCGGGCTGCTCCTGCTCGGCGGCCGGCTCGGCGACATCCTCGGCCGCCGCAGGGTCTTCGTCTTCGGCGTACTGCTCTTCGTGCTCGCCTCCCTGCTCGGCGGACTGTCCCAGGAGTCCTGGCAGTTGCTCGCGGCACGCTCCCTGCAGGGCGTCGGCGGCGCCATCGCCTCCCCGACGGCCCTCTCGCTGATCACCACCACGTTCCGCGAAGGCCCCGAGCGCAACAGGGCGTTCGGAGTGTTCGCCGCGGTCTCGGCCGGCGGCAGCGCGATCGGCCTGCTCGCGGGCGGCCTGCTCGTGGAGTGGCTGGACTGGCGTTGGGTCCTGTTCGTCAACATCCCCATCGGCCTGCTCATCGCGCTCGCGACGCCCCGCTACATCCGGGAGTCCGAACGGATGCCGGGCCACTTCGACGTCCTCGGCGCGCTCACCTCCACCGTGGGCATGGTGCTGCTCGTCTACGGCTTCATCCGCGCCTCGGAGGAGGGCTGGAGCGACGGCCTGACCGTGGGGGCCTTCGTCGCGGCCGTGGTGTTCCTCGCCGCGTTCATCTTCGTCGAGAGCCGGTCCAGGCAGCCCATCACGCCGCTGTGGATGTTCCGCGACCGCAACCGCGCCGGTGTCTACGCGATCATGCTGAGCCTGGCCGCGGCGATGTTCGGCATGTTCTTCTTCCTGACGCTCTTCGTGCAGAACGTCCTCGGCTTCAGCCCGCTGCGGGCCGGCCTCGCCTTCCTGCCGGTCAGCGCCGTCATCGCGGTGGGCGCCGCGATCGCCTCGCAGCTGCTGCCCAGATGGGGTCCCAAGCCGTTCATGACCGTGGGCTCCGTCCTGTCGGCCGTCGGCCTCGCCTGGCTGACCCTGACCGAGGTCGACAGCACCTACGCGGGCAGCATCCTCGGGCCCATGCTGGTCTTCGGCTTCGGCATGGGGCTGAACTTCGTGTCGCTGACGCTCATGGCGGTGTCGGGCGTGGCGCCGCAGGAGGCCGGAGCGGCCTCCGGAATCCTCAACGCCACCCAGCAGGTGGGCGGTTCGCTCGGCCTGTCCGTCCTGGTCACTGTCTTCGGCACGGCCAGTCGCAACGAGGCCGCCGACCAGGTCCGCGCGTTCATGGCCCAGGCGACCCCCGCCCAGCGCCTGCGGTTCCGCAGGACCGGCGAACTCCCGTCGCCGTGGGGCGACCAGGTGCTGACGTCCGGCATCTCGCACGCCTTCGTCATCGCCGCGATCTTCGCCCTCTTCGCGGCCCTGGTCGCGCTGTTCGTCATCCAGGTACGCCCCGACGACCTGGCGCGCCTCCAGGGAAACGGCAAGCCGTGAGCGGTCGTTCGGCACACCGCTCGGTGGACGGTTCCGCACGGGAGAGGGCTCGTCTCAGGAGAGCGGCTGTTCCGTCCAGATGACCTTGCCCGCGGGGGTGTAGCGGGTGCCCCAGCGCTCGGTGAGCTGGGCGACGAGGAACAGGCCCCGGCCGCCCTCGTCCGTCGAGGCCGCGTACCGCAGATGCGGTGAGGTGTTGCTGCCGTCGAAGACCTCGCAGATCAGGCTGCGGTCGAGCAGCATACGGACCTCGATGGGGCCGTTGCCGTACCGGATCGCGTTGGTGACCAGTTCGCTGAGGATCAGCTCCGTCGTGAACGCCAGGTCGTCCAGGTCCCACTCCGTCAGCTGCCGGGTGACCGAGGCGCGTATCTCGCCGACGGCCGCCGGGTCGGACGGCACCCGCCACTCGGCGATGCGGTCGGCACCGAGCGCGCGGGTGCCCGCGACGATCAGCGCGATGTCGTCGCTGGGGCGGGGCGGCAGCAGGGCGTCCAGGACGGCCTGGCAGGTGTCCTCGGGGGAGCGTTCTGCCCCGGTCAGGGCGGTCCGCAGGAGTTCGAGACCGACGTCGATGTCCCGTTCCCGGTCCTCGACGAGCCCGTCCGTGTAGAGGACGAGCCTGCTGCCCTCCTCCAGTTTCAGTTCGGCCGTCTCGAAGGGGAGACCGCCGAGACCGAGCGGCGGCCCGGCGGGCACCTCGGGGAAGTCGACACTGCCGTCCGGGCGGACCACCGCGGGCGGCGGGTGGCCGGCCCGGGCCACGATGCACTGCCGGGTGGTCGGGTCGTAGACGGCGTACAGGCAGGTGGCACCGGTGATCGCGGCGCTGCCGTCCTCCGTCGCCTCGTCCTGGTCGATCCGGCCGACGAGTTCGTCGAGGAGCCCCAGCAGCTCGTCGGGCGGCAGATCGAGCGCGGAGAAGTTGTGCACCGCCGTGCGGAGCCGCCCCATGGTGGCCGCAGCGTGCAGGCCGTGGCCCACCACGTCGCCGACGACCAGCGCGACCCGGGCCCCCGACAGCGGCAGCACGTCGAACCAGTCGCCGCCCACCCCCGCCTGCGCGGGAAGGTAGCGGTAGGAGATGTCCAGGGCGCTCTGCTCGGGCAGATTGCGGGGCAGCAGGCTGCGCTGGAGGGTCTCGGCCATGGTGTGCTCGCGGGTGTAGCGGCGCGCGTTGTCGATGGAGACCGCGGCCCGCGCGACCAGCTCCTCGGCGAGGGCCAGCTCCTCCTCGTCGAACGGCTCGGGCTTCTCGGAGCGCCAGAAGTTCGCGACCCCCATCACCAGGTTCCCCGCCCGCAGGGGGACCGTGATCAGCGAGTGGATCCCGTACTCCACGATCTGCGCGGTGCGCTCCTGGTCCTGGGCGAGCCAGCCGTGCGCCTCCTTCAGCGCGGGCGCGACCACGGCCTCCCCGGTGCCGAGGCTCTGCGCCTGCGGGGTGGAGGCGATGAACCCGATCCGCTCGCCCACCGCGTACAGGGGAGCGTCCTTGCGGATACCGCTCAGCGCCGTACGGCGCAGTGAGGTGCCCGCGTCCGGTTCCTCGCCGCTCAGTACCGCCGCGGCCAGATCCACCGTGACGAAGTCCGCGAACCGTGGGACGGCGACCTCGGCCAGTTCCTCGGCGGTCCGGGTCACGTCCAGGGTCGTACCGATGCCCACCCCGGCGTCGTACAGGAGCTTGAGGTGTTCCCGGGCCACCTCGGCCCTGCCGGACAGGGCGCGCAGCTCGGTCGAGTCGCGGAGCGTGGCGACACTGCCCGCCGGGCCGCCCTTGAGGTCCGTGGGCCGCTGGTTGATGGCCAGCAGCCGGTCTCCGACCAGGCGCACCTCGTCGGTGACGACGTGTCCCGAGGCCAGCAGGGCGCCGGTGCCGGCGTCCAGGCCGAGTTCGAGGACATGGCGGCCCTCGGCGTCCTCCGGGAGGTCCAGCAGGCGGTGTGCCTCGTCGTTGGCGAGCAGCAGCGTGCCCTCGCCGCCGACGATGAGCACTCCCTCCCGGACGGCGTGCAGCACCGCGTCGTGGTGCTCGTACATCCGGGTCATCTCGAACGGTCCGAGGCCGTGGGTCTGGCGCAGCAGCCGTCTGCTCACCAGCGCCGTGCCGCCCAGGGCCAGTGCCAGGGCCGCCGCCGCGGCGGTCAGCAGCAGGGGCATCTGGCGGTCCCCGACCCCTCCCACGTTCTCGGTCGTGATGCCCGCCGAGACCAGGCCCACGACCGTGCCGTCGTCGGCCTTGATCGGCACCACGGCCTGCACCAGCGGCCCGAGGGTGCCGGTGATCTCCTCGGTGAAGGATGTGCCCGCCAGCGCGGGAGCGAGGGTTCCGACGAACTTCTTGCCGATCCGGTCCGGCTTGGGGTGGGTGTAGCGGATGCCGTCGGTGTTCATCACCACGACGAAGTCGACCTTGGACCCCACGCGGGCCGCCTCGGCGCGCGGCTGGAGCACGGCCGTGGGATCGGGGGCGCTCAGCGCCTCGCGGGTGCCCGGAGCGTTGGCGAACGTCTCGGCGACGGCCAGGGAGCGGTTCCGCGCCTCGGTCGTGCTGTCGTGGCGCACCTGCAGGACCAGGGCGCCGGCCGCGGCCACGACCAGCAGCAGCACGATCGCCACCTGCAGCAGGAAGACCTGGCTTGCGACGCTGCGTCCGCCCAGCCCCGACCGCGCGCCCGCGGATCCGGGCGGGTGCCCGGCGTCCTGCGCTCCCTGCCGACCGGCCGGCCGGTGGGGTACCTGTGGTGTCCGCCGCCCGTGTGTTCGGCCGGGGCGGTCACGCCTGCGTCGCGCGCGCAGGCCGCTGGGGCGGGAGGTCGACCGGGCCCAGGATCGACCCAAGAATCGGACCATATGCTCATGTCTACACTGCCGGGGGCCAGGAGGCGAGGGGCGCCCCTGGTGTGGCGCGTGAAGGTCCGGCCCAGGTGGCCCAGACCTCTGGCGCAAACGGGGCACTCAGGGCAGCGGCTCGGCGGAGGGTGCGAGCGGTGACTGATGGCCGCCGCTGGCGAGCATCCGCACCTCTCCCGTCCGGCTGATCTCGGCGCGCAGGATGCCGGTGGGGTCGCAGTAGACCGGGTTGCCGCCCGGCCCGAGGGAGGTGGTCCGTTCCACGACCACCTCGTCCGTGACGGCCTCGCCGCCCGATCGCCCATGGGTGAAGGTCAGCCGGTAGCGGTCCGGGGTTTGCATGACGGCCTCCGTGCACGCGCTAGCCGCAAATCGGGGTAAATGCGTCCACTTCCATCATGCGTCCGGACGCCGCCGACGGCAGAGTGCCCGCGACCCGGGCTGCTCGCCCCCGTTCGCAGGGGTGCGAGGAGCCGCGCGATCAGCCCCCGCCGGGCCGCAGGCGAAAGGCTTCGCCGAGCCGTTCCGCGTCGGGCGGCGATCGTGCTGCTCGGCATCGCCGTGTCGGACGACGGCCGCGCTGTTGCGCACCTGGCGGCACCGCCCACCCGCAGCGGCCCGTGAGCCTGCCCGATCGCACCCGTTCACACCCGTTCGACGGGCACGGCAGTGGGAGCGGGCGCAGACCCGGCCGTGCCAACAGGGGCGTACGCCGCGCAAGGTGATGGCATATTTCTTCCGTGGCCGACGGAAAAGCGGGCCACGAGCGGCGACTCGACCGGAGCAAACCGGTGGAAACGCCCTCAGTCGCGCCCTCGCGGAGCGCATCAGAATGCCCTTCCCCAACCAGACCGCAGGAAAACGTGATTGCCCGGACACGGGTCTCGCAAACGTCTGGTTCATGAGAGGTTTCTATGAATCCGAGATGTGTCTGAACACTCGGAGCTTCATCTCCGTATGAAGCGGGGGATTGCCATGCCCGTCGGCAACGAAGCGTAGGAGTAGATCCTTGGGACGCAACACGCGCAGACGCCCAACAGGCGCACGACGCGCGACCATCGGGGCGGTCGCGCTGATGCTGGGAGGAGGCGGACTGGTAGCGGCGAACGTCTACGCCACTGCCTCCGAGAGCACCTCGGGCCAGACCGACCAGGTCCTTGCCTCGGGTGCCGCCACGATCGACTGCCCGGATGTGGGCAGTGAGCTGGCCGCGGTGCCGGACGGGTCCAAGACGGAGGTCGACAAGCAACTCGCCCTCCTGGACAAGCAGATCGCCGAGGCCTATCAGCGGCTGCAGAGCTCCGCTGACGCGATCAAGCAGGATGCGGCCTTCGCGCAGAACTCGATCATGAATCCGCTCAAGGACAAGCGAGCGGCGACCATCGAGCGCATCGTGGCGGCCATCGACGCCGTGGGCGACCGCCCCGAAGGGCTGGACGCCTTCGCGCCCTGCATACTTCGCGCCTCCGGCAACCAGGACAAGCCGGAGAACGGCCAGGACGGCCAGGAGAACGGTGACGCTCAGGGCGACAACGCCGAGGACGGCGCGGGCCAGGACGGCCAGGACCAGAATCAGGGCGACGGCCAGGGCCAGGAGCAGGGCGGCGAGCAGGGGCAGGGCGAACAGCCTCCCGGCAACGGCGGCCAGGCCGGAAACGGCCCCGTGGCAGCCGACTTCGTGGACATCTCCACCGTCCAGCCGAACGTGTCGAAGCCGGCCGCCCAGGGCAACGCCTCCAAGGGCTCGTTCGTCACCAAGTGCGGTACGAACGAGAACGGGCTGTTCAACTCCGACAACGTGATCGTGGCTCCCGGTGTCAGCAACGGCGCCCACCACTTCCACGACTACGTCGGCAACCAGTCCAACGACGCCTTCGCGAGCGACGAGGACCTGGCGAACGCCGAGACGTCCTGCGAGGACCAGGGCGACAAGTCCTCGTACTTCTGGCCCGTGCTGCGTCTGCAGAACGGCGCCGACGAGAAGGACGCCGCCTCTCCGGGCGGTGGCATCGAGGGCAACGCCGGCGAGATCATCAAGCCCAAGGCGGCCACGATGTCGTTCGAGGGCAGCCCGCGCGGCGAGGTCACGGCCATGCCGAAGCTGCTCCGCATCATCACCGGCGACGCCAAGGCGTTCGTCAACGGCCCCACCAACGCCAACGCGTCGTGGAGCTGCACAGGCTTCGAGGACCGGCAGCTGAAGGACAAGTACCCCCTCTGCCCCCAGGGCAGTGACGTGGTCCGCACCTTCAGGTTCCAGAGCTGCTGGGACGGCCGGAACATCGACAGCGCCAACCACCGCACGCACGTGGCGTTCGCGGCCGCCGACGGCAGCTGCGCGAACGACTTCAAGGCCATTCCGCAGCTGGTGCAGCGCATCGTCTACGACGTCGACGCGCCGAGCGTGGCCGACGGCGGCAAGTCGAAGCCGTTCTTCGCGGTGGACTCCTTCCCCGAGCAGCTGCACAAGCCGGTCACCGACCACGGCGACTTCATCAACGTCTTCGACGAGGCGCTGATGAAGGACATGGTGGACTGCATCAACGAGGGCCGTAAGTGCGACGGCGCCGACGACGGCGGCAATGGTGGCGGCGGTAACGGCGGTGGCGGTGGCGGTGGCGGCGGTAATGGTGGTGGCGGTGGCGGCGAGGAGCCGACCGACCCGCCGGCGACCACTCCCGCCCCCGACCCGACCGAGGGCAACGAGCAGCCGGGCGACGACGAGCCCGGCAACGAGCAGCCCGGTACCGAGCAGCCTGGTACCGAGCAGCCCGGCGACGACGAGCCCGGGGACAACGGTCAGAGCGAGACCCCCGCGGACAACGGCGGCAAGAACACCGCCAAGCCCTCGGCCGGAAACACCGAGGCCGCGGGCGGCGCCGACAAGGGCAAGGACGACCAGGTCAAGGGCGACCAGGGCAAGGGGAACGCCGAGCCCAAGGCGGACACGTCACCGTCGGCGACCCAGAGCGAGGCCGCCGGCTCCACGGGCGGCGCGGACGCAGGCAGTGCCGTACCCGGCCCCGAACCCGAGGACGCGGGCGGCGTGGCCGCCCCGCAGACGGTGACGGGCGGACTCGCGGAAACCGGTACGAGCCTGTGGCCGGCGGCGGCCGGAGGACTGCTGGTGATCGCCGGCTTCGTGCTCCTGCGCCGGATCAGCAGCAGGTCGAGGTAGCGGCACTGCCGTACACACCTCACGGAGGGCGGTCGGACCTGCGCAGGCAGGCCCGGCCGCCCTTCCCGCATGCGGGCCGTGACCAGCAGGAGGCCCCGGCTGGACGGGGGAGACCAACCGGGGCCGTGTGCGGTGTCCGCGGAGGGCGGTCGCCTCTCGGCGAACGGCTCCATGGGGCTTCAGCCGAACGATCTTCCCCATGGGCTTTGGGTGAGGCCCGGGGACACTGTCCCCTCCGCGGCCACGTAGAGAAGAACGGCGGACCGCTCCCGCTTGTTCCGCGCCCGGAGCCGTGCGCTCCGTGAGCTGCGGCACAACGCGGTGACGAGTGACTGGATCAAGACCGTCCTGAAGGGCGCGGAAGCGTGGACTTCACGGGTTCGGGGAAGGGGCGGCGCTCGCCACGTATCGCGTCCGGCCGGAGAACACCCCCTGCGAGCAGGGACGATGCCGGCCGGGGAGGGCGACCGTGCCGGGCGGGCCGGCGGGCGTGGCGGTCGGCCGGCGTTCCGCCGCCGGACCGGAGGGGGCTGTGAGCGCAAGGGATGCGCCAGGACCAGACCAGTGCATGTCGGGTTTGTTCGGTATTTCAGATCGCTGCCTTCCGCGTACTTCTTCCCGATCGGTGTGGCCGACTCGGCTTTGGTTTGACATATTTGCCTACCTAGCTGGGCGCGCTGGAGCCCGTGCTGAGGTTCGCGGGGAGAGCAGTGCGCACAGGCAAAGCCAGAGAGATGCGGAATCTGATCGGTCAGCTGGTCGACGGGCTGACACTGCCCGTGCCCACGGATCCCGACGTCCTGTTCGCCGCGCTGGTCACGACCGTGAGCGAGCTGAGAGGCCGTGAGGTCCGGCTCGTGAAGGAGGAGTTCCCGCACCAGACCGCGAGCGGTCTGTGGCTCGACCTCCCCGCCTACGACCTCATCGTGGTGGACAAGCGGGCGACGCCGCTGCACCAGCTGGCGATCTTCTTCCACGAGGTGTGGCACATGCTCAAGGGGGACTGCGGCAACCACGTCGTGGGCAAGGCGGTGGCGGCCCACATGGTCTCGACCGGCACCGAACTCCCCGAACTGCAGGAGCCGGTACGCAAGGTGGCCGCCCGCACCGAGTTCGACCGGCGCGAGGAGGCGGACGCCGAGCGGTTCGGACTGCTGGCGGTCACCCGCTTCCGTATCTGGCTGGAGGGCGAACCCGACAGTGCGGCCATGGACCGGGGCAAGATCGCAGGCCGGATCGGGGCGTCGCTGGGACAGCGCCGGCCACAGGTCTGAGCGGTGGACTCCTCGGACTACTACATACCGGCCGTCGCCACGCTGATCGGCCTGGCCGTCAAACTGCCGGGCCTGATCAAGGACTGGCGCGACCCGCTCGTCCGGTCCGTCTGCCTCGTGATCGCTCTCGGCGGCGCGGGCTTCTTCTTCGCCGCGCCTCCCACGATCACCGCCGTCAACGACGCCACCGGCACGGCCAACTTCTCCAGCCCGCTGGTGTACTGCATCATCAGCGCCTTCAGCGCAGCCTGTCTGCTGCTCATCGTCCACTGGCGCGGGGGCCCGCCCGAGCACGTACGCAGTGTCGCGCGGCGCTGGCAGGCCGGGTACGCGCTGGTCGTCGTCACGCTGGTCGTCCTCTTCGCCCTCGGCGACGCCCCGGTGGACCGGCACACGGACTTCGACACCTACTACGCGACGACCCCGTTCATCCGCGAGATGATCGTGCTCTACCTGGTCGCCCACATGACGGCCGCGCTCGTCACGACGGTGCTGTGCTGGCGCTGGGCGCTCCAGGTGAGCGGCTGGCTGCGGGCCGGTCTGTGGATCCTCGTCCTCGGCTGGCTGCTGAACCTGGCCTTCAGCGGCCTCAAACTGGCCGCGGTGGCCGCACGCTGGGCCGGTCAGGACTGGGGAGCCCTCAGTACGACCCTGGCGCCGCTGCTCTCCGCGCTGTCCGCGCCGTGCGCCACCGTCGGATTCCTGATGCCCCTCGTGGGTCCCTGGGCGGTCTCCAACTGGCGGGCGGCGAAGACCCATCGCAAGCTCCGCTCCCTGTGGCGCGAACTCGGACGCGCCTCGCCCCGTACACCGCTCGCCGGCCCCATCCCGTGGTACTCCTCGCCCCAGGTCCGCCTCACCCAGCGCGAGGCGGGCATCCAGGACGGGCTGAGCCTCGTGGCGCCGTGGTTCGACACCGGGGTCCGTACGCGCGCGCGGGCCGCGGCGGTCGCCGCGGGCCACACCGACGACGAGGCCGCCCGGATCGGCCATGCGGCGATGGTCGCCGCCGCGGTCCGCGCGGCCGTCCGGGGCCTGCCCGCCGGCTCCCGCGTCCTGCCCGACCACTCCGAGATCAGCGAGGTGCGCACCGCGCCCGTCGGCGTGTCGGTCGCGCTGCGGTCGTCCCCGATCGTCGCGGCGGCCCGGGAGAGCGGTACCGCCGTCCCGGCCGCGGACGGCGAGAAGTCCCCCACATGAACCTCTCGAACCTCTCGGACCACTCGAACCCCGTGATCGACAACCACCTCCGCACCGCCTTCCGTTGCCGCGGAAGGGTGGTGAAGTCGTGGACGTCGTCTTCTACATCCCCGGCGTGATCCTTCTCGTCACGGCCGTCCTCAACCTGCCGGCCATGCGGGGAGCCTGGCGCGACCCCCTGATGGCCGCGAGCATCTCGGTCCTGCTCATCGGCGCGCTCGTGTGCATGCTGTCCGCGCCGCCCACCATCGTCGTCGTCAACGGCCTCACCGGCATCGCCAACTTCTCCGCGCCGCTGGTCTATTCGGGGATGTCCGCGCTCAGCGCCTGCTACCTCGTCCTGATGATCGCCTGGAGGGGCGGAGAGCCCGGGCGCGTCGCCCGCGCGTCCCGTCTCGTGGTGGGCGTCTACGGGCTGGTGATCATCGGGATCGTCACGCTCTTCGCCCTGGCCGACGTACCCGTGGAACGGACCCGGGACCTGGACACGTACTACGCCAGGACGCCGTACATGCGCGAGATGATCCTGCTGTACCTGGTGGCCCACACCGCGGCGACCGCCGCCCTCGCGGGCATGTGCCTGGCCTGGCTGCGGAAGGTGCGGGACCTCACCCGCAAGGGCCTGACACTGATCGTCGTCGGCGTGCTCTTCGACCTGTCGTACCAGATCGCCAAGTACCTTGCCATCGGTGCCCGTTGGGGCGGCCTCGACTGGGACTTCCTTTCCACGAGCCTCTCGCCGCCCCTCGTGGCGGTCGCGGGTGTCACCGTCGCCGCCGGTTTCGCGCTGCCGCGCGTCGGCCCCTCCACCGCGGACAACTTCCGTGCCTGGCGGCGGTGCCGGCTCCTGCGGCCGCTCTGGCTCGAACTGCGCGACCTGCGGGCACCGGTGGCCGACACCCACTGGTGGGATCTTCCCGTGGTACGCCTGGTCCAGCAGGAGATCACGATCCTGGACGGAGTCCTGGTCTGCTCGCCCTACCTCGACAACGAGGTCCACAGGGCGGTGGCGCTGGACCACGCGGAGATCGTGGCCGAGGCGGCCATGCTCGCGGCGGCCAGGGTGCATGTCTCCGTGGGCCCCGACGCCGAACTCCCCTCGGACGTGGGCCGGTTGCGGTCCGTGGCGCAGCCCCAGCTGATGGTGCAGCTGGCCCGGGCCCTGTCGTCCTCGCCCGTCGTCGCCGAGGCCCGGCTACGGGCGGCGCGGCAGTGGACGGCCTGGCACACGGCACGCCACGGCCACGACGGTCACGCGCACGACCCTGCCGGTGACCGCGACCGCGACCGTGCCCGCTATCACGACCACGACCGCGACAGGGCCTGACGGGTCCGAGGCGGTGGGCCGGACCGCTCATGGTTCGATCAACGGGCGGCCGGACCGGGGGAGATCCCGGTTCCCGCGCTCCGCACAGCGATCACCCGTACCCGCGCGCCCCGCGTGCCGCAGTCATGCGCCGACGCCGGTCAACAGAGAGGGCCCACACCCATGTCCGACACGAAGTCCACCCCCCGGCGCCGCGCGATCGTCGTCGGAGGGGGCATGACGGGCATGCTCGCCGCGTCGGTGCTCGCCGGCCACGCGGACGTCACGATCATCGAACGGGACCTGCTGCCGGACGGCCCACGGCCACGCAAGGGCCTGCCACAGGCCCGGCACGCACACGTCCTGTGGTCCGGTGGGGTCAAGGCACTTGAGGAGCTGCTGCCGGGAGTCGTCGACCGGCTCGTCGACCGTGGCGCCCGCAGGACACCCGTCATGGCCGACCTGGTGTCCAAGGCCCCCTCGGGGCAGTGGTTCCGCCGCTTCACCCACGGCAGCCACGTCAACCTTCTGTGCAGCCGCGATCTGCTGGACGCGGTGATCCGCGACCGCGTGCTGGCGGACGACCGCGTCACCCTGCGCCAGGAGACCGAACTGCTGTCCCTGGAAGGCGGCGCCCGCCGGGTGTCCGGCGTACGAATACGGTCGGCGGACACCGAGAGCACGCTCCGGGCCGATCTGGTGATCGACGCCAGCGGCCGGGGCAGCCGGGCCCCCCGGTGGCTGCGGGACCTGGGGCTCCCGCCGGTGCCGGAACGCACGGTCGACGCCGGTTTCGGTTACGCCAGCCGGATCTACCGTGCCCCCGGCACGACCGCCGACGGCTTCCCGATCGTCAACGTCCAGGCCGACCCCCGCCGACACCCCGGCAGGGGCGGCATCATCACCCCCATCGAGGGCGGCCGTTGGCTGGTCACGCTCGCCGGAACCAGGGGAGGCCGGCCGAGCGCCGACAACGAGCAGTTCGTGCCCTTCGCGCTCGGTCTGCCGCACCCCGTCATCGGTGAACTCCTCGCCGACGCCGAGCCCGAGACGGACGTCGTCACCACCCGCAGCACGGCCAACCGGCGGCGCTACTACGAGAAGGCCGCGCGCTGGCCCGACGGCTTCGCCGTGCTCGGTGAGGCGGTCGCCGGTTATAACCCCGTCTACGGCCACGGGCTCAGCGCCGCCGCGCAGAGCGTCGTCGCCCTGCGCCACATCCTGGAACGCCAGGACCTCGGCGCGCCCGGCACGGCCCGGCGCATCCAGAAGAGCGCGGCGCGTCCCGTCGACAACGCCTGGAGCCTGGCCGTGGGCCAGGACGTGTTCTACCCGGGGGCCGGCGACGAGCCGCCCACCCGGCTCGAAAGGGCCCTGGCCGCCTTCGTGGACAGGGCGGTCGACGCCGGATCGCGGAACCCTCGCGCCCTGCGCATCCTGCTGGACGTGATGAGCATGGAGAAGCCGCCGTCCCGGCTCCTCATGCCCGACATGCTCGCCCTGGTCTGCCTCGGCCGTAAGAAACCGCACCTCGCGGGCCCGCCGCTGACGGACCACGAGCGCGGGGCCGCCACCGCCTCCTGAGCCCCGTCTCCTGGACCCGGCCTCTTGAATCCCGTCCCCTGAACCCCGCCTCCTGGACCCCACGCCCGTCCGACGTCACTCCCTTGACTGGTGACGACCCCTCTGGGAGGATCGTCACCAGTCAGACAGGTGACGCCGCATGGGTGGCGTCGAGCGGTTCTGGGACGCGGGAGGCCGGGATGGCGCAGGACGAGAAGGTTCGGGTTCCGGATGTCGCCGAGGCGGCACGCCGTGCGCGCTTCGGTTCACTGCCGGAGCGGGTCCGTCTCGCGGACACCGTCGAGGAGAAGCCGGCCACGGTCGTGGATCCCGCACGGAACGCGTACAACGACGACGAGTGGCTCGTACGGACATGCATCTGAGGTCCGCGCGTCCATGAGCGCCGGGGCGTCCGTGGGCGCGGGCGCGGACGGCGGTGGGCGTGAGCCTCAGCGGGCGTGGGTGCCGGTCTGTGCGGCAGGCACCCGCGCCTCCTTCTTGCGTGCGCGGTACGCCGCCGCCTTGAGCTTGTTCCCGCAGGACTCCATGCCGCACCACTGCCGGCGCATCCCGCGGGACCGGTCGATGTAGACGCGGGTGCACTCGGGATTGCCGCACTCCTTGAGCAGCGGTACGTCCGGGCCGCTGAGCACCTCGACGGCGTGCCGCGCCACCGTGGACAGTGCTTCCTCCGGTGTGGCGTCCGTCCGCCGCCCCTCCGCGGTGAGCTGCGGTGTCGCCGGGGGCCTGCGCGCCGCGCCGTTCACCGTGGCGAGCGCCTCGCCGTCGTACGGCTCTCCGAGGCGCCGGGCGGTGACCAGCCCGTAGACGGCCTCCCGGACGGCGACCGCCCGCGCGAGGTCGGTGTCCCCGCCGGGGGAGACGGTGTCGACGATCCCCGCCTCCAGATACCAGGCGTCCAGCCGCTCCGGTGACGTGAACATCTCGAAGCGCAGGGTGCGGCGGGCGCGGAGGGTCGCGGCGAAGTCCAGGGCCGGGTTTCCGCACACGAAGACATGATCCACATTCACGTCACCATCCTGACAGGTGACGATTGCGGCTGCAAGGTCCGCTCGCGGGGTGCGCCCGCAGGTCCGGCCACAGGAGCCGGCCGTGCGGTCAGGACCCGGCTGTGCGGTCCGGAGGAGCCGGCCGTGCGGTCCGGGCGTGTGGTCCCACCGGGCCCGGCGCGACCCTTGACTTCCCAAGACCCCCGCGCCACATTCCTGACTCCGCATCAGAACCGGGGGCGCCGGACGCCCGTCGCCCCCCGGGGCACAGCACGCTCTCTCCCACCTCACACCACCCCATCCCCTCACATCCCCTTCCTTCGTCGTCCGGTTGGAGCGCCCTGTCATGGCCACAAGCGCGGACCCCGCAAGACGCACGAACGACCCTTGCACCTCCTCTCCCTCCGGCCCGTCGAGGCGTCGGGTGCTCGGTGCGGCGACCGGCACGGGCCTCGCGCTCGCCGCCGGGCTCCCCGGTACGGCCCGGGCGGCCGACCTCCCCCTGCTCGGCACGTACGACGTCGTCGTGATCGGGTCGGGCGCGGCGGGGATGACCGCCGCGCTGACGGCCGCGAAACAGGGGCTGAGCTGCGTCGTCGTGGAGAAGGCGGCCACCTTCGGCGGTTCCGCGGCCCGCTCGGGCGCCGGGATCTGGATTCCGAACAACCCGGTGATCCTGGCCGCGGGCGTCCCCGACACCCCGGCCAAGGCGGCGAGCTATCTGGCGGCCGTGGTCGGCCCCGACGTCTCCGCGGACCGCAGACAGGCCTTCCTCGGGCAGGGGCCCGCCATGATCTCCTTCGTCATGGCCAACAGTCCGTTGCGGTTCCGCTTCATGGAGGGCTACAGCGACTACTACCCGGAACTGCCCGGCGGTCTGCCGGGCGGCCGTTCCATCGAACCCGCCCAGCTCGACGGGAACATCCTCGGGGCCGAACTCGCCCGGCTGAACCCCCCGTACCTCCCGGTGCCCAGCGGCATGGTCGTCTTCAGCGCCGACTACAAATGGCTCGCCCTCTCCGCGGTCAGCACGAAGGGTGCCGCCGTCGCCACCGAGTGCCTGGCCCGCGGGACCAGGGCCGCGCTCCTCGGCCAGAAGCCCCTCACCATGGGCCAGTCACTGGCGGCCGGGCTGCGCGCCGGACTGCTCGCGGCCCAGGTGCCGGTGTGGCTGAACACCACGCTCACCGAGCTGTACACGGAGAACGGCAGCACCGCGGGAGCCGTGGTGACCAGGAACGGCGCGCCCGGTCTGGTCAGGGCCCGCCGTGGAGTCGTCGTCGGCTCGGGCGGCTTCGAGCACAACGCGGCCATGCGCGCCCAGTACCAGCGCCAGCCCATCGGCACCGAGTGGACGGTCGGCGCGAAGGAGAACACGGGTGACGGCATCCGGGCGGGCCAGCAGGCCGGCGGTGCCCTCGACCTGATGGACGACGCGTGGTGGGGCCCGGCCATTCCGCTGCCCGGCCAGCCGTACTTCTGCCTCGCCGAACGCACCCTGCCCGGCGGACTCCTCGTCAACGCCGCCGGAGCGCGCTTCGTGAACGAGGCGGCCCCCTACAGCGATGTCGTGCACACCATGTACGACAAGAACGCGAGCGCCCCGCACATCCCGGCCTGGCTGATCGTCGACCAGAACTACCGCAACCGCTACCTCTTCAGGGACATCGCCCCGACCTTCGTCCTCCCCGACGCGTGGTACGAGTCCGGTGCCGCCCACAAGGCGTGGACGCTGGATGCCCTGGCTCAGGGGATCGGCGTGCCGCCCGCCGCCCTGCGGGCCACCGTCAACCGCTTCAACAGCCTCGCGCAGAGCGGCACCGACCCGGACTTCCACCGCGGCGACAGCGTCTACGACCACTACTACACCGACCCCGCGATCCTCCCGAACTCCTGCCTGGCGCCGCTGTGGCTGGCCCCCTACTACGCCTTCAAGATCGTCCCGGGCGACCTGGGCACCAAGGGCGGCCTGCGCACGGACGCCCGCGCGCGCGTACTGCGCCCGGACGGATCCGTCGTCCCCGGCCTGTACGCCGCCGGGAACGCCAGCGCGGCGGTCATGGGACACAGTTACGCGGGCGCGGGCTCGACGATCGGACCGGCGATGACGTTCGGCTACATCGCCGCCCGGGACATCGCGGCGGTCGCCGCCGGGGCCTGAAGCCGGGCGGGAGGCCGGTGCCCGCCGACAGAATGCCGTCCATGACAACAGGGTTGTGGGAGCGCTCCCGTCGGAGCCAGGATGCTCGCCATGCGCCCACAGCCGAGCATCCGCCCCTACCGACCCGCCGACCGTGCCGCCGTCGCCGACATCTGTGTGCGAACCGCCCTGGAGGGAGGGGATTCGCGGGAGCGTTACCCCGACGAGGAGCTGATGCCGTCCATCTTCGCCGCGCCCTACTGCCACCTGGAGCCGGAACTCGCCTTCGTCCTGGACGACGGATCGGGTCGCGCGGTCGGTTACGTCGTCGGCGCGGCCGACACGGAACAGTTCGTCAAGGACTTCCGCGCGACCTGGATCCCGCGGGTTGCCGGACGTTATCCGGAGCCCACCGCTGACCCCCGGACACCCGGCGAGGAGATGATCGTCCTCCTGCACACTCCCGAGCGGATGATCCTGCCCGACCTGGCCGCGTATCCCGCGCATCTGCACATAGACCTCCTGCCGGACTGGCAGCGGCGGGGCTTCGGGCGGGGACTGATGAGGACGTTCCTCGCCGCCCTGCACGACCGTGGCGTCCCGGCGGTCCATCTGGGCATGGTCACCGCCAATGCCGCCGCGCGCGCCTTCTACGACCGTCTCGGCTTCCACGAGATCCCCGTACCCGACCCCGGTCCCCTCACCTACCTCGGCAGGCCGACGGCCGCGGGCACTCCGTGAGGGCACGGCCGCCCGGGGGAAGGCCTGTCGTACCCGTCCTCTAAGCTCCCGCGCATGAGCAACGGGGACTCCGGCAGACGGGTCATCGACGGGCGGTTCCGGCTGGAGGCACGGCTCGGCGGCGGTGGGATGGGCACGGTCTGGCGGGCCACGGACCTGGCCCTGCACCGGAACGTGGCCGTCAAGGAGGTCAGGCCCCCGGACATCGACCTCGCCGAGTACGACCCGGAGGGCGCGCGGCTGCTGCGGGAACGGGTGCTGCGCGAGGCCAGGGCACTCGCGAGGATCGACCACCCGAACGTCGTGACGATCCATCACATCGTCGACGGCGGCGAGGGAACGTATCCGTGGATCGTGATGGAACTGGTCGGCGGCGGCTCGCTCGCCGACCGTCTTGAGCGGGGCCCGACGGACCCCGTGGAGACGGCGCGGATCGGGCGGGAGGTACTGGCCGCGCTGCGGGCCGCGCACGACGCCGGCATCCAGCACCGGGACGTCAAGCCCGCCAACGTCCTGCTGCGCCCGGACGGCCGCCCCGTGCTCACGGACTTCGGGATCGCGGCGATCCGTGAGTCGACGGCCCTGACCGCCACCGGCTCGATCATCGGCACGCCCGACTACATGGCACCCGAGCGCATCGCGGGCGACGACGGCGGGCCGGCGTCGGACCTGTGGTCGCTGGCGATGATGCTGTACGCCGCCGTCGAGGGCCACCATCCGCTGCGCAGGGGCACGACGATGGCCACTCTCGCGGCCGTCCTGTACGAGGACGTTCCGCCGCCCCGCAAGGCGGGCCCGCTGACGGACGCGTTGATGTGCGTGCTGGTGCGGGACCCGCAGGCACGCCCGGACGCCGGGACGTTCGACCGCATGCTGACAGTTGTGAGCGCGGGCGCGGGTATGGGCCCGGGAGTGGCCGACGCCATGAGCGAGGGTGCGGCCGACGCCGTACCCGAGGACCGTACGGAACCCACTTCCTACCGGCTCACCCCTCCGCAGGACGCCGTGCCCCGGCCGACCGGCCCGGCGCCCGCACGACCCGCGCGGCGGGGACGCCGGGCCGCGGTCGCCCTGTCCGCCGTCGGAACGGTGCTGGTGGGCGTGCTGGCGTGGACACTGCTGCCCGACGGAGAGGGCTCGGGATCGTCGGCCTCGGGCGATTCCACGAGCGGAGCGACGGCGAACCCGTCGGCCGACTCCTCGTCGAAGGACAGGACCGGTACGGCCGACAAGAGCCCCACGCCCCGGCGCACGGAACAGAAGACGCCCACCGACCTGCTGACGCCGGACGGCATCCGTACCGCGTTCGAGGCACTGGAGAAGGAGACGGGCCGCGACCGGTACGGCACCCTGACGGTCTATCCCGACTACGTCTCCGCGCAGGTGATGGTCGAGGGCAGCCGGACCAGTTACGAGCAGTACACCTACTACGTGGGCCGGGGCGTCCAGGAGAGCCCGATCAAGGCGCAGCTGGCCGGTGGGGCCCAGCCGATGACCCTGGACGGCCTCGACTGGGACAGGCTCCCCGCCCTGCTCGCCGAGGCGGAGAAGAAGCTGAACGTCGACGACGCGACGACCCGCTACCTCGTGGTCAAGTCACCGAACAATGTGTTCGACCGGGACGCGGAGATGTTCGTCTACCTCGCCGACGAGCTCAACAGGAGCGGCTATCTGCAGGCCGACGCCCGCGGCAGGGTGACCAGGGTGACACCCGCCGACTGACGGCGCTCAGTTCTCGGCCGGCACCGGGGGAGCGGAGTGCCGCGAGGTCAGCGCGGCCAGCTCCTCCGCGGTGCGCGGGCCGGTGGACGGCGAGGTCGACAGGCCCTGCGTACGCAGCAGTTCGGCCACCGCGATCCCCCAGGGCAGCCGTAGTCCCGCCTGCTCCAGGAGATCCGTACGGGCCAGGGTCGCGTCCGCGGGACCGGTGACCGCTCCGGACGGGGTGAGGAGTGCCGCGTCGTCGGCCCAGCGCAGGGCGAGGTCCACGTCGTGCGTCGCCATCACCACGGTGGTGCCGCTCGCCCGCAGCCCGTCGAGGGTCGCGATCAGCCGCTCCTGGCCGTCCGGGTCCAGCCCGGCCGTCGGTTCGTCGAGGATCAGGACGCGCGGCCGCATCGCCACGGCACCCGCGATCGCCGTCCGCTTGCGCTGACCGTAGGAGAGCAGATGGGTCGGGCGCTCGGCCAGGGCCGAGATGTCCAGCGCGGCGAGCGCCTCGTCCACCCGGGCCCGTACCTCGGTGTCGGACAGGCCGAGGTTCAGCGGTCCGAACGACACGTCCTGGAAGACGGACGCGGCGAACAACTGGTCGTCCGGGTCCTGGACCACCAGCTGGACGGTCGTGCGCAGCAGGGTCAGGCCCTTGCGGTCGTACCGGACCGGCCTGTCCTCCACGGTCAACTGACCGCTGTGCGGGCGCAGTCCGCCGCTGAGCAGCCGCATCAGGGTGGTCTTGCCACTGCCGTTGCGGCCGAGCAGGGCGAGCGCCCGCCCGGCGCGCACCTCGAAGTCGAGGCCGCTGAGCACGGTGGGGCCGTCCTCGTACGCGTAGGACGCGTCCCGCAGGGCGACCAGCACGGGCTCGCTCATCGCAGCGGCCTTTCCAGTACGAAGGTGAGTGCGGCCACCGCCGCGAGCAGCGCGACACTGGCGAGGGTGAAGCGCGCGGAGATCCGGGCCTCCGGGACCAGGACGCGCAGGGTGCCGTCGTAGCCGCGGCCCGCGAGTCCGGCCTGCAGCCGGGTCGCCCGGTCGAAGGCCCGCACGAAGGCCGTGGCACCGAGCCCGGCCAGCGAACGCCAGGTGGCGGCCCGCGTGGTGTGCCCGAGCCGGGCGGCCTGCGCCTCCCTGATCCGGCGCACCGAGTCGAGGAGCAGGAAGCTCATCCGGTACGTCACCAGGGCCACGTCGACGACCGGCGCGGGCACCCCGGCGTTGACCAGCCGTGGCAGCAGGTCGGACAGGGGAGTGGTGAACGCGAACAGGAGCACGCCGAGGGAGGCGGCCGAGGTACGCAGCAGGAGTTCCCCGGCGCGTACCGGACCACCCTCCGCCAGGGTCACGAACCCGTCCGGGCCGCCGACCTGGAGCAGCAGGGGCAGCGCACCGGTCACGCAGAAGCCCAGCGGCACCCGGTAGGCGCGCCAGAGCCGCCGGGCGGGTACCGAGGCCGGGCCCAGCAGCACGGTGAGGGCGGTCACCAGGACCAGGGCGGCGCCCGGCCAGGGCGGGAGGGAGATCGCGAGGACGGTCAGGCCGAGACCGAGCACGGCCTTGTCCACGGGATGGCGGCGGCGCCAGCGACTGCTGTGCGCCGCCGCGTCGATCGGCAGCACGAAGGTTCAGGCCCGTTCGTTCGGTCGGCTCGGTCCGGCCGCGGACGCACCGGCATCGCCGGGCGCCTTGTCCGTCGGTCCCTGGTCGTCCTCCCGCTGTGCCAGGACCCGCAGTTCGCCCTGGCGCCTGCCCCGGCGCAGGCCGAAGTAGTAGGCGAGGACGCCCGCGCCGAGGGCGGCCTGGAGGGCGAACAGCGCCGACTCGATCTCACCGGAGGGCGGCTCGTACAGGGGGGAGAACCACGGCTCGTAGTCCGGCTCGATCTCGGTGATCGCGGTCTCCGCCTCCGCGTCGGCGCCCGTGAACGGCTCCTTCTTGTGGTCGCCCATGCCGAAGACCAGCGGCAGGACGGCGAGCGCGGCCACCACGAACAGCAGCAGGGCGTTGATCTTCGCGTTACGGCTCATCGGGCCACCGTCCCGGTCGTCTCGGGCGTCTCGTCGGTCTCGGGAGTCTCGTTCGGGCCGGACTTCCCGGTCCGGGTCCGCCTGCCGGTCAGGAACACACCGAGCCGGGTCAGTTCACCCCTGCTCGACTGCACCAGCAGCCGCATCACGAGCACGGTGAGCAGGCCCTCGCTGACCGCGAGCGGGATCTGGGTGACGGCGAAGATCGAGCCGAACTTGCCGAGCGCGCCCAGGAATCCACTGCTCGGGTCGGGGAACGCGAGCGCCAGCTGCACGCTGGTGACGCAGTAGGTGGACAGGTCGGCGACGAACGCGGCGAAGAACACCGCGACCATCAGCGGCGCGTCGAACCGCCGGAACAGCCGGTAGACCGCGTAGCCGGCCCACGGGCCGACGATCGCCATCGAGAAGACGTTGGCGCCCAGCGTGGTCAGTCCGCCGTGCGCGAGCAGCAGCGCCTGGAAGAGCAGGGTGATGGTGCCCAGGACCGCCATGATCGGTGGCCGGAACAGGATGGCGCCGAGGCCGGTGCCGGTGGGATGTGAACAACTGCCGGTCACCGACGGCAGTTTCAGTGCGGAGAGAACGAAGGTGAAGGCCCCCGACGCGCCGATGAGGAGCGTGCTCTCGGGATGTTCTCTGACCTCACGGGTG
This sequence comes from Streptomyces sp. NPDC102514, assembly GCF_055584525.1. Classification (NCBI taxonomy): domain Bacteria; kingdom Bacillati; phylum Actinomycetota; class Actinomycetes; order Kitasatosporales; family Streptomycetaceae; genus Streptomyces; species Streptomyces sp. NPDC102514. The sequence goes on from NZ_JBVJLW010000001.1 coordinate 133,693, forward strand.
AGCGACCGGACTCCGTGGACGACGAACGGCGCCGACGCGACGCCCCAGGCGACCGCGTGCGCCGGAGGAAGGAAACCCTCGGCTATGTGCATGGCTCAGCAGACCCTCTCCAGCACCTCGTGGATGGTTGACGTGCCTTGGCCGGTCTCCTGGCTTACGGGTAACACCACCCGTGCTCCGCCTTCCCGGGTCCGAGGACCCAGTGGCTGCCCGTGAGGGCCGGAGCCGGACTTCCCGATCACAGTGGCGAGGGCCGCACCGGCATCACACCGATTTCCCGAGCACCAAGGCGTCGTGACAGTAGTGCGCGTACAGGGGTGGTGACAAGCGGCCCTCGGGGGGCGTGAGAGTGGTCACGCGGCGCGCGCCGGTCCTCCCGGTGGGAACGGAGCGCCTGTTCAGCCGCCCTGCACATGGGTCAGGAGTTCCCGCAGCTGCCCGGTCGCGGGGTGGCCGGGGCCGAGCTCGCTGTCGGCCAGGGCTCGCGTGAACAGCTCGGCACTGCGCGCGGGGTTTCCCACCGTGTGGTGGACATGGGCGAGTTCGCAGCGGGAGAGCAGGGTGTCGGGGTGGTCGGCGCCCAGGACGCGTTCACGGTCGGCGAGCGTGCGCTCATGGAGCGGGACGGCGAGCACGGGGTTCCCCGTCAGCACGTGGGCGCGGGCGAGATTGTCCCGGCACTGCAGGGTGAGCAGGTCGGTGGGTCCCAGGACGCGTTCGCGGGCCGCCAGCGCGCTCTCGTAGAGCGGGACGGCACGGTCCGGGGCGCCCTCCGCCTCGTACGCGCCCGCGAGGTTGTTCCGGCAGGTCAGCGTGTGGGGATCGGCGGCGCCCAGGACGCGCTCGCTGTCGGCCAGGTTCCGCTCGGACAGTGAAACGGCCTGCTTGAGGTGTCCTGCCTGCAGACAGGCGCCCGCGAGGTTGTTGCGGGAGCGCAGGGTGTCCGGATGGTCGGGCCCGAGGTCCTGTTCGTGCTCGGCCACCTGACGCTCGATGAGGGCCACCAGGTCGTCCCCGGCCGGGTCAGGGGTGTCCGCGGACCGTCCGCTGTCCGGCCGGGGCATCGGGAGTCCGGCGAAGGACCGTTCCTCCGAGGCCTGTCGCAGTTCCTCGCGCAGCGACCTCATGGTCCCGGCGCACCCCGTGCACGACTGTCCCGCCATCCTTGACGCCCCCTCTTCCGCCACCTGTTCCCAGCGTACGTACGGCAGGTGTCCCGCGGGCTCCCGGAACAGGCCACACCGCTGCCGGGTGCCGCCTTCTGCGGCGCCGGTCCACAGGAGATGCTGCGGGGGTGTCGATTCGGCTCACCCCGGTTCGTCGGGGAGGTACAGGGTCTCAGGAACACCGGGAGGAACCATGAAGTACATGCTGCTGGTCTGCGGCGACGACACCGCCGACGCCTCGGGGATGGCCCCCGTCGAACCATGGGTGGAGGAGCTGAGCGTGCGCCGCGGTGTACGGCTGCACGGCCACCGGCTGCGGCCCCCGGCCGACGCGGTGACCGTGCGCGTCCGCGAGGGCGAAGTGCTGCGCACCGACGGTCCGTTCGCGGAGACGAAGGAGTACGTCGCCGGGTACGACATCCTTGAGTGCGACAGCCTGGAGGAGGCAGTGGAGGCCGCCTCGAAGCACCCGGTGGCGGCCCTCGGGGCCATGGAGGTGCGCGCGTTCTGGGACGACGAGGACGCCGAGGGGGAGATCCGCCGGCTCGACGCGGAACTGACGGCCGCCGGGCGGGAGCGGGACTTCGACCGGGCGATGGCCTGTTACGCACCGGACGTGGAGGTGTTCCACCCGGTGAGCGGTCTGGAGCAGCGCGGGGTCGAGGCGCTCCGCAAGGCCGAGGAGGTGTGGTTCTCGACGCTGTCCGGGCCGGTCGAGCGCGAGGTGCTCGCATTTCGCGTGCGGGTCGACGAGAGCATCGCCTTCAGCCACGCGCTCGTACGGATGCGCGCCACGCTGGCCGGCGGCCACGCGCTGGACACCACGGCACGGGTGACCACCGGCTACCGGCTGACGGGCGACCGCTGGCTGATCGTCCATCAGCACACGTCCGTGCCCTTCGACGCCGGGGTTCCCGCAGCCGCCGGGTCCTGACACGTCCTGGAGGGGGCCTCCCCGCAGGCCCCCTCCGGCACATCCGTTACGCGGCCGAGCATGCGCCAAGTCTTGACGTGCCCCTGGCAAGGTGACTCTATGGGAGCGCTCCCACTTTCCCGCAACCCAAGTTTCTTGGCGCTCACTCCCTGGAGTCGCAGTGAGAAGAACAAGAAGCACGACACGGAAGAACCTCGTCAGCGCGTTCCTCGCCGGGCTGGCCGCCCTGCTCGGGCTCGTCGTTCTCGGCGCGCTCGTACCGACCGCCGCACACGCGCAATTGCCCGGTGACCCGCCCGGCGCGTCTCCGGGCGCCCTCGCGACCGGCCTCCATATCGACGACGGCCGCCTGCTCGAAGGCAACGGCAACGATTTCGTCATGCGCGGCGTCAACCACGCCCACACCTGGTACCCGGGCGAGACGCAGTCACTGGCCGACATCAAGGCCCTCGGAGCCAACTCCGTCCGCGTCGTCCTCTCCGACGGCCACCGCTGGAGCAAGAACAGCCCCGAGGACGTGGCCGCCGTCATCGCCCAGTGCAAGGCCAACCGGCTGATCTGCGTACTGGAGGTGCACGACACCACCGGCTACGGCGAGGACACCGCGGCCGGCACGCTCGACCACGCGGCCGACTACTGGATCGGCCTCAAGAGCGTGCTCACCGGCCAGGAGAACTACGTCATCGTCAACATCGGCAACGAGCCCTGGGGCAACACCAACCCCGCGGGCTGGACCGATCCCACGGTCGCGGCCGTCAAGAAGCTGCGGGCCGCCGGGTTCGAGCACACCATCATGGTGGACGCACCCAACTGGGGCCAGGACTGGCAAGGAGTCATGCGGGCCAACGCCCAGGCCGTCTACGACGCCGACACCACCGGCAACCTGATCTTCTCGATCCACATGTACAGCGTCTTCGACACCGCGGCGGAGATCACCGACTACCTGAACGCGTTCGTCACCGCCAAACTCCCCATCCTCATCGGCGAGTTCGGCGGTCCGGCCGACCAGTACGGCGACCCGGACGAGGACACCATGATGGCCACGGCGCAGCAGTTGCGCCTCGGTTACCTCGCCTGGTCCTGGAGCGGCAACACCGATCCGATCCTGGACCTCACCATCGGCTTCGACCCCACACAGCTCAGCTCCTGGGGGCAGCGCATCTTCAACGGCGCCAACGGCATCGCCCAGACCTCGAAGGAGGCCACGATCTACGGCGGCGGCACCCCGGGTGACACCCAGGCCCCGACCGCTCCCGGCACCCCGCGCGCCTCTGCCGTGGCGGCCACCTCGGTGACCCTCACCTGGACCGCCGCCACCGACAATGTGGGTGTCGCCGCCTACGACGTCGTGCGGGTCGGTGGCAGCGGCGAGACCACGGTCGCCGCGGCCACCACCAACACCGCCACGGTGAGCGGGCTCACCGCCAACACGGCGTACACCTTCGCCGTCTACGCACGTGACGCGGCCGGGAACCGCTCGGTCCGCTCGGCCACGGTGAGTGTCACCACCGCCGACGGTGGCAGCACGCCCGGCGCGAGCTGCTCCGTCGGCTACCGCGTCAGCAACGAGTGGCCGGGCGGCTTCCAGGGCGAGATCACCATCCGCAACACGGGCACCGCCGCGATCAGTGGCTGGAAGCTGGTCTTCGCCTTCGCCAACGGCCAGACGGTCTCCAACATGTGGGGTGGCACCCCGACCCAGAGCGGCGCGACGGTGAGTGTCGCCAACGCCTCGTACACCGCCACCATCCCCGCGAGCGGTTCGGTCGCCGTCGGCTTCACCGCCAACAAGGGGGCCACGAACACCGCCCCGACCGCGTTCACCCTCAACGGCAGCACCTGCGCCACCGCCTGACCGCCCGTCAACGACCGCTCGTCAACGACCTTCGGGCGACGACCGGCGGCCGTCGAGCGGCAGCCACTGGCCGGCGGGGTCACCGCGCCCCGTCGGCCGGGCGGGCACCGAGTAGTGGTCAGGCAGAGACTTCCGGGGCGGCTGCCTGCTCCGTGGCGGTCTCGGCGGACGCACCCTTGGACGTCGTGTAGAAGACGGACGACCCCTGCTTGCTGCGCTGGACCTGGCCCTTGGCGACGAGCCCTTCCACCGTGGTGCGGACGACCTTGGGCTTGATCTCACGCTCGGGATGGGCCTCCGCCAGCGCCGTGGCGACCTCGGCGGACGAGCGCGGCTCGGACTGACTGCCCAGGTGTTCACGGATGAGCTCGACGAGCGTGGGCTTCGCGGCGACCGCCTTCGCGGCACCGGGCTCGGCCGCGACGGACTTGGCTTCGGTCTTCGGGGCGGCCGTCTTCGAAGTGGCGGTCTTCGAGGCGGTCGACTTCGCGGTCGCGGGCTTTGCGGCGGCCGACTTCGCAACAGCTGTCTTCGAAGCAGTCGTCTTCGAAACAGCGGACTTCGCGGCCGACTTGGTGGTGGCCTTCGTGGCGGTCGGCTTGGCGGCCGATTTCGCGGTGGTGGCCTTCTTGCGTCCACCCGCCGTGGCCGTGGCCTGACGCGGCACCGAAGGCGCGGACACGGAGGCGCGCTTGGCGTTCGCGGCGGCCTTGTCACCACCCAACGCCTGCTGCAGCTCGGCGAGCAGGGCCTGGTCGTGCTGCAGAGCGCTCAACTGCTCCTGCAGCGCCTCCACTTCGGCGCCGATACGTTCCTGCTCCTTGGTGTTGCGTTCGAGGTCCGCAGACACCTGGGCGGCGTACTGGGTCTTGAGCTCCGTGGCGGCCGATTCGACTTCGGACATGGCAGTTACCTTTCCTCGTCATCGTGTGGTGCTGGGGCCGGATGCTACTCGCATCATCAGGCCATGATCCCGAAGTTGTCAGGACCGTCCCCGCAGTTCGACGGCCTCTGACACACTGCCGCGAGCCGCAAAGGCGCAGGCGGCGAGGTGCGCGAGAGACACCTGACCCCGCACGCGAAGCATGTCTCGAATTCAACCTTCAAGGTGACTTTACGAACTGACCGACCGGTGCACCCGACTCGCACACCTTTCGTTACGACCGACACCCTTGACAGGCTGCGTACTGTTTCGCGACGTTTGAGCCTTGCGGACACTTCGGGGCCGGGCGTCGGCCGTCGGCCGAGGAGGTGTCGGGGCGCGGGGGTCGCGTCCAGGGGGAATGGGGGGCGGTCGTCCATGCGGTCAACCGGGGTGGACATAAGAATTCACAGACCCGAGTCCCTGAGCGAGTCGCTGCGCAGGGACTGGCACCGGGCGGCGGACGCGTCACCCGACTACGCCAACCCCTTTCTGTCCCCCGAGTTCGCGGCCGGCATCGGCACCTACCGCGGCGGGGCGCGGGTGGCGGTCCTGCACGAGGGCGGAGAGGCCGTGGGCTTCTTCCCGTACGAGCGCAACTCCTTCGGGGTGGGGCGGGCCATCGGGCTCGGCCTGTCCGACTGCCAGGCGCTCGTGCACCGGCCCGGAGTCACCTGGGACACCCATGAACTGCTGCGCGCCTGTGGGCTGTCCGTCTTCGAGTTCGACCACCTCGTCGAGGAGCAGAAACCATTCACCCGCTATGTCACGGGGACGTTCGCGTCACCGGTGGTCGACCTGAAGGTCGGTGACGGCAGTTATGCGGAGTGGCTGCGCGGCGCGTACCCGGGACTGGCCAAGACGACCCTGAAGAAGGAACGCCGCCTGGGGCGCGACCTGGGCGAGCTGCGGTTCGTCTTCGACGAGCGCGACCCCGCGCTGCTGCGCACGCTCATGGGGTGGAAGTCCGCCCAGTACCGCAGGACCTCACGGATGGACCGCTTCGCGCGCCCCTGGATCGTGAACGCGGTGGAGCACCTGTTCCGGGTCCGTGAGGAGCACTTCACCGGCGTCCTCTCCGTGGTGTACACCGGCGACCGGCCGGTGGCGGCGCACTTCGGTCCCAGGTCGCGCACGGTGTTCGCGGCCTGGTTCACCGCGTACGACCCCGAACTGCGCTACTACTCACCCGGCCTGATCATGCACCTCAGGATGGCGGAGGCCGCGGGCCGCGAGGGCATACGGGTCCTGGACCTGGGTCGTGGCGACAAGGAGTACAAGGACTGGCTCAAGACCCGGGAGCTGCGGGTGGGGGAGGGGTTCGCGACGCGTCCGCACCCGGTGGCGACGGCACACCGGCTCTGGCGCAGACCGGTGCGCGGCCTGCGGAACACGGTGCTGGCCCATCAGGGGCTGAGGGAGCCCGCGGACCGGCTGCTGAAGACGGTCGGCGCGCTGCGTACCTCGGGCTCGGGGCACCTGCGAAGAAACGACGGCTGAGGACCGGGGACCTGCCTGTTCGGTCCCTGAACGTTCCCTGCGCGTCCCGTCGTACGTCTCGTACGTCCGCCCACGTCAGAGGCGGATGTCCTCTGTTTCGCCGAGGGAGCTGTCGGGCTTGCCCAGGGACCAGCCGGAGACGTCCGTGAGCCGCCCTCGCCACAGGGGCATCACGACGGGGCCGCCCGCCGCGACGACACTGGTGGCGTCGCGCAGATGGATCCACTGCGGCAGCCGCTGCGGGACCGGACGCCCCTGCTTGTCGGAGACCGCCTCGTCCACCTGCTCGGGAAACCGCTCAAGCAGCTGAGCGCCGGGTCCGTCGACACCGCGCAGACTGCGCGCCCAGTCGGTCTTCCACGCCTTGTGCGAGATGAGGTCGCCGTAGAGGAGACCACCCCCGATGAGCAAGGTGACCGGCAGCGCCGCCTGCGGGTCCTGACCGACCAGCCGTACCAACATCTGCAGCTGGAGGTCCGGCACGGGCTCGGTCACGATCGGCGCGGCCGATTCCCGGAGCGGATCCTGCTCGTCACTCACGGCCTTGCGTGTCCTTTCGATCCATCACAGATGTCGTTCTTGTCACATGTGTCGAGCCTGTCACCCGTGTCGATCCTGTCAGGCGGCGAGCAGGCCGGCGCGGAGCCGACTCAGCGTGCGCGTCAGCAGACGGGAGATGTGCATCTGGGAGAGGTTCAGCTCGCGGCCGATCTCCGCCTGGGTCATCTCCCGGCCGAAGCGCATCTCGATGATGGTCCGCTCCCGGTCGTCGAGCTGCTGGAGCAGGGGCGCGAGCGTGTGCAGGTCCTCGAAGAGGTCCATCGCCGGGTCTTCCTCGCCCAGGGTGTCCGCGTACTTCGGGCCGCCGTCGCTGGAGTCGTCGTCGCCACCGGGGGTGTCGATGGAACCGGCCACGTAACCGTTGGCGGCGACCAGGCCCTCTATGACCTCTTCCTCGCTGAGGTCCAGGTGGTCGGCGAGTTCCTTGACCGTCGGCGGGCGGTTCAGCGTGGCGGCGAGGGCTTCCTTGCTCTTGGCGAGCGAGACACGCAGCTCCTGAAGGCGCCGCGGGACGTGCACGGCCCAGGTGGTGTCCCGGAAGAAGCGCTTGATCTCACCGACGATGTAGGGGATCGCGAAGGAGGTGAACTCGACCTCGCGCGACAGGTCGAAGCGGTCGATCGCCTTGATCAGGCCGATCGTGCCGACCTGGATGACGTCCTCCATGTCGCCGCTGCCCCGGTTGCGGAACCGGCGGGCCGCGAAGCTGACCAGGGACAGGTTCATCTCGATCAGGGTGTTGCGCGCGTACTGGTATGCGTGGGTGCCCTCTTCCAGCTCCTGCAGCCGGTCGAGGAACAGCCGGGACAGCACCCGCGCGTCCTTGGGGGCGACCTTGCCCCCGTCCTCGATCCACGGCAGGTCGCCCGCGGCCTCCTGCACGCCCGTGCTGCAGTCAGATGCCTCGCGGGTGTTCACGGAGGAAGTCACGGTGCCGCCTTAACTAGAAAGCAAGTTGGTCGTCTCCTGCCCGGCATCCTCAAGAGCATGTCTGCTCAACCCCGGTCAATTACGAAGGCGCCCGTCCATGAGCACCCGGGCTGCCGGAGTACAGTCTGCTCGCCGCGCCCGTGCCGGACCGGGCAGCGCGCACCCTACTGTCTCCTCCCCGTGCCGGCCGGGTGATGCCATGACCAGTACGCAGGACCAGCCGGATACGCGGAACCAGCCCGACACGCGGGACCAGCCGGATACGCAGGGCGAGTCCCGGACGGGGACCCGCACGTCCGGGACCTGGTCGTCGCCGGAGTACGCGCAACGCGCGGAACGGATACGGCGCCGGCTGGAGAGACTCATCGGCATCGCGGCGACCGAGGGCAACTCCCTCACCGCGCTGCGCAACGGAGACGCGATCTTCGCCGCGATGCTGGCGGGGATCCGGTCCGCCGAGCACACCGTCGACATGATGACCTTCGTGTACTGGAAGGGCGACATCGCCCGCGAGTTCGCGCAGGCACTCGCGGAACGGGCCCGGGACGGTGTGCGGGTCCGCCTGCTGCTGGACGGGTTCGGCAGCAGGCTGATCGAGAAGGACCTGCTGGCGGCCATGGAACAGGCCGGGGTGCAGGTGGCGTGGTTCCGCAAGCCGCTCGCCCTCTCCCCGCTCAAGCAGAACCACCGCTGCCACCGCAAGGTTCTCGTCGTCGACGAACGGACCGCGTTCACCGGCGGGGTGGGCATCGCGGAGGAGTGGTGCGGCGACGCGCGCAACGAGCGCGAGTGGCGCGACACCCATGCCGAGGTCCGCGGGCCTGCCGTGGACGGTATCGCCGCCGCGTTCGCGCAGAACTGGGCCGAGTGCCACGAGGAACTCTTCGACGACCACGACCGGTTCGTCGCGCACACCCCCGAGGGCGGGGCCGTGGTCCAGGTGGTGCGCGGCTCGGCCAGCTTCGGCTGGCAGGACATGCAGACCCTGCTCCGGGTGATGCTGGAGTCGGCCGAGGAACGCTTCCGGCTGGCCACCGCCTACTTCTCGCCGGACGCGTTCTTCGTCGAGCTGCTGTGCGCCGCCGCCCGCCGGGGCGTGGAGGTGGAGATCCTGCTGCCCGGCCCGCACACGGACAAGCGGGTCTGCCAGCTGGCCGGCCAGCACTACTACGAGGACCTCACCGCCTGCGGCGTGAAGATCTACCAGTACCAGCCGACGATGATGCACGCCAAGGTCATCACCGTGGACAGGGTCGCCTCGCTGGTCGGCTCGACCAACTTCAACCGCCGCTCGCTCGACCACGACGAGGAGATCATGCTCGCCGTGCTGGACGAGGAGTTCACGTCGACGCTCGACGCCCACTTCGACGAGGACCTGACCGCCAGCACCCTGATCGAGAAGGGCCGCTGGAAGCGGCGCTCCGTCGTGCAGCGGGCCCGGGAGGCGGCCGTCATCCCCATCCGCCGCTTCCTGTGACGGACGGGGATGACAGGGCGGGCAGATCGGACGGCTGTGCCGGATCAGCCGGATCGGGTGGTGTGACCGGACCGGACGGGTCAGCCGGATCGGAGTGGGCGGCCGGGGCGGGCGGATCGCCGGTTCGGCCCGGCGTCAGGCGGGCTTCTCGCCGGTCCGGCAGATCTGGCGGGCGATCTCGCGCAGCTTGACGTTGCGGTCCTGCGACGTCTTCTTGAGCACCTTGAACGCCGAGTCCTCGGTCAGCCCGTAGCGCTCCATCAGGATGCCCATGGCCTCGCCGATCTCGTGCCGCGTCTCCATGGCATGGCTCAGCTGCTGATGCGTACGCGCCGCGGAGAACGCCACGGCCGCGTGGGAGGCGAGGATCCAGCCCGCGCGCCGGGCGGTCTCGTCGAAGACGCCCGGCTTGCGCGAGTACACGTTCAGGGCGCCGAGGTTGTCCTCCTCGGTGAAGAGGAGGAAGCCCATCATGCTTCCCATGCCGAGCTTCCTCAGCTCGGGGGCGAAGCGGGGCCACTTCTTGTTCGGCTCCCGCAGGTCCTCGATGGCGTAGATCTGCTGACGGTCCGTCACCGCGTCGAAGCAGGGGCCCTCCTGCAGGTCCTGCTGGAACCGGTCCGACCGGCGGACCACGTCGCTCGTGGCCGCCAGCGCGTGCACCTCGCCCTGCCGGACCGTGAGAATGCCGGCCTCGTCGCACCCGTCGATCAGGACCTTCGCATGCTCGGCGACGCGGTCGAGGGTGCCCTGGGCGGAGTCCTGCGCCAGCAGATCCCGCGCCATCTCCGCCACGGCGATCGCGAACTGTTCCCAGACTTCCCCCGGCACCTCTGACATGCGTCACCTGCTCTTTTCGTGAAGCATCCCTGGATGCCTCGTGAAGGCCCATCCTGCCATCCGGGCGTCCCCGTCGCGCCGGGCCAGGCCTTTCGGGAGGTCCGGTACGTGATCGCCGGCGTCGTGCGGGGGTCCGGGCAGCACTGTCCCACAAGACTCCTTGTTTCACGGGGGCGGTCAGTGGTGACCCGAAGGGGGACCGACCCCGTGAACAACATCACTGCGACCGAAGGAGGCCCCCATGGAGGGCTGGCGCGAGTCCGCGGAATGCCGCACCGTCGATCCCGACCTCTTCTTCCCCATCGGCAGCACAGGTCCCGCGCTTGTGCAGATCGAGGACGCGAAGTCCGTCTGCCGACGCTGCCCCGTGCGCCAGGAGTGTCTGGACTGGGCGCTCGACACGGGCCAGAGCATCGGTGTCTGGGGCGGAAAGAGCGAAGCCGAACGACGCACGCTGCGGCGCCGCATCCGAAGCCGCACCTCGCGGGACAGCAGCGCGTAGCGAGGGTGATGCACAGGGTGACGCCCTTGGTGTACGTGGTGTACAGGGTGATGTCCGTGGCGCGTGGTGCACGTGGGTCTCATCGACCCAGGACCGACCGCGGGAACCCTCGGAGGTAACTAATCGTCATTACTGACAGGTGTTGCCTGCCGTGACGGGGGCAGATGGGAATGCGGAAGGCAGTTTTCCGCGCCGTACCCAGCGAGGTGAAGCAGTGGGCCCGCAGCAGGACCGAGTACCCGGTCTCGTCGACGACACGAGCGACGAGGTGGTGGAGCCGTCCCAGGACGAGCGCGCCGCCTGGGAGCGGGTACGGCGATCCGCACAGGGAATGCGGCACCACGAAGCGAAGACCGCGTGGGAGGCCGCCCGCAAGGCGGCCGAGGACGGTTCGCGCACCGACAGGGACGCATTGACCGCGCAGGCGGAGGCCGACGAGTGGGAGCGCATCACCGAAGCGCTCTTCGATCACGCCGGGGCGTACGAAAGCGCCGACGACCCCTTCGTCCAGGGCGAGCTGGAAGGCCGCGCACACCATGCGCCCCCGCCGCCCGTCCGCCGGTGAGGAACGGCCCGGGGGAGTGGCCCCGAGCGTCTCCGACCCGCGATGTCAGTGCCCTGAGGAAGAATGCCGAACAGCGAGAACGTCATCGCTCCAGGCGATACGTGATCGAACCCGTCCGTCGAAAGGCCGCCCGCACATGACGCCCACCCCCCGCCTCCGTGCCGTGCCGCGAGCCTCGGACGGAGCGCCGCTGACCCTGCTGCGGCCCGTCCCGCGCACGCCCGCACCCGCGCCGCTCGGCGCCGGCGGTTCCGAGGTGCTGCGGCTGATCACGGTGCAGCGTGTCCCCGTCTGCCTGACCGTGCACGCCAACGGCCGCCGCCGGTACGGATACTGGCAGGCGGCCACGGCGGGCTCCGGGTTCGGAGGCTGTTACGTGGCCCTGCCGACGGAGGAGTGCGACGCGCTGCACGCGGCGGGCCGGCTCGTGCTGGGCGACCCGGTGGTCGACCCCTCGAAGACGACGTATCCGGTGCGTCCCGTTGCCCGTCCTACGACCCGCCCCGCGGTCCGCTCCGTGGTGCGTGCCCCGGCGATGGCCCCGTTGACCGCTCCGGCGGCTACGGCGGCAGCGTCGGTGGAGGTGCCTCGCCGGGCACTCACCGCCTGACGCCGGGTGCGCCGGGCAGGGTGCGTTTCCTCCGGTGCTTTTCTTCCTCGATCGCTGGGGCACACGTGTCGCTGGACTGTATTTCCAGCGAGATTTCCAGCGAGGAAGGCCCACCGCACCCATGCCTGAGACACAAGACGTCGTCGAACTCATACTCGCGGACCACCGGAGGATGGAGGACCTCTTCCGGCAGCTGCGCAGTGTCGAGGCGGACCGGGCGTCCGCGCTGAAGGAGTTCGCCGACCTCCTGATCGCCCACGCGCTCGCGGAGGAGACCAAGGTCTACCCCGCCCTCAAGCGGTACAAGGACATCGACGACGAGGAAGTGGAGCACGGCGAGGAGGAGCACGAGGAGGGCCACAAGGCGCTGCTCGCCCTCCTGGAGGTCGACGAGATCGGCTCCGACGACTGGGACGAGAAGCTCGAAGAGCTGGTGGAAGCCATCGCGCACCACACCGACGAGGAGGAGCGGACCATCCTCAACGGGGCGCGGGAGAACGTCGCCATGGAGCGCCGCGAAGAGCTGGGCGCGGACTTCCTCAAGGAGCGGGTGCACCGGTTGCCGTCCGGCTGTGGGTCCGTCGACAACGTACGCGGCATCCTGAAAAAGTGACTCCTGCGGACGGTTTTCCGTCGGCGGACGGCGGACGGCGGTCGACATCCGACGGTATCCGTCGGCAGTCGGCGTCCGAAGCGTGAAGGGCTGAGCCCTGCGAGCGGCTTTCCGCCTGTATCCGAGGACCGGCTGTACCTGTGGGTGCAGCCGGTTCGACGTGCCTGCCGGACAGGCCCGGCCGGGTTCTACCGGCGCCTGAGCGGGACCACGGCAGTGATGCACTTACCGCCGGTCCGGAGTGCCGAGATGGTGACGTCGCGGGCGAGACGGCAGACGATCGGCCAGCCATGGCCGCCGGGCCGCATGAAGCCCCGCTCGTCGCCGTGCTGCGCCGGCCTGGGGAACTCCTCGCTGCGGTCGCTCACCGACAGCCGCACCTCCTGGTCGTCCAGCGTCACCTCGAACCCGGTGACACCGCCGCCGTGCAGCATCGCGTTGGTCGTCAGCTCCGAGGCGACGAGCAGGGCGTCGCCGATGACCTCGTCACCGTCGAGGGCCTCGCGCCGCCGGGACCGACGGGCCTCCGCGAGCGCGTACCTCACCGCTTCGCGCACCTCGGCCGGACTGCGGGGTCCGGAGGGGGTGGGCCGGGACGGGACGGCCGCCGCGCCGGCGACGGACATCCGGTGCTCCCTGAGCATTTCTCGCTCCTTCGCCTGAAAAAGAAGCAGGCCCGCCGCAAGAGCATGCGACGGGCCCTCCGCATTAGGTGATCCTCAATGCCGGAATGCGTCCTTGGTCTTTTCCTTGGCCTGGCGAGCGTCTCCCTTGGACTGCTCCGCCTTGCCCTCGGCGGTCAGACGCTCGTTGCCGACAGTCTTGCCCAGGGTCTCCTTGACCTTGCCCTTGACCTGCTCGGTCTTCGCCTTCGCCTTCTCGTTCTCGGCCACTGCGGTTCACGTCCTCACTTGTGCTTCGTCGTGCGATCTACTGTTACGGCTGACCGGAGAGAGCCGGTCCAAACGCGGCCGTTCGAGAATTCGACGGCGTACCTCCGAACGGCCGGATCACACGCGTCGAAAGAAGTGGACAGTGAAATCAAGATGCGGTGATCGCGTGAAATCGAAGGGGGCGCGTAAAAGATCTTCGGCGCCCGCCGTCCTGTCGGTGTACTCCGGTCCACGAGGCCGCCCTTGTCCTGAGTGCTGACAGCGCGAAACTAGGCCTGTAGATTCCTGCCGTCACGAAAATGCACAACATAGGCCGAGCCGTAGCACCGAGCTGCAGGAGGAGCCCATGCGAAGGCGCGTTCTCGGGCTGGTCGCCGTGCTGACCACGATCGTCGCCGCGGCCGGGTGCGGCTCTTCCGACTCGGGGGCGGGCGGTTCCTCGTCCTCCGGCGGGAACAAGACCACACGGGTCAAGGTCGGCATCATTCCGATCGTGGACGTGGCCCCGCTCTATCTGGGCCAGAAGAAGGGGTTCTTCGGCAGCCGCGGCATCGAGCTGGACATGGTGAGCGCCCAGGGCGGCGCGGCGATCATCCCCGGAGTGGTGAGCGGCCAGTTCCAGTTCGGGTTCAGCAACACCACGTCGCTGATGGTCGCCCAGGTCAAGGGAGTCCCGGTCAGATCCGTGGTGAACGGCGCGGCCTCCAACGGCAAGGTCGGGGCCGACGTCACCGGGGTGGGTGTCAGCAAGGACAGTCCGATCAAGTCGGCCGCGGACCTCGCCGGGCACACGGTCGCGGTGAACACCCTGCAGAACATCGGGGACACCACAGTCCGTGAATCTGTGCGCGTGGCCGGCGGTGACCCGTCCGAGGTCGAGTTCGTGGAGATTCCGTTCGATCAGATGCCGGCCGCGCTGGACGGCGGGCGGGTGGACGCCGCGTGGATGGGTGAGCCCGCGATGACCATCGCCAAGGGGCAGGGTGCGCGGGTGGTGGCGTCGCCGTTCGCGGAGACGGATCCGAAGCTGACCGTGGCCACGTACTTCACTTCGGCCGAGGTGGTGAAGCGGGATCCGGGGCTGGTGAAGAGGTTCAGCGAGGCGATGGCCGAGTCGCTGAAGTACGCGACGGGTCATCCCGATGAGGCCCGTCAGGTTCTCACGACGTACACCAAGATCGATGGGGATGTTCTGGCGAAGCTCACGTTGCCCGCGTGGCCGGAGGATGTTGACATGCCCTCCTTGGAGAAGTTGGCGGCGCTGGGTGAGGAGGATGGGCTGTTCGGTGACAATAAGCCGGATCTGGAGGCCTTGTTCTCTTGAGCGACCTGGCCTCCCGCTGTTGATCCGGGGGCTCTGCCCCCGGGCCCCCGGGGTGTGTTTCCGCGGCTCGGGGGGGGGGGCTTCCGTCACTGCCTCGGGGGCTCCGCCCCCGGACCCCCGTTGCGCAGTTCCCCGCGCCCCTGAATACCTCGGGTCCGTTGCGCAGTTCCCCGCGCCGCTGAGGTGCCTCGGGCTCCTGGTGCGTAGTTCGCCGCGCCCCGTGCGCCCCGCGCCCCGAAAGGCCCTGCCCCCCGTTGCACAGGTCCCGCGTCCGCGTGATCGGCGAGCTCACCCGTCGTGGGGGAGGCTCGGGTGGTGTTGCGGGGCGATGTTGGCAGGCGCGGGGGCGTGACAAGGTGCCGGGGCATGGGACGCCCGGGGGCGCTCCTGCCGAAGGGAGCTCCGACCATGCGACGCTATCCCCCCATCGCCGACCACGGACTGGTCGGTGATCTGCAGACCGCCGCACTGGTCTCCTCCGACGGCACGGTCGACTGGCTGTGCGCGCCCCGGTTCGACTCGCCCAGTGTGTTCGCCTCGCTCCTCGACCACGACCGCGGTGGTCACTTCACCGTGTCCGCCGACACCGCGCAGCCACCGGTGCAGATCTACCTCCAGGACACCGCGATCCTGGTGACCCGTTTCCTGACGGAGTCGGGCGTGGGCGAAGTGGTCGACTTCATGCCGGTGGAGCGGCCCGAGCGTGCCGTGGGCCGGCACCGGCTCGTCAGGATCCTGCGGGTGACCCGCGGCCGGGTCCGGTTCTCGCTGGAGTGCCGGCCCCGCTTCGACTACGGCCGTGCCGGGCACCGCGTCGGCCTCGGCGAGGACACCGTGCGCTTCGACGCCCCCGGCGCCCAGGCCGTCGTACAGATCGTCGGTCCGGTGCGGTGGAGCGGGGACGGCGACGACGTCCGCGGCGAACTGGCCATGGAGGAGGGGGACTTCGCCGCACTCGTCCTGACGGTGGGCGACGCCGAGGACACCCCCGTACCGCCAGTCACGGCCCCGGACGTCATGGCACTGTTCGAGGGCACCCGGGACTTCTGGCACGCGTGGGTGCGCCGCAGCCGCTACCGCGGACGCTGGCAGGACATGGTGAACAGGGCGGCCATCACCCTGAAGCTGCTCACGTACGCGCCGACCGGGGCGCCCGTCGCGGCACCCACCATGGGACTGCCCGAACAGATCGGCGGCGGACGCAACTGGGACTACCGCTACACCTGGGTGCGGGACGGATCGATGTCGGTCGGCGCCCTGCTGGGCCTCGGCCATGTCGAGGAGGCCCTCGCGTTCCGCGGCTGGCTCGGCGACCGGGTGAAGTCGGGCCGCACGGTCAGCGGCGAACCCCTGCAGATCATGTACCGCGTCGACGGCGACCCCGAGCTGGCGGAGGTGGCCCTCGACCACTTCGAGGGCTACCGGGGATCTGCACCGGTGTACGCGGGCAACGGCGCCGCGGGACAGCTCCAGCTCGACATCTACGGAGAGGCCGTCCTCGCCCTCTCGCACACCGTGCAGGGCACCGGCAACGCACCCCCGTACGACGGCTGGCAGGCACTGTCCGGGGTGCTGGACTGGCTGGTCAAGGCCTGGGACCGGCCCGACGAGGGGATCTGGGAGACACGCGGCGGGCAGAAGGACTTCACCTACAGCCGTCTCATGTGCTGGGTCGCCTTCGACCGGGGCATCCGGATGGCACGCGACTTCGCCCGGCCCGCCGACATCCCGGAGTGGACCACGGCACGCGACGGCATCCTGCGTCAGGTGATGGAACGCGGCTGGAGCACCCGCCGCCAGTCGTTCGTCCAGAACTACGAGGACACCACCCTCGACGCGTCCCTGCTCCTCATGCCCTCCGTGGGCTTCATCGCGCCGAAGGATCCGCGCTGGCTGTCGACCCTGGACGCGATGGAACGGGAACTCGTCTCCGACAGCCTCGTCCAGCGCTACGACCCGCAGGCCTCCCCGGACGGACTGCGCGGCAGCGAGGGCACGTTCTCCCTGTGCAGCTTCCTGTACGTCGACGCGCTGGCGCAGGCGGGACAGCTCGGCCCGGCCAGGTACGCCTTCGACAAGATGCTCACCTACGCCAACCCTGTCGGCCTGTTCGCCGAGGAGATCGGCTCGACAGGGGAGCAACTCGGCAACTTCCCGCAGGCGTTCACACACCTGGCACTCATCACGGCCGCCCTCTCGCTCGACAAGGAGATGGACGCCCTGGGCTGAGCAGGGGGTGGCGTTCGGGTGCCCGGCTGCCGGGGTCGCCCTTGGCGGGTGAGGCGTCGTCCGGGTCCGTCACGTGCCATGGGACAGGACGGCCGGTACGGGCATCCGGGCGGACGCGGTCGTCGCCCGAAAGGAGAGCGAGATGTCCGGTACCGGACACGCCACGCCCCGGGCGGTGCGCAACGCGGAGCGCCGGGCCCGGGCCGACTGCACCGGGGGCGTCTACGGCTCCATGCTCGCCGCCTCCGTGATCATCGGGGCCGGCGCACTCGGGTCGTTCCCGCGTCTTGAGCTGGTGCTGTTGTTGCTGCTCACAGGTGTGGCGTTCTGGGTCGCGCACGTGCACGCCCAGGTGTTCGGGGCGCGGCTGACACAGCGGAGGCTGGACCTCCAGGCCGTTCTGGGGGTGTGCCGCGACGAGTGGCCGATCGTCAAGGCGGCCGTCCCGCCGGCCGCCGCCGTGGCCGTCAGTCCCCTGCTGGGGCTGGGCATCGAAGCCACCGTGTGGTTCGCGCTCGCCGTCGCCGTGGCCGGACAGGTGGGCTGGTCCACCACCGCGGCACGGCGGGGCGGCGCCTCCCGCTCTCTGATGGCCGTCACCGCCGGGGTCAACCTGGTGCTCGGCCTGCTGATCATCTCGTTCAAGCTCTTCCTGACCCATTGATCACACCTCATGGGCGTCCCGGCGCCGTACGACGGCTCCCGCACGCGCGCTCTCAGAGACTTTCGGCGCGGACGCGGCCGGAGCGGACGGCGGCGCCCAGCGCCTCGAAGTCCCGCTCGTTCTGGTCGGCGTAGGCCTGCGCGAACCCGGTGAGCGCGCGGTCGAAGCGATCGGTCCCGCCCAGATAGGCGGCGATGGCCACGGGATCGCCGGAACGGGCGTGCGCCCGCGCCAGACAGGCACCGCACAGCTGCCCGAACAGGCGCAGCAGCCCGGGGTCCATGGTCTCCGGCCGGGCGATGCCCTTCCAGTCCCGCAGCTGCCGTACGTAGAAGTCCCGGCTTCTGCCGTCGAGCCCCACGACGTTCGTCCAGCCCAGGAAGATGTCACTGGTCGTCTGGATCAGGCGCTGTCCCGCCACCACCCGGCGGCCCTGGTTGTCGTAGTGGTTGCCGTTCGTGTGGGCGGCGAGCACCGACTCCTGTGCCTCTTTGGCCTGCAGCAGCAGGGGGTCACCGTCGTCCCTGCCGAGCATCAGCAGGATCCAGCAGCGGGTGCCGACGCTGCCGACGCCCACCACCTTCCGGGCCATGTCCACGAGCCGGTAGTGGCGCAGCAGGTGCCTGCGTTCGGAGGACAGGGTCCGCGCGTACCCCTCCACGACGGTCCGCAGCTCCTTCTCCTCGTCGGCCTCGGAGGTGTCCGTGAGCAGATCCCGCAGCGGAGTGATCAGCGGCGGGTCCGGGGTGATCCGCCTGCCCTCGGCCGTGACCCGGGTGAGCTTCTCGAAGGCCTGGAGGTGGGTGCGTGTCCTGGCCCGCGCCGACGCGTCGGCGGTACGGTGCCTGGCCCGCTTGTCCATCGAGGAGGCCAGCAGCTTCCGCATCCGGTCGACGTCGTCCTGCGCGTACCAGATGTCGAGCGTGGCCATGCCGGCGAACTGGCGCATCCGGTCCCGGTAGGCCCGTACACAGGCCCGTACGACGAGGTCCTGCTTCGTGACGGAGAATCCGTTGGCCCGGGCGGCGATCGCGAAGCTGGCCGCCAGCCGCTTGACGTCCCATTCGAAGGGTCCGGCCAGCGTCTCGTCGAAGTCGTTGATGTCGAAGACCAGATGCCGCTCCGGCGAGGCGAGCAGCCGGAAGTTGAGCAGATGGGCGTCTCCGCAGAGCTGCACGGTCAGGCCGGAGTTCGGTACGGGCCCGAGGTCCGCGGCCATGATCGAGGCGGCGCCCCGGTAGAAGCGGAACGGGGACTCCAGCATGCGTCCGTAGCGGATCGGCACCAGCTCGGTCAGCCGTGAGCGCGACTGGCGCTCTATCACCTCGACGGGGTCGGGCCGTTCCTGCTCGGCCTCGAACCAGCCGTGACACGAACGGGAGGCCCGCTTGCGCGCGTCCCTGCCGTACGCCGCCCTCTCGGCGGGGGGCAGGGAGGCCGTGAAGGCGATCGGTATGGCCATGGCGCGAACCTCCTGAACCGTTCGGACGGTGCTCGGGAGCACCCGTGCCACACGCACCTGTACCGAGCGCCTCCCCCGAGCGCCCGTACCGGGCACCCGTGCCGTCCGTTCCGCCGCACACCGGCGTACGTCCGCGCCCTCCACCTCATCGTCTCCCCGATGGGGCGGGATCACCCGCCGGGGGTGAGCCCGCCCCGCCGGGAGGGCGCGACGCTGACGGTCGCTCCACTGCGCACCGCCCGGGCGGCGGTCCGTCCGCGGCGCTGTCCGACCGCGCGAGAGGGAGCCGAGGAGCCGAGGAGGAGAGGCCATGACCGAGTCGCGTGGTCCGGCATCGCGTTCCGGACCGGCTCACCGCTCCGACGGGGCGGCCCCGGGGACGTCCGCCGATCCGGCGGAGGTGCTGGCGAAACTCGGGCACTCCTGGACCTGGATCCTCGGTTCGGCGGTCGCCACACTCGTGCCGGGCATTCTCGTCCTGGTCTGGCCGGACGAGACGCTGCACGTCCTCGCTGTCCTGATCGGGCTCTACCTGCTGGTGACCGGGGGCTTCCGGTTCGTGGCGTCCTTCGCCCGCGACGACCTGGGCGAACGGCTGCCCGGACTGCTCCTGGCGGTGCTGTACGTCCTCGCCGGGGTGCTCTGCCTGCGGAACCCGCTGCAGACGATCGCCGCGCTCTCGCTGATCGTCGGGGTCGTCTGGCTGGTGTCCGGCATCCTCACCCTCTACACGGCCATCGTCGCCAAGGGCCTGCCCCACCGAGGCTTCCTCTTCGGCGCCGCCGTGATCGGCATCCTCGCCGGAATCGTGGTGCTGGCGCTGCCCACCGAGTCGGCCCGGGCGCTGACCCGGCTGCTCGGCCTGTGGCTCGTCCTGCTCGGACTGGTGGAGGTGGTGATCGCCTTCGCCTGGCGGGCCACCTTCGGCAAGGAGCGCGCCACGCGTACGCGGGCCCCGGCCGGCCGGGCCGAACCGGCGAACCCCACCGGACCCACGGCCTACACGGGCCCGGCGAGCCCCGCAGATCCCGCGAGCCCCGCAGGCCCCGGGAAACCCGCCGGGAGCGACTGACACCTCCCTGCCCTCCTTCGGCGCCGGCCCGCCGCAGCGCCCGTAACCAGGTGCGGCCTCCCCGGCCCGCCGCAGCCTCCGTAACCCGTCGGCAGCGCGTCGCTGCCGGGGCGCACACCTCCGAGGAGGAGCCATGGCCCCCGACGTCCCGGACGGCAACGCCGTACCGTCCCCCTCCGGCGGAGCGGAGGACACCGGTCGTGTCCTGAGCGCCGAGGAACGCTCGGAGTACGAGCGGCTGCGCCGGTCCGCGACCCTGCGTCACCGGCGGACACGCCGGCTGGGCGCGTCGATCCTTCTCCTGGTGGCGCTCCTGCTCGCGCCCCTGGCGGTCGTCTCGGCCTGGGTGCACGACACGGTCTCCGACACCGACCGGTACGTGGAGACCGTCGCCCCGCTGGCCTCGGACCCCGCCGTGCAGAAGGTGGTCATCAACCGGCTGACCGCCCGTGTGGTGGAGCAGGTGGACGTCGAGGCGGTGACGGCCTCGCTCACGAAGGTGCTCGCGGACGCCGACGCCCCACCGCGCGTGGTGGCGGGCTCCGAGGCCCTCACCGGCCCGCTGACCTCGGCGGTACGGACCGTCGTGCGCCGCAACGTCGAACGCGTGGTCACGAGCGACCTCTTCCAGCAGGTGTGGGAGGGCGCGAACCGGCGGGCGCACGCCGCCGTGCTGCGCATGCTCACCGGGGAACGCAAGGGTGCCCTGCGGGCCTCGGGGGACGCCATCGAGCTGGACATCGGATCCGTGGTGGACCAGGTGCGCCAACGCCTCGTCGACCAGGGCTTCGAGCGGGCCGCCCTCATCCCCGACAGCGACCGGACCGTGACCCTGTTCCGGACCGCCGAGCTGGCCAGGGCGCAGGACGCGATGCGGGTGCTGGACATCGTCGGCACGTGGCTGCCCGTGCTCACCATCGCCCTCGCGGCGCTGGCCGTGTGGACCGCTCCCGGACACCGGCTGATGCTGCTGATCACGGCGGTCGGCATCGGTCTGATGATGGTGGCGCTGCTCATCGCCCTGCTGGCCGTGCGCCGGGTGTACCTGGACGCGGTCCCGGTCGCCACGCTGTCTCCGGACGCCGCCGCGGCGATCTTCGACACCTTCGTGCGCTTCCTGCGCGACAGCACGCGCACGCTGATCGTCGTCGCGCTTGCCACGGCACTGGCCGCGTATCTGTACGGCCCCGGGCGGGCGGCCGTCGCCCTGCGCAGCGGGGTCCGGCGCGGCGCGGGTGCCGCGGGGCGGGGGCTCGGCCGGGCGGGTGTGCGCGTCGGTCCCGTGGGGCGCCGGCTGGCCGCCCGCCGCTCGTGGGCCACCGGCATCGTCATCGGGGCGGGTGCCCTGGCCCTCATCCTGTGGAACCACCCGACGGTGGGCTCCGTGGTGCTCGTCCTGGTCCTGGTCCTGGTGGCCCTGGCCGCGGTGGCGGTGCTCGTCGCCGTCGCGGCCTCCGCCCCGCCCAGGGAGGGTGCGGCTTCCGGTCACGCCGCCCCGTGAACCGTGGCCGGAACGCCCCGCCGCCCCTCCCGATCCGTACGTGGCCCGGCCTCTCACCCGCTCCGGGTGAGGCCGTTGGCGCTTTGACCCGGGCACGCTGAAAATGGTGGAAAACGGCTGGGCAAACGCCCAGGACGGAGGAAAGTCATGTACCTCGCCTACGACTATCCGCTCATGAGCGTCTTCTGGTCCATGCTGGTCTTCTTCCTGTGGATCATGTGGTTCGTCCTGCTGTTCCGGATCGTCGTCGACATCTTCCGGGACGACGACATGAGCGGCTGGGCCAAAGCCGGCTGGCTGGTGTTCGTGGTCTTCCTGCCGTTCCTCGGCGTCTTCGTCTACGTGATCGCACGGGGCAAGAACATGGGGCACCGCGAGGTGGCGCAGGCGCGTGCGCAGCAGCAGGCCTTCGACTCGTACGTCCGGCAGACCGCCCGCAGCGCGGACCGGCCGAGCAGCGTCGACGAACTCGCCAGGCTGTCGGAGATCAAGGCCCGCGGCGACATCACGGAGGAAGAGTTCCACCGGGCGAAGGAGCTGGTGCTGAGCGGCTCCGGCACCTCGGGAGGGACGGGCACCACGCATTCGGCGGCCGGTCGCTGACGGCATCGCACGACACTGAGACGAGGTATTCGGTATGACTGCGACACACACCGGTCACACACACGCGCACTCGGGCAAACGGCACTGGGCCGAAGGCCTGACGGTCTTCGCGGCGATCATGCTCATGATCGCGGGTGTGCTCGACATGCTCCGGGGGATCATGGCGGTCGCCGAGGACGACCTGTTCATCAACACCCCCAACTACATCTTCGAGTTCGACCTGACGTCATGGGGCTGGATCCATCTCGGCCTGGGTGCCGTGGCCGTGATCGTCAGCATCGGACTCTTCCAGGCGTCGACCTGGGCGAGGGTCGCCGGCATGGCCATCGGCGGCCTCATCATCATCGGCAACTTCCTCTCCATGCCGTACTACCCGGTCTGGTCCATCGTGATGATCGCCTTCTCGGGCTTCATCATCTGGGCCCTGAGCGTGGTCCGGGAAGAGGACTTCGACGAATCGTTCACCACGCCTCCCCGGAATCTGTGAACGATTTCCGGCACGGGCGGTGAACCGCACGGCCCGGCCCGTGCCGGCGTGGTGCAGCGCTCCCGTGCGCCGTGACCCGGTCGCCCCTGGGGGGAGGCGGCCGGGTCACGTGCGTGCGGGGTGACGCTCCAGGCGGCGCCTCCGATACGGCGTACCGTACACTGACACGCATGCCACGGAACTCCCCGTCCCTGGACCGCGCGACCCCCGACCGGATCGCCGAGGCCGCATTGCGGCTGGTCGACGAGTCCGGCCCCCACGCGCTGACCTTCCGCGCGCTGGCCGCCCGGCTGGGCATCTCCCTCGCCTCCCTCCAGCGCCGCTGCACCGATCTGGCCGGACTGCTGGACCTGTGCACCGACCATCTGGCCGCCCGGCTGCCCGTGATCGAACCGGGCACCGACTGGGCCGAGGCCACCGAGACGCGGTTCGGCGCCCTGTACCGCCTGCTGTCGGCGCACCCGGGCCTGGTCGCGCTGCGGGGCGCCCGCCCCTGGCTCGGCCCGCACCTGCTGGCCCGGCTCGTCGAGCCGCAGCTCGCCGACAGCCTCGCGGCCGGGATGACCCACCGGGAGGCGATCACCGTCTACCGGCGGATCTACCTGCTCACCCTCGGCAGCGCGAGTTTCGTGGACCACCGCGATCCCAAGGCCACCCAGGCGCTCACCCGCACCGCCCTCGCCTCCCTCGACCCGGCGGACCACCCGGCGCTGACCGGCGACGTGGCGGCGATCCTGCCCGTCCTGACCGACCACGAGGTCTATTACGGGGCCCTGCGCCAGCTCGTCACCGCCGCCGACCCGGCGCGGGCGCCCCACCCCAGCACACGACTCACCGGAAAGTCAGGACCCACGGCATGAGCAACAGCACGACCGCCGCCACCGCCACCGCCGCGCGTACCTTCAGCAGCGACAACGCGGCCGGCGCCTCCCCGGAGATAGTCGACGCGGTGGTCCGGGCCGCCGCGGGCCCGGCCTCGCCCTACGGCTCCGACGGCATCACGGCCGGTGTCCGCGGCAAGCTGTCCGAGATCTTCGAACGCGACGTCGACATCCTCGTCGTCTCCACCGGCTCCGCCGCGAACGCGCTGAGCCTGGCCGCGCTCACCCCGCCCTGGGGCAGCGTCCTGTGCCACCGCGACAGCCACATCAACAACGACGAGTGCGGGGCGCCCGAGTTCTACACCGCGGGCGCGAAGCTCGTACCCCTCGGCGGCGACGACGCGAAGATCGACGCGGACGAACTCCGTGCGGCCGTCCGCAACAAGGCCGGTGACGTGCACAGCGTGGAACCCTCCGTGGTGAGCGTCACGCAGTCCACCGAGACCGGCTCCGTCTACTCCCTCGACGAACTGCGCACCCTCGGCTCGATCACCAAGGAGCCGGGCCTGCGGTTCCACATGGACGGCGCCCGGTTCGCGGGAGCCGTCGCGGCCCTCGGTGCCACCCCGGCCGACCTGACCTGGCGGGCCGGGGTCGACCTGCTGTCGTTCGGGGCCACCAAGAACGGCACGATGACCGCCGAGGCGATCGTCGTCTTCGACCGCTCCCTCACCGCCGAACTGAGCTTCCGCGCCAAGCGGGCCGGCCAGCTCGCCTCCAAGATGCGCTTCCACGCCGCCCAGCTCGACGCGTACCTGACGGACGGCCTGTGGCTGCGCAACGCGACCCACGCCAACGCCATGGCCGCCCGCCTCCAGGACGGCGTCAAGGCCATACCGGAGGTGGACCTCCTCGGCGCCGCCGAGGCCAACATCCTCTTCTGCCGACTGCCCCAGCAGGTCATCGAGGGGCTGCTGGCCGACGGCTACGCCTTCTACCACGACCGCTGGGCGCCCGGCGTCGTCCGCTTCGTCACCTCCTTCGCGACGACCCCGCAGAGCATCGACGACCTCCTCAAGGACATCCGCCGCCACTCCGCCTGACCCGGCGGCAGACCGCATCGGAGACGGCGGGAGGCGTCGCTCGGCCTCAGTCGCCGCGGTGACGCCAGTACCAGAAGCCGGCGGCGACGAAGGCGCAGAAGAAGGCGACGGGCAGCACCAGCCCGGGAATGCGGGCCGCGTTCACGAGGCCGCCGCCGAGCGGGCGCGGGGCGATGCGTCGATGGTTCCCATGCGTGTGCGACTCCGCTGTGGTGGGGGTACTGGGTGTGCCGGAGCGCTGTGCGGCGTGCCGGGAACGCGGGAGCCGGCTGGGTTCCGCGCCCGGACGGCGTCGGCCCCATGATGGCGGAACCGACCGGGATCCGGCCCGTTCCGGACGTGGCCGGATGTGTGTGCGATGATCTCCCGTTCGGCTCGGGTCGCCGGACGGACGACTTGAGGAGACATACGCGATGGGTACCGCCGTGCACGTCCCGCAGACCCGGGACATGATCGGGGAGGAACTCTCCGGCGACGAGGCACTCGCCGCGCTGCGCCGCTACGGAGGCCGGCGCCTCCTGGTGGACGCGTTCTCCCGCTTCCGCTACGCCGACGGCTTCACCAACGCGCGCTCCCTCGCCTTCCAGGTGGTCGTCGGCATGGTGCCGTTCACCATCGCCCTGGTGGGGGTCGCCACGACCGTCCACACCGAGAGCATCGGACGGATCATCGAGCTGACCCTCGGCCGGATCGTGCCCGGCGCCAGTGCCGACCTGGTGGAGGAGGCCCTGGACAAGACCGCCCGCAGCGCGGGATCCGGCATCTGGGGCGCCCTCGCGATGTGGCTGGGCCTGGCCTTCGCCGTGCTCAACCTGACCTCGGCGATGGGCCAGGTCGAGCGGGGCGCCAACCGGATATACGGCATCGAGCGCGATCGCCCGTTCCTGGTCAAGTACGGCCGGTCGCTGCTCCTCGCCCTCACCGCGGGCATGCCCTTGGTTCTGGGGTTCCTCGTCCTGGTCGCCGGTGACGCGGTGGGGCAGTCGGTGGTGGAGGCACTCGGCTGGTCCCGGGACGTGCTCGACTGGTGGGGCCCGCTCGAAGTGCCCCTGGGCGTGGTGCTGGTGTGGGTCGCCTCCGCGGTGATCTTCCGCTGGGCTCCGCGCCGGGACCAGCCCGGCTACACCTGGCTGGCCTTCGGCTCGGCGGTCCATCTGGTGCTGTGGGTCGCGGCCACCTGGCTGCTGGCGCTGTACGTCGCCGAGAGCGGGTCGTTCGGTGCCGTCTACGGTCCTCTCACCGCGTTCGTGGCCCTGCTGCTGTGGGCCAACCTCACCGGTGTCGCGCTGTTCCTCGGAGTGGCCTTCGCCGCCCAGCTCGAAGCCGCCCGCGCCGGCATCACCGACGCCGTGGAACCGGACCCGGGCCCCGGCCCCTGAGCCGCGGACGGTGAAGGGCCCCCTGCGGGGCGACGGCGGCCCACCGCACGTCAGCGCCGCTGAGCCGCCGGATTCTCGGTCCGGTGGTCGTAGTACGCCCACACGGAGACCGCCACGACCGCGGTGACCGTGATCGCCACCACCCGCACCACGCCCAAGGTGGCGAAGGCGACCAGACCGGTCGCGGCCGCTCCGCACAGCATGATCGTGCGGCTCTCGAAACGCTGCCGGGGCGTCTGCGGCTCCTCGCGGTCCTTGAGGTCGTGCAGGGCGTCATGGGCCGGATGCCCGGAGCCGCGCCGGGCGCGCGCCCGGTACGCCAGTGCGTAGCTGATCAGCGCGTACAGAGTGAGGGCGCCCAGGGCCCAGAGCAGGCCCTCGGGGTCCGCGCCGCCACCACGTGCCAGATACATGACACATCTCCTCCCGTTCGGCTTCCGGATTCCCCTGAAACCCCGGGGCACGCAGGGTGCGTGTCACGGGCCGATGGAAAAGAACGACGCACAACCCTAGGGACCGACTGGACGGTATGTCATTCTACGGAGCAGCCGAGCCGACGCCCCGGGAGATGTGATGCAGCAAGCCGTACGGTCCCGAGCCGAGCTGGGTCACGGACCGCCGTCCGCCGCGCCGTCACGTGGCCCGAGGGTCCGTTCGCTGATCGACGCCGACGCCCTTCGTGTGCTGCACCGGTCGGCCCGCGTTCTCCTGAACAACCTCCCGGAGCTGACCGACCGGCTGGTGGCGGCGCTGCGGGAACGGGAACCCGCCTACCGCAGCACCCTGGAGAGCGACCCCGCGGGCACCTGGCAGGAGGTGCACCGCTCACTGAGGCACAGCGTCAGCTCGCTCCTCGACCCGAGGAACGCCCGCGACGCCGCACTGCGCTGCTCGTGGAAGATCGGTGCCTCCCGTGCCGAACAGGGGCTGCCGCTGGACGCGTTGCTGCACGCCTTCCGGCTCGGCGGATCGCTGATCTGGCAGGCGCTGGTCGAGGAGACCTCACGGACCGCCCCCGAGGACGTCCGTCTGCTCGTCCATGTGGCGGCCGACGTATGGAACTTCGTGGACGAGCACTGCACCCTCGTGGCGGACGTCTACCGCAAGGTGGAGCGCCAGCACGCCTGGCGCCAGGAGCACCGGGTGCGGCTGCTGACCGCCGCCCTGCTCGACGGTACGAGCCGGATCGCGGACGTCGCCGAGACGGCCGAGGCGCTGGACCTGCCGGAACAGGGCCGGTACGCCGTGATCGCCGTCGCGGGTGGCCGCCAGGCGGGCCGCACCTCCGTGCCCGGCGCCGTCGTCCCGGCCGGGGCCCGCGTGTACTGGCACACGGGGGTGGAGGTCGACCACTGCATCGTCCTGGTGGGCGACGGTGACGGTGACGGAGATCAGGACGAGCTGGCGGTGGGGCTGACCGCGCCCGCCGGCACGAGGGTCGGTGTCGGCCCCGTCGTGGCGGGCCTCGCCGCGGTGGGCGACGCCCGCAGGCTGGCGGACATGGCCCTGAGCATGTGCGCGGACGACGGCGGCACCGTACGGCTGACCGAGCAGTTGCCCGCCGCCCTCGTGATGTCGTGCCCGGAGCTGGGCGGCGCGCTGGCCGAGCGGGTCCTGGGACCGCTGCTGCGTCTGGAGCCGTCCGACCGCGACATCCTGCTGGACACGCTGGCCGCGTGGCTGGACTGCGACGGCTCGGCGCAGCGGGCGAGCGCCCGGCTGTACTGCCATCGCAACACCGTCCTCAACCGGCTGAAGCGGTGCGAGCAGTTGACCGGACGGTCGCTCGCCCGCCCGGCGGACATGGTCGAGTTCAGCCTCGCGCTGACCGCCAGGCGGCTGCTGCGCGATATGTGACGCCCCGTCAAGTACGGGACGTGCGATACGTGATGCCCACTATGTGATCGTTTGAAAGTTACCTCAGGGTATGGCGTGACTTCTCACGGGGGTGCCAGTAGAACCCGTTTCACTCTATGAGAGTGAGGAGCCGCGCATGAACGACGATTCCCCACGTGGGACGGGCCTGAGGGGTGTGTCCCGGCGAAGATTCATCACTGGAACTGGTTCTTTTCTTGGCTCGGCCGCGCTCGCCGGGCAACTGACCCCGGCGCACGCCGCCACCTCGGCCGCGGCGGCGGTGATCGAACCGGGGGCGCATGTGCCCGCCCTCGTGATCGGCACCGGATACGGCGGCTCGGTGGCCGCCCTGCGCCTGGCCCAGGCGGGCGTCGACGTCCACATGATCGAGATGGGTATGGCCTGGGACACCCCCGGCTCCGACGGCAAGATCTTCGCCAACACGACCAGCCCCGACTACCGGTCCTACTGGCTGCGCACCAGGACGAAGCAGCCGCTCAGCAACTTCCTCGGCTTCCCCATCGACAAGGACATCCCCCGCTACACCGGCATCCTGGACGCCGAGGAGATGGGCGGCATCATCGTCTACCAGGGCCGCGGTGTCGGCGGTGGTTCGCTGGTCAACGGAGGCATGGCGGTCACTCCGAAGCGGGAGAACTTCGCCGCCGTCCTGCCGTCGGTCGACGCCGCCCAGATGTACTCCGTCTACTACCCGCGCGCCAACGCCGGCCTCGGGGTCGCCACGGTCGACCCGACCTGGTTCGAGACCGCCGACTGCTACCAGTACGCGCGGGTCGGCCGTAAGCACGCGGAGCGTTCGGGCTTCCCGTTCGTCTTCGTGCCCGACGTGTACGACTGGGACTACATGGAGCAGGAGGCGGCCGGGACCGTACCGAAGTCCGCGCTCGCGGGCGAGATCCTCTATGGCAACAACTACGGCAAGAAGTCCCTGCAGAAGACCTATCTGGCCAGGGCGAAGGCGACCGGACGGGTCGCCGTCTCACCCCTCCACAAGGTCACTTCGGTCGCCCCGGCCTCCGGTGGCGGCTACACGGTCGTCATCGACCAGCTCAACACCACCGGCGGCACCACGGCCACCAAGACCGTCACCGCCGACCGGGTGTTCTTCGCGGCCGGCAGCGTCGGCACCAGCAAGCTCCTGGTCAGGCTGAAGGCAACCGGCGCCCTGCCCGGCCTCAACAGCGAGGTGGGCAAGGGCTGGGGCGACAACGGCAACGTGATGTGCGGCCGCGCCAACCATCTGTGGGACCCCACCGGCGCCGTGCAGTCGTCCATCCCGTGCTCCGGCATCGACAACTGGGCCGCGGGCGGCGCGTTCGCCGAGGTGGCCCCGCTGCCCACCGGCATCGAGACCTATGCCTCGTTCTATCTGTCGATCACCAAGAACCCCAACCGCGCCCAGTTCTCGTACAACGCGGGGACGGGCAATGTCGACCTCAACTGGCAGACGGCCTGGAAGCAGCCGTCCATCGACATGGCCAAGACGATCTTCGACAAGATCAACGCCAAGGAGGGCACGATCTACCGGACCGACC
This sequence comes from Streptomyces sp. NPDC102514, assembly GCF_055584525.1. Taxonomy (NCBI): domain Bacteria; kingdom Bacillati; phylum Actinomycetota; class Actinomycetes; order Kitasatosporales; family Streptomycetaceae; genus Streptomyces; species Streptomyces sp. NPDC102514. The sequence continues at coordinate 163,119 of NZ_JBVJLW010000001.1, forward strand.
TGTTCGGCACCTACAAGATCTGGGGCGACCACCTCACGTACCACCCCCTCGGGGGAGCGGTGCTCAACAAGGCGACCGACAACTACGGCCGCCTGCAGGGACATCCGGGCCTGTACGTCATCGACGGCTCCCTCATCCCGGGCAACACCAGCGTCAACCCGTTCGTCACCATCACGGCGCTCGCCGAACGCAACATCGAAGCGATCATCGCCGCGGACCTGTAACGACGTCCGGGGTGAGCGGCCGGGGCCGCCCGGACCACCGGACGGCCCCGGACCGCCGGCTCAGTGCCCCGGCAGGACGCACATGGCGTCGAGCCCCAGCACGCGGTTGAGCCGTCCGAACGCCAGCCACGATCCGAGACTCATGGTGAGTTCCACGATCTCGGCCTGGCTGTAGTGCGCGGTCATCCGGTCCCAGAACTCCTCGTCGAGGCCGTGATGGTCCAGGGTGTACCGCTCCGCGTACTCGGCGGCGAGGCGGGTGCGCTCGTCGAAGGCGTCGGTCGTACGCCACTTCGCCACCGCGTCGGCGAACTCCTCCTCGACCTTGAGCCCGTCCCGCTCGGTCCGCCAGTCGAGGCAGAAGAGGCAGCCGTTGATCTGCGCGATCCGCAGCCGCGCGGCCTCGAACTCGCGCAGCCCCAGGGTCGTATGGGCGTAGACGGCCAGCGAGAAGTTCGCGGCGGCGGGCCCGATACCGGGGACGAGGTCGCCCCACACGTACTCGATCGCGTTCCTGCCCTCGGGAATGTCGACGTTCATCCGGGACTCCTTCGCGTGCGCGGTGTCACTTCCTGCCGAGCCTTCCGGCCGCCGGAAGCAGCGGGACGTCGAGCGCGTCGTACAGTCCTGGCTCCGCGGCCACGAGCCACTCGATGGCGCCCACCAGCCGGCCGACCGCCGTGGCGTTCCCGCCCGCGGACCGGTTCTCGCCCTCGTCGGTCGCCTCGACGGTGATCTCGATCCGCGGGCGGCCCTCGATGATCACGCGATGGGCCCCGTCGCCGTTCGGCGGAACCGGCCAGTCCGGCGCGCAGGACGGATGGATCCGGGTGACGTGCTCGATCACGATCCGGGGCTCGCCCCCGACGATCCCCTGCACCTCGAAGCGCACCGCGCCCTGGGTGCCGGCCTCGAACTCGCCCATCGTCCGGGTGCTCACGGTGGTGTCGAGCGGGCGGCGCTGCAGGGTCTCGCGGATCTCGTCGATCTCGACGCCGAGCGCGCGGGCCATCAGCCGTATCTGCCCGCCCCACACCATGGTCGGGATCGACGGGGCGAGCATCAGCGGCTCGTAGTCCATCGGCTGCCCCATCCCGACCAGGAACCGCACCGACTCCTCCTGCTCGTACGTGGAGTAGTCGAAGACCTCCTGGCAGCGGATGCCGTCGACGGCCGTGCCGAGACCGCTCATCAGCAGGGGCAGGACGTCGTTGCCCCAGCCGGGGTCGACGCCGGAGACGAACAGCGACCCGCCGCCGTCCGCGACGGCGGCCAGTACGGGGTCACGGAACTCGGGCGGGGCGTTGCGCTGGTCGTAGAGCGGATAGAGGGACGGTGTGACGACCACGGCGCCGCCGCGGATCGCCCTGCCGATGTCGGCCAGCGCCTCGTCGGGCCGGATGTCGCCCGAGGCCGCGTACACGACGGCCCCGGGGGCCGCGGCCAGTACGGCCTCGATGTCGTCGGTCGCCGCGACCCCGAGTCCCCGGCCGAGACCGCCGAGCTCGCCCGCGTCGCGTCCGACCTTGTCGGGGCTGTGGACGAGCACGGCCGCGAGATCGAGCGCCGGATGGGCCTCGACCGCACGGATCGCGGCGCGGCCGACATTGCCGGTACCCCAGACCACCGTGGGAATCATGCGCGGAGCGTAACCTGACGAGTCGTCAGTTTCCATAGTCCTGCACGGACCTCGCCCGCCACTTCGCGCGGCGCGCTCCCGCGAGGGCTTCACGGGTGCCGGATGTCCGTAGGTAACGGTTTTCCGGCGGTGCCGCCGTGCCGTTGCCTGACGGGCCCTCCGTGATAGTCTTGATCGAGTTGCAGTTGTAGTTCCCGCACACTTCAAGTGCCGCAGGCGAATTCGTATTCGTCGGGCACTTTTGTATTTCCGGCGTTCCATTCCGGACGGGGTCAATTGCGGCGTCACAGGGGTCCACACAGTGCGGGCCCCCGGGTACTGCCCCGAAAGGGATATGACATGGCTAGTGGAACCGTGAAGTGGTTCAACTCGGAAAAGGGCTTCGGCTTTATCGAGCAGGACGGCGGCGGCCCCGACGTCTTCGCCCACTACTCGAACATCGCCACCCAGGGCTTCCGCGAGCTCCAGGAAGGCCAGAAGGTGACCTTCGACGTCACGCAGGGCCAGAAGGGCCCGCAGGCGGAGAACATCGTTCCTGCCTGATGTTGTAGCGCACAAGGCAGCTGGGGTCCCACTTAGCGTGGGGCCCCAGCTTGTTGCTTTTTCAAAGGCCTGGGGGACCGCCCCGCGGGCCCACCGACGGCCGGTCCGGTCCACGCGTTCTCCGCACCCCCGATCCGGCCCTTTGATCCGCCCCGTTCTCCATTCCGGGGATTCCCGCCGCCCGACACCGTCTCCCGGTGTGCCGAGTCGGCTGGGCAGGCCTGCTTTTATCTTGCATCCGGCTCGTTCTTGCAATTCGTTCGGCTCGTACACGCCGAGAATTCCTCGATACGTGCCATATCGAGGAAGGTTCTTCATGAACCGCTCAGCTCGTACGAATGATCGTTTCTCAAACAACCGCAAGGACGGCTTCGGCGGCTCCGACCGCGGTGGCCGGTCCCGCTCGCAGAGCCAGGGGCGCCCCGTCGGCCGCTCCGGCGGCAGCGGACGGCGGCCCGCCGCGTTGCAGGGGGAGTTCGCGCCGCCGGCCACCCTCACCCCCGCTCTCCCGGCGGTGTCGACCTTCGCCGAACTGGGCCTGCCCGCCGAGCTGCTGGAGACGCTCACCGGCCTCGGCGTGGTGGAGCCCTTCCCGATCCAGGCCGCCACGCTGCCCAACTCCCTCGCGGGCCGCGACGTGTTGGGCCGTGGCCGCACCGGCTCGGGCAAGACGCTCGCCTTCGGCCTGGCCCTTCTCGTCCGCACGGCCGGACGGCGTGCCGAGCCGAAGAAGCCGCTCGCCCTGGTCCTCGTCCCCACCCGTGAGCTGGCCCAGCAGGTCACCGACGCGCTCACGCCGTACGCCAGGGCGCTGAAGCTGCGGATGGCCACCGTGGTCGGCGGTATGTCGATCGGCCGGCAGGCCGGTGCGCTGCGTTCCGGCGCCGAGGTCGTCGTCGCGACCCCCGGCCGTCTCACGGACCTCGTCGAGCGCAAGGACTGCCGTCTGGACCGGGTCGGCATCACGGTCCTGGACGAGGCGGACCAGATGGCCGACATGGGCTTCATGCCCCAGGTCACCGCCCTCCTCGACATGGTGAAGCCGGAGGGGCAGCGGATGCTGTTCTCCGCGACGCTGGACCGCAACATCGACCTCCTGGTCCGCGGCTACCTCCACGACCCGGTGGTCCACTCGGTCGACCCGTCGGCCGGTGCCGTCACCACGATGGAGCACCACGTGCTGTACGTGCACGGGGCGGACAAGTACGCCACCGCCACGGAGATCGCCGCCCGCGACGGACGCGTCCTGATGTTCCTCGACACCAAGCACGCCGTCGACCAGTTCACCAAGCACCTGCTCGGCAGCGGTGTGAAGGCCGGGGCCCTGCACGGCGGCAAGTCGCAGCCCCAGCGCAACCGCACCCTGGCCCAGTTCAAGAGCGGCGCGGTCACCGTGCTGGTGGCGACCAACGTCGCGGCCCGCGGCATCCACGTCGACGATCTCGACCTCGTCGTCAACGTCGACCCGCCCGCCGACCACAAGGACTACCTGCACCGCGGCGGCCGTACGGCCCGCGCGGGCGAGTCCGGCAGCGTCGTCACGCTGGTCATGCCCAATCAGCGCCGCGACATGACCCGCCTGATGTCCGACGCCTGTATCCGCCCGCAGGTCACCCAGGTCCGCTCCGGCGAGGCCGAGCTGAGCCTTATCACCGGCGCGCAGAAGCCCTCCGGTGTCCCCGTCGCCGGGAGCGGGCAGACCGCGGAGCGTCCCCCGCGCGGCGGCGCCCCCTTCCGGGGCATGGGCACCCGCCCGGGCCGTGCCGGTGGCGAGTCCCGCAGGACGGCCGAGGCACGTCAGACGGCGGAGGCCCGCAAGGCCGCCCGGATCCGCCGGGGCGCGTGAACCTGGCGGTCGAAACGCACGTTTGTACGAGGGGCGGGCGCTTCGAGCGGCGGCGAGCGCGGAGATCCACCATTCTGGACGCAGATGCGATCACATTGCCCACATTGGGGAAGTCGAGTCCCATGACTGAATCAGAGTTTCCGCCGGAAAGCCGCCCCGTGGACCTGTACCTCGATCTGCTGCGTGTCCGTATGAACCCGACGGACTACGCGATGCTGCTGCGCATGGTCGAACCCGTCCTCGAAGCGATGCAGGAGCAACGCGCCGGACCCATCGAGCTGAGCCTCGACGGCGAGGAGGGCTCCAAGGTCTCGCAGGAGGTCCGTGACGAGGCGTCCCTCGTCGTGGCGGTCGCCGTCACCGGGCGCATGGACAACCAGATCGTCGAGATCGAGACCGAGGAGGGCGGACCCGTCAGGGTCGTGACCGACTCGGGTACCGCGGCCGATCCCGCCCGGTGCCAGGAGATCGCCGACTTCATCGGGGAGCGCCAGCGTCAGGACGAGGAACTGCGCGGCATCGCCGAGGTGAGCGGTCTGCCCACCGACGTCTGACGTCGGCTGTCCCGCACCGCACCCGTCCCGTGCCAGACGCGTCACACGGCACGGGTTCTCGCCGTGCGCGGAGCACGGCCCTGCGATGCTGGCGCCCGTGTCGATCACTTCGTCAGCGCCGGAACCCATCACGCCCGACGCCCCGGTCCTCCTGCGCCGCCCCCTGCTCACCCAGGAGTGGCTGGACCTGACCTTCGTGCACTGGGCCGTGGATCCGGCGGCCGTGGCGGGCCTGCTGTCGGCCGGAACCGTCCCTGACACCTTCGACGGCGTCACCTACGTCGGTCTGGTCGCCTTCCGTATGCACCGGGTGGGCTGGCTGAGACTGCCCGGCGTGCCCTACTTCGGCTCCTTCCCGGAGACCAACGTGCGGCTGTACTCGGTCGACGCGTACGGGCGGCGCGGTGTGGTCTTCCGGTCCATGGACGCCTCCCGGCTCGTACCGGTGCTCATGGGCCGCCTCGGCTTCCGCCTGCCGTACGTGTGGTCCCGCATGTCCGTGCGGACCGGCGAGGACACGGTCGCCTACGCCAGCGCGCGGCGCCTGCCGGGCCCGCGGGGCGCCTACAGCCGCCTGGTCGTCAGGCCGGGGGAGCGGATAGCGGAACCCACCGGCCTCGAACACTTCCTCACCGCCCGGTGGGGTATGCACAAGCCGTTCTTCGGCGACGCCGGATTCCTTCCGAACGACCATCCGCGCTGGCCGCTGCACCGCGCGACGCTGGTCGAGTGCGAGGAGAACCTCATCGGCTCGGCCGGTCTGCCGGCTCCGACGGGCGAGCCGGTGAGCGTGCTGTACTCACCGGGAGTGCCCGTACGCCTCGGCCGCGCGACGACGGCCCCGCCACGCCGATGAGGGCCGGTCCCGGAGCGGATGACCGGGCGGTCAGCGGCGAACGGGCGGGCGGGCGGTCAGCGGTGGCGGTCGGGCTTCGCGCGGCGGGCGGCCAGCAGGAGCGCTATGTCGTCCGGGCGGTTGGCCACGTGGCGGGCCTTCGCGGTGAGCCGGTCGGCGACCCCCGCGAGCGAGCGGCCCCCGGGGCGGCCGGCGGGGGAGCCCGCCCGGGCCAGGGCCACGCGCAGCGCGGTGATCCCCTCGTCGATGTCGACGCCGGGCGTCTCGACCAGGCCGTCCGTGTAGAGCGCGAGGATCGCGCCCGGCTCCAGGTGCAGTTCCGTCACCGGGTACTGGGCCTGCGGATCCACCCCGAGGACGACACCGCCGGGGATCTCCAGGACATGCGTGCGGCCGTCCGGGAAGCGCAGGATCGGCGGCGGATGACCGGCTCTCGCCACCCGGGCCTGACCGGTGAGCGGATCGAGACGGATGTAGCAGCAGCTGGCGAACAGACCGGGGTCGAGGTCGATCAGCAGATGGTTGGTGCCGCTCATGACCTCGTCCGGCGGCCGGTCACCGAGCGCGAAGGCCCGTACGGCGCTGCGCAGTTGACCCATCGTGGCGGCGGCCTGGACACCGTGCCCCTGGACGTCGCCGATGACCAGCGCGAGCCCGTCGCCCGACTCGACGACGTCGTACCAGTCCCCTCCCACCTCCATCCCCTGCGTGCCCGGCAGATAGCGCCCGACGGTCTCCACCCGCGGATGGGCGGAGAGGCGGCGGGGGAGAAGCGCCTGCTGAAGCCCGCGGGCGAGGGCGGCCTCGGTGTCGTAGCGCTGGGCCTTCTCCATGGCGTGCGCGATCAGCCCGGCCAAGGCCGTGAGCACCGTACGTTCCTCGGTGCTGAAGCCGCGGGGGCGGTCGAAGCCCAGGATGCAGGAGCCGACCGGACGCCCGGAGGCGATCAGGGGCAGGAAGGCACGGGAGCCCTCGGTCGCGTCGAGGGGGACGCCCGGGTAGGCGGTCGCGAGCTGCTGCATCGACTCGAAGAAGAGCGGGCGGCCACTGGTGAGGGTCTCCACCCCCGGCAGCCGCGCGTCGAGGCCGACGCCTTCGAACGGCGCGAGGAACCCCTGGGGGAAGCCCGTCTCCCAGGCCAGGTAGAGGTGCCGGTCCTGGAGCAGATAGATGGCGAGCCGGCCGCCCCCGAAGGCGGGCAGCAGCTCCTGCATCACGACCGCGGACACCTGGCGCGCGGTGACCGCCTCGGTCAGCGCGATCGCGAGGACGATCGGGCGGTACAGCGGCGCCATGGAGGTGACCTTGGCGGCGGCCCCGTCGGGCAGGGGCACACCGGCCGCCGCGGACCCCTCGGACGGCGGCGCGAGTCCGGGAACCGGGTCGGCCATCCGGTTGGCGGGTACGACGGTGCAGGTCAGGATGTCGGGCCCGGGATAGACGGAGACCGCGAGCCAGTCACCGCCCCCGTGGAACTCCGGGGCCGGGTCCTCGCCGTACCGCAGGGGACGTACGACGTGGAAGTGCACCGGCTCCAGCGACAGCAGCGCCTCGCGCAGATGGTCCTCGTAGGCGGAGCGCTCCAGCCACGGCACCTCCTCGCCCAGGGGACGGCCCAGGAGCCGCGTCCGCGGGCGGCCCAGGAGCCGGGCCGCCTGCTCGTTCGCGTAGACGATGAGCCCCAGCCGGTCGAGGCAGAACACCCCCTCGGGGAGCAGATCGGCCGCTCCGTCCGCCGCCGACCCGATGTCCGGGTCGAGGACGAGGCCGCGGACCGCGCACGGCCCGGGCGAGACGGCCGTGTCCTCCGGATTCCACAGTTCCAGCAGCCGCAGGCTGCCGTCGGACGCGTGCACCGGCAGGGGGAGGGGTGGTGGTCGGCCCGCGGCGGTCTCCCGTAAGGCGGTCAGCATCTGAGGGGAGTCGGCGGCGGCCACGGCGTCCGCGAGCGCCTGCGGGGTGTCCGTGCATCTGCCCGGCGCCACACCGAGCAGGGCGTGCAGACGGCTGTCCGCGGTCACGACGTCGGACACCGGGTCCCAGGTGAACCGTCCGATGCGCCCGGAGGGAGGATGCGTGGCCGGTGGCCGTACGCAGAGCGGTTCGCCGTCCCAGGCGATGTCCGTCTCACCGTCCTCCTCCAGCTTCCACAGGGCCTGGCCCAGGTCTTCGGCCAGCTGCGCCATGCGGTCACGGTCGGGCAGGACCTCGGTGGCGTCCGAGGCGGAGGGCCGCAGGATGGTCAGTACGCCGTACGTCGTCGACCTGCCCACGACCGGTACGTACAGGGAGCCGAACTGGAACGGCAGGCTCGCCGCGAACTGGGGATAGCGGCGCATCGTTTCTGTCGCGTCCGGAAGCACCACCTGGACGCCCAGCCGGAAGGCGTCCGCCACGGGGAACCTGCGGTCCACGTGCAGCCGCCACCAGGGGCGGAACAGCGGTCCCGGCAGCCCGGAGAGCACGGCGAGCCGCAGCAGGCCCGGTGTGCCGGAGCGCAGGTACACACCGCCCGCGAAGCCGCCGGCCGCGCTGATCGCCTCCGTGGTGATCCCGGTGAGCAGCGGGTCCAGGCGTCCGGGGATCCGGGTCTCGTGCTCGGCTCTCCCAGTCATCGGCCCTACCTCGTCCGTGCGCCGCCCGGGTGGCTGACACAGCAAGAATGCGCCACGAGGCCCCCCGCCTGCACCCGGGAGAGGCACTGTGCGCGTGAATTCGATGAGGCTACCGGGGTGTACGCGAACCGTGGGCGTCCGGTGGGGACTGCTGTTCCCCGATTCACCCGGCCCTGGCACCGGACCACACGAGGTACGGGCAAAAGAGGCTGGTCGGGTGCCTTGTCGGCCCGCCGCGCGGAACAGTCCGCATTTCCCGCCGAAGGAGGGGAACGTGGAACGTGGATCACATACGAGCCGGGAGAGGTGGACCGGAACAGCTCATGGAGCAGAACACGGAGCGGATCCGGTCGAGGGAGCGACCACATGGGATCAGGACAACCGCGGAGTTCGTCGCGGACTGCCTGCCCCGTGCGGCCCGAACCCGCCCTCGACGACCCGGCGCAGCCTCGTAAGGAGTCCCATGACCACGTACGTCATCACCGTCCCCGGCACGTTCGTCAACGGCGTCGAGGACGCCGCGCGCGCCGACATCGAGCGCAGGCTCCGTCCCAGGGACCCGAAGAACACGGACCTGGGGGAGAGCGAGGAGCTGAGCCTGCTGACGGTCGAGGAGGGCGGCATGTTCTCCGCCCGGATCGAGGTCGAGGCGGCGGACCAGGCGAGCGCCGAGGCCGAAGCGGTCCAGCTGATCTCGCGGGCCCTGCGCGACAGCGGCTTCCCCGAGAAGGACGCTCCGCTGGGCCCGGCCTTCGTGACCGGCATCGACCGCGAGTTCTGAGCTTGCGCGTTCTGAGACCGCGAGTCCTGAGGGCAGGAGTCTTGAAGGCGGGACAGCCGGTTCCGGTCCGTCCCCGGCACGACGGGGGACGGGCCGACGGGGGACGGACCGACCGCGGCACTCACCGGGAAGCGGGACAAATGCGCGCGCATCACCTCTAGGCTCGGAGCCACACAATCTTCGGGGGCTTCGGCCGCGCACGCGCAGGAGTTGCGGATGGACTACTACGACCTCGGTACCCACGGCCGCATGGTGAGCACCGAGTCCTCTCAGGCCCAGCTGTGGTTCGACCGCGGGCTGGTCTGGTCGTACGCCTTCCACCACGAGGAAGCCGTCGCCTGCTTCGAGGCCGCCGCGGCGGCGGACCCCGACTGCGCCATGGCCCACTGGGGCATCGCCTACGCCCTCGGCCCGAACTACAACAAACCCTGGGAGTTCTTCGACGGCGAGGACCTGGTCCGTACCGTCGACCGTACGCACGCCGCCGTGGAGCTCGCCCAGGAGAAGGCGGCCGGCGCCACCCCCGTCGAACAGGCCCTGATCGGCGCGCTGCGCGCCCGCTATCCGCAGGCGAAGGCCGTCGAGGACTGCTCGGTGTGGAACGAGCCCTACGCGGACAGCATGCGCGCCGTGTACGCACTCGCCCCGGACGACCTGGACGTCGCCACGCTCTACGCCGACGCGCTGATGAACCTCACCCCCTGGCAGCTGTGGGACCTGCGCACGGGCGAGCCGGCCGACGGCTCGCGCGCGGCGGCGGCCAAGGAGGTGTGCTGGAGCGGGCGCTCGCCACCGACGCGGGAGTACGGCACCCGGGGCTGCTGCACCTGTACATCCACCTGATGGAGATGTCCTCGGTCCCCGAGACCGCGCTGCCCGCGGCGGACCGGCTGCGCGGTCTGGTGCCCGACGCCGGCCACCTCCAGCACATGCCCACCCATCTGGACGTGCTGTGCGGCGACTACCGGCGCGTGGTGGCCGACAACGGCACGGCGATCGCCGCCGACGAGAAGTACCTCGCACGGTCCGGGGCGATGAACTTCTACACGCTGTACCGCTCGCACAACTACCACTTCAGGATCTACGGGGCCATGTTCCTCGGGCAGTCGAGGACCGCACTGGAGACCGCCGCCCAGCTCGAAGCCTCCATTCCGGAAGAGCTGCTGCGGGTGCAGAGCCCGCCCATGGCGGACTGGCTGGAGGGCTTCCTCGCCATGCGGGTGCACGTCCTGATCCGGTTCGGCCGCTGGGCCGACATCCTGGAACTGCCGCTGCCCGCCGACCCGTTGCTGTACTGCGTGACGACCGCGATGCGCCACTACGCCCGCGGGGTCGCGTACTCGGCCACCGGCCGGATCGCCGGGGCCGAGACCGAGCGCGCGCTGTTCAGGGAGACGGTCACACGCGTTCCGGAGACCCGGATGCTGTTCAACAACACCTGCGCCGACATCCTCGCGGTCGCGTCGGCGATGCTCGACGGCGAACTGGAGTACCGCAAGGGGAACTTCGAGGCCGCCTTCGCCGCCCTGGAACGGTCGATCGAGCTGGACGACAACCTTCCGTACGACGAGCCCTGGGGGTGGATGCAGCCGACCCGGCACGCGTACGGCGCCCTCCTCCTCGACCAGGGACGCGTCGCCGAGGCGGAGGCGGTCTACCGGGCCGACCTGGGACTCGACGACACACTGCCCCGCGCTCTGCACCACCCCGGCAACGTCTGGGCCCTGCACGGATTCCACGAGTGCCTCGTCCGGCTGGGCAGGGCGGGGGAGGCGCGGATCGTGGCCCAGCAACTGAAGATCGCCGCGGCCGTGGCGGACGTACCGGTCGAGGCGTCGTGCTTCTGCCGCCTCGCCGCCGACGCGCCCTCCGTCGACGCGCCCTTCGGGACCGCAGAACCCGTCAACGGGGCTCCTGGCGCGGGTTGTTGCTGACGGGTCGCCGCTTCCTCTTGTCGCCATCTTATGGCTGACCGTACGCTGACAAGTCATAGAACTTCGGACGTGATTGACCGGGGGAAACCGTCATGTCCTGGCAGCACCATGACTTCAGCGACGGATTCGTCGTACCGCCGATGCCGACCGCGCCACCGCCCGCGCCCGCGGACGGCTGGAGAGCCGCCGGAGTGGCGCTCCTGAACCTCAGCGGAATGGGCCTCGGGTACGCGCTGGTGCGCCGCTGGTGGCTGATGGCCGCCTGCTGGGTCGCGACCGCGCTCCTGCTCCTGGTGGCGCTGCCCGCGGACCCGGACGGTGTGCCCGGCGGAGCCCTCGTCGCGTACGTCGTCCTTCTCGCGCTCGCGGCCGTCCACGGTGCGGTCGTGGGGCTGCGGACCCGGCTGATGTGGCCGCCGGCGGCCTGGGTCGCCGTCGTCCTCGGCATCGTGCTCCTCGCCGTGCCCGCAGGAGGTGTCGCCCTGTACGGCGGCGCACGCGACGAAGCCACCGAACAGATGCTCCTGGACCGCCTGGAGCGCGCGGACAAACTGGTCCGGGCGGCAGGAAGGCAGCAGTTCGGGAACGCGGAGTCCGACTACCGCAGGGCCCTGACCGTCTACAGCGGTCTGCGCAGCGACCACCCCGGCTCGCGGGCGGCCGAGCGGGTCCCCGACCGGCTCAAGACCTACTACACCACCGTCGCCTCCGCCTACGGGGAGAAGAACTACTGCACCGCGGTGGCGCCCCTGAAGTACCTGCGCACGGTCCCGCGCACCATGGACGAGAAGGACCTCGGCACACTGGCGAAATGGCCCGACGACCGGCTGGCCACCTCGCTCTACGAGTGCGGCGCGCAGTCCCTGTCCGGCGGATCCGCGGACTGGGCGACGCACTACGGCGAACTGCTCAGGACCTTCCCGCAGTCCGAACAGAGCGCGAAGGTGGGCCCCTCGGTCGGGACGGCCGTCGACAAGGCCGTGAAGGACGTGCGCGGAGACGAGCCCTGCAAGGCCGTCGAGCGCCTCGAATCCCTCAACTCCCAGATCGTCGGACTGCCGGGAGAGGACGCCGGACAGACCCAGGCCCTCACCAAGAACGCCGACCGCGCGGAGAAGAGCGCGGAGGCGGGTACGTACGACTGCGGAGTGGACCAGTACAAGGACGGCAGTTTCGCCGAGGCCGTCACCACCATGAACGACTTCGTCAAGAACGCCGGTGGGCACAAGAACGTGGCCCGCGCCAAGAAGATCGTCATCGCCGCCGAGGTCGCCCAGACCGTGCCCGCCGCGGGCAAGCGCCTGCCGACCACGGCGTCCGGTGGCAACATCTCCGTCACCGTCAAGAACGACAGTCCCGACGACATCACCGTGCTGTACACGGGCCCGGTGACAGGCAGCTTCACTCTCAGGGCCTGCGGGAAGTGCACCTCCTACTCCCTGACCAGCACGATCACGCTGGGCTTCAAGCCGTGCAGCGACAGCGGCAAGAACTACCCCCAGCGGACCATCCGGCTGCCCGTCGGTACGACGTACTTCGTGCACAAATCGAAGAGCGGTCTCGGAAAGTCCCCGGCCTCGGACACCGCCAAACTGTCGTCCGGCTACATCTACACCGAATGCGCGTACACGACGAAGTACGGCTACTGACCCGACATCAGAAGGGCGATATGCGCTGGGCGCCTGAATTGCGCTGATCCCGGGGCGGATCCGTGCGGGCCAGGCACTCAGTGCCTTCTGCGGGCCTGGTGACAGGTGTGTGGATTCTGTGACCCATTGGCCGGGCGAGGATGCCGGGCCAATCGGCGGGTACGAATCCGGTAAACTCGTGGATCTTGGTTTGGCTTGCATACATATCTATTGCGCAATAGCTGGGTGAGTCATGAATCTTTTTAATCGAGGTGCCTCTCCGCGTCGCTCGGCCACCCTCGTCGAACCGCAACGGCCCGACGGGCCACCCGATTTCCCCCCGGTCGGCCAGTCGGAACCGGACCTGAGAACCCTGACCGGTAACTGGGTCATCGACCCCGCGCACAGCCGGATCGGCTTCTCCGTCCGGCACGCCATGGTCACGACCGTGCGGGGCGCCTTCACGGACTACCAGAGCCGCCTCTTCTTCGACGGCCGCGACCCGTCCCGCTCGGGTGCCGAGATCATCCTGTCCACCGCCAGCGTCGACACGGGCGTGGACCAGCGCGACAGCCATGTGTCCGGCCGTGACTTCCTGGACTCCGGCGCCTATCCGCACATGCGCTTCCTCAGCACCGCCGTGAAACTGGCGGCCCCCGACGTCTACCGGATGACCGGCGACCTCACCATCAAGGACATGACGCGTCCCGTCGTCCTCGAACTCACCTACATCGGGTACGTCACCGACCCGTTCGGCTACGAGCGCGTCGGCTTCGACGGCACCACCACCATCAACCGCTCCGAGTGGGGCCTGACCTACAACACCAGGCTGGCCGAGGGCGGCGCCATGGTGAGCGACAAGGTCCGCCTCCAGCTGGACATCGCGGCCATCCGCACCACCCCGCAGCCCGGCTGAACATCCGACGGACGCCCTCGCGCGGCCCCTCGATGCCTGGTTGCATGCCTGGTTGCGTGCCTGCCGGGTACCTGGTTCGTGGACATGCAGGTACGGACCGCGGGAACAGGAGTGATTCGGTGGGGGTCAAGGCGATGGGCTGGGCGCATTCGTTTCCGGTGTCGGGCGGTGTGCGCGCCGGACGGGAGTGGACGCGGGAGCATCTGGAGTCCCTGCAGTGGACCGCGGACGAGCCGGACACGGTGGACGCCGTCGTGCTGACCGTCTCCGAACTGCTCACCAACGCCCACATCCACGCGCGCAGCGACGCGCATCTGGTACTCACCTGGGACGGCGACTGCCTCCATGTGAGCGTCCACGACGAGGACCCGACGCTGCCGCGACAGCGGGACCCGGAGTCCGGTGACGTGTCCGGCCGAGGGGTGGGGATCGTACGGATGCTCGCCGACGAGTGGGAGATGCGCTGCCAGCGGCACGGCAAGGTCGTGACCGCCTGCTTCCGCCCGGCCGGTGCCGACGCGGGGGACGAGCATCTGTGGGGTGACCGCGCGGGCGAGGACCGCTGAGGTCTCGGCGACGGCCGTTGCCGGGTGTCAGGCCTCGTGCGGCGCGAAGGCGCCTTCGGCGGTGAAGACCTCTGCCGCGAAGCGTTCGCCGATACGGCGATGGGTGGCCGCGTCCGGGTGGAGCGCGTCGGGCAGCGGCAGTTCGGCGAAGTCGGCCTCGCCGTAGAGGCGGAGCCCGTCCAGGTGGTGGAGGTTCGGGTCCTCCTTCGACCGCTGGGCCACGATCCTGGCCAGCTCGTCCCGGATGACGCGCAGCGTCAGTTTCCCGGCCGCCGTCTCCGCCGGATCACCCATGGCCACGAACTTCAACAGGCCCTCACTCATGTGGGCCAGGTCCGGGGCGCTCGGACCGGGAGTGTCCTCGTGGATGGGGCACAGGATCGGCGAGACGACCAACAGCGGTGTGTCCGGGTGGCCTTCGCGGATCGTGTCGAGGAAACCGTGCACGGCCGGGGTGAACGCCCGCATGCGCATCGCGTCGGCGTTGACCACGTTGATGCCGATCTTGACGCTGATCAGGTCGGCGGGGGTGTCCCGGAGCGTGCGGGCGGTGAACGGGTCGAGCATCGCGCTGCCGCCGAGGCCCAAGTTGATCAGCTCCACACCGCCGAGGGAGGCGGCGAGGGCCGGCCAGATCGAGGTCGGCCCGGCGGCGTCGGAACCGTGGCTGATGGAGCTGCCGTGGTGCAGCCACACCCTGCGTCCCCGGTCGGTCGCGGGCTCGACCGGGGCGTCGGTGCGCAGGGCGACCAGCTCGGTGGTCTCGTTGTGCGGCAGCCAGATCTCGATGTCCTTGGCGTCGCCGCTGTTGCCCTTGGGCAGGTCGGTGAAGCGGACGGTGCCCACCGGGCCGGTCCGCAGTTCGGCGCTGCCCGTGGTCATGTCGACGGTCAGGGTGTTGCCGTCCCGCACACTGCCCCGGTCGGCCAGGACCCCGTCGACGAGCAGTTCGTACACGCCGTCCGGGCGGGGCGGGGCGCCCGTGTAGACGCGCTTGGTGGGCAGCGTGTCCAGTTCGACGGTGGTGGCCCGGGTGCGGAAGGCCAGCCGTACGCCCGAGGGCTGGGACTCGGCCATGGCCAGCTGGCCGTCGGCGTACTGGGCGCGGACCCAGGCGGGCAGCCGGTGCGGCAGCACGCCGTGCTCGGTGCGTTCCAGGTCGAGGGCGCCTCGGAGGAGGTCCGCGGTGATGGGCGTGGTGATCCAGTCGGCTGAGCCGTCAGGTGTGCTGTCGGTCGGGGTGGCTGAGGTGTTCTCGCTGCGCATGGCTTCGACCTTGTCGATTCGGGGGGGCTTGCCGGGCGGGACTGCCTACTGGGCGGGCCAGTTCCGCAGGAGTGCGTCGAGGGCGTCGAGGATCCTGGTCCAGGTCTCCTGGGAGTCCGGGGCGCTGTGGCTGAATCCGCCGCTCAGCTCCAGGCTGACGTAACCGTGGAAGACACTGCCCAGGAGGCGGACCGCGTGGGTCTGGTCCGGTTCCGTGAGGTCGTAACCGCGCAGGATGGCCCGGGTCATCTGCGCGTGCCTGCCTCCGGCGCTGGCGGCGGCGGCCTCGGGGGTGAGCTTGAGCTGGGCGGCGGCGTAGCGGCCGGGATGCTCTCTCGCGTAGTCGCGGTAGACGTCCGCCAGGGCGATCAGGGCGTCCTTGCCGGCGCGTCCGGCCAGGGCGGTGGCGCCTCGGTCTGCGAGCTCTTCCAGGGCGAGCAGGGCGATGCCGGTCTTGAGGTCCTGGGAGTTCTTCAGGTGCGAGTAGAGGCTGGCCACCTTTACGTCGAATCTTCTGGCCAGGGCGGAGACTGTGACCTGGTCGAAGCCGGCTTCGTCTGCGAGGTCTGCGCCTGCTTGGATCAGGCGCTTTGTCGTCAGGCCTGCGCGGGCCATGGGGGTCCTCCCGTTTGTAGGGCTCGATTATGCATTTACCTAAAAGGTTTAGGCAAATGGTCGAGCCCTACAGGGAGGGGGTGCCTCCGGCGGGGGTGTTGTCGGGTGCGGGTCGGTGGGGGCTGAGCGCGCAGTTCCCCGCGCCCCTAAATGCTGAAAGCCACAAGATTGCGCCGTTCCCCGCGCCCCTGGCCGGTCGGCTGCCCCCGCTTGTCAGTGGGGGATCGTGTCGATCAGGTCTCGGGCGCCCTGGCGTAGGAGGGCTACTGCCACTGAGGTGCCCAGGGTGGCGGGGTCCAGGCGGCCGGCCCATTCGTGGGCGTTGAGTTGGGTCTTGCCGTCCGGGGTGAACACGCAGGCGCGCAGGGACAGTTCACCGCGCGGCTCCGCCGTTGCGAAACCGGCGATCGGCGAGTTGCAGTGGCCCTGGAGGACGTGCAGGAACATGCGTTCGGCGGTGGCCTCGCGATGGGTGGCCGGGTCGCCGAGCGCACTGACGGCGTCGATGACCGTGGTGTCGTCCTTCCTGCACTGGAGGGCCAGGATGCCCGCGCCGATCGGCGGCATCATCGTCTCGGGGGAGAGGATCTCGGTGATCACATCGGTGCGTTCGATGCGCTCAAGGCCCGAGACCGCGAGCAGCAGCGCGTCCGCCTCACCGGCGGCGAGCTTCGCCAGGCGCCGGTTCGCGTTGCCCCGGAACGGCACGCACTGCAGGTGCGGACGGGAGGCGGCGAGCTGCGCGACACGGCGTACGGAGGAGGTCCCGATCCGTGTGCCGGGCGGGAGTTCGTCGAGGGTGAGCCCGCCCGGGTGGATCAGCGCGTCCCGGATGTCGTCCCGCTTGAGGAACGCGGCGAACATCGTGCCCGCCGGAAGCGGGCGGTCGGCGGGTACGTCCTTGACGCAGTGCACCGCCAGATCGGCCTCGCCCGCGAGGAGCGCGGCGTCGACCTCCTTGGTGAACGCCCCCTTGCCCTCGACCTGGGAGAGGTCGCCCATCCACTTGTCGCCGGTCGTCTTCACGGGGACGACCTCGGTACGCGTTCCGGGGTGGAGCGCGGCCAGTTCGGCCCGTACGCGCGCCACCTGCGCCAGGGCCATGGGCGAGTCGCGGGAGACGATGCGGATCAGCTCGGGAGCGTGCATACGCCCCACGATAGACCGTGCGGCACACGGGAAGTGCGCCTTGCCCGTACGGGCTCAGCGGCCGGGATGATCCGGGTCGTCCTCGGCCGACGGCAGGACGTTGGAGCCCTCGGCCCAGTGGTTGACCCAGCCGCAGTACGAGCACGCGTAGCGGTTGTTGAGGCCGCTCACCTTGGCACCGCACTGGCGGCAGTCCGTCGTGGTGATCTCCGCGCCGGGCGACGCGGCCGTGGCGGCGTCGCGTGGCCCGGATTCCGGAGACCGCTCCTGCGTCATGCAGGCAGAGTACCCGCGGGTGCCGGATCCACCGGAAGGGTCATCACACCGGGCGGCACGTCGGTCATCACAACGGACACCGGGCAGGGGTGGGGGGGGCGCGGGGGGGCGCCCCCCCCCCCCCCCGCCCCCCCCCCCCCCCGCCCCCGGCCCCCCCCCACGCCCCCCGCCCCGGGGGGGGGGGGGCGCCCCCCTCCGGCCCCCCCCACCCCTGTCTCCTCCCCGTCACGGGAGAGCCCGGCGGCCGGCCGCCGTCCCCAAAGGGCGGCCGGCTGGGAAGGTCCGTCAGCTGGTGGGCATCAGGACCGTGTCGATGATGTAGACGTTGGCGTTGGCGGTCTTCACGTTGCCGCAGACGACCTTCGCGGAGTCGTTCACCTTGTAGGACTCGCCCGAACCGGAGGTCGTCAGCTTCGACTTCTCCAGCGTCGGGAAGGAGCCGTTCTCCAGGTCCTTCGGAGCGAGCTTCTGACCCACGACGTGGTACGTGAGGATCTTCGTCAGCATGGCCTTGTCGGCGAGGACCTTGTCCAGGTCGGCCTTCGGGATCTTCGCGAAGGCGTCGTTGGTCGGCGCGAACACCGTGATGTCCTTGGCGTTGTTGAGGGTGTCGACCAGACCGGCCTTCTTCACGGCCGTCACCAGGGTGGACAGGGCCGGGTTGTTGGAGGCGGCCGTGGCGACCGGGTCCTGGGCCATGCCGTCGAACGAACCGGAACCGCTCTTCGGGACCGTGGCACAGCCCGGACCGAACGGCTCGTCCTTCGAAGCGGTGTCGCCCGAACCGGCCATGCTGTCGTCGGACTCGGTGGCGGCGGCCGACGCCTTGCTGGAGGAGTCCGACTTGGCGGAGTCGCTGCCGCTGTCGGAGCAGGCGCTGAGGGACAGCGGGAGAACGGTGGCCGCGGCCACGATCACGGCGATACGGCTGATGCGAGTGTTCATGGTGTTTCTCCTATGAGTTGACACAGCCGTGGCTGCGTTCATTCGGGGGTGGGAAATGTGGCTAGGGGCGGGGGGACGGGGGGAGTTGGCTCTGGGTGTCACTCGACGGTCACCACGACCGAGTGCCGGCCGCTCGCGCCGTCGGGGACGGTTCCTGTGCGCTTCTCGGTCTGCACCGTGCCGGTGCGGTCCGTGGCCCGGACGGTGAGGGTGTGACCGCCCTCGGTGGCCGGCCAGTCGTAGGACCACTGACGCCAGGTGTCGCGGGAGTCCTCGGCGGCGAGCCGGGCCTCCTGCCAGGGGCCGTCGTCGACCCGGACCTCGACCTTGTCGATGCCGCGGTGCTGTGCCCAGGCGACCCCCGCGACCATGACCGAACCGGCCTTGGGGCGGGCGAACGGCTTGGGGGTGTCGATCCGGGACTGGGTCTTGATGGGTGCCTGCCGCGCCCAGTCCCGCTTGACCCAGTAGGCGTCGTAGTCGTCGAACGAGGTGAGTTCGATGTCCTTGATCCACTTGCAGGCCGAGACGTAACCGAACAGGCCGGGCACCAGCATCCGGACCGGGAAGCCGTGGGCGAAGGGGAGCGGTTCCCCGTTCATCCCGACCGCGAGGAGTGCGTCGCGGCCGTCCATGACGTCCTCGACCGGGCTGCCGATCGTCATGCCGTCGACGGAACGGGACACCAGCTGGTCGGCACGGCCACCCTTGGAGGGCGGTTTCACCCCGCACTCGGCCAGCAGGTCGGCGAGCCGTACGCCGATCCAGCGGGCGTTGCCCACGTACGGGCCGCCGACCTCGTTCGACACGCAGGTGAGCGTGATGTCGCGCTCGATCAGTTCGCGCCGCAGCAGGTCGTCGAAGGTGAGGGTGACCGGTCGGGTGACCCCCTTGCCGTGGATCCGCAGCTTCCAGGTGGTCGCGTCCACCTTGGGCACCACGAGTGCGGTGTCCACACGGTAGAAGTCCTTGTTCGGGGTGGTGAAAGGACTCACGTCACGGATCCGCAGCTGCGCGCCCTTGGGAATCGCGTCCGCGCGGGAGGCCGGGGCGGGCAGTACGACGTCCGCCCGTGAGGCCGCCGCTTCGCGGCTCTTGGAACCGCTCAGGGCGCGGCCCAGCAGTCCGGTACCGGCCGACGCGGCGGCGGCAGCGGTCGCCAGGATCACGAAGCCCCGGCGGTCCCAGCCGTCGTCACGGGACGAGTCGTCCCGCGCCGATCCGGTCTCGTCGGGCGCCCGGCCCCGGATCTGGAGCCTGCCGATCAGGAAGTACAGCAGCGCCGCCGCGACCACCGCGCCCACCACGGAGGGCAGCGCGTCGGTGATGCCGGTCGAGTCGGGCCGGCTGAGCGCCGCCGCCGCCCCGACCACACCGAAAAGCAGAACTCCGGCGGCACCGGTCCGCCGGTACCGCAGAGCGAATACACCCAGTGCGATCGCGAACAGCACCAGTGCGGCAAGAATCCCGAGCTGCAGGACCAGTTTGTCGTTGGTGCCGAAATTCCGGATCGCCCAGTCCTTCACGGGCGTGGGAGTGCGGTCGATCGCCGCACCACCGACCGCGATGACGGGACCGGCCTGCGGGCGCACCCCCGCGGCCACCAGTTCGGCGACGGCGAGCGCGGCGAAACCCGCCAGCAGGCCGCTGAGCGCACCGAGCGCCGGCCGCACCAGCCTGCGGGTAATTCGCGTTTGCTTCTTGTCGTCCGTCACGTGGGGAATCCGGTCCTGAATGCTGCGCGGATTGGTCGATCACCCGATCCGGCGCACTTCTTTTTCAGACCAATCCGCGGGCTCCCCGGCTACGGATTAAGCAAATTTAGGTCTGCGGATTTCCGCTGTTGTATAACCGGATCATGATCTATCACGTAGTGCCGCTCGGTGAGTGGAGCGCCCGCCCCGAGGCCCCGTACGCGCCCGCTTCCCTTGCCCGGGACGGTTTCATCCACTGCGCTCCCGACGAGGAGACCGCGCTGGCCGTCGTGAACGCCTTCTACCGGGCCTCGCCCAGGCCGCTGCTCGCGCTGGTCCTCGACGAGGCCCGGCTCACGGCACGGCTGGAGTTCGAAGCGGCGGACCCCACCCCGCCGCCCGGCGTCGGCGGGGACGTCCTGTTCCCCCATCTGTTCGGTCCCGTGAACCGGGACGCCGTCGAGCGCGTCCTGGAGATCCGGTGGGACGACGACGGCCGGGCGGTGGGCCTTCAGCCCCGGGAGCCGCGCGAGCGTTCGTAGTGCCGCCGCACCCGCTCACGGTTGCCGCAGTCGCCGGACCGGCACCACCGCCGGGTGTGACTGCGGCTGCGGTCGAGGAAGAACCACCCGCAGCCCGGCCCCTGGCACCGCCGGATCGGGGCCGGCGGCCCGGACAGCAGCTCCGTGGCCTCCAGCGTCAGTAGCCGTACGGCGTCCATCGGGCCCGTGACGTCCAGCTCGGGGCGCAGGGGCAGGGCCGACGTGAACTCCGCCCGCTGCCAGGCGTCCAGGAAGAAGCCGCGCACCACGGCCAGGTCCTCACGGCGGGGCGGGCGGTCGTCCACCGCGGAGTCGAGCAGTCGGTGCAGAGCCGTCCTCAACCGCCGAGCCGCCCGCAGCGCGTCCGCGGCGGAGTCCGGGTCCTCCGCGGCGGCGGCCAGGAGCGCGTCGACCCGGTCGGCGGTCAGCAGGCCGCTCGCGCCCGCCCAGGTGAGGAGCGCCGCGGGATCGGACACGTGGTCGGCCGTACGCCGTTCGTCGAGCCGCCACGCGATCGTGTTGGCGAAGTCCAGCACCACGTGACCGCCGATCAGTGCCGACGCGGTCGTTTCCATGCCACGCATTCTAATACCCATAGATGCTGATGACTGTTAGCCTCGTGATATGGACCGGTCACCTCCGCAAGCCAAGGGCTCCGAACCGGCGCCGACAGCGACGGCGTCGGTCCAGGGGACGGCCGGTGACTCCCGTCGGGAGGGTTTCGTCGCGGGCATCAAGGTCGGTACGGGCCTGGCCGCGGCCGCTTTCGTCCTGGCCGTCACCTTCGGAGCGTTCGCCCGCACGGAGGGCTGGGGAGTCCTCGCCCCCATCGTCTGCTCCCTCGTCGTGTTCTCCGGGTCCGCCCAGTTCGCCCTCGCCACCGCGCTGGCGGGCGGCGGTGGAGTGCCGACGGCCATCGCGGCGGCGGCGCTGATCAACGGCCGCTTCATCCCGATGGGCGTGGCCGTGGCCAAGGACCTGCGCGGTGGCCGCATCCGCCGGGCACTGGAGGGCCAGGCCGTCGTGGACGGCTCCTGGGTGGCCGCCCATCTGGGCGGTGGCCGCTTCGACCGCTGGAAACTGTTCGGCGCCACCGCCGTGCAGTGGCCCGCATGGGTGGCGGGCACCGCCCTGGGCGTCGTCATGGCCCCACCGGAGAGCCTGGTGGAGTCGCTCGGCCTCGATCTCGTCTTCCCGGCCTTCTTCCTGCTGCTCCTGCTCGACGAGCTAAGGGGGTCACAGGCGGCACGCGGGGCAGCGGCGCTGGGCGCGTGCCTCGCCGCCGTGCTGGTCATCTGGGTACCGGCCGGTCTCGCGCTGCTGGGGGCGAGCGCGGCGGCCCTGCTCGGGTTGCGCAAGGGCCTCGTACCGCGGGACACGCGGGATGCGAGGGATACGCGCGGCACTCGCGACTCGCACGGCTCTCGCGACACGAAGGAGGCGGGCGGATCGTGAACCAGTGGCATCTGTGGTCGGCCATCATCTGCGTCGCGCTGATCAGTTTCGCGTTCAAGGCGGCGGGGCCCGCGGTCCTCGGCGACCGGCAGTTGCCCGCGGCGGCGCGCGGTGTCATCGCGCTGCTCGCGCCGGTGCTGCTCGCCGGACTCCTCGTCGTCGACGTGGCGGGCCCGCGGTGGACGGCGCTGGACGGACCGCTGCTCCTCGGACTCGCCACGGTGGTGGTCGCACGGCTGTCACGGGCACCGATGCTGCTCGCGATCCTCGCCGGCATGGCCGCCACGGCGCTCATCAGACTGGTGTGGGGCTGACGGACCGCCCCGACGGACCGCCCCCGACCGTAGAACTCTCCCTGTATCAACACCTATCGACGTATCAACACCTATCGACATCACGGAGCCGCCGGCATGTCCGAACCGATCACCCCGCTCTCGCTCGGCACCTGGCCCACCCCGGTCGAGCCGATGCCCAGGCTGGCGGCCGCACTCGGTCTCGGGCGGGACGACCTGTTCATCAAGAGGGACGACCTCACGGGACTCGGTGGCGGCGGCAACAAGATCCGCAAGCTGGAATGGACGGTCGCCGAAGCGCTCGCGAACGGCGCCGACACGCTCGTCACCACCGGTGCTCCGCAGAGCAACCACGCCCGGCTCACCGCCGCTGCCGCCGCCCGCCTCGGTCTGCGCGCCGTGCTGGTGTTCCCGGGCGAACGGGGGACGGCCCGCTCCGGCAATCTCGTACTGGACGCGTTCCTCGGTGCCGAGATCGTGTTCAGCGGGGTGACGGGACAGGAGGCGCTGGCGGACGCCGCCTCGCGGGTCTGCGACCGGCTGCGTTCGGAGGGGGCACGCCCGGCGCTGCTCCCGTTCGGCGGTTCGAGCGCGCTGTCGGCCCGCGGTTACGTGCGCTGCGGCGAGGAGTTGATGTCCCAGGTCCCCGGTCTGCGGACCGCCGTCGTCGCCCTGGGGTCCGGGGCCACGATGGCCGGCCTCGTCGCGAGCCTGGGCGTGGAGCGCACCCTCGGCGTCGACGTGGGAGCCGTGGACGACGCCCGCCTGCGGGTCGAGTCGTTCGCCGTCCCGCACGCCCCGGACGTCCGCGCCGACGATCTGCGCATCGACCGCGGTCACATCGGCGCCGGCTACGCGAGCCTCGGCAGGAGCGTCGAGGAGGCGATGACACTGAGCGCCCGACTGGAGGGAGTCGTCCTCGACCCCACGTACACCGGGCGTGCGATGGCGGGACTCGTCGCGGCGGCCCGGCGCGGCGAGATCGTTCCGGGTGACCGGACCGTCTTCCTCCACACCGGCGGGCTCCCCGGGCTGTTCGGGCACGCGGAGGCGCTGGCGTTCGCCGACGACATGCACCGGACCGGCTGAATACGGGGTGGCTTGTCCCGAGTCGTGTTTCGTTCGGCGGATTGTGTCTACCGGTACTACATGGTCCAGTCGATGCGAGAGACAGAACGAAAGTACGAGGTTCCTTCACCCGCGGACACCTCCTGGCTGCCCGAGTTGGAGCGTGTGGACGGGGTCGCGGCCGTCGTCGACCGCAGCCCCGAGGAGTTGGACGCGGTCTACTACGACACCGACGATCTCCGCCTGTCCGGTTCCTCGGCCGTGCTGCGCCGCAGGACCGGTGGCACCGACGCCGGTTGGCATCTCAAGCTGCCGCTGTCGGGCGACAGCCGCGAGGAGATCCGCTCGGCCCTCACCGACACCGTCCCGGACGCCCTGCTCGACCTGACCAGGTCCCGCACCCGCGGGGCGGAGCTGACCCCGGTGGTCCGTATCCGCTCAACACGCGAGGTACGCCACCTCGTTGACGCCGACGGCACGACGCGTGCCGAGCTGTGCGTCGACTCGGTCCGCGCGGAGTCCCTGCGCGCCGACGGCAGGCATGCGGCGTGGAACGAGCTGGAGGTCGAGCTGGCCGAGGACGCCGACCCCGCCCTCCTCGACGCCGTGGAGAAGAAGCTGCGCAAGAAGGGGATCGCGCGGGCGCACTCCCCGTCCAAGCTGGTCCGGGCCCTGGACGAGACCGTGACCACCACGGCCGAAGCAGCCGCCGCACCCCACGGGTCCGCCGGCCCGGACGACGATTCTGCGGGCGCCCAGGTCCTCGCGTACGTGCGGGAGCAGATCCGCGCCCTGACCGCCCTCGACCCGGCCGTGCGACGCAACAGGCCCGACTCGGTGCACAGGATGCGGGTCGCCTGCCGTCGTCTGCGCAGCTGTCTGCGGTCCTACCGGTCCGTCCTCGACCGCGACGTCACCGACGTGGTCCGCGGCGAACTGAAGTGGCTGGCCGGCGAACTGGGCGCCGAACGCGACCAGGAAGTACTGATGGAGCGGCTCAGCGGCGAGATCGAGGCCCTGCCGGAGGAACTGGTCCTCGGCCCCGTCGGAGCACGGCTGCGGGTGTGGAACGTCGTCGACAGCACGGAGTCCCATCTGCGCAGCCTCGACGCGCTGGGCTCGCGACGCTACCTCGACCTGCTCGACTCCCTCGCCGTGCTGCTGGAGCACCCGCCGCTGCGGGCCAAGGCCGCCAAGGACGCCGAGCAGGTCATGGCCAAGGCCGTCCTCAAGGAGTACGGGCGACTGGACGCGCGCATGACCGACGCCCTGGAGCTGTCGCCCGGCCCCGAACGCGATGTGGCCCTCCACGAGGCCCGCAAGGCGGCCAAGAAGGTCCGCTACGCGACGGAGGTGGCCCGTCCGGCCCTGGGGAAACCGGCGAAGAGCCTGGGTAAGCGGGTCAAGGCGGTGCAGAAGGTCCTCGGCGACCATCAGGACAGCGTGGTGGCCCGGGTTGCTCTCAGGGACCTCGCCGTCACCGCCCAGACCGCGGGCGAGGCCGGCTTCACCTGGGGCCTGCTGTACGGCACCGAGCAGGCCCGCGCGGAGAACAGGGAACGGGAGCTGCCCGCGGTCTGGGAACTGGCTTCGGATCCCGTCACGCGCGAGAAGATCGGCCGATAGGAAACCCCGACAGCGGAACCCGCGGCAGAGCCCCCGTGCCGCTACGGGCCCGTGCCCCCGGCGGAGGTGCCGGAATCCCCGGACAGCAGGGCGTCCAGATCGTCCACGAACAGGTCCGGGTCGAACGTCAGGCCCTGGGCGTCGGGCGCCGGGTCCGCGTCGCCGTCCGGGCCGAGCAGCCCCTGCTCGGTCCAGATGCACTTGCCCGTCCGCGTGTACCGCACCCCCCAGCGCTCGGAGAGCGCCGTGACCAGCTGCAGTCCGCGCCCTCCCTCGTCGCTCTCGGAAGCGCGGCGGATCCGCGGCATGGTCAGGCTGCCGTCGAAGACCTCGCAGATCAGCTCGGCGCCGTACAACAGCCGTAGCCGCACGGGTCCCTTGGCGTGGCGGACGACATTGCCCACCAGCTCGCTGACCAGGAGTTCCGTGGCCGGTACGAGGTCGTCCAGGCCCCAGTCGGCCAGTTGTCCGCGGACATGGCGGCGGGCCTGGCCGGCCGCCTTCGGGTCCTTGGGGAGCGGCCAGGCCGCCATCCTGTCCTCGGGCAGCGCGTGCAGACGGGCGACGAGGAACGCCGCGTCGTCGGCCGCCTGCTGGTCGGCCGGCAGCAGACCGGCCGTCAGCGTGTCGCAGAGGCGCTCCAGATCCGCGTCGGTGCCGTCCTCGTGGGTGGTGTGCAGGAGCCGCGCCAGGTCGGCCATCCCCGCGTCGATGTCCCGCTTCGCCGACTCGACCAGGCCGTCGGTGTAGAGCACCAGCAGACTGCCCTCGGGCACCGTGATCTCGACCGTCTCGAACGGCGGCTTCGCCGCGCCCAGCGGCGGATCGGCGGCCGGCTCCGGGAAGTGGACGCTGCCGTCGGGGTGCACCAGGGCCGGCGGCGGATGGCCCGCACGGGCGATGGAACAGGTCCGGGTGGTGGAGTCGTAGAGCGCGTACAGACAGGTGGCGTACGACTCCTCGTTCATGCCGCCGACGATGTCGTTCAGGTGGCTCATGATCTCGTCGGGGGGCAGTTCGAGGTCGGCCAGGGTGTGCACGGCGGTGCGCAGCCGGCCCATGGTGGCGGCCTCGGGCAGGCCGTGGCCCATGACGTCGCCGACGACGAGGGCGACCTGGCCGCCGGAGAGCGGGATGATGTCGTACCAGTCGCCGCCCACGTCCATGCCCTGGCCCGCGGGGAGATAGCGGGCGGCGGCCGTGCACGCGGCCAGTTCGGGCAGCCCCTGGGGGAGCAGGCTGCGCTGGAGTTCGCGGGACCGGGCGTGTTCGGCGTCGTACAGCCGCGCCCGTTCCAGGGCCTGGGCGACGAGGGCGCTGATCGTGGTCAGCAGGGTGCGTTCCTCGTCGGTGAGCAGGCGCGGCCGGTCGAAGGAGATGACGCATACGCCGAACGTGTGCCCGGACGCGGCCAGCGGCAGGAACGCCCAGGCCTGTTTGCCGGCCCGGGTGGGCATGTCGACGCGGGTCGGCGAGTGCGCGGCGAACTCCGCCGCGGAGGACAGGAACAGCGGGGTGCCGGACATGATCGGCTCCCAGGCCGGGTCGCCGGGGCCGCGGGGGCGGCTGTCCAGCTGGGCCAGGAACTCGTCCGGGTAGCCGACGGATCCGACGTGGTGGAGCCGGTCGCCCTCGACGACCTGCATCAGCAGCCCGGTGGCGGCGAACGGCGGCAGCACGCGCCGGGCGACCGCCTCCACCACGTCCTGGGTGGTCGTCGCCTTGGCGAGATCCGTGGTCAGCTCAGCGATCCGGGCCGCCCGTTCGGCCGTGGCGAGCTCGGCCGACCGGCGTTCCTCGGCCTGGCGCCGTTTGTCGGTCACGTCGGTGAAGTAGAGGGTGCGGCCGTCGGGTCCCGGGACCAGCCGCAGGTGGTAGAGGGTCCCGGTGTCGGGCGTGCGGACGTCGAAGCCGACGGGCGTCTCCTGGGCCGCGGCCTCCCGGCAGCGCGCCTCAAGGCCGGGGATCCGCCGGGCGGAGGGGAGGTCCCACAGGACGCGCCCGAACAGCTCCTCCTCGGAGAAGCCCAGGGTGCGTTCGGCCTCCAGGTTGGCGAAGGTGATCCGCCACCGCTCGTCCACGGACAGGAAGCCGTCGCTCATATGGCGCAGGGCCCGGCTGAGGGCGTCACGGGCGGTGCGGGACTCGTTGCTCTCCCAGCCCACGCCGATCATCCGCAGGGCCTCGCCCCCGTCGTCGTACGTGGCCCGGCCACGGGCCCGGGTCCAGCCGTACGAGCCGTCCAGCCGCCGTACCCGGTACTCGGCCTCGAACACGGTGTGGTCGCGGATCGCCCGCTGCGCCGCCGCGAGCGTGAAAGGCAGGTCGTCGGGGTGGACGATCCGCATCCAGTTCTCGATCCGCCCGGTGAAGTCGGCGGGCCTGGTGCCGTACAGCTCCAGGGCCGCCTCGTCCCAGATCAGCTCGCCGGTACGGATGTCCCAGTCCCACGAACCGACGCTGACCTCCTTGAGCGCCTGCCGCAGACGTTCCCCGTGCAGCTCGGTGTGGACGGGCCCGGACGGCATCGGCGCCTGGAGGATGCGCTCCTCGGCCCAGCCGACGACGGCCCGCAGGAAGTCCCACTGCTCGGGGGTGGGTTCGCCCCGGTCGCCCGTCAGCAGGGTGAGCGCGCCGATGCGGCGGTTCTCGCTGGACACCGGCAGGGCGGCGAGACCGGACCCGGTCCGGAAGGCGTCGCCGGAGCCCCTTGGGACCCACACGCCGTTGCCCTGGTGGAGTGCCAGGGCCGGGGCGGACGGCCCCTCCTGGTCGACGATCTCCCATGAACGGGTGAGGGCGGACGGCAGGCCGACCGCCGACACCAGCCGCAGGGCGGACATGGGCCCGCGCAGGTGGATCGCCCCACCCAGCGCGCCCAGCTCTCCCATCGCGTGCTGGAGCGCCAGCCGGAAGACCTCGCTTTCCGTGGCACCGGGGGCCACCGTGCCGAGAAGATCCAGCCGTGCGTTCATATTGCGAACCTTAACGCTCCGACCTCACCTGAAACCTTGCTTCGCAGGTCTCTTACGCCGGCCCCCGGCAGGACAGCCCCGAGGGTGCCCTGAAGGGGCGCGGGTAACGGTGTGACAAGCCACGACGCACCCGCGCCCAAGGAGCCGGCCTCCCGGTGGAGCCACACGCGGAGCGCTCAGCCGACGACGCGGCCCAGTTCGATCCGGTCGATGTCCGGTGCCCAGGCGCTCGCGTTCGCGAAGGTCACCTTGTTGGAGCCCTTCCTCAGGTCCACGGGGATGCTCAGCGTCCAGTAGTCGTGCCATCCCCAGGTGTTCTTGAAGGTGGCTCTGACGGGAGCGGCGGTGCCCACCGTGATGTCGGCCGTACGGGACATGATGTCCGTGTTGTAGGCGTGGCCGTTGTCGCGCCGGTCGTTGTGCGCGTAGTGGACGACCAGGACATGGCGGCCGGCCTTCGGGGCGTCCACGGTGAACTCGGCGGTGCTGGACGCGCTGTTGCCGAGGTCGCCGATGTA
Source organism: Streptomyces sp. NPDC102514 (assembly GCF_055584525.1). NCBI lineage: Bacteria > Bacillati > Actinomycetota > Actinomycetes > Kitasatosporales > Streptomycetaceae > Streptomyces > Streptomyces sp. NPDC102514. Next base: position 191,643 of record NZ_JBVJLW010000001.1, read on the forward strand.
CGAACCGGCGGAGGCGTACGCGGAGTCGACGAGCCTGGCCCCGCCCGCCAGGGTCGCCGAGGCACCCTCGTAGGAGAGCGTGCCGATCGTCGAACCGGCCCCGGAGACGTCGAGCGAGCGGACGGCGGCCTGGTGGGCCGTGGCCCGGACGCGGTTGTTGCCCGCCACGAGATACAGCCGCAGTGGCTGTCCGGGCGCAGCCGTCACCGTCTCCCCGTGCAGGTCGAGCCGGACCGCCGCCGAGGCCTGCGGGACCACCGTGTAGTACCCGTCGCGGGGTGCGTAGACGTCGAAGACGGCCTGGTCGCCCGCGCGCAGGATCAGGGCGCCCGTGCCGACACCGGCGGAGGAGGAGTAGTCGAAGGACGGCTTCCCGCCGAGGTCCGCCAGCGTGGCCTCGTACGAGGCGGACGGCTCGGCGGCGGTACGGGCGGTCAGGTCGACGCGGTCGAGGGTGACCTCGGCGTCGCCCTTGGCCAGGGTCAGGACATGGGTGCCGGCGGACAGCTCGACGGTCAGGTCCTTCTTGGCGCGGTAGGTCCAGTTCTCGGTGGAGGGATAGCTGACCGTGACCGGGTCCCGGCCGTCGACCGACAGTTTCTGCGTGGCCGGTGTCCCGGACTGGTTGCCGTACAGGATCGCCAGGTCGTACGTCCCCGCCTTCGGGACCGTCACCGTGAAGTCGACCTTGCTGGTGGCCGTGTTGAGCGAACCGACGTCCTTCGTCCCGGAAGCCGCGTAACCGTTGGCGTTGCCGACCGTGCCCTGGGTGTACACCTGACCGCCGGTGATGGCCGCGTCCTCGGCCTCGTACGAGCCGGTCCACGGGACGACGGGGGTGGACGGGGTGTCCGAGCCGCCCGGCGTCAGGACGATCCGGTAGGCGGACATCTTGTGCAGGCCGCGCAGCGGGACGGTCACCGAGCCGTCGGCCGCCACCTGGACCTTCGTCCGTGCGAGCACGCGCGGCGCCGCGTGCCGGCCCTCGTAACCGGACCAGGCGGCCTCGGCGACGGTCGCGGTGACCGTGCCGCCGAAGACGGACCGCGAGACGTTCCGGACCACGACGTCGGAGTCACCGGCGGAACCGCCGAGCAGGACCTGCGCCTGACGCCTCGTCGTGTCGTACGAGGCCAGGCCCTGAAGGGTGTCGATCGTGTTGGCCTGCGGAGGGGTCACCTTGACGGTGTCGCCGGTGAGTCCCGCGTACCAACGGAAGAACCACCAGCCGCCGTTGGGGATGTTCGAGCGCACCACGTTGCCGTCGAGGTTGCCGGCCGCGTCCCAGTAGGCCTGGTTGGCGTACACCTTGTTCCGTTCGAACATCGATACCCACTGGGCGAGTTGCCCGGGCACCGACAGGTCGCGGCGGTTGGCGTACTCGTCGATATTGATCTTCAGCGGTGCGATGCCGAGGCCGCGTTCGACGGAGCGGTAGGTGTCGTAGTGCCCCTGGAAGTCCCGGAGGGAGCCGGAACCCAGCTCGTGCCAGGTCATGACCTGGGGGAGCACGTTCTCCCGTTTCGCGAAGGCGAGGAAGTCGGTCAACAGGCGTGTGTGGTACGCGGATTCGTTCGGTCCGGCGATCCTCGCATCGGGGTCGACCGCGCGTATTCGCCGGTACACCGTCTTCCAGTCCTTGAAGAACCGGTCGCGGTTGGTCTCGTACTGGGCCTGGTCGGAGGTGCCGAGGTTGTACCAGATCTGGTCGGGTTCGTTGAAGGGGATGTAGACGAACCGCTCGCTGTTGGGGTCCGCCGCCACCTCCTTCACGATCTTGTCGACCTTGGGCAGATAGTCGTCGATGCCGAGATCCTCGTACGGCCACTTGGCATAGATGTCCTGCATCATCACGTTGATCTCGCCGCCGCCGTTGCGGAAGAACGACCTGGAGACCGTGAGCGCGTCCCCGTTGGGATGCTGGGCGCCGCCCTCCGGCTTCTGCGAGATGCTGGTGATCTTCAGGGGTGCCAGCGCGGCGTCACTGGGCACGCCGTCGTCGCTGAGCCCGTACAGCGTGCCGTTGGCGCCGCGCATCACCGGGCCCTCGGAGGCGGTCAGATCGACGGTGACGCGCTGCGGCGCGGCGGCGGCCGTGGCCCCCGACGCGGGAAGGGTGCCTGCCATGGTGCTGACTCCAAGTACGGCGGTGAGCAGGGCGATCCGGGTGCGGGACCCGCTGCGGGATCTCGTACGAAGGGGAGTGGGGGAGGGGGTGCGGGTGGGGGTGATCACGCGGTCGGACCTCCGGTCATTTGACGGCTCCACTGGTGATTCCGGACACGATGCTTCGCTGCGCCACCAGGAAGATGGCGACCATGGGCAGGCTCATCACCACGACGTACGCGAAGACGAGATGCCAGTTGTTGAGGTAGAGCTGCGCGCTGGCGACCTTGTAGAGGTTGAGCGGCAGGGGCGCCCGCTCTCCGCCGCCGAGGACGAAGAAGGCGTAGAAGATGTCGCTCCAGGCGTAGAGCGTCACCATGATCGTGGCGGTGGCGATGACCGGTCTGAGCAGCGGCAGCACGATCCGCAGGAAGATCCGCAGCGGCTTCGCGCCGTCCATCCGCGCGGCCTCCTCCAGCTCCGGCGGGACGGCCCGGATGAAGCCGGTCATGAAGAAGATCGACGTGGAGAGGTACATCCCGGTGTAGACGGCGATCATGCCGGGCCGGGTGCCCGCGAGACCGAGCTGCCGCAGCTCCATCACGACGGTGATGACGGCGGGCGGCAGCAGCAGCCCGCTGATGCACAGCGCGTACGCAGCCGACACCAGCTTGGACTCGCGGCGCGCGAAGACCCAGGCCGCGCCGGCGCCGAGAACCAGCACGAGGACGACCGAAGGCACCACGACCAGAAGGGAGTTGAGGAAACCACGCAGCATCTCGCCCTGGCCGACGGCGTCTTCGTAGTTGGCCGCGGGCTGCCACTGCCGGGGCAGGTCCAGGTTCGGCCGGACGGCCTCGGCCTGCGGCTTGGCGGAGGTGACGGCGACCAGCCACAGCGGTACGCCGACGGCGAGGGCGGCGAGCAGCAGGACGAGCGCGGGACGGCCGTAGCGCCACACGGGACGCGTGGCGGACGGACGCCTGACGGCATGAACCACCCCGGTGCTCACAGCAGTTGCTCCCTTCGGCGCAGTCCGACGACGAGCGGGATCGCGACGGCGACCACGACCAGGAAGAGGACGAGACTCATCGCGGAGGCCTGGGCGTAGAGGCCCTGTCCGAAGATCCGGAACATGTAGATGTTGAAGACCTCGGTGGAGGCGGCCGGGCCGCCGCCCGTGGTGGCCTGCACGATGTCGAAGGTGTTCATCGAGCCGATCAGCGCCGTGGTGACGTTGAAGGTGACGGCGGGTGCCAGCATCGGCCAGCGGACCGACCGGAAGGTCCGCCACGGCCCGGCGCCGTCACACTTCGCCGCTTCCAGCATCTCGCCGGGGATGCCCTTGAGTCCGGCCAGATAGATCAGCATGGACAGGCCCATCCACTTCCAGCCGTGGATGACGGTGACCAGGACGAGCGTCCAGGTCGTCGAGCCCAGCCAGGGGATGTCGGTGCCGAGGACGCCGTTGACCGCGCCGTCCTGGTCCAGCAGGGCCTGGAAGACATAGCCGGTCGCGAGCGCCGAGATCAGCACGGGCAGGAAGAAGACGGCCCGGAAGAACCGGTTGAAGCGGCTGTCCGCCTCCAGCAGCAGCGCAAGGGCCAGCCCGAAGCCGTTCTGGAAGAGCGCGGCCAGGACGGCGTACAGGAGGGTCGTGCGGATCGCCCGCAGCAGGGAGCCGTCGTCGGCGATGGTCCTGAAGTTGTCGAGGCCCGTGAAGGCGATGTCCGGGTGGTACGAGGACCAATCGGTGAACGGGTAGTAGAAGTTGAGCAGGTTCGGCACCAGGAAGAAGGCCGTGAAGACGGCGATCGCGGGGAGGGCGAACCACCACGGATGGTGGACGGCGTTGCGGGACAGCCGCCCCGCTCTCCTCTCCCCGCTCTTCCCGGCGGGCGCCGGATGTCGCGCGCGCCCACGTGTGCGTACAGCCGTGTCCGCCATCAGAAGCCCCTCAGCGTCGTCAGCGTCCCTGGGATCTCTGGAAGCCGGGTGCGCCCTGGGCCTTGGCCACCTGGGTGAACTGGTCCTGGATCGCCTGGGCGACCTGCCGCGGGTTCTTCTTCCCGTAGATCATGTCGGCGAGGTACAGATGGGTGTCGGGGGCGACGATCGCCTTGGCCTGGAAGACGCCGATGGCCGTGGGCAGCGCCTCGACCTGGGCCGTCGAGGCCTGGGGGAGGCCCGCGGGGGTCGGCACGGACGGCTGGACCGAGGGGATCTTCATCGCCTTGATGTAGTCGGCGTAGTCGGGGCCCAGCCAGAAGGCCATGAACTGCCGGGAGGCGTTCTGCCGCTTCTCGTCACCGGTCCTGAACGCCACGACACCGTTGGTCTGGTCGGGCGAGTACATGCCGGTGGCGGAGGAGTTGGCGATCGGGAACCAGCCGATCCTCTCGTCGATCTCGGCCGTGGAGTACTTGGCCTGCAACTGGCTCTGGAAGGACGTGACGTTGAGGACCATGCCGGACTCACCCTTCCAGAGGGAGTCGGCCTGCCCGGTGAAGGTGCCGGTCCGGTAGTTCTTCTGCGCGAGCCCCGCGTCGAGCAGCTTCTCCTTGTACTTCTTGATGGCGCCGACCACCACCGGGTCGGTCCACTTCTCCTTGTTCTCGTTGAGGCCGGCCCACCACTCCTTGTCGAGATCGGTGAGCTGGACCTGCATCTGCCACTGCATGGGCCACTTGTCGCCGCCCGCCTCGTAGAAGCCGGCCGCGTCGGTCCTGTCCCTGACGGTCCGGCCGAGCGCGAGCAGTTCGTCGTACGACTTCGGGAAGTCCTTCTCGGAGAGCCCGGCCTCCTTGAAGACGTCCTTGTTGTAGTAGACGCCGAGCATGGCGGGACTGGTGACGATCGCCGCGTACCGCTTGCCGTCGATGACACCCAATGACTGCTCCGTGTCGCCGAGTTCGGAGACCCACTCCTCGCCGTCGAGGGGGAGCAGGTTCTGCTTCGGCTGGATGAACGGCAGCGTGGAGACGGACGGCTGCCAGAACATCAGGTCCGGCTTGTCGCCCGAGGCGAGCTTGGTCGGCACGTTCTGCTCGTACAGGTCCGGGACGGCCTGTGTCCCGACCTGGGCGCCGGTGGCCTTCTCGAAGGCGTCGACGACCTGCTTGGGCGCGTTGAGCGTGTTCTGCGCGGTCCACATGGTCAGCTTCACGCCGTCCAGACGGGCCGTCGGGTCGACCTTCGCCTGCTTGCCGTCCGGACCGGCCGGGGAACCGGAGTCCCCGGCGGTGGGGTCACTGCACGCGGTGGCGGACAGGGCGGCGGCGCATATCAACGCCAGCGCGGGCAGGGCTCTTCTCTTCATGACGTGCCTTTCGCGAACGGGGCTCGGGTAGGGGCATCAGGAAGCGGTCCGGCGCGGGCGGCACACGGTCATGGGCGCCCGGGCGGCGGCCCCGAGCTCTCCCGCACCACCAGCTCCGGTACGGAGACGGGGTGCGGGCCGACCTGCGCGGACTCCTCCAGCACGGAGTGCAGGAGACCGAACGCGGACCGCCCGAGGCCGGTGAAGTCCAGGCGTACGGTCGTCAGCGACGGGGTGAGGAAGGCGGAGTGCGGCGCGTCGTCGAAGCCGGCCACGCTCACGTTGCCGGGCACCGACCGGCCCTTCTCGTGGAGGGCGCGGATCACGCCGAGCGCGAGGTCGTCGTTCCCGCACAGGATCGCGGTGACGGCAGGGTCCCCGGCGAACTTCCGGCCCGCCGCATGGCCGCCCGCCGGGCCCCAACTCCCCTGTACGGCACGGGGTTGCGGGGCTCCGGCCTCCTTCAGTGCCTGTTGCCAGCCGGAGGTACGGGCGCTGGTGCGCCGGGTGCTGGAGGGGATGGCGACGTAGTGCACGGTCTCGTGGCCGAGGGAGAGCAGATGGCGGGTCGCCTCGTAGGCGGCCTCGCGGTCGTCGGTCCACACCCAGGGGCGGTCGCCGCCGGGCGGCCGGGCGGGGGTCTCCACCACACCCACGACCGGCAGTCCCTCGGGTACGGCCCCCAGGGCGCGTACACCGGCCGGATCGTACGCGATCACGATCAGACCGCCGCCGGTGTCCGCCGCCCGCTGCACCTGCGCGGCGACCTCGGCCCCGTCGGTACCGTCCGGCGATTCGAGGACACCGATCCCCACGGCGTACGAGGAGGCGCGGGCCGCCTCCTCGATGCCCTGGAGGATCGAGGCGTAGCCGTAGTGCGTGGTGTTGGCGGTCAGCACGGTCACGGCCCTGCTGCGCCCGCTGGCCAGGGCGAGCGCGGTGGAGCTGCGGCGGAAGCCCAGTTCGTCGATGGCCGCGAGGACCCGCTCCCGGGTGGACGGCTTGACGCTGGGGTGTCCGTTGATCACCCGGGAGACGGTCTGGTACGAGACACCGGCAGCGGTGGCGACGTCCCTGATGCTCACCGAGCGCCTTGTGTGACCGGTCACATTCATGCCAGGATTGTGACCGGTCACATGGGGCTCGTCAAGAGTCCGTAACCATGGATTCACGCGACCGACTCGGACGGCTCTCGGGGGCGGTCATGGTGCCCTCAGGGGTGACCGGGGGCGGTCATGGAGAGGGAGAGACGTTGACCGATACGTCGGACACGGTGGGTGCGGCGGGTGCGGGCCGCACGGGCGCTCGGCGGACGATCGCCTGGGGGCATCGGGCGCTGGAGGCGGAGTTCGCCGTCGGACCCGACGGAGACCTGCGCATGGTCCGGCTCGCGCGCCCCGGTGACCAGGCGCCGACGTCCGGCGCCGACGCTCCCCTCCCGCTCGTCGAACTCACCGCCCTCGGCCACGGAAGCGGCTGGTCGGGACCGCGCTTCACCGGCACCGCCCTCGGCCCGCGTCTGCGCCACCGCTCGCACACCACCGAGGAACACGACGGCTGGACCCGCCTGACCGTCGAACTGCACGACCCCGGAACCGGGTTGACCGCCTTCGCCGAGCTGTCCTCACCCCTCGGTCTGCCCGTGCTCCGCTCCCGCGTCCGGCTGCGCAACGACGGCTCCGCGCCGCTCGTCGTGCAGTCCGTCAGCAGCCTGCTGCTCGGCGCGCTCCCGCCGCCCGGCCGGCTCGACGTCCACCGCGCCCGCAACGATTGGCTGGCGGAGGGCCGTTGGTACGCGGAACCGCTGAGCGACTCCGTCGCCGACATCAGCGTCGACGTCCACCAGCACGACAGCCGGGCCGCGCTCTCCCTCACCGGGCGAGGCAGTTGGTCCAGCGGCGGCCACCTGCCGATGGGCGCCCTCGCCGAACGCGGCGGCGGCCGGGCCTGGTTGTGGCAGGTGGAGTCCCCGGCGGGCTGGCGCTGGGACGTGGGCGAGCGCGACCACGGTACGTATTTGGCGCTGAACGGGCCGACGGACGCGGAGCACCAGTGGCGGGTCCGGCTCGAACCCGGCGACGAGTTCACCACCGTGCCGGGCGTCCTTGCCCTCGGCGCGGGGCTCGGCTCAGGGACCGGCTCCGCGCCCGGCTCCGCGCTCGATGACGCCTTCGGCGCCCTGACCTCGTACCGCCGTGCCGTGCGTCGCCCGCACCCCGACCATGTCGCGCTGCCCGTCGTCTTCAACGACTACATGAACACGTTGATGGGTGATCCGACGACGGAGAAACTGCTCCCGCTGATCGACGCGGCGGCCTCGGCCGGATCGGAGTACTTCTGCATCGACTCCGGCTGGTACGACGACAGCACGGAGGGCTGGTGGGACAGCGTCGGCGAGTGGCTGCCCTCGTCGCGCCGCTTCCCCGACGGCGGGATCCACGCCGTCCTGGACCGCATCCGGGAGCGCGGCATGGTGCCGGGCCTGTGGCTGGAGCCCGAGGCCGTGGGGGTACGCAGTCCGATCGCGTCCGAACTTCCACCGGAGGCCTTCTTCCAGCGGGACGGCGTACGCCTGGTGGAACAGGGCCGCCACCAGCTGGACCTGCGGCACCCGGCCGCGCGGGCCCACCTCGACAAGACGGTCGACAGGATCGTCGGCGACTGGGGCGTGGGCTACCTCAAACTGGACTACAACATCCTGGTCGACCCCGGCACCTGCGGGCCCGACGACCTCTCGCCCGGCGCGGGGCTGCTGGGCCACGCCCAGGCGTACCTCGACTGGCTCGCCGAGGTGCTCGAACGCCACCCGGCCCTGGTCGTCGAGAACTGCGCCTCCGGCGGGATGCGGATGGACGGGGCCACGCTGGCGGTCACCCAGCTCCAGTCCACCAGCGACCAGCAGGACCCGCTGCGCTGCCCGCCGATCGCCGCCGCCGCGCCCACGGCGGTCCCGCCCGAGCAGGGTGCCGTCTGGGCCTACCCGCAGCCCGCCTTCGACGACGGCCTCATCGCCTTCACCCTGGGCGGGGCACTGCTCGGCCGCGTCCAACTCTCGGGCCACCTGGACCGGATGTCGGACCACCAACTCGCCCTCGTACGGGCCGCGGTGGCCGTCTACAAGACGATCCGCGGGGACCTGTCCGAGGCCCTGCCGTTCTGGCCGCTCGGTCTGCCGGGATGGACGGACGAGTGGACGGCCGTGGGCATGCGGGTGCGTGGAGACCGTACGGCGTATGTGTCGGTCTGGCGCCGGGGCGGAGGCGGCGGAGAGGGCGCCGAGGGCGTGGACAGCGGGGAGGGTGGGGTGCTGCTTCCTGTCGGGCATCTGGCGGGCGGGGGACGGGAGGTGACCGTGGAGATCCTCCATCCGGCGCCGCCCTCGTCCTCGTCGCGCTCCGTGGGTTCCGCCGGCTCGGTGCGTTCGGTCGGTTCGGCGGTCTGGGATGAAGGCGGAGGCGGAGGGGGAGTGCGGGTCACGTTGCCGCGTACGCCCGGTGTGCTGCTGATCCGCCTCACGGCGACCCCGTAGCCGGCGTGCCGGGCCCCCGGCGGAAGGGGGAATACATCCGCCGGGGGCCCGGTTATACGGCTCGTGAATGACATGGCCCCATCAATTGAGGTGGGTGTCCGGGGGTGTGAAAGGAGGCGTTCATGGCTGCCAGAGGTACGCGTCCGGTGGTGACGTTGAAGTCCACGGCCGGAGCCGGTGCGACCTATGTGACGCGGAAGAGTCGCCTGAACGACCCCGACCGTCTGGTCCTGCGCAAGTACGACCGGGTGGCGGGGGAGCACGTTCTCTTCCGCGAGGAGCGATGAACCAGGCCGTCGCCCTGCGGCGTACGGCTGTAAGGAAGGAAACCCCATGAAGCTCGGTATTCATCCCGTGTCCCGCCCGGTCGTCTTCCGTGACCGCGCTTCGGACGCCACGTTCCTCACCCGTTCGACCGCGCCCTCGGCGACGACGATCGAGTGGGAGGACGGCACCACGTATCCGCTGATCGACGTGGAGGTCTCGTCGGCCAGCCACCCCTTCTACACGGGAACCGCGCGGGTCGTCGACAGCGCGGGCCGGGTGGAGCGGTTCGAACGGCGGTACGGCCGCACGGCATCGACGTCCCGATGAATCGATGACCTGATGAGGAGAACACAGTCATGAAGGTGCGCAAGTCGTTGCGTTCGCTGAAGTCCAAGCCCGGAGCGCAGGTGGTGCGCCGGCGGGGCGTGGTGTTCGTTATCAACAAGAAGGAACCGCGTTTCAAGGCCCGTCAGGGCTGACGCGGCGCGGCACACAGCAGGGCCCGGCCCCCGGAGAGGGGGGCCGGGCCCTGTCCGCGTCACGGTCGGTCCTGGCGCCCGGGCCTTACGCGGCAGCCCGGCGTCCGGGCCGTACGCGGCAGAAGGCGGCCGGATTGACGGATTGGCGTCCGTCCTCGCTGGGCAGGGAGCCAGGGAATGTCATGTCATGTGCACGACTACCTTCCCCCCCCACAAGGAGGTCGACCATGCACGTCCGTAAGCTGACCAGTGGACTCGCCGCCGCCCTGGCGGTCACCTTTTCCCTGCTGGGTGGCCAGGCCGTGGCCGCCCCGGCCCCGGTCGCGGACCACCTCGCCGCCGCCCGGGTCGTGACCTACGACGCGAGCGGTTCCGCGGAGTTCAGGACCGCGGTGGACCGAGGCGCCACGATCTGGAACGAAAGCGTCGACGCCGTCGAACTGCAGCCCGTCGCGTCCGGACAGCGCGCCAACATCCGGGTCCTGGCGGACAACGGCTGGCCCCGCGCCCTGACCACCTCGCTCGGCAACGGAACCGTCTACATCGGACGGCAGGCGGTCGATCAGGGCTACAACACGATCCGCATCTCGTCCCATGAACTGGGGCACATCCTCGGTCTGCCGGACCGCAAGCCCGGCCCGTGCACCAGCCTGATGTCCGGTTCCAGCGCGGGTGTCGCGTGCACGAACCCGTACCCGAACGCGGCCGAGAAGTCCGAGGTCGAGGGCAACTTCGGCGGTGAGCTGGCGCGGACGGCCGGAGCGGTACCGGTCGGCGTCACGATCGTGGACTGACGCGACGCGCGCCGAGTCTCTGGACGCGCGCAACGTCGCACGAGAGCGGCCGTACGCCCCGGAAGCGGATCTCGCGTTCCGGGGCGTACGAGCCCGATCCGAGGTTCCGATTCGACGTGCTGGTCCGCCCGGGGCGCCCGTCAGCGGGTGTCGACGTCGGCGCGGGTGACGGCGTGGGTGTCGGCGAGCAGCCCGATCCGCGCTGTGATGTGTTTGCCGACCGGCTCTCTTCGGACCTCGAAGCCCTCGCAGATGGCCATGACGATCTCCAGGCCGTGCTGGCCCACCCGGCCGGGGTCCGCCGCCCGGGCCACCGGCAGGACCGGATCGCTGTCCCAGACGGCCACTTCGAGCAGGTCGCCGACGATCCGCAGAGCGAGCAGGACCGGCCCCGGCGCGTACTTCAGGGCGTTGGTGACCAGCTCGCTCACCACCAGCTGGGTCAGGTCCATCGCCCGGGCCGTGACGGGCACACCGTGTTCGGCCTGGGCCTGCGACAGGAAGTCGGCCGCGAGATGACGGGCCTCGGCGATGCAGAGCGAATCGCCTTCCAGAGCAACAGTGGTCTCCATACGGCCACGCTGCGGCGCCATACGGCCTCCGCCCTTGATCAAAGATTCCATGCAGTCCGTCCTCACCTGCTGCTCGCCCGCATGTACCCCCTCTTTCGCAACCTACGCATCCGCTGTCGGCGAAATTCGACCGGCTGTTCCGGCGGCGACTTCGAGGCGGAACCGAGGATCCGGCGCCGGGTTCACACGTCGGCTTCATGCGTCGGCTTCATGCGGTGAAGCCGAGGTGGAGCCGCGGTGGAATATCGGTGGGAGTAAGCCCGGGGGGCGCGGGTAGTGGCCCCATGTCGCGGGAAAGCGGGACGTGGAGCCTGGGGAGGTCACACGTCCCGCTTTCCCGCCGTTTTCGTGTGTCCGTCCTCCGCTCGGCGATTTTTCCGAGGACGCCCCCGGGACAAGGCGCGGCAGGCGCATCGGCCATCGGCGATGGCACGAATCGCGAATCCTTTGAACACAGGACATGGCCCTCTGCGTATTGCTGGTGACCGGGAGCAAGGCTTCAGCGAGGGATGGGCATGGGCAACGCGGGTGCCGCTTCACAAGAGTTGGTCGCCGGAAGGTATCGGCTCCAGGAGGTCGTCCACCACGAAGTGGGCTGCGTCTGCTGGTACGGGGAGGACATCGAGTACGCCCGCCCGCGGCTGCTGACGCAGACGCAGCTTGCGCCCGATCCCATGGAGGACCGGGCCGGGCCGGCCGTCGCACGGATCACTCACGCGTCCGACGTCATGGGACTGCGGTGTCCGGGCGCGGTGGCGAGCGTCATCGACGTCGTCGAGGAGAACGGCAGCCTCTGGACGGTCGTCGAATGGATCGACGGCATGCCCCTGGGCGAGTTCCTCGACCAGTACGGGCCGCTCGACCACGCGCGGGCCGCCCGTATCGGGCTCGACATCCTGGGGGTGCTGGAGTCCGCGCACGGCGCTGGGTTCGTGCACGGCGAGCTGAGCCTGGGCCAGGTGTTCGTGCGCGACCACGGCGGCGTGGCCGTCTCCGGGTACGGTCTGGCGGGCGCCGGTCCCGGGGCACGGCTCGGCGCACCGGCGTACGCGTCCCCCGAGCAGGCCCGTGGCGAGGCCTACGGTTCGCCCGCCGACCTGTGGGCGCTGGGCGCGCTGCTCTACACGATGACCGAGGGGCGCCCGCCCTTCCGTGACCGCGGCCAGCCCGAGGCGACCCTCAAGGCGATCGTGAGGCTGCCGCTGCGCAGCCCGCGGCACGCCGGCCCGCTCGCCCGGATCATGCAGGGACTGCTCCGCAAGGACTCCCGCGAACGGCTCACCGGGCCCGTGGTCCGCGACGCCCTCGTCCGTATCGTGAACGACGACCCCGCCGCCGCGGAGGCGTCGCTTCCGCAGTCGCGGCCCTCGGTCCACCGCGTGATGAGCCTGGCCCGGGGGAGAAAGAACCTCGGCCGTGCGGCGCTCATCGGGACCGCGGTCGCCGCCGTCGTCGCGGTGACGATGACCGCTCTCGCCGCGACCGGCGACGGTTCGGGCGACGACGTCTCGGCGTCCGACGCGACGGCCTCGCGCCCCGTCCCCGTACTCCCGACCGCCGACACGGACGGAGCGGGTACGCCGCCATCCGCGTCCCCCACAACCTCCCCCTCCGAGTCCCCTTCTCCTTCCTCCTCACCGTCACCCTCCCCTTCTTCCCCCGCTTCCTCGTCCTCGGCCGCGGGGAAGCTTCCGGCGGGCTTCCGTGCCTACACGGCGTCGGAGGGCTTCGCCATCGCCCTTCCCAAGGGCTGGCAGAGGCTCAGCACGAAGCGCGCCGAGGACGGCTCGTACCGGGTCGTGTTCGGCGCCGACGGCGATCCGCGGGAACTGGCCGTCACCTACAGCACGCGCGTCGGCTCCGACCCGGTGGCCGTGTGGCGGGACACCGTCGAGCCCTCGCTCCAGAAGGAGCCCGGTTACGACAGGCTGGGCGCGATCCGCGCGACGACCTACCAGGGCCGCAAGGCCGCGGACATGGAGTGGGTCGACGAGTCGGAGGGCACGCGCGTGCGTACCTTCGGCCGTGGGTTCCTCATCGGGGGCGGCGAGGGTTTCTCGATCCGCTGGGAGACACCGGCCGCCGACTGGGAGGAAGCGGACAACCAGCAGGCACTGAAAACCTTCCTGGCAACTTTCCGCGGCCTCCCGAACTGACCTGTCACCCCGCCTGATCACCCCGACCGGTCAGCCCGACGGATCCCGCACGAGACCGCTTGCGCGCTCGCGTGCGTCCTCGCGGGTGCGGTCCATGGCACGCCATTCGGGTCGCAGTCCGGTCAGGCTCGTGGTGAGGAAGTACGCGATCCCGCCGGTCAGCAGCACCGGTGCCAGTCCGACGGCGGCCACGGCCGCTCCCGCGATCAGCCCGCCGAGGGGGATGCCGGACCAGGCGAGCGAGTCACCGAGCGCGTTGACCCGGCCCAGCAGCGGGCGTGGAATGCGCTCGAAGAAGACGGCGCCGATGATCGGGTTGATGAAGCCCGCGCCGAACCCGCTCACGGCGAAGACGACGAGGACGGCACCCAGCGGCGCGCCGGAGGCGAGCACCAGGAACTTGGGTGCCCCGGCGACAAGGAATCCGATGAAGAACACCGCCCTGCGCCGCAGCCGGTGTGCGATCGCCGCGGCCAGGAGGCTCCCGGCGATCGCCGTGATGCCTGCCGTACTGCCCACGAGGCCGATCCCGGTCGGCCCGTATCCGGATTCCTCGGCCCAGACGGGAACGAGCACCGCGGAGAAGCCGGCGTCCAGGAGGTTGGTGACGCCGACCATCACGATGAGGGCGAGGAGCAACGGGTCGCCGCGCAGGAAGGTCCAGCCCTCACCGAACCGCTGCCAGTAGCCCGGTTCCCCGGGTCCTGCCCGTGACGACTTCGGTGACCCCTTCGGGGAGCTGTCCGGCGACGGGATCTCCTCAGCGGCATGCCCCATGTGCCTCGGCAGCGCCAGCGCGATGATCACCGATCCGGCCGCGAAGCAGGCCGCGTTGACCGCGAGGCCCGTCAGGGGACCGACCAGCGCGATCAAGGTGCCGCCGGCCGCCGGGCCGACGGTGGCGGCGAGTCTCTCGATCACGCCGGACAGCCCTGTGGCCCGTTCCAGCGGAACCCGGCCGCGCTCGGCCGCCTCGGGCACCATGACCTCCTTGGCCAGGTCGCCGGGGCCCCGGGCCGCGCCGATCAGCACCACCAGGGCCAGGAGCACGGGAAACGAGAGCAGGCCCGAGGCGTGGAGGACGGGGACGGCAGCGGCGGCGGTCGCGCTGGCCAGGTCGGCGGTCCAGGAGACGACCCGTGGGCCCGCCCTGTCCACCATGGGCCCGGTGAGCGCCTTGACCAGCACGTAGGGGGCCATCTCGAAGAAGGCGACCAGTCCGGTGCGGGTGGCGCTGCCGGTCGTGACGAGGACGAACCAGGGCAGCGCGATGCCCGATATCCGCGTACCGGTCAGCGAGACCGCCATGGCCGCGAGTACTCCGCCCAGCGGCCGTAACGCCCGCTTGCCCGGTAAGTGGTCCGTGTCCGAGCCCCCGTCAGGGGCGGTGCCCGTCACGGCTTCTCCGGGGCCGGGGCGGGGGCCGGGGCCGCGGCGGGGGCAGGGGCCGGAGACTGGGCCGGGTTCGGGGTCGGGTTCAGGTCCGCCTCGGACGTGGCCGGCTCCGGCAGCAGGTGGGTGATCACGGAGAACCGTTCGGCTCCCTCCGGGGCCGATGCCGCGGCCTCGGGTGTGTCCTGGCGGTAGCGGCCGACGACACCCCGCAACTCCTCGTAGAGACCGGCGGCTTCCTCGGGGGTCAGCCGCAGGGCCCAGTCGCTCATGTCGAAGGCGTCCCGCCACGCGTGGGGCATGGTCTGGAGCTCGCCCAGAGCCCGCTCCGTGCGTGCGGTGTGGACGGCGGCGACGGACTGCAGATAGGCCAGCGTCGCCTCGGGTTCCCGCTCGGCCAGCTCGCGGTCGTTGAACCACGTCCTGCTGTGCGCCGACCGCCACCAGCGTTCCCGCGCGTTGCCGCGTTCCGCGTCCTCCTCGACGAGACCCGCGCCTCCGAGCTGGCGCAGGTGGTAGCTGGCGGTGCCGGAGTTCACTCCCAGGCGCTCGGCGAGGCGGGTGGCCGTCGACGGGCCGTGCTTGCGCAGCAGCCCCAGCAACTGCACCCGGACCGGGTGCGCGAGGGCCCGTAGCCCCTTGGCATCCAGAACGACCGTGTCCTGATGGGCACTTGGACTTGGCCTCTCGGGTGCCTCGGGTGCCTCGGCTGTCTCGGGTGTCGTGTCGGGTTCAGGCATACCGCGCACCCTAGACCGCAAAGAGTCCTTCGCAAAGACTTGTTCGCGAAGAACTCTTTGCGGTTAGGGTCCGTCCCTGCTTCCTCGCCCCCCGAGCCGCCGCGCCCTCCCCTAGGGATGCCGGCCAGGGCCCTCGGGGTGGGGAGTCAGTGGGGTGGGGGAGAGGTCCGTTGGTTCCTCGTCGCTCTCCAGGAGGGTGTTGGCGGAACCGATGATCCGTGGATCGGCCGTGCCGACGGCCTTCTCGTCCTTCGCCGTGTAGTCGCAGAGCAGCAGCAGATGGCGCATGGCTTCGAGGCGGGCGCGGCGTTTGTCGTTGCTCTTCACCACGGTCCATGGCGCGTACGGCGTGTCCGTCGCGCGGAACATGTCGACCTTCGCCTCCGTGTAGGCGTCCCACAGGTCGAGGGAGGCCAGGTCGGTGGGGGACAGTTTCCACTGCCGGACGGGGTCGACCTGGCGGATGGCGAACCGGGTGCGCTGCTCACTGCGCGACACCGAGAACCAGAATTTGATCAGCACGATGCCCTCGTCGGTGAGCATCTTCTCGAAGATGGGCGCCTGCGTGTAGAAATGCCGGTACTCGGCCGGGGTGCAGAAACCCATCACGCGTTCAACCCCGGCCCGGTTGTACCAGGACCGGTCGAAGAAGACGATCTCGCCGGGGCCCGGGAGATGAGGGACGTAACGCTGGAAGTACCACTGCCCGGCTTCCTTCTCGGTGGGCTTGTCCAGCGCCACCACATGGGCGCTGCGCGGGTTCAGACGTTCGGTGAACCGCTTGATGGTGCCGCCCTTGCCCGCCGCGTCGCGCCCCTCGCACACCACGACGATCCGCCGGCCGGTGTCCCGTACCCACTTCTGCAGTTTGAGCAGTTCGATCTGCAGGATCCGCTTCTGCCGCTCGTAGGACCGCCGGCGCAGCTTCTCCTCGTACGGGTAGTTCTCGCGCCAGGTGTCGAGGGGCTTGCCCTCGCTGTCCAGGAGGACAGGCTGCTCGGGTCGCTCCTCGTTCACCAGCAGTCCGGCGAGCAACTCCGTCTCGGCGGACGGTTCTTCTCCGCCGTCGGAGGCCGGCACGTTCAGAGGATCAGCCACCTGTGGTCCCTTCGTAGCCTGGCGGCAGCGCCCGCCGACGGACCGGCGTACGAGTCCCGCCTCCGTCAGAATGGCATGCGGGCGAGCGCCCGGCGCCGTGCGGAACGGTCAAGGCCGCCCGTCCCGGACGTCCGTGTGCCCAGTACCCCGCCGACGCCCTCCCTCACGGCGGGATCCACTGCCGGGGCCCGCCGCTCGCAGACGACGGCCCGCACTGACGACGGGCCGCACTGACAACGTGCCGCGTTGACGACGGGCCGAACGGATCCGGCCAATGCACGCCCGGTTCCCGGCCCCCGTGCAACTCCCCTCTCGGCTGACGGCTCTTAAGTGGGTACGGGACGAGTCACGTAAGGAACGCACACGGGGGAACCATGCTCAAGTTCCACTTCACGGACGCGGATATGGCCCGTATCCGGATGGCGGGCGGCCCGGATCCCATGTGGGAACTGCTGCTCAGCCTGCATCTGCTCGGCGGGAACGACGGATCGGTCGTCTTCGGGGCGTGGAAACGGCGGATCCGCAACCGCCTGCCCGGCAGCACCCGGCTGCTGTTCGATCTGGCGCCGCCCCGGGGATATTCAGCCGACTTCCTCACCCCGGCGCCCGATCGAGGGGGACTCGAAACGGGGATCGACGCCGTCCTGTCCACCCCGCGCGGCGGGCTCAGACGGGACATCGCCCGGCTCGCCGCGGCCCGGAACCTCGGGGCGCGAACCCTGTCGCTGGCCGAGGCGGGCTCCGACGCGATGCGCAGCCTCGGCACGGCCATGCGCGGCTACTTCGACATCGCGCTGCGCCCGTACTGGGCCGAGGTGCGGAACTCGATCGAAGCGGATCGCGCCGTCCGGGTGCGGGCGCTCCTGGACGGCGGCACCGAGGGCATGCTGTCCACCCTGCATCCCGCCCTGCACTGGCAGCCCGGTGTCCTCACGGTGGCCAGCGCCTACGACCGCGACATCCGTCTCGACGGCCGCGGTCTGCTGTTGCTGCCCTCCTTCTTCTGCTGGCGGGCGCCCATCACGCTGCGCGATCCCGGTCTTCCTCCCGTGGTCGTCTACCCGGTCTCCCATGACCTCGGGTGGTCGCAGGCCGACGACGGCAGGGGCCGTGAGGCCCGGGAGGCACTGGGCGCCCTGCTCGGGAAGACCCGCGCCGAGGTGCTGGCGGCCGTCGCGGACCACGGCGGGTCGACCAGCGATCTGGCCCGGCGGCTCGTGGTCTCCGCGGCGTCGGTCTCGCAGCATGCCGCGGCGCTGCGCGACTCGGGCCTGATCGTCACGCAGCGCCGCGGGCAGAGTGTGCATCACAGCGTCACCCCTCTCGGAGGCGCGTTGCTGGACGGCCACCGGCAGATTCCGCAGGCGCCCCTGCACAGGTGTTAGTACGTGCGTAGGTGCTCTTGCATGAATAGTCGGGTGCAGGCGTTGCGTACGTGCGTGGCGGCCCGGGTGACCCCGTCTGCGTTCGTCCGGGTTCGTCCACGGTCGTCCGCGGTCGTACGCCGTCAGTTCGCCGCGACTGTCTCCGGTGAAGGAGCACGGTTACCGTGCCAGTCCAGGATCAGGACCGTGGCGTCGTCGCTGAGGTTGCCCCGGCAGGCTTCCGCGACTGCGGCCGTCAGCGTCCGTACGGCCTCCCGGGGGTGCAGCGCGCGGGTGTCGTGGACGACCCCGGCCAGATCGACGGCGGCGGCGCCGCGGTCCTGCATGCCGTCGGTGAGCAGTATCAGCCGGTCCCCGGCCCGCAGATCCAGTTTCTGTTCGCGGTAGGGGATCGGCGCCGGCACGCCGAACGGCAGATTGACGGCGAGCCGGACCTCCTCGACCGCCCCGTCGCGCAGCCGCATCGGCCAGGGATGACCTGCGTTGACCAGTCGGCAGACACCCGACGCGAGGTCGATGCACAGCAGTTGCCCGGTGGCCAGACCCCGGCTGTGCTTCAGCAGCGCCTGGTGGGCCTGCTGGGCCTGTCCTACCGGGTCGCAGCCACTGCGGCGGGCCCCACGCAGCGCACCGAGCAGCAATGTGGCCAGCAGGGCGGAATCGGTGTCGTGGCCCATGGCGTCGGTGATCGACAGATGCAGCGTGTCGCGGTCCAGGGTGTAGTCGTAGGTGTCGCCACCGATGTCGTCGGCCGGGACCAGCCCCGCGGCCAGCGTGAACTGCGACGACTCGCAACTGGACGCCGTGGGCAGCAGCTGGTGCTGGATCTCCGCCGCCAGGCTGGCGGCGGTGGTGCGCCGGCGCAGGTGGTACAGGTCGGTGAAGCGGCGGTCCGTGACGATGATGTACGCCAGCGCGTGTGCCGCTTCCCGCACCTGTCTCAGTACGTTGTCGTCCGCGTGTTGCAGGGTGACTTCGAGCACGCCGATGCAGTCCCCGCGGTTGGACACGGGCGTGATGATGCGTTGGTTGCCCTGACTGTCCGCCTCCACGTGCTGGCGCTGGCTCCGCAGCACCATGCCGTGCACACTGCCCTCCAGGTCGATCGGCTCGGTCCGCTCCGCGTCCTCGGCGACCGGGGTCAGCCGTACGAGCCGATGACCGATGAGGTCGACGAACAGGAACGAAACGTGCTCCGCGCCGAAGCGCTTCTGCAGGTTGCGTGCCACCACGTCGACCGACTCTCCGGGTGGCGCGGCCTCCGCAGAGGCCAACAGCTCACCCAATTCCAGATCTCCACCATCCACGACGACCTCCCATCGGATTCCGTTCCTTCTGCCCCGACTTTCCTGGACCTCACTTAATGTGACGCGTATCGGGGGTGTGTTCGAACACGCGTCCGAGGCGCATTTGGGATCATTCGGAGCGGAGTCGGTTGTGAAACGTGGCGGTACGGGCCGGAGTGCGCGGCTCACGGCCCATGGAGCCGTCTCCACGGCCCTGTCCCTGCTCAGTGACCCTGCGCTCCAGAGAATCCTGGACGCCGCCGGGACGACCGGTACCGGTATCGGAGGCAGGACGACCCTGCTGGAGGTCGCCGGAACGCGGGTCTTCGTGAAGCGGGTGCCCCTCACCGACCTCGAACGGCGACCGGGCAACGTACGCTCCACGGCGAACCTGTTCGAGCTGCCGCTCTTCAGCCAGTACGGGGTCGGCGGGCCCGGGTTCGGGGCCTGGCGGGAACTCGCCGTGCACCTGATGACGACGAACTGGGTGCTCGCGGGCGAGTACGACGGCTTTCCCCTGACGTACCACTGGCGGATCCTGCCGGACTCGGCGCCCCTGTACGAGGAACTGGCCGACATGGAACGGGCCGCCGCGAGCTGGGGCAGCGGCGGATCAGTCGTACGCCGCCGGATCGACGCCCTGCGGCACTCCTCGGCGAGCATCGCGCTGTTCCTGGAGTACGTCCCGCAGAACGTGCACCAGTGGCTGGGGCAGCAACTGGCCGCCGGTGACGAGGCCGCCGACCGGGCCTGCGCCCTGGTGGAGCGCGGCCTGGAAGCAGGTACCTCCTTCATGAACAGCCGGGGCCTGCTGCACTTCGACACCCACTTCGAGAACATCCTCACCGACGGTGAGCGCCTCTACTTCGCTGACTACGGCCTCGCCCTCTCCTCCCTGTTCGAGCTGACGGGGGAGGAGCGCGCCTTCTTCGACCGGCATCGGAGCTACGACCGCTGCTACTCGGCCGGCTATCTGGTGAACTGGCTGGTCGCCACCCTGTACGGGAGGGACAGGCGCGCGGCGCAGGTGCGGGCGTACGCCGAGGGCGAGCGGCCCACCGGAGTTCCGGCGGGGGTCGCGGCGGTCCTCAGCCGCGACGCGCCGCTCGCCGCGGTGATGGCGGACTTCATCCGCCGGCTCACGGACGAGAGCAAGCACACGCCGTACCCGCTCAAGGAACTCCAGCGGATCGGTGCGGTCCGCAGTGCGTTCGGCGGCTCACCGGCGTGAGCCGTCAGGCCGGCAGCCACTTGCCGAGGGCGTCGATGAGCCGGTCGAGGGCCGGCCGCTCGGCGGAACGGTCCGTGACGACCGTACGGCCGTCGAACCGCAGCGTGTACTGGAACAGATCGGCCGCGCCCCTGTCCACGGTGGACGCGGGCACGTCGTCCAGCGCCGGGTCCCCGAGCAGCGTACGCAACCGCGTGAACTGGGCCGCGCTGCTGCGGCGTACCTCTGTGTCGCCCTTGTCGCTGGTGCGGACGGTGCCGTCGCCGCGCAGGATCACCTCCTGCTGAACACCGGCGAAGCCGCCGGTGACGGTCATGGTCACCAGCTTCTGCCGCTGTCCTGCGGTGGGCACCGGGGACGGGCTCGCGGAGGGCGGGGCCGTCACCGAGGCGGAAGCAGCGTCCGTCGCCGAAGGGGGCGAGGTCGGGGTAGGGCTGGGGGGTTCGCCGGACGGGGAGGCGGAAGGAGAAGCCGTGGCGCCGGCCGAAGAAGCGGTCGTGCTGCCGGCCGAAGGTTCCGACGACCGCGCCGCGTCCTCGCCGCCGTCTCCGGAACAGCCGGCCAGGCTCAGTACGGTGGCCGCGAACACGGCCGCCGCCGTCGTACTCCTGGGCATCGCGCGCACTCTGCCTCCACCCGCTTTCCGCTCGTCGGACCGGGGCGACTGTCGGTCCCGGCTGCCATGCTGTCAGTTCTTCCGTGATACGAGGAGGCCGCATGTCCGAGCCGTCCGTTCTCGCCGCGCTGGTGGCCGGGTTGCGAGGAGGGTCCATCGAAGTCGTCGACCTCACCTCGCCGTTGTCGTCGTCGACCCCGGTGCTTCAGCTGCCGCCGGAGTTCGGCCAGACCCAGGTGTTCACCCTGGAGGAGATCAGCAGGTACGACGACCGGGGGCCGGCCTGGTACTGGAACAACTTCCGCAGCGGCGAGCACACGGGTACCCATTTCGACGCCCCGAACCACTGGGTGACCGGCAAGGACCTCGCCGACGTGGCGTCCGTACCGGCGGGGCGGCTGATCGCGCCCGCCGCGGTGCTGGACTTCACCGCCGAGGCGGCCAAGGACCCGGACTTCCTCGTGGAGGTGGACCACGTGCGGCGATGGGAGGCCGAGCACGGGCCGCTGCCCGACGGCGGCTGGCTGTTGCTGCGGACAGGGTGGGACGCCCGCTCGCACGAGCAGGAGGCGTTCCTGAACGCCGACGAGAACGGCCCGCACACCCCCGGTCTGTCGCCGGAGTGCGCCCGCTGGGTGGCCGAGGAGTCGCCGGTGATCGGCATCGGCGTCGAGACGGTGGGCACCGACGCCGGACGCGGGCACACCTTCGACCCGGCCTTCCCGTGCCACTCGTACCTGATGGGCAGTGACAAGTACGGGCTCACCCAGTTGCAGAACCTGGCGGCGCTGCCCCCGACCGGCGCCGTCGTCGTCGCCGGACCGCTGCCCATCGTCTCGGGCTCCGGATCCCCGGCCCGGGTGCTCGCCCTGGTGGAGCACTCATGAAGGTCGCGGAGGCCGTCGGACGCGCGCTGTACACGGCCGGGGTCGGCCAGGTCTTCGGCGTCGTCGGATCGGGCAACTTCCATCTGACCAACGCCATGGTCGCGGCGGGAGCGCGGTTCGTCGCCGCACGCCACGAGGGCGGCGCCGCGACGATGGCCGACGCCTACGCCCGCACGAGCGGCACGGTGGCCGCACTGAGCGTCCATCAGGGACCGGGCCTCACGAACGCGATGACCGGCATCGCCGAAGCGGCCAAGAGCCGTACGCCGCTGCTGGTGCTGGCGGCCGAGGTGACCGAGCAGAGGTCCAACTTCCACATCGACCAGGCGGCGCTGGCCCGGGCGGTGGGCGCGGTCCCGCTGCGGATCACCTCGGCCGACCACGCGGTGGAGCAGGCCTGCGCGGCGGTCGCACGAGCCGTGCACGAGCGGCGGACCGTGCTGCTCAACGTGCCCCTGCCGGTGCAGTCCCTGGACGTTCCCGAAGGTGCCCTGGCATAGGCGGCACCACCGCGGGAACGGGCGGCGGTGCGGCCGTCGCCGGACGACGTGGCGGCGTTGGTGCGCGTCCTCGAAGAGGCACGGCGACCGCTCTTCGTGGCCGGCCGCGGAGCACGCTCACCGGGAGCACGGGCCGCGCTCGAAGCACTCGCCGACCGTTACGGGGCCCTGCTGGCGACGTCGGCCGTGGCGCGCGGCCTGTTCCACGGCAACCCGTGGTCGATCGACGTGTCCGGAGGCTTCTCGTCCCCTCTGACGGCCGAACTGATCGAGGCCGCGGACACGATCGTGGGCTGGGGCTGCGCCCTGAACATGTGGACGATGCGGCACGGCCGGCTGATCGGCGCCGGCGCGACCGTCGTACAGGTCGACGACGACGCGTCGGCGCTCGGCGTACACCGGGAGGTACGGCTCGGCGTCACCGGCGACGTGGAACTCACCGCCCGCCACGCCCTGGAGACCGGCGGCACCGCGGAACGGCAGGGCTACCGGACGGCCGACATCGCCGAGGCCATCACCGCACGCGTGCGCTGGCGGGACGTGCCGTACGAGGACGACAGCAGCCGTGAGCGGATCGACCCGCGCACGCTGAGCATCGCCCTCGACGACATCCTGCCCGCGGAGCGCGTCATCGGTGTGGACTCCGGCAACTTCATGGGCCACCCGAGCATGTATCTGTCGGTGCCGGACGAGAACGGCCTGTGTTTCACGCAGGCGTTCCAGGCGATCGGCCTGGGCCTCGCGACCGCGATCGGCGCGGCCCTCGCACGGCCGGACCGGCTCGCGGTGGCGGCGCTCGGCGACGGCGGGGCCATGATGGGCGCCGCGGAGTTCGACACGGTCCGCCGGCTCGGACTGCCGATGGTCGTGGTCGTCTACAACGACGATGCCTACGGAGCGGAAGTACACCACTTCGGACCGGACGGACACCCCCTGGCGGCGGTCGAGTTCCCGCCGACGGACATCGCCGCGGTGGCCCGGGGCTACGGCTTCGAAGCGGTGACCGTGCGCACGCCGACGGACCTGAAAGCCGTCGAGGACTGGGTCGCGGGACCCCGGTCCGCCCCCTTGCTCATCGACGCGAAGGTCACCCGGGACCACGGGTCGTGGTGGCTCGAAGAGGCGTTCCGAGGCCACTGACCGGACACGCACCCGGGCTGCGGAAGCGCAACCCCACGGCATCTCATGCGTCTCCCTTACAGGGGGTGCCATGGGGACGGAACAGCAAATCGCCTATTTTCTAGGAGAGTTGAGGGACGCCAACCCGCACAGCGACTCGCACGCCAACCCGCACACCGACCCGCACGCGAACCTGGAGCGACGTGCGGCGGCGGCGAAGGGCCTCGGCAGGATCGGCCGACCCGAGCACGCCGGAGCCCTCGTCGAGGCTGCCGACGACCCCGTACCGGCGGTGCGCGCGGCGGCGGCCCTGGGACTCGGCCGACTCGCCCGACTCGGCCGCCCGAGCGTACCGGCGGCGGGCGGCACCGTACTGCCGGGGCTGATGCGTGACACGGACCCCTGGGTGCGCCGCCGGGCCTCGGTCGCCGCGATTCGGCTGAAGCTGACGGGCCCGACGGTCACGGACGCGTTCGTGGACCTGCTCGACGACCCGGACCACCACCTGCGGATCAACGCCCTGGACGGCCTCAACGCGTTGGGTGTGACGGGCGATGTCGCGGCGCTGGCACGGCTGCTCGGCGATCCGGAGGGCGCGGTGTGGGGACGCGCCTGGAAGCTGCTGTACCGGTTCCGCGACGACCCGGCCGTCCACGCGGAGGTGATCCGCACGGCCCGGGAGGGCGAGGGCGCCGCCAGGGCGCAGGTCCTGGAGATGCTGCCGAGGGACTGCACAGAGCGGTTGCTCGACTCGCTGCTCACCGGACTGCGCGACCCGTCCCCCCAGGTGCGGTACGCGGTGGCCCGACGGCTGCTGGACCTGAAAAGTCACTCGGCGCGGGACGCCCTGGTCGACACCCTGCGGACGGAACGGGACCCGGAGGTCGCGGGCCTGCTGCTGAGCGGACTCGGGTGGCACGGCGAGCGGCGGGTGACCGACCTCGCGGTGCGATGGCTCGGCGACACCCGGGCCGGACGGGATGCCGCGACCGCTCTCGGACACCTCGGCACCGGGACCGCCGTGGAGCATCTCCGCAGAGCACTCACCGACAGGGCGCTGCCGACGAGCACCAGGGGAGCCGCCGCGGTGGAGGTCGGCAGGGCGGGCAGACGGGACGCGGTGTGGCTGCTGCTCCCGCTCCTCGACGACCCCGGAGCCGAGGTGCGCGCGGGAGCGGTGGACGGCCTGGGCGCACTCGTCCACGACGGCCTCCGCTTCTGGGAACGCCGCCCCGTGGCGGAAGCGCTCACCGCCCACCTCGCATCCGAAAGGGACGACACCTGGCGCACCTGCAACGCACTCGACGGCCTGAACGAGGCGCTCCCCGCCCTCCGCCGCCTGGCGGACGAGGCCGCGTCTGATGAGGTCCGGGGGGCCGCACGCAAACTTCTGAACGCGGCCGAAGCCGACTGACTTGCGTGCGCGATCATGGGGCCCGTCATCGACATATGAGGAGTTGATCCGTGATGCCGGCCGTTCCCGCCGATCCCGATGTGGTGCATCCGATGCCCGAGCAGCCCCGGGTGGTGCTCCTGCGGCCCTTGGTCACCTCGCCGTTGATCGAGGTGGGGGAGTACTCCTACTACGACGATCCGGACGACCCGACGGCCTTCGAGACCCGCAATGTGCTGTATCACTACGGGCCGGAGAAGCTGGTGATCGGCAAGTACTGCGCGCTGGGCGAAGGCGTGCGGTTCATCATGAACGGGGCCAACCATCGGATGGACGGTCCCTCCACGTTCCCCTTCCCGATCATGGGAGGGGACTGGGCCGAGCACTTCGACCTGATCACCGGGCTGCCGGGCCGGGGCGACACCGTGGTCGGCAACGACGTCTGGTTCGGATACCGGACCATGGTGATGCCCGGGGTCCGGATCGGGCACGGGGCGATCATCGCCTCCGGGGCCGTCGTGGTCGACGACGTGCCCGACTACGGCATCGTCGGCGGCAACCCGGCCAAGCTCCTGCGGCGCCGGTACGCCGACGAGGACATCGCCCGGCTGCTGGCTCTCGCCTGGTGGGACTGGCCCGCCGAGCACATCAGCGGGCACGTCCGGACCATCATGTCGGGCAGCATCGACGACCTTGAGGCCGCGGCTCCGGGCGCGGCCTGAGCCGCCTAAGCCTGGGAGCAGCCGGACCCCTCGGCGGCGCCGCCGTTCCTGAGCGCCGCGTCCATGGTGGTCAGGCGCCGGTGCTGACGGGAGCTGTTGATGATGCTCCAGCCGGTGAAGGCCACGGCGAACAGCGAGAAGCCGATGGCCTGGCGCTCCTCGCCGGCCAGGGCCGACAGGGCGGTGATCGAGCCGAGGACGACCGTGACGAGGACGAGGGCCGCAACGCGGTGCCGTGAACGGTACAGGCGCCGGTCCACCAGTCCGCGCATGGCGTCGCGCTCCGCCGGATCGGCGGGCACATCACCCCTGCGCACCTTGCGTTCCAGCGCGACGAGGTTCTCCGTGCCGCCGACCGCGCGCTTCTCCTCGCGCCGGGCGGCGAGCACCACGACGACGACCATGACCGAGATGAGGGCCGTGCGGATCACGGCGGAGAGGACCGAGGACTCCGGGAACAGGAGCACCACCAGGGCGCTGGCGATGACGGTCGACAGGGTGACTTGCAGCCACACGTGCTTGCCGAGAAAAGTGGTGAAGCGTTCCATGGTCCGTCCCCCGCGGTCGGATCGATTCCGGTTGATACCGGTCGTTTCCGCCCTGGACGCGGACCCGTCGGCGGACGGTTCCGGTCCGTGGGGCCAGGGCGACGGCGAGGAGGACCCCGGGTCGCCGCACCATCGTCCGCAACCGGTCAAGTCCGGCACGAAAAACGGATGGTGACGGTCCGGATGGCTGGACGGCCCGGGGCTGTCCCCTCGTGTGCGGCGCGAACGCCCCGCCATCTCCACGATTGCGGCATTTATGCGCTTTATCCGTTTAACATGCGGTGATCCACTTCCGGCGGCCCTGTGACCTGGTCGCACGCAGCCGGTGGGTCCGTTGTGCGTGTCGTCAACCGTGAGAGGAGGCCTCCATGGCCCCGGCAGGCCGTCACAGAGCGCTGACGCAGGACACCTCGGCACGACACGACCCCGAACTGCGCGCCGCCGCAGGGCATTTCGGGCGCCGCCGGTTCCTCACGGTGACCGCCGCAGCCGCCGCCCTCGCCTTCGGCACCCAGCTGCCGGCCCGGGGCGTGGCAGGCACCGGGGAACTGGACGCGGCGAGGATCCCCACCGATCCGTTCACGCTCGGCGTCGCCTCGGGAGACCCGCTGCCCAGCTCCGTGCTGCTGTGGACCCGCCTCGCGCCCGCCCCGTACGAACCGGGCGGCGGGCTGCCCGGGCAGTACGTGGCCGTCGAGTGGGAGGTGTCCACCGACGAGTTCTTCGCCCTGACGGTCCGCAGGGGCACCGCCGTCGCCTTCCCCGAGTACAACCACAGCCTGCACGTGGAGGTCGAGGGCCTCGAAGCCGGCCGGGTCTACTACTACCGGTTCAGGACCGGGACCTGGATCAGCGATACCGGCCGGACCCGTACGGCGCCCGCCACCGCGGCCGCCGTCGCGAAGCTCACCTACGCGGCCGTGGCCTGCCAGGCGTACCACGACGGGTACTTCACCGTGCACCGCCATCTCGCCCAGGACGACGTCGACGTGGTCTTCCACCTGGGGGACTACCTCTACGAGTACGCCGTCGACTCCGTGGGCGGCGCGCGCGACTACAAGGACCGGAAACTGCCCGACCTCTACAACCGCGAGACCAAGACCCTCGACGACTACCGGCTGCGCTACGCCCTCTACAAGAGCGATCCGGATCTGCAGGCGGCGCACGCGGCGCATCCCTTCGTCGTCACCTGGGACGACCACGAGACCGAGAACAACTACGCGGGCGCGATCAGCGAGAACAACGACCCGCCGCAGGAGTTCCTGCTGCGGCGCGCGGCGGCCTACCGGGCGCACTGGGAGAACCAGCCCCTGCGCAACGCCCAACTGCCCAACGGCCCGGACGCCCAGCTCTACCGCCGGCTCCAGTGGGGCACCCTCGCCCAGTTCGACGTCCTCGACACCCGCCAGTACCGCTCCGACCAGGCGTACGGGGACACGCTGCACGCCCCCGGTCCCGAGACGGACGACCCGGAACGCTCCATCACGGGGGCGGCGCAGGAGAAGTGGCTGATCGACGGCTGGCGTGCCTCGCAGAACCTGTGGAACGTCATGGCGCAACAGGTGTGCTTCTCGCAGCGCAGATTCGATGTCGGCGCCGAGGCGCGGACGTCCATGGACGCCTGGGACGGCTACCGTGCCTCGCGCCGACGCGTCCTCGACGGCGCGGACTCCGCCGGAGTCGACAACCTGGTCGTCATGACGGGGGACGTGCACGTCGGGTACGCCTTCGACATCAAGGAGGACTTCGACGACCCGGCGTCGAAGACACTGGCCACGGAGATCGTCGCCACCTCGGTCACCAGCGGCAAGAACGGCGCGGACAGGCCCGGCAACTGGGACACCTACCTCAAGGCCAACCCGCACTTGAAGTTCTACAACGGGCGGCGCGGTTATGTGCGGGTCGCCCTGGACACTACGAAGGCCCGGGCCGACTACCGGACCGTCTCCGCCGTGACGACACCCGGCGCACCGATCACCACAGCCGCGTCCTTCGTGACCGAGGCGGGCGATCCGGGCCTCAAGGCCGTCTGACGAGCGCCGTCCGCCCTACCGCCGCCCTTCCCGCGAACGATCGCGGACGGTCGCAGGACATCAGTACCCGGACAGGGTGCTCCCCGGCATCCGGTACTCCGCCGGGCGGGTCCTTCACGTCGTCCGAAGTGCCGAACCATCCGAATCCGAACATTTTCTGAGTCCATGTCGGCAAGGTCTAGATACCCGAGAACGAGGAGTCACCCGATGGTCCCCAGACACGCCGGCCGAGCCGCCCGGACCGCCCTGACCGTGTTCGGCGCAGTCGCGCTCACCGCGCTGCCCGCAGCCGCGGCCGCCGAGCCGCCCGCGCCGGCGCCGTCCTCCGCGCAGACGCTCGGCGCCGACCGGCCCTCGGCCGTCGTGCTGCGCGCGATGCAGCGCGACCTGCGGCTGACGGGCCCACAGGCCAAGGCGCGGCTGGTGAACGAGGCCGAGGCGGGCACCCGCGCCGGCCGGCTCCAGAACGTACTGGGCAAGCACTTCGCGGGCGCCTGGGTGCACGGCACGACCTCCGCAGGACTGACCGTCGCCACGACCGACGCCGCCGGTGTCGCCGCCATCAAGGCCGACGGGGCGCAGGCGAAGGTCGTCAAGAACGCGCTGAAGGACCTGAACACCGCCAAGTCGAAGCTGGACGCCGCCGCGGCGGGTAAGTCCCTCGACACGCCCGTCCGGTACGTCGACGTACGGACCAACCTCGTGACCGTGCAGGCGACGAGCCGCGCCGCCGCCGACAAACTCGTCGCGGCGGCCGGCATCGACCGGCGGCTCGTGGAGGTCAAGGTGTCGGCGGACCGGCCGCGCGCCCTGCACGACGTCCGGGGCGGCGACGCGTACTACATCGACGACAAGGCCCGCTGCTCGGTGGGCTTCTCCGTGACCAAGGGGGAGCAGCAGGGATTCGCCAGCGCAGGGCACTGCGGGAAGGCGGGCGCCAAGACCACCGGCTTCAACAAGGTCGCCCAGGGCACCTTCGAGGCCTCGGTCTTCCCCGGGCAGGACATGTCCTGGGTGAGCGTCAACAGCGAGTGGACCGCCACACCCGCCGTCAAGGGCGAGGGTGACACGAACGTGCAGGTCGCCGGCTCCGTACAGGCGCTGGTGGGTGCGGCGATCTGCCGATCCGGCTCGACCACCGGCTGGCACTGCGGCACGATCGAGCAGCACGACACCACCGTGAGCTACGCCGAGGGCGACATCAACGGAGTGACCCGTACGACCGTGTGCGCGGAACCGGGTGACTCCGGTGGCTCCTACATGTCCGGCACCCAGGCCCAGGGCGTCACCTCCGGAGGCAGCGGCGACTGCAAGTCCGGCGGCATCACGTTCCACCAGCCCATCAACCCGCTGCTCACCACGTACGGTCTGACGCTCAAGACCGTCCCCGGCCAGAGCGGCACGCCCGCCCCGGCGGACGGCCGGACGGTCGGCTGGACCACGGGCCGGGTGTACGAGACCGGGACCCGCGTGACCTACGACGGTGTCTCGTACCAGTGTCTGCAGACGCACCAGGCGCAGGGAGCGTGGCAGCCCCGCCTCACGCCGGCCCTGTGGCAGCGCCTCTGACGGTCACTCGGCCGCGGCGACGCGGCGTCACGTCGGCGCGGGGTGCCTGTCTCCGGACACGGCCCTCGCGCCTTCGTGTGCGCCCGGTGCGGCCTGTGCCCGGCGAGCCCGACGCGAGAGGGATGCGGCCGGGTCTCACATCCCGGCCAGCAGCCCGTACGCCGTCGCCACGAAGGTGTCTCGGGTCCTGAAGCGGCGGGTGCACACGGCGGCCAGGGCCGTTCCGATGTCCGGCCTGAAGCCCAGGAAGGCCTGCTGACCGAGTGTGGCCCCCGAGTGGAAGTACATGGGGCCGTGGCCGGTGGGGTGCTGGAACCAGGCGACCGTGTGCACATGCCGGTGCCCCCACCCGCGCCGGAGGACCGGACGGCGTACCGCCCGCAGCGCGTCGGCCAGGGTGGCGTCGGCGGGAGCCGGGCCCGACGGTTCCAGGTGTGCTTCGAGGAACGTCAGCAGGTCGGGCGGGGTGGCCCGGACGGCGCCGGCCGACTGGAATCCGCCGACGGTCAACGGGGGTGTGGGCGTGGTGCCGTCGGCGCGGTGTCCGGTGGCGTCCTCGGCCGGCCCGCCGGGGCAAAGGGTGGTGCCGCTCAGCCCGAGAGGCCGCAGCACCCGGCCGCCGAGCAGGTCGTCCCAGGGGGTCGCGGTCGCCGCGCTCAGGGCGTGGCCGAGCACGGCGACACCGTAGTTGGAGTAGTGCCAGCGGGTGCCGGGCCGCCGGTCCCGCCGACGGCGCAGAAAGGCGTCGACCACCCTCCGGTCCGGATAGCCGGCGTACGGGTTGGTGTGCCAGGTGGGCAGGGCCCGCAGGAAGAAGTCGGCGGGCAGGGCAGGCAGTCCTGAGGTGTGGGTGACCAGGTGCGCGAGAGTGACGGGGTCCCGGCCCGCCGGGCGGGCCGGATCCAGGCAGACGGCGGCCGGTTCACCCGCGGACAGGGTGCCCGACTCGGTCAGCTGGGCCAGGAGCAGCCCGGTGAACGTCTTGGAGGCCGAACCGATCTCGTAGCGCAGTCGGTCGCGGGGAACGGACGGAGGCGTCCCGGTGCCTCCGCAGCGGACCGTGCGGTGACCGTCCCGGGAGAGGGCGAAGACGACGTCGGGCGCGTCGACGGCGGCGACGGCGTCGTCGAGCAGTTCCGGTACCGTCCCGCCGTCCGGGAGCGGCCGCGTCGAGGGGCGGGCCGGCGGGGGTTCGCCGGTGAAGCCGAGGGGAACGCCCGGCCAGGGCTCACGTCGTGGTGTCATGCCGGTGCGTGGGCGAGCTGCGTCAGCGCGCGGGACGTGGCCAGTACGGAGGCGAACGCGGCCACCAGCGTCGGGTGGTAGACGAGGTCGAAGATCTCTTCGCGGTCGCCCTCGGGCATGGTGCGCACGGCGGGCATCGCCCCGTCGGGCTGCTGGGCGGCGGCGAAGCCTTCCCAGGCCCGCTCGTCCAGGGTGGGGCGCGGCAGACAGGCGTCGACGACGAGGAGTTCGCCGAGGAGGTCCCAGCGCTCCAGGTCGAGCCAGTCGTCGAGCCAGACCGGCAGCCAGGTGGCGAGGTAGTCGGCGAGCGCGGGCGGCAGTCCGGCCGTGTTCTCTCCCCAGTCGGTGAGGTGGAAGACGGTGTGGGTGATGTCGTACGCGATGTGTCCCTCGACGGTCCAGGGTTCGGGGGTGCGGCCGAGCCACGTCATGCTGAGGACCTCGGACTCCGGCGGCCGGGGTGACAGGCCGAAGCGGCGCTGGAACGCGGACAGGCCGAGGCGGCGCACCGGCGGCACCTCGTAGGCGGCGAAGCTCTCCAACCGCTGGTTGAGGCGGAAGGCCTCTTCGATCCCGGGGTGGCTGTATCCCAGTTCCTTGAACGGGAGATAGACCTCGAACGGGATGGGGGAGAGGGGCTCGATGCGCTGGCCGCGGACCAGCATCCGGCCGCCGTCCAGCGTGTCGCGCCACGCGTGGTCGAGCAACTGCCGTGCCAGCTGGGCCTGTCGGGAGCCGGCCACGCCTTCGCGGAACAACACCTTGCAGATGAGGGCCAGTTCGCCGACCGGCTTGAAGCGTTCGAGGAAGCCGACCTCCGGGTCGACGTCCTGTTCCAGGCGGAATCCGTCCCGGTGGGCGTGCAGCCACTCCAGGGCGCCGGTTCCGACCGTGTGGATGAGGCGGGTGCTGGTCATCTCGACACTCCTCGCCCACCCCGGCCCGGATGCGCCGCGTGCTCGAAGGCACGTGCCTTCTCCGGCTCCACGCCGTCGTCGGCGCTCGCGCGCAGACGGTGGGTGGTCAGCACGGCGGCGAAGGCCGTCATCAGGGTCGAGTGGTAGCAGCGGATGAAATCGTGCGCGGCCGGCAGACCGTCCCGTCCGGAGCCGGAACCGGAGCCGGAACCGGTGTCAGTGCTGGTGCTTGTATCCGTTCCGGTGCCGATTTCGGGGACGGCGCCGGACGCGTCCTGTGCTCGTGCGAGCTTCGCCCAGGCCTCCCGAAGCATCGGCCGGTCCGGTGGGCCCGGCAGGCTGCCTGCCACGGCCAGCAGTTCACAGCTGAGGTCCCACTGCTCGGCGTCCAGACAGGTGTCCAGCCAGGGCGGCAGCCACAGCCGGAGATAGCCGTCGATCCGCGGGGGAACGTTCCGCGGAGTCAGGCCCCAGTCGGTGAGGTGGAAGACCACATGGGTGAGCGTGTAGCCGGCGGCCCGTTCGAACGTCCAGGGCTCCGGCAGACCGCCCAGCCAGGTGCGCGACAGCGCCCGTCCCATGTCGTCCCGTTGCGGGATGCCGCTGCGCCGGAGGGAGTTGAGGACGCTGAGGCGCCGGTTGGGCTCCTGCTCCGTGAGCTGCCAGCCACGGGTGCGGGCCACCGTCGCGACGGCCTCTTCGTAGCCGGTGTGGCGCAGCCCGGCCGACGCGAACGCCGCGTAGATCTCCAGCGGATACGTGGCGAAGGGTTCCAACCGCTGCAGTTCCAGGAAGAGAGAGCCCTGCCCGGTCTGGTGCCAGGCGAAGGTCAGCAGGTCGGCGGCTGCCACGTGCAGCGGGTCGGTGGGCTCGGTGTGCCGGCGGACGCTGACGCACACCTGCGCCAGTTCGCCGAGGGGCTTCCAGGTGCGGTTCACATGGCCGTGCTCGGCGAGTGCGTCGTCGCCGAGCTCGAACGCGCCGCGGTGGGCGGACACCCAGGCCAACGCGGCCTCGCCCAGTTCCCGGACGTCGCGCGCCGTCACACCCGTACTCCGGCGCGCAGCAGTCGTGCCGCCTCGACCTGCAGTGCCACGCGTGGATCGTCGCAGCCCATCTGTGCCACGAACTCAAGCCCTGACTCCAGCCCGAGGGTGTCCGGCACATCGTCGAGGAGGACCAGCCAGCGTCCCGCTCCCGCCGCCTGGAGCCAGTCGCGGCGACGCACTGCCCGGACGAATCCCCGGGCGACGTCGACGGGGCGGCCACGGGCCACGCGGGTCACCGCGCAATCCTCGCCGGGGACCGCGAGCGGGGCCAGCACGGCGAGTTGGTGGGTCAGTGACTGCCACGAGGCGTTGTCGAGCCAGGTGGCGTCGAGTTCCGCGTCGCTGCCCGGCATGCCGTCGGGGGAGCCGAGGGACGCGTCAAGTCGCTGAAGTGTCCGCTCCATGGCCCAGTGACTCCACACCGAGGTGGGGGAGGCGTCCGGGGGAGGCGGGTAGGCCCGCACGGCCCTGCCGAACACGGCGAGGTCGTCGGGCTCGGACGGCGTGCGGCGCAGGACGCTCGGCAGGGCGGCGTCGGCCCCCACCACCCGCAGGGCGGCGAGGGTGATGCCGTCCGCGGCTTCGGGGGTGCCGACGCCCGGGACGCTGCCGGTCAACCGGAACGGGCCCCCGCTCCGAAGAGCGGAGACCAGTTCCGACGTGAGGCCCTGCACCGCGCCCGCGAGGCGGGTCGAAGTGCCTGACTGCTCCATGTGAGTGTCCCGTCAGCCCTTCTTCGGCCGCGGGGTCGGAGGCGACAGGAGCACTGCGCCCTGTCCGGCCGCCAGCGCGAGGGCCGCACATTCGCGGCTGTCGCGGAAGGTGCCGTCCGCC
Source organism: Streptomyces sp. NPDC102514 (assembly GCF_055584525.1). NCBI lineage: Bacteria > Bacillati > Actinomycetota > Actinomycetes > Kitasatosporales > Streptomycetaceae > Streptomyces > Streptomyces sp. NPDC102514. The sequence continues at coordinate 225,429 of NZ_JBVJLW010000001.1, forward strand.
TCGGTCGGGTCGAGAGCCGCCTCGATGTCCAGGCCCTGGACCTCGGTGAGCTCGTCGGTCAGAAACTCGGTCGAAGACATACCACTATCCCCTTTGCGAGAGACATGTTCTTCTCGGTTCTCGAAGGTACGAGTGACCGTTATGTCCAAACGTATTCATAGAAGTCGCATTTGTCTCTTCGGTAGTTCTTTCAACTTCTCCCGCCTCACGCCCCACCTGCCGGATCCCGGCAACAACCGGCGCGTCACAGGGCCCAGTTCACTCATGTTCTTCCGGCTCCCGCCCCATGAGAATGTGCTGGTGACGCGCGTGAGCACCGAAATATCCGCTGAAGTACCGCCTGTAGTACGGCGTTCAAGGAACCGTGGGCAGCTGATCGGTGCCGCGGTCGTCGCCGCCGTGTGCACGCTGGCGGCGGCATGGCTGCTGCTGATCAGCACACCCGCGGCCCTCGGCGAGGGGCACGCCTTCAAGACCGCGTCCCGCTGCGCCCCGGACGACAGTCCCTCCGGCAGCGGCGCCTCCGACGACTGCCTGCGGACCGTGAGCGCACGCATCGACCACACCGAGCACGTACAGGGCCGTAAGACACCCTCGTACCGCCTGTACGTCGTGGAGGCGGACGGCACCGAGGGCCGTGCCACCCTCGGAGGCGATCCCTCGCACCGCCCGGTCGCCTCCCCCGGAGCGGACGTCCGGGTCACCTACTGGCGGGGACGGATCCGGTACGTCGACCTCGCCACCGGGCGCAAGTACTCCCACGCTGACCCGCGCGACGACTACAAGGTCGTCGCCACCCCGGGCCTCGCCATCGGCTTCTACGGCGCGGGCTTCCTCTGGTGCTGGTTCTGGATGGCACTGCACTCCCGGGTGGCCAGGAGGGCGCACCCGTGGGACATCGGCCTGCCCTTCCTGGCAGCCGTCTGCCTGGCACTCGTCGGCGCGCTCGCCCCGTGGGCCACCGACGACATGGGAGCGGCGCTCCTTCTCGTCGCACAGGCCACCGTGGTCGCGGTCGCCGTCTGCGTGGTGACCGCCGTGTTCCTGCGCCGACGCACTCGAGGTGACGACACCGTCGACATGCCGCCCTCCGTACCCACGGAGGAGCAGCACTTCCCGGGCCGGATCGTGGGCGAGGTCCCCTACGCCGAGCACGGCACCCACCTGCTGGCCGCTGCCGGCCTCCTGGCGACGACCATGGGCCACCCGGGTGCGGCCCACCGCCGGGCGGTGCCGCGCACCCTGACCCCGCTGCGCGTCCGTCATCCGTACTGGTCCGACCCCTCGCCGCCCGGGCTCCGGGGCCGGACCTGCGTCCTGGAGTGCGAGGACGGAGGTGTACCCGTACTGATCGTCACCGACCGGCAGCGCATGCCGTGGGTGCTCGGGGCCCTGACCCCGCGACCGTGAACCAGCCGGTGATCGTCGGCCGGGCCGGCCGGTCCGAAGAGCGGCGGTAATCCGGAGGCGGCGGGGTAGAGGGAAGTCGACCGAACCCCGTTGAGAAGGAGCCGAGGATGACCGACGACGCCTACCTGTTCCTGCTCGACGACGCGGCCGTGCGGCTCGGCGTGCCCCCGGCCGCCGTCGGTGACCTCGCCTGCATGGAGACTCCCGCGGTACGAGCATGGCTGGACGCCCAGGGAACGACGGCGACCGCGCCGGAGCTGCGCCTGCTGCCGCCGGAGGAGACGGACTCCGTCCCCGAGGGCGCGGAACGGCTGCCGGTGCCGCTGAGCGACGAGGAACTGAGCCGGGTGCGCGGACGGACCGGTCCGGAGGCGATCGCGCGGATCGAGGAGCAGTTGCTGTCCTATCGCGACATCGCGGACGGCCGGGACGAGCTGATCGGACGGGCGCTGGCCGCGGGTGTGGCACCGCACCGCATCGTGGAGCTGACCGGCGAGGACCCGGCGACGGTCACGGCCGCGGCCGGCGGCTGACAAGGGTCGGGGATTGGGCCGCCCGAACGCCCCCTGCGCACGCCCTCCCGCACGCCCTCCCGCACGCCCCCCCGTACGCCTCCCCGTACGGCTCCGACGTGCGGGGAGGTCCGGCGGGCCGCAGCCTGGACACGTGAGCTGCGTGGTCCGGAGTGCCGTCGGAAGGTCATGAACAGCATGGGCAGCCCGAGAAACAGCCCGAGAAGCAGTGCGGACAACAGCCTGAGCGGCAGCCCGACGAACGGCTCGGCCGCGGACGACGGGACCGGCCGCCCGGACAGCCCGGGCGCCGCCCGTCGGGGGGAACGCATCCCCTCGTCACCCGATCGCCACCACTCCGAGGTGACGCTGCGGGTGAACGGCAGACCGCGCACGCTCGTCGTCGACCACCGTTCCGTCCTGCTGGACGTGCTGCGCGAGCAGCTCCACCTCACCGGTGCCAAGAAGGGCTGCGACCACGGCCAGTGCGGTGCCTGCACGGTCCTGGTGGACGGCCGCCGCGTCAACAGCTGTCTGCTGCCCGCCGTGGCCCAGGACGGCTGCGACATCATGACGGTGGAGGGACTCGCCGCCGATGACGACGTCGACGGCGATGACCACAACGACGGTGATGACCGCGTCGAGGGCGGAGAACGGCCGGCGGACGGCGAGCTGCACCCCCTGCAGCGGGCCTTCATCGACCGCGATGCCTTCCAGTGCGGCTACTGCACACCCGGACAGCTCTGCAGCGCCGTCGGCGCGATCGCGGAGGCCCAGTCCGGCCACCCCTCGCACGTGACGGACCCGGGCACCCCGTCCGGGGAGCCCATGCCACTCGGTCCCGACGAGATCCGCGAGCGGCTCAGCGGCAACCTCTGCCGCTGCGGCGCCTACCCCAACATCGTGCGGGCCGTCGAGGACGTGATCCGGTGAAACCCCTCGCCTACGCACGCGCCGGCAGTGTCGAGGAGGCCGCAGAGCTGTACGCGGCCCACCCCGGCGCCCGCTATCTCGGCGGCGGCACCAACCTGGTGGACCTGATGAAACTCGGCGTGGAGGAACCGTCCACGCTGGTCGACGTCAGCAGGCTGCCCCTGGACACGGTGGACGAACTGCCCGACGGATCGGTACGGATCGGCGCCACGGTCCGCAACAGCGACCTCGCCGCCCACCCCACGGTCCGTGACCGCTATCCGGCGCTCTCCCAGGCACTCCTGGCCGGGGCCTCCGGGCAGCTGCGCAACGCGGCCACCACCGGCGGCAATCTGCTCCAGCGCACCCGCTGCCCGTACTTCCAGGACACCGACAAGCCCTGCAACAAGCGGGTTCCCGGCTCCGGTTGCGGCGCCCTGGACGGCGTACACCGTGATCACGCGGTGCTCGGGCACTCTCCGCAGTGCATCGCCACGCATCCGTCGGACATGGCCGTGGCACTGGCCGCCCTGGACGCGGTGGTCGAACTGCACGGGGCCGACGGGCCGCGGACCGTTCCTGTGGCGGAGTTCCACCGGCTGCCCGGGGACCGTCCCGAACAGGACACGATGATCCGCCCCGGTGAGCTGATCACCGGTGTGGTCCTGCCGGGTGCGACGGCCGGGCTGCCCTCGCTGTACCGCAAGGCCCGCGACCGGGCCTCGTACGCCTTCGCCCTCGCCTCTGTCGCCGCGGTGCTCGACGTGGAGGACGGTGTCGTCCGGCGGGTCGGCCTCGCCTTCGGGGGAGTGGCCCACCGGCCCTGGCGGGCCAGGATCGCGGAGGAGGCACTGCTGGGCGCGGCGCCGACGACGGCCGCGTTCGAGCGGGCCGCGGACCTCGAACTCGCCGCCGCCCGGCCGCTGCGCGACAACGGCTACAAGGTCCGGCTGGCCCGCAATCTCGCGGTGGACGCCCTGCAACGGCTCGCGCCGCCCACCACCAGCACCTGACCGGAAACCCAGCAGAAGGAGCAGTCATGGCCGACACCGGCACCGCGCTGGGCGCGCCCGCCGAGCGCCGGGAGGGCCGGGACAAGGTCACCGGCAGGGCCCGCTACGCCGCCGAACAGACCGATCCCGGCAGGGCCCACGCCTGGCCGGTGGTCGCCGGGATCGCCCGCGGGACAGTCCGTACCGTCGACGCGGACGCCGCCCTGGCGCTGCCCGGGGTCCTCTCCGTCCTCACCCACGAGAACGCGCCCCGGCTCGCCCCCGCCGACGATCCCACGCTCTCCGTGCTGCAGGACCCGCGCGTGCCGCACCACGGCTGGTTCGTCGCCCTGGTCGTCGGCGAGACCCTGGAGGCTGCCCGCGCGGGCGCCGCCGCGGTCCGGGTCGCGTACGACGTGGAGGAACACGACGTCACCCTGACCGACGACCATCCCGAGGCCTACGCGCCCGAGAAGGCCAACGGCGGTTTCCCGGCACGCCGCGAACAGGGCGACCCCGAGGGCGCGTTCGCGTCCGCCGAGGTCCGCGTCGACTCCCGCTACCGCGTACCGCCGCTGCACAACCACCCCATGGAACCGCACGCGGCGACCGCCCGCTGGGACGGCGACCGACTCGTCGTGCACGACTCCAGCCAGGGCGCCACGACCGTACGCGCCACCCTGGCCTCACTGTTCGAGCTGTCCGAGGACGACGTCACCGTCATCAGCGAACACGTCGGCGGCGGGTTCGGATCCAAGGGCACCCCGCGGCCCCATGTGGTGCTCGCCGTGATGGCGGCACGGGAGACCGGACGCCCCGTCACCGTCGCGCTGCCCCGGCGTTTCCTGCCCGCCGTCGTCGGTCACCGGGCGCCCACCCTGCACCGGCTCCGCCTGGGCGCCACCGCGGACGGCACCCTCACCTCGTCCCTCCACGAGGTCACCACCCACACCTCCCGCATCAAGGAGTTCGTGGAGCAGGCCGCCGTACCCAGCCGGATCATGTACGCGGCACCCCACCGGCTCAGCTCCCACCGGGTGGTGCCGCTGGACGTGCCCAGCCCGTCCTGGATGCGCGCACCCGGCGAGGCACCGGGCATGTACGCCCTGGAGTCGGCCATGGACGAACTCGCCCTGGCAGCGGGCCTGGACCCCGTGGAACTGCGCATCACCAACGAGCCGGACACCGAACCCGACAGCGGCAGACCGTTCAGCAGCCGTCACCTCGTCGACTGCCTGCGGGAGGGCGCGCGGCGCTTCGACTGGGCGGCACGCGACCCCCGTCCCCGGTTCCGTTCCGAGGGCCCGCTCCTCGTCGGCACGGGGGTGGCCTCCGCGACCTATCCGGTGATGGCCAGTCCGGCGCGGGCGGAGGCGCACGCGACTCCCGACGGCGGTTTCGTCGTCCGCATCAACGCCACCGACATCGGCACCGGCGCCCGTACCGTCCTCGCCCAGGTCGCCGCCGACGCACTCCGCGTCCCCCTGGACCGCGTACGCGCCGACATCGGCAACAGCGACCTGCCGTCCGCACCACTGGCCGGCGGCTCATCCGGTACGGCGTCCTGGGGCTGGGCCGTCCACGAGGCCTGTACGCGGCTGGCGTCGAGCCTCGCCGAGCACACCGGCCCCCTGCCGTCCGAAGGGCTCCGGGCGCTTGCGGACACGGCGGGCACCGCCGACGCCGACAGCCCCTACTCCCGGCACGCCTTCGGCGCGCACTTCGCCGAGGTCACGGTCGACACGGTGACCGGAGAGGTCCGGGTACGCCGACTCCTTGGCGTCTATGCCGCCGGACACATCCTCAACGCCCGTACCGCGCGCTCCCAGTTCATCGGCGCCATGACCATGGGCCTGGGCATGGCGCTGACCGAGAGCAGCACCATGGACGCCGCGTCCGGCGACTTCGTGGAGCGCGACCTCGCCGCGTACCACGTCCCGGCCCATGCCGACGTGCCCGACATCGAGGCGCACTGGATCGACGAGGACGACCCGCATCTCAACCCGATGGGCAGCAAGGGCATCGGCGAGATCGGCGTCGTCGGCACGGCCGCCGCCATCGGCAACGCCGTCCACCACGCCACGGGCGTCCGCCACCGCGAACTGCCCCTGACCCCGGACCGGGTGCTCGCGGGCCTGTAGACAGGCCCCTCGGGCTTGCAGGCAGACCCCGCCGATCCCTACCCCGGCGGGGTGAGGCGCCGACCGGCGGCGGTCCGCATACTCGGTGTCATGAACAAGCACGACGGGCACCTCGCCGAGTTCCTCCAGGCACGCCGGAGCCAACTGCGCCCCGAGGACGTGGGGTTGCGGACCTACGGCGAGCGGCGCCGCGTGCCGGGGCTGCGCCGGGAGGAACTCGCGATGCTCGCCGGCATCAGCGCGCCCTACTACACCCGCCTGGAACAGGGCCAGTCGCGCAACGCCTCACGCGAGGTGCTGGACGCCGTGGCGAGCGCCCTGCGACTGGACGACTCCGAGCGCGCCCATCTGCACACCCTGGCCAGTGCGCCCAGGCGGCGCGGGCCCGGCGCACGGCCGCGTCCCGAACGCATCACTCCCGCGACCAGTGCCCTGCTGGCGGCCGTCGACGGCACCCCCGCCGTCGTGATCGGGCGCCGCAGCGACGTCCTGGCCTGGAACCGCCCGGGGCACGGGCTGTTCGCGGGGCACCTCGATCCGGACAGCCCGGACGATCCCGGCAGCGCGGGCGGTCCGGGGCGTCGGCCGAACATGGCCAGGCTGGTGTTCCTGGACGCGCACACCCGGGACCTGTACACCGACTGGCCCGCCAAGGCCAGGGCCGTCGTGGGCAATCTGCGGCTGACGGCCGGACGGTACCCGGACGACCCGCTGCTGGCCGCGCTGATCGGTGAACTGACCATGCGCAGCCGGGAGTTCGCCACGATGTGGGCCGACCACCGGGTGCTCGCCTGCGATGTCGCCGACTACGAGATGCGCCATCCGCTGGTCGGGACCCTGACCGTCACCCAGCAGACACTGCAGAGCCCCCAGGGGGACGGACCGTCCTTGGTGGTGGCCACCGCCGACCCCGGCTCCCCGTCCGCGGCGGCCCTGGCGCTGCTCGCCCATGCCACCGCACCCCGGGACGCGGACCGGCCAGACCACGCCGCCGAGTCCCGCACGGCCTGACCCGCCGACCCCGCTGACCGGCTGACCTGTTGACCCACTGACCCGCTGACCTGCACCGCCTGACCCGCGCTCTTCGCGGGGCGGTCGCACCCTCACGCCCTCTCACCGAGGCGCCCTCGACCACGGCGCCGCACCGCGGCTGCCGCATGCCCGAAACCAGAGAAGGAACCATGACGAACCGCACACCGAACCGCATGTCGAGTCCCACGTCGAACCGGCGTGTCAAGACACTCATGGCCGCCGTCGCGGTGGCCGCCGCCACCCTCGCCTCGGCCCTGCCGGCCGACGCCACCCCCACCCGTACCACCCGCGAACCGCTGACCGACGTACGGATCGCCACCCACTTCGACGTGTCCGCGGGTCAACTGCCGGAGAACATAGCCCTGTTGCCCGACGGCACCGCGGCCGTCACCTTCGCCGCGAGCCGTCAGGTGGCCGAGGTGAGCCCCCGGGGCGCGACCCGCGTCCTGGCGACCCTGCCCGCGCCCGCCGACGGCGGAGTCCACACCCCCGCCCTCGGCTTCCCGCTGGCCACCGGCATCGCCCGCACCCCGGACGGCACCCTGTACGTGCTGTACGCGACCGGAACCGCCGACCTGACAGGCTTGTGGCGGCTGCGCCCCGGGAAGGCCCCGCAGCGCATCGCCGCACTGCCCGAGGACGGACTGCCCAACGGACTGGCCCTGGACGAACGCGGCAAGAACCTCTACATCACCGACTCGGTGCTCGGCACGGTGTGGACCGTCCCCGTCACCGGCGGCACCCCCACCGCCTGGTCCGCCGCACCCGAACTCGCCCCGGCCGGCTTCCTCGGAGTCAACGGGGCGAAGGTGCACGACGGCGCGCTCTGGGTGACCAACCTCGACAAGGGCACGCTCCTGCGTATCCCGATCCGCCCGGGAAACCGCGCGGGCACCCCGCAGATCAAGGCGTCGGACCCGGACCTGGTCGGAATCGACGACTTCGCCTTCACCGGACACGGCGACGACGTCCTGGCCACGCTCAACACCACCAACAGGGTCGTGCGCATCCGGCCCGACGGCACCCGGACCACCGTCCTGGACACCGCCGACGGACTCCAGAACCCCAGCTCCGTGGCGCTGCGCGGCAAGGAGGTGTACGTGCTCAGCGCCGCCTACGCCACGGCCACCGACCCCAACCTGCTGCGCGCACGCCTGCGCGGCCACCTGTAGAGCCCGGCCGTGCTCGACGGCGGAGCGGCGACCGGTCTCAGGTCGCCGCTCCGCCCTCCCGCAGGACGTCGAGGGCCGTGAGGGCCACATGCAGTCCGGTACGCCGCTCACCGGATTCGAGATCGCAGTCGAGCAGCCGCTCGATGGTGCGCAGACGCTGGTAGACGGTCTCCCGGGACAGCCCGCCGAGCCGGGCGGCACCGGTCTTGCTGCCCGCGGCGTCCAGATAGTGCCGCAGGGTCCTCAGGAGTTCGGTGCCGTGCCGGACGTCGTGGTCGATGAGCCGGCCGAGCTGCCGTTCGGCGTACTCCTGGACACGGGTGTCCTCGCGCAGCGCGTACAGCAGGCGGCGCAGTCCGATGTCGGACAGTTCGTTGTACGACCTGCCCGTGGTGAGGGGCCGGCCCGGACGGGTGGCTTCCGCGACGCGGGACGCCTCACGGAAGGAACGGGCGGTGCGGGCCAGGTCCATGACCTCGGAACCGACGCTCACGACGGCACACGGATCCACCTCCAGCGCGGTACGGCCCAGTTGCTCGACGACGGACCGCCACGGCTGGGACGGGCGCAGGGCCAGCAGGATGCCCAGCCGCGCGGGCGCCAGTACGCCGACCAGCGCGGCTGTGCCCGTCGTCCGGAGCTCCTGGGACAGACGGGCCTCCAGACCGGTGCCGTCGACGGGCGCCCGGGTGTCCATCAGGACCGCGAGGAAGACGGTGCCCTCGGTGGGCAGGCCCAGCGCGGCGAGGCGCGCGCGGGCGTCGGCGGGGGAGCGGTGGCGCTGCTCGACGAGGTCGCGCAGGGCGCTCCGGTGCGCTGTGCGCTCCCAGGGCGTGGTGTGGATGAGGCGGGCGATCGTCAGGGCCATCGCCGTCCGCTCCAGGACGGTGACGTCCTGCGGCCCGAACACCGCCGACGGCGCCGGGGGCGGCAGCATGGCGACGCGTCCCCAGAGTTCGCCCTGATACTCCACGGGGGCCACGAGCCAGCCCTCCGGGCCGGTCACTTCCGGACCGGTCACCTCCGAGCCGGTCACTTCGGGGCCGGTCACCTCCGGACGGGCGGTCCGGGGGGCCTGCTCATGCTGCGTCGCCCTGGAGCGCTGCTCCCAGCCGGTCAGTGCCTCGTCCACCGTGCTGCCGGACGGCTCGCAGAGCAGCGCCTGATGCACCAGGTTCTCCAGGACGACCGTGCGGCCACTCATCTGCGCCGCCGCGCGGACGACGTCCTCGGGTCCGGCGCCGCGCAGCGTCAGGGCGGTGAACGCCTCGTGGATGCGCTGGGTCCGGCGCACGGCGTCCGCCTGGCTGCCGAGGATGAGGGTGTGGACGACCTGGGTCACCTCAAGGAAGTTGACGTCCTCGGCCAGGGTGACGAGCGGCAGGCCACGGACGCGGCACGCCTGGATGAGCGGGCCGGGCGGGCGGTGGTAGCGCCGTACGAGTTCGATGACCAGGGCCGCGGCCCCGACGTCGGCCAGCTCGTCGACGTAGCGGCGTACGCCCGCCGGGTCCTCGGGCAGCGGCATACCGGTGGTCAGGACGAGTTCGCCGCCCTTGAGGAAGGAGGCGGGGTCGGTGAGTTCGGTGATGTGGACCCAGCGGACCGGCCGGTCGAGGCGCGTCGCCCCGGCGACCACCTCCGGTCTGCCCGCGGCCAGGACGGGCAGGGCCAGGACGTCGGCGACGGTGAGCGCGCGGCCCGCGGGAGCTGTGCCCGGCGGCCCTTCGGCCAGCGACGTCCGGGGCGTTTCGGCGTACTCGCTCATGGTGCGTGCCTGCCCGCCCGGACCCTGTGACAAGCGTGGCTGACCTGCGCACGGTTGACACAACGTCCGAACCCCGCCGCCGTGCCGGACAGTTCACGCATTGCCGCCTGCCGCCCCGGTCGAGATGCTCGCCCTTCCGGAGCAGACGACGACGCACGGCCGGGAGACGCACATGACCGCACTGTCGCCGCACCTTCGCCAGGCCACTCCCGTGGTGGCCGTCCGGGGAGAGGGCGTCCACCTCTTCGGTGAGGACGGCCGCCGCTATCTCGACTTCACCGCGGGCATCGGTGTCACCAGCACCGGACACTGCCACCCGAGGGTCGTCGAAGCCGCCCAGGAGCAGGTGGGCACACTGATCCACGGCCAGTACACGACGGTCATGCACGAGCCGCTGCGCCGGCTCGCCGACAGACTCGGCGAGGTGCTGCCCGCCGGCCTCGACAGCCTGTTCTTCACCAACTCCGGGAGCGAGGCGGTGGAGGCCGCGCTGCGGCTGGCCCGGCAGGCCACCGGCCGCCCGAACGTGCTGGTCTGCCACGGCGGATTCCACGGCAGGACCGTGGCCGCCGCCGCCATGACGACGTCCGGCACCCGTTTCCGCTCCGGGTTCTCCCCGCTGATGAGCGGCGTGGTCGTCACCCCGTTCCCGACGGCCTACCGGTACGGCTGGGACGAGGAGACCGCCACCCGCTTCGCCCTCCAAGAGCTCGACTACACGCTCCAGACGATCTCCTCGCCCGCCGACACGGCCGCCGTCATCGTCGAACCGGTGCTCGGCGAGGGCGGTTACGTCCCCGCGACCCGCGCCTTCATGGAAGGGCTGCGGGAACGCGCCGACCGGCACGGCTTCCTGCTGATCCTGGACGAGGTGCAGACGGGGGTGGGCCGCACCGGCCGGTTCTGGGGACACGACCACTTCGGTGTCACCCCCGACATCCTGGTCACCGCCAAGGGGCTGGCCAGCGGATTCCCGCTGTCCGGCATCGCCGCCTCCGAGGAACTGATGGCCAAGGCATGGCCCGGCTCGCAGGGCGGCACCTACGGCGCCAACGCGGTGGCGTGCGCCGCGGCCTGCGCGACCCTCGACGTCGTACGCGACGAGAAGCTGGTCGAGAACGCCGAGGCGATGGGGGCACGCCTGCGCCGGGGCCTGGCTGCGGTGGCCGACCGGACGCCCGCCATCGGGGACGTGCGCGGCCTCGGGCTGATGCTGGGCAGCGAGTTCGTCGACGCGGACGGCGGCCCCGACCCCGGGACCGCCTCCCGCGTCCAGCGGGCCGCCGTCGACGAGGGCCTGCTCCTGCTGCTGTGCGGCGCCTGGAACCAGGTCGTCCGCATGATCCCGGCGCTGGTGATCGACGAGACGGCGGTGGACGCGGGCCTTGAGGCGTGGGCGGCGGCGGTGGAGGCCGGTACATCACCGGCCTAGACCGCCGCCGCTGAAGGACCGGCCCCGGCCCGTGCCTCCGGCTCGTGTACAGCCGCACGCCCGCCCCGCCGCCGATCGATCGACTCAGGAGCGACACCATGACCGACACCCCGACCGACACCCCGACCCGGTTGTTCATCGGCGGCGCCTGGGTGGATGCCGCGGACGGCGCCACCCTGCCCGTCGACGACCCCGCGACCGGTGAGATCCTCTGCCATGTCGCCGACGGAGGCCTCAAGGAGGCCAGGCTCGCGGAGGACGCCGCCGTACGGGCCCAGGAGGCCTGGGCCCGTACCGCACCCAGGGCCCGCAGCGAGATCCTGCGCCGCGCACACGAACTCGTCCTCGAACGGACCGACGAACTCGCCCACCTGATGACCTCCGAGATGGGCAAGCCGCTCACCGAGGCCAGGGGAGAGGTGGCGTACGCCGCCGAATTCCTCCGGTGGTTCTCCGAGGAGGCCGTACGCGTCGACGGCGGCCACGGCACGCTGCCCGACGGGCGGCACCGCATGCTGCTCTCCCGCCGCCCCGTCGGCCCCTGTCTGCTGATCACCCCGTGGAACTTCCCGCTGGCCATGGGCGCCCGCAAGATCGGCCCGGCGATCGCTGCGGGCTGCACGATGGTGCTCAAACCGGCTCCGCAGACACCGCTGTCCAGCCTCGCGCTGGCCGCGATCCTCCAGGAGGCCGGGCTGCCGGACGGCGTCCTGAACGTCGTCACCACCTCGCGCGCCGGCGAGGTCTGCGAGCCGCTGCTGCGCGGCGGACGCATCCGCAAACTGTCGTTCACCGGCTCCACGCAGGTGGGACGGCTGCTGCTGGCGCAGTGCGCGGACGCTGTCGTACGCACCTCGATGGAGCTGGGCGGCAACGCGCCCTTCATCGTCTTCGGCGACGCGGACCTCGACAAGGCCGTGGACGGCGCGATGACCGCCAAGATGCGCAACATGGGGGAGGCGTGCACCGCCGCCAACCGCTTCTTCGTGCACCGGTCGGTGGCCGAGGAGTTCGGTGAGCGGCTCGCCCGGCGGATGGGGGCGCTCGTCGTGGGCCCGGGCACGCGCGAGGGAGTCGACGTGGGCCCGCTGATCGACGCGAAGGGCCGCGCCAAGGTGGAGGACCTGGTCGCGGACGCGGTGGAACGCGGCGCCCGGGTGCTCGTCGGCGGCCGTACGCCCGCGGGACCGGGGTGCTTCTATCCGCCGACCGTGCTCGCGGACGTCGACCCCGGCAGCCGTCTGATGGACGCGGAGATCTTCGGCCCGGTCGCCGCGATCCTCACCTTCGACGACGAGGACGAGGTGGTCCGCCGCGCCAACGACACCCCCTGGGGGCTGGTCGGTTACGTCTTCACCGAGGGCCTGGACCGCGCCCTCCGCGTCAGCGAACGCCTGGAGGTCGGCATGGTCGGCCTCAACACCGGCCTGGTCTCCAACCCGGCGGCCCCCTTCGGCGGAGTCAAGCAGTCCGGCCTGGGCAGGGAGGGCGGCAGGGTGGGCATCGACGAATTCCTGGACTACCAGTACGTGGCGATCCCCCGTACATGACGGGGTGCCCCGAAAGGGGCGCGGGGAACTGCGCGCCCAGCCCCGACGAACCCGCAGCTGGACACACACCCCAACTCGCCCGGCGGGCCGCAGGCCGCACGCCGCCGCAGGCCCGGGGCCACATGCCGCCGCCCACGGCGGCATGATGACCCCATGACCGCCCTGCGCATCCGTATCGAAGCCGTAGACCTCCCCGGCCGCACCCACCCCGTCCCCATCAGCCGCAACGGCCCGGAAGAGCCCCGCGAGATCTCCGTGGCCGTACAGCGCCGGAGCAGGCCGGGCGAAGTGCTCGACCCCCACCCCGGGGACGCGGAGTCGGCGACCTGGACCCTGGAGTGCACGGCGACGCCGACGCCGACCGGCACCGACGTGCAGGGCCCCTACGTGCAGGACCGCCTGGGCCGCCGCTTCGTCTACCTGTCCTGGGGCACGGTCGACGAGGAGGGTGTCTTTTCGATGTTCCGGCGCGCCAAGCTCATGCTCGACATGGTCCCTACGGACGTACTCGCGGAGGCCGCCCGTGAGGGCGTACTGGTGGCACGTCTGGGCCTGACCGACCCCCAGGGCGGCCCCCTGTGCGCACGGGTCGTCCCTCCACACGTCACCTGGACCGCCGAACGCGACATCTGCGCGCCGCCCGTCGTCGCGCAGGACGCCTGATCGCGGGACGCCGTCGCGGATCCCGTCTGCCCGTCCGGAGGCCGGGCGTCCGGGTGGGAGCGGTGGCCTACGCCCGCGCGCCGACCGTCCAGCAGGCCGCGGTGAAACGGACCTCGGCACCCCGGACGTACGGGTCGAACGCGGCGCGGACCGTTTCGACGAGGTCCGTACGGGTCCGCTCGTCCGCCTCGCGCAGGACCAGGCCGAGCGGTCCGAGCCGGGTGAAGTAGGGGACGAGTTCGCTCTCGGGCAGGGTGCAGTCGACGTCGAGCGGCTGGATGTCGACCCCGGTCCAGCCGCTCTCCTCCAGGACGCGGCGCACCCTGTCGGGATCCGCGAAGGCGAACTGGCCGGGCTCGTCGGAACGGCGGGCGGGCAGGTCCGGCAGGAACGGTGCCGCGGCGCGTTCGGCCGTCGTCATGAACGGATTCTCCGCGGGGCCGCGCCAGGTGATGAACCTGAGCCCGGCGTCGTCGCGCACGGCACGCCGCAGATTGGTGAAGGCCTTGACGGAGTCGTTGAAGAACATGACTCCGAAACGCGAGACCACCAGGTCGAAGCTGCCGGGCTCGAACGCGTGATCCTGCGCGTCGGCGAGCACGAACGAGGCCGCCCGCGTGCCCTCCTCTCCGCCCTCCTGCCCGGCGCGTGTCCGGGCGACCGTGATCATCGGCTCGGAGAGGTCGACGCCGACGCAGCGCCCCCGCGCGCCGAGCCGCCGCGCGACGGCCAGCGTGGTGCTGCCGGTGCCGCAGCCGACGTCGAGCACCCGGTTCGCCCGTTCGGCGACGGCCGCCTCGACGAGAAGGTCCTCGAAAGGCCTGAACAACTCGTCGAGCACCGCCCGGCTCTCGACCCATGCGCGGCCGGCGGTCCCGTTCCAGCGGGCCGCCTGCTCGTTGTCGGTCCCGTGCGTGATGTCGATGCCCCTGTCCATGGTGTCTCCTGTGCTTGTCTCGCCCGGATGGAGATGACACCGTGCTACTTCAAGTCGACTTGAGGTCAAGAGCATGCCGGAACTGGACATCGCAGAGGTGGCGCACCGCGCCGGGGTGCCCGCCTCGACCCTGCGGTTCTACGAGGAAAAAGGCCTGATCACCCCGACCGGCCGACGGGGTCTGCGGCGTCAGTACGACCCCGCCGTGCTGGAGCGCCTGTCGCTGATCGCGCTGGGCCGCACCGCCGGGTTCTCGCTCGACGAGATCGCCCGCATGTTCGCGCCGGACGGGCAGCCGCGCATCGACCGGCAGTTGCTGGTCGCCCGGGCGGACGAGCTGGACCGGACGATCCAGGAGCTCGCTGTCCTGCGGGACTCCCTGCGGCACGCCGCGGCCTGCCCCGCGCCGAGCCACGTCGAATGCCCCACTTTCCGTCGCCTCCTCAGGGCCGCGGCGGCTGGTGTAGTCGGAGCGCCACGGAAGAGAACACCGAAGGGGGCACCGAAAAGGACACCGGGAACGCCACGGAAGCAGAGTCCCGGCCAACCGTGATCCACCGCGCGGAGCGAGTTTCGCCCCGCGCCGTTGCCCGCTCGAATGCGGGGCACACGCACGCGTACGGGTACGTGCCACAGGGCGCCCGTGGCATTGGAACCGGGAGGTGTGATGTCCACGAAGACCCACCGCCTGACCATCACCCAGATAACCGAGGGCGAGCACTGCGCGGTCCTGCGGATCAGCGGCGAACTCGACCAGAGCTGCGAGGAGTACTTCCTGGGTACCCTCGCCGCCATCGTCGACGCGGGACGACGGCACCTGGTGCTCGATGTGACAGCGCTCGTCTTCTGCGACTCACGTGGGCTGAACTGCCTGCTCGCGATCAGATGGCTGCTGAAACGCCTGGACGGTCGGCTCATCCTGGCCGGAGCGGGCCGCAGACTCTCCGAATTGCTCGTTCAGACGGGCAGTACGGAGCTGCTGCCCGTCCGCCGCGCGGTCGGGCCGGCCCTGCTGGAACTCCCCGAGGCCCATCGCCCCACCTGGCCCCCCACGCCCGATCCCGACGACAAGCGAGGCGACGAGTGAGGACCGGGGGACGGACGGGCAGGGAGGGGGCGTCCACCGCATCGGCCGGACGCAAAAAACGCCGGGCCCGCCACTACGGGGGGAAGTGACGGGACCGGCTGAGGTACAACCTGCCACACCCGCGCGGGAAAATACGGTTCTTTGGGCGGCGGGCGAGCAAAAGAATCGTGACGGTGTCCTGACGACGGGCACGAGGGCGGTCACCAACCGGTCAGCAGCAGATGGTTGAGGAGCAGGGCGAGTACGGCCTGGGCGCCCAGCCAGGCCCGGGGACGGCTGAGCAGCGCGCATGCCGGCAGCAGCCACATCGCGAAGGGCAGCCAGATGCGTTCGGTCTCGGCCTTGCTCATCCCGGACAGGTCGGCGATGAGCAGGGCGAGCAGCCCGCACAGGACGAGCAGGGCGAGCCGGGCCCGAGCGCCGGCCCGCAGCGACGCGCCGCCTGTCTCCGGAGACTCGACGCCGACTGCCGGAGACCCGGCGCCGGGCACTCGACGTACGACCCCCGGCTCCCGGTCCTCGCGGTGGGGCAGCAGCCCGTGGCGTCCACGGACCAGTGCGACGGCCGCGCGCCGGAGCCCGGCCGCCGTCGCGAGACCCGTGATGAGGACCGTGCACGCGAGGTTCGCCCACACCCAGTAGCCGTAGGGCCGGATACCGCCCGCGCCGTCGTAGTAGCGCGCGACCAGGAGGTGGTACGCCTCCCACCAGTCGAACCCGGCCGGCGTGAACGCCACGGGGACGACGGCGAGACCGGCGACCAGGAAGGCGGCGCGGGAGACGAGGCAGGGGAGCACCCGGACCCGGCTCCGCCCGAGGAACAGCACGCCCGCACCGATCACCGCCATGAGCGTGAGCCCGTACGAGAGGTAGCAGGTCAGGCCGAAGAGGAGGCCGGAGGTGAAGGCGGTGGCTCTGGCCCGGGGGCCCTTCGGTGTGGTCACGGCGAGTGCGAGTGCCGCGATCGACCAGGCGGCGACCGCGGCGAAGTACGCGTCGGCCGACGTGCCCATCCACACCGCCGCCGGTGCGAGCACCAGGAACGGTGCCGCGCGCCGCGCCGACTCCTCGTCGGCGAGCCTGCGCACGGTCACCAGTACGGCGACGCAGGCGGTGGCGCCGACCGTGATGCACCAGGTTCCGGCCCAGCCGCCGCCGCTCAGCCCGATCCGGTCGAGGAGGACGAAGGTGAGGGAGGCGGCGGGCGGATGTCCGGCCACATGCGGCGGCCAGTGGTCCGGTGAGTCGAGCGGGATGTGGCGGGTGAAGTCCCGCAGGGTCGCCGGGATGTCGTGGAAGCGGTCGATGACCTGGAGGTACTCGTAACGGGTGGTGAGCCGGGCGGCCACGCCCCGGTGCCATCCGTCGATCAGGGCCAGCGACCAGATCCAGGCCATGGCACCCGCCCAGGAGGCGCCCAGCAGCGCACGCCAGGGCAGGCGCGCGGCGAGGACGGGACCGTACGCCACGACGCCCAGCGCGACCGCCACCGCGGCCGGGGTACCCGGTCCGATGTGCGGGTCCCAACTCGCCCACAGC
The DNA here is from genome assembly GCF_055584525.1 of Streptomyces sp. NPDC102514. Lineage (NCBI taxonomy): Bacteria > Bacillati > Actinomycetota > Actinomycetes > Kitasatosporales > Streptomycetaceae > Streptomyces > Streptomyces sp. NPDC102514. The sequence goes on from NZ_JBVJLW010000001.1 coordinate 242,576, forward strand.
GGCGGCCAGTCCGCGAACAGGGTGTGGTCGGTCTGCTCGATGTGGCGGCCGATCAGCACGGCCGCGAGGACGAGGAGCAGGGCGGCCGACGCCGTGGCCAGGTCGCGCAGGGTCCGGCCGCGAGGAGTCCGGCTGCCAGGAGTCGGGCTGTCAGGAGTCAGGTCACGAGGATCGAGGGCGCGCGACGTCGGGTGTCGCAGAGGGGAGCGGATCACACGGGAACGCTAGGGCGGCAGGAGCCGATCCGGGTCGCCCGCCCTGCGGACGTCAGCGTTTCGTCATGGTTCGCAGGCCCTGCCCGGGGCCCTTTCCTGCCTACGGTCGGGCCATGCGCGACCACTCCCCAAGGCTTCCCACCTCACCCGGTTTCTGGCGCAGTCCGCTGCGCGGTCCCTGGTTCACCTCGGTACTCGGCCTCGTCCTGCTCGTCGGCATCACCGTGCTGTTCGTGACAGGTCTGCTGTCCTACGCCGCCTACAACCCCGGCCTGTCGCCGGTGAACGACAAGACCCCGGACAAGGGCATCCTCGGTTTCTACCTCTTCGCGTGGCCCACCGGCCCGTACTGGCTCTACCGCCTCACACAAGGGGTTCACGTCACGCTCGGCGTCACCCTGATCCCCGTGCTGCTGGCCAAGCTGTGGTCGGTGGTGCCGAAGCTGTTCGCGCTGCCGCCGGCCCGTTCGCTCACCCATGCGCTGGAGCGGATCTCGTTGCTGCTGCTGGTCGGGGGCGCGCTGTTCGAGTTCGTGACCGGCGTGCTCAACGTCCAGCTCGACTACCTCTTCCCGGGGTCCTTCTACCCGCTCCACTTCTACGGCGCATGGGTGTTCTTCGCCGCGTTCGTCACCCACGCCGTACTGAAGACACCGGCCGCCGTACGGAACGTACGCCGCATGCGGCAGGGCCAGGAGACAGCGGACGGAGGGGAGTTGGTCTCTCCCCGGCCCGATCCCGCGACCGTCTCCCGGCGTGGGGCGCTGTGGTTCGTCGGCGGTGGATCCCTGCTGCTGTTCGGGACGACGGCGGGGCGGAGCTTCGACGGGCCGCTGCGGCGCACGGCCCTCCTCGCGCCGCACGGCGGAGCCGACCCGGGCAGCGGCCCGAACGGCTTCCAGATCAACAAGACGGCCGCCTACGCGGGCATCGACGACGCGGAGACGGGCGAGGACGCATGGCGGCTCGTCGTCACGGGACGGACGGGCACGGTCCGGCTGAGCCGGACCGAGCTGCTTCAACTTCCGCTCCACAGCGCGTCGTTGCCGATCGCGTGTGTCGAGGGCTGGTCGACCTCGGACCAGTGGTGGCGCGGTGTGCGGCTGCGTGACCTCGCGGCGCTCGTCGGCCACGACGGCGATCCGCCGGACGTCCTCGTCGAGTCCCTCCAGCGGCACGGCTCCTTCCGCCGCGCGGCCCTGCGCGCCAACCAGGTCGCGGACCCGCGCTCCCTGCTCGCCCTGCAGGTCAACGGCGAGGACCTGAGCCCGGATCACGGCTACCCGGCACGGATCGTCGTGCCCGCCGCGCCCGGTGTGCTGAACACGAAATGGGTGGCCCGTATGACGTTCGGAGACCTGTGATGAGGAAACCGCCCAGGGGGACCATGCAACTCCTGCTGCTCGCCTGCTCGTTCGCCCTCGCGGGCTATGCCGGCGTACGGCTGCTCGGCGACGACTGGCTCGGGGTGACCCTGTGGTTCGTGGGGGCGGCCCTGCTGCACGACTTGGTGCTGCTTCCGTTGTACGCGGTGGCCGACCGCGGGGTCGTCCGGGTGTTCGGCGCGGCCGGCCACCGGGAGCGGACGATGTACGTCCGTGTCCCGGCGGCCCTGTCCGCGCTGCTCCTGCTGGTCTGGTTCCCGCTGATCGGCGGTCAGGTGGACCGGCGGTACCGGATGGCGACCGGGCTGCCCGCGGACGGCTTCCTCGGCCGCTGGCTGCTGATCACCGCCGCCCTCTTCGCCGGGTCGGCGCTGCTCTTCCTGCTGCGCCTGAGGCTCCGGCTGCGCAGGGCGACGAAGGACCGTCCGCCGGTCGTCCACTGATCGACGGCGGTCCAGCCCGCGCGGGTCGCGTGCCGGATCAGGGCGCGCGTCCCGATCCGGGCCCAGGGGAACGGCGTACCCGGTGCGGCGGGAGTGCCGGGGCCATCGGCGTCGCGCGCGTCCGTGATGTGTACACGGACGCGCTCGTCGACGTCCATCGGCACGGTCTCGGCGATCAGCAGCCCGGCCGGGACCAGCAGGTCGGCCAGCCTGGCGAGGAGCGCGCGCGGATCGCCGCCGATGCCGATGTTGCCGTCGACGAGGAGTGCGGTGTCCCAGCGGCCCTCGGCGGGGAGCGGCTCGAAGACGGAGCGGCGCAGGGCGGTGCCGCCGAGCCGCGTGGTCCGGCTGACGGCCGCCGCGCTGACGTCGATGCCGAGGACACGCCGTCCCTGCCCGGCGAGTTCCGCGACGAGCCGGCCCGGGCCGCAGCCGATGTCGAGCACGGAACCCTCGCACCGGCCCAGGATCTCCAGGTCCACCGCGTCGGCGCGGGCACACCAGCGTTCCACTTCCAGCGGCAGCAGCCAGCCGTCGGCCCGGCGCAGGAAGAGGGGACCGCGGCCGGTGCGCAGCGCGCGGGTGTACGGGTCGGCGCCGGCCCACGCGGGCTGGGCGGGCGGTGGGACGAGGTCGCCCGACGGGAAGTCACTCACCGGGAAGTCGTCCTCCGAGGAGTCGCCGATCGGGGATTCGTCCACCGTGGATCCGTGCACGGATCCGTTCATGGGTCGGTTCATCGTCCGGCGACCGCCGTGAGTCCGGCGAGACGGGCGGCGAAGCGGCCCCGGGGTGCGAGCGCGGCGACCGCCTCGGCGTCGGCGGCCGTGTCGACGTCCCGCAGCGGCGGCAGGTCGCGTACGCGCAGCCCGGCGGAGATGAGCCGGCCGCGCTGCACGGCCCCGGTGGTGGGCGTCGACATCGGCACCCCGCGCAGCAGTCGCGGATCGGGTTCGGCCAGCCCCAGCGCCCAGAAACCGCCGTCCTCGGCCGGGCCGAAGACGGCGTCGCAGTGCGTGAAGTCCACGCCGAGCAGGGCCGGTGTCACCTGGGGTGTGTCCATTCCGATGAGCAGCGTGGGTCCGTCACAGCCGGCGAAGGCCGCGGCCAGCCGCTCGTCGAGACCTCCACCGCACTGCGGTACGACGTCGAAGCCGGGCGGCAACCACGGGCCCGGCGCCCCTTCCAGGACGAGCACCCGGCGGGTGGCGGGCGTGGCGGCCACGGCGTACAGAGTGTCGGCGAGTGCCGCCTCGGCGAGGGCGGCGGCCTCCACCGGGGTGAACGGCGGAGTGAGCCGGGTCTTGACCCGCCCCGGCCGCGGCTCCTTGGCGATGACGAGCAGTGTGGTCATCGGGGGGTGCCTCCTTGGGCGACTTGGACTGAGGCTGGGTTCTGGTCTTGGGCTGGTTTCTGGACCTGGTCCCGGACCTGGGCCAGGGCTGCGTCCGAGGTGGGGGATGCGGGTTCGGCCAGTACGCGGCTCATGTCCCGGACGGCCTGCCAGGTGCCGAGCCAGGTGCCGGTCACCTTGGAGGCGCCCGTACGGGGCAGATAGGGCACGTCGTGCTCGGCGATCCGCCAGCCCGCGTCGGCGGCGCGCACGACCATCTGCAGCGGATAGCCGCTGCGCCGGTCGGTGAGCCCGAGAGCCAGCAGGGACTCGCGGCGGGCGGCGCGCAGGGGGCCGAGGTCGTGCAGCCGGAGCCCGGTGCGGCGGCGCAGCAGCCGGGCGAGCGCGAGGTTGCCTGCCCGGGCGTGGGCGGGCCAGGCGGACCGGCCTTGCGGGCGGCGTCTGCCCAGTACCAAGTCGGCCTCGCCTGAACGTACTTGGCGTACGAAGGGGAGGAGGAGCGACGGATCGAGCGAGGCGTCGCAGTCGCAGAAGCAGACGATGTCGGCGGTGGCGGCGGCGAGCCCCGCGTGGCAGGCGGCCCCGAAGCCGCGGCGCGGTTCGTCGACGACGTGTGCGCCGAGAGCGCGGGCGATGTCGGCCGAGCCGTCGGTGGAACCGTTGTCCACGACGAGGGCCCGCCAGCCGGGCGGGATGCGGGCGAGGACCCAGGGCAGGGCCTCGGCCTCGTTCAGGCAGGGGAGGACCACGTCGACAGGAGGTGGGGCGGGAGGGGTTGTCACGCCCTTCACCCTACGAACGCGAAATGCGCATTTCGGGCATCGGGTCCTTACGAAACAGGGACGTCGGGGTGCGGGGGCGGCACGGGGGACAGCGCGGTGCGAGGCTTGGCGCATGCACCAGCCGCACGAACCGACACCGGCTCCTCGCGCCGCCCCGCAGACCGCCCGCATCCTGGTGGTCGACGACGACCCCACCGTGGCCGAGGTCGTCTCCGGATACCTCGACCGGGCCGGATACGGCGTCGACCGGGCCGGCGACGGCCCCGACGCGCTCGCACGCGCCGCCGCGCACTGGCCCGACCTCGTGGTCCTGGACCTGATGCTGCCCGGCATGGACGGCCTGGAGGTGTGCCGGCGGCTGCGCGAGCGCGGACCCGTGCCCGTCATCATGCTCACCGCCCGTGGCGACGAGGACGACCGCATCATGGGCCTCGAAGTGGGCGCGGACGACTACGTCACCAAGCCGTTCAGCCCGCGCGAGCTGGTGCTGCGGGTGGAGTCGGTGCTGCGCCGCACCCGGCCCGCCGTCGCCGCACGGCCACTGAGCGCGGCCGGGCTGACCGTCGACCCCGCCGCCCGCCGCGCCTCCAAGCAGGGCACGGAACTCGCCCTCACCCTGCGGGAGTTCGACCTGCTGGCCTTCCTCCTGCGGCACCCGGGCCGCGCGTTCGCCCGGGAGGATCTGATGCGCGAGGTGTGGGGGTGGGACTTCGGGGACCTGTCGACCGTGACCGTCCACGTCCGGCGGCTGCGCGGCAAGGTCGAGGACGATCCGGCGCGGCCCCGGCTGATCCAGACGGTGTGGGGCGTCGGCTACCGCTTCGACCCGACCGCCGACGCACCTGCCGCTCCCGCCGACGCACCCGCTCCCGCCGTCGAAGACGGCCCCCAGGAAGAGGCCGACCATGAGTGACATGCTGCTGATCGCCCTGTACGCCTTCGCGGGTGCCGCGGCCGCGGGGCTGGCCGGAGCGGGTGCGCTGCGCCTGATCAGGCGCCGTTCGCTCACCGTGTCCCTCGCCGTGGTGGCCGCCGTGGCGGTGACCGCGATGCTCGCCGGAACACTGGCCGTGGCGCAGGCGATGTTCCTGTCCGCACACGATCTGAGCGTGGTCACCACGGTCGTCGCGATGGCGGCCGTCGTCTCCATGGTCACCGCACTGCTTCTCGGCCGCTGGGTCGTCGCCCGCAGCCACGAACTCGTCGTGGCCGCCCGCTCCTTCGGCGACGGCGGCGACTTCACCGCCCCCGACGCCCCCGCGACCGCCGAACTCGCCGCGGTCAGCCGTGAACTGGCGGCCACCAGCGCCAGACTCGCCGAGTCCCGGATGCGCGAGCGCGCCCTGGAGTCCTCCCGCCGTGAACTCGTCGCCTGGATCTCGCACGACCTGCGCACCCCGCTCGCCGGGCTCCGCGCGATGTCGGAGGCGCTGGAGGACGGCGTGGCCGCCGACCCCCAGCGCTATCTGCGCCAGATCCGTACCGAGGTCGACCGCCTCAACGACATGGTCGGCGACCTCTTCGAACTCTCCCGCATACACGCCGGAACGCTCGCCCTGTCCCTGTCCCGCATGTCGCTGTACGACCTGGTCAGCGACGCCCTCGCCGGAGCGGACCCGCTCGCCCGCCGGCACGGGGTACGGCTGGTGGGCGACCTCGTCGAACCATTGCCGGTCGAGGTGGACGGCAAGGAGATGAGCCGGGTCCTCGGCAACCTCCTGGTCAACGCGATCCGGCGCACCCCGGCCGACGGCACGGTCGCGGTGGCCGCCGCCCGTTCGGCCGACGGAGTCGTGCTGTCCGTCAGCGACGGCTGCGGGGGCATCCCCGAGCAGGACCTCCCGCGCGTCTTCGACACGGGCTGGCGAGGCTCCGACGCCCGCACGCCCCCGGCCGGAGCCGGCCTCGGACTCGCCATCGTCCAGGGCATCGTGGAGGCCCACCGGGGCCGCGCCACCGTGCGCAACATCTCCGGCGGCTGCCGCTTCGAGGTGACCCTGCCCGCGGCGGCCGGAACGTGAGAGCGGACCTCGACCCACCGGATCGGCAAGCAACGTGAACGGTCGGCCAATCACGTGGGCGGTCGACCGGACACCTCGGTGACGGACTCACTCGCCCCGCAGGCGCGCCACCGCGAACTCCCGCATGCCCTCGCTGAATCCGACCTCGGGTTTCCACCCCAGCCCGGTCCGCAGCCGGGACGAGTCCGCGGTGATGTGCCGTACGTCCCCGAGCCGGAACTCCCCGGTCACCACGGGCGCGGGCCCGCCGTACGCGTCGGCCAGCGCCCGCGCCATCTCGCCGACCGTGTGCGGCTCCCCGCTGCCCACGTTGTACGCCGTCAGCGCGCCGCCCGCCGCATCCGCCTCCAGCGCCGTCACATTGGCCGCCGCCACATCCCGTACCTCCACGAAGTCCCGCCGCTGACCGCCGTCCTCGAAGACCCGGGGAGCCTCACCGCGGGCCAGCGCCGAACGGAAGAAGGACGCGACACCGGCGTACGGGGTGTCGCGGGGCATCCCGGGCCCGTAGACGTTGTGGTACCTCAGCGAGACCGCCGTACCGTCCGTCGAACGCGCCCACGCGGCGGCCAGGTGTTCCTGCGCGAGCTTGGTCGTCGCGTACACGTTGCGGGGGTCGGCCGGGGCGTCCTCGCCGACGAGACCGGGCACCAGGTCCGCTCCGCAGGACGGGCAGCGCGGCTCGAACCGGCCCGCCGTCAGATCGGCGGCCGACCGCGGCCCGGGGCGCACCCCGCCGTGCCGCGCACAGGAGTACCGGCCCTCCCCGTACACGACCATCGACCCGGCCAGGACGAGCCGCCGCACCCCGGCCTCGGCCATCGCCGCCAGGAGCACGGCGGTGCCGAGGTCGTTGTGGGAGACGTACTCGGCCGCGTCCGCGACGCCCTTGCCCAGGCCGACCATCGCCGCCTGGTGACAGACCGCGTCGACCCCGGAGAGGGCCGCCGACACCGCGCCGCGATCGCGGACGTCACCGCCGCCCGCTCCCCGTACGGCACGTACGTCGAACACCACGGGCTCGTGCCCGCCCGTCCGCAGCGCCTCGACGACATGGGACCCGATGAACCCGGCACCGCCGGTGACCAGTACTCGCATGCGCCGAACCCTAGGTCCGCTCCCTGCCCGGGAGCAGGGGTACGCGCCCCACGTCACCGGTCCGTAAGAGGTCGCTCCCGGCCGGCTGCGGCGTCGGCGTAGCGGCGGGCCAACAGCGCGAACGCGTCCTTGAGTTCGGCGGGGCCCACGACCTCGACGTCGGCGTCGAAGCGGCCGACGGTGGCGGCCAGGCCGACCCAGGACCACGAGCCGAGGGTGACCCTGCAACGCTCCGGCCCGAGCGCCTCGACGACTCCGTCGTGCACGTACGGGGCCACGTCGGAGGCGGGCTTGGCGAGGATCACCTCGCCGCGGCAGGGCCAGTCGCCGGAGCCGTCGGAGCCCCGGAACCTGGCAGCCACGAAGGCGGCCACGTCACCGCCGGGGAGTTCGCGCGGGACGAAGCGGGGGCCGGTGGGGATGCGCGGGGTGATCCGGTCGGCGCGGAAGGTCCGCCAGTCCTCGCGGTCCAGGTCCCAGGCGACGAGATACCAGCGTCCGCCCCAGGTGACCAGGTGGTGGGGCTCGACCCTGCGTGGGGGTGCCGGGGACTCCGGAGCCGCCGCAGCCGCCGGGGTGTAGTCGAAGCGCAGTACCTCACAGGCGTGGACGGTCGCACCGAGGGTCAGGAGCACACCGCTGTCGAGCTGGGGCGCCGGCCGGGACACGGGCCGCTCGACGGCGGTGACCTGAAGGGTGTCGATCCGGCGGCGCAGCCGCGCGGGCATGACCTGCCGCACGGTGGCCAGCGCGCGCACCGACGCCTCCCCGATCCCGGCACCGGACACGGTCGCGATCCGGAGCGCGACGGCCAGGGCCACGGCCTGCTCGTCGTCGAACAGCAGCGGCGGCAGCTCCGTACCGGCGTCGAGGCGGTATCCGCCGTCCGGCCCCTTGAAGGCGACGATGGGATAGCCGAGTTCGCGCAGGCGGTCGACATCGCGCCGCACGGTGCGCGGACTGATGTCCAGCCGCTCGGCCAGCAGCCCCCCGGGCCAGTCCCGGCGCGCCTGGAGCAGCGAGAGCAGGGACAGCAGTCGCGCTGAGGTTTTCGGCATGGCTCCATGGTGCACGGAGTAGCGGACACTTCCTGACCGCTTCTCCTGAGATTGTCTTCCTGTGCCCGACAGAGACAGCCGGAGCGCGAACCCCGACGAGAAGAAGGACGCGATCACCATGACCGACGTGACCGCCACGACCACCCCCCGGCCCGACCTCGACCCCGAGCGGAGCGACCTGCTCGCCGAACTCGCGACCGTCCGGTCCGCTCTGACGGCCACGGCCCGCGATCTCAGCGACGAACAGGCCGGCCAGAGCCCCACCGTCAGCACGCTGTCCCTCGGCGGGCTGATCAAGCATGTCGCGGCCATCGAGGAGAGCTGGCTGCGCTTCGTGACCGAGGGCCCCTCCGCGATGTCCTTCGCCCTGCCGGACGGTGTCACCTGGGCCGACTTCGCGGCCGGTACCGCACGTGAGTTCCCGCAGTGGGCGATCGACCACCAGAACAACTTCCGGATGCTGCCCGGCGAGACGCTGGCCGGGATCGTCGAACGGTACGAGCAGGTGGCCGCCAGGACCGAGGAGATCGTCGCCGGTCTGCCCGACCTGTCCGTGACGCACCCGCTGCCCGAGGCGCCCTGGAACGCGCCGGGGTCGGTGCACAGCGCCCGCCGGGTGCTGATGCACGTCATCGCGGAGACCGCCCAGCACGCCGGCCACGCGGACATCCTGCGCGAGTCGCTCGACGGCCAGAAGTCGACCTGAGCGGTGGGTACTTCGACCGCTCTCGTGCTCGGCACCCGGGCGCTCAACCGCGCGACGCTGGCTCGGCAGCTGCTGCTCGACCGTGCCGGCCCGCCGGTCCTCGACGCGGTCGCCCACCTCGGCGGTCTGCAGGCGCAGGAACCGCAGGAACCGTTCGTCGGGCTCTGGTCCAGGCTGTCCGCGTTCGACCCGTCGGAGCTCTCGGACCTGCTGACCGGGCGCAAGGTGGTGCGCACCCACCTCATGCGCCGGACCGTCCACCTGGTCACCGCCGACGACGCCCTGGCCTGGCGGGGCCGCCACACGGCCATGCTGCGCCAGCGTGTGCTCGGGACGTACCGCCAGGAACTCGGCGGGGTGGACCTCGACGAGCTCGCGGCGGCCGGCCGGGCCGTCATGGCCGACGGCGAGCCCCGCACGATGACCGAGCTGGCGCGGGCGGTCGCAGAGCGCTGGCCGGAACCGGGGCCGCGGGCCCTGGGCGAAATGCTGATCGCCGCCCTCGTCCCGATGGCGCAGCTCCCGCCGCGCGGGCTCTGGCGGACGAGAGCGGGGGTCCGCAATGTGACGCTCTCCGCCTGGCTGGGGCGCGAAGCCGACCCGCCGGACAGGGACGGTTCCGATCCGGTGGGCCAGGCGCTGGTCCGGCGCTATCTGGCCGCGTTCGGCCCCGCCGCCTCGGCCGATCTGCGCGCCTGGTGCGGCCTGGCGGGCCTGCCCGCCGCGATCGCGGCCGTCCGCGGAGAGCTGGTCGCCTTCCGTGACGAGCGGGGCCGGGAGCTGCTGGACCTGCCCGACGCGCCGCGTCCCGACCCGGACACACCGGCCCCGGTGCGGTTCCTGCCGGCGTTCGACAACGCGATCCTCGGCTACCAGGACCGCGGCCGGATCATCGACGACGCACACCGCGGTCTGTCGGTCGCCGGTGAGCGTGTCGTCCTGGTCGACGGCCGGGTCGCCGCGACCTGGACGGTCGGCAAGGACGCCACCGTGACGGTCACCCCGTTGCACGGTTTCTCCCGGACCGACCGCACCGCCGTGGCGGACGAGGGGGAGGCGCTGGCCGCGTTCCTGTCCGACGGCGACAGCCACGACGTCCGGATCGCGGAGGCCGCCCGCTGATCGATCCGGCCGCTGAACAGACTGATGGGTGGGCCCGGCGCCAACAGCGCCGGGCCCACCCATCAGTCGTTCGTCGCGCTGCGGGGGGACATCAGTCCGTGCCGAACTCCATCGCCGCGCGGTCCAGCAGCTCGTCGTCCTCGGAGACCTCGCCGCGGGAGGCGATGGCCTCGGCGCCGCCCTGCGGCATCTCCGGCATGCTGCCGATCAGCCCGGTCGAGGCCGCCTGGGCGGCACCGATGGAGGGGCTGCCCGTGCCGATCAGACCGAGACCGGCGTACTGCTCCAGTTTGGCGCGCGAGTCCGCGATGTCGAGGTTGCGCATGGTGAGCTGGCCGATCCGGTCCACCGGGCCGAACGCCGAGTCCTCGGTGCGCTCCATGGACAGCTTGTCCGGGTGGTAGCTGAACGCCGGGCCGCGGGTGTCGAGGATCGAGTAGTCCTCGCCGCGCCGCAGCCGCAGGGTCACCTCGCCGGTGATGGCCGCGCCGACCCAGCGCTGCAGCGACTCGCGCACCATCAGGGCCTGCGGGTCCAGCCACCGGCCCTCGTACATGAGCCGGCCGAGGCGCCGTCCCTCGTTGTAGTACTGGGCGATCGTGTCCTCGTTGTGGATCGCGTTGACCAGACGCTCGTACGCGGCGTGCAGCAGGGCCATGCCCGGTGCCTCGTAGATACCGCGGCTCTTGGCCTCGATGATCCGGTTCTCGATCTGGTCCGACATGCCCATGCCGTGGCGACCGCCGATGGCGTTGGCCTCCATCACCAGATCGACGGCGGAGGCGAACTCCTTGCCGTTGATCGTGACCGGGCGGCCCTGGTCGAAGCCGATCGTCACGTCCTCGGTGAGGATCTCGACCTCGGGGTCCCAGAACCGGACGCCCATGATCGGCTCCACGGTCTCGACGCCCGTGTCCAGGTGCTCCAGGGTCTTGGCCTCGTGGGTGGCGCCCCAGATGTTGGCGTCGGTGGAGTACGCCTTCTCCGTGCTGTCGCGGTAGGGCAGGTCATGGGCGACCAGCCACTCCGACATCTCCTTGCGGCCACCGAGCTCGGTCACGAAGTCCGCGTCGAGCCAGGGCTTGTAGATCCGCAGATGCGGGTTGGCGAGCAGCCCGTACCGGTAGAACCGCTCGATGTCGTTGCCCTTGAAGGTCGAGCCGTCGCCCCAGATCTGGACGTCGTCCTCAAGCATCGCCCGCACCAGCAGGGTGCCGGTGACGGCACGGCCCAGCGGCGTGGTGTTGAAGTAGGCACGCCCGCCCGAGCGGATGTGGAACGCCCCGCAGGTGAGCGCGGCGAGTCCCTCCTCGACCAGCGCGGCACGGCAGTCGACGAGACGCGCGAGTTCGGCACCGTAGGCCTTGGCGCGGCCGGGCACCGAGGCGATGTCGGGCTCGTCGTACTGGCCGATGTCGGCGGTGTAGGTGCAGGGAACGGCGCCCTTGTCGCGCATCCACGCGACCGCGACCGAGGTGTCGAGTCCGCCGGAGAAGGCGATACCGACGCGCTCGCCGGCGGGAAGGGAGGTAAGGACCTTAGACATAGGAAGATTATGCATCAGTTCGCATGAACATGCAACGAGGGTCGAACGGCGGGCCCCGGCCCATGGATGCCCGTCTCCGAGGGCCGCTGTCCGCCGTAATTCCGTGCCGCGCGGAACGGGCGTTGGTACGATCCGTTGCCGCCCGGCGCGGCCGAACGGGTGAGCCTGTGGAGGGTGAGGTGCGGAGGCGGGATGGAGTACTTCTTCTACTGCCGTGACCGGCCAGGATCCATGCCGCTGCGGTGGGAGCTGAACGAGGCGCACTGGGCATTCATGGACCGCTACGCCGAGGAGATGATCGCGCGCGGTCCCACGCTCGGCGCCGACGGCGAGACGGCGACCGGCAGCATGCACATCGTGGACCTCCCCGGCGCGGCAGCCGCGCACGCGTTCGCGTTCGACGAGCCCAACTACAAGGCCGGTGTCTACGAGGATGTCCTTATACGCCGCTGGAAGAACACCCTCGGCCGCACGATGTGGCAGTACGGGAGCGGGACGCCCGGCTTCCGGCGCTTCCTGGTCATCGCGCACGGGGTGCCGGGCGCGACCGCGGCCCGCGACGCCCTGGAGGCGGACCACCACCGCCATCTCGACCACGGCCACCGTGAACGCCTCATCGCGTACGGCCCGTTGCTCTCCCAGGACGGCACCGACTGGATGGGCACCGCCCTGCTGGTCGAACTGCCGGACCGGGACGCCGCCGAAGCCATGATGGCGGACGAACCGTACGCACGAGGCGGGCTGTACCGGAGCGTCGAGATCCACGACTGGCGGTTCGGCGGGCGCCCCGCCGCCGAGTGAGGCGCCGGACCCGGCCGCATCCGGGCCGGGTTCAGGCGCGGTGCTGGCGGAACCTGCCCCGCAGGCGGGTGCGTACGGACTGCTGGAGCAGGCCGAGGGCGAACGACTGGAACAGGCCGGAGGTGACCATCCCGGCCGTGTTGAACGCGACCGACGCCCTGGTGTCGAGCATCGGGTCGAGCCAGATGTCCACCACCGTCACCAGGCCGGAGGCGGGCGCGGTGAAGAGCGCCGGCCACACCCAGATCAGGCCGGGATCCTCGGCGAACCTCGTGACGGCCGAAGCGACGACGATGGACCCGCCCACGACGGTCAGGTAGACCGCCGACGTGGGATTGGCGAAGGTCAGACGGGCGACGGTACGCGTGTTCATGAAGTCCTCCCCCAGGACTCGGAACGCGGATCTGCCCTCATGGTCCGGCGGAGGCACGGCTTCGTCCTGAGTACGCGTACTCAGGACGAAGGGCGGGGGACGGCGGACGAGGGACGGCGGGAGGACCGCCGGGTCACCGCGCCGGAACCGCCAGGCTCAGGCGCTGGGCCTGAGCCACGGCAGGGGATCCGTGTAGTACCCGTCGAGAACCACCTCGAAGTGCAGATGCGGGCCGGTGGACAGACCGGTCGAGCCGACCAGCCCGACCGGCGTCCCGGCGTCCACCGCCTGGCCGACGGACACCTGGAGGGCCAGCAGATGGCTGTACGTCGTCTCCAGCCGCTTGCCGTCGATGGTGCCGTGGTCGATCACCACGCGGTTGCCGTACGCCTTGGTCATCGCCGCGAACACGACCTGGCCCTTCGACGCGGCGGAGACCTGCGCCCCCTGGGGCGAGGCGAAGTCGACGCCGGTGTGCAGTTTCGTCACGCCGGTCAGCGGGTGTTCGCGTGATCCGAAGGGCGAGGTGACGGTGAGGTTCGCGACCGGCGCGGCCAGTACGGCGCCCGGCACCTGGTTCACGGCGCCGCCGCCCGAACTCTCCCGGTCGACCGACTTGTAGCGCGAGGACAGCGACTTCACCTCGTCGATGTAGGCCTCCGCGTCGCCGGGTACGCGGCCTGCCTTCACCACGGCGTCCGTGCCCGACGCGTACGCGGCGAGGGTGAGGTTCACCAGGTCCCCGGTGACGGTTCCCTCGGTCCTGAGGTCGGTCACCTTCTCGGCGAGGGAGCAGTCCTGCCGGCCGAGCGCCATCATGGCGTCCGCCGGATCGCGGGGGGAGGAGCGGCCGTTGCCGTCGTCGTCCTTGCCCCACTTCTTCCACTGGGCGTCCGTGAACGCGGCGATGCCCTTCTCGCCCGACAGTGCTCCCGTGTCGTTGCTCCACCCGGAGAGCCGGTCGATCTGGGCGGCCAGCACCGACGGCTTGACGACCTTGCAGTCCGCGACCGCCTTGCGGAGCCAGGGGATGTACGAGGCGTCCACATGGGTCGTGGCGGTCGGATCGGGGTCGGACCCCTGGGGCCAGGCGTCGTCGAGACCGCCGGTGTAGGCCAGGAAGCCGGCCACCCCCATCAGGGCGACCAGCCCCGGCAGGACGAGCAGCGTGAACGGTCCGGGGCCGCGGCGGGCGCGCTTCGGGCGCTGTTTCTGTGACTCCTCGACGGGCTCACCGGCCGCCGCTTCGGCCACTGGCCCGGATACCGGTGCGGCTGCCTGTGCGGCTGCCGGTCCGTCCCCGTCTCCGGATACCGGTCCGGCTGTTTTCCCTACTGTCTCCTCGGCTTCACTCCCGCCGGCCGGTGCCGTGCGGGTGCCGGCCGTCCCCGTTTCGTCCAACCGGCCGTCAATCACCGGCGAACTCCCCCTGCACCGCGCCGAGTTCCGCGGCGATCCCTGTGGTCATGATGCTCACGCGCACGAGGCTAACGTGCCGCCCCGCGGGTATCACGAGCCGCAGAGGCACAGGCGCTTGCCCGAACGGGCAGACCTTCCGGGGTCAGTGTGCCGACGCCTTGATCAGCTCGTCGAGTTCGGCCGCGAAGAACAGCGCGGGGTCGAACTCCATGCCGGTGAACTGACCCGCGAGTTCCAGGGACAGCACACCGTGCAGCCGGGTCCAGAAGGTCAGCGCCCGGTGCAGGGTCGCGGGCCCGGCGGGATGGTCGCCCGCCCACTGCCGGTGCTCTTCGAGGTGCGAACCGAACGCCGTCGCGGGGGAGTCCGAGGGCAGCGCGGCGCAGGCGTCCAGCAGGGTCGTCATGATCTCGCGCGCGATCCCGGTGATGTCGTCGGGCGCGTGGTAGCCGGGCACGGGCGTGCCGTAGATGAGGAAGTAGCGGTGCGGGTCCTGAAGGGCCCAGCCGCGCAGGGCGTACGCCAGCGCGGACACGTCGGGGCCGTCGGCGGCGGTCGCGCGGAAGGTGTCGGCGAGGCTGCGGTACGCGTCCCGGATCAGCTCGGTGATCAGTTCGTCTCGGTTGGCGAAGTACCGGTAGAGCGCGGGTCCGCTCATGCCCATCCGCTTGGCGATCGCGTTGAGGGAGAGCGCGGACGCCCCCGCCGCGGCGAGCTGTTCCCAGGCGTGCGCCTTGATCTCCGCGCGCACCTGGGCGCGGTAGCGCTCGCGCGGGGTCTCGGTGCCCGTGTCCGCCATGGCCTACCGCCTTCCGTGTCCGTCTGTCTCTGTGCCTGCCGGTGTCTGTGTCTGCGCATCGTATTTAGTTAGAGGCTATCACCAATGTTATTGACTCTATCGCTCTTCTTGCGTTACAACTTCTAACGAACGCAAGAAGCAGTCAGTCGAGCGTGGTGCAGTCGAGTGCGCCGCGATGGAGGTCGTCATGAACGCCGAAGGACTCGTCGAGGTCGTCCTGCCGGGCAAGGTGGCGCCGGAAGGGCTTCAGATCAGGCGCGGAGCCGTCCCCGTCGCGGGTCCCGGCCAGGTCCTGATCCGGATGGAGGCGACCGGGGTCTCCTTCGCCGAACAGCAGATGCGCCGGGGCCGCTACTACGACCAGCCGCCGTTCCCCTTCGTACCCGGATACGACCTGGTCGGGACGGTGCTGGCCACGGGTGAGGGCGTCGAACCGGGCCTGACCGGCACCCGGGTGGCGGCCCTGCTGAAGGTCGGCGGCTGGTCCACCCATGTGCTCGTCGACGCGGCCGACGTGGTGGAGGTGCCCGACGGGATCGGCGCGGCACAGGCGGAGACCCTGGTGCTCAACGGCATCACCGCCTGGCAGATGCTCCACCGCAAGGCACGCGTCAGCGCGGGCCGGACCGTCCTGGTCCTCGGTGCCAACGGCGGTGTCGGCTCGGTCCTCGTCCAGCTCGCCCTGGCCGCGGGCGTGAAGGTGATCGGCACGGCGTCCGCACGCCACCACGAGGCGCTCGTCGCGAAGGGAGTCGTCCCCGTCGACTACCGCACGGAGGATGTCGCCGCGCGCGTCCGGGAACTCGCCCCCGGCGGAGTGGACGCCGTCTTCGACCACGTCGGCGGCCGGGGCATCGTCGACTCCTGGCGCCTCCTCGCACCCGGCGGGACCCTCGTCGCCTACGGCAGTGCCTCCACCCGCGACGACGAGGGCTCCAAGCAATGGCCCGTGTTCAAGCTGCTCGGCCGGGTGTGGCTGTGGAACGCGCTGCCCAACCGCCGCCGCTCCTACTTCTACAACGTCTGGGCCGGCCGGGCCCTGGGCAAGAACCGGTTCAGGGCCCGGCTGCGCACCGACCTCACCCAGGTCTTCGCGGCGTTCCGGCGCGGGGAGGTCACGGCCCAGATCGCCGCCCAACTCCCTCTCGCCAAGGCCGCCGACGCACTGCGCCTGGCCGAATCCGGCACGGTCGCCGGCAAGGTCGTACTGAACCCGTAGGCGGCCGGGTCGCGCCTACGGCAGAGACCGGCCGCGGCGCGGGGGCCCTCAGGAGGGAACGGTGCCGTCGCTCTGCGGTTCTCGGGCGTCCGGTTCCTGGGGTGGCTCGCTGAGCTGCTCGCGCAGGTAGTTCCAGAACACGGCGATCATCGCGGCGACCGGGACGGCGAGGAGACTGCCCACCACGCCCGCCAGGCTGCCGCCGAGCGTCACCGCCAGCAGGATCACCGCCGCGTGCAGCCCGAGCCCACGGCTCTGGATCATGGGCTGGAAGACGTTCCCCTCCAGCTGCTGCACCGCGAGGATGATCGCCAGCACGATCAGCGCGTCCGTCAGACCGTTCGACACCAGGGCGATGAGCACCGCGACGAACCCGGCGAACAGGGCGCCCACGATCGGCACGAACGCCGAGACGAAGGTCAGCACCGCCAGCGGGAGCACCAGCGGCACGCCCACGACCCACAGGCCGATACCGATGAACACGGCGTCGAGCAGACCCACAGCGGCCTGTGACCGTACGAACGACCCCAGGGTGTCCCAGGTGCGCGAGGCCACGGTCGGGACGTCGACGGCGAGCCGGCCGGGCAGCTGACGGGCGAGCCACGGCAGGAACCGCGGGCCGTCCTTGAGGAAGAAGAACATCAGGAACAGCGCGAGGACGGCGGTGACCAGACCGTCGACGACGGCGCTCACGCCCGAGACGACGGTGCCGACCATACTGCCGGCGCTCTTCTGGAAACGCTCCACCGCACTGTCCACGGCACCGGAGATCTGGGCGTCCTCGATGTTCAGCGGCGGTCCTGCGGCCCAGTCACGGAGCTTGTGCACGCCGTCCACGACCCGGTCGGTCAACTCCCCGGACTGGGAGGCCACCGGGACCGCGATCAGCGCGACCACCGCGGCGGCGAGCACCAGGAACAGCACGGTCACCAAGGACGCCGCCAGGGCGGGAGGCCATCCGCGCCGGCGCAGGAAGCGGGCCATGGGCCAGGTCAGTGTGGTCAGCAGGAGGCCCACTATGAGCGGCCAGACCACGGACCACATCTGGCCCAGGAGCCAGAGAGCCACCGCGGTCATCACCAGAACCAGCAGCAGCTCGACGGAAATACGCGCCGATGCGCGCAGCGCGGCGCGGGATCTGGCGGAACTCAACGAGGCAGACATGCGAGCACCTTATGGGCAGGTCGGCGCGCTTCCGCGGAGCCCCGCCAACGCGGCGGCGTCCAAGGTGTGTTGGACTCCGCCGCGTGACGGCCGTTCTACGCCCTGAAGCGGTGGGTGCCGGAACCGACCCGGTACACCGCGCAGCCGTCCTCACTGCGGAGGAAGGCCGCGGTGGTGTGGGTGACCTTGTTCGGAGCGTCCGCGGGGATCCACACCTCGGCGGTGGTGTTGGGCGGCACGGAGCACGTCAGGACGAACGTGCCGGACCGCAGCCGCCACTCGGTGGAGACGGGCCCGCGGACCGAGGCGAACGTGGCGCGGGCGGAGGTGACGCCCCCGCCCGGCCGCGGCCGGACGACGATCTCCCGGTAGCCGGGCCGGCCCGCCGCGATACCGGCGATGTTCGTGTACATCCACTCGCCCACCGAGCCGTAGGCGTAGTGGTTGAAGGAGTTCATGCCCGGGTCCTCGAAGCTGCCGTCGGGCCGGATGGAGTCCCAGTGCTCCCACATCGTGGTCGAGCCCTTGTCGATCTGATAGCCCCAGCTGGGATAGGAACGCTGCGCGAGCAGCCGGTGGGCGACATCGGTGTGCCCGGTCTCGGTGAGCACGGGCAGCAGCCGGGGCGTACCCAGGAAGCCCGTCGACAGATGCCAGTCCCTGGCCTCGATCAGCGCGACGAGCCGGTCGGCCGCCGCCGTCCGCAGCCCGTCCGGCAGCAGATCCATCGACAGGGCCAGCACGTACGCCGTCTGCGTGTCGCCCTTCACCCGGCCCTCGGCGGTGACATAGGCCTTCTGGAACGCGGCGCGTACCCGCCCGAAGAGATCGGTGTAGGGGGCGGGGTCCTTGTCGAGTTCCTTCGCGATACGGGCCGCGAGGTCGGCGCTGTGGGCGAAGTAGGCGGTGGCGATGACGTCCTTGGGCGTCTCGTCCTCGACGTTCAGCCAGTCCCCGTACCCGGCGGCCGGCCGCAGCAGCCCGCTGCTGTTCTTCTCCAGGTACTTCAGCCAGGCCTGTACGGAGGACCACGCGTCCTCCAGGACCTGCCGGTCGCCGTACGCCTGGTACAGCGACCAGGGGACCGTGACACCGGCGTCGCCCCAGCCCGCCACACCGTTGCCGACCGTGCCCACCATGGGTGCCACGTCGGTGAAGGCGCCCTCCGCGGTCTGTCCGTCGCGCAGGTCCACGAGCCACTTGGTCAGGAAGCGGGCGGACTCCATCGTGTAGGCGGCCGTCGGCGCGAAGACGTTGATGTCACCCGTCCAGCCCAGACGTTCGTCACGCGCGGGTGTGTCCGTCGGGATGGAGAGGAAGTTGCCGCGCTGCCCCCAGGTGATGTTGCTGTGCAGGGTGTTGAGCATCGGGACATCGGTCTCGAAGTCGAACGTGAAGGGCGCGGACGTGTGCATCACCCGGCCGGTGAGGTCTCCCGCCGAGGGCGTGCCCGGATACCCGGTCACCTCGACATAGCGGAAACCGTGGAAGGTGAACCGCGGCTCGTACGTCTCCCGCCCACCGCCCTTGAGCGTGTACGTGTCGGTCGCCGCGGCGGTGCGCAGGTTCGCCGTGTAGAGGGTGCCGTCGGAGTTGAGCACCTCGGCATGCCTCAGCCGGACGGTCGTGCCGGCCGCGCCCGAGACCCGCAGCCGCACCGAACCGACCATGTTCTGGCCCAGATCGAAGACGAAGACACCCGGCTTGGGCTGGGTCACCTTCCGGACCGCGAGTTCCTTGGCCACCCGGACCGCGCCGTCCACCTGGGCCTCGATCCGGGGCGGAGCGGCGTCGGCGGCGGTGCGCACCGCGTCGAGCCAGGCCCCGTCGTCGAAGCCGGGCGAGGTCCAGCCGGCGGTCTCCTTGCGCGCGTCGTACGTCTCACCGCTCAACAGGTCGGCGGCGACGATCGGCCCCGCGGCGGCCCGCCAGTCGCTGTCCGAGACGATGCTCTCGCGCGTCCCGTCGGTGTACTCGACCTCCAACTGGGCCAGCAGCGCCGGGCGTTCGCCGTACTGGTGCGGCCCGAACATACCGACGTTGCCCGCGTACCAGCCCGGTGCCACATACGCGCCGATGGCGTTGGCCCCGGACCGTACGAGCGAGGTGACGTCGTAGGTCTGGTAGTGGACGCGTTCGCGGTAGTCGGTCCAGCCGGGCGCGAGCTGGTCGCGGCCCACCCGGCGGCCGTTGAGGTGGGCTTCGTAGACGCCGAGGGCCGTGGCGTACAGCCGGGCGCGTTCGACCTTCTTGCGCGGGAGCCTGAACTCGTGCCGCAGCTGGTTGGCCGCGTACGAGGCGGGGACGACCCTCCCCCACGGGCCGGCGCCCCACGCGGCCGCCACCTTCGCCGCCGGCCAGGCACCGTCGTCGAAGTCGGTGCCGCGCCAGCCGGCCGCGGGCTCCTTGTCGGTCGATCTCCAGGCGTCGTTGGTGACGATCCGCCGCTCGCCGGACGCCGTGTGGAGGGTGAGGGTCGCGACCAGCCCGGCAGGCCCCTCGGACGCGTTGGTCGCCGACACCGCGAGAACGTTCTTGCCCGTACGCAGTTGGGCGAGGACCTCGACGACGGCCGGGCGGCGCCAGCCGTCGTGGTCCGTCTCAAGATCGGTGCGGGCCACCTCGGTGCCGTTGACGGAGACGGTGTAGACGTTGTCCGCGCTGATGGCCAGCGTCGCCGCCGTGACCGCGTCGGGGAGATCGAGGGTGCGGCGGAACCAACGGGTGACCGCGGGGGCGCTGTTGGCGGGATCGCCCTCGGGGAACCAGATCCAGGAGCTGCCTTCGAGCGTCGGCGCGTCGGTGAGGACCGGGGGAGCGGAGACCCACTTCGCGGTCCACTGCGCGGAGTCCAGGAGCCCGGTCTCCCACCACGACGGCTCGCTCCAGTCCGAGGCGCCGCCGTTCGCGTCCCACACGCGCACGGACCAGAAGTACCGGGTGCGCGGCTTGAGTTGCGGGCCCGCGTACGGGACGAGGACGGACTCGGCGGACACGACCTTTCCGCTGTCCCAGACATCCGGCTTCGGCAGCCGCGAGGCGCTGGAGGCCACGCGTATCTGGTAGCCGCTCTGGCGCGCGCCCGGCTCGTCCGAGGCCATCGGCCAGCTCAGCCGGGGGTGTTGTGCGTCGATGCCCAGCGGGTGTCGCACGTACTCGACGGTCGGCGCGGTGACGCGCAGGGCGCTGCGACGGGCACTTGCCCCGGCCGGTGCGGACGAGGGGGCGGCCATGGCGGATCCGGCGCCGGCGGCGGTCGCCGTGACGGCCATCGCCGCCGCCGTACCCGCCAGAATGTTCCTCCTGCTGATCACTGCGGCTCCTCAGGAAGTAATGATGAATCGATTCACTGCGGGTGAACGTAGGGGCGTGCGAGGCGAGGGTCAATGAGCGTGCAACACATTCTTGACGGGACGTCGGATGCGGTCGCTGCTCCGGAGAGGCCTGATGCGTCGGGGGCGTCGGCGATTGAACGGTTTCAATCGGTCGGCGCTTTTTCGATGCTGTCGCGATGGTTGCGCTCGGCCGTGCGGAGGTGATTCTGTGAGCGGTCGGTGAGCCGGAAAGCGCCCTGGGTGCGGGGGAGTCCACCGGCATGTCGAGGGCTGCCTCGGCGCTGTGGCGAGGCCGTGGCGAGGTTCTGGCCAGGTAGGATCGGAGACCGCTGGAGGGTGGTGGCGGCCGGGGGTGGAACCGGTGGGGCTGTCGGCCGGGTGCGTTTCGTGCATGATCCCGCGCCGTGTCATGCCGTGTCGCGTCGGGCCGCTTCGGTCAGATCACATGGACGCCAGCCACGCCGCGGTGTCGCGGGGGCGGGAGAACCGGAGCGTGTCGAGGGGCGTGAAACGGGGATCGCGCGTCCGGCGTTCGATCTCCTGGCGTCGGCCCGCGTGTTGGGACCAGGCCCACCAGGCCGGGTGCTCCTTGCTCAGCCAGCCCGCCCAGGTCTCCCTGTTGCCGCCGAAGAGACTCTCGCGGGTGACGGTGCGCCGCACGGAGCGGCGAAGTACCCGGGGCATGACCACGCGCTTCCCGTAGTCGAGCCACAGGACGGTGTCCGCCCGGTCCCAGAGCAGATCCCGCACCTCGGGATAACCGAGCGAGTCGACGATCCAGCGGGGTTCGGACGTGAGGTGTGCAACCTCCTCGGTCAGGGTGTCGTTGGCAGCCCAGTCCGGACCCGTGAAATAGAGCGCGTCCATCTCGTAATAGGGCAGGTCCAAGCGCTCGCCCACCGCCCGGGCGAGTGTGGACTTGCCCGCACCCGTGACACCCACTACCAAGATCCGATTCACGGGCGCAGCCTATAGCGGTGCCGGTTCGGCCGAATCGGGGGTCTTCGCACCGGGTTGCGCGGCGGACACGGCGGCGCGCAACCCGGCACGAAACGGCTGGGCTCCCGGCCGGCCCGGCGGCCACCCGCGGTGGATCACCGCGCGCGCCGGTCGGGCCGACCCGCTCCGGCGCCGATCGACCAGAAAATGGCCCTGACCTGCTGAAACGAGGCTCGGAAGCCCGCTCCGGCGGGTGGTTCGCAGGCGCCTTCGACGCCCCGCGGCCTCGGCCGCGAGCGTCGCCCCGGAGACACGGATCACCCATCCACATCACTTCGCGCACCGCGCCCTTTCGTTCTCGGGGCGCCGATAGGATCTAATGGGCAGTAGCGCGCGAGGTAGGCAGGTACCGATGCTCATCGGTCGACAGCTCCGCCTCTGATCCGCGCGACTCCCGACTCCGGATGGTTTTGGATGCCTGCCTCTTCGCATCGCGACCCTGCACGTCCCGTTCAGGACGCGGCGGCCTCGTCTGCCGTGCCCCAGCACCACGGTCTGTTCCTCCAGCCGCAGTACACCATCGAGCTGCCGCCGCTGGACGAGGACGAGGGCGACGACACCTTCTCGCCGCCTTCGCCCCCGCCGGCGCAGCGGCGACGGGGGGCACCCCGGGCCCGCTGACCGCTCCCGCCGCCCGTCCCACCGTGCTGTGACCAGCGATGTGTGTGCCCGGACCGGGCGGCATCGACCTGAGGGGGAGAGACACCCTGGATCCCGTGGAACGCGCACTGATCGTGGTGCACCGGCCCGCCGCGAGCGGCGGCCGACGCGTGAGCGTGCACCGGGACGGCGGGGCCGAGATCCTGGGGCTGGCCCACTCCGACCACGATCTGATCGTGTTCCTGGAGGCCGCCGGACTGTCCTCCCCGGCCGAGCTGCTGGACGATCCCGGCTGGGTGGAATGGCGTGGCGGGGGACCGCACGAGTGGGGGTCCGCGCCGTAGGCGCGGTTGCCCCCGATGTCAGCTCGTCTCCGAGCGTCCCGCACGAATGTGTATGAATCGGCGCCGGTCTGTGCGTGCGTCGTTCCCCGCGCCCCTCAGGGGGTGAGGGGAACGTTTGTCCGTTGGCTGCGGACCGGTCGTGGCCGGGCGCGCAGTTCCTCGCGCCCCTTGGGTGCGTTGAAGCCGCTGCCCTCAGGGGGTGAACCCGGCCCTCCGTCGGGGAATCGGCGGGGGCCGGGGTGGTGCTGAGGGGTGTCGCGGGCGTATCCGGGTGCTACAGCCCCACGTCGCGGCGGCTCATGTCGTCCAGTGACTCGCGGCGCACCAGCACGCGTGCGATCCCGCCCGACACCGCGACGACCGGGGGACGGCCGACCAGGTTGTACCCGGACGCCATGGACAGGTGGTAGGCGCCGGCCGCCGGGACGGCGAGGAGATCGCCGGGGCGTACGTCGCCCGGGAGCTCCACCTCGTCCGCGAGGACGTCACCCGCCTCGCAGTGCCGGCCCACGACCGTGACCGTACGGGGCGGCGCGGACGAGTGGCGTCCGATCAGGCGGGGCGCGTACCGGACCCCGTACAGCGCGGGTCTCGGGTTGTCGCTCATGCCGCCGTCGACGGCGACGAAGGTGTGCGCGCCGGTGCGCTTGACCGCGAGGACGTGGTAGACCGCGACCCCGGCGGGTCCGGCGATCGCCCGGCCCGGTTCCAGCATCAGCCGCGGTACGGGCAGGCGGGCCCGGGCGCAGCCGTCCGCCAACTCCGCGTGTACGCGGTCCGCGAGGACGCGCACGTCGAGGCTCGCCTCGCCGGGCCGGTAGGCGATGGCATGCCCGCCGCCGATGTTCAGCCGGGGCAGCACGACGCCGTGCTGGTCCCGGATCCGGGCCAGCAGCCCGACCAGCCGCCGTACCGCGGCCACGTAGGGCTTCACCGAGTCGATCTGCGAGCCGATGTGGCAGTGCAGGCCGACGAGTTCCAGGTGCGGCTGGTCGAGTATCCGGGCCACCGCGTGCTGCGCCGACCCGTCCGTGATGGACAGGCCGAACTTCTGGTCGTCCGTACCCGTGCGTACCTTGGCGTGCCCGCCGGCCGCGATCCCCGGCACGACCCGCACCATGACCTCCTGGCGGACGTCGGCGGGCGTGATCGCGGCCAGCCTGGCGATCTCCGAGGCGCTGTCCACGACGATGATCCCGACGCCGAGCCGCAGCGCGGTGCGCAGGTCGTCGGGGCTCTTGGCGTTGCCGTGCAGCACGATCTTCCCCGGCGGGAAGCCCGTGGTGACGGCGAGCGCCAGTTCTCCGGCGGAGCAGACGTCCAGGCCCAGCCCCTCCTCCCGCACCCAGTGCGCCATCGCACGGCACAGGAACGCCTTGGCCGCGTACACGACGTCGGCCTCCGGGAACGCGGCGCGGTAGGTACGGCAGCGCTCCCGTACCTCCTGTTCGTCGAGGACGTACACGGGGGTGCCGAAACGGTCGGCGGCCTCGGTGAGGGAGACGCCGCCCACGGAGACGTCCCCGCCGGTCTCGGGGCGCGCGGAACGGGGCCAGACGGACAGTCCGTCGGTCCCACCGCCGCCGGGGAGCCGGGACAGGGCGCCGGCGTCAGCGGGCAGGGAGGACGGGAGGGACGAGTGAAGGGAAACGGTCATGGCGGGCGCCTCCTCAGCCGATCAGCAGGTTCAGGTACGAGACGACGGCGGCGGCGCCGGTCACGCGCAGCGCACGGGTGTGCGGCGGGCGCCGGGCATGCCACGGACGCCTCAGCCTGCGGGCACCTGCACCTGCACCTGCGCTGGCGTCGGCGAGGGAGGCCGCGGCTGCGACCGGGGGAGCGGAGAGCTGCGGGTCGACCGTGAGGGCGGTGATGCCCAGCGGTGCGGCGAGCGCGCGCAGCGCGGGTTCGGAGAGCCTGATGCAGGGCTGCTCCGTGCCCAGCGTGGCGGCCAGCCGCGCCGCCGAGGTGAATCCGACGGCCGTACGGCCGCCCAGGGGAGTGCGGAAGAACCGGGCCGTGCAGCCCGCGGGCCCCGACCGGACGGGGACGAAGAGAAGTCCGGCCGGGACGCGTTCGGAGGGCTCGGGGTCCTCGCAGTGGTCGATCGCAGACATCAAGCTGCTCCTCGCAGAAGGCGATGTGCGCCGCGCGGCCGGATCGGCCGGGCGCTCCAGCGAAGCTATGCCCGCCGACCGGGGGCCGAGCCGCCTCCCTGACGGATGCTTGACGCGCGCCCCCGCTCTCGTAACGCGATCATGACGCGGGTGCCGACGCGGACGAAGGCGCGGACGCCGATGTTCTGGCTCCCCCGGCGCCGTCTCTCACGCCGTCGCGAGCGAGACCTCCGTCGACTTCATCAGGGCGACGACGGAGGAGCCGGTCGTCAGACCCAGGTCGGTGACGGCGTCCTTGGTGATTGCCGCGGTCAGTTCGCCCCCGTCGACCGTGATCCTGACGGAGGCCATGGCGCCGCCGGTGGTGACGTCGGTGACCGTACCGGGCAGCTGGTTGCGGATGGACAGGCCCTCCACCGGGCCGGTGGCCACCGAGACCTCCGTCGCCTTCACCAGCGCGCGGACGGCGGAACCCTCGGTGAGGCCGAGATCCTTGACGGACTCCAGCGTGATGGCCGCGGTGAGGACCTGGCCGCCGTCGAGGCGGACCTTCACCGTCGCCATCGCCTCACCTGCCGTGACGGAGGTGACGGTGCCGGGGATCTGGTTGCGGATGCTCAGGCTCATGACGGAACGCCTCACAGGGGAAGGGGTGGTTTGTCGCCTTTGGGTGTTGCTGGGGCCACCGTAGCCGGGCCCGACCGGGTGGCGGTTCAGGCTCCGGCGACTTCCGCGCGCCCGCGCCCGCTCAGGCTCCGGCTCAGGGCTCGACCAGGACCTTGAGACTCCTGCGGTCGGCCATGTCCTGGTAACCCGCCGGAACGCCGTCGAGGTCGGTGGTGGCGTCGAAGACCTTCCCGGGCTCGATGACTCCGTCGAGGATGTCGGGCATCAGTTCCTCGATGTAGGCGCGGACGGGCGCGGGTCCTCCGGCGAGTCGGACGTTGTGCCGGAACAGGCTGCCGAAGCCGATCGGCGCCTCCTCGTACTGCGGGACGCCGACGCGGCTGATGACACCGCCGGGGCGGACGACCCCGAGGGCCTGCTCGTACGCGGGCAGATGGCCGACGGCTTCGAGGACCACGTGCGTGCCGTGGCCGCCGGTCAGGTCGCGGACCGCCTCGATGCCCTCCTCGCCCCGGGCCGGCACGACGTCCGTGGCGCCGAACGCGCGCCCGAGGTCCGTACGTGCCTGGTGGCGCCCCATGAGGATGATCTGCTCGGCGCCCAGGCGCTTGGCCGACAGGACCGCCAGCAGGCCGACGGCCCCGTCGCCGATGACGGTGACGCGGGTGCGCTCGCCGACGCCGCCCGCCACGGCGGCGTGATGGCCGGTGCCGAAGACGTCCGAGAGCGTCAGCAGGGACGGGAGCAGGGCCGAGTCCGGGGCGACGGGCAGCTTGACGAGGGTGCCGTCGGCGAGCGGGACACGGATCGCCTCGGCCTGGCCGCCCTCCGCCGGTTCGCCGTCCCAGAAGTTGGCCTGCGGGTGGGAGCAGGAGGTGTGCAGGCCCTCGCGGCAGAACGCGCAGGTGTTGTCGGAGATGGCGAACGGGGCGACGACCAGGTCGCCGCGCCGGACCGTGGTCACCTCGGAACCGGTGTCCTCGACGACGCCGATGAACTCGTGGCCCATCCTGGCGGGACCGTCCTCGGGTTTCATCGAGCCGTAGGGGTGCAGGTCGCTGCCGCAGACGCAGGACGCGGTGATACGCACCAGCGCGTCGGTGGGCTGCTTGATGACGGGGTCGGGCACGTTCTCGACGCGGACGTCGCCGGCGCCGTACATGAGGGTCGCGCGCATGAGGTGCTCTCCAGTGCGGTCAGTGACGGTGATGGCGTTTCGGCCAGGGCGTGGGGGAGTGGTCGGCGGGTGACAGGGCCGGGCGCGGCCTCGCCTTCGGCCGTGCCTCGGGTCAAGCCTGTTCGGCACCGGCCGGGGCCGCACTTCGGACGCCCGCAGGACCGGGCGCGACGGAGCGGTGTCGCCGGCGCACGGCGATGGTGAGGGCGACGGTGGGGACGAGGGCCAGCGCGGCGATGGCGGCCACAGTGGGATCGGTGGCCCCGAACGGCGTGCCGAGGGAGAGCCCCACGAGCCAGGAGCCGACGGCGGTGCCGGGATTGAACGCCGGGGCGGTCCGCGCTGACGCCAGGAGAGGGGCTCTACCGGCGTGCCGGACGGCCGGGGCCGTCAGCACCGGTTGCCGCCGAGCCTGGCAGCACCTCCGCGGAACGCCTCAAGATCCTCGCCGGCCTGGCAGTCACCCAGGTCCCGGCGGCCACCCCGGCGCCTCTGGCCGTGCCCACCGACCGGCCGCGCTGAGCGTCCCGCGTAAGCCGGTCAGACCGGATACGCGTGGGTCTGTGTGGCCTTCACCGCCGCCCAGACCGCCGCGCCCGGGTGCAGGTCGAGTTCGGCGGCGGCGACCGTGGTCAGGTCCGCGGCGAGCGGCAGTTCTCCGGTGAGGTCGGCGCGGATCTGGTCGCCGTGGGTCTCGAGCCCCGCGACCTCGCAGGCCCAGAGGTTACGGGCGCTGACCCCGGTGGGCCGGTCGCGGTACAGGGTGACCGAGCCGGGCGGGAAGGCCACGAAGACCGGGCCGCGCAGGGCCTCCGTGGTCGTGATGGACGGACCGGCGTCGAGCTGGACGGCATGCCCGTCGGCCTCGCCCCGATAGAGGTTCAGGCCGACGAGCTGGGCGATGTAGTCCGTACGGGGACGGCGGGCGATGTCGGACGGGGCGCCCTCCTGGACGACCCGGCCGTCCTCGACCACGACGAGCCGGTCGGCCAGCACCATGGCGTCCAGCGGATCGTGCGTGACCAGCACGGCGACCGCCTCGAACTCGGCGAGATGGCGGCGCAGCTGGGCCCGTACCTCCAGCCGTGTCCGGGCGTCCAGGGCGGCCAGTGGCTCGTCGAGCAGGAGCAGCCGGGGGCGGGTGGCGAGCGCGCGGGCCAGGGCGACCCGCTGGGCCTGACCGCCGGAG
Organism: Streptomyces sp. NPDC102514; assembly: GCF_055584525.1. Lineage (NCBI taxonomy): Bacteria > Bacillati > Actinomycetota > Actinomycetes > Kitasatosporales > Streptomycetaceae > Streptomyces > Streptomyces sp. NPDC102514. The sequence goes on from NZ_JBVJLW010000001.1 coordinate 270,469, forward strand.
AGCCGGCGCGGCTTGGCGCCGGTGTGGTCCGCGAGCCCCAGGCGGCCCAGCCACTCGGCGGCCTGCGCCCGCGCCTCGGCCTTGCTTGCGCCCTGGCAGCGCGGTCCGAAGGCCACGTTGTCCAGGGCGGTCAGGTGGGGGAACAGCAGGTAGTCCTGGAAGACGACGCCGACCGGGCGGGACTCCGGCGGCGTACGCTCCAGCGCCGTGCCGTCCAGCCGCAGCCGGCCGCCGGTGAGCGGTGTCAGACCGGCCAGGGCCCGCAGGGCGGTGGTCTTGCCGGCGCCGTTCGGGCCGAGGAGGGCGACGACCTCGCCGGGTGCGACGCGCAGCGCCACATCGAGTCGGAAGGTGCCGCGCTCGACGACGAGATGCGCGTCGAGACCCGCGTCGAGGCCCGCGTCGGAGATGTCGGCGCGTACGTCGGGGGTGGCATCGGCGGCGTCGGAGGCGTAACGGGGCTCGGTCATCCTGCTGTCATCCAACGGTCGCGCAGGCCCGCCAGCACCGCGACGGACACGGCCAGCAGGACCAGACTGAGGGCGATGGCGGCCTCCGGGTCGCTCTGCAGGGCCAGGTACACGGCCAGCGGCATGGTCTGCGTACGGCCGGGGAAGTTGCCCGCGAAGGTGATCGTCGCGCCGAACTCGCCGAGCGCCCGCGCCCATGCCAGGACCGCGCCGGCCGCGATACCGGGCGCGATCAACGGGAGCGTGACCCGGCGGAACGCGGTGAAGCGGGAGGCGCCGAGCGTGGCGGCGGCCTCCTCGTAGCGCGGGTCGGCGGCGCGGAGCGTGCCCTCGACGCTGATCACGAGGAACGGCATGGCGACGAACGCCTCGGCGATGACGACCCCGGTGGTGGTGAAGGGGAGCGTGACCCCGAAGGAGGAGTCCAGCCACTTGCCGACGATGCCGTTGCGGCCGAGCGCCATCAGCAGGGCCACACCGCCGACGACCGGCGGCAGCACGAGCGGCAGCGTGACCAGGGCCCGTACGAGGCCGCGGCCGGGGAACTCGACGCGGGCCAGCAGCCAGGCCAGCGGCACGCCGATGACCAGGCTCACCGCGGTCGCCGCCGTGGCGCAGACCAGGGACAGCCGGAGCGCCTGCCACACCTCGGCGCTGGTCAGCAGGTCCGGCAGACTCCGCCAGGGGGCGCGTACGAGCAGGGCGATCAGCGGGACGATCAGGAACGCCAGGCCGATCAGCGCGGGCACCAGCAGAGGCAGCGGAACGCCCCGGCCACCGGCGCCGTCGCCCGTCCGGACACGCCGGCGCCGCGGCCCGCCCCGGAGGGTGTCGGCCGCGGCGCCGGACTTGTCGACGGGGACGGTCACGGCTTGAGGAACCCGGCCTCGGTCAGGACCTTCTGGCCCTCGGCGGACTGCACCAGCGCGATGAACGCCTCGGCGCCCTCGGTGTTCTGCGCGTCCTTGAGGGGGACGATCGGGTAGTCGTTGATGGCGTCGTCGGACTCGGGGAACTCCACGCCCTCCACCTTGTCACCCGCCGCGTGCACATCGGTCTTGTAGACGACCGCCGCGTCGGCCTCCTTCAGCTCGACCTTCGTCAGCGCCGCCTTGACGTCCTGCTCGTAGGAGACGGGGGTGAGCTTGAGCTTGCTGGCGTCAAGGGCCTTCTGCGCGGCGGCGCCACAGGGCACCTCCTTGTCGCACAGCACGACCTTCAGGCCCGACTTGGTGAGGTCCTTCAGGGAGGCGATCTTGTCGGGGTTGCCCGGCAGGGTGGCGATCTCCAGTTCGTTGCGCACGAAGGTGGCGGGCGTCCCCGACGCGTCCCCGGCGTCGGTGACGATCTTCATCGTCTTGGGGCTGGCGGAGGCGAACACGTCCGCCGGGGCGCCGCCCGTGATGCTCGCGGCCAGCGAGTCGCTGCCGCCGAAGCTGAAGGTGACCTTCGTGCCCGGGTGCTCCTTCTCGAACTGCTCGCCCAGCGTCGTGAAGCTCTCCTTGAGGGAGGCGGCGGCGAACACGGTCACCGTGCCGGACAGCTTGTCCGACGAGGAGGCGGACGCCGACGAGTCCGACTTCGCCGACGAGGAGTCGGACGCGTCGTCGTCGGACGACGAGCAGGCGCTCAGCGCCAGCAGGGCGGCGGCGCCCGCACCGGCCGCCTGAAGGGTCCGACGGGTCCTACGGGTCCGGCGCGCGGTACGGGTCATTACGGGTCCACTCCCTCTGGTCCTCACGGACACCATCATCTGTGGTCCTGGCGGACCTTGTGCCATCTGTGGTCCTGACGGACCGTTCGCGTCGTTCCCCGCGCTCCTGAAAGGCGGGGCTGCGCCCCGGCCTGGCCCTTCGTCTGCGGGCCGGTGGGGGTCGTTCGCGCAGTTCCCCGCGCCCCTCAAAAGCGGGGCTGCGCCCCAGCTTTTGACCTTGGGCGCAGCCCTCACCGGCCGGACGGGGAACAGCAGGTGTGCACGCGTAGATGATACTGCCGCAGATGCAAGGTCAAAGTCTCTTGTCGCTTCGCACCAGCGGGGTCAGGGATCAGACCAGCTGGCATGTGCGTTTGCACGGGGCGTGCGTCCGGGTACGGTCATCCGGGAGGTGGTGCCCGTGAGTCAGTTCCCTCGCAGTCGCCGGTACGGCCGCCGGTCCGGTGGCGGAGCTCGCCCTCGCCGGTGATCTGAGCCGTCCGGCCCGGCTGACGGTGTCCGACCTGCTCGCCTGGCCGCAGCACGAGACCGAGGTCAGCTTCGAGTGCGCGACCAGCGGCATCCAGCGGCACCGGTTCACCGGACCCCTGCTGCACGACGTACTGATCGCGGCGGGCCCCGGCTTCGACCCCGCCCGCCGCAAGGAACGCCTGCGCTTCCTGATCGCGGTGTCCGGCAGGGACGGCCACCACGCGCTGCTGTCCTGGGCGGAGATCGACCCCGACTTCGGCCGCGCCCCCGTCCTGCTCGCGGCCACCATCGACAACAGCCCGCTCGACGGTCCGGGACCGCAGCTGGTGCTGCCTCAGGACCGCTGCGGCGCCCGGCACATCAGCGGCATCAGCGCGATCCGCGTGGACGGTGGCTACCTTCTGTGAGCTGGACCGAACCGACGGGCGTCCTGGTCGTCCAGCACCTGCCCCACGAGGGCCCGTACGCGCTCGGCACCGCGCTGGAGGCGGCGGGACTGCCGGTGCGCGTGTGCCGGACCTGGGCCGGGGACCCGGTGCCCGGGTCACCCGCGGGACTGGCCGCGCTGGTCGTCATGGGCGGCCCCATGGCGGCGTACGACGACTCCCCGGCCTTTCCGACCCGCGCGGCCGAACTGTCGCTGCTGCGGGCCGCGCTGGACGCGGAGGTGCCCGTGCTCGGGGTGTGTCTCGGCGCGCAACTGCTGGCCGTCGCGGCGGGCGGCACGGCCCGTCCCGGCGCGAGCCGGCAGGTCGGCTGGGGAGAGGTGCGGACGGCTCAGGCCGCGGTCACCGATCCGCTGTTCGCCGAAGTGCCCGAGCGCCTGCGCGTGTTGCACCGGCACGACGACACCATGGACCTCCCGGCCGGCGCGACCCTGCTGGCGTCCTGCGACCGTTACCCGGTCCAGGCGTTCCGGATCGGCGGCTCGGCCTGGGGTACACAGTTCCACCTGGAGGTGGACAAGGAGGCGGTCGGCGCCTTCGCGACGGCTTTCCCGGGAGAGGCGGCGACCGCCCCGGACCTCCAGGACGCCGCTCCCGCCGAACTCGCGGCACTGGCCCCGCACCGGGACACCGCCTTCGAACGCTTCGCCACCCTGGCCGCGTCCCGGGCGACCGCGACCACGACCCGCGCCTTCTTCACCCCCCGGGCCGCCGCGTGGGAGGAGCGCTTCGCCGTCGACGGCCCCCGCTACACGGCCGCCGTCTCACGTATGCGACTGCGCCCCGGAAAAAGGGTGTTGGACGTGGGCTGCGGCAGCGGCCGTGCCCTGCCCGCGCTGCGCGCCGAGGTCGGCGCCGGGGGTGTCGTGCTCGGCGCGGACCTCACCCCGGCGATGCTCACGGCCGCCGCAGGGAAGGGACGCACCGGACTTCTGCTGGCCGACGCGTGCCGACTCCCCCTGCCCGCAGGGTCGTTGGACGGCATCTTCAGTGCGGGCCTGGTCGACCATGTCCCCGATCCCGCGACCGCCCTGCGCGAATGGGCCCGGGTGACCGCTCCCGGCGGTGTCCTCCTGCTCTTCCATCCCTCCGGCCGCGCCGAACGGGCCGCCCGCCACGGCCGCGCCCTGGACCCCGACGACCCGCTGGCCGAGGAGAACCTGGGTCCGGCGCTGCACGCGGCGGGCTGGGACCTGGACTGTTACGAGGACGCGGCCCACCATTTCCTGGCACGGGCCGTGCGCCGCACGGACTGACGCGCACCGGCCGGCTCCTACGTCTCCTTGCCGAGGCGCGGATGCCGGGATCCGGACACTGAGGGCCCGGTGCCCCTGGGAGGTCACGCGTGCAACTGCGCCAGCTTGAATACCTCGTCGCGCTCGCCCGGGAGCGTCACTTCGTCCGCGCGGCGGCCGCCTGCCATGTCTCCCAGCCCTCGCTGTCCGCGGCGATCCGCCGTCTCGAACACGAACTGAACGTGCCGATCGTGCGACGCGGCCGGCGCTACGAGGGCCTCACCCCGGAGGGCGAGGTGGTGCTGGCCTGGGCGCACCGCATCCTCGCCGAGGGTGACGCCCTCCGCCAGGAACTGTCCGCCCTGGGTGACGGACTGACCGGCACCCTGCGCCTGGGCGTGGTCCCCACGGCCCTGCCCACCGCCTCGCTCCTGACCACGCCGTTCTGCGACCGCCACCCCCGGGCCAGGGTCAGCATCGAGTCGCTGTCCTCGGTCGACATCACCCACGGTCTCGCCGAGTTCGAGCTGGACGCTGCCATGACCTACCTCGACGACGACTCCTTGCGAGGGGTGCGACGGCTTCCCTTGTACGAGGAGCGGTACATGCTGCTGACCCCGGTCGCCGGCCCACTCGGGAGCGCCCCGACGGCGAGCTGGTCGGCCGCCGCCGCGCTCCCGCTGTGCCTGCTCAACTCCCGTATGCGCAACCGCCGCATCATCGACGAGTGCTTCGCCGCCGACGGGGCCACCGCGGCCCCCGCGATCGAGTCGGACAGCGTCGCCGGCCTCTACGCGCACCTCCCCGGCGGTCGTTGGTCGAGCGTGATCTCGCACGCGTGGCTGCACATGTTCGGCGTACCGGACGGAATGCGGGTGGTACCGCTGGACGGACCGGCGCACGGGCCGCGGGTGGGCCTGGTGACCGGCCCCGACGACCCGCCGTCCGTACTCGCCGGGGCACTCCTGACGGAGGCGCGCCGGGCAGGCGTACGGGAGGCACTGGACGTACTGCTGCGGACGTATCTCGACTCGACCGCCACCGGTTCCCCGGGACGGTCGGACGCGAACCGGACCTGACCGCCCGCGAACCGCTCAGGCCCGGTCGATATGTACGTTCGTCGACTTGACCCGGGCGGTGGCCTCCACCCCGACCTCAAGACCCAGCTCCTCCACGGCCTCCCGCGTCAGCAGCGACACCAGCCGGTGCGGCCCGGCCTGGATCTCCACCTGGGCGGCGACATCACCGAGCTTCACCGCCGTGACGATGCCGGGAAAGGCGTTACGGACGGAGGTGTACGAGGTGTCGTCCTCGCAGTCGCTCTTGGCGAGCTCGACGGAGAAGGCGGCCAGGTCCTTGCCGTCGATGAGGCGCCGCCCGCCCTCGTCCCGGTGCGTGACCATCCGGCCCGCGTCCGCCCAGCGCCGTGCGGTGTCCGGGCTCACCCCGAGCAGACGCGCCGCCTGGCCGATCGTGTATGACTGCATACGCGCCAAGATAGGCGATCACTGACGCGCGGTACGCGACGCGCCCGGTTGCCCGGTTGTCAGTACCCGACGCGGAACGTGGCGTCCTGCTGCTCGGTGGCCGTGGAGACCGGATCGATGCGCAGCACGTAGTTCGAGTGGCGGATGTGGCGCGTGGGGTTGTTGTACGAGCGGAACGACGCCCAGGAGGAGTCGGCGAGGCCCGCCGTACGGTAGAAGGTCGCGTCGCCCGCGAACGCCGACGTGCTGTCGTTGACGTCGAGTTGGAGTGCGTAGTTGTAGTGCCGCAGATAGCGGGTCGGGTAGTTCACCGACTGGAAGGAGACACCGGAGCTGTCGGCCAGGCCCGGGACGAGCTTCCACTGCGAGTCGGTGTACAGGTCGAAGGGGTAGGTGTCGATGCGGGCGGCGTAGTTGGCGTGGCGGACGTAGCGGTCCGGGTAGTTGTACGACTTGAGCCGGTTCCAGGCCGGGGCGCCCCACTTGGTGAGCAGGTTGTTGTACTCGGTCGTGGTGATCGTCGCTATGCCGCAGTGCTTGGAGTTGACCGGCTGGGTGTAGGTCCTCTGGTCGAGCGCGGTCCAGGTGCCGGAGGCCAGGTTGCTGGACTGCCAGGCGTAGAAGACCCCGTTGGGTGTGTAGGTGTCACCCCAGAGGTACCAGTTGTTGCTGGTCAGCGACTTGAACACGGTCGGGGCCTCGGTGCCGCCGTGCGCGACGCCCGCGCTGAACTCGGTGAAGCTGCCCGGGTTGAGGGAGGTGGACCTCGCCGCCACCAGCGTCCCGCTCTTCTTGAAGAAGAGGTAGTTGTAGCCGTTCACACCGACGGCCATGTCACCGTCGATGACGTCGTACCCGGGGTCGAAGAACACCTGAGGCGCCGACGCGGTCACGAAGTCGCCGGTGTAGTTCACCATGATGACGTTGTGGCCGCTGGAGTTGACCGACGAGTAGATGACCGCGTACTGACCCCGGCCGGCGTCCCAGAACGCCTCGGGTGCCCAGCTGTGCGTGGTCATGTCGTGCAGCTTGAGCCGGCGGTAACCGGTGAGGGTGCGCAGGTCGGCGGAGTCCCAGACATGGATGTACTGGCTGTTGTAGCTCCAGTCCGTGCCCTTGAGGTCGGTGGCGATGACGACGAACGTGCCGTCCTGCTTGCGCATGAGGAACGGGTCGCGCAGGCCGAGGGCGCCCGCCGTGGGGGTGACCAGGGGGTTGTTCTGGTTGAGCGGCGTCCAGTTGAGGGAGTCGGTGCTGACGGCGAGATGCAGCCCGTAGTCGGTGCCGAGGCCGAGGCTGGTCGACTCGGTGAAGTAGCACATCACGTACGCCGAGTCCGCAGCGTGGGCGGTACCGGCGCCGAGGGTGAGTACGCCGGACGCGGCCAGGGGAGTGGCGGCGGCCATGCCGAGGAAGAGGCGCCGGGACGGCTGGGGTCGTGCGCTCATCGTGGTCTCCAAGCGGGTGCGGGCGTGACGAAGGGCCCCGGCGAATGCCGTGGGTCGGTATGTCGAACGCGGTTCGGGAGATCGATCAGAAATTAGGGTCCAGCCCCGACCACGTCAATGACTCTGACGAGACCCCTGAGTTCCCTGATACCGCCGCGCCCCCGTCCGGGCCGCGACAGGCCCCCACCGGCCCGCAGCCGACGCACGACCCGACGCCGGGCGGTGCACACCGACTCGTGGTCCGATGGAAACGGGCGCCCCCACCCGCATCCGGACAAGCCCGTCACCGGGAATCGTCCCCATCGGATCGGGAGCCGACAGGAGCCCGTACGAAGGGAGACCCGTGCAACACGACCCCCTGCGCGGCCGGACCGTGGTGGTGACCGGCGCCGCCCGCGGCCTGGGCGCCGCCCTGGCACGGGACCTGGCCCGCCGAGGCGCCCACCTCGCACTCCTGGGTCACGAGAAACCGGCCCTGGAGGCCCTGGCGGCCGAACTGCCGACCCGCGCGGTCGCCTGGGAGGTGGACATCACCGACGACGCCGGTATGGCCGACGCGGCCCGAGGTGTGCGCGCGACCCTCGGCAAGCCCTCCGCGGTGATCGCCAACGCGGGGATCGCCGAGGGCGGCCCCTTCGCCGAGTCGGACGCCGCGTCCTGGCGCCGGGTGATCGACGTCAACCTCACCCGCAGCGCGATCACCGCACGCGCCTTCCTGCCGGACCTGGTGGACACGGCGGGCTACTACCTCCAGGTCGCCTCCCTGGCCTCGATCGGCGCGTCACCGATGATGAGCGCCTACTGCGCCTCCAAGGCGGGCGTGGAGGCCTTCGCCCACTCCCTGCGGGCCGAGGTGGCGCATCAGCGTGTCGCGGTGGGCATCGCCTACCTCAACTGGACCGACACCGACATGATCCGCGACGCCGACCAGCACGCCGTGCTGCGCGAACTGCGCGGCCACATGCCGCCCCCGGCCCGCCGCGTCCATCCCGTGGAGCACGTCGCGGCCAGGCTGGTGCGGGCCGTCGAGCGCCGCCGCACCGCGGTGTACGTGCCCGGCTGGCTGCTCGCCGCCCAGCTCGGCCGGGTCGCGCTGCCGCCGGTCGTGCTGCGCGTGTCGCGCCGTGCGCTGCCCCGGCTGGCGGCCCGGGAGGCCTTCCGCCCCACCGGCCTGCTCGGCGCGGGCGGCCGGGCGGACGACTCCGGCAGCACCGGGACCCCCGGCGCCCCCGACGGCATCGGCAGTGGCAGGTCGCCGGTCGGTTGAACCGCGGATGCCGGGGGACTCGGCACCGATCACTCCGCTACCGACGGGTGCGACACGAGGGAGGCAGAGGTGGCCGTACGCCACAGGCTCATCAAGAAGAGCCCGCGCGAGGTGTGGGCCGTCCTGGCCGACGGCACCCGGTACGCGGACTGGGTCGTGGGGACGGCGTCCTCGTACCCCGTGCGCGGTCGGTGGCCGCAGGTGCACGCCGCGATCGGTTACGAGGTGCGGGTCGGGTTCTGGACCCTGCGCAACGAGTCCGTCGTCCGGGCGTGCGTCGAGGAGCGCGAGCTGGAACTGGAAGCGATCGCGGGCCCCCTCGGCACGGCTCGTATCGCCATCGAACTGCGGCCCTGGGGCGAGTACACGCTGGTGATCATCGACGAGCATCCGCTGCAGGGGGCCGGCGGCGCCCTGCACAACGTGGCCGTGGAGGGGCTCATCCAGGTGCGGCACCGGGCCATGCTCAAGCGGCTGGCCGACGTGTGCGAGGAGAACGGGACGAGCGAGTCGCGGCCCGCCCGCGCGGAGCCGAGGCCGGCATGACCGGCGTCGGCCGTGCGACACGGGACCGGGACGGGAGGCATTCATGCCGGACGCGGTAGTCGTCGGAGCCGGTCCCAACGGGCTCGTCGCCGCCAACCTCCTGGCCGACGAGGGCTGGAGCGTCGAAGTCCTGGAGGAACAGGACGAGCCCGGAGGCGCGGTCCGGCACGACCACGGGGTCGACCCGGACTTCACGAACGACCTCTTCAGCTCGTTCTACCCCCTCGCCGCCGCCTCCCCGGTCCTCTCCGGACTCCACCTGGAGCGGTACGGGCTGCGCTGGAGCCATGCGCCCCGCGTACTGGCCCACCCGCTGTCCGACGGCCGGTGCGCCGTGCTCGGACGAGACCTCGACGACACCGCCGCGTCCCTGGACGTCTTCGCCGACGGCGACGGCGACGCCTGGCGCGAGCTGCACCGGGTCTGGGAACGGCTGCGCCCCGACCTGCTGGAAGCGCTGTTCACCCCCTTCCCGCCGGTCCGCGCGGGCGCCCGGCTCGCCCTGCGCCTGCGGACCGCCGGCGGGCTGCGCCTGGCCCGGTCGATGATGCTGCCGGTACGGCGGCTCGGCGAGGAGGAGTTCCGCGGCGAGGGCGGCAGACTGCTGCTGGCGGGCAACGCGCTGCACGCCGACCTCGCCCCCGAGGCCGCGGGAAGCGGCGGCTTCGGCTGGCTCATGTCGATGCTGGGCCAGACATACGGGTTTCCCGTCCCCGTCGGCGGTTCGGGCGCCCTCATCGGGGCGCTGACCCGGCGGCTGGAGGAGCGCGGCGGGGTGCTCCGGTGCGGGGAGCGCGTGAGCCGCGTCGTCGTCCGGGAGGGCAGGGCCGTGGCGGTGCGCACGGCCGGTGGCGAGACGGTGCCCGCAGCCCGTGCCGTACTCGCGGACGTGTCCGCCCCCGCGCTGTACGGCGAACTGGTGGACAGCGCCGACCTGCCCCCGCAGGTGCTGGCGGATCTGCGCCGGTTCCAGTGGGACTTCGCCACCTTCAAGGTCGACTGGGCCCTCGACGGCTCCGTGCCGTGGCAGGCCCCCGGGGCCGTCGGCGCGGGGACCGTGCATCTGGCGGACGGTGTCGACGAGTTGACCCGGTTCGCGGCACAGGTCGCCATGGGACAGGTACCGGACCGGCCGTTCGCGCTGTTCGGGCAGATGACGACCGCCGACCCCACCCGGTCGCCCGAGGGCACCGAGTCGGCCTGGGCGTACACCCATGTCCCGCACCGCATCAAGGGCGACGCGGGCGACGACGGACTGACCGGGAGCTGGGACACCAAGGAGCAGGAGCTGATGGCCGACCGGGTCGAGCGGCAGGTCGAGCGCTTCGCGCCCGGGTTCCGCTCCCTGATCCGGGCCCGGCGCGTGCTGGCACCACCCACCCTCCAGGCTCTCGACGCCAATCTGCACGGGGGCGCCATCAACGGCGGCACCACGGCCCTGCACCAGCAGCTCGTGTTCCGGCCCGTCCCGGGCACCGGGCGCCCGGAGACCCCGGTCAAGGGCCTCTACCTGGCGTCGGCCTCCGCGCATCCGGGAGGCGGGGTGCACGGGGCCCCGGGCTCCAACGCCGCCCGCGCCGCGCTGCGCAGGAACCTCCCGAACGGTCTGACGCGCGCCCAGCGTCTGCTGGCCCGCCGCGACCGCAAGGGGGACCGCAGGCCCGAACTCGGCAGCTGACCGCGGTGGTTACAGCGGTTCCGGGTCCTGCCGCAGCCAGGTGGTCAGGGCCCACCACCAGTGCAGGGTGCTCAGCGGTTCGGCCAGGGGGCCGGACGCGAGGTCGGTCAGCGGGTGCCCGGTGATCTGCTGGAGGCGGCCGAGCCGGTAGCGGACGGTGTTGGGATGGGTGAACAGGGCCGTCGCACTCTGGTCGAGACGGCGGCCGTTGTCGAGGAACGTCAGTGCGGTGACCGCGAGTTGGCGGTGGAAGGCGTCCGACTCGTCGAGGGCGCCCAGGAGTCGGGCGCTCAGGTGCGCGCCCAGGAGCGGCTGGTCGGCGAGGGCGATCTCGGCGGCGAAGTCGGTCAGTTCGTACAGGCCCTGACGCCCCTGCCGTACACCGATGTCGACGGCCCGGACGCAGAGCCGGTACAGCGGGCGGATCTCCTCCAGAGGGGCGGCCGGCGAGACCACGACCAGCGCCGACGTTCCCGCTTCCCCGATCCCGGGCATCCGCCGGCACAGGCCGGCCGGTCGCCCCTCGATCAGGCCGGACACCGCGCCGAGACCGGAGAGCCGGTCCGTGAGGAGGCGTACGGCCGCGGGGTTGCCGGCGTCCGCGACGACGCAGTGGTGCGGTCCGCCGCCCGGCCGCATCCCGGCGCCCGCCATCTCCAGGGGCGACGGCACGACTCCGCCGACCAGCAGCCTGCGGAGGACGTTCGTGCGGACCTCGGCGCTCTCGTGCGGGGTGGCCCGCTCGGCGGCCCGGTAGCCGTTGATCACATGGCGTTCGATCGCGTTGCCGTACTCGTTGAGGCGCAGGACGACGCCGAGCAGGGTGCCGTCGGGAACTCCCGCCGCCCGGCAGCGCTCGACGGTGATCTCCAGTGCCCGGCCCAGCCCGGCCTGGACTCCGCGCAGCACCGCGGTCATCGCGACACCCTGGCCCGCCCGGTCGGCCCCCAGTAACAGGGCTGCTGTGAAGTCCTGTTGCTCGACCCCGTCGAAGGTGGCGAACCACTCGCCGGCGGCGCGGATCATGGCCCTCACGTGGGAGCGGCTCTCCGCCTCGGTGAGCCGGGCGACCTCGGGGGAGTGGGCACGGGCCGCGCGGACGAGTTCGCCGCACACGTCGTCGTCGACGGCCATCGTCCGCAGGATCTCGGTGACCGGTTCGCGCTCGTGGACGACAGCCATGCGTCGATTCTCCCTCCGCGGTCCGCGCGTGGTCGGTCGGCGCCGCTGTCGCCGGGCCACAACGAAGCCGTCCGCACGTTGGTGTCCGGCCACTACCACATCGCTGTGACGACCTGGTTCCCTGTGGGCTACCGACGGTAACAGTGCGGCAGTCCCAGGAACATCCCCCGTATCCCGTATCCCGTCTCACCTTTCCCGTCCTGCAGCTCCTCCGTCTCCTCCGGAAGGCAGTCCATGGAGAACTCACCGGCCCTGGCCGCGATCACTCGGCGCCGTGCCCTGACGGCGGCGGGCGGCGCGCTCGCCGCCACCGCCCTCGCGCAGGCCACCGCGCCTGCTTTCGCGGCCTCGGCCGCCGCCTCGGACGCGGACGCGATCGTCGTCGGAGGCGGACTGGCCGGCCTGGTCGCCACGGCGGAACTGGCCGCGGCGGGCCGCAGGGTGCTGCTCCTCGACCAGGAACCGGCGACCAACCTCGGCGGTCAGGCGTTCTGGTCCTTCGGCGGCCTGTTCCTCGTCGACTCCGACGAACAGCGGCTGATGGGCATCAAGGACTCCCAGGAACTGGCCTGGCAGGACTGGCTGGGCACCGCCGGCTTCGACCGCGGCATCACCGAGACGTCGGGGCAGGACCACTGGGCCTACAAGTGGGCCGAGGCGTACGTGGACTTCGCGTCCGGGGAGAAGCGCTCCTGGCTCGCGGGTCTGGGCGTGCAGTGGTTCCCGATCGTCGGCTGGGCGGAGCGCGGCGGCGGCCTCGCGGACGGACACGGCAACTCGGTGCCGCGCTTCCACGTCACCTGGGGCACGGGTCCTGCGGTCGTCGAACCGTTCGAGAAGAAGGTGCGGGCGGCGAACGCGGACGGGAAGGTCACCTTCAAGTTCCGGCACCGCGTAGACGGGCTCGTGACGACCAACGGGGCCGTCACCGGCGTCCGGGGCGCCGTTCTGGAGCCGAGCGACGCCGCCCGCGGGAAGCCCAGTTCCCGCACGGTGGTCGGTGAGTTCGAGCTGCGCGCCCCGGTCGTCATCGTCACCTCCGGTGGCATCGGCGCCAACCACGACCTCGTACGGCAGAACTGGCCGACCCGGCTCGGCACCCCGCCCAAGACCATGATCACCGGCGTGCCGGCGCATGTGGACGGCCGGATGCTCGCGATCACCGAGAAGGCGGGCGGCCGGATCGTCAACCCCGACCGGATGTGGCACTACACCGAGGGCCTCAGGAACTACGACCCCATCTGGCCGGGGCACGGCATCCGTATCCTGCCGGGCCCGTCGTCCATGTGGTTCGACGCCACCGGCAAACGGTTCAGCGCGCCGGACATGCCCGGCTACGACACCCTGCACACGCTGAAGTCGATCACCGCCTCCGGGTACGACTACTCGTGGTTCGTCACCACGCAGAAGATCATCGCCAAGGAGTTCGCGCTCTCCGGCTCCGAGCAGAACCCGGACCTGACCGAGAAGAACATCTGGAAGCTGCTCTCGCGCATCTGGCAGACGCCCGAGCCGATCGAGAAGTTCAAGAAGAACGGCGTGGACTTCATCGTCGCCACGACCCTGTCCGAACTCGTCCGCGGCATGAATAAGCTGACCGGCGACGGACTGATCGACCTGGCCGGCCTGCAGCACCAGATCGAGGCGCGCGACCGGGAGATGGACAACCCTTACACCAAGGACCTCCAGGTCATGGGCATCCGCAACGCCCTTTCCTACCCCGGGGACAGCATCAGCCGGACGGCGGCGGCGCACAAGATCCTGGACTCAAGTGCCGGTCCGTTGATCGCCGTTCGCCTCAACATCCTCACCCGCAAGACCCTGGGCGGCCTCCAGACCGACCTCTCCGGCCGGGTCCTGAACGCGGCCGGCACGCCGGTGCCCGGCCTGTACGCGGCCGGGGAGGTCGCCGGGTTCGGCGGGGGCGGCGTCCACGGCTACCGGTCCCTTGAGGGAACGTTCCTGGGCGGGTGCCTCTTCTCCGGACGGGCGGCGGGGCGGGCCGCCGCGGCGGTGACGGGAACCTGAGCCGGGGCCCGACCCGGCCCCGGCCCGACCTGAAAAATGTTGCCCGGTGACCGCTCAGTTCCTGGCCTCGCTCCGGTCTGACTCCATGTAAGGCCAACCACCCAGGAATTGCCGACAGGAGACTCTGCCATGAGCGTCATCGCGTCCCGGAACCAGTCCTTCGCCCAGTCCCTCGGCACGCGTCCCGTGTGGCAGGTCGGCGTCCTCGCGGTGCTCGCCGGAGCCGTGGTGACCGAGGTCTTCGCTCTCGTCGCCCGCGGCGCCGGTGTGCCGATGGAGGCGGCCGGTCCCGGGGCGACGGAGGCCGCCGAGATTCCGGTGGGCGGCTTCGCCATGGGCGTGCTGTTCTGGTCGGTCGTCGGGGGCGTCCTGGCGATGGCTCTCGCCCGCTGGGCCGGGCGGCCCGCCCGCACCTTCGTGGTGATCACCGTCGCGCTGACCGTGCTGTCCCTGGCGGGCCCGGCCGTCGCCCCGCACACCGCCACGTCCACGCAGATCGTGCTGGCCGTGTCCCATCTGGTGGCCGCGGCCGTCGTCATCCCGCTGCTGGCGGGGCGGCTCGCCCGTGGGCGGGCCTGACCGGCGCGCCTGAGGGGCGCTTCTGAGGGGCGCGGGGGACTGCGCGGCCGGCCACGGCGGACCCGCGGCCGGCCGGACAGTCCCTCGCGCCCCTCAGGCGCGCCGCTGCCGGGCCGGTGGCAGGGGGACCGGCTCCACCCCCGGGACGACGGTGTTGGTGAGTGTGCCGATGGCCTCGGCGGTGAGGGTGACCGTGTCTCCGGGCTTCAGCGGTGGCGGGTCCTGCTCACCGCGCAGGCCCCACAGTTCGGCGAGGCAGCCGCCGTTGCCGCAGGTGCCGGAGCCGAGGACGTCACCCGGTACGACACGGGTGCCGCGGGACGCGTACGCGGTCATCTCCTCGAAGGTCCAGCTCATGTGGGACAGCAGGTCCCTGCCGACCACCCGGCCGTTGATCTCGGCGGTCAGGGCCAGCCGCAGGAAACCCTCGGCGTCCCGGTGCGGCTCCAACTCGTCGGCGGTGACGAGGTACGGGCCCAGCGTGGTCGCGGTGTCCTTGCCCTTGCACGGACCGAGCCCGACCTTCATCTCGGCGGACTGCAGGTCGCGGGCGGACCAGTCGTTGAGGACGGTGTAGCCGACGATGTGGTCGCGGGCCCGTTCGGGTGTGAGGTCCCGGCCCTCCCGTCCGATGACGGCGCCCACTTCGAGTTCGAAGTCCAGGGCGACCGACCCGGGTGGCACGGGTACGTCCTGCCCGGGGCCGTGGATGGCGTGCGGGTTGGTGAAGTAGAACGTCGGCGCCGCGTACCACTGCTCGGGCACGCCGGAGGTACCGTCCACGGCACGGCGTACGCCTTCGACGTGTTCCTCGAACGTGACGAAGTCCCGTACCGACGTGGGCCGCAGCGGCGGCAGCAGCCGTACCTGGGAGACATGCGGTCCGGGCGGCCCGCCGAGAGCCGCCGCCCCCGCCGCCAGCAGTCCTGGCAGACCGTCCGTCGCGTCGAGCAGGTCGGTCAGGGAGCGGACGGCGGGCAGGGGGTACAGGGTGTCGTCCGCCGCCACCACGGCGACCTGGGTCCGGTGGTGGTGGACGTACGTGGCGAAGCGCATACGGGCTCTCCTGACGGGCCGGGCGGATCAGACCGGCGGGGCGATGAACACACCCCGGTCGGGGTCGTTGAAGGACTCCTTGGCGATCAGTTCGTTCATCGGGTTGGCGGTGCCCCACTGGTCGGTGACCTCGGGCTGCGAGAAGTCGTAGACGTGCGGATGCCAGGTGTCCTCGTCCAGCTCCTCCAACTCCGTCGTGTACTCGACGGTGTTGCCGTGCGGGTCGAGGAAGTACGTGAACGTGTTGTCGCCCGCCATGTGCCGTCCCGGCCCCCAGATCTTCTTGAAGCCCGCGCGCATGACACGGCCCGAGCCGCGCATGTACTCGTCGAGGCCGCGCATCTCGAAGGAGACGTGATGCAGGGCGGTGTGCGGGCCCTTGGCCAGCGCCATCGAATGGTGCTGGTTGCTGATCCGCATGAAGTGCATGACCTCGCCCATGTGCGGCGAGCTGAGCGTGTCGGAGAGCAGGAAGCCGAGGTGGCGCTCGTACCAGCGCCGGGTGCGGTCGAGATCGGGGGAGTTGAGGACCACGTGCGACAGCTTGACCGGAATGGCCTCCTTCTCCTCGATCCTGCGGTGCCCGCGCACCTCCACGTCCGCGGAGACCTCGACGGTGCGGCCGTCGACGTCGAAGAAGCGGAAGCCGTAGCCGCCGCCGGGCGTGTCGACCCTGCCCGGCCGGGATATCAACTGCACGCCACCGGCGAGTAGTTGCTCGGCGAGAGTGTCGACGTCCGCCGGACTGGCGGCCCCGTAGGAGACGAGGTCGAGGCGCTTCTCCTCAGCCCTGCGCAGCCGCACGACGTACTGCTCCGGGGAGCCCTCGGCGGCCAGGAAGGAGATACCGGAGTCCTCGGCGACCTTGGTCAGGCCCCAGACGCCGGAGTAGAAGTCGAGCTGCTTGTCGTAGTCGGGCACGGCGAGGTCGACGTGCCGCAGATGGGTGAGCAGGCGTGCGCTCATGGGTGTCGGTCCTTCCTCAGGAGGGCGGTCGCGTTGCCGCCGCGTACGGCCTCGAAGTCGGCGTCGGGGAGCCGGGCCGCGCGCAGGGCGCCGACCGGGTCCTCGGTGCCCATGTCGAAGGGGAAGTCGGAGCCGAGCAGCACCCGGTCCGCGCCGGCCACCCGCACCAACTCCCGCAGGATGTGCGGGTCGTGGACGAGCGAGTCGAAGTACAGGCGCCGCAGGTAACTGCTGGGCCGCTGGGCACAGGCGGCACCGGCGTCGGAACGGGTCGACCACGCGTGGTCGGAGCGGCCGATATGGGTGGGCAGGTAGCCGCCGCCGTGGGCCGCCAGCACCTTGAGACGGGGATGGCGGTCCAGTACGCCCGAGAAGATGAGGTGGGAGAGGGCGACCGCGTTCTCGGTGGGCTGGCCGACGGTGTTGGACAAGTACCACCGGTCCAGGCGCTCGTCGAGCGTGCACCCGAAAGGATGCAGGAAGACGACCGCGCCGGTCTCCTCGGCTCGCCCCCAGAAGGGTCCGTAGGCCGGGTCGGACAACTCCCGGCCGGGCGCGTGGCTGGAGATCTCCACCCCGGCCAGGCCCTGCGCGAGGGCGTGGTCGAGGGCTTCGACCGTCCGGTCCGGGTGTTGCAGGGGTACGAGCCCGAGGCCGCGCAGCCGGTCCGGTGCGGCCGAACAGTGCGCCGCCGTCGCCTCGTTGGCCGTCCTGTACACCTTTTCGGCCGTGTCCTCGTCCGCCCAGTAGTGGTAGTGCGACGGGGAGGGGCTGACCAGCTGGATGTCCACGCCCTGGGTGTCCATGGCGGCCAGACGTACGGCCGCGTCGGTCAGCCGGGGCAAGCGGTCGCGCACCATGGGTCCGCTCACCGCGAGGGCGGCCGGACCGTTGCGGCGGGCGTCCACGCCCCGCGCCTCGGCGAGCCCCGGACGCCCCTCCACCAGCGCCTCGATCTCGGGGATCAGGACGTGGGCGTGGACGTCGACCGTGGGGGCAGCGGCTTGGCCGTGGGCGGTCACGGCAGCTCCCGCAGCATGGTCATGGTGCGGTCCATCAGGCCGGGCACATCGGCGTCGCGGACCCCGTCCAGCTGCCACTGCCCGAGCTGTACGGACGCCTCCACGACCGGACGCACCCGGGCGATCCGCCGCTCGTAGTACGCCTTGAAGAGCGCGTCGTCCCACGGGTCGGACCCGGTGAGCAACTGGGCGAGCACCCAGGCGTCCTCCAGGGACAGTGCGGCACCCTGCGCGAGGGTGGGCGGACAGCAGTGGGCCGCGTCGCCGATCAACACGACCCGGCCGCGATGCCAGGAACCCTCGACCAACAGCCTTTCGAACCAGGTGTAGTTGACCTGCGCCGGATCGGTGATGTGCGCGGTGATCTCCGGCCAGAAACCGCCGTACGAGCGGGCCAGGCGCCGCATCTCGTCGGCGTGCGACCTGGCCGGTATCGAGGCGCGGTCGCGGTTGGCCTCGACGACATAGGCGTACAGGGAGTCGTCGCCGGTGGGGCAGTAACCGGCGATGTGGGCGGGACCGCCGTAGGCGAGGTCGGTGCGGGTCAGTCCGGCCGGGCGCGGGGCGGCGATCCGCCAGATCGCCATGCCGGTCGGCTCGGGCCTGTCCGCGATGCCGATCGCGGCGCGGGTCGCGGATCCCAGGCCGTCGGCCGCGATCACCAGGTCGTAGCGCCTTGCGGTGTCCTCGGGTGCCTCGGAGCCGTCGTCCGGGCTTCCGCCGAAGCGGACGGACACACCCTCCGCGTCCTGGTCCAGGATCTCGGCGGTGGTGCCCAGACGGACCGAGGCGCCGCTGGCGCGCACGGCCTCGATCAGGATCCGCTGAAGGCGGGGGCGCTGCATACCGACGGTGGCGGGCAGGTCGTCGCCGCCGGTCCGCAGGTCCTCCTGCACATGCAGCACGGTGCCGTCGGGAGCGGTGATGCCGACCGAGGCGAAGCCGAAACCGGACGCCTCCACCTCGTCCCAGACGCCCAGCTCGCGCAGTACGCGCAGGGCGTTGCCCTGGAGGGTGATGCCGGAGCCGGCGGTGGCGTTCCAGTCGCTCCTGGCCTCGATCAGGTCCACCGCGAGGCCGGCGCGGCGCAGCAGGATCGTCACGGCGCTGCCGGCCGCGCCGCCGCCGATCACCAGGACCTTGCGGGGTGTGTTCATGGGGAACTCCCTTGTTCCTGTTGCTACTTGATGGCGATGGGGTTGACGGGGGAGCCGACCGCGCCGGTGATGGGCAGGGGTGCGGCGGTGAGCCAGAACTCGTACACCCCGTCGGCCGCGCAGTCCCGCGCGAGCGCGTCCAGGTCCCACATCTCGCCGATCAGCAGGCCGATGTGCGGGATGGCCACCTGGTGCAGCGGCTGGAAGGCGTGCTCGAACTCGTTGGGCCGTACCTCGAAGCCCCAGGTGTCGGTGGCGATCGCCGCGATCTTACTGCCATGCAGCCAGCCGGCCGTGGTGAAGGACAGGCCGGGCGCGGGACCGCCGGCGTAGTCGCCCCAGCCGTCGCGGCGGGCCCGGGCGAGCTGCCCGGTGCGGACGAGCACGATGTCGCCGCGGCCGATCGCGACCCCCTGGGCCTCGGCGGTCGCGGTCAGGTGGCGCTCGGTGACGGCGAACCCGTCGGGCAGTTCGCCGACCGCACCGCCCGAGCCGCCCGCCCCATCTGCACCGGCCATCCCCTCCACGCCACTCACGCCGTCCGCGCCGATCATGCGGCCGACGTCCAGCAGTACGCCCCGCCCGGCGACGTGCGACGCCATGTGTTCGATGCCCGTCACCAGATCGCCGTCGGAGGTGACGACCCGCTCGGCCGGACGCCCGTTCCACGCCTTGCCGTGGTCGAAGATGTGCCCGAGCCCGTCCCACTGCGTGGAGCACTGCAGCGGCATGGCGATCACGTCGTCGGCGCCGCCGATGCCGTGCGGGAAGCCCTGGTTGCCGAGCGCCGCGTCGGTGCCGGTGTCCAGCATGGTGTGCACCGGATTGGTGCGCCGCCGCCAGCCCTTCTGCGGGCCGTTCATGTCGAACCGCTGGGAGAGGGAGAAGCTGACACCCCTGCGCACCAGCGCGGCACCCTCGCGGCGCTTGGCCTCGTCGAGGTGGTTCAGTGTGCCGAGCACGTCGTCCGCGCCCCAACGGCCCCAGTTCGAGTACGCCTTGGCGGCCCGCGCGATCGTGCCCTCGGGGTCGGCGGGGTCCAGGTTCACCGGGCCGCCTCCGCCACACAGCGGGTGCGCTGGGCGCCGAGACCCGTGATGGAGCCGTCCATGACGTCACCGTCCCGCAGCAGCCGGCCGTGATGCATGCCGTTGCCCGCCGGGGAACCGGTCAACACCAGGTCGCCGGGCAGGAGCCGGGCGGTCCGGGAGGCGTAGGACACCACCCGGGCGACGTCGAAGAGCATGTCCTCGGTGGACTCGTCCTGCATGGTCTCGCCGTTCAGCCTGAGCACCAGGCGCAGGTCGCCGGGGTCCGCGACGGACTCGGCCGGCACGAGCCAGGGGCCGAGCGGGGTGATGCCGGGGGCGTTCTTGCTGCGCAGCCAGTCGGTGCCGATCTGGGGCATGTCCCGGCGGAAGACGGTGGCCCGGTCGGTGAGGTCGTTGGCGATCGTGTACCCGGCGACATGGTCCAGCGCCTCCTCGACGGACACCTGATGCGCAGGCCGGCCGATCACGGCGGCCAACTCCAGCTCCCAGTCCGGCTTCTCGGCCCAGGAGGGCAGCACGACCTCGTCGTACGGGCCGGTGATCGCGCTCGGCAGCCCGACGAAGACGTACGGCAGGTCCTGGGCCGCCCGGCGGTCCATGATCTCGGCGGCCTCGGCGCGGCGCTCCTCCTCGGACCGGTCGTCGGCCGGGTCGCGGTGCGCCACATGCAGGTCGATGACGTGCTGCCGGTAGTTGGCGCCGGACTGGAACACCTGACGCGGCTCCACGGGGGCGTGCACCCGGAAGTCCGCCAGCTGCCCGCTCCGCGGACCACCCTGGCCGGCCAGCGCCGACAACCGCTCCTTCGCCCCGTCCCAGTCCTCCAGGAGAGCGCGGACGGTCAGGCGCTCGTCGCCGAAGTCGGTCCGGAGGTCGAGCACCCTGGCGTCCGCCGTGACGAGGGCGGGGAAGGGCGGCCCGTCGGGGACCGAGAGCGTGGCGAGGGCGAAACGTCCGGCGAAGGGTGCGGACGCGGCTTCGGGTTTCACGGACATGTCCTCCTGATTGCGGTGGGACCAATCTGGACCCGGCGCCCGTGATCAGGGAAATAGATTGTGTGGATGACAAGCATCCACGGGGTTTATTCCTCCCTGGTCAACGCCATACTGTCGGCCGTGTCGCCAAGGGAACCGACAAGTGAAATGCCAAGGGAAGTGGCAAGGGAGACGCCGTGAATCTGGCCCGCCTCGATCTCAACCTCGTCGTCGCCCTGCGCGCCCTGCTGGAGGAGCGCAACGTCACCCGCGCCGGCGAGCGCATCGGGCTCAGCCAGCCGGCCATGAGCGCCGCCCTCGCCCGGCTGCGCCGCCACTTCGACGACGACCTGCTCGCACGGGTGGGCGCCCACTACGAACTCACCGCCCTCGGCCAGGTACTCCTGGACCGCACCTCCACCGCCTACGACCTGCTGGAACGCCTCTTCGCCAGCCAGGCCCACTTCGACCCGGCCAAGGAGAACCGTGAGTTCAGGCTGATGGCGTCCGACTACGCCGTCGCCGTCTTCGGCACCGAACTGGCCCGTGTCGTGCACGAGGAGGCCCCCGGTATCCGGCTGCGATTCAGCCAGACACCGCCCACCGTGGTCGACGACACCGCCACCCTGCTCAGTGCCACGGACGGACTGCTCATGCCGCACGGGGTCGTCAGCGGCTTCCCGGCCACCGACCTGTACGAGGACCGCTGGGTCTTCGTCGTGTCCGCGGACCACCCCGGTGTGGGGGACCGCCTGACCCGCGCGGACCTGGCCCGGCTGCCCTGGGTCACCTATCAGCGCACCTACGACTCGCCGGCCGTACGCCAGCTGGGCATGCTCGGGATCGAGCCCCGCGTCGAGGTCTCCGTCGACAGCTTCCAGCTGCTGCCGCTGCTGGTCGCGGGCACCCGGCGCATCGCCCTGGTCCAGGCACGCCTCGCCCGCCTCCTCGCACCCCTCGCGGCCGTCCGCGTGGTGCCGCCCCCGTACGAGGCGGTCCCCCTGCGCGAAGCCCTGTGGTGGCACCCCGTACACACCCACGACGCGGCCCACATCTGGCTACGTGAGACCGCGGCGAGGGTGGGCAAACGGCTGACGGAAACGCCGGGCGTCTAAGGGGCGCGGGGAACGGCGCGAGCAACCACGAGGCACCCGCAGACAACGATCCACCCCGTCAGGGGCGCGGGGAACGGCGCGAGCAACCACGACGCACCCGCACCCGACGATGCACCCCTTGAGGGGCGCGGGGAACGGCGCAATCAACCACAACGCACCCGCACCCGACGATGCACCTCTTCAGGGGCGCGGGGAACGGCGCAATCAACCACAACGCACCCGCACCCGACGACCCACCCAACGTTCCAGCCGCCGCCGCCCAAGGCACCCGTCACGCAGGGACGCCGTCGTCGTCCACCTCCTCCACGGGCGGCATGAACGCCCGCAACCACCGCTCGGTCTGAGCGACATGCGCCTCCGCCGCGCCGGCGGCCGCACCGGGGTCCCGGTCGGAGATCGCGGTCGCCAGCACGCGATGGTCCGCGTCGCTCTTGCGCCGCAGCTCCGGCCCCTCGGGCAGCGTGAAGATCTGGTACTTGCGGGAGCGGGCACGGAAGACCGCGAGCAGCGACGCCAGCGTGGGATTCTCGGCCGCCCGCGCGATCTCCGCGTGGAAGCGGTGGTCGAGGTCCGACGCCTCGGTGGGATCCTCGGTCGCCTCCATGGCCTCGATGAGGGAGAAGAGCGACTGCACCGTCTCGGGGGTCCGCCGCGCGGCGGCCTTGGCCGCGACATGCGCCTCCAGCACCCGCCGGATCTCGTACACCTCCAACAGGCCGGTCAGCGGCAGGAGTTCGAGGGTCAGTGAGAGGCTGCCGATGATGTCCTCCGGCCTCAGCTGGGACACATAGGTGCCCGAGCCGTGCCGTGGTTCGACCACGCCCAGCGCCGAGAGCATCCGTACGGCCTCGCGCAACGGGCCCCTTGAGACACCGAGTTCCTCGCCCAGCTCCGCCTCGGGCGGAATGCGTTCACCCGGCCCGAGCCGCCCTGTCGCGATCATGTGGCGCAGGCCGTGGAACGCCCTGTCGACTGCGGACATCCGATTCCTCCCGTGGCGGGCCGGCGGCAGCACCGTAACCCTCGGGCACTCTAGCGACTCCGAGTCGTCAGATGTCTCCGATGTATCGGTCCAAAGTCATCTGATGACTATCGCTGCACACCTCTTGCGTGGCGCAAAAATGCCGTGCAGGATGCCGAGTCATCATACGTGTCCCACCCGATGTCAGATGTCTGCGGACTGCAGACGGGATGTCGGCGGGCACTCGGGTTCGGTAGATGTGGAGTGATGTGAGCGAGACCGAGGTCACCACCGCCCCGCGTCCCTTGCTGCTGGCGGACGGCCGCCCCGCGGCGCGGGCGTGGTCGCTGGACCCCGTCATGAAGCACCTCAACCATGGCTCGTTCGGAGCGGTGCCCCTGGTGGCCCAGGAGCGGCAGAACGAGTTCCGGGCCGAGATGGACAGTTCGCCGGTGGTGTGGTTTCCGGCCCTGCCGCAGCGGATCGCCACCGCCCGGATCGACCTCGCGGCCTTCCTGCGGGTCGCCCCCGACGACGTGGCCCTGGTGCCGAACGCGAGCGCCGGCATCAGCGTCGTGTTCGCCTCGCTCCAGCGGCGCAGGGGCGGCGCGATCGTCGTCACCGACCACGGCTACGGCGCGGTGACCATGGGCGCCGAGCGCCTCGCCAGGCGCTGGGGCGGCGAGGTGCGTACCGCCAGGGTGCCGCTGGAGGCGAGCGAGGAGGAGGCGTACGAGGCCGTCATGGCCGCGGTCGACGACGACACGGACCTGATCGTCCTCGACCAGATCACCTCCGCCACCGCACGCCGGCTGCCGGTGGAGCTGGTCGGCGCGGAGGCCCGGCGGCGCGGTATCCCGCTCCTGGTGGACGCCGCCCACGCCCCCGGTCTGATCGAGGCCCCGCTGGATGGCCTGACCTGCGACTTCTGGGTGGGCAACCTGCACAAGTGGGGCTGCACGCCCCGCGGCACCGCCACGCTGGTCGCCCGTGGTGAGCTGCGCGAGGAGCTGTACCCCCTGATCGACTCGTGGGGCGCCGCCGATCCGTACCCCGACCGCTTCGACCAGCAGGGCACGATCGACGCCACCGGTTATCTCGCGGCCCCCTCGGCCCTGGACTTCGTCGAGAGCACCTGGGGCTGGGACACCGCCCGCCGGTACATGGACGAGCTGGCCGGCTACGGCGAGCGTGTCATCGGCGCCGCCTTCGCCGAACTGACCGGTGTCAACGGCACCGTCGACGTGGGCATGCCGGTCCCGGGCATGCGGCTGGTACGCCTGCCGGACGGTTTGGCCGGCACCCGGATCGAGGCCGACGCGCTGCGCGACCGGGCCGCCCGCGAACTCGGCGTGGAGGCGGCCTTCACCAGCTTCGACGGCATCGGCTACATGCGGCTGTCCGCGCACGTCTACAACACCGCCGCCGACTACGAGTACTTCGCCGAGGACTGCGTCCCCCTCCTCGGCCGCTGGGCCCGCGCGGCCCGCGAACAACCGGGCGCGTCGTAGCCCCCCCGGCACCCCGCCCCCGGCACCCCGCACCGGCATCCCGAACTTTCCCCGGCGCTCCGTAACGCCTGTCCCCGGCACAGCAGCACAGAAAGAGGTCGGCACGATGAGAAGAAGGACGGCAGCTCTCGCCCTCGGCACCGCCGCCGCGATGGTCCTGACCGGCTGTAGCAGCATGAGCGGCTCCCAGGCCGACGGCACGGTCACCCTCAACATGGTGGAGAGCCTGACGAACCCGGCCCGCACGGACCTGATCAAGGGCCTGATAGCGGACTTCCAGAAGCAGAACCCCAAGATCAAGGTCAACCTGATCTCGCCGCCCACCGAGCAGGCCGACCAGAAGATCCAGCAGATGCTCCAGTCCGGCAGCGGCGTCGACACCCTCGAAGTACGGGACACGACCGTCGGACCCTGGTCGAACAACGGCTGGATCTACGACATGAAGAAGGACCTCACCGGCTGGAAGGGCTGGGAGGCGATGACGGAGAACGCCGTCAAGGCCTCCCAGGACGCCAAGGGCAAGACGTACTTCGTCCCGTACGGCTTCTACGGTCTGAGCGTCTTCTACCGCACCGACCTGATCAAGGAGGCCGGCTTCAGCAAGCCGCCGGTCACCTGGGACGACCTGCTGGAACAGGCCTCGGCCATCCACGACCCGGGCAAGCGCAAGTACGGGTACGCCTTCCGCGGCGGAGCCAACGCCCAGGGCAACGCCACCGCCATCATCGAGGCGTACGTCGCCGACGAGATCGACGCGGCCGACGGCTTCAAGCTGAAGAGCGGCAAGACGATCTTCTCCGCGCCCGAGGCGCTCGACGCGATGGAGACCTACCTCAAACTCTTCAAGGACGCGTCCCCGAAGTCGTCCGTCTCCTGGGGCTACCCGGAGATGGTCGAGGGCTTCTCGAACGGCTCGACGGCCTTCCTGCTGCAGGACCCCGAGGTCATCGCGACCGTCTCGGAGTCCAAGTCCATCAAGAAGGACCAGTGGAGCACCGCCCCGCTGGTGGCGGGCCCCAGCGGCAAGACCGTACAGCCGCTGGCCACCGCCGGATGGGGTGTCGCCAAGGGCAGCAAGCACAAGAAGGAAGCGGTCAAGCTCGTCGAGTTCCTCTCCGAGGGGGAGGCGTCGACGAACTTCACCAAGACGAACAGCCTGGTGCCGATCCTGAAGTCGGCCGCCGAGGACCCGTTCTACAAGACCGGCCCGTGGTCCAGCTACGTCACCATGACGGAGAACCCGGACACCTACCTCAACGTCAGCCAGCCGCGCGGGGTCGCCTGGTGGGCCGAGTGGCAGCAGCGCGCCGACGCCGACATCCAGAAGATGGTCCTCGGCAAGACGACGCCCAAGGAACTGCTGGCCGGCTGGGACACGTACTGGACCGAGAAGCGGCAGCAGGAGAACTAGCCATGCCCACCGCGTCCGAAACGACGTCCACGACGGAGACGGCGAAGACGGCCTCGGAGGGGGCCTCCGGCAACGGGGGCTCCCGGCCCGTCCGCAAGGTTCAACCAGGCCGCCGCAAGCCCGAGTTCACCGCTCGGCGCGGTTTCCTCATCACCCTCTTCATGACCCCGGCCGCGATCTTCGTGGCGGTCTTCACGTACTACCCGATGATCGCCGGCAGCCAGATGGCCTTCCGCCACTGGAACCTGACGGACCTGACCGACACCTCGTGGGTGGGTCTGCAGAACTTCCGCGACGTCTTCGCCGACCCCGCCTGGGGCACCGTACTGAGCAACACCGCCATCTGGGTGTTCGGCTCGATCGTGCCCCAGCTGGTCATCGGCTTCGCCCTCGCCCTGTGGCTGCGCCGCAGGTTCCGCTTCCGCGGCCTCTACCAGGCCCTCATCTTCTTCCCCTGGGCGATCTCCGGCTTCCTCATCGGCATCCTGTTCCGCTGGATGTTCAACAGCGAGTTCGGTGTCGTCAACGACCTGCTCCAGAAGGTCGGCCTGATCGACGAGCCGGTCGCCTGGCTGGCCGACCCGAAGACCGCGATGTTCGCCGTCGTGGTCGCCAACATCTGGTACGGGGTCACCTTCTTCACGATCATGATCCTCGCCGCGCTGCAGTCCATCCCCGAGGAGCTGTACGAGGCCTCGGCCCTGGACGGCGCCGGCAAGGTGCGCACGCTCTTCCAGATCACCATTCCGTACATCCGGGTCACCCTCGCGCTGACCGTGCTGCTGCGCGTCATCTGGATCTTCAACTTCCCCGACCTGATCTTCGGGATGACCGGCGGCGGACCGAACAACGAGACGCACATCGTGACCACGTGGATGATCAAGATCACGCAGCAGGGCGACTACGGCAGAGCCTCCGCGCTCGGCCTCATCGTCGTCGCCACCCTGCTGGTGTTCGCGGTCTTCTTCCTCCTGGCCACGCGCGAGAAGCGAGAGGTGAAGCCGTGATCGGCAAGGAGTCCACGGCGGGCCGGGTCACCAAGTTCACCTTCCTGGGGCTGTGGCTGGTCTTCACCGTCTTCCCCCTCTACTGGATCACCATCACCTCGCTCAAGGCGCCCGGCGACATCTTCGCCTTCCCGATCGCCTACTGGCCCGAGCACTTCTCGCTGGAGAACTACAGCGGACTGTTCGGCAAGGCCGACTTCGGCGTCTACCTCACCAACAGCCTCATCGTGGCGACCGTCGCCGCCTCGATCGCCACGGTCATCTCGATGCTGTCGGCGTACGTACTGGCCCGCTTCGAGTTCCGTACGAAGTCGGCGCTGCTGATGGCCGCCCTGGTGACCCAGATGATTCCGACGTTCATCGCGCTGGGGCCGCTGTACCTGCTGATGACCGACCTCAAGATGGTCGACAACCGGCTCGGGCTGATCCTCGTCTACATCGCGGTCTGCATCCCGTTCTGCACGGTGATGCTCCGGGGTTTCTTCGAGAACATCCCGGACGCGCTGGAGGAGGCCGCGATGATCGACGGCCTGTCCCGGTTCGGGGCGCTGTTCCGGGTGCTGCTGCCGGTGATGCGGCCCGGGATCATCGCGGCGTTCATCTTCAACTTCGTCAACTGCTGGAACGAGCTGTTCCTGTCGGTGACGCTGATGAACAGCGACAGCAACAAGACCGTGCCGACGGCCCTGAACGGCTTCATCTCCAGCTTCAACATCGACTGGGGTTCGATGTCCGCGGCGGCGGTCCTGACCATCCTGCCCACGATGGTGCTGTTCGCCTTCGCCAGCCGGCACATCGTCCAGGGCCTCACGGCGGGGGCGGTGAAGGGCTGAGGGACTGAAGGGCTGGGGGGGGCTGGAGGGCGCCACGGGAACTTTTCTTCCGTCCCACGGAGTGGGAACGACATGGAACCGACCTGATGATCACATACTTTACCTCGACGTCACGGTAGCGATCGACGTCTACCGCCCCATGGCAAGGGCGACGGACACAGACGAGACAGACGAGGTAGGGCGCCCGGATGAGCAGCGAGCACATGCAGATCGGCGAGGTCGGCGCGCGCACGGAGCTGGCACTGCGCACGATCCGCCACTACGAGGCGACCGGCCTGGTCGCGCCCTCCGCCTGCTCCCAGGGCGGCTTCCGCCTCTACACCAGGGAGGATGTCGCACGGCTGAAGGCGATCCGCCGTATGCAGCCGCTCGACTTCAGCCTGGAGCAGATGCGCGACCTGCTGGCCGTCACCGACCGCCTCGACTCCGACGAGGAGATGACGGCGTACGAGCGGCAGTCCCTGCTGCGGCGCGTCCGCGAGTACGAGGAGCATGCCGTCTGGCAGGTGGAGAAGCTGCGCGCGCAGCTGGCGGAGGCGGAGGAGTTCGCCCAGACGCTCCGCAAGCGCCTGAGCCGGGACCGTGACCGGGATCGGGACCGCGGTCGGGACCGGAACCGCGACCGGGCCACCACGGCCTGAGCCGGCTGCGCCGCTACTCGAACGCGCACCCGGGATTCGGGGCGTCCTCGGAGAACGGGGCGCCGTGCGGCAGTACGTACAGCACCGTCAGGACGACCGGTGTGTCTCCCAGGTTGCGGCCTATGTGGACATTGCCGGCGCCGGCCGGCTCCTGGATGCTGCTGCCGCGCGGATACACACCGTCCGAGGCGCACGTGGAGTCGAAGTGGCTGAGCGTGCCCTGCTTCACGTACGCGTAGAGCGGGCCGTCGTGGTAGTGCCAGCCGGTGGCCTGGCCGGGCGGCACGGTGATCTCCCGGACGACGTAGTCGGTGCCGCCGACCGTTTTCTGGGCGATCAGGGTGCCGGTCACTCCGGGACCGGGCGGAGTTGCCCGGGCCGTTCCTCCGGCCAGGACGGTGACGGCGGCGACCGCGCCGACCACCGCGGTGCGGAACGAGGTGCGCATGGGCAGGGCCTCCAGGTTCGTGGGCTGTCGTGACGACGTGCCGCAGCGAACATAGAGGCGAGTGCCGCCCGTTGGTGCGAGAACCCGCGAATTCGAGCCGCACGTAAGGCAGTTGGCGGTGGCCGGCCGCCCGTCCGCTCAGTCCAGGACGCGCAGACGCCAGGCGCCCACGTCGTCGCAGGCCCAGGCCTTGGCCCAGCCCAGGGAGACATAGAGCTTCCCCCAGGCCTGGCATTCCGAGAGCGTCTCGTAGTAGCCGATCGTGTGCCAGACGGCGGCGGCCGAGGCCTCGGCGGTCGGCCTGACCCGCTCGACCACCCCGGACGTCGCCGCGGTGGCGACACCCGCTCCCGCGAGGCTGATTCCGATGGTCACCGCGACAGCGGCGATGAATTTCCTGAGCACGTCTACCTCCAGTCGTGACCCTTGCTCAGAAGGGTGCGCGCCACGACCGGACCTGTCGTTACGTGTGAGCGCACAGGTCTTTCGTCTCCGTGCACTGCCTGCGGAACTCGCGCGGGGACAGGCCGTAGGAGCCGCGGAACACCTGACTGAAGTGCGCGGGACTGGCGAACCCCCACCTGGCGGCGATCGCGCCGATCGGCCGGGTGGCCAGCCGGGCGTCGGCGAGATCGCGGCGGCACTGCTCCAGGCGACGCTCACGCACCCAGCCGGCGACGGTGTGCCCCTCGTCGTGGAACAGCTTGTGCAGATAGCGCAAGGAGATGTGGTGCGCCGCGGCGATCGCGTCCGGAGTCAGGTGTGCGTCGCCCAGGTTCTCCCGGACGAAGGCATGGATCCGGGCCATGAGCGCCCGCCGTGCGGTGTGCGGCGGCACCGAGCTGCGGGCATCCAGCGCGTTGGCCAGCGCGGCCGTCAGCACATCGAGGGTGAGGGTGGACAGCCTGGCGGTGTCGGCGGGACTGAGTTCCCTCATGCGCCGCGCCAGTTGCATCAGGAAGTGCGAGGACAGCGCGCCGACACCCGTCCCGCCCGGGATGCGCACCGCGCTCAGCCGCCGCACGTCCCGGTGGGGCAGTGGAAGCAGTGAACGGGGGAAGCGCAGGAGCAGCAGTTGCTGACTTCCCGGCACCTCCGGCGTGAACCCGGCGAGGTAGGGGCGGGAGGGGTCGAACAGCATCAGGTCCCCGACCCCGAAATCCGTGCACCGGCCGTCCTGGGTGATCCTGCCGCCACCGCGCACGATGCAGCCCAGCTTGAACACCTCGGGATCCGCCTGGCGAATGAGCTTGGGCGTACGGTGCACCGAGTGCGCCAGCGTGGTCATCAACGTCGCCTGCACCGGCCCGAGTTGGCTGATGCCGACCTGCGCCCGGAACGCGCCCGCCACCCGCCGCTCGCAGTGTGCTTCATAGGGCACCCAGAGCTTCGAACTCACCTCACGCCAGAAACCGAACCGCTCCTCCCGCGGTACCTCCGCGGTACTGACCACGTCCATGACTCACCCCCCCCGTGAGGTCCGCGCCTCGTCACCGGCGCGGACTGCTGTCCGGTGACCGTGCCGCCCCGCCCCCCGGCGGGGCGAGCACCGGCACGTTCAGGTGTAGCAGCTCCAGGATCGTGCGAGTCGGACATTTTGGCGACAGCCGAATAGCCCTGGTACGGGCCGGGAGCCCGGGGCCCGCGCCCCCGCTCCCGGCCCGCCGCGCGGATCAGGACGTGGACAGTTCCGTGCGGATCGTGCGGGCCGCGGCGACCAGGTTCTCCAGGGACGTGCGCGTCTCGGGCCAGGCCCGGGTCTTCAGACCGCAGTCGGGGTTGACCCAGAGGCGCTCGGCGGGGATGGCCTCAAGTCCCTTGCGCAGCAGGGCGGCGGCCTCGTCCGTACTCGGCACCCGGGGCGAGTGGATGTCGTACACACCGGGCCCCGCCTCACGCGGATAACCGTGTCCGGCCAGCTCGCGGGCGACCTGCATGTGCGAGCGTGCCGCCTCCAGGCTGATGACGTCGGCGTCGAGGTCGTCGATGGCCTGCACGATGTCACCGAACTCGGCGTAGCACATGTGCGTGTGGATCTGGGTGTCCGGGCGTACGCCGCCGGTGCTGAGGCGGAACGCCTCGGTGGCCCACGCCAGATACGCCGGACGGTCGGCGGCCCGCAGCGGCAGCGTCTCGCGCAGGGCGGGTTCGTCGACCTGGATGACCGAAGTCCCGGCCGCCTCAAGGTCGTTCACCTCGTCGCGCAGGGCGAGGGCGACCTGGCGGGCGGTGTCGCCGAGCGGCTGGTCGTCGCGGACGAAGGACCAGGCGAGCATGGTGACGGGCCCGGTCAGCATGCCCTTGACCGGCTTGGCGGTGAGCGACTGGGCGTACGTCGTCCAGCGCACCGTCATGGGTTCCGGGC
This sequence comes from Streptomyces sp. NPDC102514, assembly GCF_055584525.1. NCBI lineage: Bacteria > Bacillati > Actinomycetota > Actinomycetes > Kitasatosporales > Streptomycetaceae > Streptomyces > Streptomyces sp. NPDC102514. The sequence goes on from NZ_JBVJLW010000001.1 coordinate 301,539, forward strand.
GGGAGATGTCCCCGGCGAGGATCGGCGGGCGGACGTACCGCGTGCCGTAGGACTGGACCCAGCCGTGCTGGGTGGCGAGGTATCCGGTGAGCTGTTCGGCGAAGTACTGGACCATGTCGTTGCGTTCGGGTTCGCCGTGCACGAGCACATCGAGGCCGGTCTTCTCCTGGAACGAGATCACCTCGCCGATCTCGGCCCGGATGCGCTCCTCGTACCCGGCGCTGTCGATCCGCCCGGCGCGCAGGTCGGCCCGTGCCGTGCGCAGTTCCGTGGTCTGGGGGAACGAGCCGATGGTGGTGGTCGGCAGCAGCGGCAGGCCGAGGTGGGCGCGCTGGGCCGCGGCCCGCTCGGCGTACGGCAGGGAGCGGCGGGCGTCGGCGTCCGTGACGGCGGCGGCCTGGGCCCGTACGGTGGGGTCGCGGGTGATCGCGGACCCGGCGCGGGAGGCCAGGTCGGCCCGGTTGGCGGCGAGTTCGGCGGCGATAGCGCCGGTGCCGCCCGCGAGGCCCTTGGCGAGAGTGACGATCTCCGCGGTCTTCTGCCGGGCGAAGGCGAGCCAGCGGCGGATCTGCGGCTCGATGTCGCGTTCCGCGGAGGCGTCGAGGGGGACGTGGAGGAGGGAGCAGGAGGCGGCCACGTCGACCCGGTCGGCCAGCCCGAGCAGGGTGCCGAGCGTGCCGAGGGACTTTTCCAGGTCGTTGACCCAGATGTTGCGGCCGTTGACCACTCCGGCGATCAGACGCTTGCCGGGCAGTCCGCCCACGGCGGCGAGCGCGTCCAGGTTGGCGGCGGCCGACTCGGTGAAGTCCAGCGCGAGACCTTCCACCGGGGCCTTGGCCAGCACCGGCAGGGCGTCGCCGAGCCGGGCGAAGTAGGACGCGACCAGCAGCTTCGGGCGGTCGGCCAGGGCGCCGAGGTCACGGTAGACGCGGGTGGCCGTGTTCAGCTCGGCGGGTGTGCGGTCCTGCACCAGGGCGGGCTCGTCGAGCTGGACCCACTCCGCCCCCGCGGCGCGAAGATCGGCGACGATCTCGGCGTACACGGGCAGCAGCCGGTCGATGAGGGTGAGCGGGTCGAAGTCGCCGGCGACACCCGGGGCGGGCTTGGCGAGCAGGAGGTAGGTGACGGGTCCGACGAGGACGGGTCGTGCGGTGAGCCCGAGCGCCAGGGCTTCCTTCAGCTCCGCGACCTGCTTGCTCGAGTCGGCCGTGAAGACGGTGTCCGGACCCAACTCGGGCACCAGATAGTGGTAGTTCGTGTCGAACCACTTCGTCATCTCCAGCGGCGCCACGTCCTGGGTGCCGCGCGCCATGGCGAAGTAGCCGTCGAGCGCGTCGGCCTCGACGGCGGCGCGGTGGCGTGCGGGGATCGCGCCGACCATGACACCGGCGTCCAGGACGTGGTCGTAGTACGAGAAGTCGCCGGTGGGAACCTCGTGGATGCCGGCCTCGGCCAGCTGCCGCCAGTTGGCCCGGCGCAGCTCGGCGGCGGTGGCCCGGAGGGCGTCGGCGTCGACCCGGCCCTTCCAGTAGCCCTCGACGGCCTTCTTCAGTTCCCGGTTCTGTCCCTGGCGGGGGTAGCCGTACACGGTGGCCCGTGCCGCCGCGGCTGCGGACTGCGCTGTCACGGAAATCTCCTTCGCGAGATATCTCCCTGGGATCCCGGGACGGGACGCGAGCGCGAAGGGGTGACGGACCGGGCGGAAACCGAACCGCGCGCAGAGCGCGGTCGTCCGCCGGATCAAGTACGCCGACCCGCCCACGAGGTCACCGGGATCTCCGCGCACGAATGGTTCGCGCACGGGCAGTTGGCAGGTCTTCGGACTCGCGGGCACGTCCTCCCTGCGGAGGACACCTACTGGCCGTCGCTTCCCAGACCCGGCCGGGCCCAGTGCGTGTGACGGCGGTCGTTCCCACTCACCGCTGCGGGGCAGTCCCGGATTCCCACCGGGTTCCCTCTTGCGACGCACCCGTCTGGCGGACGGGGCGAACCAGCTGCACCGGCCACCCTACGGGGCACACCCCGGTCGTGGAAAACTTTTCAGTGCACGGAGAAGCCGCCGTCGACGAAGACCGACTGCCCGGTGACATACGAGGAGGCGGCGCTCGCCAGGAAGACCGCCGCGCCCGCGAAGTCCTCCGCGAGGCCGTTGCGTCCGACCATCGTGCGCGCCGCCAGGGCCGCCACCTTCTCCGGGTCGGACGACAGCCGCCTGTTCAGCGGTGTCATCACGAAGCCCGGCACCAGCGTGTTGACGGTGACCCCGTACGGCGACCAGGCCTCCGCCTGTGAGCGGGCCAGTGACTCCAGCGCCCCCTTGGAGACGCCGTAGGCACCGCTCTGGACGAAGGCGCGGTGGGCCTGCTGCGAGGTGATGTGGATGATCCGCCCGAAGCCCCGCTCGGCCATGGCCGGGCCGAAACGCCGGCCCAGCAGGAAGGGCGCGTCCAGGTTCAGGGCCATGGTGGTGTCCCACACCTCGTCGCTGAGCTCGCTCATCGGCGGCCGGAGGTTGACGCCGGCGCAGTTGACGAGGATGTCGGGTTCACCGAAGGCCTCGACCGCCTGCTCGGCTGCCTCGCGCACGCCTTCACGCGTACCGAGATCCGCGCCGACCCAGGCCGCACGGCAGCCGAGCGCATGCAACTCCTCGACCGTCGCCCGCAGTTCCGCTTCCTTGCGTGCCACGACGACGACGCTCGCCCCGGCGCGGGCCAGCGCCTCCGCCATGCCCCGCCCGATGCCGGAGCTGCCGCCGGTCACCAGGGCGACCCGGCCGTCCAGGGAGAACAGTTCTGAGAGGTAGTGCTGCGAGTCCATGGCGGCACCCTAGAAGGGCAGCGCCGGGAGCGCACCGGCGGGGGTGCGATGCGGCCGTACGGTAACGGTCCAGGTCAGGCGCTTGCCCCCAGGCCGGGAGCCTGGCACGGCGGGGCTGCCGATCGGCCGGCCTATCTCGTACCCGCCCCGGGTGCCGGCTCAGCCCAGTACGAGCGGCAGCCGCCCGGCGAGGGTGCCAAGGGCGGTCTTCTCCGCATCGGTCGGCGTCCGCCGTCCGGTGCCGATCAGCAGCGCGGCCTTGTCGGAGAACGAGGCCGGGAACGGGGTCCCGGCGATCTGCTCCAGCGACGCGCGGGCCGCCGCCAGGGTCGCGGCGGGCGGCTGGGTGGTCGAGGTCAGCCGGGAGATCAGGTCGAGGTGGTGCAGGGTCGCTTCGAGGACGTACACGGACAGGTAGTCGCCGACGGTCAGCACCTCGTCGCGGGTGCCGACGCGGGCCGTGGGATCGGCGAGTCCGGCGGCGCGGCCCGCGGCGGAACCGACGTCGTCGAAGTGGAACTTCAGCAGCTCCGGCTCCCCGTACGCGGCGGCCAGCCGGGGGATCAGCGCGTCCAGCGGATCCTCGCCGGCCGGGGTTCCGCCGAGCTGCCAGTAGGTGACCGCGTCCACGGTCGGTCCGGTGTCGGCGGGGGTGACCAGGGTGATCAGGATGTCCTGGGCGTCGATGACCAGGTGGCACACCAGATCCCGCACGAGCCACCCCGTACAGCCCGACGGCTGCTCGAAGTCCTCGTCCGGGACTTCGGCGACCGCCGTGCGCAACGCGGTCCAGGCGAGCGAGAAGAGCTTCACCGCGGCACGGTAATGCCGGACCACGGCGGCGGACAAGCGCATACGGGCGGCGGGGCCCTTGTGGTCACCGCCCGGCGACCACAAGAACCCCACCGGCCTCAGCCGCTGGTGAGGACGACCAGTTGCCGGGTCGCGCGGGTCATCGCGACATAGCGGTCGACCGCCCCCGCGACACCCGTCCCGTACGTATGCGGGTCGACGAGGACGACCAGGTCGAACTCCAGCCCCTTCGACAGCTCCGGGGTCAGCGACCGGACGCGAGGCGTGGCCCGGAACGTCGGATCGCCGATGACGCACGCGATCCCGTCCGTGTGCGCGGCGAGCCAGGTGTCCAGGACCGCGTCCCGGTCCGCGACCGATCCGTGGACCACGGGGATGCCGTTGCTGCGGATGGAGGTCGGCACGTTGGCGTCCGGGAGCGCGGCCCGGATGACCGGCTCGGCCTCCGCCATGACCTCCTCCGGAGTCCGGTAGTTGATGCTCAGCGAGGCCACCTCGATCCGGTCGAGACCGACCCGCTCCAGCCGCTCCCGCCACGACTCGGTGAACCCCTGCCTGGCCTGCGCGCGGTCCCCGACGATGGTGAAACTCCGCGACGGGCAGCGCAGGAGCAGCATCTGCCACTGCGCGTCGGTCAGCTCCTGGGCCTCGTCCACGACGACGTGCGCGAACGGACCGGCGAGCAGATCCGGTTCGGCGGTGGCCAGTTCGGACTCGTCGACCATGCTGACCTTGGCGTCCTCGCCGCGCAACATCGTCACCAGGCCCTCGCCGTCGTCACCGTCGGCGCCCGAGTCGGCCGCGGCCTCTATCAGGTTGTCGACGACCTGGGCCATGCGCTCGCGCTGGGCGGCGAGGGTGGCCTCCTGCCGGCGCCTGCGCCGCGCCGACTCCGGATCGCCGAGCCGCTGCCGCGCCGCGTCCAGGATCGGCAGATCGGACACCGTCCACGCCTGCGGCTCCGCGCGCTGCAGCCTGCGTACGTCGTCGGGGCCGAGCCAGGGAGCACACATCCGCAGATAGGCGGGCACCGACCACAGGTCCCCGACGATGTCGGCCGCTTCGAGCAGCGGCCACGCGCGGTCGAGGGCCCCGGTCAGCTCCTCGTCGTGCAGCAGAGCCCGGCGGAACAGGTCGGGCGGTACGTCGTCGTCGTGCTTGTCCAGCAGGATCGTCAGCAGGGCCTCCCAGATCTGCTCACGCGCCTCGTTGTGCGGGACGCCGGGGCCCGGCGTCCCGAACGCCTCGGTCCAGTCGTCGGCGCTCAGCCGGACGTCGGACCAGGGGGTCGAGACCGTCATCCCCTTCGCGGGCGGCTCCTCGTAGAACCTGACGGCCGTCTCGACCGCCCCGACCATGTGCGCGGACGACTTGAGTGAGGCCACCTCCGCATCGGTCTCGTCCGGCGCTCCGGCTCCCTCGGCGACGAGGTCCCGCAGCGTGCAGGTCTGCACACCCTCCTCCCCGAGGCTGGGGAGGACGTCGGCCACGTACGCCAGATAGGGCTGGTGCGGGCCGACGAACAGCACTCCGCCCCGACGGTGACCGAGACGGGGGTCGGAGTAGAGGAGGTAGGCGGTCCGGTGCAGGGCGACGACCGTCTTGCCCGTGCCGGGACCGCCGTCGACGACGAGCGCGCCCCGGGATCCCGCGCGGATGATCGCGTCCTGGTCGGCCTGGATGGTGGTGAGCACGTCCCGCATCCGGCTGGAGCGGGTGCTGCCCAGACTGGCGACGAACGCCGAGTGGTCGTCGAGCGCCGCATGTCCTTCGAGGCCGTCGGCGGTGAACACCTCGTCCCAGTAGTCGCTGATCCGGCCCCGGGTCCAGCGGTACCTGCGACGGCTCGCCAGCCCCAGCGGGTTGGCGTGGGTCGCCGCGAAGAACGGCTCGGCCGCGGGGGAGCGCCAGTCGATCAGCAGCCGTCGCCCGGCGCTGTCGGTGAGGCCGAGCCGTCCGATGTACAGCGGTTCGGGGTCGTCCGCACCGACGACGTGCCCGAGGCAGAGGTCCAGGCCGAAGCGGCGCAGGGCGCGCAGCCGAGCGGTCAGCCGATGGATCTCCGCGTCACGCTCCATCGCCTCCCGGCCGATGCCTCCCGGTGCCTTGCGCTCGGCGTCCAGCCGGTCGGACAGTTCGGTGATCGCCTGGTCGAGGCTCTCCGCGATGGCCGCGAAGTGCCTCTCGTCGCCGCCGATCAGCAGCGGATCGGCCTTGGGGGAGAGATGGTCGGGAAGGTCGAACGCGCTCGTGAGCAAAGAGTCCATGTCACCGGCTCCTCCCGGTTCGACGTCACCGCGCGGACCGTCGAGCGGCAAAAACGCACGCACTTCGTGAATCACCTTTTTCCGCAGTTACTCGCCTTGAGTGCGAGATTCTGCAGCAGAACGGGGGCCTTGCCGCAAGCCCCCCGGTGCGCTATAAGTTGAGAGTGGCGAGGAGTGGCTATACCTGCTTGCCCTCATCGCCCGCCGCCAGGAAGGGCCTCAGAAGCCCGAGCAGTTCGTCGGGGCGATGCAGCGGAATGATGTGGCCGCAGTCCTCGATGACATGGCCCACCAGATGATCCGCCACAGGCCGTAGCTGCTGTTCCAGCGCTCTGCCCACCGGCCGGGCGCCGATGGCCAGGGTGGGGACGGTCAACCGCGCCGTACGGACGGCTTCCTGCACCTGCCGGGCGCTCGTGGGCAGTGCGCGATAGTACGAGAAGGCACAGCGCAGGGCCTCGGCGCCGGTGTACGCGTCCACGAAGGCGTCCCGGAGAGCGGGGCGCACGCCGTGCCCGAGCGTTCCGGCGTCGAGGAACCAGTCGATGTACTCGCCCTCGTGCCCGGTGAGCACGGATTCCGCGAGGCCGGGCGCCGAGTGGAAGCCGAACCACCACGGTGCCCCATGGGCGAGGAACTCCTCGGCACCCGGCAGTGTGCCCAACAGCGACTCCATGAGCACGAGTTGCCGGACGAGACCTGGACGGCGCATGGCGAGCAGGAAGGCCGGCGGGGTGCCCGCGTCGATACCGATCACCGCCGCGGAACTCACCCCTAGGGCGTCGAGAACGGCCTCGGCGTCGGTCGCGAGCGTCCCGGCGTCGTACCCGCTCTCCTCCCGCGCGCTCGCACCGAATCCTCGGAGGTCCGGTGCGATCACCCGGTAGCGGCCGGCCAGCTCGGGGAGGACGTCGGTCCACAGCTGCCAGGTGTGCGGGAAGCCGTGGAGCAGCAGGACGGCCGGGCCCTCACCGGCCAGGGCCACGTTGAGGTCGACGCCGTTGGCGGTGATCCGCCGGAGTTCCACGGCGGGCCGGTCATGACTGGGCGGTGCGGACGGGCTGGACGGGCTGGGCGGGCTGGACGGGCTGGACGGGCTGGACGGGCTGGACGTACGGCTCGATGTGGCGGGCACATGGACCTCTCAGGTGGTTACCAATGGTGACGACAAAACGATAGGTGCGTAGTGTGAGAGATCCAAGACCGCACTTCTTCGACAGGTGGTGAGCCCGAGGTGACCCCTCCGTCCGTGCCCGCGACCGGGCAAGGTCGGGGAGACCTGTTCTCCCCGCAGTGTCCGACCCGCCGACTGCTCGACCGGATCGGCACCAAGTGGACGTCGATGGCCGTCAAGGTGCTGGCGGAGGCCTCTCCGGACGAGGTGCGCTTCGCCGAGCTGCAGCGCAGGATGGCCGGCGTCTCACAGAAGATGCTCTCGGTCACCCTGCAGAACATGGCCCGCGACGGCTTGGTCAGCCGCCGGGTGGAACCGACCGTGCCGCCCCGCGTGCACTACCGGTTGACCCCGCTGGGCCTCTCACTGGAAGGGCCGCTGGCCATGGTCCGCGCCTGGGCCGAGGAACACATGGCGGAGATCGACCTCGCCAACCGGCGCAGCGAGGAAGCCTCCGCGACCGGCTGAGGCGACCAGGAGCGGGGTCGTCCGCGATCCCTGACGACCCCGGGCGACCCCTGAGGACTCCGACGACCCCTGACGGGCCCTGTCAGGCGGACCGCAGCTCGAACCAGTCGAAGGCCGCGCTGCCCCGGGTGGCGTACATGCCGAGGACGCGGCCCGTGAAGCCTCCGGCGACCTCGGTGGTGAGGTAGCGGCCGTCGAGTTCGGCGAGGACCTCGAAGGCGCCGCCGTCCGTCTCGTACCCCAGGCGGAGGGTGTCGGGGCCGCCCGTGCGCAGGCCGGGCGGGGGAGGTGTCGCCGGGTCGCGGGAGGTGACCGTGGGCGGCAGGACGTCGGAGGTGGTGATGTCGATGCGCAGCCTCAACGGACCTGCGGGCACGGCCCGTTCGGCGACCGACCGGCTCAGCGGGCCGATCCTGGCGACCGCGCGGACCGTGCCGTCGGCCACCTCCACCTCGTAGTGGTGTGCCTCGTCCAGGCGTACCGCGAGCCCGCCCCGGCCGCCGTCGGAGACCTCGATCTGCGTGCGCGCGGTGCAGTCGGGGTCGCGCTGCCGCCGTCCGACGAAGAGCGCGCCCGGTGTGTCGAGACTGTCCGCGCGGGCGTGCAGGGTCAGATGGCCCGGGCGTTCGTCGAGCCGTACGGCCTCCGGGTCGCTCCGTCGCAGTGACACCCAGCACGGCGCGAGCGCGGGGGAGTCGAAGTCGTCGCGGTCCGCCTCCCGCGGCCAGGGGTGAGGGGTGAGCGCCGGAGCCTGCGCACGCGGTTCCAGCGGTCCGGGCAGTGGCCAGCCGTCCTCCCACCGCACCGGCGCCAGGAACGTCTCCCGGCCCATGCCGTGGTACATCGGCGTGTCACCGCGGGGCCTGGTGCCCAGCAGCACCATCCACCAGGTGCCGTCCTGCGCCTCCACCAGATCGCCGTGGCCGGTGTTCTGCACCGGATGGTTCGTACTGCGATGGGACAGGACGGGGTTGGCCGGATGCGCTTCGAAAGGACCCGGCAGCGTACGCGACCTGGCCACCGACAGCGCGTGACCGCGCTCGGTGCCGCCCTCCGACAGCAGCAGGTACCACCAGTCGTCGATCCGGTAGAGGTGCGGGCCCTCCGGGTACTGCAGTCCGCTGCCCGACCACATCGGCACGGGATCGCCTCGCAGCTCGCCGGACTTCGGGTCGATGCGGACGCCGTGGATCCCACCGTCCGAGAACACGCACCAGCAGGTTCCGTCCTCCTCCCAGGCCAGGTCCGGGTCGATGCCCGGAACGCCGACCGGCACCGGATCCGACCAGGGCCCCGCCGGGTCCTCGGCGGTCACGAGAATGTTGCCCGCCCCGGCGACCACGGTCGTGATCAGCCAGAACAGTCCGTCGTGATGGCGCAGCGTGGGCGCGTACACCCCTGTGGAGGCGGCGGCCGTGTCGGGCAGCGCCAGCTGCGACGGCCGGTCCAGCGCATGCCCGATCAGCCGCCAGTGCACGAGGTCACGGCTGTGCCACAGGGGTACGCCGGGTACGTACTCGAAACTGGACGTCGCCAGGTAGTAGTCGTCGCCGACCCGGCAGATGCTGGGGTCGGGGCTGAAGCCGGGTATGACGGGATTGTCGAAGTACGTCATGTCCGTCCCTGAGGAGTGCGGCCGGGCGAGTGCCCTCGGGAGCCTATGTCGAAGCGCTTCCGCAAGCACCGCCCTTTCCGGAAAGGCCGTCGAGATGAGCGGCCCTTCAGGGACGCGGGGAACGGCGCGCCCAGCCACGACGGACCCGCACGGCCGCGACTCCGCCCGGCGCCGGTCGCCGGTCGCCGGGCGGTGCAGGGTGCGCGGCCCTTCAGGGGCGCGGGGAACGGCGCGCCCAGCCGCGACGGACCGGCAGGTTCGTGACTGCGCCTGGTGCTGGTTGCTGGGTGGAGGTGGTCAGGTCCGCGGGCACTGGCTTGTCGGGGAATGCCGCCAGGGTGCGCGGCCCTTCAGGGACGCGGGGAACGGCGCGCCCAGCCACGACGGACCCGCACGGCTGCGACTCCGCCCGGCGCCGGTCGCCGGGCGGCGGGCGGCGGGCGGTGGTCGTCGCGTCCACCGGCCCGGCCCGCTGGGCGACCCGCCGGACGGACGCCGCGTAACCTCAGGACGCCGCGTTCATCAGATCGAGAGCACTCTGCTGCCGCGCGGCATCCGTCTTGTCCAGCGGGCCGTACCAGCGCAGACCGTACTGGTCGAGCGGATTGCGGTCGGCCGCGTACGCCTGGGCGGCCTGCTTCTTGAGGTACGCGGTGTACGGCCGGTCGGAAAGCGCAGCGTTCAGCTTCGCAAGACCGCGCACGTCGGCGCCCTTGAACGACGCTCCGTCCGCGCCGCAGTCACCCGACTCGCAGGGGTCCCTGAGGATGCCGGCCGAGGTGTTGAGCTTGCCGGAAACGGTGTTGGCGTCGGCGATCCGGCGGGCGGCGGCGAGCACCGAGGAGTCACCCGTGGCCTTGTGCAACTCCACCAGGCCGCCGACGAGTTGGCCCTGGTTGTAGGACCAGACCGTGCTGTCGCCGACCTTGCAGGTGCTCATGCTGAGGCCGTCGCTCACCGTCTGATCGGCGTTGATCATGCCCGTCCCCTGGAACCAGCTCCAGTCCGCCTTCGCACGCTGAAGATAGGTGGTGTCGCCCGGGATGCGGTTGTGCAGGGCCGCGTTCAGCTCGATGTACAGGGAGTTGGGGATGGCGTTCTTCACCGTCTTCGCGGTGCTCCACCACACCCCGCCGCCGCAGGTGCTGTCCCAGTAGGAGGCCATGTAGTCCGCGTCGGCCCGTGCCGTGGCCAGATAGCGGGGATCGCCGGTGAGGTCGTACGCCGCGATCCAGGTCAGCCCCCACCAGCCGGTGTCGTCGATGTAGTCGTTGCGGAACTGCCCGTCGGCCGCGCCCAGTTGCAGGTCGTAGGTGCGGCCGACGGCGTACGCGTAACTCTGCATGCCGGTGACCCGGATGTTGTCGATGATCGCGTGCAGCGCGTTGGCGGAGTTCCACCAGCCGGTGGTGTCGAACAGGCCGGTGCCGTAGTTGTAGAACTGCATCTGTGCGGTGGCCGCCGCGGTGCGCCGCTCGCCGGCGTTCCAGGTGGACCGGGCCCACGGTGTGCAGACGATGTCGGTCCGGTCGGCGGCCTTGCCGCAGGCGCGCAGCGCGCCGACGCCGTGGCCCGCCCAGTCGTCGACGTTGTACATCAGCGTCCGCCAGCCGGTCTGGCCGGCCGGGATCTTCGTGGCGCCGAGACGGCTGTTCGCGGACCAGCTGCGCCCGCCGTCGTAGGAGCGGTCCAGCCACACCTCGTCCCCGGGGCTGCCGTTGCCGACGGAGGCCCAGCCCATGGCGTCGGCGTCGTTGAAGTGCAGCTCGAACGTCCGCGAGAAGAGCGTGGCGGTGACAGGTCTGCGGTCCTGCCCGCTGAGGGCCGGATCCCGCGCGTCGCAGTACTTGTTGCACACGGTCGCCGCGGGCGCCGCCGCCGTCCCGGAGGCCGCGACGGAGGAGGGGGCGGCCTGGATCAACAGGGCCGACATCGTTGTCAGAGCAAGGGCGAGGGCTGCGAGTGGGGATCGTCTGGCGCGCATGGATGAACTCCCGAAGGCTTGCCGAACACTGCGGTGGGGGCACAGGGGCTGGTCCTTGGAAAGGCTCGGCGTGGACGTTAACCGGAACCGGTTGACGGGTCAATGGCCCGGTTGAATCTTCATGTTCGACCGCCCTCCGCGGGAGAGCCCGTCGCGCGAAGAAGTCGTGTCACACCTCTTGACCGTTGCGGTGAAAGCACTCCACAGTTCTGGCTAATGCGCATTACTTATACGCATTAGCAAGCTGGTGTCGGCCCTCCGCGGCCGGGTGAGGAGCATGGTGGAGCAGCCCAGGAAGGGACCCAGGCGCGGGCGGACCCCCGCGGCGGCCGGACGTACGTCCCGGCCGCGGCAGGCGGAGGTCGCCCGGCTGGCCGGAGTGTCCCAGGCCACGGTGTCGCTCGTGCTGTCGGCGAAGGCGCAGGGTGCGGCGATCTCGGACGAGACACGGCAGCGGGTGCTCGACGCGGCCCGCAGCCTCGGCTACGTACCGGACCCGGCGGCCCAGCGGCTGGCGGCGGCGCGCAACAACCTGCTCGGCGTCTACAGCTTCACGGCCACCTTCCCGACGGACGTGGAGCACTCGTACTACCCCTTCCTCGTGGGGGTGGAGCGGGAGGCCGCCGCGCGCGGTTACGACCTGGTGCTGTTCACGGGTTCGAGTTCCGGGGGTGCCAAGGCGACCGGACCCGAGGCGCTCAACCGGGTCCGGTTGGCGGACGGCTGTCTGTTCCTCGGCCGCCATGTACCGATCGCCGAGCTGAAAAGGATGGTCGCCGACGGGTTCCCGGTGGTGCACCTCGGCCGCCGCGAGGAACTGGAGGGACTGTCCTGGGTCGGCGCCGACTACGTGAGCGCCAGCAGCGAAGTGGTCCGGCACCTGGCGTCCTTGGGGCACCGCCGGATCGTCCTGGTCCGTGAGGACGACGACGCACCCGCCTCCACCGACCGTCAACAGGGCTTCCTGGAAGGGCTGGAGGCGGCCGGACTGCCCGGCGGGTCCGAGGCCGTCTTCCGCTGCGCCGACCCCCGGCGCGACGTCACCCCCGAACGGCTGCGGAGCTGGCTCGCCGAGGGCGTCACCGCCTTCGTCGCGGAGGAGACCGACACCGGGGGCGCCTGGCGGGCCCTGCGCACCGCCGCCGACGAGGCCGGCCTCACCTGCCCGGGTGACCTGTCCCTCGCGCTCCTCGGCAGCCCGCCGTCCGACCTCGCCGGGGACCCGCAGCCCACCGGATTCGACGTCCCACGGCACCAGTTGGGCGCCGCAGCGGTCCGCATGCTCGCCGCACTCGTGGCGGGGGAGGCGGCCGAAGAACCCCTGGTCGCCTGTGCCTTCCGGCCCGGTGCGACCACCGGGAGCCCGCCCGAGCAGCCCTGACACCGGCGCGCGTTGCACGAGATCAACCAGCAGACGAGACCAGCAGACGAGACCAGCAAACGAGACCAGCAGACGAATCACCGGCCGCACCAGCGGGCGAACCACGGCTGAATCAGCAGCTGAACCACCAGCAAGGAGAAGCGTGATACCGAAAGCCGACATCCTCATCGTGGGCGGCGGACTCGGCGGCGTGGCCGCCGCGCTGGCGGCCTGCCGCGCCGGACGCACCGTCGTGCTCACCGAGGAGACCGACTGGCTCGGCGGACAGCTCACGTCGCAGGCCGTGCCGCCCGACGAGCACCCCTGGGTCGAGCAGTTCGGCACCACCGCCTCGTACCGCCGACTGCGCGAAGGCATCCGGCAGTTCTACCGGCAGTGGTATCCGCTGCGCGCCGAGGCGCTGGCCCTCACGGACCTCAACCCGGGCGCCGGACGCGTGAGCAAGCTCTGTCACGAGCCGCGCGTCGCGCTCGCCGTCATCGAGGCGATGCTCGCGCCCCACCGGGCCGCCGGCCGACTCACCGTCCTCACCGACCACCGGCCCGTCGCGGCCGAGGCCGACAACGATGTCGTACGGTCCGTGACGCTGGAGCACCGCCAGGACGGCGGCCGGCAGGTCACCGTCTCCGCCCGGTACGTGATCGACGCGACCGAGACCGGTGAACTCCTCGACCTCGCGGGTGTCGAGCACGTCACCGGGGCCGAGGCGCGGTCCGAGTACGACGAACCGCATGCCCCGGACGAGGCACAGCCGCTCAACCAGCAGGGCATCACCGTGTGTTTCGCGCTCTCCCACCACGAGGGCGAGGACCACACCGTCGAGCGGCCCGCCGACTACGACTTCTGGCGGGCGTACCGGCCCGACTTCTGGCCCGGACCGCTGCTGGGCTTCCAGGCACCGGACCCCCGTTCGCTGGAGTCCGTACCGCGGACCTTCGAGCCCAATCCTGAGCTGGACCCGCTCGCCGTGAGCGCCGACCAGAGCGCGGACGCCGGTGACAAGGAACTGTGGGGCTTCCGCCGCATCCTGGCGCGCAAACTGCACAGCCCCGGCGCCTTCGACTCCGACATCACCCTCGCCAACTGGCCCCTCAACGACTACTGGCTGAAGCCGCTCGTCGGGGCGGACGCGGAGACCGGAGCCGAAGCGGTCGCCGGAGCACGGCAGTTGTCGCTGTCGGTCCTGTACTGGCTGCAGACCGAGGCGCCCCGCCAGGACGGCGGCACCGGATTCCCGGGCCTGCGCCCGCGCCCGGACGTGACCGGCACCCCGGACGGCCTCGCGAAAGCGCCGTACGTCCGTGAGTCCCGCCGCATCAAGGCCGTCACCACCGTCACCGAGCACGATGTGGCGATCGACCTGGTCGGACCCTACGGCGGCACCAGGTACCGGGACTCCGTCGGAGTCGGAAACTACCGCATCGACCTGCATCCCTCGACCGGTGGTGACAACTACATCGACATCGGCTCGGTGCCCTTCGAGATACCGCTGGGCGCACTCGTACCGAGGCGGGTCCGCAACCTGCTGCCCGCCGGCAAGAACATCGGCACCACCCACATCACCAACGGCTGCTACCGGCTCCACCCCGTCGAGTGGAACATCGGCGAGGTCGCCGGCGCGCTCGCCGCCCACTGCCTGGCCGAGGACGTCGAACCCCACCAGGTGCAGGCCGAGGACAAGCGGTTCGAGGAGTTCGCCCGCGGCCTCGACCGGGCCGGCGTACAGCGCCACTGGCCCGACGTACGGGGCTACTGAGATCGAGGGGAGGGCCGGACCGGCTGCTCGGCGCCCGCGTCCGGCCCCACCCGGTGTCGCGCATGACTGACAGAGCACAAGGAGGTGCCCAGACATGACCACCCACAGAATCCGCGTCGGCATCGACGTCGGCGGAACCTTCACCGACGCCGTGGCCGTGGACGCCACGACACTGAGCCTGCTCGGACAGGTCAAGGTCCCCACCAGCCACCACCACGAGGACGGTGTCGCCCACGGCATCGTCGAGGCGCTGGACCGGCTGCTCCGGCAGATCGGCCGCGATCCCGCCGACGTCGCGTTCCTGGCCCACGGCACCACCCAGGCGACCAACGCCCTGCTGGAGGGTGACGTCGCCACCGTCGGACTGATCGGCATCGGCACCGGCCCCGGCGCCGTCCTCACCCGCCGGCTCGCCGCCCTCGGCCGACTCGAACTCGCCCCCGGCAAACGGCTTCCGCTCGCCTACGCCCACGTGGCCGACCCCGACGACACCGGCGCCGTACGCGCCGCGGTCGAGCAGGTCACCGCTGCGGGGGCCCAGGTCCTCGTCGCCACCGAGCCGTTCGCCGTCGACCGGCCCGAAGGCGAGCAGACCGTACTGGAGACCGCGCGCACCGCCGGGCTCCCGATGACGGCCGCGCACGAGATCACCTCGCTGTACGGGCTGCACAAGCGCACCCGGACCGCCGTCGTCAACGCGGCCATCCTGCCGCGCATGCTCGCCACCGCCGACCTCGTCGACGCGTCCATCACCAAGGCGGGCATCACCGCGCCGCTCATGGTCATGCGCTGCGACGGCGGAGTCATGGCGCTCGACGAGATGCGCCGGCGCCCCCTGCTGACCGTGCTGTCAGGACCGGCGGCCGGAGTCGCCGGCGCGCTGATGCAGGAGCGGATCAGCGAGGGCGTCTTCCTCGAAACGGGCGGCACCTCCACCGACATCAGCGTCGTACGCCGGGGCAAGGTCGCCGTCCGGCACGCCACGATGCTCGGCAAGAGCTCCTACCTCAACGCCCTCGACGTCCGCACGGTCGGTGTCGGCGGCGGCTCGATGGTCCGCGTCGACCTGAACCACGGCGGCCAGGCCCGCGTCACGGCCGTCGGACCGCGCAGCGCCCATATCGCGGGGCTGCCCTACGCCTGCTTCGCCGACCCGGACGAACTGCGCGACGCCACCCTGGCCACCGTGCGTCCGATGCCCGACGACCCGGCCGACCACGCCGTCCTGGACGCGGCGGGCGGCCGGTACGCCCTCACCATGACCTGCGCCGCCAACGCGCTCGGCCGCGTCCCGGAAGGGGACTTCGCGCGCTGCGACCAGGAGGTGGCGAAGGCCGCGATCGCCCCGCTCGCCGCCGCCCTGGGCGTGGACGTGCCGACGGCCGCCGCCCGCATCCTCGACGCCGGCGCCGAGCAGGTGAAGTCGGTGGTGGACAAGATCGTCCGTGACTACCGGCTCGACACCGACACCGCGGTCCTCGTCGGCGGCGGGGGAGGGGCCGCCACCGTCACCCCGCATCTCGCGGCGCTCACCGGCATGGAGGGCAGGATCGCCCGGCACAACGAGGTCATCAGCCCGATCGGGGTGGCCCTGGCCCTGGTGCGCGAACAGATCGAACGGATCATCCCCGGCGCCACCCAGGAACAGATCCTCGCCGTACGCGCCGAGGCCGAGCAGGCCGTCGTCGCCCAGGGCGCCGCCGCCGACGGGGTCGAGGTCGAGGTGACCGTCGACCCGCAGACCAGCACCGTCCGCGCCATCGCCACCGGCGCCACCGAACTGCGTACCCAGGACCGTTCGCACAGCGCCGACGACGGCGAACGCCTCGCCGCGGCGGCCGCCAGCCTCAAGACCGACCCGGACCGGGTCAGCGTCCTCGCCGGCACCCCCGCCCACACGGTCTACGGCACCGAGGTGCGCCGCAGGCTGCGGGCTCCCCGGCATCCCGTGCGTGTCGTGGACGCCGACGGTGTCGTACGGCTGCACGCCTCCGACGCGCAGGTGGCCGCCACCACCGTCGGGGCCGCCCCCGAACTGCTGAGCAACCTCGTCCGCGAGGCCACGTCGTACGGCGACGGCGGTGTCCGGGCGCCCGCGCTGCGGCTGCTGCTCGGCTCCCGGATCGCCGACCTCTCCGGGGTCCTCGACCCGCAGCCGCTGCTCGCCCTGGCCCGCAGCGAGATGCGGGACCGGGCCGCCGACGAGCCCGTGGTCGCCGTGGTGGAGGTGCGGTCATGAACCGCGCCCTCGCGACCACCGCGGACCCGGCCGCTCACCAGGCCACCGACGACCTCGATCTCGCGGTACGCCTGCTCGCCGGCACCCCCACCCACGAGGGCCGCGACCCCGCCCTCCTGCGCCGGTGGGCCGAGGCCGCCGACGCGTTCGGCGCGGCCCTCGAACCCGGGCCGTGCCGCGCCCGGATCGTGGAGCGCGACGACGGCCTCGAAGAACTGCTGCTCGCCCGCTACACCTCGCGTCCCGCCACCGTCGAGATCTACACCGACACCGTCGACCGCGCCGAGCGGCTGATCGACGATCTCGGCTGGCGCTCCTGGTACCCCGAGGGTTCCGTGCGGGCCGCGGCCCTCGCGCACGAGAGTGCGCACGAGCACTTCCACCACAAGGACACGCGGGCCGCGCTCAAGGAGGCGATCGGGCACACCGCGCTGCGGCTCGGCCGCCTCCGGGTCCTCGCCCATGTCGCGGGGGCCGAGGAGATCGCCGCCCACGCCTACGCCCGTACCGTCTGCGGACTCGGCCGCAGCCCCCTCCTGCTGACCGCCGCGCTGGCCGCCGCGGTCGGCGCGCCAAGAAGAGAGAACTGAGCCATGGGTGTCGTCATCCTGCTCGTCATGGCCGCGGGTGTCGCCGCCATGCTGACCCGCAAACTGCCCACGGCGTTCGCGCTCGTCCTCCTCGCCGTCGTCATCGCCTTCGTTGCCGGCGCACCGCTGACCGGCGAGAACAGCGTCATCGACACCGTGCTCCAGGAGGGCGCGCCCGCGCTCGCCGCCACCATGATCGCGATCGTGCTGGGCTCGTGGCTCGGCAAGCTCCTGGAGGAGACGGGGGTCGCCGCCACCCTCGTACGCAAGATCGTCGAGTTCGGCGGGGACCGCCCGGTCGTCGTGGCCCTCGGTGTTCTCGCGGTCTCCGCGCTCGTCGGCACCGTCACCGGGTCCGCGCCCGCCGCGATGCTCGCGGGCCTCATCGGCATCCCCGCGATGATCGCGGTCGGTATCCCGAAGGTGACCGCCGCCGGGACCATCCTCATGGGCATCGCCGTCGGCATCCCCTTCGAACTGCCGCTGTGGCAGTTCTTCTCCACCGCCCTGGAACTGCCCGTCCCGACCGTCCGCGGCTTCATGGTGAAGCTGTTCCCGTTCGCCCTGGTGGCCGCCGTCCTGTACGTGTTCGTCGAGTCGCGGCGGCGGGGCGTCGAACACACCTGGTCCCTCAAGTCCGTTCAGGACAAGCCCCGTTCACCCAGCCGTCGGCAGCGGCTCGGCGACGCCCCCTGGTACGCCCTGTTCACCCCGGCCGTGCCGCTGATCCTCGCCCTGGGCTTCGAACTCGCCATCATCCCCTCGCTGTTGGCCGGCGTCCTGTACGCGCTGGTCACCACCACCCGCCCCCGCGAGATGAACAAGCGCCTCCTGCGCACCCTGTACGGCGGATTCGAGGTCGCCGCCCCGCCGATCGCCCTGTTCATCGCCATCGGCATCCTGCTGGCCGCGGTGAAACTGCCCGGCGCGGTCGAAGCGCTCGAACCGCTGGTGAAGGCGGTCAGCCCGCAGAACGCCGTGCTGTTCGTGGGTGTCTTCACGCTGCTCGTGCCGCTGTGCCTGTACCGGGGGCCGCTGAACGTGTTCGGGCTGGGCGCCGGTATCGCCGGTGTCCTCATCTCCACCGGGATCTACCCGGCCGCGGTCGTCCTCGGCATGGCCACCTCGTACAACCAGGTCTTCGGCGTCGCCGACCCCACCAGCACCCAGACCGTGTGGGCCGCCCAGTACGCGGGCGTCACCCCGCAGCAGGTCATGGTGCGCACCCTGCCGTACGTGTGGGCCGTCGCGCTCGGCGGGCTGTGCGTCACCGCCGCCACCTACCTCTGACCCGTCTCCGACCCACCTCCGACCACTTCCGCTTCTCTTCCTGGAGTCGACCATGAATGAGCCGCGTCCCGCCCGTCGTCTGTTCCTGCGTGCCGGTGCCGCCACCGGCGCCGCCCTGACCGTGGGCGGGCTCACCGCCCCGGCCGCGTCGGCCCTCACCGCGGAGGGGGCCGCCGCCCCTGCGGTGGCTGCCGCACCCGGCGGATTCCCCGACTACAAGTACGTCCGCACCCTGCTCACCCCGTCCCAGCTGAAGTACAACCCGACGGGCGAGATCATCTTCCCGTGCATCCGGGGCACGGCCGGCCGGCTCGCCAACCCGCTGGGCAGGTACTACCTGTACTACGGGCCGCACGACGCGCCCGGCGGCATCTGCCTGGCGTACGGCGACTCCCTCGAAGGCCCGTTCACGGAGTACCCGAACAACCCGATCGTCTCCAACAACTGGCAGCCGCACTACAAGGTCAGTCATGTCGCGTCCGCGCACGTGATGTGGATCGAGGCCTCCAAGGAAATGTGGATGTACTTCCACGGGGAGAACACGACGACCCGCCTGGCCCGCTCCAAGGACGGCATCAACTTCACCTACGACAAGGTCGTCCTGTCCACGTCCATGCTGCCCAGCGGTACGACCGAGACCTCGTACGCCCGGGTCTTCCCGCACGAACTCCCTTCGCGTGGCGCCCACTTCGTGATGGTCTTCATGCTGAACAACACCTCCAACCACCGTGACATCCACTGGGGCTGGTCGGCCGACGGACGCAACTGGACCTTCGACCAGCAGCCGCTCGTCCGGCACGCGGACGTCGGCGCCGTCAACGTCGGCGGTCCCCACCTGCTGTACCGCAACAACAGCACGTACGTCGTCTACAACAAGGACAAGGCGAGCGGCGGCGACATGATGATCACCGAGGTCGGCAACGACTTCAGCAAGCGCACGCACCTCGGGATCTTCTACAACTCCCGCAGCGCCGCGCCGGAGAACGGCCGCGCCGCCGCCCCGTCGTTCGGTACCGACGGTGGCGTCCCGTACATGATCTACGAGGCGGGGGAGCGGCTCGCGGGGTCGATCGCGATGGCCCGCGGCTGACGTATCCGCATCCGCACCGCACGCATCTGCACACGCATCGGACCCGTTCCGCCGAGGTCGGCCCACCAGCACCAGTCGATGTTGGTCTAGACCTTGACGTGTTCGCCTCATGGGAGCACTCTGAGAGCGCTCTCATGAGGATCCGAACGGTCCGCTTCCACCTGTTAGGAGGACGAGCGTGCTAGCCATGCGAAAACTGCTGGTGCCCCTGGTCGCCGCGGCGGCTGTCGCCACGGGACTCACGACCGTGGGACCCGTGTCCCACGCCGAGGCCGCGGTGCCCACGACCATCCCGCTCGAACTCAAGAACAGCTCCGGGCGCGGCGACCAGGTCTACGTCTACGTCATCGGGACCCTGCTCTCGACCGGCCAGCAGGGATGGGCCGACGCGAACGGCACCTTCCACGCCTGGCCCGCGGGCGGCAACCCGCCGACCCCCGCACCCGACGCCTCGATCGCCGGACCGGCCAACGGCCAGACCAAGACGATCCGCATGCCGAAGTTCTCCGGCCGGGTCTACTTCTCGTACGGCCAGAAGCTGGTCTTCAAGCTGACCACCGGCGGTCTCGTGCAGCCCGCGGTGCAGAACCCGTCCGACCCGAACGCGAACATCCTCTTCAACTGGACCGAGTACACCCTGAACGACGGCGGGCTGTGGATCAACAGCACGCAGGTCGACATGTTCTCGGCCCCGTACGCGGTCGGCGTCAAGACGGCCGCCGGCACCGTCAAGACCACCGGACACCTCAAGGCCGGCGGCTACAACGCCTTCTTCAACTCCCTGCGGAGCCAGTCCGGCGGCTGGGCCAACCTCATCAGGACCCGCTCCGACGGCACCGTCCTGCGCGCGCTCGCACCCGGGCACGGCATCGAGGCCGGCGCCCTGCCGAGCACCGTCATGAACGACTACATCAACCGGGTGTGGACCAAGTACGCGAGCTCCACGCTGACGGTGACACCGTTCGCCGACCAGGCCGGCACCAAGTACTACGGCAGGGTCTCCGGCAACGTCATGAACTTCACCAACAGCGCCGGCGCGGTCGTCACCTCGTTCCAGAAGCCGGACTCGGACAGCGTCTTCGGCTGCTACAAGCTGCTGGACGCGCCCAACGACCTGGTCCGCGGCCCGATCTCCCGCACCCTGTGCGCGGGCTACAACCGCTCCACGCTCCTCACCAACTCCAACCAGCCCGACAGCGGTTCGGCCGGCTTCTACCAGGACGCGGTGACCAACCACTACGCCAAGAAGATCCACGAGCAGATGGCCGACGGCAAGGCCTACGGCTTCGCGTTCGACGACGTCGGTGCCCACGAGTCGCTGGTCAACGACGGCAACCCGCAGACGGCGTACATCACGCTCGACCCGTTCAGCTGAGCGAGCCGACAGCTGAGCGAGGCCGGTGAACGGCCGGCACTCCTTCTCCGTATCCCTCTGGAACACCTGCCCGCTCGCGCGGGACCGGAGCGGATACGGAGAGGCACGTGCCACAGGAGCGACAGCAGCCACAGCGAGGACGTACCGGCCGCCCCCTCGTCGCCCGCGCGGTGCGCGGCGTCGCCCTGGTCGGCGGCCTGGCCCTGCTGCCGCTGGCCACGGCCTGCGGCGGGGGCACGGACAGGAGCGCGGACGACAAGCCGTCGGAGACCTCCGCGATGTCCGCCCCCTCCGCCGGCGTGGTGGCCCCGGCCAAGGTCGAGGTGATCGCGGACCTGACCGGCTGCAAGGTCAAGATCCGGACCGACGCGGACGAACTGCGCGAGGGCGTCTGCGACACCGCCGACGGCGACTACCTCATCACCACCTTCCCCGCCGAGAAGTACAAGCTGACCTGGCTCGACAGTGCCTCCATGTACGGAGGCAAGTACCTCGTCGGCCCGCAGTGGGCCATCAGCGCGAAGCCGAAGATGCTGGAAACGCTGCGCACGAAGGTCGGCGGGACCATCCAGGACCTGGACGCCGCGCGCACGGCGGCCCCCGGCCCGAAAGCCTCGTAACGAGACGCATTTCCCCGGATCCGGGATCATGAGCAGCTGGTGAATAGGAATTCACCGGCCATCCGAGCCCGACCTCATTGGGTTGGTGAACGGCCATTCATCCGCTATGTTGAATGGCCGTTCACCTTGCCATGTCTCGTGCCCGAGGAAGTGCCATGCAGGAGCCGATACCCAGGGAGCCCGCCCGCGCCGGGGGCTCCGCCACCCTGGAGAAGCTGCGCACGCGTCTGACGGTCCCGGTCCTCGCGTACGGCGGCATCCTGATGGCGGTGATGCAGACCGCCGTCGTACCGCTGCTCCCCGACCTGCCGCGGCTCACCGGATCGACCGCCGCCGTCGTGTCGTGGACCGTCACCGCGACGCTCCTCGCGGGCGCGGTGCTGACGCCGGTGCTCGGCCGCGCCGGAGACATGTACGGCAAGAAGCGCGTCCTGCTCCTCGCCCTCTCACTGATGACCGCCGGGTCGGTGCTGTGCGCGCTGACCTCGGACATCCGGGTGCTCATCGCGGCGCGGGCACTCCAGGGGGCCGCCGCGGCCGTAGTGCCCCTGTCGATCAGCATCCTGCGTGACGTGCTGCCGCCCGAGCGGACCGTCTCCGCCGTCGCCCTGATGAGTTCCACGGTCGGTATCGGCGCGGCGCTCGGCCTGCCGCTCGCGGCGCTCATCGTGCAGTACGCGGACTGGCACACCATGTTCTGGGTGTCGGCCGCGCTGGGCGCGGCGGGCGTGGCACTCGGCTGGTGGGCGGTGGACGAGTCGGCCGTACGCCACCCGGGCCGGTTCGACATACTCGGGGCGCTCGGCCTGGCCACGGTTCTCATCTGTCTGCTGCTGGCGGTCTCGCAGGGCGGTGAATGGGGCTGGGGCAGCCTGCCGGTGATCACGCTGTTCGCGGGCTTCGTGGTCACCCTCGCCCTGTGGTGGTGGCAGCAACTGCGCGCCGAACGGCCGCTGGTCGACCTCAGGCTGGCCGCCCGGCCCCGGGTGGCGATGCCGCACCTGACCGCCCTGCTGGTCGGATTCTCCTTCTACGCCAACTCCCTGGTCACGGCCCAGCTCGTCCAGGCGCCCACGGAGACCGGGTACGGGGTCGGCCTGTCGATCGTCGGCGCCGGACTGTGCCTGCTGCCCAACGGCGTGCTCATGCTGTTCCTGTCACCGGTCTCCGCCCGGATCTCGACGTCGCGAGGTCCCCGGGTGACGCTCGCCCTGGGGGCCGTCGTCATCGCGTGCGGGTACGGCATACGGATCCTGGACAGCCGCGACCTGTGGGTGATCATCCTGGGCGGAGCCATCGTGTCGGCGGGTACGGCTCTCGCCTACTCGGCGCTGCCCACGCTGATCCTGGCCGCTGTGCCCGCCGCGCAGACCGGCTCGGCGAGCGGCGTCAACGTGCTGATGCGGACCATCGGCCAGGCCGTGTGCAGCGCCGCCGTGGCCGCCATACTGGTGCACCACATCAGCCCGGTCGGCGGCTTGCTGCTGCCCAGCCTGCGGGGTTATCTGCTGGCCTTCGCGATGGCCGGGGCGGTCGCGCTGGCAGGATGCGCGATGGCCCTGGCGATACCGGGGGGCACCGGGCGGGAGAAGCCCGGCCGGTCGTCGCGCCGGCGGCGCGACGGACAGGCGGCGGGAAAGCTGCTGGAGGGGGCAGGGGAATCATGAGGTCCGCGAAGTCCTCGAAATCCTTCGAGAGGTCCACCGTGAAGTCCGTCGAGGAGTCCGCCGCGATGTCCGTCGGGGAGCCCGCCGCGATGTCTGTCGGGGAGCCCGCCGCGATGTCTGTCGGGGAGCCGAAGGGCGCCGGGGTGGCCGGGACCGCCGCGGCGACGGACGGCGGCGGTCCGAGCCGCCGGGACGCCGAGGCCACCAAGGCGGCCATCCTGCGCGCGGCCCGCCACCTCCTCGCGCGCCACGCCCACGCGGACATCACGCTCAAGGCCGTCGCCGAACGGGCCGGTGTCAGCCCCCCGCTGATCATGAAGTACTTCGGCAACAAGGAGACGCTCTTCGCACGGGTGATGTCCTTCGAGGAGGACGCGGCCCTCCTGCTGGACGCGCCGCTGGCCGGCCTCGGGCGCCACATGGTCCGCCACGTCCTCGTCAGCCAGAGCGAACGCGGCGCCGACCCCCTGCTGAGGATCGTCTTCGCCCCCCTCCACGGCACCCAGGGAGACACGCTCCGCGCCAACTTCCGCACCCAGGTGAGCGACCGGCTCGCGCTGCGCCTCGGCGGCCCCGACGCCGGACTGCGCGCCGAACTCGCCGTCGGCATGCTGCTCGGCCTCGGCGTGATGTACGGCATCGCGCGGGGCGGCGAACTGCGCACGACACCGCTCGACGATGTCGTTCAGCGGTACGCACCCGCCGTCCAGGCGCAGCTGACACCGTGAGCCGGCGACAGGGCCGACCGGCCGGGAGGACACCCCGGCACAACGGCCCTGTCGGCCCTGTCGACCGGACGAACACCGTCAGCCCGTATGGACCTTCAGCGCCGTCCTGACGGCGGACTCCAGGGCGCCCTCGATCCAGGCGGGCTTGATGGACGTGTGGCACCCCGCGAAATGGATGGGCCCTTCCGAGGTGGGGATGTCCGGGAACAACTCCGTGTGCTGGCCCGGAAAGAGCACCGAGGCCTCGCCGTAGGCGTAGTGGTCGCGCATCCACGACTGGGTCTTGCACTTGGTCGTGAAGAACACCTCGCAGCGCCGCCCGAAGACGGCCTGCACTCCGGCGAGCGCCCGCAGATACCGCTCCTCGTCGGCGTACGCGTCCCACTTCAGGGCGTCGTCGGACCAGCTGTAGGAGGCGAGGACGATCCCTCCGTCACTGCCCTCCATCGGATGGGCGTGCTCGAAGAACATGAACCGGTTGGCGTTGTCGCTCACCGAGCCGCCGCCCCGGACATGGGCGGCCTCGGGGTCGTCGAGCACGGCGGGCCGGAAGGCGCCGAAACACTCCTTGAGTTCACCGGGGACGGTCACCCCCAGGTCCCGTACGGTCCGGTGTGCGCCGAGGTGTCTGCCGTCCCTGACCTGCCCCTTCTTGTACCTGGTGTACAGGCCGTCCTCGATGGAGTTCAGTGCCTCCTCCCACTGCTGCTCGGTGAACTCCCACCAGCGCTGGGAGAACTCCAGCAGCACCTTGGTCGCGGCGTCGTAGTGCAGCTCGGTGACGGCCCGGCGCTTGCCGTACGTCAGCGGCGGGTCGAAGGCCACATGGCGCAGCCCGGAGAACGGCACCGTGACGATCACCTCGTCGCCCTCGAACACCTCCGTGGCGCCCCCCTTGCCGGTCTGGCAGTCCTCGGAC
Organism: Streptomyces sp. NPDC102514; assembly: GCF_055584525.1. NCBI lineage: Bacteria > Bacillati > Actinomycetota > Actinomycetes > Kitasatosporales > Streptomycetaceae > Streptomyces > Streptomyces sp. NPDC102514. The sequence continues at coordinate 326,335 of NZ_JBVJLW010000001.1, forward strand.
ACGGTGTGCACCCGCACCTTGCCGCCGCCGCGCTCGATGCGTACGGCACGCCTGTCGAGCCGCACCTTTCCCTTCACCGGCGCGTACAGCGCGTCGACGAGCTTCGCGGTGCCGCCCTTCAGCTCCCAGAACTTGGTCTTGGGGTCGATCAGCGCGCTGCCCAGGAAGCTGTGCAGGAAGGAGAGATGGAGCCGTGAGGTCAGGTTCTGGACGGTGCCGACGAGGTCGATGGTCCTGGTGTCGAGCCCGGCGACCTCGGTGAGGTAGCGGTACATGGACCAGTGGCCGTACCGCTTGAGGACCTTGACCCAGCCCTCGACGAGAGCCGGTCCCTCCTTGCCGCGGATGAGCAGGTGTGCCGGTTCGAGGGCGTCCGCGAGGATGGCGGCGGCGGTCCTCGTACGGTTGGGGCCCGTGACGCCGAAGGTGTCGTTGATCTTCGCCGGGTCCTCCTCGTACTCGGCCTTGCGCAGATGGACGCCGTTGATGTGCATCCAGGTGCGGTTGGCCCGCTTGGCCGGGTTGTCGACCTCCACGTCCACCAGCAGGAACTCCTGGCGCGGCAGGTCGAACTTCTTGATCAGCGCCATGAGGAGCGGGTGGCTCTCGGGCAGCCGCATCGCCCCGGCCTCCGCGTACTGGGCGGGGTCGGCGAAGGGCTGTTCCCCGTTCTCGTGGCCGCCCTTGCGGAAGGTCTTGATCCGGCCGCCGACGCGGTTGTCGTTGGCCTCGATGACGACCACGTCGTGACCCACCCGGTTGAGCAGATCGGCGGCGAGCAGACCGGCGGGACCGGCCCCCACGATCAGGACCCGCTTCGAGGCCTTGGCCGCGCTGGACGGCAGCCCGCTCTCGATGGCCTTCAGATAGGACGGGATCAGCGACTTGTCGTTCTTGTCGAAGACCACGATGGCGCGGGCGACCGTGGTGTACGCCGCCGGATCGATGCCGGGCGGCACGGCGGCGGGTGCCGTCGAGGGTGCGATGGCGGGGCTCAGCGCGGTGGCCGGAGCGGCCGTGGCCGCGGTGAGCCCGGCGGCAAGGACCGTGGCACCGGTCACCGTGACCACCGAACGCCGTGTCGGCGGCCCGCTGTTCGCGTCGGGCAGCCCCGATGTGGTCACGTCCGAGGTGGCCGGGGCTGCGGTGGTCGAATCCGGAGTGTTCGTGTCGTGTGTACTCATCAAGATCATGCTTGGCGTACGACCGTCGCGGAACCAGGGCATTCACACGGACGGGGAGCTCAAACCACTCGTTCCGTCATATGACGAGATCCTGGTCAACGTCCTTGGGAGAACCGGAGGTTCACCCTGGAATCCGAGGTGCCGGCCCGTCTTCTCCGGGAACCGGACCCGGACAGCCAGGGCACAGCCGTGGGCCGACCGCGACGACGTGCCGCGGTCGGCCCACAGGTCATGCTGCGAGGAGACTCAGGAGGACGGTACGGACCTGGTGGCGAAGTACGGCTTGCACGTACCGCCGTCCCAGTCGGTGGCGATCTCCAGCAGGCTGGTGCCGTCCGCCGACGGCAGCAGGGCCGAGCTGTAGTTGGGGCAGTAGTCGACGACCGTCGACGAGACGGTGACGGGCGCGGGGATCTCCCGCCACGTGCCGCTGCCGCCCGCGCTGTTGACCCACACCGTCTTGTTGTTCCCGGCGGCCACGCTGCCGTCCTTGTTGTACAGGACCTGGCCGATCAGGAAGAGCCTGCCGAGCGGGTTGCCGGCCTCGGGGGACCAGGCGACGGTCGGGGCGTGCTTGAAGTACTTGCCGTCGGCCGTCTCGGGCCGGTGGCCGAGGAACGGCCCGCTCGACCAGTCCCAGCCGTCGGGCGAGGTCCGGTAGTGCACGACGCACTGGTACTGGCCGGGGGCGGCGCAGATCTCGTACGACATGAAGTAGGTGCCGTTGCCGAGCTTGCGGACGACCGCCATGCCGGGCCGGTCGGAGACCAGGGAGCTGACGACGGTGGCGTGGTGGCCCGTCCAGGCCGTGCCGTTCGAGGTGCGCGCGGCCATCAGCTTCTGGCTGTGGGCCGCGTCGGTCTCGTCCGAGTAGTGCGCGACCAGCTGCCCGGAGGCGTCGACGGAGAACTCGGGCTCCCACAGGCCCCCGGTGCTGCCCGCGGTGGCGATGGTGGACAGGTAACTCCAGGTGCGGCCCACGTCGTTGCTCCTGAAGACGCGCAACGCCATGCGGCGGTTCGTCTCGTCCTGGCCGACCGAGGCCGCCCAGAGCAGGGTGCCGGCGGGCAGGCTCCCGATGGCCCGCGGGAGTTCGAAGAGCGTGGAGCAGCACAGGCCCTGGCCGCCCGCCGCCTCCGGGTCGGCGACCGCGCCGACCTGGCGGAAGGACCCGCCCGAGTCGGTGCTCTCGTAGATGGTCCCGAGTCCGTTGTTGCCGGAGAAGGTGACCACCGACGACAGGACGCGGCCGTTGGCGCTCCCGTTGTACGCGAGACGGATGGCCCGCGGGTACAGGCCGGTGTCGTTGCGCAGTACGGTGCCGCTCGCCGCGCCGGCCGTGCCGGTCTGCGCGGTGAGCAGCGCCGCCAGGAGCGCGACCAGCGCGGAGAGGAGGGCGGCCAGGCGGAGTGGGGGTATGGGGGTACGTGGTCTTGCCGACATCAGATGCTCCCAATGGGGTGGGGGTCGGATCTGTTCGGTCGGTGACGCCGAAGGCGACGTCACACAGCGGGGGGCGGCGAGGCGGGGGTCAGGCGCCGGGGACCAGGCGGATGACGTTCCAGGACACCGGGGCCAGCTCCGCCTCCAGTGCGCCGTCGGCCGACACCTTGGCTCCGCCGTCGGCGCGCGGGGTCACCCGGTCCGGCTCGGCCTGGGTGTTGACGGCGTCCGGGTTCTGGTCGGCCAGGACGAGGTGTTCAAGGACCCGGTAGCCGGACAGCGCGCCGCGCAGCTCGGCCCGCAGGTTCAGTGACTCCTCCTGGCCGCGGTTGACGGCGAGGACGGTCACCGCGCCGCTCTCCTCGTCGTACGTCACCACCGAGTCGAGCGCCGGCACGTCACCGTGCCGCTCGGTGTCGATACGGGACCCGGTGACCTCGGTGCGCAGCACCTTGCCCGTCGCGAACCGGGCCGCCTGGGCGAACGGGTGGAAGATGGTCTGCCGCCAGCTGGGGCCGCCCGGTTCGCTGCGGATCGGGGCGATCACGTTGACGAGCTGGGCCAGGCACGCGATGGCCACCCGGTCGGCGTTGCGCAGGAGCGTGATGAGCAGCGAGCCGACCACCACGGCGTCGGTCACGCTGTAGGTGTCCTCGATCAGCCGGGGTGTCTCGGCGGTCTCCAGGTTGCGCTCGCCGACGAACCGGGCCGCGTACCAGACGTTCCACTCGTCGAACGAGAGCCTGATGTGCTTCTTGGCGCCGCGCGCGGCCCGTACGTGGTCCGCGGTGGCGACCACGTCGCGGATGTACTGGTCCATGTGCGCCCCGGAGGCCAGGAAGCTGGCGCGGTCGCCGTCGAACTCCTCGTAGTAGGCGTGCAGGGAGAGGTAGTCCACCTCGTCGTACGTCTGCTCCAGGACCTCGCGCTCCCAGGTGCCGAAGGTCGGCATGGCCGCGTTGGAGCTGCCGCAGGCGACCAGTTCGATGGACGGGTCGACCTGCCGCATCGCCTTGCCGGTCTCGGCCGCGAGACGTCCGTACTCGGTGGCCGACTTGTGGCCGGTCTGCCAGGGGCCGTCCATCTCGTTGCCCAGGCACCACAGCTTGACGCCGTGCGGCGCCGAGTAGCCGTGCTTGATCCGCAGATCGGACCAGGCGGTGCCACTGGGCTGGTTGCAGTACTCCACCAGGGCGCGGGCGGCGTCGATACCGCGCGTGCCGAGGTTGACCGCCATCATCGGGTCGAGGCCCTGCTCCTTGGCCCAGGTGAGGAACTCGTTGGTGCCCACCTGGTTGGTCTCGATGGAGCGCCAGGCCAGGTCGAGCCGGCGGGGCCGCTCGGCGGCCGGCCCGACGCCGTCCTCCCAGTGGTAGCCGGAGACGAAGTTGCCTCCGGGGTAGCGGACCAGGCCCGTACCCAGCTCCCGTACCAGGTCGGCGACGTCCGTGCGGAAACCGGCGGCGTCCGCCGAGGGGTGCTCGGGCTCGTAGATACCGGTGTAGACGCAGCGTCCCATGTGCTCGACGAACGTTCCGTACAGGCGCGGGTCCACCTCCCCGACGGTGAACTCGGGGTCGACGGTGAACCGTGCGGTGTGCGGCATGCTGGAGCCTTTCTCAGGAAGGAAAACGGTGGAACGGTGGAACTGCCCTATGTGCGGGGCTACTTGAGGCCGGTTCCGGCGATGCCCTCGACGATGCGCCGCTGGAACAGCGCGAACACGGCGAGGAGTGGGATGGCGCCGAGCACGGCGGAGGCCATCAACTGGGCGTAGGGGACGCCGAACACGTCCTGTACGGAGGTCAGCCCGACGGGGAGGGTCATCATCTCCGGGTCCGTGACGACCAGCAGGGGCCACAGGAAGTTGTTCCAGACCCCGACGAACACGAAGATCGTGACCGCGGAGATCACCGGCCGCGAGATGGGCATGACGATCTGCCGGTACACGCGCAGCCAGGACGCGCCGTCGGCGCGCGCCGCGTCGATGAGTTCCCTGGGGATGCCGTCGAAGAACTGCTTGAAGACGAACACCGCGACGACGTTGGGCACTTGGGGAAGCACGACTCCCCAGTAGGTGTTGAGCAGGCCCGCCTCCTGGAGTGCCAGGAACTGCGGGATCATCAGCACCTGACCCGGGATCATGATCCCGGCGAGGAGCATCACGAACGCGACGCGGCGCGCCCGGAAGCGGGTCTGCGAGAGCGCGAAGGCGGCGAGCGAGCCGGCGACCACCGTGAGCACGGTCGTCAGGATCGAGGTGATGAAGCTGTTCGCGTACCAGTAGGGCAGCTTCCCCGCGTCGAAGATGTCCCCGTACGCGGCGAGGGTGGGGTGGGCCGTGAACCAGCTGGTGGGGTTGGTGATGACCTCCTGCGCGGGCCGGATCGAGGTGGCGAGCGCCCAGGCGAGCGGCACCAGCCACAGCAGCGAGAAGGCGACGAGGACGCCGAGGGCCACCCGGTTGAACAGACGCTCGGCGTCGTACTTCCGGCGCGGCTCGGCCACGGGGGTCTGCGGCTCGGTCACGGGCGGTGTGGCGGTGGCGGTCATGATCAGCGCTCCTTCTCGGCGCGGCGGACGAGGGCGAACCAGACGAGCGAGACCAGCAGGATCACCACGAAGAGCAGCAGCGAGACGGTCGACGCGTAGCCGACGCGGCCCTCGACGAACCCGGTGTCGTAGATGAGCTGGAGGGAGGGCCTGGTGCTTCCGTCGGGGCCGCCGTTGGTCAGCATGTAGATCTGGTCGAAGACCTTCAGGGAGGCGACGACCTGGAGGACCGTGACGAGGGTCGTGGTGCGGCCGAGCATCGGCACGACCACGTGGCGGATGCGCTGCCAGGGCCCGGCTCCGTCGATGGCCGCGGCCTCGTGCACGGACCGCGGGATGTCCTGCAGACCGGCGAGGTACAGGACGAAGTTGAAGCCGAGCGTCCACCACACGGTGGCGGCGGCGATGGAGATCATCGCCCAGTCCGGGTCACCGAGCCAGGACGGCGGGGTGTCCACGCCGACCCAGGTCGCGGCCTGCTGGGCGAGGCCCACCTGGTCGGCGTAGATGAAGGTGAACATGAGCGCGACGACCGCCGACGGCAGCACGAAGGGCGCGAAGAAGGCGAAGCGGAAGAACCAGCGTCCGCGGACGAAGCGGTCGGCGAGGATCGCCAGCACCAGACTGAGGAGCACCAGGGGGACGGTGGTCAGCACGGTGAACCACAGCGTGTTCTTGAGCGTGCGCCAGAACTCGCTGTCGCCCAGCACGGCCGAGTAGTTCGAGAGACCGGCGAAGTCGCCGAGGCCCGACTTGAGCAGGCTGGTGTCGAAGAAGCCGGCCACGACGGTGTAGATCAGCGGCCCCACCAGGAAGAGCAGATAGAACAGGGAGAAGGGCAACAGCATCCCCGGACCGGCCCAGCGGTCACCTCTGCCTCGGGCCTTGGTCGGTGCGGTTGTCGTGGCCATGGGACGGCCCTTTCAGTCAGGACATACGGGATCTCACGACGTACGGGGGCCCGATGCGGGCCGTGATGAAGACAGTGCGAGGGGTGGAGGGCGCCGGACTACACGGGCGAGGGCCGGCCGGCCAGCTCACGCAGTTCGCGCTTCATCCGGGCGGCTCCGGCCGTCGGGCTGGTGGCTCCGGTGAACACCGAGGTCACGGCGTCGCCGATGACGATCTGCAGGCTGCTGCCCGCGCCCCCGTACCAGGCGGCCGGGTCGTAGGCGGCCCCGTTGGCGGCAGCGGCGTAGTGCGACTGCGGTTCGAGGGCCTTGTAGGACGCCGAGCGCTGGGTCGGCAGCCAGGCGGGGATGTGTCCGCCCTCCGCCCACAGCTCGCTCGAACCGAGCAGGGAGGCGATGAATCCGAGGGAGAGGTCGAGGCGCTGGGCCGAGTCGGAGGGCGCCTTGGGCAGGACGAGGGAGTGCGAGTCGGCGGCGCAGGCGTAGGGCGCGTCGTCGAAGATCCGCGGCAGGGGCCGCATGTCGAACTTCACCTTGGAGCCCTGGACGGTGAGGACCTGCCAGACGCCGTCCATCAGGAACCCGGCCTTGCCGGTGGTGAGCATCGTGATGGCACCCGGGCCGTCGGTGGTCGTCGGGACGACCTTCTCCTGGGTGAGCCGGCGAATGTACGCGAGGGCCTCCGCCGCGGCCTCCGTGTCGATGACGACCTTCTTGCCCTGGTCGGCGACGAGATCGCCGCCGCTGATCTGCCGGTAGAACGACCAGAAGAGCCGGAACTGCGTCGAGGCGTCCTTCACCGAGGCGATCGAACCGCCCCACTGCCCGGTCACCTCCTTCGCCGCGCGCAGGGCGTCGATGAACGCGTCGGGCCCGTCCACGTCCGTCAACTGCCCCTTGCCGTCGAGCAGTCCGGCCTTCTCGGCGATGTCGGTACGGAAGTAGAGCACGAAGGGGTGGGTGTCGAGCGGGATGGCGTACAGCTTCCCGTCCAGCTGCGACTTCTTCCACGGCCGCGGGTCGAACTTGTCCTCGGTCAGACCGTGCCGGGCCAGATCGGCCGGCTGGATCTCGGAGAGCAGACCCGCCTCGGCGAGCGTCGGCACCTTCGACAGATGACTGATGGCGACCTGCGGCGGCCGGTCGCCGAGCGTGGCGAGGGTGAGCTTCGTGTAGTACGGGTTGCCCCACACGAAGGTCGCCGACTTCAGGTCCGTCTTCCTGTGCCCGGCCCGGTAGGCGGCCTGCATCGCGAGCAGCCGCTCACCGTCACCGCCGGTGAAGGGATTCCAGAAGTTCAGCCGGTCCGGGGTGGGCGGCCCGCCGGTGAACCCCTGCGCGAGGGTGCTGTCACAGCCGCCGAGCGCCGCGGCCGAGGCCGCGACGGCACCGAGCGACAGGGTGCCGCGCAGCAGTCGGCGCCGGGACGGAGCGGGCGGGGAGGTGTGCGGCGTGCGGTCCCGCATGGGCATGCGTCCTTCCACGGCGGAAAACTCAAGGAATACAACGTTGGAATGGGCGATCGAACCGATCCGCTCGGTCACTGGGTCCAGGCGGTTACAACGTTGTATCCCCGGGGAAATGTGGCGTCAACACTTCTGCACGAACTTCCTGTTCGACGGGCTGTCGACGCCATATCGGTTTATATCGCCCAACTGGTAAGCGAAGCCATTACAACGTTGGAACATGGCTTACGCTGAGCAGCGCACCGGACCGACACGCGTGACGGAGCAACGCGGAAGGCGGCCGTCGGTCGCCGGCCGTCGGCCGGAAGGAAGTCGGGGGAGGGAGGGGCGACCACCATGGCAGGTGCACGCCTCAAGGACGTCGCCGAGCGCGCGGGCGTATCGATCAAGACCGTCTCGAACGTCGTGCGGGGCGAGGTCCGGGTCGCGGAGCAGACCCGGGAACGGGTGCTGCGCGCCATAGCCGAACTCGACTACCAGCCCAACGCCTCCGCACGCCATCTGCGCACCGGCCGCAGCGGCATCATCGCGCTGGCCGTGCCCGAACTGGTCGCCCCCTACTTCGCGGAACTCGCCGCCGAGGTCATCGCTGCCGCCAAGAAGCGCGGCTGCACGGTCCTCATCGAGGACACCGGGGGAGACCCCGCCGAGGAACTGCGCATCGCCTGCGGACTCAGCGACCCCCTCATCGACGGCGTGCTGCTCAGCCCGCTCTGCCTCGACGAGACGATGCTCGCCAACCGCGAGCGCCGCGTACCCCTCGTCCTGCTGGGCGAGCAGTCGTACAAGATCCCGGCCGATCACGTACTGATCGACAACTCCGCGGCGGCGCGTGAGGCGACCGAGCATCTGCTCCAGCTCGGCCGGCGGCGCATCGGAGTCATCGGTCAGCCCTCGGACCGGGCCCACGCCACGACCGTGCAGCGCATGCACGGCTTCCTGACCGCACTGCACGCCGCCGGGGTGCCGCACGACCCCCGACTCGTCCCGGACACCGGCGAGTTCACCCGCGCCGACGGGGCCGCGGCCATGCGGATCCTGCTCGCCCTGGACGAGCCCCCGGACGCCGTCTTCTGCTTCAGCGACCTGCTCGCCTCCGGCGCGGTGCGCACCGCGCACGAACACGGCCTGCGTGTGCCGCAGGACCTGGCGGTCGTGGGCTTCGACGACATCCAGGAGACCCGCTACAGCGTCCCGTCGCTGACCACCGTGTCACCGGACAAGCGCGAGATCGCCGAACTGGCCGTGGACGCCGTGCTGCACAGGATCACCACGGACGCGGAGGCCCCCCACACACGACTCATCGCGGGGTACGAACTGGTCGTACGGGAGAGCACGCGGACGCCGGAAGCGGAGTGACGGGCGGGGCATGGCCCCTGGACGGCTCCCGTCGGCCGCCCGGGGTGCGATGCGTGGGCATGCTAGCGTCGCGCTTCCCGGCCGCCGCCTGGTGAGCCGCTGCGACAGAGCGAAGGGGGCCCGCAGGTGAACGCGCATCCCGGTGCCGCGGGAGCCGGCCGTCCGTCGGTGATCCTCTTCGACCTCGGCAACGTCCTGTTCAGCGACCCCTGGGAGTCCTTGCTGCTGACCCCGGGCGCGGGTCTCGGGGACCGTCTGGGGCTCGACCGGTCCGCCGTACTGGACGCGGGCCGCCACTGCTGGCGCACGTTCAGTGTGCGCGAGGCCGATGAGGCGGAGTACTGGAGCGAACTGTCCCGGCAGTTGGGCTGCGACATCCCCGCCCAGCTGGTCAAGGAGCTGGAGGAGGAGCTGCTGCTCGCGAACCCCGCCGCCGGAGCACTGCTCGCCGCGGCCTCCGCCGACGGAGTCCGGCCGGTGGGCATCGCCTCCAACAACACGTCCTTCTGGTACGCGAAGCAGGCGGACCGGCTGCGTCTGGACCGGTGGATCGACCCGGGACTGGTCTTCCTCTCCAGCGGGCTCGGCGTCTCCAAGAGCACACCCGGGCGGGGCCTTCTGGAGATCGCCGCGGAGCACGTCCGCCCGTCCGCCACCTTGTTCGTGGAGGACCGCGGGGCCAACCTGGCGCGTGCCCGGGAGCTGGGTTTCCGTACCGTCGAGTACGCGTTCAAGGACGAGTCCGGTGACGAGTCCCGTCACGAGTCCGGCGGTGTGTCCGGTGTGTCGGTCGCGGAGTTGCTGGACACAATCACAGGGTGACCGATCCATCCCCGCCAACTCCCGCCCCACGCAAGGCGATTCCCGTCGTACGGTCCACTTCCGCCGCTCCGGGCCCCGCGGATCATGCCGCTCTGACGGCGCTGCTCGCGGAGTACAACTCGCTGCGCTCGGAGAGTCTGCAGGCGATCAGCAACCGCATCCAGATCATGAACTTCGCGTTCACCTCCCTCGCGGTCGTCACCGCCGCCATGATCACCTCCGATCTGCCCCGGGGCTTCCTGATCCCGGCCTGTCTGCTCTTCGTCCCGGGAGCCGCGAAGGCGAGCCTGCTGATCTGGCTGGGGGAGTACCACCGCTCCCAGCGGGCCGGTCAGGGCGTCGCGGCGGTCGAGCGCCGGATCAACAGCCTTCTGGGCACGGGAGACGTCCTCAGCTGGGAATCCCGGCTCGTCTCCTCCGGTACGCACATGGGTTACCCGTACATCGCCACCGCGGTGTTCATCCTCAGCACCGGCGTGCTCGCCGAGAGCCTCGGCGGCTATTTCCTGGTCGGACGGCTGGAGCCCAGCCCGACCCTCCGGGACGACCTCGCCGTCGTGGGCGGCGTACTCCTCTACGCCGTGCTGTGCGAGACGCTCTTCCTGCGGTTCTTCATCCGCCGCTGGCGGGCGATCCGCAGCGCCACCCACAGCGGTTAGGGCCGCCCTGGAACACAGGAGGCCTTGCGGCTCAGGGAGCCTTGCGCCAGACATGGATCTCCGTGCCCGGTTGGCGTGCGGAGAAGAGGCCCGTCGGGGACGTCGTCCGCAGCAGGCGGCGTACGTCGTCCTCGAAATCGTCCCGGCCGGCGCCGAACAGGTGCGGGGCCGAGAACGACATCGAGAAGACGCCCGCGACGACGTCGTCACTCGTGCGCTCCAGAGCCTGTCCGCCGGGGACGACATGCCGCTGGGGGCCGGTGAATCCCGCCCGGTCGAACACCGCCGCCTCGCCACCGGGGGTCCCGTGCGGCAGCAGCCCCTGGCCGGCCCGGCGGACCGGCCCGAGACAGCCGCCCACCAGCTCTTCCAGGGCCGCGTACGGCACCGGCGGATGCGGCAGACCGTCGGCGCTCCGGGTCTCCGTCTTCAGGTCGGAGATGTGCACCAGTGCCCCACCGGGCCGGAGCATGTCCCTGACGGTGGCCGCCACCAGGTCCCGGTCCATCCAGTGGAAGGACTGGGCGAAGACCGCGACGCTGAACGTCCCGAGTCCGGCGGGCAGTTCCTCGGCCCGGGCCCGCACCCACCGCGTCTTCCCGCCCATCCCGCGCTCGGCGGCCTCCCGGGCGGCCTCGGTGATCATCCCGTTGTCCGGGTCCACGCCGACGACCTCGCCGAACAGGTCCACCAGGCCCAGGGCGACGGTGCCGGGTCCGCAGCCCACGTCGAGGAGGCGGCCTCGCCCGTCGAGTTCCAGGATCCCGGCGAGCGCGTCCGCCAGCCCGGGGGCGTACGGGAGTCTGCCGCGCCGGTAGTGGGCGGCCGTGCCGAGGAACAGGGTGTCGTCCCACTCCCACTCCGGGCCGGAGGTCATGTCTGTCCCTCGCCGTTCACTGAGATCACGGTCCTGTCGGGTGTGTCCGGTCTGTCCGTCGGATCGATGATTTCACGGGTCCGGTGCGGTTACCGTTCATCGGCCTGCGCGGTGAGAGCGAAGGCCAACAGGGCCGTCGTGGTGAAGTCCAGTGAGGGCTCCACGGTCTGCCAGGCGCCCACGTCGTCCAGGTAGCGCGCGCCCTTGCCGTCGAAGTCGCTCCAAGCTCCCTCCGGCGGGGCGGCCGTGCACTTCTTCATCGTGGGAAAACTGTTCAACTCCTCTAGTTTCGCGGCGGCGTTGGGGCCGTTGACGACCGCTCCCCGCAGGATGGCGCCCTTGTCGTCGAGGCTGCCCCCGAGGTTCGCCAACTGGTGTTCCGGGCAGTGCGGATAGACCTCACCCGCGCCGATCATGAAGCTGGTTCCCCAGGGGTTGGCGCCGAGGGCCCAGCCGCGCTGCCGGCCGGCGAAGGCCGCGTACTCCGTGTCCCCGGTGGCCCTCGCGTAGAGGCGGGCCGTTGCCACCAGCCCGAAGGTGTGCGGGACGGCGTCGAAGTCGTCGTAGACGGCACCGGCCCCGAACGGGTCGTCCCCGGCGCGGTCGACCCCGTCCTCCAGCTGACGCCGAAGATCCTCGTACAGGTCCGCCGCCGCGATCCCGTGCGTCCGCCCGCCGTCCAGGACGGTGGCCAGGTCCACGTGGGCCAGGGCACTGACATCCGCGACGCCCAGCGTGCCCTGGACGTCGGAACGCAGATACGCCCCGGCCCAGCGGGCCGCGTCGTCGGCCCAGTCGCCCTCCCGGTCGTCCCCGAGCTCCCGTGCGGCCAGGGCCAGTTCGGCGCCGCCGAACTCCATGTCGTCCTGCCAGGAGTCCTCGGGATAAAAGTTCCCGGGGATCGCGGTGAGGGGCGGCTCGTCGGGGTCGGGTGCGGTGTCGGCCAGGGCGTAGACGGCGGCGGCCTTCTCCAGCCACTCCTGGGCCTGCTCGGGGTCCGTGCCGGCCGCGCGCTGTGCGGCGAGGGCGAAGGCCGCGGCCACCCTGCCCGCCAGACTGGCGCTGACCCCCTCGCCCGGCTCGGCCGCGCGGAAGACCGGCCGGTGCTTGATCGTGTAGTCCGGGTCACCGGGCGACACATCGAGCCGGTCGTCGGCCTCCGGAAGCCGCCACACATCGTGATCCGTCCGTACGGAGTCGTTGCCCGCCCCGATGCCGACCTGTACATAGAGGGTCTCGCTGTCCCCGTCCCACATCTTGTCCAGCCAGGCCAGGCCGTGCGAGGCCTCGTCGGACAGCTCTGTCATCCCGGTCAAGTCACGTTGCGCGAGCAGGAGTTCGGCCACCGAGTAGGAGGTGGTACCGGTGAACTTGAGGAAATCCCCCGCGTCGAACCACCCTCCCGAGACGTCGACCTGCTCACCGGCCGGAGTCAGCTCCTCGTCGAGCAGTTCGGTGCCCTCCTCGTCGTACTCCGGCGGTTCGTAGACCGTCGCGTCCTCGTCGGCCAGATGGGACGGGCCGTGCCGCAGCGCGCTCCGGGGGCCGTCGGTGATGACATCGGCCCCGTCGCGCTGCGCCTGCAGGAAGCGGACGTTGTCGCGCACGAGCGGGGTCATCAGCGCGCGGGTCCCGGCCACCCGGAAGGCGGGCGAGCGGCCGGCCGCGCTCCCGGTCACGACGATGCGGTAGGTGCCGGGCGTGTTCAGCGCGGAGAGGTCGATGGTGCGTACCGAGGGGTACTTGGCGTTCCAGCGGCCCGTGACGGCTCCGAGCCTCCCCGCCGTGACCACGTCGTCGTTCCCGGCGTCGACGACCTTGAAGCGCGCTCCCGCGAGTGCTGCCGCGGGCCCCATGACGTAGGCCCTTTTCGCCTCGCCGCGCGCGTAGCCGACCTGGTCGACCCTGATGGCCACCTCGGTGGAGCCCGGCCCGTCGCCGCCGAAGGGCAGACCGTGCAGGCTCGCGGCGAGGAGCAGGGTGCCGAGTCCCGCGGCTGCGGCGACCAGCAGCCGGGGGGTGCGCGGAGAGTTCATGCGTCCACCCTGCCGGAGCCTTCATGAGATGAAGATGAGGACGGGTGGGGGAGGTCTCCGTCGTCGGACGGGGACCGACCGCGGGTCAGGCGTCGGCGGGGACCTTGCCCGAGCCGGAACCCGTGTCGCTCCCGGTGCTCCCGGTGCCGGCCGACGGGGGCGGCGCGGTACGGGAGTTGAGGATCGAGCGGGCCTTGTCGATGTCGAGGTCCTTCTCCCATTTACCGATCACGATGGTGGCGACCGCGTTGCCGAGGACGTTGATGAACACGCGGCCCTCGTTGAGGATGCGGTCGATGCCGACGATCAGGGAGAGGGCGGCGAGCGGGATGTGGCCCACCGCGGTGACGGTGCTGGCGAGCACGATGAACGCACCGCCCGCGATGCCGGCGGTGCCCTTGCTGGTGAGCATCATGACGCCCACCATGATCAGCTGCTGCTGCCACGACAGATCGATGCCCATGGCCTGCGCCAGGAACAGGGACGCCATCGTGAGGTAGACGGCGGAACCGTCCAGGTTGAACGAGAACCCGGAGGGGATGACGATGCCGACCACGGGCCTGCCGATGCCGAGGGTCTCCAGCTTGCGCACCAGCTGCGGCAGGACGGCCTCACTGGAACAGGTGCTCAACGCGATGAGCAGTTCGGCCTTGAGGAAACGCATGAGGCCGAACAGGCTCAGCCGGCAGGCCCGCATGATGGCGCCGAGCACGACCAGGACGTACACGACGCAGGTCGCGGTGAACAGGACGATCAGGTAGCCGAGTTGTCTGAGGCTCTCGGCGCCGTAGGTGGCGACCACCGTGGCCAGCGCGCCGAAGGTGCCCAGCGGAGCCAGCCGCATCACCCAGCCGACGATCCGGAACACGACGTCCGACAGCGCCTTGATGCCGCGGGTCAGCGGCGCCCCTTCCTCACCGGCCATGTTCAGGGCGACGCCGAAGACGATCGAGACCATCAGCGCCGCCAGGATCGCGTCTCCGGTGATCGCGCCCAGCAGGGAGGAGGGGATCAGGGAGGAGACGAACCCGGTGAAGGTGGCGTGCTCGGTGGCGGTCTCCGGCACGTCCTCGGCGTTCAGCGACGAAGCGTCGACGTGGAGCCCTGAGCCGGGCTGGAAGAGGTTGGCGACCACCAGCCCGATCAGCATGGACACCAGGGACAGCACCAGGAAGTAGCCGATCGCCTTCACACCGATCCGGCCGGCCTTGCGCAGGTTGTCCATGGAGGCGATGCCCGTGGTCACCACGCAGAACACGACCGGGATCACGATCATCTTGACCAGCGCGATGAACCAGTCGTTGAGCGGCTTGAGGTCCTCACCCAGCCCGGGGGCGAGGACGCCGACGGCGATGCCGAGGACCGCGGCCAGCACGACCTGGAACCACAGTTCACGTATCAGACGGTTCAGCCGTGACCGCTGCGGGCGGCCTGCGGCAGTGGTGGAGGTCATCGTTGGTGCTCCTTTGCACGACGATCGTGTCCGGCCTTGTCCCATGGGTGGTCGTACGGGGTGTCGCGATCAGCTGTGCAGGTCGCGCAGCACCTTGTGGAACGCGGCCTTGCCCTCGAAGCCGATGCCGGGGATGTCGGTGAGGCCGACGCGGCTCTTCTCGACGACGGCGTCGTCGGCGAAGCCGCCGGTGGGCTGGAACTCGCCCGGGTAGGACTCGTTGCCGCCGAGCTTGAGGGCGGCGGCGATGTGCAGGGAGAACTGGTGTCCGCCGTGCGGGATGCAGCGCCGTGAGGACCAGCCGTGCTGCCGGAGCATGTCCTGGATCCGCAGGTACTCGGTGAGGCCGTAGGACAGCGCGGGGTCGACCTGGATGGTGTCGCGGTCGGGGCGCATGCCGCCGTAGCGGATCAGGTTGCGGGCGTCCTGGAGGGAGAAGAGGTTCTCGCCGGTGGCGATCGCGCCCGCGTAGTGCTCGGAGACCGTGGCGTTGAGGTGGTAGTCGAGCGGGTCGCCGATCTCCTCGTACCAGAACAGGCCGTAGGGCTCGATGGCCCGCCCGTACTCCAGGGCGGTGGTGAGGTCGAAGCGGCCGTTGACGTCGACGGCCAGCCGCGATCCGTCCCCGTCCAGGACGTCGATGACGGCCTCGATACGCCGGAGGTCCTCCGCCAGGTCGGCGCCGCCGATCTTCATCTTGACGACGTCGTAGCCGAGGTCGAGGAAGCCGCGCATCTCGTCCTGGAGATCGGTGAGGGTCTTGCCCGGCGCGTAGTAACCGCCGGCGGCGTAGACGAACACCGAGTCGTCGGGCTGTCCGTCGCCGTGCCGCTCGGAGAGGTACCGGTACAGCGGCTTGCCCTCGATCTTCGACGCCAGGTCGAACAGGGCCATGTCCACCACGCCGACCGCGACCGAGCGCTCACCGTGCCCGCCGGGCTTCTCGTTGCGCATCATCAGGTCCCACGCCCTGGCAGGGTCCAGGCCGCCCCGCTCGTCCAGCAGGCTGCCGGGCTCGGCGTCCGTCAGCCGCGGCAGGATGCGGCGGCGCAGGATCTCGCCGGCGCTGTAGCGGCCGTTGGAGTTGAAGCCGTAGCCCACGACCGGCTTGCCGTCACGGATGACGTCGCTCTCGATCGCCACGATCGAACAGTCCATGGAGCTGAAGTCGATCCACGCGTTGCGGATCGAGGAGCTGATCGGGACGACGCCCTCGTAGACGTTGGTGATCTTCACTGAGAATCCCTTTCTCATATCTTATAAGATGTGCGCCGCTGCTAGGCTGGGGTGACACGGTGGGAACTGTCAAGGGGGTGCGAGCACCCGGAAAGGATTCACCGGGGGCCATGACCGGCACGAACCTGTTCGTCAGCAAGAGCGATCTCGCCTACGCGGAACTCCGCGACCAGATCCTCTCCGGCACCCTTTCCGCGGGCACGCGACTCGCGCAGTACGACCTCGCCGCGTCCCTCGGCATGAGCATCACGCCCCTGCGCGAGGCGATCCGCCGCCTCAGCAGCGAGGGGCTGGTCACGGTCGAGACCCACCGTGACGTCCGGGTGTCCGTCATGAACTCGCAGGAGGCACGCCAGCTCTTCGAGGTCCGCCTCTCACTCGACCCCACCGCCGCCGAACTCGCGGCGCGGCGGCGCACCGACGAGGACATCGCCCTCATGCGGGCCGCCGTCGGCAACCTCCTGCCCGTCACCCGCCAGTGGGGCGAGGAAGGGCTCACGGCCCACCGCGCCTTCCACCAGGCGCTGTACCGGGCCTCGCACAACGACGTCCTCATCCATCTCCTGGACGACCTGTGGGACAAGTCCGACCGTTACCGCCGCCTGGGTCTCGACCTCCCGCCCGGCGACGAACCTCGCACCCGGGACCTGGAGGAGCACCACCAACTCGTCGACCTCATCGAGGCCGGCCGGGCCGACGACGCCGCTCGGCTGATGCGCGACCACATCACGCACAGCCTCACGGCCACGGCGATCAGCGCTCTCGAAGACCGCGAAGACCGCGAGGGTGTCCGCACCACGTGACGTGATGTGAGGCGACCGAGGTGCGGGGACGGTTACGGGGCCGACGGCGTCCGGGGCGGGTGTTCCGGCAGCCGGAGTTCGGCGATCAGGCCGCCGCCGGGTGCGTCCGTGAGGTGGGCGGTGCCGTGGTGCAGTTCGGCGACCCAGCGGACGATGGCGAGGCCTGCGCCTGTGCCCGGGACGGCCGCTGATTCCGGGACGGGCTCGGCTCCGGGCCCGCTTGCGGCAGTTGGTGCCGACCCGGCGCCCGGAGCCCCCGTGACGCCCCGGGCGAAGACCCGCTCCCGGTCCGCGAGAGGTACGCCCACTCCATGGTCTCGGACCTGTACGAGCCCCGGGGCGACGGTGACCTCCACCGGCGCCCCGGCCGGACCCCCGTGCCGCTGAGCGTTCTCCACCAGGTTCCGTACCGCCTGGGCCAGCAGGTCGGGGTCTCCCAGTACGACCACCGCTTCCTCGGAGTGCACCGTGACACTTCCGTGGTCGGGCAGCTCCTCGACCGTGGTCTCCACCAGCTGGTCGAGGCGCAGGGGCACCAGCTCGACCTGCTGCGTTCCGGCCTCCGTACGGGCCCGGGTCAGCAGGCCGGTGACCAGGCGGCTCAGCCGGTCCACCAGTCGTAGTGTCCGGTCGGAGGAACCGTCCCGCTCCGCCACCAGCCGCAACGTCGCCAGTGGTGTGCGCAGTTCGTGCGCGGCCTCGGCCAGGAACTCTTCCTGCCGGCCCAGCGCGACGAGGGCGGGACGCATGGCCCTGCCGGACAGCAGATGGCCGACGGCCGCCGCGCAGCACACCAGGGCCGTACAGCCGAGGGCCAGCCAGCGGACGAGGAGGTCGTGATCGTGTTCGCTGCGCGCCAGTGCCGTGCCGACCAGTACGGCCGCGCCGATCCGGTCGCCGTCCCAGACGGGAGCGGCAGCCCACCTCAGACGCTCGCCCTCCTCGGAGGGGGCGCTGACGGAGACGGTCTCCTGCTCCTTCAGGACGTCCCGCCAGACATGGTCGAGCCAGTCCTCCCGGGGAAGCGCCGTGCGGGCGGGAACGACGTTCCACACCGACGGTGACTCTCCTGGAGCGACCTCCAGGACGGCCAACACCTCGGCGCTGCGAGCGAGTTCATCCTCGCGCAGCGGCTCCAGATGCAACGCCCCGTCGTCGAACCAGACCGCCCGCGACAGACCGACCGCCCGGCTGCCGACCTCGTGGTCGAGGCCGGACCGGCGGGACTCGGCATCGATGCGGACGGCGACCGTGGCGAGTACGACGAGACAGGCAGCGGTCGTCCCGGCGAACAGCAGCGTCATGGACCGACGGGTACGCCGCAGCCGGGCGACGGCGGGTGACATGGAGGACATGGCTGTTGGGCGGCGGAGGCGGATCACGTCCGCGTCCCCGTGGCCCGTTCCTGCCCGGTGCCGCCCGGGTCCGCGCCGTCCAGCCGGTAGCCGACGCCGCGTACCGTCCCGATCGGATCGGGCGGGCCGAGCCGGCGTCGGAGCTGGCCGATCAGGACGTCCACCACGTTGGACATCGGCTCGCTCGCCTCGTCCCAGCAGCTCTCGATCAGCTCGGTGCGCGTGACGACCTGGCCCGCGCGCAGCATCAGCACCTCCAGCACCGCGAACTCCTTGGCGGAGAGGCTGAGCAGCACCCCGGCACGGGACACACGGCGTCTGGGCAGATCCACCTCCAGGTCGCCCGCCCGCAGGACCGGCAACCGTGCGGGCTGCTCCCTGCGGCACAGCGCCCGCACCCGTACGACCAGTTCGGCGAAGGCGAAGGGCTTGACCAGGTAGTCGTCCGCGCCGTGCTCGAAGCCGGCCACCCGGTCGCTCACCGCGTCCAGCGCCGTCAGCAGCAGGAAGGGCAGCGCCGAACCCTTGCGCCGGTGTGCGGCGAGCAGCGTGAGAGAGTCGCCGTCCGGGACCGAGCGGTCGGCCACGACACAGTCGTAGCCGTTCACCGCGAGTTTCAGGTCGGCCTCGGCCAGCATCCGTGCAAGGTCCACGGCGAACCCCGCCTCGCGCAGCCGAGCCGCGACGACGGGCCCCAGATCAGGATCGTCCTCCAAGACCAGTACGCGCATGACCTGGAGCTTAGACGCTGCTGATGACAGGTCCACGGCGGCCCCGACCCGCGTACCCGAGCGTAGGTGCGCAGGTCGGCGCCCCGTAAAGTGCGTTCCTGTTGCCCCTCCCGACGCCCGTTCGTGAGCTCCCTCCCGAGACCCGCCGCCGAATTCCGAGGTACCGAGCAGTGATCCCCGCGCGACCTGGACCGCAGCCCGCCGCCACCGCTGTCACCGTCGTCGGGATCGGGGCCGACGGCTGGGAAGGCCTGCCGGGCCCCTCCCGTACGGCACTTCGCGACGCCGAGGTCCTGATCGGGGGAGCGCGCCAGCTGGACCTGCTGCCGCCGGACTGCGCCGGGGAACGGATCACCTGGCCCTCGCCCCTGCGCCCCGCCGTCCCCGGCCTCCTCGCCGCGCACTCCGGCCGCCGGATCGCCGTGCTGGCCAGCGGCGACCCGATGTTCTACGGCATCGGACGCGCCCTCACCGAGGTGTTCGACGAGATGCCCGACGCCGAACTCGGCGCACTGCGCGTCCTGCCCCATCCCTCCTCCGTCTCCCACGCCGCCGCGCGCCTCGGCTGGCCCGTGGAGGACGTCGAGGTCGTCACCCTCGTCGGCCGGCCCGCCGCCCGCCTCGCCGCCGCCCTGCACGACGGCCGACGGCTCCTCGTGCTCAGCGCGGACGCCACCACCCCCGCCGAGGTCGCCGCCCTGCTGCGGGACCGCGGCTTCGGCCCCAGCCGGATGCGGGTGCTGGAACAACTCGGCGGCGCGCAGGAACGTACGACGGCCGAGGCGACCGCCGACGGCTGGGCGCACCCGTCGGGCGACCCCCTCAACATCGTCGCCGTCGAGTGCCGGCGGGCCCCGGACGCCCTGCGGCTCGGCGCCGTACCGGGGCTGCCGGACGAGGCGTACGAGCACGACGGACAGCTCACCAAGCGGCACATCCGCGCCGCCACGCTCGGCGCACTCGCCCCCGCACCCGGCGAGCTGCTGTGGGACATCGGCGGCGGCTCGGGCTCGATCGCGATCGAGTGGATGCGTACGCACCCCTCGTGCCGTGCGGTCACCGTCGAACGCGACCCGGTACGGGCCGGGCGCATCGCCCGCAACGCCGACCGGCTCGGGGTACCCGGGCTGCGGGTCGTCACCGGTTCCGCGCCCGCCGTCCTGGCCGAACTCCCTTCGCCCGACGCCGTGTTCATCGGCGGCGGGCTCACCGCGCCCGGCCTCCTCGACGCGTGCTGGGAGGCGCTGCCCGCGGGCGGACGGCTGGTCGCCAACACCGTGACCCTGGAGTCGGAGGCACTGCTCGCCGACGCCTACCGGCGCCACGGCGGCGAACTGGTACGGCTCGCGGTGGCGCACGCCGTGCCGGTGGGCGGTTTCACCGGCTGGCGGCAGGCGATGCCGGTGACCCAGTGGGCCGTACAGAAACTTCCCCAGACGCCCGTGCGGAAGACGTCCGACCCGTCCGCCGCAGCCGACGATTCCGCAGGAGCAGACAGATGACCGTGTACTTCATCGGCGCCGGACCCGGTGCCGCCGACCTGATCACGGTGCGCGGCGCCCGTACGCTCGCCGCCTGCCACGTCTGCCTGTACGCGGGCAGTCTGGTCCCGCGTGAACTGCTGGCCGAGTGCCCGCCGGACGCCCGGCTGATCGACACCGCGCAGCTCAACCTCGACGAGATCACCGCCGAGACGGTCCGCGCGCACGAGGAGGGGCACGACGTGGCCCGGCTGCACTCCGGGGACCCGTCGGTGTTCAGCGCGATGGCCGAGCAGATGCGGCGGCTGGACGCGGCCGGAGTGCCGTACGAGGTCGTCCCCGGCGTTCCCGCCTTCGCCGCGGCGGCCGCCGCCCTGAAGCGGGAGCTGACCGTGCCGACCGTCGGCCAGACCGTCATCCTCACCCGCGTCGCCCACAGCGCCACCGCCATGCCGGAGGGGGAGGACCTGGCCACCCTCGGCCGCAGCGGCGCCCTCGTCGTGCTGCACCTCGCCGTCCGGTACGCGGACCGGGTCGTCGACGAACTGCTTCCGCACTACGGCGCCGACTGCCCCGCCGCGGTCGTCGCCTACGCCTCCCGGCCCGACGAGCTGGTCATCCGCGGCAGGCTGGACGAGATCGCCGGGAAGGTGAAGGAGGCCGGCGTGCTGCGGACCGCCGTCATCATGGTCGGGCGGACCCTGGGCGCGGAGCAGTTCCGCGACAGCCACCTGTACTCGGCCGACCGGGACCGCCACGTCTGCTGACGCCGGATGAGCGCGCTACAGCCATGTGCGGCGCTCACACCACCGTGCTGCGCCCCACCACCGTGCCCGCCCGGTCGATGCAGATCACGTCGACCGCGACCGGCGCCCCGCGCAGCACGGCCAGCGCCTCGTCACGGGCGGTCGTCGCGACCAGCTCACCCAGCGGCACCCCGGCCGCCATGCACAGCTGGAGCGCGGCCAGCCCGGTGTTCGCCCCGGCCACCTCGGCGACCAGCGACTCGCCCGCCCCGCCGCGCCGGGCGAGTTCGGCGAGGAACCCCTTGTCGACCTGGGACCGGGCGGAGTGCAGGTCCAGATGTCCCGCGGCCAGCTTGGACAGCTTGGCGAAGCCGCCGCAGATGGTCAGCCGGTCGACGGGATGCCGGCGGATGTACTTGAGCACCGCGCCCGCGAAGTCACCCATGTCGAGCAAGGAGTCCTCGGGGAGCCGGTACTCGGCGACGACCGTCTTCTCCGACGTCGACCCGGTGCACCCGGCGACATGCGTACGCCCCGCCGCGCGTGCCACGTCCACACCCCGCCGGATCGAGTCGATCCAGGCCGAGCACGAGTACGGGACCACGATGCCCGTGGTGCCGAGGATGGACAGGCCGCCCAGGATGCCCAGCCGCGGGTTCCAGGTGGAGCGGGCGATCTCCTCGCCGTGGTCGACGGAGACGGTGATCTCGACGTCGCCTGTGCCGCCGTGCCGGGCCGCGACCTCGGCGACGTGCTCGCTCATCATCCGGCGGGGGACCGGGTTGACGGCCGGCTCACCGACGGCCAGCGGCAGCCCGGGACGGGTGACCGTGCCCACGCCGGGGCCCGCCCGGAAGACCACCCCGGCACCCGCGGGAAGCCGCCGGACCGTGGCCCGTACCAGCGCGCCGTGCGTGACATCGGGATCGTCACCCGCGTCCTTCACGATCCCCACCATCGCGTACGTGTCCGTCAGCTCCTCGGCCGCGAGAGCGAACGACGGAGTCTGCCCCCTGGGCAGCGTGATGGTCACCGGGTCGGGAAACTCCCCGGTCAGCAGCGCGGTGTACGCGGCCGTCGTCGCCGCGGTCGCACAGGCGCCGGTGGTCCAGCCGGGCCGCAGCCCGGTGTGCTTGAGTTGGGCCCCGCGCCCGCCCTTCGCCTCACCGGCACCGACACCGGTATCGGTACCGGCACTGGCACCCTGCTCTTCGCTGTTCATGAACGGACCCGGATCTCCATGCACGTACTGATACTCGGCGGAACGACCGAAGCCCGACAGCTGGCCGGGCTACTGCACGGTACCCCCGGCCTGGAACTGACGAGTTCCCTGGCGGGGCGGGTCGCCAGCCCTCGGCTGCCCCCGGGCGAGGTCCGCGTGGGCGGTTTCGGCGGTGCCGAGGGGATGGCCGCGTGGCTGCGCGAGCACGCGGTGGACGTGCTCATCGACGCCACCCACCCCTTCGCCGGAACGATCAGCTTCAACGCGGCGAGAGCCGCCGCCACCGCCCATGTTCCCCTGCTCGCGCTGCGCCGCCCCGGCTGGACCCCGGTCGAGGGCGACGACTGGCACGAGGCCGCTTCGCTGGAGGCGGCGGCGCTGCTGCTGCCCGGACTCGGCCGACGGGTCTTCCTCACGACCGGCCGCATGGGCCTGGCCACGTTCGCGCACCTGGACGACCTGTGGTTCCTCGTCCGGTCCGTCGACGCCCCGGAACCCCCGTGTCCCGCCCGCATGGAGGTACTGCTGGACCGGGGCCCCTTCACCCTCGACGGCGAGCGTGACCTGTTGCGCCACCACCGGATCGACGCCTTGGTGACCAAGGACAGCGGAGGCACCGCCACGGCACCGAAACTGACGGCGGCACGAGAGGCGGGAGTCCCGGTGGTGGTGGTCCGCAGGCCGCCGACTCCCGAGGGCGTCCAGGTGGCCACCGACCCCGAGTCGGCGGCCCACTGGGTCAGGATGAGGCGCGCCCAGTAAGGGGCGCGGGGAACTGCGCGACCAGCCACGACGCACCCGCAGCCGACTCACCACACCGAGCCGGCTGCACCGCAGCCGAGGCTCATCCCTCCGGATACCGCCGAGGAGTCCAGACGACGTCCTCAGAACCCCCGCGCCGCACGGCAACCCGAGTCTGCGAAGACCCGACCAACAGCACCGTACGCATGTCGACCTCAGCCGGGTCCAGGTCGACGAGCCGCACGATCCGTACGCGTTCGCCCGCGCCGCCCACGTCCCGGGCGACCACGACCGGCGTGTCCGGGGCCCGGTGCTCAAGCAGCAGCTCGCGGGCCTTGCCCACCTGCCAGGTACGGCTCTGCGAGCCGGGGTTGTACAGGGCCAGCACCAGATCCGCCGAGGCCGCCGCGCGCAGCCGCTCGGCGATGACCTCCCACGGCTTGAGCCGGTCGGAGAGGGAGATGGTGGCGTAGTCGTGGCCGAGGGGGGCGCCCGCGCGGGCGGCGGCGGCGTTGGCCGCGGTCACCCCCGGCAGCACCCGCACCGGGACGTCCTCGTACTCCTTCTGCGAGGCGGCCTCCAGCACGGCGGTCGCCATCGCGAAGACACCCGGGTCACCGCCGGAGACGACGGCCACCCGCCGCCCCCGCAGGGCCAGTTGGAGCGCGAACTCGGCGCGCTCGGCCTCCACCCGGTTGTCCGAGCCGTGCCGGAGCTGCCCGGCCCGCTCCGGTACCCGGTCGAGGTAGGTGGTGTAGCCGACCAGGTCGTCGGCGGCGGCGAGGGCGCCCCGCGTCTCGGGGGTCAGCCACAGCGGTCCGGCGGGCCCGGTGCCGACCACGACGACCTCGCCCTGCTCCCGTACGGGCCGCTCGGCGTCGACCCGGCTGGGCAGCACGGCCACCGAGAAGTACGGCACCGACTCCGGTTCCACGTCGGCCAGTTCGGCGACGCGCTCCCCGTCCATGGTGGCCCGCTCGACGTACCGGGCCTCGTCCAGCCGCCCCGAACTCTCCAGCGCGCGCCGCACCTTGGGGAACGTACGGCCCAGCTTCATCACCACGGCCACGTCCGTCGCGGCGAGCCGCGCGGTCAGCTCCTCCTCGGGCAGGGTGCCCGGCAGGATGGTCAGCACCTCCTCGCCCTCGGCGAGCGGGGTGCCGAGCCGGGCCGCGGCGGCGGACACGGACGTGACACCGGGGACGACCTCGGTGTCGTAACGGTCGACGAGCCGCTTGTGCATGTGCATGTACGAGCCGTAGAACAGCGGGTCGCCCTCGGCGAGGACCGCCACCGTGCGCCCCGCGTCGAGGTGCGCGGCGAGCCGGGCCGAGGCCTCGGCGTAGAACTCGTCCATGGCGCCCTGGTAGCCGCCGGGGTGATCGGTGGTCTCCACCGTGAGCGGATAGACCAGCCGCTCCTCGATGTGGTCCTCGCGTATGTGCTTGGCAGCGATCGAGCGGGCGATGGACCGCCCGTGCCGGGCACTGTGGTAGGCGATCACGTCCGCCTCGGCGATGACCTCGACGGCCCGCACGGTCATCAGGGACGGGTCACCGGGGCCGAGCCCGACCCCGTACAGCTTGCCGGTCATGCCGTTCTCGCCGTTCACTCTTCCTCGCTCGCGATCGCGTTGAGAGCGGAGGCGGCCAGGGCGCTGCCTCCGCGACGGCCGCGTACGACCAGGTGTTCCAGACCGGACGGGTGCGCGGCGAGTGCGTCCTTCGACTCGGCGGCGCCGATGAAGCCGACCGGGACGCCGATGACGGCGGCCGGACGGGGCGCGCCCTCCTCGATCATCTCCAGGAGACGGAAGAGGGCCGTGGGGGCGTTGCCGATGGCGACCACGGAACCCTCAAGACGGTCGCGCCACAGTTCCAGCGCGGCGGCGCTGCGCGTGGTGCCCAGCTTCGCGGCCAGTTCCGGGACGGACGGGTCGGACAGCGTGCAGAGCACGTCGTTGTCCGCGGGCAGCCGCTTGCGCGTCACTCCGCTGGCCACCATCTGGACGTCGCAGAGGATCGGCGCACCGGCGCGCAGGGCCGCACGGGCCCGCGACACCACGTCCGGGGTGAAGG
The DNA here is from genome assembly GCF_055584525.1 of Streptomyces sp. NPDC102514. NCBI lineage: Bacteria > Bacillati > Actinomycetota > Actinomycetes > Kitasatosporales > Streptomycetaceae > Streptomyces > Streptomyces sp. NPDC102514. Next base: position 351,491 of record NZ_JBVJLW010000001.1, read on the forward strand.
CGAGGTCGCGTACGAGGTCGACCATTCCGCAGGCGTGGATCATCCGTACGGCGACCTGGCTGACGTCGGGGGGCAGCGCCGCGAGGTCCGCCTCCGCGCGGATCGTGGCGAAGGACTGGCGGTATATCGCCGCGCCGTCCTTCTCGTAGTCGTACGTGGTCACGGTGTTCTTCTCACTGCTCTCGGTCGTCATACGGCTCAGGTTCGGGCTCGGAATCGGGCTCAGGTTCATGGCATCTCCGCCAGGGCGGCGGCGAGACGGGAAGGGTCGTCCAGGGAGACCGTGCGTGCTTCGTCGTGTCCGGGTGCGGCGACGGACAGCCGGTAACCCCCCTCGGGGGCGGCGACGACGTCGATCCGTTCGCCCCGCGGGTGCCCGCAGCGGCGCTCGCATCCGGACCAGTACAGGGGAAGGCCGCTCCGGTGGTTCACCTCGTCGACCGCGCCGAGCGTGGCGGTCGCGTCCGCCCGTACGTCGGCCCGCGACTTGGCGCAGCCCGGCCGCCCGATGCACGCGCCGACGCGCAGCCAGGGCGAGTCCGGATCGGTGACGAGGCCGACGGCGGCGAGGCGGGCCAGCGCCTCGGTCCGCTGCGCGGCGCTCGTCCCCGGAGTGGGAAGAACCACACCGCGCCACGGGGTCAGCCGCAGCTCCCCGAGGGCGACCCGCGTCAACTCCCGCCACTGAGGAGCCGAGAAGCGGCCCAGCGGAACGTGCACGGACAAGGCGTCCCCGACAACTCCCGGCAGCGGGCCCTCCGAGCGGCCGGTCACCCGTACCTGCCGCTCGTGGCCCATGCCCTCCGCGGTCAGACGGCGACCGACCAGCGCGGTCAACTCGTCGTCCGCGAGCGCCAGCTCGGCCACCCGCCAGGCACGTGTCCCACCGGCCCGCTCGGCCTCCAGGAACGCTTCCGCCGCCACCAGCGCGGCCCGTGGCGCGTCCTCGGCGGACACGTGCAATGCCTGGGCCGCCGATCCGAGAGCGAGCTGCGCGCCGCCGTCCGCCGTGGCCCGTACCGTCACGTCGGCTTCGAGATCGGCCAGATCCCCGCGCCCGTCGTCCAGCGCGAACAGGAACCGACCCGACAGGGCCTGCGCCGCCTCGCTCGCGCACAGCGCGGTGTCGAGGGCCGACAGCCAGGGCCGCACGTCCCGCAGCCCCTGTCCCCCCAGCCCCCGTCTTCCCGGTCCCTGGGCGTCGAGACCGGACAGCGGGGAGGCGACGATGTTGCGGACCCGCTCGTGCCCGCGCGAGGGCAGCAGACCGGCGGCGGTCAGCGACTCGGCCAGTGCGGCTCCGCACCCGTCCGCCAGCCCCCGCAGCTGTACGTTGCCGCGCGAGGTGAGATGCACGTCACCGTCGCCCAGGCGCTGTGCCGCGTCGGCGAGCACCTCGGCCTGGCGGACGGTCAGCACACCGCCGGGGATCCTGACGCGGGCCAGCGCCCCGTCGTCCGCCGCATGCAGCCGCAGGGTCCCCGGGCAGGCGTCACCGCGGTCCCGTGAGACCGCTGTGGCCTGGGACGATGGACGGAGGGCAGCCGAGGACATGGCGGCGAGCATACCTACGTTCCCGCAGGCTGTATGCCCCGCCCTTTTTCCCCGCCCCTTACTATTCCTTTCGGTGGATCATCCGATCCGCCACCGCCACCACGGCGACAGGGGAGGAAGCCGGTGCGAAGCCGGCGCGGTCCCGCCACTGTGAGCCCGGCCAGAGAATCCGGGTGAGCCAGGAACTCCCTTTCCCCAGCTCACGAGTTCCCGCGTGAGCACGGGGAGACCCAGTCCACCACCGCCCGGGGCGCGGACCCCGAGGAAGGCCCGACGCCACATGATCCTCCTGCTGTCGACGTCCGACACCGACCTGCTCAGCGCTCGCGCGGCCGATGGTCCGGTGCCCTACCGGTTCGCCAACCCGGCCCGCCTCGACATCGACGCCCTCCCCGCCCTCCTCGACGGCGCCGACCTCGTCGTCGTACGCCTCCTCGGCGGTCTGCGCGCCTGGGAGGACGGCCTCGACCTGCTGCTCGCCGACGGCCGCCCGGTCGTCGTCCTCACCGGCGAACAGGCCCCCGACGCCCAGCTGATGGCCGCCTCCACCGTGCCCATCGGCATCGCCGCCGAGGCCCACGCCTATCTCGCCCACGGCGGCCCCGACAACCTCGACCAGCTGGCCCGCTTCCTCTCGGACACGGTCCTGCTGACCGGCCACGGCTTCGACCCGCCCGCTCCCGCCCCGACCTGGGGCCCGCTGGAGCGCACGGCCCGCGAGATCCCCGGCGCCCCGACCATCGCGGTGCTCTACTACCGCGCCCACCACATGAGCGGCAACACGGCCTTCATCGGCGCCCTGTGCGACGCGGTGGAGGACGCCGGCGGTCGCGCGCTGCCCCTGTACGTGGCCTCCCTGCGCGCCCCCGAGCCGGAGCTGATCGAGGAGCTGCGGGCGGCCGACACGATCGTCACGACCGTCCTCGCGGCCGGTGGCACCAAGCCCGCCGAGGCCTCCGCGGGCGGCGACGACGAGTCCTGGGACGCGGGCGCCCTCACCGGCCTGGACATCCCGATCCTGCAGGCCCTGTGCCTGACCGGCTCGCGGACCGCCTGGGAGGAGAGCGACGAGGGCGTCTCCCCGCTGGACGCGGCGAGCCAGATCGCGGTCCCGGAGTTCGACGGCCGCCTGATCACCGTGCCGTTCTCCTTCAAGGAGATCGACGAGGACGGCCTCCCCGCGTACGTCGCCGACCCCGAGCGGGCCGCCCGGGTGGCCGGGATCGCCGTACGCCACGCCCGGCTCAGGCACATCCCGGCCGCCGAGAAGCGGCTGGCGCTGGTGCTGTCCGCGTACCCGACCAAGCACTCCCGGATCGGCAACGCCGTCGGCCTCGACACCCCCGCGAGCGCCGTCGCGATCCTGCGCCGACTCATCGGCGAGGGCTACGACTTCGGGCCCGAGCAGGACATCCCGGGACTGGTCTCCGGGGACGGCGACGAACTGATCCGCGCGCTGATCGAGGCGGGCGGCCACGACCAGGACTGGCTCACCGAGGAGCAGCTGGCCCGTAACCCGGTCCGTATCCCGGCGGCCGACTACAAGCGCTGGTACGCGACCCTGCCCGAGGCGCTGCGCACCGCCGTCGAGCAGCACTGGGGCCCGGCGCCCGGCGAGATGTTCGTCGACCGCAGCAGCAACCCGGAGGGCGACATCGTGCTCGCGGCCCTGCGCCGCGGGAACCTGCTGGTCCTCATCCAGCCGCCGCGCGGCTTCGGCGAGAACCCGATCGCGATCTACCACGACCCCGATCTGCCCCCCTCGCACCACTACCTCGCTGCCTACCGCTGGATCGCCGCCGCGCACGCGGACGGCGGTTTCGGGGCCGACGCGATGATCCACCTCGGCAAGCACGGCAACCTGGAGTGGCTGCCCGGCAAGAACGCCGGGCTGTCCGCCGCGTGCGGTCCGGACGCAGCCCTCGGCGATCTGCCGCTCGTCTACCCGTTCCTGGTCAACGACCCGGGCGAGGGCACCCAGGCCAAGCGCCGCGTCCACGCCACGCTCGTCGACCACCTGGTCCCGCCGATGGCCCGCGCGGACTCCTACGGGGACATCGCGCGGCTGGAGCAACTGCTCGACGAGCACGCCCAGATCGCGGCCATGGACCCGGCGAAGCTGCCCGCGATCCGCGCCCAGATCTGGACCCTCATCCAGGCCGCGAAGCTCGACCACGACCTGGGACTCGAGGACCGCCCCGAGGACGACGGCTTCGACGACTTCCTGCTGCACGTCGACGGCTGGCTGTGCGAGATCAAGGACGCCCAGATCCGCGACGGCCTGCACGTCCTCGGCAACCCGCCGAAGGGCGCGGACCGCGTCAACCTCGTCCTCGCGATCCTCCGCGCCCGCCAGATCTGGGGCGGCGCCGCCGCTCTGCTCGGCCTGCGCGAGGCGCTCGGCCTGGACGAGTCGGCCGCGACCCGCACCACCGCCGACGAGGCGGAGGACAAGGCCCGCGCGCTGGTGCAGGCGATGGACGACGCCGACTGGGACCCGGCCGCCGTCCCCACCGACCAGGGCGAACAGGTCGCCGCCATCCTGGAGTTCGCCGCCCGCGAGGTCGTGCCGCGCCTCGCCGCGACCACCGCCGAACTCGACCACACCGTGCACGCCCTGAACGGCGGCTTCGTCCCGGCCGGCCCCTCCGGATCGCCCCTGCGCGGTCTGGTCAACGTCCTGCCGACCGGCCGGAACTTCTACTCGGTCGACCCCAAGGCCGTCCCCTCCCGGCTCGCCTGGGAGACCGGCCAGGCCCTCGCCGACTCCCTCCTGGAGCGCTACCGCACCGACAACGGCGACTGGCCCACCTCCGTCGGCCTCTCCCTGTGGGGCACCAGCGCGATGCGCACGGCCGGCGACGACGTGGCCGAAGCACTCGCCCTGCTCGGCGTCCGCCCCGTCTGGGACGACGCCTCACGCCGGGTCACGGGCCTGGAGGCCGTCCCGTACGAGGAGTTGGGCCGCCCCCGTATCGACGTGACGCTGCGCATCTCGGGCTTCTTCCGCGACGCGTTCCCGCACACGATCGGCCTGCTCGACGACGCCGTACGCCTGGCCGCCTCGCTCGACGAACCGGCCGAGGCGAATTTCGTCCGCGCCCACACCCAGGCCGACCTGGCCGAACACGGCGACGAACGGCGTGCCACCACCCGTATCTTCGGCTCCCGGCCCGGTACGTACGGCGCCGGGCTGCTGCAGCTCATCGACTCCCGCGACTGGCGCACCGACGCCGACCTCGCCGAGGTCTACACGGTGTGGGGCGGCTACGCCTACGGCCGTGAACTCGACGGCCGTCCGGCCCGGGACGAGATGGAGACCGCGTACAAGCGCATCGCGGTCGCCGCCAAGAACACGGACACCCGCGAGCACGACATCGCGGACTCGGACGACTACTTCCAGTACCACGGCGGCATGGTGGCCACCGTGCGGGCGCTGCGCGGCACCGCCCCCGAGGCGTACATCGGCGACTCGACGCGCCCCGAGACGGTCCGCACCCGCACGCTCGTCGAGGAGACCTCCCGGGTCTTCCGCGCCCGGGTCGTCAACCCCAAGTGGATCGAGGCGATGCGCCGCCACGGCTACAAGGGCGCCTTCGAACTCGCCGCCACCGTCGACTACCTCTTCGGTTACGACGCGACCACGGGCGTGATCGCCGACTGGATGTACGACAAGCTCACCGAGACGTACGTCCTGGACCCGACCAACCGCGAGTTCCTGCAGCAGGCCAACCCGTGGGCCCTGCACGGCATCGCCGAGCGGCTGCTCGAAGCGGAGTCCCGCGGCATGTGGGAGAAGCCCGACCCGGCGGTGCTGGAGGCGCTGCGCCAGGTGTACCTGGAGACGGAAGGGGACCTGGAGGGCGAGGACTGAGAGCGGGCGCCGAGGTCGGGGAGTACTGACCGAGGACCGTGACAGAGCGAGGGCCGGAGGGGAAACCCCTCCGGCCCTCGCTGTGTTGATCGGCGGCGCCCCGCCCCTTCTGCTGCTAGCGTGCAACTGCATACTGGTTGCAATAACAAGTCCGAAGGATGTTGGACATGGCTGTTTACACGCTCCCGGAGCTTCCGTACGACTACGCGGCGCTCGAACCGGTCATCAACCCGCAGATCGTCGAGCTGCACCACGACAAGCACCACGCGGCGTACGTGAAGGGCGCGAACGACACCCTTGAGCAGCTCGCGGAAGCCCGCGACAAGGAGTCGTGGGGCTCGATCAACGGCCTGGAGAAGAACCTCGCCTTCCACCTCTCCGGGCACATCCTGCACTCCATCTACTGGCACAACATGACCGGTGACGGCGGCGGCGAGCCCCTCGCCGCGGACGGTGTGGGGGAGCTGGCGGACGCGATCTCGGAGTCGTTCGGCTCCTTCGCCGCGTTCAAGGCGCAGCTCACCAAGGCGTCCGCGACCACCCAGGGTTCCGGCTGGGGCGTCCTCGCCTACGAGCCGCTCAGCGGACGGCTGATCGTCGAGCAGGTCTACGACCACCAGGGCAACGTCGGTCAGGGCTCGACGCCGGTCCTGGTCTTCGACGCCTGGGAGCACGCCTTCTATCTCCAGTACAAGAACCAGAAGGTCGACTTCATCGACGCCATGTGGGCCGTCGTCAACTGGCAGGACGTGGCCCGGCGTTACGCCGCCGCCAAGGAGCGCGGCGACAGCCTGCTGCTCGCGCCGTGACGCCGTAGGCACACCACCACGGTCAGTCCATGAGGCCGGCGGCGAGGGAGGCGCCCAGTTCCCGGCACGCCTCGACGTCGGCCTTGTCCGGCTCGCCCGTCACGGTCACGGCCTCGGCCGAGCGCCGCCAGCCCAGGCCCTTGACGATCGACTCGATGCCCCGGACCGCGCCGGTGACGTCGTTGCCCCCGTGCACGTAGTAGCCGAAGGGCCTGCCCCGGGTCGTGTCCAGGCAGGGGTAGTAGACCTGGTCGAAGAAATGCTTCAGGGCGCCGGACATGTAGCCCAGGTTCGCCGGTGTGCCGAGCAGATATCCGTCGGCGGCCAGCACGTCGGCGGCCGTCGCGGCCAGCGCCGCCCGCCGGACGACGCGTACGCCCTCGATCTCCGGGTCGTTCGCCCCGGCGACGACGGCCTCGAACATCGCCTGGCAGTGGGGCGAGGGCGTGTGGTGCACGATCAGCAAGGTAGCCACCCCCGAACCCTGCCGTGCGGACGCGCCGGGCCGCAAACGGAGGCCTCCGCGTCGGACGGCGTGGGACCGTCCGCGGGCCGTGTGCGCCGGGGGCCGCCGCCCTCGCCGACCGGAGCGGCGGCCTCTGTCACCCTCCCAGGAAGGCCGGAATCCGTCGCCGTGCCCCGGCGGGGCATTTCGTGGCACTTGGCGCGACGCGGTGGGCGCGGCGGGCGCGGGGCGGACGCGCGCCGCACGGCGCCGTCGCCGCGCGCCCGCTCAGCCCCACACGGCCAGCGCCAGCACGGCCAGCACGGTGAGCGCCGCCAGCGGCAGCATCACCGGCCGTACCCGCTCCGGCCAGGTCCGCAGGCCGTCGGCGCGCCACTCCGCGGACCGGGCGCGGCCGTGTTCCCCCGGTGCGGACCCCGGCACGGCGGATCCCGAGACAGGGGCGGGGCCGAGGAGGATGCTGCACCAACGGCAGTCGCCCCCTTCGTCCGGCCAGGACCCGGCCGGTGCTCGTGCGAAGAAAACCGGGGGACCGCCCTCGTCACACATCGTCATGGCACGTTCAACGAAGCCCCACGCGACCCGCTACGCCTGAGGAGGCCATCGTGATGCGGTCGTCACCGGCCCGTGGCCAGGCCGTTTGCGAGCACGTAGCTCCGGCAAACCGCTCTGGCATACCCCTCGCGGGGCGACGCGGCACAGGGTTCGGGCACACCGTCGGAGATCGGTCCTGGTTGCACGGAAGCCACATCGACCGCGTACCGTGAAGACATCACGACCGGAGGTCACACACATGTCCGCGCTACCGCACGAGCCGAGCTCAGAGGCATCCTCGGACCCGTACGAGTTCGAGTTCGCCGAGGGACCGCAGACGCTCGCCGAGCTGCGCACCGCGCTCGCGGCGATCAGCCCCGAGCTGCTGACCGCCTTCAACGCCCGGCTCGACGCCGCGACCTTCGGCTGGGACCACGACGAGGTCATCGCCAAGGCCCGCAGGACCGTGGCGTTCAAGAAGCGCGCCAAGGAAGCCGCCGCCGAGGCTGCCGCCCAGGAGGAAGCGGCCGGGGCACAGCAGGTCGACGACCCGTGGGCCCACCTCGACGTACGGGACAGCACACCGTGACCCGCTGACCGTCAGCCCGCGCCGTCGCCCGCTCCCGGCCCGTTGAACGCCCGCAGGATCCGCTCGGCGGCGAGCGTGGCCGTCAGCTCGCCGTTGCGCACCTGTTCCTCCAGGGACGGCGTGAGGGCGCGTACGGCCGGATCGGCGTGCAGCCGGCCCAGCAGCTCGTCGCGGACCATGGTCCAGGTCCAGTCGACCTGCTGGTCCCGGCGCTTGGCGGCGAGCCGGCCGGTCGATTCGAGCAGCGTGCGGTGCTGTTCGAGGCGTTCCCAGACGGTGTCGAGACCGGCCGATTCGCGGGCGCTGCAACTCAGTACGGGCGGCGTCCAGGCCGCGTCCTTGCCGTGCATCAGCCGCAGGGCGCCCGCCAGTTCCCGCGCGGCGGCCTTGGCGTCACGTTCGTGCGGCCCGTCCGCCTTGTTGACGGCGATCACGTCCGCCAGTTCCAGGACGCCCTTCTTGATGCCCTGGAGCTGGTCGCCGGTGCGGGCCAGGGTCAGCAGCAGGAAGGAGTCGACCATGTTCGCGACCGCGGTCTCCGACTGGCCGACGCCGACCGTCTCCACCAGCACCACGTCGTGGCCTGCGGCCTCCATGACGACGATCGACTCACGCGTCGCCTTCGCCACCCCGCCGAGGGTTCCGGCGGTGGGGGAGGGGCGGATGAAGGCCGCCGGGTCGACGGCCAGCCGCTCCATCCGGGTCTTGTCGCCCAGGATCGAACCGCCCGTGCGGCTGGACGACGGGTCCACCGCAAGCACCGCCACCCGGTGACCCAGTCCCGTCAGCATCGTGCCGAACGCGTCGATGAACGTCGACTTGCCGACCCCCGGCACCCCACTGACGCCGATCCGCCGCGCCCGCCCGCTGTACGGAAGCAGCTCGGTGAGCAACTCCTGCGCCAGCGAACGGTGTTGGGGCCGGGTGGACTCGACGAGCGTGATGGCGCGCGCGATCAGCGCCCGCTTCCCGTCGAGTACGCCCTTGACGTAGGTGTCGAGTTCGATCACAGGTCGTGCCCGAGGCCGGCCGACAGCCGCTGCACGAGGTCGTACGCCGCTTCCGGGATCACCGTCCCGGGCGGGAACACGGCCGCCGCGCCCATCTCCAGCAGCGTCGGCACGTCCTGCGGCGGGATCACCCCGCCGACGACGACCATGATGTCCTCGCGGCCCTCCGCCGCCAGCTCCTCCCGCAGCGCCGGTACGAGCGTGAGGTGCCCGGCGGCCAGCGACGAGACGCCCACGATGTGCACGTCCGCCTCCACCGCCTGACGGGCCACCTCGCCCGGGGTCTGGAACAGCGGGCCCACGTCGACGTCGAAGCCGAGGTCCGCGAAGGCGGTCGCGATCACCTTCTGGCCGCGGTCGTGCCCGTCCTGGCCCATCTTGGCGACCAGGATGCGCGGGCGGCGGCCCTCGGCCTCCTCGAAGGAGTCCACGAGCGTACGGGTGCGGTCCACGGACGGGGACTCGCCTGCTTCGTTGCGGTACACACCGGCGATCGTACGGATCTGGCCCGCGTGCCGCCCGTACACCTTCTCCAGCGCGTCCGAGATCTCCCCGACGGTTGCCTTGGCACGGGCCGCGCGCACCGCCAGCTCCAGCAGGTTGCCCTCGCCGCCGGCCGCCCGGGTCAGCGCGTCGAGCGCGTCCTGGCACGCGCCCTCGTCGCGCTCCGCCCGCAGCCGCCGCAGCTTCTCGATCTGCTGGGTGCGCACGGAGGAGTTGTCGACCGTGAGGACGTCGATCTGCTCGTCGGTCTCCACGCGGTACTTGTTGACGCCGATCACCGGCTGGCGCCCCGAGTCGATCCGCGCCTGCGTACGGGCCGCGGCCTCCTCGATACGCAGCTTGGGGATGCCCGCGTCGATGGCCTTGGCCATCCCGCCCGCCGCCTCGACCTCCTCGATGTGCTGCCAGGCCCGCCGCGCGAGGTCGTACGTCAGCTTCTCGACGTACGCGCTGCCGCCCCACGGGTCGATGACCCGGGTCGTGCCCGACTCCTGCTGGATCAGCAGCTGGGTGTTGCGGGCGATGCGCGCCGAGAAGTCGGTGGGCAGCGCGAGCGCCTCGTCGAGGGCGTTGGTGTGCAGCGACTGGGTGTGGCCCTGCGTCGCCGCCATCGCCTCCACGCACGTACGCGTCACGTTGTTGAACACGTCCTGCGCGGTCAGCGACCAGCCCGAGGTCTGCGAATGGGTGCGCAGGGAAAGGGACTTGGCGTTCTGCGGATCGAACTGCCGCACCAGCTTCGCCCACAGCAGGCGCGCCGCCCGCAGCTTGGCGACCTCCATGAAGAAGTTCATGCCGATCGCCCAGAAGAACGACAGCCGCGGTGCGAACGCGTCCACGTCCAGGCCCACTTCACGGCCCGCCCGGATGTACTCGACACCGTCCGCGAGGGTGTACGCCAGCTCCAGATCGGCCGTCGCCCCGGCTTCCTGGATGTGGTAGCCGGAGATGGAGATGGAGTTGTAGCGGGGCATCCGCTGCGAGGTGTACGCGAAGATGTCGGAGATGATCCGCATCGACGGCTTCGGCGGATAGATGTAGGTGTTGCGGACCATGAACTCTTTGAGGATGTCGTTCTGGATGGTCCCGGCCAGCTTCTCCGGCGGTACGCCCTGTTCCTCCGCCGCCACGATGTACAGCGCGAGCACCGGCAGCACGGCGCCGTTCATCGTCATCGACACGGACATCTTGTCGAGCGGGATCCCGTCGAACAGCTGCCGCATGTCGAGGATCGAGTCGATGGCCACGCCCGCCATGCCGACGTCACCGGTCACCCGCGGGTGGTCGCTGTCGTAGCCGCGGTGGGTCGGCAGGTCGAAGGCGACCGACAGACCCTTCTGGCCCGCGGCCAGATTGCGGCGGTAGAAGGCGTTGGACTCCTCGGCCGTCGAGAACCCCGCGTACTGACGGATCGTCCAGGGCTGGTTGACGTACATGGTGGGATACGGGCCGCGCAGATACGGCGCGACGCCCGGGTAGGTCTCCAGGAAGTCGAGACCCTCCAGGTCACGGCCGGTGTACAGCGGCTTGACCGCGATGCCCTCCGGCGTCTCCCAGAAGGCTTCGTCGCTGCCGGTCGCGTGCTTGACGGCCGTGCGCCAGTCGTCGGGGCCGCCCTCGGCGGTCGGGGTCCCCAGCCGGATCCCGGAGAAGTCGGGGATTCCCATCAGGACACTCCCATGCGGTCGAGGGTGGCGGAGAGCACGGCGACGGCGTCGCAGCCCGCGAAGACGTACGCGTCGACATCCGTGTACTGCCCGGGACGGCCGGCGAGGAACACGTGCCCGGCGCCCGCCGCCTTGAGGTCCCGGGCGGTGCTCGCGGCCTGCTCCTCGTACAGCGCGTCGCTGGAACACAGACACGCCTCGGTGGCCCCGCTGTCCTCGAAGGCGCCCTCGGTGACGGGTTCGATGCCGCCGGCCTGGAAGAGGTTCGAGACGAAGGAGGTCCGTGCGGTGTGCGCGGCGGCGGGGCCGATGGAGGCCAGGTAGACGCGCGGCCGGCTGCCCGTGGCGGCGAGATGCGCGTCGGAACGGGCCCGCAGCACCTCGAACGCCTCGTCGCGGCGCACCTTCGGGAGCCCGCCTGACGGCGGCTCGGGGACGGGCTCACGCTGCGGAACGCGCTCGCCGAGGTTCGGGAACTCACTGACCCCGGTGATGGGTTCGCGCCGCTTCGCGAGCTTCGCGCTGCGCGCCTCCCAGGTCCTCGCCAGGTCCTCGCCGAGACGGCCCGAGCGCAGGGCGGTCGCCTGACCGCCCAGGCCCTCGATCCGCTGGAAGAACTCCCAGCCCGCGTGGGCGAGTTCGTCCGTGAGCCGCTCCACGTACCAGGAGCCGCCCGCCGGGTCGATCACCCGGGCCAGATGCGACTCCTCGACCAGGATCGTCGAGGTGTTGCGGGCGATACGGCGGGCGAAGGCGTCCGGCAGCCCGAGGGCGTGGTCGAAGGGCAGCACGGTGACGGCGTCGGCGCCGCCCACCCCGGCGGCGAGCGTGGCGATCGTCGTGCGCAGCATGTTCACCCAGGGATCGCGGCGCGACATCATCACCGGCGAGGTCACGGCGTGCTGCACCTGCGCCCCCGCCCGCGGCGCCCCGCACACCTCGGCGACCCGCGCCCACAGCCGGCGCGCGGCGCGCAGCTTGGCGATGGTGAGGAACTGGTCGGCGGTGGCCGCGTACCGGAACTCCAGCTGCCCGCAGGCCTGTTCGGCGGACAGGCCCGCCTCGGTCAGCTCCCGGAGGTAGGCGACACCGGTCGCCAGGGAAGCACCCAGTTCCTGCGCGGCCGAGCCGCCCGCCTCGTGGTACGGCAGCGCGTCCACGGTCAGCGCACGCAGCCCCGGATACTCCTCGGCACACCGCCGTGCGAGAACGGCGGCCGGTGCGAAGTCCAACGCCTCGCCGCTGCGCGCCTCGTGGCCCAGCGGGTCCGCGCCGAGACTGCCGCGCACCGCGTCCTTGGCGACGCCCCGCTCCCCGTACAGCCGCAGCAGCTCCCGCGCGGCCGGCTCGGTGTCGCGTCCCGCGTCGAGGACGACGGGCGCCAGGTCGAGGAGGACACCTTCGAGGGCCTGAGCGAGCGACGACACCGGGAATCCGCCCTCGCCGACGACCAGCCAGAGCGAACTGACGCCGTTCTCCAGGTCCGCGAGGACCGCGGCGCCGTCGGCGGTCGTGTGCCGCTGGCGTACGCCCCAGCCGCCCACGGTGCTCCCGTCGGGCCTGCCCCCTCGTACGAAGGGCGCGAAGCCGGGGAAACCGGGATCAGGGGCCTCGTCGTGCGCCGTGTACAGAGGCCGGGTGGCGAGCCCGTCCTCCAGCGCGGTGGACAGGGCTGCCTCCGCCGTCTCGTCCGAGACCTCCCTGCCCGACTTGTTCAGTACGCCCGCCACGAGGCGTCGCCACTGTTCATGTGTCGCGGAAGGAAACTCGGCGGCCAGCGAGAGCCCGTCGTTGGGCAGGACCGTCATGCTCGGATGCTAGGGCAGATTGCTTGAGCCACAGCAGAGGCGAGGACTGTGACCTTCCCCTCGCGGCCTGGGTGACGTCCCTCACTGGTCGGGCACACCGGGTTGAGGACCGTGCGACACGGCTGCGGGAGCACCGGCGTGTCCGCCGACGCCGGACGTCTGCGCGCCTCTGAAGCCACGCCCGGAGCAACCGCCACTCGTGTGACGCGGGCCACAGGAGCACCGAGGAACCCCGCTCGCGGCCGGCCCGACTACTGAGGCGGTTCGGCGCGATCCCGGCGACGCCGTACGACGTGACCTGGAGACGCGGTTGATGGACGAGCCCCGGCGATCCCCCGCAAGCGGTGCGGCCGTGTTCCTGCGGAGAACGGCACCCCCGCCCGCCCTCTGCGGCTTCTTCCTGCTGCTGGCACTCCTCTTCACGGCCTCCTACGGCGCCGGGGTGTCCGCCGGACCCGTCGCACCCGGAATGCACGGCCCAACCGGTACGAGCGGCAGCGGCACGGACCCCGGCACCGGCACCGGAGGCGGCGACGACATGGGGGACGGCGGGGACATGGGCGGTATGGGCGACACGCATGAGGGAGACCGCTGATGGGCGCGGAACAGGTGACGATGGCCGCTCTGGTCACCACCGATCTGACCGTCGGCGGGATGACCTGCGCGGCCTGCGTGAACCGGGTGGAGAAGAAGCTGGGCAGGCTGGAAGGGGTCACGGCGACCGTCAATCTGGCCACCGGCACCGCCCGCGTGACCCATCCGGCGGACATCGGCCCAGGCGAACTCGTCGCGACCGTCGAGAAGGCCGGATACACCGCGGCCGTACCCGAACCGCCCACGCCCAGGGGCGAGCAGCGCGAAACGCCGGACGACGACGGTTCCGAGGACACGAGGTCGGCGCGCGACCGGCTCATCGTCACGGCCCTGCTCGCCCTGCCCGTACTCGTCCTGTCGATGGTGCCCGCACTCCAGTTCCGCAACTGGCAGTGGCTGTGCTTCGCCCTCACCGCACCCGTCGCCGTGTGGGGCTCCTGGCCCTTCCACACCCGCGCGGTACGCGGTCTGCGGCACTCCACGGCGACCATGGACACCCTGGTGTCGCTGGGTGTACTGGCCTCCTTCGCCTGGTCGGCGTACGCGCTCTTCCTCGGCGGAGCCGGCGACCCCGGGATGCGGATGCCGTTCACGCTCGTGCCCTCCGTCCCGGACGGCGTCCCGCACATCTACCTCGAAGCGGCGGTCGGCGTACCGCTGTTCGTCCTGGCGGGCCGCTTCCTGGAGGCGAGGGCCCGGCGCGGGACCGGGGAAGCACTGCGATCGCTGGCCTCACTCGCCGCCAAGGAGGTGGCGGTCCGCGTCGACGGCACCGAACGGCTCGTCCCCATCGCCGAGTTGCACGCAGGGCAGGTCTTCGTGGTGCGGCCGGGGGAGCGGGTCGCCACCGACGGGACGGTGACGGAGGGCAGTTCCGCGGTGGATCTGTCCCTGGTCACCGGCGAGGCCGAGCCGATCGAGGTCGGGCCCGGTTCGGCCGTCGTCGGCGGGGCCGTCAACTCCGGCGGACTGCTCCTCGTACGGGCCACGGCGGTCGGCGCGGACACGCAGCTCGCCCGTATCACCCGGCTGGTCACCGAGGCGCAGACCGGCAAGGCGCGCGCCCAGCGGCTCGCCGACACGGTGGCCGGTGCGTTCGTGCCCGTCGTGCTGGCACTGGCCGTGACCACCCTGGGCTTCTGGCTGGGCGCCGGTGCCGACGCGCAGGCGGCCGTCACCGCGTGCGTGGCCGTCCTGGTCGTGGCCTGCCCCTGCGCGCTCGGCCTCGCTACCCCGACCGCGCTGCTGGCCGCGACCGGCCGTGGCGCCCAGCTCGGCGTGCTGGTCACCGGCCCGCAGGCGCTGGAGGGGCTGCAGCACGTCGACGTCGTCGTCCTGGACAAGACCGGCACACTCACCTCCGGCCATATGAGCGTCACCGCGGTCACCGCCGTACCGGACGGACTCGGCAGGGACGCCGTGCTGCGGCTGGCGGGGGCCGTGGAGCAGGGCTCGGAGCATCCGCTCGGCCGGGCCGTCACGGCGTACGCGCGGCGCGAGTCGGCCGCGGGCCGACAGCGGCCGGGAGGAGCGGGAGTTTCGGAAGCGGTTCAAACGCCCGAGGTTCATGGGCCGCTCGGGGTGAGCGAGTTCCGTGCTCTGCCGGGGCGGGGGGTGCGCGGCCGGGTCGAGGGGCGGCTCGTCGAAGTACTCACCCCGGACGACGAGCTGCCCGCCGCGCTCGCGGACGCCCTGTCGGCGGCCGAGGCCGCCGCCCACACACCCGTCATGGTCCGGGTCGACGGCACGGTCGAAGCCCTGATCGCGATCGGCGACGTCGTACGGCCCGGCAGCTACCGGGCCGTCGAACGGCTGCGCCACCTCGGGGTGCGCCCCGTGCTCGCGACCGGCGACCGGGAGGCGCCCGCCACGGCCGTCGCGTCCGCCCTGCGGATCGACGAGGTGCACGCCCGCCGCACACCCGAGGACAAGGCAGACCTCGTACGGGACCTTCAGAAGCAGGGTTACCGGGTCGCGGTCGTCGGTGACGGGGTGAACGACGCCGCCGCGCTGGCCGGAGCCGACCTCGGCATCGCCATGGGCAGCGGCACCGACGTGGCCATCGGGGCCGCGGACGTGACGCTGGTGCGCGGCGACATCGAGGCCCTCGCGGACGCGATCCTGCTCGCCCGCCGCACCCTGGGCACCATCCGCGCCAACCTCGTGTGGGCCTTCGGCTACAACGCCGTCACCGTGCCGCTCGCCATGGTCGGCCTGCTCAACCCGATGCTCGCCGCGGCGGCCATGTCGGCCAGCTCGGTGCTGGTCGTCGCCAACAGCCTGCGCCTGCGCGCCTGGCAGCCCTCGCCCGCCGCCCGGAGGCGTACCCGATGATGACCGACCAGGCCCTCTGGCGGCCGACGCGCCGCCGGCTCACCGACACCCTGCTCGCCGCGCTCGCGCCCGTCGCCGTGTCCGTCCTCGCCCTCGGCGGTCTGAGCATGTGGACGGTCCTCGGCAACGCGGGCAGCCCGGCCCGGATCGCGGTCACCGGCGGACGCCTGTTCCTGCCCACCGGTGACACCCCGGAGACGGCGGCCTTCTTCCGGATCACCAACACCGGAGGCTCGGCGGACCGGCTGCTCAAGGTGACGTTCACCGAGACCGGCGGCGCCACCACCCTCAGCCGCCATCGCATGACCGGCGCCCGCTCGGCCTCCGCGCGGACGGTGACCTCGGTCCCGGTACCGGCCGGCGACAGCATCTCCATGTCCCCGAACAGCCTCGACGTGATCGTGCCGGTGAACGCGGACTGGCGGATCGGCGACCTCGTGACGTTCACCCTGCACTTCGAGCGCAGCGGAACCGTGCGGAGTGACGCGGTCGTGGACCGGCCGGGCCGGTGACGGCTGAATCCGGCACGTCGGAATCCGGCACGGTTGAATCCGGTACGGCTGAACCTGACACGTCGGAAGCCGGCACGTCGGAGTCGCGTGACGAGGCGGCCACCGCCTGGGCGCTGGCCGCCCGGGGCGGCGACCCCCATGCCGTCGACCGGTTCGTGCGCGCCCTGCGTCCGGACGTCGTCCGCTACCTCACCCATGTCGGCGCCGACCACCAGGTGGCCGACGATCTGGCGCAGGACACCTTCCTGCGGGCGCTGGGCAGCCTGCACCGGTTCGAGGGGCGCTCGTCGGCACGTACCTGGCTGCTGTCCATCGCCCGGCGCACGGTCGTCGACAGCCTGCGGTACGCCGCCGCACGGCCGCGGCTGGCCGACACGGACGACTGGACGGCCTGCGCCGACCGGGCACGGCCGAGCGGACTGCCCGGCTTCGAGGAGGGTGTGGCGCTGCTCGACCTACTGGACGCGCTGGCGCCCGAGCGACGCCAGGCGTTCGTGCTCACCCAACTGGTGGGGCTGGCCTACGAGGAGGCCGCCGAGTTGAGCGGCTGTGCCGTCGGGACGATCCGCTCACGGGTGGCCCGGGCCCGCGCGACCCTCGTCGGACTTCTCGCCCAGGCAGAGGAATCGCGCCTCCCGGCGACCACGGCCGGATGAGTACTCCCGCGAACTCCCGCGCGAACTTCCGGGAATTCCTGGGAATTCCCGGGAACTCCCGCGCACCGCTGACCGACTACTGAGGTGAAAGCGCAGGCCCGCCCCGCCGGCCACCGCGCGAGGTCGTCGGCGGGACGGGACGCGGGACATGGAGAACCGTGTGACACCGGAAATAGAGAACGCCTTCGCCGCGATCAGAGCCGAGTCCGGAAAGGATTCGATCGACCGGGTCGAGCAGATGCTGGCGGCGGGCAGGGGCGAAAGGCATCCACTGCAGAAGGCGGCCAAGTGGGTCATGCCGGGAATCTCTCCGACGCCCTGGCACGATCCCTACGCACACCCGGAACTGGCACCCGTGGTGCGCGCATTGGAGGCCAACCATCGGGCGATCAGGAAGGAGTTCGGTTCCGCATGGACCGCCCGCCGCGAGGCGTTCTCGGACTACGAGCACTATCTGACACGCCAGCGCAACTGGCAGGCGCTCCATCTCTTCCGCGACGGCGGCCTCGTCGAGGAATCGGCAGGTATCGCGCCCACCGCGTACCGGGTGCTGAAGGATTTCGCCGTGGACACGGGAATCCTGTGCCCCCTCCTGGAATGCCATTTCTCCACGCTGTTGCCCGGCGCCGTCATCGAACCCCATTGCGACCTGTGGAACTTCAGCATCAATCTGCATCTCGCCGTGGACATCCCTGACGGGTGCGGCATCACGGTCGCGGGCGAAACGCGCTCGTGGGAGGAGGGGAAATGTCTGCTCTTCGACTACTCGTTCGAGCACGAGGCGCGCAACGAAGGCACCGCACCGCGAACTTGTCTGCTCATCGACCTCTGGCATCCGGAGACCACCGTTCCGGAACGCCGGGCGCTGGAGGCCCTCGTGACCGAGGTGCGCCGGCTCGTGCGGGGCGAGTGATGCGCAATGCGCTCGGTCTTCCGCTGGCCGTGCTGGCACTGGGGCAGCTCGTCATCTCGCTCGACTACAACATCGTGTACGTCGCCCTGCCCGACATCGGCGCCGGGCTGGGCTTCTCCGACCACGATCTGCAGTGGGTGGTGAGCGCCTACGTCGTGGCCACGGGAGGCTTCCTGCTGCTGGGCGGCCGGGCCGCGGACCTCCTCGGCCGGCGCCGCATGTTCGTCGTCGCGGCGCTGCTCTACGCGGGCTCGTCCCTGGTGGGCGGGCTCTCCCAGTCACCCGGCGTACTGGTCGCCGTCCGGGCGGTCCAGGGCATCGGCGGTTCCCTGCTGTTCCCGGCGACACTGTCCCTGATCGGCACCCTGTACGAGGAGGGGCGCGACCGGAACCGCGCACTGGCGGTCTGGGGCGCCGCGGGAGCCGGCGGGCTGTGCTTCGGATCGCTGCTCGGCGGGGTGCTGGTGGAGGCGTTCGGCTGGCCGTCGGTGTTCTTCGTCAACGTGCCCGTGGCGGGAGCACTCGCGGTGGCCGGACGGCTGCTCTTCCCCGCCGACGGACCGCGGGACCGCTCGCGGAGCTTCGACGTGGCGGGTGCGCTGACCGCGACGGGCGGCATCACCCTCCTGGTGTTCGTGCTGGTGCGGGCACCCGCCGAGGGCTGGGCGACTCCCACGGTCCTCGTGAGCGCCGTGCTCTCCCTCGGCCTGCTGATGCTCTTCGCCGTGGTGGAGCGCAGGTCCCGTGATCCGCTCCTCCCGGCAAGGCTGCTCGGCCACCGCGGTCTGCTGACCACCATGGCGATCGCCGCCCTGTTCGGTGCCACCTTCAGTGCGGTCCCGTACTTCCTGACTCTCTACTTCCGCACGGTCCAGGGATACGGTGCCGCCGCCACCGGGCTCGCGTTCCTCGTCCCCGCCCTCGTGGTCGCCGTAGGTACACAGGCCGGTGAGCGTGCCGTGTCCGTCTTCGGCGTCCACCGCATGCTGGTGGGCGGGATGACGCTGGGCGCCGCCGGAGCAGTGGCACTGACTCCGGCGCTGACCTCGGACGGCTCGTATCCCGCGCTGCTGCCGGGGATCGTCCTGCTGGGCCTCGGCCAAGGAGCCGCCTGGACGGGGATGTGGATCGCCGCGTCCGCCGGGATCGCCCCCGGTGACCAGGGCGTGGCCTCCGGAATGGCGTCGACCGCCCTGCAGGTCGGCGGTGCCGTGGGCCTGGCCGTACTGGTCGCGACGGCCGGCGGCATCGGGCAGAACGCCTCCGGCCCGGTCCTCCTCGACGGCATCCGTACCGCCGTCCTCGTCGTCGCGGCAGGCATCGGCTGCGGCGCGCTCGCGCTGTTCGCCCGCCGTCCGACGGCGGACATCACCACGTCCTGAGCAGCGTCCACGAGCAGTCGGCCGGTGCCCCGGCCGATCTCCCGAGAAAGGCAACCCATGCACATCCAAGACCAGCCCGGCGACGCGATCGGCGTGATCGTCGAGGGGTTCGACCACACCGACGCCTCCGACGCCGACATCGACGTCCTCAAGAACGCCGTCTACACGAAGAAGATCGCCGTCCTGAAGGGACAGGACCTCTCTCCCGAAGCGTTCCTCGCACTCGGCAGGCGACTGGGCCGCCCGGAGACCTACTACGAGCCCATGTACCACCACCCGGAGGTCACGGAGATATTCGTCTCCTCCAATGTTCCGGAGAACGGACAGCAGATAGGCGTACCGAGGACCGGCAAGTTCTGGCACGCCGACTACCAGTTCATGCCGGACCCCTTCGGAATCACCCTGATATACCCCCAGGTGATTCCGGCGAAGAACAGGGGCACGTACTTCATCGACATGGGCCGGGCATACGACGGACTGCCCCGGGAACTCAAGAAGGAGATCGACGGAACGTACTGCCGGCACTCCGTGCGCAAGTACTTCAAGATCCGTCCCCATGACGTCTACCGGCCGATATCCGAGATCATCGAGGAGGTCGAACGGAAGACCCCGGCCGTCACGCAGCCGACCACCTTCACCCATCCCATGACCGGCGAGACCGTCCTCTATCTCAGTGAGGGATTCACCGTCGGCATCGAGGACCGGGACGGCGAGCCGCTCGACGAGGAGCTGCTCAAGCGCCTGTTCGAGGCCACCGGCCAGCTCGACGAGACCTTCGAGCACGACAACATCCACCTTCAGGGTTTCGAGCAGGGCGACCTGTTGGTCTGGGACAACCGCAGTCTCATCCACCGCGCCCGGCACACGACCGCACCCGAACCGACCGTCTCCTTCCGCGTCACCGTGCACGACGAGCGCAAACTCCACGACGGAATCGAGGCGGCATGACACCCCTCCTCGCGACCGAGCACCCCACGGACGAGCACCTGCTGGCGCGGGTGCTCACGCCCTACAAGGACCACTGCAAATACCTGCGTTCGGCCGTCGTGGTGTCCGAAGGCGCCGGACAGGCGTCAGCCCGCTGCGAGTTCGCGATCCCGGAGTCGTGCTACATCAACGACACAGGGCATCTGAATTCCGTCGAGGTGAACATCTGCTACAACCAGATGATGTATTACCTCGTCGCCAAGTCCGTGGAAGAGGGGCTGCTGGCGGGGTTCGAATCCTGGACGCTGGACGATTTCTGGAAGCATCAGCTCCCTGACATTCTCATCGCCCGGTTCGCCGCGAATTTCCGGCGTCCGGTCAATCCCCGTGCGTTTTCGGGGGAGATGGAATTCCGGTCCGTCACCCGGCGTGTTCCGGCCGGCGGCTCCCCGTTCCTGCACGCGGAGACCGTCTACCGCTGCTGGGACGCCGCATCGGGCCGGTGCGACGGCAAGGCGGTCCTGGCGTTCGTCAACGTCCCCTGACATGACACGACACGACACGAGTGACACGAGACGAGAGCTGCATGACCACGGACAGACTCCACCACCCACAGCTCCGGACGCTCGTCCAGACGACGAGCTTCCACGCGGAGCACCGGCCCACCGCCCCCGCCGTGCTCTGCGAGGGCCGCACACTGACGTACGGGCAACTGCACAGCGAGAGCAATCGCATCGCCCACGCCCTCCGGGCCGCCGGACTCGGACCGGGCGACCGGGTCGCCTACCTCGGCAAGGAGTCGGAGCGCTACTACGAGGTGCTGTTCGGGTGCGCCAAGAGCGGCACCGTCCTCGTCCCCGTCAACTGGCGGCTCGCCGCGCCCGAGGTCAGCCACATCCTCCAGGACTCGGGCGCCCGACTGCTGTTCCTGGAAGCCGAGTTCGGGCCGACCGTCGAGCGGATGCCGGGTGCGCCTCCGGAGACGATCGTCGCGCTCAATGACGGCTTCTCCGCCTGGAAGGCGCCCCACCCGGACACCGACCTGGCTGCCCACCTCGATACCGACCCGGACACGAGCCCCGATACCGACCCAGTCATCAGCCCGGACACCGGTGCGGCTCCGCACGTCACCCCCGACACCCCGGTCGCCCAGCTGTACACCAGCGGCACCACAGGACTGCCCAAGGGTGTCGTCCTCGCCCACCGCAGCTTCTTCGCGATCCGGGACGCCCTGGCGAGCGAGGGACTGGACTGGATCGACTGGCGCACCGGAGACATCGCACTGATCGGTATCCCCGGATTCCACGTCGGCGGTCTGTGGTGGGCCACCCAGAACTTCAACGCGGGCACGACCGTGGTCGCGCTGCGCGCCTTCGACGCCCGCGAGGCCGTCGACCTCATCCGGGACCTCGGCATCACCACCGCCTGCGTCGTGCCCGCCATGCTCCGCATGATGCTCGGCGAACCCGGCGTCGGAGCACGGGACTTCACCACTCTGCGCAAGGTCGTCTACGGCGGCTCCCCGATCTCCGAGGCGCTCCTGGAGGAGAGCCTCACGGTTGTGAACTGCGAGTTCGCCCAGATCTACGGCCTCACCGAGACCGGCAACACCGCGGTCTGCCTGCCACCGGCCGCCCACGTCCCCGGCAGTTCCCTCATGCAGGCGGCCGGACGCCCCTATCCGGGCGTACGCGGCAAGGTGATCGACGGCGAGAGGCGCGAACTGCCCCCGGGCGCCGTCGGAGAGGTCTGCCTGGCCACGCCCGCGCACATGGTCGAGTACTGGGGGCTGCCCGAGAAGACCGCGGAAGTCCTCGTCGACGGCTGGATCCACACCGGGGACGCCGGATACATCGACGAGGACGGATACGTCGTCATCCGGGACCGCATCAAGGACGCCATTCTCGTCGCCGGCGAGAACGTCTACCCCGCCGAGATCGAGAACGTCCTGGAAGGCCACCCCGGCGTCGCCGAGGCCGTCGTCGTCGGCGCCCCCGACGCACGCTGGGGCGAGTACGTGCACGCCTTCGTCGTCCCCGCCCCCGGGCACCGGCCCACACCCCGCGACCTGCACACCTTCCTCGTCCCGCAGCTGGCGGGCTTCAAGCTGCCGGCCCGCTACGAGCTGATCGACAGCGTTCCGCGCAACCCGAGCGGCAAGATCCTGCGCCGGGAACTGCGCGACCGTTTCTGGAGCGCCTCCGCCCGCAAGGTCAACTGACCGCGTCCCAGCCCAAGTGCCGAGCGCCGAGTACCAAGCGCCAAGTACCAAGCGCCAAGGACCAAGTTCCGAGCGCCGACGAGAGAGACCACATGCCTGCTCCCCTCACCCTGGACGGTTTCCGCGCGGACCTGGCGGAGTTCCTGTACCAGCGGCCCGACGAGGTCGACCTCGAAGAGAGCCCCCTCCTCGCGGGCCTCGACTCCCTGCGCATCGTCACCCTCATCGAACGCTGGCGCGAGACCGGCGTGGACGTGAACTTCGTCGAACTCGCCGAGTGCACCTCGTTCGCCCAGTGGTGGCACCTGCTCTCCGCAGGTCAGGCACGCCAGGCATCCCAGGCACGCCAGGCACGCCAAACCAGTCAGGAGGGAGCGGACCGTGCCGGCGCATGACGACGGCACGGCGGGCGGCCACGCGCTGCTCGCCGCCCAGGAGGCCATCTGGACCGGCCAGCAACTGGACGCGGACAGCCCCGCGTACAACACGGCCGAGTACGTGCACATCACCGGACCGGTGGACCCGGACGTCCTCGACTCCGCGCTGCACCAGGTCGTCGCGGAGACCCCCGCCCTGAACGTCTCCTTCGTCGTCGACGCGGACGGCCGGCCCCGGCAGCGGGAGACGCCGGCCGGGGACTGGCGGCTGCACACCGCCGACCTCACCGCCGAGCCCGACCCGTATGCGGCGGCCCTGGCCTGGATCGACACGGACATGACCCACCCCGTCGACCTCGCACACGGTCCGCTCTTCGGCCACGCCCTGCTGCGCGTCGCACCGGAGGAACACCTCTGGTACCACCGTGTGCACCACATCGCCCTCGACGGCTTCGGCCTGTCGCTGGTCGCCCGCCGGGTCGCCCAGGTCTACACCGCCCTGACGAAGGGCGAACCGACGGGGGACAGCGGCTTCGGCACCCTGGCCTCCGTACGGGACGAGGAACGCGCCTACCGGGAGTCGCCCCGCTTCGCCGAGGACCGCGCGTACTGGACGGGCCGGTTCGCGGACCGCCCGCCGGTGGCCACCCCGGCGGGTCGTACGGCCCTGCCCGCACGCACCTTCCACCGTCGAGTCGTCGACCTCGGCGCGGACCGTACGCAGGCTCTGCGCACGGTCGCCCGCGAACTGAAGGTCACCTGGTCGGAGGTCCTGCTGGCCGTGACGGCCGCACAACTGCACCGCGCGACCGGCGCACCGGAGATCGTCCTCAGCCTGCCCACCATGGGCCGGCTCGGCTCCGTCGCCCTGCGCGTGCCCTGCATGGTCCGCAACATCCTGCCCCTGCGCGTCGCCGTCTCCGCGTCCGACAGCGTGCGTGACCTGGCCGTGCGGATCTCCGCCGAACTGCGAGCGGGCCTGCCGCATCAGCGCTACCGCTACGAGCGACTGCGGCGCGACCTCAAGCTCGTCGGCGGACAGCGCCGATTGTCAGGGCCGGGCGTCAACATCATGCCTTTCGCGTACGACCTGCGTTTCGCCGGACACCCCAGCACCGTCCACAACGTCTCCGCCGGACCGGTCGACGATCTCTCCGTCAACGTGTACGACCGCGCCGAGGGCGGGGGACTGCGCATCGCGGTGGACGCCCACCCCGACCTCTACGACGAGGCGGACGTCGTCGCGTTCCAGGAGGAACTGCTCCTGCTGCTCGACAAGGCGATCGCCGTTCCGTACGGGCCGCTCGGCGGCTTCGGTGCGCGCACGCGTGCCCGGCCGGACGTCGCCGACATCCAGGTCCTGGACGGAGGTCCGCTGCCCGGCCCCGCCCGCCCGGTCCTCGACCTGATCGCCGAACACGCCTCCCAGCGCGGCGGATCCATCGCCGTCGAGAGCGCCGGGCGAGCCCTCACCTACGCGCAACTGCTCGACTTCGCACGGGAGACGGCCCGCCGGCTGACCGCGCGGGGGATCGGCCGCGGCGATCTGGTGGCCGTCGTCCTGCCGCGCGGCATCGAGGCCGTCACCACCGTCCTCGGCGTCCTGCTGTCGGGAGCCGCCTACTGCCCGCTCGACCCGACCGCGACCCCGGCGCGCAGAGCGCAACTGCTGGACGACGCACGCCCCGCGCTCGTCCTCACCTCCGAAACGGTCCTGAAGGAGCCCCAGAAGTCCCAGGAGCCTCAGAAGATCCAGCAGCCCCAGGAGCTCCAGGGGATCGGCGCCCGGCAACCCCCGGCGCCCGCGCCGGACGACCTCGCCTACGTCCTGCACACCTCGGGCTCCACCGGGCGTCCCAAGGGCGTGGAGATCGGCCACCGCGCCCTCGCGCACTTCGTCGCCGGCGCCACCCATCGCTACGGCCTCCAACAGGACGACCGAGTCCTGCAGTTCGCCCCCCTGCACTTCGACACGAGCGTCGAAGAGGTCTTCCTCACCCTGTGCCGGGGCGCCACGCTCGTCGTCCGCGACGACGACATGACCGACTCGGTCCCCGGCTTCCTGAACGCCTGCGCACGGCTGCGGATCAGCTTTCTCGACCTGCCCACCGCCTACTGGCACGAACTGGCCCACGCGCTGTCGACCGGCTCGGCCGACCCCCCGGTCCTGCCCGCCGGGATACGTACCGTCGTGATCGGCGGAGAGGCCGCCCTGCCCGAACGGGTCGACCGCTGGCGCAAGGCGGTCGGCACCTCGGTGCGGCTGCTGAACACCTACGGGCCGACCGAGGCGACCGTGGTCGCCACCGTCGCCGACCTGCACGACGAATCCCTCCCCGCGGGAGACGTCCCCATCGGACTGCCGCTCCCCGGCACCCGTGCCGCCGTCGTCGACGGTGAACTCCACCTCCTGGGAGCCAACTTGGCGCTCGGCTACCGAGGAGCCCGGCCACCGGACGCGTCCCGTTTCGCCCCGCTCGACCGGCTCCCCGGAGCGCCCCGCGCCTACCGCACCGGCGACCTGGTACGGCTCGGCGACGACGGCCGGCTGCGGTACCTGGGCCGTTCGGACGCGGAGTTCAAGATCAGCGGTCACCGGGTGCACCCCGCCGAGGTGGAGAACGCGCTCCTCACCCACCCGGCCGTCCGCGACGCCGCCGTGGTCGGGCAGGTACTGGAGGACGGGACGCGGCGGCTGATCGCGTTCGTCGTCCCGGACGGCCCACCTCCGTCGACGGCCCTGCTCAGGGCACACCTCCGGGCGACCCTTCCCGCCGCGATGATCCCTTCGGCCGTCGAGTTCCTGGACCACATGCCTCGTACCGGCTCCGGGAAGACCGACCGGGACGCGCTCGGACGGATGGCGCCCCGCCCCGGAGCGCAGACGGGCACGTCCGACGGCACGCCGGTCGCGTACGAGGACGCGTCCGACAGCCCGTTGGAGCGGGCCGTCGCCGACGCCTGGCAGCGGGCGCTCGGCATCACGACCCTCGCCGCGCAGGACGACGTGTTCGATCTGGGCGCCCAGTCCCTCCAGGCCATCCAGGTCGCCAACCGCCTGGGTACCGAACTCCACCGGGAGGTGAAGGTCGCCTGGCTCTTCCAGCACCCGACCCCCGCCGGGCTGGCGGGTTTTCTCGAACGGCAGGCACGGGCGCGGCAGCCGTCCGTCGCTGCCGGTCTGCCGGCCGGCCTGCTCGCGGACACCGTCCTGGACCCGGACATCCGGCCCCGGCCCGGCGACGGGTCCCGGGCGGGACACGCACCCGACAGGATTCTCCTCACCGGTGCCACCGGCTTCGTCGGCGTACACCTGCTGGCCGAACTCCTCACGGGCACGAGGACCGATGTCGGCGATCCCGAGGTGGTCTGTACCGTCCGGGCCCAGACCCCCGCCGAGGCCACCGCCCGTGTCCATGAGGCACTGAAGGCCCACCGGATCCACCTTCCGGACCAGGCACTGCAACGCATCACCGCGATCCCCTCGGATCTCTCCCGCCCCCGACTGGGCCTCGAAGAACGGCACTTCGCGGAACTGGGCCGTACCTGCCGGGCGATCGTCCACAACGCGGCGACCGTCAGCATCCTGCGCGAGTACGCCACGCTCCGCGCCGCCAACACCGAGTCGACCAGGGACCTCCTGCGCATGGCGGCGGCACGTTCGACCCCGCTGCACTATGTGTCGACCCTCTCGGTCGCCCCGTCACTCGCGCTCAGCCGCGAGGTACCGGAAGCCTTCCTCCCGCCCCACGCCGGACTCCGCTCCGGCTACCAGCAGTCGAAGTGGGCGTCGGAGCGCCTGCTGGAACAGGCCGCCGAGAGAGGTCTGCCCGTCACCGTGCACCGGCTCGGCCGGGTCGTCGGCCCGTACACCACCGGTTACGTGAACGAGCGGGACTTCCTGTGGAGCGTGCTGCGCGCGGGAGTGCCCGCGGGCATCGTCCCCGACCTGTTCGAGGAGGAGACCTGGACACCGGTCGACCACGTGGCCAAGGCCCTCGTCCACCTCAGCCTCGTACAACGCCCCTCGAACGCCACGGTCTTTCAGCACGCGGCCACCGCCCCGGTACGCCTGAGCGACCTCTACGACTGGCTGGGGGAGTACGGCTACCCGCTGCGCCGCATGACGACGGCCCGCTGGCGGACCGAACTGGCGCGCTCTGCCGACGCTCCGGGCGCTGAGGCCTCCACGTCGGCGACCACGCTGGCCTTCTTCGACTCCCGGGACGCGGAACCCGCCGGACTCGACCTCCGGCTGGGCCGCATCCGCTCCGACAACGTGAGGAACGGTCTGCGCGGCAGCGGCATCACGTGCCCGCCCGTCGACCGGGACCTCGTCTTCCGCTATCTCGACCACTGCGTCACCAGCGGAATGCTGCCGCCACCGGCGAAGTAGTCACGGGCCTTCGGGAACTCAGGAGTCCCCTCCTCCGACTACTGCAACAGCGCCGTACGCAGGCGAATCACCTGCGTACGGCCCACGCACCGCTGACCTACCGCCCACGTGCCGCCCATGCAACAAGGAGCCCCGCATGTCGAAGAAACGGCCGGTCGCCGTCGCCCTGGCCGGCGCCCTCTGTCTGGTCACGACGGCCTGTGCCGACGCGAACGACACGACAGGCGCCGCGGGCGAGGCATCAGCCGCCGCGGCGAAGTCGGGCTACCCGGTGACCCTCGACAACTGCGGGGCGACCCAGAAGTTCACCGAGGCACCCGGCCGGGTGGTCGTCATGAACGGCGCCTCGGTGGCGGAGGTGTCCACCCTGCTCGCCCTCGGCCTCGGCGACAGCATCGTCGCCAACCAGCAGAGCTATGGAATGTCGGAGGTCGACGGCCGGGCCGAGGCCATCAAGGGCCTGCCCGACGGAGGCGTCAAGCTCAACGACGCCTACGACGTCCCGCGCGAGGCGATGATCGGCCTGCGCCCCGACCTCGTGCTGTCCACGACCTCCTACGGCTTCGACGAGAAGAACGGCTTCGCCACCCGCGACCAGCTCAAGGACGTGGGAGCCCACACCTACGTCTCCCCGCAGGGCTGCGACCAGGACACCTCGAAGATGACGATCGCGGACAGCTACACCCTCCTGCGGGACATGGGCAGGGTCTTCGACCGGAGCGACCGGGCCGAGCAGCTGATCGCCGCGTCCGAGAAGAACATCGCCGGCGTCGCCGCCAAGGTGAAGGGCGAGAAGCGGCCCAAGGTCATGGTCCTCTTCTCCAACATGGCCATGGGCGGGAACGACTTCAGCTCCGTCGTCGCCAAGGGCATCTACAACGACATCCTCGCCGAGGCGGGCGGCACCAACGCCTTCGAGTCGGCCTCCAAGACCTCCTTCGCCGACCTGAGCAAGGAGAAGGTGGCCGCCACCGACGTCGACGCGCTCGTCGTCATCGGCTACAACGACCCGAACCCGGCGGCCTACGCCAGGAAACTGCTGAAGGAGTTCCCCCAGTGGCCGGCCGCGAAGAACAACACGTACGTGGCCCTGTCGGACTCGATGTACCTCGGCCCGAGCAACGACCTGGCCGTCGCGAAGATCGCCGGGATGCTTCACCCCGACGCGTTCTGAAGCCCCTCCCCGGCCGCGCGCGGTTGTCGCTCGCGACCGTCGGACTGCTGGTCCTCCTCGTCGCCGTCATGGTGGTGGCGGTGAGCATCGGCGCGGTGAACATCCCGCTGACCGACGTCTGGTCGGTCCTCCTGCACCACGTCACCGGCCGCGGAGCGACCGGCGACCCGGCGCTGGACCAGATCGTCTGGACGTTCAGAGCACCCCGCGTCGCCCTGGCCGCCCTGGTCGGCGCGGGCCTCGCCGTCGCGGGCGCGGTCCTCCAGACCCTGGTCTCCAACCCGCTCGCCGACCCGGTCGTGCTGGGCTTCTCGTACGGGGCCTCGCTGGGCGCCGTACTGGTCATCACCCTCGGCGGCGCCGCGCTCGGCGGACTGGCCGGACTGGGGGTGTCCGGCGCGGCGTTCGTCGGCGCCCTGGCGGCCGGGGCCCTGGTCTTCGCCCTCGGGCAGCGAAGGAGCCGACTGGCCCCCACCCGGCTCGTACTGGCCGGAGTCGCGGTCGGTTACGTCCTCCTGTCGATGACCAGCTTCGTCCAGCTGATGGCGACCCCCACCGAACTGCGTACCGTGATGTTCTGGATGCTCGGCAGTGTCGCGGGCGCCCAGTGGGACCAACTGCCCACCGTCACCGTGGTGGTCCTCGCGAGCACCGTCCTGCTCACCCTGTTCGGGCGGCGGCTCAATGCCCTGCTGGCCGGTGACGAGTCCGCCACCGCGCTCGGCGTGGACGTCAACCGGCTGCGCGCGGTCCTGCTGGTGATCAGCGCGCTGCTCACGGGCACCGTCATCGCGGTCGCGGGCGGTGTCGGCTTCGTCGGCCTGATGATCCCTCACCTGGTCCGGCTCACGACGGGGGCCGACCACCGCAGACTGCTGCCCCTGACCGCACTCCTCGGCGCCGTCTACCTCGTGGCCGTCGACCTGCTCTCCCGCACCCTCACCCGCCCCAACGAACTGCCGCTCGGCATCCTCACCGCCCTGCTCGGCGCCCCGTTCTTCCTGTGGCTGCTGCGCCGGGACAAGGGACTGGACAGCGCATGAAACTGACCGTGGACCAACTCCACATCACCCTGGACCGCAGGCCCATCCTCCGCGATGTGACTCTGGAGGCCGCCCCGGGCGACGTCGTCGGGCTCGTGGGCCCCAACGGCAGTGGCAAGTCCACCCTGTTGCGCACGGTCTACCGTTCACTGCGGCCGGCCGGGGGAGTGGTCCGGGTGGGCGGCGACGACGTATGGGCACTGTCGTCCCGTACGGCAGCCCGCCGAACGGCGGCCGTGCTGCAGGACGCCGCCACGACGACCGGCCTGAGCGTGACCGAGATCGTCGCCCTTGGCCGGACGCCCCACCACGGTCTGATGGACAGGGACGGCATCGACGACCATCGGGCGGTCGCCGAAGCGGTCGAACTCTGCGGGGTCGGGCCCTTCGCGGACCGGGACTACGCCACCCTGTCGGGCGGTGAACGCCAGCGTGTCCTGCTGGCCCGCGCACTCGCCCAGCAGCCGCGCCTGCTGGTCCTGGACGAACTCACCAACCACCTGGACATCCGCGCCCGGTTCGAGCTCCTTGACCTCATCCGCAGCACGGGGGTCACCACCCTGGCGGTCCTGCACGACCTCGACCTGGCCGCCCGGCTCTGCGACCGTCTCGTCGTGCTCCACGAGGGGGCGGTGGTGGCGGCGGGCCCGGTCCTTGAGGTCCTGACACCGGAACTGCTGCGCGAGGTCTTCGGCGTACAGGCTGGGACGGAGAGACACGCGGACGGCGTCGTGCGCATCACGTACGCGGCCCGGCCACTCGCCCCGCGGCCGGTAAAAGTGGGGGGTCCGCGGGGCGAGGGTTCCTGAACGTGCCGGTCAGCAGCTGTAGTTGACCAGCTTGAACGAGGCGTAGTGATCGGACGTGTAGTAGTCCTCCCGGACTTCCTCACCGGTGACGATGCGACGGGCACCGCGCGTGGAGGAGCCGGGCGTGATCACCGTGTACTCGTGGTAATAGCCGGTCGACTGGCTGGGCAGGATGCCTTCCCGGTTCTGGAAGACGCTCCCGTCCTGCGAGTAGGGGTAGGGACCGCCCTGCTCGATCAGGTCCAGCGTGTCGTGTGCCTGGGACGGCAGACTGCCGTAGCAGATGCTGCCGACTGCCGAGGCGGACGTGCCCGCGGCGTTGGCGGTCGTGGTGCCGCCGACGAGAAGCGCGGACAGAACGGCGGCTGCGGCGCCGATGCGAGTGATTCGTGGGGGGAATCTCATGCCCACATGATGACGCGCGTAGACGCTGACATGTCAATGACAACCACGAAGATTTTCACCGTCTCGTCCGATGAGTTTTCGGGAAATTAACCTCCCGCGCCGGCCGGAGAACTTGGCAGAATGACGCAGATGTCCACCGATCTCCCCTCCGTCGAGCCTGCCTCCCACCCTGCCGTCGTCCGCCCCTCCGACCACCGTTCCGCCGCCCGTGACGCCCTGCGTGGGCTGGCGGTCGGTGACGCCTTCGGTGCCCAGTTCTTCGTACCGGAAAATCTTCCCGGCCTGCGGGAGCGCAGGTTGCCCGCAGCGCGGTGGCCGTGGACGGACGACACGGAAATGGCCTGTTCGGTCTTCGAGGTGCTGCGCCTGCGGGGCGCCGTGGACCAGTACGACCTCGCGCAGGGTTTCGCCCGGCGGCACGACTTCGACCGCGGCTACGGTCCGGCGATGAACCGGCTGCTGCGGCTGGTCCGGGAGGGCGGCAGGTGGCAGGAGCTGGCCGCGGACCTGTTCGACGGCCAGGGGTCGTGGGGCAACGGGGCCGCGATGCGGGTGGCGCCCCTGGGGGCCTGGTTCGCCGTGGACCCGGCCGAGGCGGCGGCCCAGGCCGGCCGGCAGGCACGGGTGACCCACACACATCCGGAGGCCGTGGCCGGAGCCGTCGCGATCGCGGTGGCCGCCGCCTGCGCGGCTCGCGGACGGGTGTCCCCGGTGACCGGAGCCCGGTTGCTGGCGACGGTGGAGGAACTGACCCCGGCGGGCCGGATCCGGGCGGGTGTCGCCGAGGCCCGGGAACTGCTGGACCAGCCACATGCCGAGTACGCGGCGCATCGGCTGGGCAACGGTCGGCGGGTGAGCGCGGCGGACACCGTGCCCTTCGCCCTCTGGTGCGCGGCCCGGCACCTGGACGACTACGAGGAGGCGTTGTGGGCGTGCGCGTCGGTGGGCGGGGACGTGGACACCACGTGCGCGATCGTCGGCGGGATCATCGCCGCGCGCGTGGGCACGGCGGGCATCCCGGCCGCTTGGCGCGCCGCGAGCGAAGCACTGCCGGAGTGGGTGGCGGAAAACGACCTGGGCGAAGATCTCACCCGCACCGGACTGGGCGACGAAGTGACGCCGCTGCGGCGCCCCGAGAGCATCCCGGCGCCTCGGCTCGTGTGGACGCCTGGGCAGTGGCAGCGCGTACGGCACGGAGTGCGGTCCCTGGCCATGGAGGAGAAGTGGGTCGCGTACCTGGAGGGCAACCAGCTGTCGCTGCACCGCAGTTGGACCGGCAACGCCGTCTTCCGGGTGACCGTGGCCGAGGAGCCGGACGGCTGGCGGCCGGTGGCCGCATGGGTCGAGTCGGACCCCGACGTCTACCGCCGCGGCGGCGACGAGACGGAGAGTGCCTTCCTGGAACTCTTCCTGCGCGCCTGGTACATGGACGACACGCGACCTGAACTGTGGGAACGCTACAAGGAGTTGCGCCGCGCCGAAGCCGCGGGCGACGGCGGCCAGGAGCCGGCGACCAGGACGCGCAGGCCGGGAGACGGAGGCCGGTGATGACCGTGCTGCATGTGACGGTGTGGGACGAGGGAGGGCACGAGAGCGGGGATGAGAGCGAAGACAAGAGCGGCGGCGAAAGGGCACCCGCGGTCTTCGTGCACAACATATTCACCTGGGGCGGCGACGAGACGTACGGGTTCGCGGCGCAGCGGCCGTTGGCCGACCGTCACCGCCTGCTGCTGGTGGACCGTCGGGGTTACGGCGGCAGCCCCGGCACCGAGCGCAGTGACTTCGACACCGATGCCGACGACCTGGTGGAACTGCTCGCGCGACAGGCCGGCGGCGCGCACCTGGTGGGTCACGGCAACGGCGGTCTGGCCGCCGTGCTCGCAGCCGCGCGCCGCCCCGATCTCGTACGTTCCCTCGCTCTGATTCAGCCCTCAGTGTTCTCCGCGGCCTCCGGTCATCCGGTGGTCGAGGCTCTGTTGCGCAGGGTGCGGGAGGGCGCCGGTGCGCCGGAGCCCGTCACGCCGGAGCAGTTTCTGCGGGCCTCGACGGAGGGCATCGGGCTGGCGATGCCGGAACCCACGGCCCAGCGGCTGCGGGCCGTGGCCACCTCGATGCGTGAACGCCCCGTATGGGAAGCGAGAGTTCCGCTGGAACCGGTACGGGCCGCCCCGTGGCCGAAGCTGGTGATCTGCGGGACGTGGGAGGACGCGCCGGAGCTGTACCGCACGTATGTGGGTGAACCACTGATGGTGTGTGCCGAGGCCGTCGCCGATGGTGTGGGCGCCCGGCTGCTGCGGGTGGCGGGCCACTACCCCCACACGCAGCAGCCCGCCACCGTCAACGCCGCCCTTCGCGAACTGTGGGGACGGTCAGCGGGTCAGTCCGGCTGATCAGTCCGGCTGAACACCCTCACTACCCCGCGCACCCTGAACACCTTGAGCGGTGGCGGTGGCGTGGAGCTGTTCCAGTGCGTCCAGCACCATGGTGTGCCGGTGCCAGAGCAACCAGCGACCCACTTGTGTGCCGACGGCTTCCAGGGCGGCGAGTTGCGCACGGGAGAAGTCGGTGAGGGGCTGTTCGTGATGGCTTGAGATGATGCCCACGACCCGGTCCTTGCGGCCGACCAGCGGCACGCTGTGCGCGGCCCGGCTGCCTGCCTGCAAGATCGCGTGCCGGGACTCGTCGTCGAAGATGTCCGCGACCGCCACGTCCTTCACCGTGACCTGCCGGCGCTGTTCGGCGGACTGCGCGCAGGACGTCGTGGAATCCCCCACAAAGGCGAAGAAATCGGTGAACTCCTGGTTCAGCCCCGTGTGTTTCTCCAACCGCAGCATGCCCTGCTCCGACAGCTGTACGTTGCCCATGGTGGTCTCGGTGATGTGCAGCACGCGCCGCATCGCGTTCCTCAGCACCACCCCGTGGTTGGTGCGGCTCGCCTCGTCCACCGCCAGGTTCGGAAGCGGCGGCGGACTGTAGCGGGCGCGTCTGGGGAACCACAGTCCGGCGTCCGTGTCGGGTGCCGCGGTGTGCAGTACGGCATCGGCCAGCGTGTGCAGCTTGATGTTGAACTGCTGCGAGGTCTGCCGCAGCAGCTCGAACGCCTCCTGCTGCGAGACGAGGCGGTAACGGCCGGTCAGCACCCGCTGCGCGTGGGCGACACCGATGTGTGCCAGACGCCGATTGCGCTGCGCCGCCGTCTCACCCGGTTCCGGTGCCACCGGTCCCGGCGTGACCGTCTCCGGTACGGCGGCGGAACCAGGGGTGTTCCGGGGGCGTGGGTGAGGGGGTTCCTGTCTCACGGAGCGGTCTTCCTTACAGCAGCTTGGGCGCGACGGAGGACTCGCATGAACCGCACGTTTCGACGGTGAGGTTCATGGAGGACGCGTGCCTATTGCCCAAGCACCGGCACAACTTTACCCGCAGATGTCGCCTCTTCCCGACGCAACTGGAGCCGAAGGGAGGGCGGGTGACCCGACGGCGGCGAACCGCTCCTCAGCACGGCGGCGAACCGTTCCTGAACCGGACGATGTGGAGGTCCGGTCAGGTGGTGCGGGCGCGCAGGCGGCGCAGCATGCGCGGGTCCTCGAAGCCCACGGAGCGGGCCGCGGCGTCCATGGTCGCGCCGTGACTGATGAGGTGCTGGGCGCGTTCGAGACGCAGGGTCTGCTGATAGCGCAGGGGGGTCAGCCCGGTGGCGCGGCTGAAGAGGCGGGTGAGGGTGCGTTCGCTGACGCCCACGGCCGAGGCCACGGTGGGCAGGGGGAGCGCCTGGTCGAAGCGTTCGTCGATGAGGTCCTGGGCCCGGTGCACGGTGTCGTCGAGGTGGGACCGGTGCCGGAGCATCGCGCTGGACTGTGGTTCGTGGCCGTTGCGGCGGGCGTAGACGACCATCTCCCTGGCCACCTGCGCGGCGACCGCGGGGCCGTGCCGGGTGGCGACCAGGTGCAGGGCCAGATCGATGCCACTGGCGATGCCGGCCGAAGTGACGACCCGGTCGTCCGTGGTGAACAGGACGTCCCGGACGACCAGCGCCCGCGGATGACGTGAAGCCAGCTCGTCCTGCACGTCGTGGTGGGTCGTGCAGTGGCGGCCGTCCAGCAGCCCGGCCAGACCGAGCGCCTCGGCCCCGGCGCAGACACTGGCCACCGTGCCGCCCCTGGCGTGGTGGGTCCGGAGGGCCTGCAACGGGGCGGGACCGATGGCGGGGCTGTCGGCGAGGGTGCCCGCCCGCCAGCCGGGCACCAGGACCAGGTCCTCGGGCCCCAGCTCCGGCCAGTCGAGCCGGGCCACCAGCGGCAGCCCCTGCGCCGTGGGGACCTGCGGCCGCTCGGCGACGTAGGAGAGCGTGTACGGGTGCCCGAAGTCGTCGGCCGTGGAGAAGACCTGCGCGGGGCCGGCCAGGTCCAGCAGATGGACTCCGGGCACCAGGAAGAAGACGATGTGGCTCACGATCCGGTCATCATGCCTGATGCAGTGCCGCGGCCTCCAGTCCGTCGACCGTCGCGATGGTGGCGAACCGTCCGGCGAGCGCGTACTCGGTGCGCCGGATGACCTCGTCGGCGGAGAGCGTACGAGGGTCGGCCAGCAGGTCGGCCACGCTCTGGTCGTCGGGAGCGTCGCGGTGCGGGATGGGGTTGGTCGCGGTGGCGTCGGTGACGAACGTGACCTGGTAGCCGAGGTCGCTCGCGACGCGGGTGGTGGTCTCCACGCACTGCTCGGTACGGATGCCGCAGACGACGAGTTCGCGGACACCGCGTTCGGTGAGCACCTGCTGGAGGTTGGTCGTGGTGAAGGCGTTGTGCGAGGTCTTGTGGATCAGCGGCTCGCCCTCCGCCTGCTCCAGTTCCTCCATGAGCCGGACATGGCCGAGGGCCGGGTCGAAGACGTCGCCGCTGCCGGGCTCGCAGTGCAGCACCCACACCACGAGGTCCCCGGCCTCGCGGGCTATCCCGACCAGCCGGTTCACCTGGTCGGCGATCTTCGGGTCGGAGATCGTCGCCCACAGGGGACGGGCGCGGAAGGATTCCTGGACATCGATGACGATCAGTGCGCGGTTCATGCCCAGAGTCTGAGTCACGTGAGGGGCGCCGCGACATGCCGTATCGGGTCCCGAAGCGGACCGATCCGGTCAGCCTTCGGAAGACCGGGCCACAGGCTTACGCCGGCGACTCCTCGACGAGTGTGCGCAGGAGCTCCTGTCCGGCCGGCCAGTCGCCGAGACCGCTTCCCGAGTTGATGTGGCCGCGGTTCCCGACGAAATGCGCTTGTGCCTGCCAGTCGCGCGCGAACGCCGCGGACGCCGCCGGATCGCAGTACGGGTCGTCGTCGCCTGCCACCAGCAGACTCCTGCACGGCAGCGGGCGAGCGGTCACGTCCACGAACGAGGCCGCCGCCCGGCTCGGGAACGACGCGGCCCGCGTGTTCGGAGGCGCGACCAGGAACGCCGAGACCCCGGCGGGCCGCATCCGCTCAAGCCACTCCGCGGCCGTCCAGCAGCCGAGGCTGTGAGCCACCA
This sequence comes from Streptomyces sp. NPDC102514, assembly GCF_055584525.1. Classification (NCBI taxonomy): domain Bacteria; kingdom Bacillati; phylum Actinomycetota; class Actinomycetes; order Kitasatosporales; family Streptomycetaceae; genus Streptomyces; species Streptomyces sp. NPDC102514. Next base: position 387,564 of record NZ_JBVJLW010000001.1, read on the forward strand.
GCACGACCTCGCCGTCACGGTGCGCGACGGACTCGTAGGCGGTCTGGACCGAGTCGACCCAGTCCGACAGCTCGGGCTCGCTCCACGAGGCCGGTGCGATACGCACGGCCGAGCCGCCCCACTGCTTCTCCCACAAGCTCTGCCAGTGCCGCTCGTCCGAACCGTCGATCCCCGGGATGATGACGTACGAGACCATGGCCCGCCTTCCTTTGATCGGGGTGCCCCGTGCTGCGCGGGGCCACCATGCGGCGATTATCGGTGGTGGGGTCACAGGGATGGGCCCGGGGTGCGTTCGGCCCCATACGATCCGGTACGTCCTGCCTGTCGGGGCCTAAACGCGTTCTTGCCTCGTGCCGGCCACGTTCTAAGATCTCGGGCAGAGACACCGGCTCCCGCACGGGCAGCCGGCCCGCCGCGACGGGTACCTGCAGTCGGCCCCCAGCCCCCGGGCCAGGAGAGACCACCGAGCCAACCGGGAAACCGGGGTCCGCATCCCGCGATGCTCCGCGCGGACCCCGGTCCCTCGTCCTCCCGGCCTTTCGAGTTGGGGCGTACTCCCGCGCGCCCCAAGTGCCGTGAGGACGATCCCGCGCGAGGACTCGCGTCAGGGGACGACGCGAGTCCTCGTGTCGGCGGCCGCCGGCGTCGCAGACAGGCGACGGCGGCCGCCACACCCGTCCATGGCCGGGTGCGTTCTTCGACTACCCGCGTTGTCAGCCGATTCACAGCGCGTCCGGGGGCTTCTCCAGACCCTCACACGGGCCTTCGCGCAGGCCTTCACGGAGACCTTCACGCGGGTCGGATCCGCCGCAGGGAAGCCGTACGGAGGCCGCGTGGTTGCGGTGGGTGGTCATCGGGGCCCTCGATGATGGCGTAGAGTCAGACATGTCGACGCGGGGTGGAGCAGCTCGGTAGCTCGCTGGGCTCATAACCCAGAGGTCGCAGGTTCAAATCCTGTCCCCGCTACTGTCGAAGAGGGTCCGGACCTTTTGGTCCGGACCCTCTTTCGTTAGCCCCCAGGGTTCTGCGACCGGTCCGGCCCCGCTCCGATACGGGCCAGTACCTGATCGGCCAGTTTTCGCGAAGGCAGTTCGCCGTCCAGGAACACCGTGTCGGCGGGCAGGGTGTCGGCCGCGGCCATGCACGGCCCGATCCTCTCCTTGCACCAGCGCCGCACCCGCGCCTCCCGCTCCGGATCACCCGGCGCATGGACCCGGCCGTCGATCCGCCTCTCCAGCACCTCCCGGGAGACCTTGAGGAAGAAGTGGTGGACGTCGATGCCCGCGTCCTTCAGCGTGCCGAAGATCTCGTCGACCAGCGTGCTCTTTCCGCTGCCGAACGCCCCGTTCACCCAGACGATCAACGTGATCCCCCGTCCAACTCCGTTGCCGTGACCGCGAGTCGGGTCCGACCCACCGGATCAGCATGCGGCACGGCTCAGCACGGCAACGGCGCGGCACGGTCCAGTCCGGCCGAGTCGATCGGCCGCCTGCGGGCTGCGAGTTGGGGCTTCGGCGCTCCCCAGTCGCTCTCCCCAGTCACTCTCCGCGGTCACGACGAAGTCTCCGCTGAGGGACCGCTCGAAAACCCGGTGGCCGTCGCGCCGGCGCTCCCGATACCGTCGGCCCCCCCGGCAGGCCGCGGCAGCGGTTGCCTCGTCCTGCCTCATCATCCAGAGAGTGATTCCAGTGACCGGCCTTCGAGCGACGACGACCCTGTGGCGCCCCACCGGTCCCAAGGAGCTGGAGTTGGTCCGTGAGCTGGACTGGTGTGCCTGGCCGCCACGGCTTCCCGAGCAGCCGATCTTCTACCCGGTTCTCAACGAGGACTACGCCGTCAGGATCGCGCGGGACTGGAACGTCAAGCACGACGGCGCCGGCTTCGTCACAAGGTTCGAGGTCGACTCCGACTTCGTGCGCAGGTACCCGGTCCAACAGGCGGGCGGCCGGACGATCCTGGAGCTGTGGGTACCGGCCGAGGAACTCGATGAGTTCAACGCACACATCGTCGGCCGGATCCAGGTGGTGCATGAGTTCCACGCGGGCGCGGAGACCCCTGCGGGTTCGGACGTGAGGTCGGAAGCGCGGTGAACAGGCGGCGGCAGAAGAAGCTGTCCCGACAGCTCGTCAGTGCGGCGACCTTCGGCGACAGCACCCGGATCGGCGCTCTCCTGCGAGCCGGTGCCGACCCCGAGACGGCCGACACCGAAGGCACCACTCCGCTCTACGCCGCGTCGGTCCACGGTGCCACCGGCAATGTCCTGTGCCTGCTGGCGGCCGGGGCCCTGCCCGACACCGAGAGCGGACACGGTTCGGAAGGCACACCTCTGTGCGGGGCCGCCTGCTGGGGGCACGTCGAGACGGTCCGTGCGCTTCTGGCGTACGGTGCCGACCCGCAGCTCCGCGAGGATCACGGCACGGGCCGTACCCCGCTGGAGTGGGCGATGACCGGGCCATATCCGGAGGCGATCGACGTGCTCCTCGCCGCGGGCGCCCAACCGTCCGGCCAGGTCACCTGACCCAGCCCCTGTCCCGAGGCACCGGGACCGCTCAAGGCGTCAGGACTCGTCCGGCGGAAGCGCGTACAGCTGGGGGAGGTTGACCACGATCGCCTCCTGCGTGCTGCGCGCGATGACGACCACCGCCTCGTCGTCCTGGTCCGGGTTCTCCTCCCGGTGCGGGACGAACGGCGGTACGAAGATGTAGTCGCCGGGAGAGGTCCGCAGCCGTACCTCCTTCGGCCCTTCGCCCTGGCCCGCGTCTGCGCCCTCGCCGTCGGCCCCACCCTGCCCCGAGTCGTCGATGAAGACGAATTCCGGGTGCCCGCTCACCACATAGATGGCGGTCTCGGACTCACCGTGGTGGTGGTCGGAGGAAGCCGTCGAGGGGGCCACATGGGTCTGGCCCATCCACAGCTTCTCGGAGCCGACGGTCTTTCCGCTGACAGCCGCGAACCTGCGCATCCCGCCGCTCTGCGCGGTGTCGCCGTCCAGGGAGTCGGCGCGGATGTGGTGCAGACGGCTGCGCAGGGATGCGGTCGGCTGTTCCGGGGTGTCGTGGAGGTGCGGGTGGAAACCCTCACCGGGGGTCGTCAGCGGCTCGCTCATGGCGGCGACGCTAGAGCGGTCCCGAAAAGGATGTCAAGAGGTGTCCTTTGGCTTTCACCTGCGGCAATGTTCCCGCAATGTGGGAAACAAGCGGCTGAAGCCCCGCGTGCCGACCCGCTCCTCAGGCATGATGTGCGCATGCATATTTCCGCGAAGGCGGACTACGCCATGAGGGCGCTGCTGGAGCTCGCCCGCGAACCTTCCCGTCCGCTCACCTGTGAAGCCATCGCCTCCTCGCAGGAGATCCCGTTCCGCTTCCTGAAGTCCGTGGTGGGTGAACTGCGCAGAGCCGGCCTGGTGCGCAGCCAGCGCGGCTGCGAGGGCGGTTACTGGCTCGGCAGATCCGCCGAGGAGATCACCCTGCTCGATGTCACGCGTGCCGTGGACGGCGAGTTGATCACCCTGCGGGGCGAGCCGCTGGCCGGTCTCGACTATCCGGGCCCCGCGACGGGCCTGCCCGATGTGTGGCGCGAGGTCGAGGCGGGTGCCGCGGCGGTCCTGGGCGGGGTGACGCTGACCTCGCTGCTCCCCAGGGGAGCGACGGGCGTGACGGCAGCGACGGCAGCGACCGAAGGGCTAGCCCGGAGAGGCGCCGCGTGACAGCCGGGCCGCAACCGCAACCGCAGCCACAACCGAAATCGAGGCCGCAGCGGCTGCCCCAACAACCCCCGCAAACGCGTTCGTTGGCACCGACATCGATCGAAGTCGTCGAGTACACCGATCCGTTGTGCCCCTGGGCCTGGGGATCGGAGCCCGTATTCAGAAAGTTGCGGGTGGCACTGGCCGGCCGGGTCCGGTGGCGGCGGGCGTACGCGATCCTCTTCGACCACGACGACGATCCGCCGCCCGACCCGGCGGCGGAGACGGCCTGGTACGCACGCTACGTCGAGGAGATCAGTTCGCACAGCAGGGCCCCGCGCCCCGTGCGGCTCAGTCGTATGCCCGCCGACTCCTGGCCCTCCTCGCTCGTCGCCAAGGCCGCCGTCCTTCAGGGCGAAGAGGTGGCAGAGCGGGTCCTGCGGCGGCTGCGGGAGAGTGTCTTCGTGCTCGGCGAACCGGCGGACACCCCCGACCTGGCCCTGGCCGCGGTCCGGGGCGTACCGGACCTGGACATGCGGCGGCTGGCGGTCGACGCCGCTTCCGAGGCAGTGCTGGAGCAGGTGCGTGCCGACCGGCTGGAGGCCCGCCGCCCGGTGGCCGAGGTGCTCACCGCGCAAGGCGGGTCGCCGCATCCGGGCGCGGCCAAGGAGACCGACGAGGGCGGACACCGGTACGCCCTGCCGACCCTGCTCGTCCGGACCGCGGACGAGTACCGCGTCGTACCCGGCTGGCGGCCCTTCGAGGAGTACGCGGCGGCCGTGGAGGAACTGAGTCCCGGACTGTCGGCGGACCCCGCCCCGCTCGCTCCGGCGCACGCGCTGGAGCGCTACCGCAGCCTCACCGATCCGGAGCGGTCGCTGCTGACCGAGGGCCACTGGCCACCTCCGGGCGCCGTGCGGGTGGACACGGCGGGCGGGCCCCTGTGGCTGCACCCCGACGAGGCGGCAACTCACCCTGCCGCACGCTGAATCCAGCCCGTCCGAGGCTGTGAACTGCGACGGACGCCGTCCCGCCCAATGAGACACCAATTGGTGTCCATTGACAGTCGGTTGCGGGAGCCCCCAGGATGAGCACCATGCTTACGACGCACCCCGGTGTGGTGTGCCGCTACGTGGACCTGCGGCGCACCAGCAGCGCACTCTGTCGCTGACCCTTCGCCGTCCCCGGTCCGCAGACGCCTGACCGCCGTTTCCAGCACTTGCTTTCCGGTGCTCGACCGAGCCGTGCCCGCCTCTGCGTCTTCCTCTCCGTGCCCCGTCGCACACCTTCTTCGCCTCCCGGCCCGCCCCTTTGCGTGCCCGTCGACTCCTCCACCCCGGTAGTCCCGCGATCCCGCACGCTCCTGCCCTGAGCGCCACGCGCCCCGAGCGCGCGCCGGCGCTCTCCCCGGCATGTCCGTGCCACCCGATCCGGGCCTGAGTCACCCGTCCGGGTCCGAGCCGACGCTCCGCACGCGGAGGGTCTGGTCCTCCTGCCTTGCTCCTTCTGCCCCGGCCCCGGCCGGAGCCCGCCAAAGGAAGAACGAGATGCCCGCTCACCTCATCACCCGCCGCCCCGGAGCGGACCGCCGTTCGTCCAGAGGTGCAGGCCGCCTGCGGGCCGCAGCCCTCGGAACCGCCTTCGTCGCCGTGCTCACTCCCGTACTGAGCGCCTGCGGCGGTGACTCCGCCGCCTCGGGCGGCGGCTCCACGCTGAAGTGGACCTCTTCGTACTTCCCGACCCACTGGGACCCGGTCGTCGGGGGCAGTGGCGCGCAGTTCCGCGAACTCGCCCTCACCTACGCCTCGTTGACCCGTACGGACGAGAGCGGCAAGGCCGTTCCCGACCTCGCCAAGAGCTGGGAGTACAACGACAAGGGTGACGAGATCACCTTCCATCTGCGCTCCGGCCTGAAGTTCAGCGACGGCGAGCCGGTCGACGCCGCCGCGGTCAAGGCGGCCATCGAGCGGGCGCAGAAGCAGAAGAACTCGGCGCTCTTCGGCGACCTGACCTCCATCAAGTCGGTGGACGCCAGTGGCCTGGACGCGGTCCTGCACCTCAGTCAGGTCGACTACCAGATCCCCCAGCTGCTCGGTCAGCGCGTGCTGCAGATCGCCAGCCCCAAGGCGGCGAAGAACCCCGAGAAGCTGGACCAGAACCCGGTCGGCGCGGGCCCGTTCGTCGTCACCCAGGTGATCCCGGGCACCAAGGCGCTCCTGAAGAAGAACCCGGACTACTGGGACGCGAAGAACATCCACATCGACAACGTCGAGCTGACCTCGGCGCCCGACGCCTCCACCGTCGTCTCCGGACTCCAGACCGGTGTCTACAACTTCGCCGACCTGGACCCGAGTCAGGCGTCCGCCGCCAAGAAGGCCGGCCTGGACGTCTTCGTACAGCCGGGCTTCAACGCCTCCAACCTCAGCCTCAACGTCAACAAGGCGCCCTTCGACAACGACAAGGTCGTCGACGCCGTACGCCACGCGGTCAACCGCAAGGAGTTCGTCGACAAGCTGACCTTCGGCTACGGCGAGGTGACCGACCAGCCGTTCCCCAAGGGGTACGAGGCCTACGACCCCAAGTCGGAGGACGCCTACCCCTACGACCCGGCGAAGTCGAAGAAGCTCCTCGCCGAGGCGGGCTACAAGTCCGGTGACATCAAGCTGAACCTGGTCATCCCGGCGGAGGACCCGCAGGCGGAGATCGTCCAGTCGCAGCTGGCCGCGGTCGGCATCAAGGTCACCATCAAGATCGACAAGAACTGGGCCACCCCGTTCTTCGCGAAGGACCTGACCTTCTCGCTCTACGGGACCACCGGCCGTGACTCCGCGGCGCAGACCCTCACCGCGCACTTCGGCCCCAACGGCCCGCTGAACCTCAGCACCCCCTACGAGCCGGCCGGTTTCGAGGCCGCCATCGCCAAGGTGCGCAAGACCCCGCTGGACGCCCCCGACTACACCCAGGTGCTCCAGGCGGCGACCCGGGCGGGCCTGGAGAGCAAGGCGCTGGTCTTCACCTACTCCCAGCCGAACCTCATCGCCAAGAGCAAGTCGATCTCGGACCTGCCGAAGAACCCGGCCCACATCGACTGGACCGGCGTGACCATCTCCGGCAGCTGACACCCGTCCCACCGGACAACCCACCACAAGAGAGGGGCAAGCCCATGACGACGACCGCGGAACAGGCCCCGCCTGCCCGCCGTCGCGGGGTCGTCGGGACCAGGGTGCGGCACACGCTCGGCCGCCTCCTGGTCACCCTGGCCCGGTCGGTCGCGATCTTCGTGCCCGTCTTCCTCGTCGCGACCTTCGTGACCTTCGCGCTGCGTTCGATGAGCGGACTCAGCCCGGCGCGGATCCAGCTGGGCGAGGAGGCGACCCCCGAGGCGATCGCCCGGGTCGAGGCCCAGTGGGGTCTCGACCGGCCCTTCCTGGTCCAGTACTGGGACTGGTTCACCGGTGTCCTGCACGGACAGCTCGGCACCAGCTGGACCAACGGCGCCGACATCTCCACACTCATCGGCCTGGGCCTCGGAGTGAGCCTGTCCGTCGCCACGTTCGCGCTGATCATCGGTGTCGTCCTCGGCTTCACCCTCGGCACGCTCGCGGCGCTCAAGCGCACCACCTGGATCGACCGGGCCATCACCGGCTTCGTCACCCTGATCTCGGTGATGCCCGCGTTCGTCGTCGGCATCGTGCTGGTCGCAATCTTCGCCGTGGGACTGCATCTGTTCCCCTCCGCCGGATACATCCCGGCGGAACAGGGTTTCGGCCCCTGGCTCGCGCACATCACGCTCCCGGCGCTCGCGCTCAGCTTCGACGTCGTCGCGGACGTGGCCCGCCAGCTCCGTGGCAGTCTCGTCGCCGCCTTCCGCGAGAACTACGTGACGGGCGCGGTCGTACGGGGCCTGAGCCCCCGTCGGATCTTCCTCGGCCATGTGCTCCGCAACGGCATCGGCCCTGCCCTGGCCACCCTCGGCCTGAAGTTCCCCGCGCTGGTCGGCGCCTCCGTCGTCACCGAGTGGATCTTCGGGCTGCAGGGCTTCGGCAGGTTCGCCAACGACTCCGCCCAGGCCGGCGACGTACCGGCCGTACAGGGAGTCCTCGTGGTGTCGATCGTCCTGGTCGTCCTCTTCAACCTGATCGTCAACCTGGTGCTGGCACGTGTCACACCGGCATCCCAGCGGGGGGTATGACCATGGTGCGTCGCGTCCTCACCCTGACCTCCGGCCGGATCGCCGTGGTCATCCTCACCCTGATCGCGCTGCTGGCGGTCCTCGGCCCGCTGCTCGCCCCGCAGAACCCGCTGGCCACCAGCGACAACACCCTCGCCGCGGCCTCCGGATCCCACTGGCTCGGTACCGACTACCTCGGCCGGGACACCTTCAGCCGGCTCCTGGACGGCTCACGCGTCAGCGTGCTCGGCTCCCTCGAAGTGGCCGTGATGGCCCTGGTCGTCGGCGCGATCCCCGGCATCCTGTCGGTCTACCTCGGCCGGACCTTCGAATGGCTCACCCTGCGGCTGGCCGACACCCTGGTCGCCCTGCCGTTCCTGCTGTTCGCGGTCGCCGTCATCGCCCTCCTGGGCAACGGCATCACCCAGGCCATGCTCGTCACCGGAGCGCTGGTCTCCCCGCTCTTCTACCGGGTGGCCCGCGCCGCGACCCTGGCCGTCGCCCGCTCGCCGTACGTGGAGGCCGCGCTCGTCGCGGGTGCCTCGACCGGCTGGATCGTCCGCCGTCACGTCTGGGTCAAGGTGCTCCCGCCGATCGCCGTCGCACTCGCCCAGACCATCGGCGTCGGCTTCATCATCGTCTCCAGCCTCACCTTCCTGGGCATCGGCGTCCAGCCTCCCGCACCCACCTGGGGCGGACTGCTCGCCTCCGACCTCGGCTACCTCAGCTACCAGCCGTGGGCGCCCCTCGCCCCCGCGGTGCTGATCATGATCACCGTCTGGGCCAGCAACCTGCTCGCCGACGCGATCCGCGACGTCTCCGGCGAAGCGGGCCGGGCCTTCGTCAACACCCGCAAGGCCCGCGCCAATCGCCTCGGCAAGCCCGATCCCGTATCCACCGGAGGTGCGTGATGACCACGCTGTCCGAGAAGGCCGCCCCCGGCACGACCCTGAGTGCCGCAGAGCCGGCCGAGCCCGTCGGTGAGCTTTCCACGGCGGTCGCGACCGCCGCACCCGTGCTCACCGTGCGCGGCGTGCGCATCAGCGACCGGGTCACCGACCGCGAGATCGTCCACGGCGTGAGCTTCGAACTCACCCCGGGGAGAACGGTCGGCATCGTCGGCGAGTCGGGCAGCGGCAAGACCCTCACCTGCCGGGCCGCACTGGGCATCCTGCCCCCGCACTTCGAGGTCTCCGCAGGCTCCGTCGAGATCGCCGGCACCGACATCGCGACCCTGACCCCCCAGCAGTGGACGGCCCTGCGCGGCGCCACGATCAGCGCGGTCTTCCAGGACCCGGCGTCCTACCTCAACCCCTCGATCCGGGTGGGCGCGCAGATCGCCGAGGTCATCCGGGTCAAGAAGGGCCTGAAGCGGCGCGAGGCACGCCACCGTGCCGTCGAACTGCTCCAGGCCGTCCAACTGCGCGATCCGGAACTGGTCTACGGCCAGTACACGCACGAGCTGTCCGGCGGCATGCTCCAGCGTGTCCTGATCGCCGCCGCGATCGCCGCCGACCCGCAGATCCTCATCGCCGACGAGGCGACGACCGCGCTCGACGTCACGGTCCAGGCCGAGATCCTCGACCTCCTCGCCGAACTCCGCGAACAGGCCGGACTCGCCCTGGTGGTCGTCTCCCACGACCTGGCCGTCGTCGCCCAGCTGTGCGACGAGGTCCTCGTCATGCGCGAGGGCGAGGTGGTGGAACAGGGCCCGACGAGCGACGTGCTCCACCGTCCTCGCCACGAGTACACCCGACTGCTCATCGCCGAGCACGACCAGTACGGCCTGGAGAAGTTCCTCACGCCGCAGGAGACATCGTGACCACCGAGCAGACACAGGGACAGCGGGCCGCCGACACGGGGACGGACGGACGGGCCGTCCTGGAGGTCACCGGCCTCGACGTGCACTACGGGCCCCGCCGACAGCGCCGCCGCGCCCTGCACGACGTCTCGCTGAGCGTCGCCCCCGGGGAAACCGTCGGCATCATCGGCGAGACGGGATCGGGCAAGTCGACCTTCGCCCGTACGGTCCTGGGCCTGGTACGCGCCTCCGCGGGCCGGATCGTCATCGGCGGCGAGGACGTCGGGGCGTACGGCAGCCGTCAGTGGCGCAGGCTGCGCCGCCGCGGCGTCGTCCAGTACGTCTTCCAGGACCCGCTGCGCAGCCTCGACCCCGACCTCACCGTCGAGGAGTCACTGATCGAGCCGCTGCTCATCCAGGGCGTCGCACGACAGGAAGCAGCCGAGCGGGCCCGTACGTTCCTCGCCCGCGTCCAGCTCTCCGAGGACCTGCTCGACCGGCTGCCGGGGGAGCTGTCCGGCGGTCAGCGCCAGCGGGTCGCCGTGGCCCGGGCGCTGGTCACCGAGCCGAAACTGGTCATCCTCGACGAGCCGGTCAGCGCCCTCGACTCGGCCAACCGCGTACAGATCCTGCAGATCCTCAAGGACCTGCGCGCGGCGGGCGTGGCCCTCGTCTTCATCTCCCACGACCTGGGGTCCGTCGCCGGGGTCGCCGACCGTATCGCCGTGCTCTACCAGGGCGAACTCGTCGAGGTCGGCGCGGCCCGCGAGGTCATCACCGACCCCCAGCACGTCTACACCCGGCTGCTCGTCGGCTCCGCGCCCACCCTGCGCAGTGCCTCGGCCGACCGCGCCGAACGCGACCGGCTCCGCGCGCTGCTGCACGCTTGAGCACGCGCACCCAGGTGCGCCGGCGAACCCCTGCACCCCTGTGCACCCCTCAACTTCCGCACCACCGAGAGGAATCCGCATGCCCCGCACGATCCACCTCGCCCTGCACCCCTACGGCGTCGGCGGCCCCGGCCAGCACGGTCTGTGGAAGGACCCGAGCGTCGCGAAGAACGCCAGCATCGACATCAACTACTACATCAAGCAGGCGCAGGCGGCCGAACACGCCCTGTTCGACGCCCTGTTCGTGGTCGACAGCCAGTTCATCAACGCGACCTACCCCTCGCACTATCTCAACCGGCTCGAACCACTGACCCTGTTGTCGGCGGTCGCCACCCACACCCGGCACATCGGCCTGGTCGGCACGGCGAGTTCGACGTACAACTCGCCCTTCAACCTCGCCCGCCGGTTCGCCTCCCTCGACCACATCAGCGGCGGCCGGGCCGGCTGGAACGTGGTGACCAGCTTCGACACCGGCACGTCCCGCAACTACGGGCTGGACGAGCACCTCGACTACACCACCCGCTACGGCAGGGCGCTGGAGTTCGTCAAGGTCGCCCGCGGTCTGTGGGACTCGTACGAGGACGACGCGTTCCCCGCCGACGTCGAGCGGGACATCTTCCTCGACCCCGCCAAACTGCACGAACTCAACCACGAGGGTGAGCACTTCAAGGTCGCCGGCCCGCTCAACCTCTCCCGCTCGCCGCAGGGCCAGCCGGTCATCTTCCAGGCCGGTGTCTCCGAGGAGGGCCGCGACCTCGCCGCACAGGTCGCCGAGGGCATCTACGCGCCCGGCGGTTCACTGCAGCAGGCGCAGGACTACTACGCCGACATCAAGAAGCGCACCGCCTCGTACGGCCGCGACCCCGAGCACATCAAGATCTTCATCCATGGCGGACCGGTCGTCGCCGCCACCGACGAGGCCGCCCAGCGCCGCGAGCGGGAGATCTTCGAGGAGGACAACGACTTCAAGGGCAACCTCGCGCTCCTGGGCCGCTCCTTCGGCGCGTACGACTTCAGCGCGCACGACCTGGACGCGCCGTTCCCGGACGTGGCCCACCTCGCCGAGAAGGGCGGTCGCACCGGCGCGTCCAAGCTGATCGAACGGGCGAAGGCCGAGAACCTGACACTTCGTCAAGTGGCGGAGTCCGTCAGCGAGTTCCGTCGCTCGCCGTTCGTCGGGGCGCCGGCGACCGTGGCCGACACCATCGAGAAGTGGTTCGACGCCGGCACCTTCGACGGCATCAACCTCGCGTTCCGCAACAACGCGGACCTGGAACTCTTCGTCGACGGCGTCGTCCCGATCCTGCAGAAGCGCGGACTGTTCCGCACCGAGTACGCGGCCGACACCCTGCGCGGCAACCTCGGCCTGCCGGTCCCGGCCAACCGCAACACCCGCGAGCCCGGCCTCGCGGACCACTGAGGACAGGGACATGAGCGAACTGTCGGTGACGGGTGGGCGTGACGTCCACACGGTACGGTTCCCGGCCGCCACCCCGCCGGACACGGTGGACGTACTGATCGTCGGCGCTGGGCCCGTCGGCCTCTCCGCCGCGGTCGAACTGGCCGGACGCGGCGTCCGCGTCGCCGTCGTGGACCGCGCCCGCACCGCGACCCTGGTACGGGCCGGGGCGATGGGACACACCCCGCGCGTGGTGGAACACTTCCGCCGCTGGGGGCTGCTCCAGCGCATCCGGGACGCCTGGACCTACCCGCCGGAGTGGAACCAGGGCACCAGACTGGTCACCTCCCTGGCCGGACACGAACTGGTCCCGCTGCCGCGCCCATCCTTCAACTCCCCTCGCCACACGACTCCGTACGCATCGGAGGAAACGCTGCGACGGCCGCAGACCGTGCTCCAGCAGGTCTTCCTCGACCGGCTGCGGGAACAGGGCGTGAGCGTCGCGGGCGGCTGGGAACTCCAGGCCCTCCACGAGCACGCCGACGGCATCGACGGCGAGATCGTGGGCGTTGGCGTGGCTGGTGACGGGGCCGGGGGTGTGGCCGGGGGCGAGCGGCGCACCGTCCGTGCCGCCTATGTGCTGGGCACCGACGGCGGGAGCAGCACCACCCGGCGGCTGGCGGGCATCGGGCGCGAGGGCGAGCACGCCACCGAGAAGCGGCTGCGGCTCATCGTCCGTACCGGCGACATCAGCGACCGGGTCGGAGCGGCGCCGAGCGGCAGCAACATCGTCGTCAACGCGAAAGCGTCCGGCTTCCTGGCAGCGGTGAGCACCCGCGAGTGGCGGGTCTACGCGGGCCCGTACCCCCTCGACCACGAGCCCACCGAGGACGAACTGCTGGAGATCGGCCGGGCCGCGTTCGGGTTCGACCTGGACCTCGAACTGGTCTCGGCGACGACCTTCTACCACGCCACCCGGATCGCCGAGACGTTCCACCGCGGCCGGGTCCTGCTGGCCGGTGACGCCGCGCATGTCCGTACCCCCGGCGGCAACCTCGGCGAGGGCTTCGGCGACGTCGTCAACCTCGGCTGGAAACTGGCCGCGGTGATCGACGGCCACGCGCCGCGGACGCTGCTCGACTCCTACGACGAGGAGCGCCGCAGACACAACTGGCGGATCGCCGACCACTCCCTCCAGCGGGCCCGCCGCACCCAGTCGACCCTCGCGGAGATCCGCCGCGGCGGCATCCCCGACGACGCCGACCTCGGCCCGGAGGCCGTGCGGCGCCGGCAGGAGATCGGCGAACGGCTCGGCAAGGACCGGGACCCGGCGGCGGGCGTCACTTTCGACGAGCGCTACGACGCGTCGAGCGCCGTCTGGTACGAACCCGGCCAGCTCGACTCCGAACCCCGCTGGCGTGCGGACGTCTACGAGGACGACCCGCGACCGGGCCACCGCGCCCCCGACGGACACGTCGACCCGTACGGCGGCACGCTCCACGACCGCATCGGTGTCTCACTGGCCCTGCTCGTGCTCACCGAGGACCGTGACGTCGAGCAGGCCTTCGACGCGGAGGCCGCGGCACGGGCACTGCCCTTCGCCGTGATCCACCTGACCCACCCCGAGGCCCGCGCGGTCTACGGCACCGGGAACGTCCTCGTACGCCCCGATCAGCACGTCGCGTGGCGTGGCACCGAACTCCCCGGCGGAGGCGCCGGCGCGGTCCTGGACCGGGTGCTGGGGGCCGTCGGCGAGCGGGAGACCGACGCCGCCATCGACACCGACGGCACGGGCACCCAGGGACTCGTCTCGGTCGGCGGAGCCGGAAGCGGCCCCGGAAGCGGTCCCGGCGGTCTCGGACGCGGAGCCGAACTGTGAGCCGGGCGGCAACTCGGCGACGCAGCGGACGACTTCGAAAGGCGAGCACCTCATGACCACCGGAACACCGCGCTTCAGACTCGGCTTCCTCACCCATGTCCAGGGGCGGGGCACCGACCTGGCCCAGACCTACCGCAATGCGACCGAACTCTTCGTCGCCGCCGACGAACTCGGCTTCGACGTCGGCTGGGTGGCCCAGCACCACGTCCCCGGCAGCGGTGGCGGCCTCTCCTCACCATGGACGTTCCTCGCCCACGCCGCGGCCCGCACCACCCGCATCCGCCTCGGCACGGCCATCACGGTGCTGCCGCTGGAGGACCCGCTGCGCCTCGCCGAGGACGTCGCCGTCGTCGACACGCTCAGCGGCGGGCGCGTCGAGGTCGGCGTCGGCAGCGGATACAGCGAGCTGGAGTACGCCGCTTTCGGCCGGGACCCCGCCCGCAAGCGCGAGTTGACCACCGAGCATCTGACCGTGCTGCGCACGGCCCTGGCCGGTGAGGAGGTGCGTACGCCCGGATTCCGCGTCCAGCCCGCGCCCGGGGACTTCTCCGACCGGATCTGGCAGGGCGTCTTCAGCGGACCCGGCGCCCAGCACGCCGCCGCCGGAGGGTCGAACCTGCTGCTCAACCGGGCGGCCTACGGGTTCGACGCACCCACCGACGAGATACAGCGGCCCTGGGCCGACGAATTCCTCGACGCATGGGACCGGCCGCGTCGCCCGCGTATCGGGCTGTCCCGGTTCGTGTTCCCGGCGAAGGACCGGCGCACGGCCCTTGGGCACATCGGTGACGACGTGCACCGGGCGGCGCTGCGCATGGCCGACAGCGGCGCCTTCCCCAAGGGCCTCGCGCCGGAGGAGGCGCTGCGCCGCTTCCACTGCTTCTACGGCTCCACCGAGGAGATCGTCGCGGAGCTGCGGCAGGAGAAGGTGCTGCCCCTCGCGACCGACCTGATCACCCAGTTCAACCCCGCCGTCCTCGACCACGACACCGCCATCCGCGCCCTCGAACTCATCGCGACCGAGGTGGCACCCGCCCTGGGCTGGCAGCCCGCGACCGAGCCCGCACTCGCAGGAGTCTGACATGACCGAATACACCGACCACCACGCCCCCGAGGGCCTGCGCACGCGCGGCACCGTCATCGTGGTACCCGGCAGGGGAGAGACCCGCGAGGCCTACACCCGGCTGGGCAGGCGACTCGCCGCCGACGCCTACCGCGTCCGCGTCGTCGACGCCCCGGACATCGACGCCGCCGACCTGGACGGCCAACTGGCTGACTTCGGCGCACGGTTGACCGCCGCCGGTCACGGGACCGTGGAGGAGAACGGTACCGAGAACGAGACCGAGAACGGGACCGGGGAAGGGATCGTCCGACCGGTCGTGTTCGTGGGCGCGGACACCGGGGCCCTCGCCGTCGCCGCGCTCGTCGGCGCGGGCGGCACCCCGACCGGCCTGCGACCGGACGCCGTCGTACTCGCCGGACTTCCCGGCCACGCCACCGGCGCCGTCGACGCCGCCGGAACCTGGGACGACGAACTCGACGTACGCACGTCCTGCCCCGCCCACCGGGGCCGGCTCACGGACGACACCCAGGTACGCCGTGGCGCACTCGGCGAGCCGGTGCCGGAGGCCCTGCTCGCGGCGGCCCACGGCAGCGAGGCCGATGTGCCCGCGCTCATCCTCGTCGGCGACGCCGACCCGCTCGCGGACCACGACGCGCTCGTCCGCACCGCCAAGTCCCTGCCCCGCGCCCGCCTGTCGACCGTCCGCGGCGGCCACCACGACGTGCTGAACGACCTCCAGCACCGCTCCGTGGCCGCCGAGACCGTCACCTTCCTGGAGACCCTGCGCAACGAACTGGTGCCCCTGATCTCCGTGGAGACCAGCGACTGGTGACCGGGCCCCGCCCCACCCCTCACGTGCCACGTCCGAACCCCGAATCCTGAAAGGTCCCCTCATGGCCGCGATTCTGTCCGTCTCCGGAAGCCCTTCGGCCACCTCCCGCACCACGCGACTCCTGCGCCACCTGGACGACCGGCTACGGGACCAGGGGCACGACGTCATCTCCCTGGAGGTACGCAGTCTGCCCGCCGAGGCGCTGCTCGGTGCCGACTTCCGGCACCCGGCCGTCGTCGAGGCCACGGCGCTGTTCGAGCGGGTGGACGGTGTGGTGATCGGCACGCCCGTCTACAAGGCCGCCTACTCGGGGCTGCTGAAGTCGCTGCTCGATCTGCTGCCGCAGTACGCGCTGGCCGGCAAGACGGTGCTGCCCCTCGCCACCGGCGGCAGCACGGCCCATGTCCTGGCCATCGACTACGCGCTGCGGCCGGTCCTGAGTTCCATGGGGGCCGCGCACATCGTCCAGGGCTGGTTCACGCTCGACAAGGACATCACCGCCGGGGACGACGGCAGTCTGACCGTCGCGCCGGGGGCTGCGGAGGCCCTGGCGCAGGTCACGGACCAGTTCTCCGTGGCGCTCGGAGGCCGTACGACCGTGCTGGCGCCCGTGGGGTAGACCGGGTTCGTTCGACTCGGCCCTGCACATGATCTTTTTACGTTACCTTTGCCAATCGGGAACCTCTCCTGACACGGCAGCCGTTCATCTGACGGACCGCGTACAGGAATCAACCGTGTACAGGTAACAGCAGAAGCCGAGGTGGCAGTAGTGGCGATGTTCGACCGGCTCAAGGAGCAGGCGAAGAACCTCCAGCAGTCCCGGAGCGGCGGGGGAGGGACGGGTCAGGGACAGCACGGTGGCCATGCGCCCGGCTCGTCCTCCGCCGGTTCCTCGGGCTCCTCCGGCGGCGGCTCGAAGGCTCAGCTGCTCGGGCTGTTCAAGTCCCAGCTCGCTTCGGCGAAGGCCGAGTTGAAGAGTGGCTCCTACCGGGACGCCAGCATGGCGATGTGCGCCCTGGTGGCCGCGGCCGACGGGCGCGTCGACCCGGCGGAGCGGCAGCGCGTGGAGGAGCTGATCGCCTCGAACGAGGTGCTGCAGAACTTCCCCGCGGACCAGCTGCGTCAGCGCTTCAACCAGCACGTGGACCGGCTCACGGCCAACTTCGAACAGGGCAAGGCGGAGGCGCTGCGCGACATCGCCAAGGCGGCCAAGAAGCCGACGGAGGCCCGTGCGGTCGTCCAGACCGGCATGGTGGTCGCGGGCGCGGACGGTCACTTCGAGGCGTCCGAGCAGCAGGCGATTCGTGAGGCGTGCCAGGCGCTTGGGCTGTCGCCCATGGAGTTCGGCGTCTGAGCGACGCGCTCTGCTCCGGCCCGGCCCAGTCCGGCCCAGTCCGGTCCGGTCGTAGGGTGCGGCGCCGTCGTGGCCGGCCACGCAGTTCCCCGCGCCCCTGAAAAACGGGGCTACGCCCCGGCTTTTCGTCTCCGGGGGGGGCGGGGAGCCTGCGTGGCAGGCCACGACGGCGCCGTCGTCTTTAGGGGCGCGGGGAACTGCGCGACCGGCCACGACGGCGCGGCGTTCTGAGGGGTGTGGTCGGCCACGACGGCGCTGTCGTTTTTTGGGGGCGCGGGGAACTGCGCGATCAGCCACGACGGCGCGATCGTTTGAGGACGTGGCCGGCCACGATGGTGTGGTCGTTTTGAGGGGCGCGGGGAACTGCGCCACCGGCCACTACGGCGCCGCAGACGAAAACGCCAGGCCCTCCCACCCCTGGTCCCGGGACTGAACTGGCCGGTATACAAGGGCAGTCACTCGCCGTCCAGGACGCAGGGGGAACCTCCATGAACCGTCGCACCCAGCACGACAGGCCCGCGTCGAAGCGCCGCCGCGCGACAGCCGTGGCCGCGGCCGTCACCGGCTGCGCCCTCGTCATCGCCTCCGGCGCACCCGTGGCGGCACACGGCGGAGGCCCCGGCAAAGGCCACGGCGGGCACGACAAGCGCACGGACTACGCCGCCCTCGGCGACTCCTACACCTCGGGCCCGCTGATACCGAAGCAGGTGGACGCGAACTGCGCGCGCTCCGACCAGAACTACCCCTCACTCGTCGCCGCGGAGCGAAAAGTGTCCACGTTCAAGGACGTGAGCTGCTCCGGCGCCACGACCGAGCACATGTGGAAGGCCCAGGGCACCAACCCTCCGCAGCTCAACGGCCTGAAGCGGAGCACCGACCTGGTGACCGTCCAGATCGGCGGCAACGACTTCGGGTTCGGCTCCATCATCGGCACCTGCGCGCAGGTGAGCGCGCAGGACCTCGCCGGAAACCCGTGTCAGCGTCACTACACGACGGCGTCCGGCGCCGACCAGCTGACGCTGAAGATCCTCGACACCGCTCCCAAGCTCGCCGCCGTCCTGCGGGCCGTGCACGCCAGGGCGCCGCACGCGCGCGTGGTCGTCGTCGGCTACCCGGACCTCCTGCCGGAGGACGGCAGCGGCTGCTACCCCTCGGTACCGTTCGCGGCGAAGGACTTCCCCTATCTGCGCGACACCGGTAAGCGCCTCAACCTCATGATGCGCGTCGTGGCGAAGGTGAACCACGCGGAATACGTCGACACGTACGGGCCCACGATCGGCCACGACATGTGCAAGGCCCCGGCGGTCCGCTGGATCGAACCCCTTCAACCGGCCTCGCCCGCGGCCCCGGCACACCCCAACGCCAAGGGCGAGACGGCCATGGCGGGTGCCGTCCTGAAGCAGCTGCGCAAGGGGCACGGCCACTGACGGACATCCCTTTCCCGTCCGCTTTCCCCGGGTGCCGGAGCCGACTCGCCGGTCGCAGGAGGTACGTCGGCTCGTCTTGTTGAGGGATCACCATGTGCGATGAGGGGACTCGGGGGCACAGGGGAGTGGGGGGAAGCCCGACAGTACGCGGCCGGTGAAAGGGATGAACATCGTGGTACGACCGAAGATCTTGGTGGTGGGAGCGGGCTTCGCGGGAGTGGAGTGCGTCCGCCGCCTGGAGCGCAAACTGGGACCCGACGAGGCCGACCTGGCGCTGGTGACACCGTTCTCCTACCAGCTCTACCTGCCACTGCTGCCGCAGGTTGCCTCGGGGGTGCTGACCCCACAGTCGATCGCCGTGTCGCTGCGCCGCAGCCGCAGGTACCGCACCCGCATCATTCCCGGCGGTGCCATCGGCGTGGACGTGAAGGCCAAGGTCTGCGTCGTCCGCAAGATCACGGGCGAGATCGTCAACGAACGCTACGACCAGATCGTGCTGGCACCGGGCAGCGTCACCCGTACCTTCGACATCCCGGGCCTTGTGGACAACGCCCGCGGTATGAAGACGCTCGCCGAGGCCGCGTACGTCCGTGACCATGTGATCTCGCAGCTCGACATCGCCGATGCCAGCCACGACGAGGACGAGCGTGCGGCCCGGCTCCAGTTCGTGGTGGTCGGCGGCGGCTACGCCGGTACCGAGACCGCCGCGTGCCTGCAGCGTCTGACGCACAACGCGGTCAAGCGCTACCCGAGGCTCGACCCGAAGCTGATCAAGTGGCATCTGATCGACATCGCCCCGAAGCTGATGCCCGAACTGGGCGACAAACTCGGCAACAGCGCCCTGCAGATCCTGCGCAGGCGCGGCATCGAGGTCTCGCTGGGCGTGTCCATCGAGAAGGCCGGACCCGAAGAGGTCACCTTCACCGACGGCCGGGTCATCCCGACCCACACGCTCATCTGGACCGCGGGAGTCGCGGCCAGCCCGCTCATCGCGACCCTGGGCGCCGAGACGGTCAAGGGCCGCCTCGCGGTCAGCTCGGAGATGTCCCTGCGCGGCCACGACGGCGTCTTCGCACTCGGTGACGCCGCCGCCGTACCGGACGAGGCCAAGGACGTGGCGGGCGCCGTCTGCCCGCCGACCGCCCAGCACGCGATGCGCCAGGGCAAGCACGTCGCCGACAACGTCATCGCCTCACTGCGCGGTCAGCCGCTGACGCCGTACGTCCACAAGGACCTGGGACTCGTCGTCGACCTCGGCGGGTTCGACGCCGTGTCCAAGCCGCTCGGCATCGAACTGCGCGGCCTGCCCGCCCTGGTCGCCGCCCGCGGCTACCACTGGGGGGCGCTGCGCACCAACGTGGCGAAGGCCCGGGTGGCGACGAACTGGGTGCTGAACTCCCTGGCCGGTGACGATTTCGTCCGTACGGGGTTCCAGTCGCGTACGCCCGCGACGCTGCGGGACTTCGAGTACACGAACGCGTATCTGACGCCGGAGGAGATCCGGGAGCGCACCCAGGCCGGGTGACGACCGCGTCCGTGCCGGTGCCGGTGCCGGTGCGGACGCCGATGCCGGGAAGGTGACCTGGAGGACGGGCCTTCCGATGCGTACCGAGAGGGGCGCACGCCGATCCGCGGCGTGCGCCCCTCTTTTTGCCGCCGAGGTGCTCCACAACCCTCGCCCCGTTCGCCGACGACACCGGGCGGGCCGCGCGCATCCCCGCGGGAGCACCAGAGAATCACCGCAAGAGCCTCCGCGAATCACCGCAGGATCAGCAAGGCCTCCGTGGGTACCATCGACGTGCCCGTCACCTCCCACGCACCACGCGGACACCGCCCACCACACAACAGCGCAACGGGGCCCACGGCCCCCACCACACGATGGGGTAACCAGTGCTTTTGAAAACCTTCGGCTGGTCGTTCGCGGTCACCGCGCTCGCCCTGGTCGCAGCGGTCTTCTACGGAGGGTGGACCGGCTTCGGCATCGTGGCGATCCTCGCCGTCCTCGAAATCTCCCTGTCGTTCGACAACGCGGTCGTCAACGCCGGAATCCTGAAGAAGATGAGTGCCTTCTGGCAGAAGATCTTCCTCACCGTCGGTGTTCTCATCGCCGTGTTCGGTATGCGGCTGGTCTTCCCCGTCGTCATCGTGGCGGTCAGCGCCTCCATGGGCCCGATCGAGGCCGTCGACCTCGCCCTCACGGACAAGGACCGCTACCAGCAACTGGTCACCGACGCCCACCCGTCGATCGCCGCCTTCGGTGGCATCTTCCTGCTGATGATCTTCCTCGACTTCATCTTCGAGGACCGGGACATCAAATGGCTCGGCTGGCTGGAGCGTCCGCTCGCCAAGCTCGGCAAGGTCGACATGCTGTCGGTCTGCATCGCCCTGATCGTGCTGCTGATCACCTCCCTGACCTTCGCGGCCCACGCCCACCAGCACGGGGGCGCGCACGCCGACAAGGCGGAAACGGTCCTGCTCTCCGGTATCGCGGGCCTGGTCACATACATGATCGTGGGTGGTCTCTCGGGTCACTTCGAGAACCGGATCGAAGAGGACGAGGAACGCGAGCAGGAGGCGCAGGGCGAGGCCGAACGCAGCGGCAAACCCCGCTCAGCGGTCGCCCTGGCCGGCAAGGCCGCGTTCTTCATGTTCCTCTACCTCGAAGTCCTCGACGCGTCCTTCTCCTTCGACGGTGTGATCGGCGCGTTCGCCATCACCAACGACATCGTCCTGATGGCACTGGGCCTCGGCACCGGCGCGATGTACGTCCGTTCGCTGACCGTGTACCTGGTCCGCCAGGGCACCCTCGACGACTACGTCTACCTGGAGCACGGCGCCCACTACGCGATCGGCGCCCTGTCCGTCATCCTCCTCCTCACCATCCAGTACGAGATCAACGAGGTGATCACCGGTCTGGTCGGTGTCGTCCTGATCGCCTGGTCCTTCTGGTCCTCCGTACGCCGCAACACGGCACTCGCCAAGGAGGGCTCGGGGGACCCGGCCGATCCGGACAGGGCCGGGGCCCCGACCGGTTCCTGACACCCCGGCAGCACTTCCGTCCTGTCACCGAGAATCTTTGTCCATGGCCCCACCCCGCCGCCGACGGCGAGGGTGGGGCCATGAGTCGTTCCGGCACACAGACGGGTACGAAGACGCCGGCGGGCACGAGGCGGCCGGCGGGTACGAGGCTGCCGGCCGGGCTCGTCGCGCTGGCGCTCGGCGGGTTCGGCATCGGCCTGACCGAGTTCCTGATCGCGGGTCTGCTGCCGCAGGTGGCGTCGGGTTTCGCGGTGTCCGAGGCGGCGGCGGGCCGGCTGATCTCCGGCTACGCGCTGAGTGTCGCCGTCGGTGCGATGGCGCTGACCGCGGCGACGGCACGACTGCCCCGCAAGGAGGTGCTGGCCGGTCTGGTGGCGCTGTTCGTCGTCGGCAACCTGCTCTGCGCCCTCGCGCCGAACTACGAGGTGATGCTGCTCGGACGGATCGTCGCGGCGCTGTGCCACGGCTCGTTCTTCGGCATCGGCTCGCTGGTCGCCCGCGGTCTGGTCGCGCCGGAGAGGAAGTCCCGCGCGGTGGCGGTCATGTTCGCCGGACTGACGGTCGCGAACGTGCTGGGCGTGCCCTTCGGCGCCCTGGTCGGCGAACGCTGGGGCTGGCGCGCGGCCTTCTGGGCGGTCACCGCGATCGGCGTACTCGCACTCGCGGGCATCGTCGTCCTGGTACCGCCGGACGCGAAGGAGACGCGGTCGGCTGCGGCGGCGACGGGCGGGCTGCGGGCTCAGCTCCGCGCGTTCCGGTCCTGGCAGGTGTGGCTGACACTGACGGCCACCGCGCTCGGCTACGGCGGAATGTTCGGCGCGTTCACCTACATCGCCTACACGTTCACCGAGGTCGGCGGCTTCTCCGCGACGGACGTCGCCTGGCTGCTGATGGTGTACGGGGTCGGTCTGGTCGTCGGCAACATCGTCGGCGGGCGAGCGGCCGACCGTGACCGCGACCGCGCACTGGTCCTCGCCCTGCTCGGACTCGCCGTCACCCTGGCCGTGTTCGGTCTGCTGGCCCACAGCGCCGTCGCATCGGTGGTCCTGGTGTTCCTGATGGGGGTGTTCGGGTTCGCCGCCGTGCCCGGCATGATCACACGCGTCACCGACCACGCCCACGGGGCGGCGCTGGCGGCGAGCGCCAATGTGTCCGCGTCCAACCTCGGCAACGCGCTCGGCGCCTGGCTCGGCGGACTGGCCATCACCGCGGGCCTCGGCTACACCGCACCCCTCCACGTCGGCGCGGGAATCGCGCTGATCGCCGTCGCGGTCATGGTCGTTGCCGCACGACAGGCACGGACGCCCGTGCCGCAGCCCGAGCACCACGTGCCCGGTGCCTGACGGCCGGCGGCGCGGACCGGCGGGCTTCCCTCGCCGCCGGAGGGCGTCGCCGCTGGCCGCCACGAGAACCTCCGGTTCGACCGGCAGTGCCGACCTCGACGAGACTGGAGGAGACACGACAGCCGTTCCCCCCACCAGTAGGTCGGTAGATGCAGCAGCCACAGAACGAACTCGGCGCCTTCCTGCGAGCGAACCGCGCCCGCACCGAACCGACCGACGTCGGCCTGCCCGCCGGTGGCGGCAGCCGCAGGGTCGCGGGTCTGCGACGCGAAGAGGTGGCCGTACTGGCCGGTGTGAGCGCCGACTACTACGCACGCCTGGAACAGGGGCGTGAGCGCAACCCCTCACCGCAGGTGGTCGACGCGGTGGGCCGGGCCATGCGACTGACACCGGACGCGCGGACCCATCTCTTCCGGCTGGCCGGCCTGCACCCCGCGCTCACCTCCGCCGCGGGCCGCGACCTGGTCCACCCCTCGCTGCTGCACCTCCTGGACGCCTTTCCCGGGGCCGCCGCCTATGTCCTGAGCCCCGCCTTCGACGTACTCGCGAAGAACGCCGTCGCCACCGCGCTCCTCGCCCCCTTCGAGGGCACGCCGAACATGGTCCGCGTCCTGTTCCAGCACCCGCGTGCGCGAGAGGTCTTCGTCGACTGGGCCGTCGTGGCACGCGCCACCGTGCACGCCCTGCGGCTGCACGCGGGCCGCTTCCCCGACGACCCCGACATCGGCGGCCTGGTGTCCGAGCTGTCTCAGGCTGCACCGGACTTCCGGCGCCTGTGGCAGGAGAACGAGGTCGAGAACCTGGCCCGCGCATACAAGGTGTTCGTCCTGCCCGGCGCCGGTCGCATCGAGCTGACGTACCAGACCTTCGACGTGCACGACGCTCCCGGGCAGCAGCTCCTGGTCGGCGTACCCGAACCGGGCAGCGCGAGCGCCGCGGCGATCGAGTCGCTGCTGGCACCGGCCGAGCGCGGAGCGGTGTCCGACGAGCGGCGGTGACGACCGGGTGGACCGGGGCGGCGACCCCTGAGAAACCAGGACCGTAGGTGTCCGGATCTGCTCCTAGCCTGGACGCGAGGCACACGGCACCGGGCGGATCACCGCTCCGGACGGGCCTCTTCCGCAGTCCCCACCCTCTGCCCGGTTCATTTGGGAGCACACCATGTCAGCCACCCCGCGCCTGCTCGTCTACGGAGCCACCGGCTACACCGGGAAGCTCGTCGCCGAGCACGCCAAGGAGTCCGGCCTCGACGTCGTCGTGGCCGGCCGCGACCCGGAGCGCGTCAAGGCGCTCGGCGACCAACTCGGCGTCGAGAGCCGCGCCTTCACGCTCGACGACCCCGCACTCGTACGTGCCGCGCTCGATGACATCACCGTCGTCCTGAACGTCGCCGGCCCCTTCCACCGCACCGCACGCCCGCTGATGGACGCCTCCATCGCCCAAGGCGTCCACTACCTCGACACCACCGCCGAATACGACGTCTTCGCCACCGCGCGCTCCCGGCACGCCGAGGCCACGGCCGCCGGCGTGATGGTCATGTCCGGCGTCGGCTGGGACGTCGTCCCCAGTGACTCCGTGGCCGCCCACGCCGCCGCGCGCGTCACCGAGCCCACCACCCTGCGCCTCGCCCTCAAGCTCCTCAGCGCCACCCCCGAGGAGGCACAGGGCCTGAACCTCTTCTCCCGTGGGTCCATCGTCAGCGCCACCGAAGGCATCGGCGACCTCGGCACACTGGTCCGCACCGACGGCGACATCGTCGCGCTGCCGGAGCCCAAGGTGGCCTCCTTCGACTTCGGCGACGACGGCCCCGAGGAGTCCGTGTCCGTGTCCATGGGTGACCTGATCACCAGCCACTACGCGCTCGGCATCCCCTCGATCGAGGTGTACGTGCAGGTCGGACAGCCCCTTCCCGTCGACCTCGACCTCTCGGCGCTGCCCGACGGGCCGACCGCGCGGGAGCGGGAGGTGGGACGCAGCAAGGTCGTCGCCGAAGTGACGGGCCGGGACGGCACCGTGGTCCGCTCCCTGATCGACACACCGACGGGGTACCGCTTCACCCAGCTCTCGTCCGTGGAGATCGCCCGCCGCGTGCTCGCCGGCTCCTTCACACCCGGCTTCCAGTCACCTTCCTCCGCCTACGGGCCCGAGCTGGCCCTGGCCGTCGGCGACACACACATCAAGGACCTGTAGGCAGCCGCAGCCTGGGTGTGGGACTCCTAGGCAGACACGTCCTTCTTGATGGGGCGCCGCTCGACCAGACTGACGGTGTTCGCCCGACGGAGGCGGACGGAACCCCTGGTGAAAGGCCACCGCCATGTCGTCCCCCACCGCCCCGATGTCGAGCGCCCGACAGATCGAGAACCTCATCGCCCGCTACTCCCACCTCGTCGACGAGGGCGACTTCGCGACATTCGGCGCACTCTTCGAGAACGCCGACTTCGTATCCGGCGAGGTGAGCCTTCGCGGCGGCAAGGCCATCGAGGAGCTGATCGGCTCGATGCTCGTCGTGCACGACGACGGGACCCTGCGCACCCGGCACATCACGACGAACATCCTGATCGAGGTCGACGAGGACGACGACAGCGCCGAGGCACGCTCGTACTACAACATCCTCCAGGCGGTACCCGGTCTCCTGCCGCTGCAGATGGTCGCGGGAGGCCGGTACCACGACCGCTTCGAGCGGCGCGACGGCACCTGGTCCTTCGCACGACGGGAGGTCACCATCGACTTCACCGGCGACACCCGCTACCACCTGAAGGCCCCGCAGGACGCCTGAAACGGGCCGGAGAAGTCACCGGACAACGCCCTGGGGGAGTTCCTACGGGCCTGCCGGTCCCGGCTGACTCCCGCGGACGTCGGTCTGGGCCCCGGCGGCCGTCACCGACGGGTCGAAGGACTGCGGCGGGAGGAAGTCTCCGTCCTGTCGCAGGTCAGCGTCGACTACTACTGCAGGCTCGAACAGGGCAGGGAGAGACACCCCTCACCCCGGATCGTCGAAGCACTGGCCAAGGCCCTCCGGCTGGACCAGGACACACGAAACCACCTGTTCCGTCTCGCCGGACTCGATCCCGGCCTGCGCCCCGACGACCCCCGTCGGCACGTACACCCCGAACTGCTCCGCCTGATGGAGCTGTCGCATCCGTCGGCGGCCTACGCACTGAGCCCGTCGTTCGACGTCCTGGCGGCCAACGCGGAGGCGAGGGCACTGCTGTCACCGCTCGGCAGAGTGGGCGGCCCGGCCGGTGCCGACGGCCAACTGAACCTGATCCGCGCCCTGTTCACCCATCCGCAGGCCAGAAGCTACTACGCCCAGTGGCCGCTCGCCGTGACCGCCTCCCTGCACACACTGCGCCTCAACGCCGCCCGACTGCCGGAGGACGTCGAGATCGCGGACCTCGTCGCCGAACTGTCCACCGGGACGGCCGGCTTCGCAACGGCCTGGCAGGACGGGTCGGCAGCCTCCCTGGAGCACGCGTACGGGACCGTCGTCCACCCCGCGGCCGGACGTGTCGCGCTCACGTACCGCGTCCTCGGTGTACCGGCCGCCCCGGGACAGCACCTGCTGATCGGCACTCCCGCCCCGGGGAGCCGCAGCGCCGAAGCCCTCGTCTATCTGGCGGCCATGGGCGAGCAGTGACCACGACGCCGAGCGGCAACCGTGCCGCCCGACGGCATAACCAATGTCGAGAACCAAGAAGGAACACCATGTCTCTCACCTCGTACCGCACCCTCGGCCGCTCCGGTCTGCGGGTCAGCCCGCTGGCCTTCGGCGCCATGAACTTCGACGACGGCAGCTGGGGCTCCGGCCCGAAGACCTCGTTCGGGCTGCTGGACCACTATCTCGACGCGGGCGGCAACTTCGTGGACACCGCCAACATGTACAACGGCGGCGCCTCCGAGGAGACCCTGGGCCGCTACTTCGCCCAGCGCCCCGGCCGCCGCGACCGTGTCGTCCTGGCGACGAAGTTCGGCGGCACCATGCACGCCGACGACCCCAACTCGGGCGGCGCCGGCCGCAAGGCGATCCGCGCCCAGCTCGACGCCTCCCTGCGCCGCCTGAACACCGACTACATCGACCTGTACTGGATGCACCAGTGGGACCGGCACACCCCCGTCGAGGAGACCCTGTCCACCCTCACCGACCTGGTGCGCGCCGGAAAGATCAACGCCATCGGTCTGTCCAACGTGCCCGCCTGGTGGGTCGCGGAGGCCGCCACGACCGCCCGGCTGCGTGAGTGGGAGCCCGTCGCCGCGCTGCAGGTCGAGTACTCGCTGCTCGCCCGGAGCGTCGAGGGCGAGACCTTCGGCGCCGCCCGCCGTTTCGGGCTCGGCATCACGCCGTGGAGCCCGCTGGCCAGCGGAGTCCTGTCCGGGAAGTACTCGCGCACCGCCACCGAGGTGGCCGGTTCCGGGCGTACGGCGTACGCCGCCGCCTACCTCACCGAATCCACCTTCGTCCTCCTCGACGCCCTGCAGGTAATCGCCGACGACCTCGGTACGACCGTGGCCGCGGTGGCGCTCGCCTGGGTCCGCCAGAGGTCCGAGGTGACATCGACGCTCGTCGGCGCCCGTACGCAGGAGCAGCTGGCCGCCAACCTCGCCTCGCTCGACGTCACGCTCACCGAGGCGCAGATCGGCGAGTTGGACGCCCTCACGGCGCCGGTCCTCGACTACCCGCACAACATGATCGAGTCCATGGTCGGCTTCCAGCAGGGCGACACCACGATCAACGGCCTGGCCGCCAAGGCCTTCGTCCGCTGACCACTCCCTGCCTCCCACGGGCCACCGGCCCCACCCCGCAACGAGAACGGAACACACCATGACCGCCAAGTCCGAAACACTTGAGATCACCACCCTGCGCCCGGCCGCCGGCCACACCGCCGACGACTTCGTGAAGGCGAACGCCGACATCGACGCCTATCTCAGGCGACAGCCCGGCTTCCTGTGGCGGCGCATCGTCGGGACCGACGACGGACGGATCGTCGCCTACGACAGCCTGCCGCACGCGCGGGCCGGTGCCGCCGGAATCACCGGCGAGATGGCGGACTCGCCCGTCCACGCCACGATCGACCACGACAGCGTGGACTGGCAGCTCACCACTGCGCTGCACCACCTGGCGTGATGGAGTCTCCGTATCGGATACGGCCATATCGGATGCGGCCGTATCGGACATGGATGTATCGGGAATCGGCCTGCCCGTCCGCCGACAGACCGCATCACCACACCACCACGCGAAGGACACCGGGATGAACGAGACACAGGCGCACGACGACAAGGCCGGGCTGGTCGAGGCCGACGACAGGGCACTCCAGGTCCGGGCGCAGTACGAACAGGTCGAGCAGCACGTACTGGGCAGGACATGGACCCTGCCGGAACTCGCGATCGGCTTCACCAACGACGCCGCCTACGTCGGACGCCTGGTCCTCGCCGCCGAGCGCACCTGGGGCATCGACGGTGACGTGGACGCCGAACTGCGGCACAAGCTGGCCGAGTGCCTGTGGTGGGTCTTCGTGCTCGCCGACCGGCTCGACGTCGACATGCCGGAAGCGTACGCGGCCACGATGGACCGCATCGGCGACGGCCTGGAGCGGACCCTGCGCGGCATGCGCGGGTAGGGCCCCCGACCCACCGAAAGGAGTTCTCCGATGGCTTTTCCCACCGATTCCGTTCCAGCGGTCCGCTGTCTGGCCGTCACCTTCGACTGCGCGGACCCCGTCGAGCTGGCGCGCTTCTACAGCGAGGCACTCGGCCTGCCCGTCGCCCTGACCACCGACGGCTTCGTCCTGGTGGGCCGCGAGGGCACACCAGGACTGGGCTTCTACCGCGTGGACGACTACCGCCGCCCCACCTGGCCGGACTCCTCCGTACCGAAACAGGCCCACCTCGACCTGGGTGTGGACGACCTGGACGCGGCCGAGGCCCGGCTCGTCGCTCTGGGAGCCGTCACGGCCGGGGTGCAGCCGCTCCCCGACCGGCGCCGCATCCTGCTGGACCCCGCGGGGCACCCCTTCTGCATCACCCTCTGAGGCCGCGTCCGGGCCGGGACGGCGGGTCGCGCGGTGGCCGCCTCAGCCGTCCTGGCCGACGGGGATGTAGTTCGCGTACGCCTCGATGCGGTTGATCAGTTCGGCGTCGTCGAAGCCGAAGTGGACCGCGGCGTGCACCTCGCCGCGCCTGCCGTCCTTCCCGGTCACGTGCACGACGTGCTGCTGGAGGACCCCGCCCGGCTGGGAGAGCTGGCGGAGGATGTCGTAGCGGACCGATTCATAGGATCCGATCTGTGTCTTCAACCCGTCGAAGTACTCGTCGAGGGTCTCGTCGCCCTTGCCGTCGTTGTGCCAGACGGTGGCGGTGTCGGCGCACAGGGCACGCGCCGTGTCCCAGTCGGGCTTCTCCAGGGCGAGGAGATAGCTGACGACCTTGTCCCTGAGGTTCGAGCTCATGGTGGTCCGTTCGCTTTCTGACTAGGCGGGGGGCGGGTTGTCGTGGTTGACGATTCCGTAGTCCGCCGCGAGGTCGGTGTGCTCGGCGTCCTCCCGTGCGTCGGCGGGGCCGACCGTGTGGAAGAGGCCTTCGATGGCTCCGGGGTTGTTGATGACGAGGACTTCCGCGGTCGGCGTGATCGTCTGGAAGGTGTGCGGGACCAGCCGGGACACGTAGACGTAGGCACCGGGCTCGGCGTCCCGCACCTCGCACTCGGCCAGCGAGGTCGAGCCGACCCAGAACCGGACGCGGCCCGACAGGACCACCCAGCTCTCGTCCTCGCGGCTGTGGGTGTGCAGCGGGGGCGCGTCCGCGCGGCCCACGGTGAGCCGCATGACGCTGGCCGCGCCGCTGGTCTCGGCGTTCGTCGCCACCTGCTCGATGACGTTGTCGTAGTAGCGGAAGTCCTGGCCGTCGCCCGGATTGCGTACGAGGGCGATGCTCATGGTGGGTCTCCTTCCGACGCGCGGCCCCGTGCCGCGGCTCGGCCGCGGGCAGGGCTGATCGCCGACGGTGCGGGGCCGTCGCGGCCCGCACGCCGGTCATGCCGGGCGTCATGGTTCAGAAGCCGCAGTGCGGCAGAGGGCAGGGTGATGTCGCTGAGCGTGCTCGCCGTCCCGGCGCGGGCCGGGAAAGCGGATCAGGCCGTCGTCGCCGGCTGCGGTGGGTGGTGGATCCAGTCGGGCAGCAGTGCGTACAGGCGGACCGCGATCTCCTCCGGGGCGCAGTCGGTGTTGCCTCCGACGGCGGCCGAGAAGACTCCGTGCACTCCGGAGGCCGTGTAGACGTCCTCGACCGAGTTCTGCGGCCCGGACTCCCGCTCGTCGACGCCGAGGTCGCGCCGGAGAGCGTGGAGCTGTTCCAGGAGGAGGTCGCCGATACCCATCAGCCCGCTGGACGACCGCCACGTCGAAGCCAGCAGGAAGAGGCTTCTGCGCTGCTTGAGGGTGTCGAGCATGGCGTTGAGTGTCGCCACGGCCACCTCGGCAGGCTCCCCGCCCCTCCGCCGGTCGCTGATGTTCAGGTCGTGGAGGGCGCGGAAATCGTCCGCGATCACGTACACCGCAGCCTCTTCGACCGAGTCGAAGTGGTTGTAGAAGGTGGCGCGGTGAATGCCGGCGGCTTCCGCCAGGGCGGAGACCGACGGAGTTGTCTGCTTGCGCTGCATGAGGTCGGCCAGGGCGTCCGCGATCGCCCGTCGCGAGCGGGTGAAGCGCGGATCCGCTTCGACGGCCGGGGACTGGTCACTCACCATGCACGCACACTACTGCGCAGGTCATCGACAGCCCCCACCCCCTCGGCCTTCGACGGCGGCCCATGGGACCCGCCCGTGACCGCGGACGGTGGACGGGTGCCTTCGGAGCACTGGATTCCACTTCGTTCATGACACTCCTTCGGCTGGTTCGCTCTCGACGCTACCACTATTCGACAGCTGTCAAATAGTGGTCTACGGTGAAGGAACAACAACCCACCGACGAAGGACGCACCATGTCGACGACCGACAGCCCCGCCTCTCCCACGGCGACCGAGGACAAGTTCGCCGTGGTGGAGACCCTCTACCGCTACGCCGCAGGCCTCGACCTGCGCGACAAGGACCTGCTCGCCTCCGCCTTCGCGGACGAC
Organism: Streptomyces sp. NPDC102514; assembly: GCF_055584525.1. Taxonomy (NCBI): domain Bacteria; kingdom Bacillati; phylum Actinomycetota; class Actinomycetes; order Kitasatosporales; family Streptomycetaceae; genus Streptomyces; species Streptomyces sp. NPDC102514. The sequence goes on from NZ_JBVJLW010000001.1 coordinate 418,553, forward strand.
GCGGTGGCCGACTTCGGTCCGGCCACGAAGAAGGCGGGCCAGGAGTACCCGCCGATCAAGGGCGGGGAGACCATCGCCACGGCCCTGCTGGGCTCGCTCGGCCACCTGGACACCACGCACTCGCTGAGCAACCCGCGGGTGAGCCTCGACGGCGACACGGCCCACCTCGAAGGCATCATGGCGTGCCAGCACCTGCCCCGGACGGACCACTCGCGCCACGTCCTGATGACCAACCGGTACGACGTGGAGCTGGCCAGGCAGGGCGAGGTATGGGTCGTCCAGCACCTCACCGTCGACAACGCCTGGACCGAGGGCGACCCCTCCGTCCTCGCCGGGATCTAGGAACACATCCCATGAGCGACACATCCATTCCCGACCAGGCCCAAGTCCAAGTCCGTGACGGTGGCGGTGGCCAAGTCCGAGTCCGTGACCGGGACGAGATCCGTGGACTGCTCACGGCCTACGTCTTCGGCCTGGACCGTCGCGACTTCGCCCGCGTCGCCGCCGCCTTCACAGAGGACGCTGAGGTACGAAACGTCTTCGACGGCTATCTGCCGGAAGGTGAGGCGTTCAGCGGCCTGACGGTCGGCGGCGGTGTCGTCGCCGAGGGCGCCCGGCAGTTGTTCGCCGGACTCGACGCGACACAGCACCTGCTGGGCGCTCAGGAAGTCGAGTTCACGGACACGGGAGCGCACGCGTCCACGCAGATCGTGGCCCATCATCACCGGGGCGGCGAGTACTACCACACGGGTGGCACGTACGAGGACGACCTCGTGCGTACGCCGGACGGCTGGCGCATCTCCTGTCGTACCCTGCGCATCACCTGGACGACGGGCAGCCCCGACGTGTTCTCCGCTGCCTGAGCGGGCGTCCGGAGTCAGTGCGAGCGAGGCGCGTACATGATGACCGCCATGCCCGTGAGGCAGACCAGGGCGCCGACGACGTCGTAACGGTCGGGGCGGTAGCCGTCGGCGATCATGCCCCAGGCGATCGATCCCGCGACGAAGACCCCGCCGTACGCGGCGAGGATGCGGCCGAAGTTGTCGTCGGACTGGAAGGTGGCGACCACGCCGTAGAGACCGAGTGCGATGACACCGGCACCGATCCAGATCCAGCCCTTGTGCTCGCGCACGCCCTGCCACACCAACCACGCGCCGCCGATCTCGAAGAGAGCGGCGACGGCGAACAGGGCGACGGAGCGAGCGACGGTCATACCGGCCGACCCTACCCGCGGACCTCGGCGGCGGCCGACAGCACCCGGTCGCGCCCGGGGCCGCCAGCGGGACGCCCGATGCTGGTCGTGCGTGGCTCGCCACGCGCTGGGTCACCCGATGCGCCTCTCGATGCGCCGTTCCATGGGCCGCTCGATGTCCGGAATCCGATGGGAAGTCGTACCAAACCGGTGGGCGGTACTCCACGAATGCCGTAATGACAGCCGGTGCGGTGCCCGATCGCCGAATCGCGGGATCCGAGCGGTAGCGGGATGCTCGCGCGTCCCGGGGAGCGGTTCCGGAGACCGGGCGGCACCGGACAGGTTCGGTCGGCCTCGGCCGGGCGGCGCCCACAGCGCTCGCCCGGCATGCGCCGGTGCGGAGGATGCGAACGAATGCCAGGCGGACCGGGGGCGGCGGGACATCAGGCGGACGGAGAACCGAGGGCGGCGACAGCGGGCATCGGCCCGGTCGACGTCGTGGACACGACCGAGGAACTGGCCGCGCTGCTGCGCCAGTTGCGCAGACGCGCCGCGCGCAGGGATGGCGGAGCACAGCCCACCTACCGTCAGCTGTCCGCGCTCACCGGCTGGGCGCACGGGGTGATCGGCGACTACTTCGCCGGCAAGACCCTTCCGCCGACGGACCGTTTCGACACCCTGGTCCAACTCCTCGGCGCCACCGGCCGTGAGCTTCGGCAGCTCGCGACGGCCCGCGACCGGGTGGAGGAGGCCCGCCGCGCCCGCACGGCTCAGGCTCCCCACGGCCGCACGGGCCCGCCCGGCACGGACGACCCCAGCACTCTCGCCCCCGTCCCTCGCCAGTTGCCCGCGGACATCCCCGAACTCCCTGGCAGAAAGCGGGAGTTGTACGCGCTGGACGTGCTGCGCCCGGGGCAGCGGGGGAGCGGTCCCGTCGTGGTCGCTCTCGACGGCCCCGGAGGCGTCGGCAAGTCGGCACTGGCGGTGCACGCGGCCCACCGGCTCGGCGAACGGTTCCCCGACGGCCAGCTCTACGCCGACCTGCGGGGATCGCACCGCGACGAGCGTCCCGTCCCGCCCGCCGCCGTCCTCAGGCGCTTCCTCGGCGCGCTGGGCGAGCCCAGGCTCTGCTCCGGCAGCGAGGCGGACGCGGCGGCGGCCTATCGCACACTGCTCACCGAGCGACGGATGCTGATCGTCCTGGACAACGCGCTGGACGCCGCCCAGGTGCGTCCGCTCCTGCCCGCGGCACATGGCTGCGCGGTCCTCGTCACCAGCCTCGGTGTCCTCGCCACCCTCAACGGCGCCGTACACCTCCATCTCTCGCCCCTCACACCCCCGGCGTCCATCGAGGTCCTCGGTCTCTGGGCCGGACCCGGGCGGCTCTCCGCCGAGCGCGGCGCCGCCGAGACGATCGCCCACCACTGCGGCCATCTGCCCCTCGCCCTGCGCATCGCGGGCGCCCGCCTGGCGGCGCGTCCACGGTGGCCGGTACGGGAACTCGCCGACCGGCTCGCCGATCCCGCGGGCCGCCTCGCGGAGCTGTCCTTCGCGGACCTGGACATGCACACGGCCCTCGACGCCGGCCACCGGGAGCTGCTGGCCAGGGGACCCGCAGGCCGCGCGGCGGCTCGCGCGCTGCCTCTGCTGGCGGCGGGACACGGCGAGTTGACCGTCACGGAGGCGGCCGCGACGACCGGTGCGGCGGTGTCGGCGACCGAGGTGATCCTTGAGCAACTGGTCGACGTGCAACTCCTGGAGTCACGCGCCCCGGGCCGCTACCGCTTCCACCCGCTCACCCGGCTGTTCGCCCTGCGATCGGCCGCCCGGAACACGGTCGTCGCCCGCGCGGCCCCGCGACCCGACGCGCAGCGGGCGGACTGACGACGCCTGCGAGCCTGCGACACTGGGCATCCGGCGCAGCTACGGCAGCTACGGCATCAAGGGCAACCGGCGTCTTCAGCTCTTCGCCGCTGCCGCTGCTGCCGCTGCTGCCGCCGCTGTCGCCCGGTAGGGACGGAAGAACGTCCGCAGTTCCTCCGCGTAGAGCGCGGGCTCCTCGAACGGCGCGAAGTGCCCGCCGCGCGCGGGCTCGTTCACGTACACGGCATTCGTCGTGCGTTCCAGCCATGCCCTCGGCGGGCGGACGATGTCGCCCTGGAAGAGCGAGAAACCGGACGGCACCTCGACCCGGCGGGTGAGCTGCTCGGGTGGGAGCGCGCTGTTCGCGTTGTACATGCGCATGGAGGAGCCGATCGTCCCCGTGAGCCAGTAGAGGGTGACGTTCGTGAGGATCTCGTCCTTCGTGAAGCTCCGTTCGAGATCGCCGTCGCAGTCGCTCCACGCCCGCAGCTTCTCGACGATCCACGCGGCGAGCCCGGCCGGTGAGTCGTTGAGTCCGGCGGCGGCGGTCTGGGGCCTCGTGCGGTGCAGGGCGCCGTAGGCACCCTCGCTCGCGCCCCAGGCCGCGGCGTTCGCGAACCAGGCGCGCTCCTCGGGGGTGAGCTCGGCCGGGTCACCGGTGAAGACGGGCAGTCCGCCGTCCATACGGTGGACGGCCACGACCCGGTCGGGGTGGTCGAGTGCCAGATAGCGGCTCACGTGGCTGCCGATGTCCCCGCCCGCCGCGCCGAACCGCGCGTAGCCGAGGACGTCCATGAGTTCGGCCCACAGGCCTGCGACGCCGATGGAGTCGAGCGGCGGGCCGGTGGGTCGGTCCGAGTACCCGTACCCCGGCATGTCCGGCACGACCACGTCGAACGCGTCCGCGGGGTCGGCGCCGTGCGCGCCGGGATCGGTGAGCAGGGGGACGACCTTCGAGTAGCGCCAGAACGAGTCCGGCCAGCCGTGGCTGAGGACCAGCGGCAGTACGGGGCCGGTCGGCGCGACGGCCCGGGCGTGCACGAAGTGGATGCCGAGGCCGCCGAGCCGGGCGCGGAAGCGGGGCAGCCGGGCGAGCGCCGCCTCCTGCGCCGGCCAGTCGAACGTGTCCGCCCAGTACGCGACGAGTTCACGGAGGTAGCCGACATCGGTCCCGAGCGACCATCCGGCGTCCTCGGGGGCGTCCGGCCAGCGTGTCGCGCGCAACCGCGTACGGAGGTCTTCGAGCGCCGAGGGTTCGGTGTAAGGGGTGAACGGCTCCGGCCGAGGCGATGCGTCCGACATGGCACGCATGCTATCCGGGGCCCGCCGTGCCCTCACGCGCGGCGGACCGCGAGCCGGAGCGCTTGCTCAGGCGTTCACAGCCTGTTCAATGGTGGGGTGGCAACTGATCAAGGTGTCCATTCCGACGATCTGCAGGATGCGCAGTACGGACTCCTGGGCACCGGCGATACGCAGCCAGCCCTGGGTGCCGCTCACGGCCTGGTACGCGCCGATGAAGACGCTGATCCCGCTGGAGTCCATGAAGGTCACCCCGCTGAGGTCGACCACCGTGCGCGGGTGCGCCGTGCCGTCGGGCGCCAGCAGAGCCTTGCCGAGCATGTTCTTGACGGTGTGGTCGATCTCGCCGCGCACGGTCACGACACGGATGCCGTCGATCGCGGAGTGCTCGACGGAGAGCCGGCCTGGCTGGTCCACACTCTGAATGTTGGTCACCGTCTCCTCGACTGCGGTTGTGTGCCCCGACGTGCCCCGGGCAGGTGCCCGGCCATTGTGCCCGAACGCTCCCCTTCCCGCACCCACACAGTTGTGCCGGAGAGCACATTTGTACGATGCATGAATGACGGGTCCACGGGTAGCGGAGCGCCTGTGAACGGAGAATGAGGGCGATGCCGGTGGGATCCCACGACGACGGTGACGGCTGTACCGAGTCGGACGGACGGATGATGCAGACCGGCTACGCCATAGGCGGAGACGACGGATGCATCGCCGACGCCCGCCATCACGCCGCCGCCTTCCTCGAACGGGTCCGCGCCGGACAGCACGCGTCCGTGTCCGCCCGCGTGATGGACCTGACCCAGCTGGTGGTCAGCGAGCTGATCACCAATGCCTGCAAGTACGCCCCCGGCCCCGTCCTGATGGAGCTTCGCGTCACCCTTGAGACCGTGGACGTCATCGTGTGGGACAGCGACCCGACGGTCCCCGAGGCGCATGCCGCCGACGCGGGCAGGGTCGGCCAGCACGGCCTGGAGATCGTCAAGGCCGTGGCCCAGGACCTGCAGATCCACCAGGAGCCGGTCGGGAAGCGGATAACGGCCCGCATCGCCCTGTCCGACCCACCGTGACCGTGCGACTGCGACTGCGACTGCGACTGCGACCGTGACCGCGCCCCGGCCGTGGCTGTCCGTGTCGCCGCACCTCGCTAAGGTCGGTCCGTGATCGCTACCTCCGCCCGGCTGCTGCGGCTGGTGTCCCTCCTGTCGAGCAGGCCCACCTGGTCCAACGCGGAACTGGCACGGCAACTGGACGTCACCGAGCGCACCGTGCGCCGGGACATCGACCGGCTGCGTGAACTGGGATACGGCGTCGAGTCGATCCCGGGACCGGGCGGCGGCTACCGCTTCGGCGCGGGCAACCGTATGCCTCCGCTGAACCTCGACGACGACGAGGTCTTCGCCGTGGCCGTGGCGCTCCGGGAGGCCGCCCACGGCGCGGCGCTCGGCGCCGACCCGGCAGCGCTGTCGGCCCTGCTCAAGCTGCGGCAGATCCTGCCCACCCGGATGGCGAAGCGCCTGGCCGGTCTGGACGCCACCGTCGAACACACCCCGCGCTGCGAGCCGCCCCAGGCGTCGGCGGACGTGCTGTTGCTGCTGGCCTCCGTGTGCCGGGCGTCCGAGCGCACCACCCTCACGTACCGCGACATGCACGGCACGACCACCGTCCGGAGCGTCGATCCGTACCGCCTCGTCCACACCGGCGTGCACTGGTACTTCGTGGCCCGCGACGTCGACCGGGAGGCCTGGCGGACGTTCCGCGTCGACCGGGTGGTCGATGTCGAGTCCACCAGGGAGGTGGTCGCACTGCCCGACGCGCCGGACGCCGCGCAGATGGTCTCCGACACCATCACCCGCACCGGCTACCCGTTCTTCGCCCGCGTCCGGCTCCCGCTGTCCTACGACGACGCCCGCCGGCTGGTGGCCCCCATCGTCGCCACCCACGAGGCCGACGGACCGGACGCGACGGTCATCACCATCGGCGGCTCCGATCCCGACCAGCTCGCCGGCTACCTCCTGAGCCTGCGCACACCGCTGGAGATCCTGTCGCCGGAGCCCGTGCGCGCGGCACTGCTCGCCCGGCTCGACGCCCTGTATCGCGGCAATCAGCCAGGCAGCCAGGGCGGTGACCAGGCCTCTCGCCCCCTTCCGGAGGAGCAGAGGTGACGTCCGAGGAGGGCTCCGGCAGCGTCCGGTACGAGACCAGGACCGTAACTGTCCTGATCTGCTCCTAGCCTGGAACGGCAGCTCACCACCGCCGCCCGCCGCACCCCGCCCCGCAGACCGACAGTCCGAGCAGAGGGACCGCCATGCCGTTCGCCGACGAACTCATCGGCCGCCACACCGTCGACAGCCTCACCCGTGCCATCCGAACGGCCGCCCCGAAGGCCGAACTCACGGCGCTGCGCGCGGCACCCGGACTGATCGACCCGTTGTCCCTGCGGGAACGCGCCGATCTGCTGCGCGACGCCCTGCTCACCGACCTCCCGGGTGACTACACCGCGCTGGCCCGGACAGTGCGTACCGCGCGCGACGAGGCGCCGGAGTTCACCGGTTGGCTGATCTGGCCGGTCACCGGCGCGCTCGCCACCCGTGCCGTCCAGGAGGGCGGGGCGGCGGCCTTCGACGACGCGATGGAACTCCTTGCGAGTCTCACCGGGCGCCTGTCCTCGGAGTTCGCCATCAGGACCCTGCTGCGGCACGACCTCGACCGGGCCCTCGGCATCGTCGTGGGCGACTGGACCGGGTCGGCCGACGCCGACGTGCGCAGACTGGCCTCCGAAGGCACCCGCCCCTACCTTCCCTGGGCGGTACGGGTCCCGGACATCCTGGCCCGTCCCGCGGCGACCGTGCCCGTCCTGGACGCCCTCTACCGCGACGAGAGCGACTACGTACGCCGCTCGGTCGCCAACCACCTCAACGACCTGAGCCGTGACCATCCCGAGCTCGTCGTCGACACCGCCCGCCGCTGGCTGGAGAGCCCCGACGCCACCACCGGGCGCCTGGTACGCCACGGGCTGCGCACCCTGGTCAAACGCGGCCACCCCGGCGCCCTGGAACTGCTCGGGTTCGCTCCCGCGACCCTGGAGGTCGACGGACCCCAACTGGACCGGGACACCGTCCCGTTCGGCGGCACGGTCCGCTTCACGGCCTCGATCCGCAACACCGGTGACGTCCAGGCGCGGCTGACGATCGACTACGTCGTGCACCATCGCAAGGCCAACGGCGGCCAGACCGGCAAGACCTTCAAGCTCACCACCCGCACCCTCGCACCGGGCGAACGGACCGACATCGCACGGGAGCATTCGTTCCGGCCGATCACCACGCGCCGCTACCACCCCGGGCAGCACGCGATCTCCCTGCAGATCAACGGAGTTGCGACGCCTCGCGCCCACTTCGAGCTGGCGGCCCCGGACACGCCCTGAGCGGTCCACCGCGCCGCACCGCCAGGTGCCGTCAGACGTAACCGGGCTCTGCCGACGCCAGTCGTGTCGGCGGCGGCAGCGGCGCGTGCCGGGGGCAGGCCTCGAACGCCTGGATCACGAACCCCGCGAACCGGCGTGAGGCCATGACCTGGGCGGCGGGCGAAGCGGAGTGGATCCCCTTGTTGGCCATGAGCATGAGGATGAGGTCGTCCAGGACGAAGTCGGGACGCAGACGCCCGGCCTCCTTGGCGCGCCCGGCCAGTCCGGCGACCGCCCTCACCGTGTACTCACGGCCCGCGTCCACGTCCGTCGTGCCGGGGAACGTGGACATGAAGGCCTCGGTGAAGCCACGGTCGCGTGCGTGCAGCTCGCAGACCCTCTCGATCACCTGGCAGAAGCCCCGCCAGGGATCGGGATCGGCGCACCCCTCGTCGACGATGTCCCGGCAGGCGCGCAGCTGGTCCGCGAAGACCGCGGTGACCAGTGCCTGCTTGGTCGGGAAGCGGCGGTACAGGGTGGCGGGGCCGACCGCGGCGCGCCGGGCGATCTCCCGCATCGGTACGTCCAGGCCCTCGGCCGCGAACAGTCTCCTGGCCGCGTCGAGGATGCGTTCGCGGTTGTCCAGGGCGTCGGAACGCAGGGTGTGAGGCAAATGATCGGTCACCGCTCTCACTTTACCTAAGTGGACGGGGGCGTCCGTTAGCGTCCGGGAGAGGGAAGCAGCCGCCCAGGTCATCGGGTGCGGCACACCGGTCCGAACACCGATCCGAGCACGTGGAGACGACATTGAAGGCGATCGAGATCCGTACGTACGGAGGCCCCGAGGGGCTGGCCGTGGTCGACCTGCCCGCGCCCGTACCGGCCGCGGGCGAAGTGGTGATCGCCGCGGAAGCGGTGGGCGTCGGCGGTGTCGACACCGTGATCCGGAGCGGCGCTCTGGCCGCCTACGGCTTCAAGGAGGGGCATGTCCCCGGCAGCGAGGTGGCGGGCACGGTCACCGCGGTGGGCGAGGGCGTCGACACGTCATGGGTCGGCCGACGGGTCTGGGGGTTCACCGGCACGGGCGGCGGCTATGTCGAACAGGCCGTCGCTCCGGTGCAGGAGATCCTTCCCCTCCCCGACGACCTCTCCGCCGCCGACGCGGTGACGCTCGGCAGCTCCGGAGTCGTCGCCCACTACGCACTGGCGCACGCCCGTTTCGCCCCCGGCGAGACGGTCCTGGTGCGCGGCGCGGCCGGCAGTATCGGCATCATGACCGTCCAACTGGCGGCCAAGGGCGGTGCCGGCGCGGTGGCGGTCACCACGTCGTCGACCGAACGCGGCGCGCGGCTGCGGCAGTTGGGCGCGACCCATGTGCTGGACCGGTCCGGCGAGGGCGGCCAGGACGCTCCCGCGGGCTACGACGTCATCATCGACGTCGTCGCCGGTGACGACCTGCCGTCGTTCTTCGACCGGCTCAACCCGAACGGCCGCATGGTCGCCGTCGGCGTCGTGGCGGGCCAGCCACCGGCGGACTTCGGTACGAAGTTGATGGCCGCGTTCCGTAAGTCGCTGTCCTTCGCCACCTTCAGCGCGGACACCGTCACCTCGGCCGACCGGCATGCCGTACGCAGCGAACAGTTCGCCGCCGCGGGTCGCGGTGAGCTGGCCACGGTCGTCCATGAACTGCTCCCGCTGGACCAAGCCGTACTGGCCCACCGGAAGATGGACGACGGTGAGGTCTTCGGCAGGATCGTGCTGACTCCGTAGCGCTCGCTCTCCCAGCTTTCTTCGCGGCCCCGCACGGAGTGACCGCGTCAGCTCGGCTCGGCCCAGCCCGGCTCAGCTCAGCTCGGCTCAGTTCGAAAAGCGTGTAGCGATCCGGGAGATGTTCGAGGTGTGGCTGTGTGCCCGCATCAACTCCTCGGCCCGCTCGCCGTTGCCGGCGGCGATGGCCTCGTAGATGACCCGATGCTGTCTGTACCGCTCGTCGACGACCTTCGAGTGCGCCCCGCGCACCTCCGACAGGATGCTGTCCCGTCGTTCCTCCGAACCGAAGGCGTCGACGGTACGCAGCATCTGGATCAGGGTCGCGTTGCCGCTGGCCTGGTCCACGATCATGTGGAAGTGGCGCATGAGTGCCTGGATTTCGAGCACCAGGTCCCGCTCCGCGTCGGTGCCGGGGTCCGCGTCGCGCAGTGCGCCGCGCAGGGCGTCCGCCTTGTCCAGGCAGTCGGACATCTCGCGGCGCTGGGCCGCGGTCGACTTCTCCGCGGCCAGCCGGGCGGCGAGCGCCCGGAGCACGTCCTCCATCATGGTGAACTCGCGCAGCTCCTCCTTGCCGAACTGCGCGATACGGACCGACCTGGGCCCCGTCCGCTCCACCAGCCGGTCCTGCTCCAGGCGTCGCAGCGCCTCGCGGACGGGGGTCGCGCTGATGCTGAGTGACTCCGCCAGGCCCCGCTCCGTGACCTTCTCCCCGCGCTTCAGGGTTCCGGTGACGATGGCCTCGCGGATCGCGGCGTACGCCTGATCGCCGAGGGTGACCGGGGACGAGAGCTGGGGGAGCAGAGCCATGCGGAACATGGTATTTGCTACAGCATAAATGTCAAACAAGCGATCCCACAATGGAGGAGCTCGTCGAGGAGCTCGTCCGCAAGCGCGCCGGGTGGCCCGCCGAGGATTCCGTCGGGCAACCCTCAAGAAACCGTCAGGTTCGGCGTGGGGCGGCCGTCAAGTCCGCCGAGCAGCATCAGTGCCTCAACCACCTAACCCATGGGGGATGCAGGCATGGCAGCACTTCTGTACCGGCTGGGCGCGCTCGGCGCCCGACGGTGGCGAACGATGTTGGTCGGATGGCTCCTGGCGCTCGCCGCGGTGACCGGTCTCGGCTTCTCGTTCGCCGGTTCCTTCGAGGACAGCGGTTCCATCCCCGGGTCACCGGCGCAGACGGCGTTGACCAAGATGGACCGTCACTTCCCCTCCCCGGACGTCCAGTCCGCGGACATCGTGTTCCAGGCCCCCTCCGGCCGCAAGGTGACCGACTCCGATCTGCGCGAGTCGCTGGCGTCCGTCATCGCCGCGATGGGCGATGTGCACGGTGTGGCCGAGGTCGGTGACCCGGTCGAGGAGGACACCGTCTCCGAGGACGGCCGCACGGCGGTCGCGCAGGTCGCGTTCACGACGAAGAAGGACGAGGACGTGCCCGCCGGCACGCTCGACGGAGTGCAGGAGGCGGGGGAGCAGGCCCGGCAGGCGGGTCTCAAAACGGTCTACGGCGGTGACGCCTACGCCCCCTCGACCTCGCCCTTCGGACCTCCCGAGATGGTCGGGCTGGGCGTGGCCCTGGTCATCCTCGTCATCACCTTCGGTTCGCTGCTCGCCGCCGGACTGCCGCTGCTCACCGCGGTCCTCGGTGTCGTCGGCACCATGGCGGCCATGATGGGCGCGGCCACGGTGCTCGGCGTGAGTGACAGCGCGCCGACCCTGGCGATGATGCTGGGGCTCGCCGTGGGCATCGACTACGCCCTGTTCATCGTCTCGCGCCACCGGGCCCAACTCGCCGCCGGAATGCCCGTCGTGGAGTCCGTCGCCAGGGCCAACGCGACCGCGGGCAGCGCGGTCGTCTTCGCCGGTGCCACCGTGGTCATCGCGCTCGCCGGACTCTCGGTGGCGGGTGTCCCGATGCTGACCTCCATGGGCCTCGCGTCCGCCGGAGCCGTGGCCGTCGCCGTCGTGCTGGCGCTCGGGCTGCTCCCCGCACTGCTGGGCATGTGCGGCCGCAGGCTCACCCCCAGGGCCGGCACCCGCTGGCGCCGGCGAGCGGCACGAGCACCGGGCAGGCCCTCCATGGGCGTGCGCTGGACCGAAGGCGTACTGCGCCGCCCGGTGCGCACCCTGATCCTCGGAACCGTCGCCCTCGTCGCCCTCGCCCTCCCGGCCCTGCAGCTCAAGCTCGCCCTGACCGACGAGGGCAACAGCCCCACCACGACGTCGAGCCGTCAGGCCTACGACCTGGTCGGTGACGCCTTCGGAGCCGGGGCGAACGGCCCGCTCGTCATCCTCGTCGAGGACGACGACCCGGCCGCCGTCGCCGCGACGGCCACCGCCGTCGAGGACAGGCTGCGGGACGTCAGGGGCATCGCGGACGTCAGCGGCGTCGACGTGGCCGAGGACGAGTCGGCCGCACGCATCCGGATCATCCCCGACACCGGACCGCGTACCCAGGAGACCAGCGACCTGGTCTCCCGGTTGCGCACCGAGATGAAGCCCCTCGCCGCGTCCGGGGGCAGCTATGTCGCCGTCACCGGCCTGACCGCGGTCAGTATCGACGTCTCCGACAAACTCAGCGGCGCGCTGGTCCCCTTCGCGGTCGTCGTGGTCGGCCTCTCCCTGCTCCTCCTGATGATCGCCTTCCGGTCCGTCGCCATCCCCGTCAAGGCCACCATCGGTTTCCTGCTGTCCGTCGGAGCCGCGTTCGGAGCCACCGTCGCGGTCTTCCAGTGGGGCTGGCTGGCCGGCCTGCTGGGAGTGGCGAGCACCGGGCCGGTGGCGGGCTTCATGCCCATCATCGTCATGGCCGTGCTCTTCGGACTCGCCATGGACTACGAGGTGTTCCTCGTGTCCGCCATGCGGGAGGACTACGTCCGCCACCGTGACGCCCGCGCCGCCATCCTCACCGGAGCCCGCAACGCCGCCCGCGTGGTCACCTCCGCCGCCCTCATCATGATCTCGGTATTCGTCGGCTTTCTGTTCTCGCACGACGCGGATATCATGCCGATCGCTTTCGCCCTGGCCTTCGGAGTCATGGTGGACGCCTTCCTGGTCCGTATGACGCTCGTGCCCGCGGTACTGGCTCTCCTCGGGGACCGGGCCTGGTGGCTGCCCCGGCGCCTCGACCGCTTCCTGCCCCGGCTCGACGTGGAGGGCGAGAACTTCCACGCACCCGACGCCGAGCCCCGGGCCGCCGACAAGCAGTCCGCTCCCGTGAGCATCTGACCGGCCCGTGTCGGTGGACTCAGAACCTGTGTCGACGGCCTTCGGGCAGCCCGACCCGCCCGTACAAGGAGCACGTATGAACGCCGTCGACGCGCCGGAGACCACCGACCGGGTGCTCGTCATCGACGACGACCCGGGGATCAGACGCCTGCTGATCTCGGCCCTCGGGTTCGCCGGATTCGAGGTGGACGTGGCGGGCGACCTGACCGAAGCGCTCGAACAGGTCGCCCGCAGGCCCCCCGACGTCATCGTTCTCGACGTCATGCTCCCCGGAGCCGACGGCTTCGAGATCCTCCAGCTGCTGCGTGACCGCGGTATCGAGGTGCCGGTCCTCTTCCTCACCGCACGCGACGCGATCGAGGACCGGGTACGGGGACTGCGGCTCGGCGGGGACGACTACGTCACCAAGCCCTTCAGCGTCGTCGAGGTCGGCGCCCGACTGCAGGCCCTGCTCCGGCGGGCCCGCAGCGGGGCGTCGGCCGCGCCCGAGGAGCCGGCCCTGTCCCTCGCGGACCTCGCGATGGACGACCCCCGCCACGAGGTCCGCCGCGCGGGGCGCCTTCTGGAACTCTCACCCACCGAGTACCGCCTGCTGCACTACCTCCTGAGCCACCAGGGCCAGGTACTGTCCCGCGCGCAGATCCTCGAAGCGGTCTGGCAGTACGACTTCGGCGGGGACACCGTCGTCGTCGAGCGCTTCGTCTCCAACCTCCGCCGCAAGATCGACCACGGCCACCCGCCCCTGCTGCACACCGTCCGGGGCGTCGGCTACACCCTCCGGGAGCAGGCCCGCACATGAGACTCCGCGACCGCCGCGTCTGGTCCTTCTCCAGTGTCCGTCTGCGTCTGCTGACCGGCCTGGCCGTACTGCTCGTGTCCGGGCTGACGGTCAGCGCCGTCATCACCGGCGTCCTCCTGGAGGACTACCTGGACAGGCGCTACGAGAGAACCCTCGAAACGTACGCCGACCGGATCACCGAAGTCGTCGGACGCGGCCCGCAGACCGCCGACGCCGACCAGCTCGGCACCCTCCTGGGGCCGCCGCTCGGCCTGGTCGCCGTGGACGCCGACAACAACGTGCTGCTGAGCACCGGTTCCGCGTCCTCGGCGGCCCGCCCGGTCGCCGAGCTGAGCACGACCGCCCCGGCCGGCACCATCGTCGACTACGACGGGCACGACAAGGAGCACGGCCTCGCGGCGATCCGTATCCCCAGCCCCGGACTCACCGTCGACCGCGGACCCGACGAAGCCGTCGTACGGCCGGCGGCGCTCGTCCTCACCATCGACTCCTCGGTGGGCGACGGAACCGTCGCCGTACTCGTCAAACGCCAACTCGTCCTGGTGGGAGCCGCGTTGCTGCTCCTGCTCGCCCTCGCCGTCATCGTCCTGCGGCTCGGTCTGCGGCCCCTGGCCCGGATGGCCCGTACCGCCGACGCCATCGCCGAGGGCCACCTCACGGAACGGCTGCCGGCCACCCGGAACGGCAGCGAGACCGACCGGCTCGCCGAGGCGGTCAACCGGGCCTTCGACGCCCAGGCCCGCGCGGAGGCGACCGTCCGCTCCCTGGCGGCCGACACCTCCCACGAACTGCGCACCCCGCTCTCCACCATCTCGGGCTGGCTCGACCTGCACCGCCAGGGCGGGGTCTCCGGACCGGGCCTGGAGACAGCGCTCGAACACATCGAGAACGAGGTGGGACGGATGCGCCTGCTCGTCGAGGACCTCGCCCTGCTCGCACGCCTGGACGCCGGCCGTCCCGTCGAGCGGCACGACGTCGACCTCACGGCGCTGGCCGCCAGCGTCGTCGAGGACGCCCAGATCATCTATCCCCGACGCGCCATCACCATGGCGACCGCACCGGAGGCACCCGTCGTCGGTGAGGCCAACCGCCTCCAGCAGGTGCTGCGCAACCTCGTCGGCAACGCCGTCCAGCACACGCCCGCCGGGACCGCCGTACGGGTCGAGATCACGCGGGACCGCAAGGACGTACAGCTGCGTGTCGTCGACGACGGTCCCGGTATCGCGGCCCAGGACCTGCCCCGCGTCTTCGAACGCTTCTGGCGCGCCGAGGCCAGCCGCAGCCGCGCCTACGGCGGCTCGGGCCTGGGCCTGGCCATCGTGGAGGCCATCGTCCACGCGCACCAGGGACAGGTACGGGTGCAGTCCGAGGTGGGAGTCGGCACCACCGTCACCATCCGGCTCCCGCACGCTCCCCGCGGCGCAACTGGTTGACAATCATGCTGTAGCAAATACCATCTCTTCCGTGGGGTGATTCAGCTCCGCGGGGCGATGGGCGGCCCCGCCCGGCCCATCGCCGTACGCACCGCCCCGGTTGGCGTGCTGACCCCCTCGGACACCGAGTCCCGCACCCGCAATCCACCTCCCGATTCATGCGTACCGGGCCACGTGTTCCGTGTGCCCCGTCCAGAAATCTCCCCGTCCATCTACGGCACTAGTGCTATAGCAAATAGTGGAGGATCAATGATGATCTCGCTCCCCAGGGCCAGGGCCTTCGCCCTGGCAGCCGCCTGCATGGTCGTTCTGGCCGCGTGCGGAGGCTCCACGGGTACGGACGGGTCGGCGAAGCCGACGTCCTCGGTCGACGTGGGCAAGGCGGCGCCCGTCACCCCGCTCGACGCGGCCACGGTGGCCAGGGCCGAGAAACAGGGATCGGTCCTCCTCTACACGAACGCGGACGCCGACCAGATGACACCGCTCACCAAGGCCTTCGAGGCGAAGTACGCCGGCATCAACGTGCGCGTCCTCAACATGAACGACCCGCAGACCTTCCAGCGCTACGCCACCGAATCCGCCACCGGTGTACGCACCGCGGACGTCGTGATGGCCACGGACGCGGTGGAGGTACTGAACTTCGTCAGCAAGGGCAATGTCCTCGACTACAAGGACCCCAACCTCAAGCACCTTCCCGCATACGCGCAACTCGCCCCGGGTGTGGTCTCCATGTCGGAGGACCCGCTCGTCGCCGTGTACAACACCGCGCTCATTCCCAAGGACAAACAGCCCAAGGACCTCGAATCCCTCGCCGCGCTGTCCAAGTCCCTCAAAGGGAAGATCGGGACCACCGACATCAGCAATCCCCATTCCTTCGGCGCGGTCAGCAACTACACCACCGCGCACGGAGACGCGGGGTGGAAGAACATCGAAGCCCTGGGCCCGAACACCGGCGTCGAGTCGGGCAACGGAAACCTGATGCAGAAACTGGCCCAAGGGCAGTACCAGGCCACCTATTTCGTGGCCGGATCGGTCCGGGCGCTGATCGAGGGGGAGGAGGCGTCGAAGATCCTCAACTACACGTATCTGACGGACGGAACGCCGCTGCTCCCCAGGGCCGTCGCCGTCACCAAGAAGGCGAAGTCACCCGACGCGGGAAAGCTCTTCGTGAACTTCCTGCTGTCGGTCGAAGGCCAGGAAGCCGCCTGCAAGGGCGGATTCACTCCGTATCGCGACGGAGTGGACTGCGCCTACGGTCTGCCGGCCGTGGAAAAGGTCGTCGGCGCCGACAACATGATGCTCGGCGGCTATCCCAAGGACATCGTCAAGAACAAGCCGGAGATCGTCGACCGCTGGAAGAAGGCGTACGGCCGATGAGCACTGCCCGACTCCGGCCGCCACCGGCCCGTATCCCCTCACCACCGCCGAAAGGATCCCGACGGCGCTGGATCTCGACCAACGCGAGCCACTACATTCTCTGGGCACTCGCCCTGCTGGTCATCGTCGGATCGGTCGTCCCGGTCGTGGCCGCCGCGGTGTGGTCGACCCCGCTCTACGCATCAGGCGGGCATCTGACGTGGAACAACTTCGACGCGCTGCTCACCGACCGCAATTGGTGGACCGCGGTCACCAACTCGATCCTGTTCGCCGCCCTCAACACCGCCGGATCCCTTCTCGTCGGCGTGACGTGCGCGCTGTTCCTCACCCGCACCGACATTCCCGGACGCCGTGCACTGACGACATTCCTGCTCGTTCCGATCGCGCTGCCCGGACTCGTCCTCATCATCGGCTGGGCGGCCATGTGGACCCCGGCGGGATTCGCGTCCTCCTGGCTCGAGGCGAACACGGTCCTGAGCATGCCGGTGAATCTCTACAGCATTCCCGGTATGGCCATGGTCGCGATGAGCGTGGCCTCGCCCACCGTGTTCCTGCTGTGCCGCGGCACGCTGCTGTCGATCGACCCGTCCCTGGAGGACGCCGCCCGTACGTCGGGCGCGAGCCCACTGCGCAGCCTGCTCTCCGTCAGCCTGCCGCTGATGCGTCCGGCGATCACGAACGCGGCGCTCCTGGTCTTCGCCCTCTCGATGGAAGTACTGGGGCTGCCCCTGATTCTGGGATTCTCCAGCAAGATCAGTCTGATCTCCACGTATCTCTACGACCACTGGGTCAACGACGCCCAGCAGGGCCTGGTGTCCGCCGGCGCGGTGTTCCTGCTCATCACGGTCTCCGGGCTCCTCGTGCTGCGGAACCGGCTCGTGGGTGATACCGCGCGCTTCACCACGACCACCGGAAAACCCACCGGAGTCCGGATTCTGAAGCTGGGCCGGGCTCGGTGGGCGGTCGCGGGAGGTCTCGCCTTCTTCGTGCTGGTGTTTGTTCTGGTTCCCCTGGCCGGAGTCGTGATGGCGGCATTCACCTCCATTCTCTCGCCCTTCATCTCCCCGTGGAGCGTGCTGACCCTCAGCAACTTCTCCGCCGTGTTCGAGAATCCGCTCTACACCGACTCGATCGTCAACAGCCTTCTCATCGCGGCGGTCGGCGGGGCGCTGACGACTCTTGCCATCGCCGTTCTCTCGGTGATCGCACACCGTTCCCGATTCCGCTTCCGCGGCTCCCTGCAACAGGGCATGCTCTGGCCGCGCATGATGCCGGCGCTCGTCACCGGTATGGCGTTCTTCTGGAGCTTCGCCCTCCTCGACAGATCCGGAGCAATACGCGCCAGCCTGTGGGGAATCGGCATCGCGTTCGCCGTCAGAAGTCTCGCCCTCGGCTACAGCGCCTTCTATCCGGCGCTCGCCGGAATCGGCGCCGATCTCGACAATGCCGCCCGCACCTCGGGTGCCACCTGGTGGACGGCGATGCGCACCGTCGTCCTCCGCCTCGTCGCACCCGCCATGGGCGCCTCATTCGTGCTGCTTTTCGTGGCCATGCTCAACGACGCCGAACCGGCGGTCTTCCTCGTCACCGACGAGACCCCCGTACTCGGCCTCACCATGCTGCAACTCGCGGCAACAAGCATCGGCGGGACCGTCGCCGCGTTGGGAGTAATCCAGATGGTCATCACCTTGGTCGTTCTGGGCGCGGGTCGCGCCCTGCTGGGGGTGCGTCCGCGTGCCTAGTCTCCAGCTGAACAAAATCACCAAGCAATTCGCGCGGCACACCGCTCTGCACGAGGTGTCACTCACCGTCCGGGACGGCGAGATATTCACCCTGCTGGGGCCCAGCGGCTGTGGAAAGTCCACCACCCTGTGGTCGATCGCCGGACTGCACCGGCCCGACTCGGGCAGTATCGCGTTCGGCGACCGTGTCGTCTTCGACCACGGACGCGTCAATGTCGAACCGGAGCACCGCAATTGCGGTGTCGTGTTCCAGTCCTACGCCATCTGGCCGCACCTGTCGGTCGCGCAGAACGTGGGTTATCCCCTCAAGCTCCGCAAGACCCCCAGGGCGGAACGCGACCGCCGGGTGCGGGAAGTCCTCGAACTCGTCGAACTGGGCCGCCACGCAAGCCGCTACCCCCACGAGCTGTCCGGCGGCCAGCAGCAACGGGTCGCACTGGCCCGCGCCCTCGCCCACCCACCCGACCTGCTGCTCCTCGACGAACCCTTCTCCAACCTGGACGCCAAACTCCGCGACCGCTCCAGGCAGTGGCTCAAGACCCTCCAGTCACAGGTCGGAGTCACCACCGTCTTCGTGACCCACGACCAGGACGAGGCGCTGTCCGTCAGCGACCGCGTCGCCGTCATGGACCAGGGGAAGGTACGCCAGGTCGGTACCCCCACCGAGATCTACGAGCACCCGGCGGACCTGTTCGTCGCCGACTTCGTCGGAACCGCCAACCTCCTCGCCGCCACCGTCGTCGAGGCGGACGGCACCCATGCGGTGATCCGCGTCGACGGCGTCGGCGAACCGCTGAGGGTGCCGCATCCGGACAGGCGCCTGGGACCGGTACGGATCTGCATCCGCCCCGAGAACATCGAGATCCGCCGCGGCGGCGCCGATGTGGGCCAACCCCTCGACACGCTGACGGCCAAGGTCGACAACCAGGCCTACCTCGGCGACCACTACCGGTACACCATCCGCATCGGCGGCACCCCGGTGATCGTGACCACCACGCGCCCGGCGACCACCGGTGAACTCACCGTCAGCCTTCCGCCGGAAGACATCCGCATCTTCCACGAGGAAGCCGACTCCAACGAGGAGAACCACCATGCCCCCGTCCACTGACTCCGCCGCGCAGGTCGGAATCCTGACGCCGTCCGGCATGCTCGGTGCCGGCTTCACCCCGGAGAGCATCGAGCGAGGCCTGACCCTCCAGCCGGACGTCATCGCGGTCGACGGCGGATCCACCGACTCCGGACCCCACTACCTCGGCGCCGGTGTCGCGAAGACCACCGCCGCCGCGGTGGGCCGCGATCTGCGCATCCTCCTCAAGGCCGCCGCCACCGCGGACATCCCCCTCATCGTGGGTTCCTGCGGCACCAGCGGCACCGATTCCGGTGTCGACTGGGTGGCGGGGATCGCCGAGCAGATCATGGCCGAGGAAGGCCTCGATCTGAAGATCGCCCGGATCTACAGCGAGCAGGAAGCCACGTTCCTCAAGGACGAACTCGACGCGGGACGGATCCACCCCCTCGCCCCGCACGGCCCCCTGGAGCCGGAGACCCTCGAAAGCTGCACGCACATCGTCGGCATGATGGGCCACGAACCCTTCGTCGACGCCATCCGCGCGGGCGCCCAGGTCGTCCTGGCGGGACGGGCCACCGACACCGCCCTCGCCGCCGCCGTCCCGCTGATGCTCGGCATGCCGGCCGGACCCACCTGGCACGCCTCGAAGATCGTCGAATGCGGCGGACAGTGCACCACGGACCCGCGCGCCGGAGGCGTCTTCGCCACCATCGACCAGCACGGTTTCGTCATCGAGCCCCTCGACCCGGCCAACGCCTGCACGCCGATCTCGGTCGCCGCACACATGCTGTACGAGACGGCCAACCCGTACCGGATGCGGGAACCGGCGGGCACGCTGGACGTCTCCGACGCCACCTACACGGCACTGGACGAGCGCCGGGTACGCGTCGAGGGATCACGCTTCGAGCCCGCCGAGCAGCACACCATCAAACTCGAAGGAGCCAGGGTCACCGGCTACGAGACCGTCTCGTTCACCGGCATCCGCGACCCGTACATCGTCGCCCACATCGACCGCTGGGCGGCACTCCTGCGTGTCATCCTCACCGAGCGCGTCAGCCAGACGCTCGGACTGACCGACGACGACTACGGCCTGGACATCCGCCTCTACGGCCACAACGCCATCCTCGAAGACATCGACCCCGACTCCGGGCCACCCCGCGAGGTCGGCGTCATGCTCCTCGTCAGCGCACCCTCGCAGGCCACCGCGACGGCGATAGCCAAGGTCGCCAACCCCCTCATGCTGCACCTCCCGCTGCCGGAGATGGAGTACCTGCCCAGCTTCGCCTTCGCCACCTCACCTGCGGAGACCCAGCGCGGGGCGGCCTACGAGTTCGTCCTGAACCACGTCGTCGACGTCGACTCGCCCACCGGCATGTTCCGTACCCAGCACTCCCGCGAGGTCTCCCATGTCTGAGCACGCCACCCGTTCGCCCGTGCTGGGTGACTACGCGACCGAGATCCGCTCCAAGAACGCCGGACCGTTCTGGGTCACCATGGAAACCTTCATGAAGGACAGTGCCGGTTACGCCGTCGCGGCCGACGAGTCCTTCCTCAACGAGGCGGTCGTCGCCGACCTCTACCGGGTGGACGCCGAGCAGGTCCAGATCTTCCGCATCCCGGCACTGAACGTCGTGAAGATCTCCTTCCCGCGCCCCGTCACCCAGGCCGGTCTCCGCGACCGGGACATCCACGCCGGCCAACACCACGTCCCGCTGGCCGCCTTGAGGGTGCCCGACAGGCTGACCCGGGAGGATCTGACCCCGATCCCGGAGGAGAAACTGACCTTCCGGCTCCCCATCGTGTTCACCGACCCGGCCGCCGAGCGACGGCATCGCAAGGAACGCCTCGCGGGCGCCCTGCGCATCTTCGGCCGGTTCGGGTTCGAGGAAGGGGTCGCCGGACACATCACCGCACGCGACCCGGAGTTCCCCGACCACTTCTGGGTCAACCCCTTCGGCGTGTCCTTCAAGCACGTGAAGGTCAGCGACCTGCTGCTCGTCAACCACCAGGGCGAGGTGGTGCAGGGGCGTCACCGGGTGAACCGGGCCGCCTTCGCCATCCACGCGGCCGTCCACGCGGCACGGCCCGACGCGGTCGGCGCCGCCCACAGTCATTCGGTGTACGGCAAGGCGCTGTCGGCGACAGGCCAGCGGCTCGAACCGCTCACCCAGGACGCCTGCGCCTTCTACGAGGACCACGGCTGCTACGAGGACTACTCGGGCGTGGCCGACGACCCCGCGGAGGGCAGGCGTATCGCCGAGGCGCTGGGCGGGCACAAGGCGGTCATCCTGCGCAACCACGGCCTGCTCACCGCGGCGGGCTCGGTCGACGCCGCCGCGTACTGGTTCATCACCATGGAACGCTCGGCGCAGGCCCAACTCGCCGCCAAGGCAGCGGGACCCACGATCCAGATCCCCCACGAGGAGGCCAAGCACACCTACGGGCAGGTGGGCTTCGACCTGGCGGGCTGGTTCCAGTTCCAGCCCCTCTTCGACCAGATAACCCGCACGGACCCGGACCTCTTCGACTAGAACGCGTCCGCCCGAGGCGGCGGCCGGGGTCTGCCGACGGACACGAGAGCATCCGTCGCGGCAGACCCCGGCCGCCGCCCGCTGTCGCACGTGGTTGTCGCACGTGGCTGTCGGGGGTGCGCGGTGGTGGCACGACGATCTGATCAATTAGCTCGATCGGGGGGTGGGGGACCCCATTCGCCGAAAGAGGCACGACGGCGGCGTGGATGCTCTTGGACGTGGTGCTCTGCGCCCTGGTGCACGTCCGGCCAGGGCGTCTCTTGCAGATCCTGGAGGATCTATGCGACACCGTGTCTCCCGCCCGCGCAAGCGAGCGCTGGCCGTCGGACTCGCGCTGATCGTGGCCGTGCTCGCGCCCTCGGGCTCAGCCGGCGCGGCCGACCGGTACGAGTGGGCCGCGCTGGGTGACTCGTACACCGCCGGAGGGTTCGTCGGAGACCCCCAGCCCGCACTGGGTGACGCGTCGCGGGACGGCTGCGACCGTACCTCCGACGCCTACCCCGGCGTCGTCGAGCGGGAGCTGGACGAGTTCCCGCCGGGCAAGCCCGTCCACCTGACCAACGTCAGCTGCGGCAACGCCACCATCGCCGACATCGCCGCCGCCCGTCAGACGCCGATCAGCCCGGTCCAGCCACCCGCCGACGGCTGGCCCGCGGTGGATCCGCAGATCGAGCGCGCCGGACTCAATGACCAGACCGACGTCGTCACCGTCGGAGTCGGCGGCAACAGCCTGCCCTTCGGCGGCATGCTCCTCACCTGCCTGACAAAGGGGGCGACGGGCGCGTCCTGCCGCGACCACTACACGAATCCCCCCGAGGGGGAGGAGAGCATCCAGGACAAGCTCGCCCGGGTCCAGGACGAGTACGTCCAGATGCTGGCCGAGGTGCACCAGGCCGCGCCCAACGCCAAGGTGATCACGGTCGGCTACCCGGCCGTCCTGCCGGAAGAGGGCAGTGCCTGCAACCGCCTCTCCCTCAGCGAGCTGGGCTCGGTCACCCACGCCGACGTCGACTGGCTCCGTGACGACGTCCTCAAGCCGCTGAACAACACGATCAGGCAGGTCTCGGAGTTCTTCGGCGACCGTTACGTCGACGTGTACTCCTCCAGCGTGGGCCACGACGCCTGTCAGCCCGCCGACACCAAGTGGGTCGAGGGAATCTGCGGGGCCGCCGAGGACTACTGGCCCGGCAACCTCCCCGGCACCCTGCTGGACTGCCGTCTCATCGGCAAGCGCATCACCCTGGTCCACCCGAACGCCGCCGGGCACGCCAACGCAGCCGCACACGTCGAACGCGCCATCCGTATCGCCCTCCTCGAACGCTGACCGACCGCCGCGACCGGCCGCTGGAACCGCCCGCCGGTTCCCCGGCGCCCTGTCAGTAGTCCCGGCCGCCGCCGTCAGTTGACGGTGAACCGGGCCCGACCTTCGAGCGCCGCCACGAGTTCGGCGGCGCCCGCCAGGCCCGCCGCGCGGCGGGCCTGCGCGGTCTGGCCTGCGAGGTGGGAGTAGACGGTGATGCCGTCGACGCCTCGCAACGGGCTGTCCGCCGGGAGGGGTTCCCGCGTCACCACGTCGAGTGCCGCACCCGCGATGCCGCCCGTCCGGACCGCGTCGGCGAGCGCCCGCTCGTCGACGACGGCCCCGCGGGCGGTGTTGATCAGCACGGCCGTCTCCTTCATCCGCGCGAACGCGGCAGCGTCGAACATGCCCCGGGTGCCGTCGGTCAGCGCGGTGTGGATCGACACGTAGTCGGAGACGGCCAGCAGTTCGGCGAAGGGCACGAACCGCACCGCGAGGTCACCGCGCAGGCCCTCGGGGACACCGGTGCTGCACACCACGTCCATCCCGAACGCCCTGGCCAGAGGTACGACGGCCCGAGCGGCGGCGCCGAAGCCGACGAGGCCGAGTGTCGCCCCGCGCAGCTCGTGACCGTCCTCGCGCGGCCACCCTCCGGCCAGCACGCCCGTCGCACTGTGGACCAGCCGTCGCGCGGAGGCGAGCAGCAGGCCCAACGTGTACTCGGCGACGGCGTTCGCGTTGATCCCGGGCAGGTTGCTCACGCCGACACCGAGGCGGCGCGCGGCCTCGATGTCGATGGAGTCGTACCCGACACCCGTACGCACCACCACCCGCAGTCGCGGAGCACGGGCCAGTACCCCGGCGGTCAGGGGCTCGTTCGCGACGAGTGCCGCGTCGATCCCGTCGAGCGCGGACACGAGGTCCTCCGGATCGCGTCGTCCGACCATCGGAACGTGGCGCGTCTCAAGACCGGCCGCCCGGAGGTAGTCGTCCACCTCGTCGCCGGGACGCAGATAGTCAGTGGTGATCAGGACGCGTGGCACGCTCCGCCGCCTCCTCGGCCTTCGCGCGGCCGGCTCCGTGGCCGATCCGGTGTGCGACGGCCGAGCCGAGCGCCGTCGTCGTCCCGTTGCCGCCGAGGTCCGGCGTGAGGACGTCCGGCTGACCCTCCAGGACCGACTCGATGGCGGCGACCATGTCCGCCGCGGCAGCGGCCTCGCCCAGGTGCTCCAGCATCATCGCGCCGCTCCAGATCTGCCCGACCGGGTTGGCGATGCCGCGCCCCGCGATATCGGGGGCCGACCCGTGGACGGGCTCGAAGAGGCTCGGACGGGTCCGCTCCGGGTTGATGTTCGCACTCGGCGCTATCCCGATCGTGCCGGTACAGGCCGGGCCCAGGTCGGAGAGGATGTCACCGAACAGGTTGCTCGCGACGACGACGTCGTACTGCTCGGGCCGCAGCACGAACTTGGCCGCCAGGATGTCGATGTGGTCCTTGTCGGCGGACACCCGCGGATAGCGCAGCGCCATCTCGCTCGCCCGCTCGTCCCAGTAGGGCATGGATATGGAGATCCCGTTGCTCTTGGTCGCCCAGGTCAGCTGCCTGCGCGGCCGGGAATCGGCGAGTTCGAAGGCGTACCGCAGCACCCGGTCGACGCCGACGCGGGTCATCACGGTCTCCTGCAGTACGGTCTCGCGCTCGGTGCCCTCGAAGATCCGCCCGCCGATGCTGGAGTACTCGCCCTCGGTGTTCTCGCGCACCACGTAGAAGTCGATGTCTCCCGGACCGTGGTCGCGCAGCGGACTGCGCACGCCCCGCAGCAGCCGGACCGGCCGCAGATTGACGTACTGGTCGAATCCGCGGCGCAGCTGCAGCAGGCTTCCCCACAGCGACACATGGTCGGGGACGACCTCGGGCCAGCCGACCGCACCGAAGAAGATCGCGTCGAAGCCGCCCAGCACGCTGTGCCAGTCCTTCGGCATCATCTCCCCGTGGCGCGTCCAGTAGTCCGCGCTGGCGAAGTCGAACTCCTCCACGTCGAGGACGAAGCCGTACGCGTCGGCCGCGGCGCGCAGGCACCGCAGCCCCTCGGGAACGACTTCCCGGCCTATGCCGTCCCCGGGCACGGCGGCGATGCGGTAACGCTGTGGCACGACTGCTGCTCCTTGCTCGATGCGTGTGCGGCTCTTCACTGTGGGCTCCGGCGCTGTCCGCCACAACGGGCCACGGGGCAACCTAGACTTGCCTCAGCGGAAAACCCGGCCGGACAGGAGACGGTATGGACCCGGGCGGCAGCCCCACGAAGATGTCCGTCGACGACCTGAAGTTCTTCCAGGTCGTGGCAGCCAGCGAGACGCTCACGGCGGCCTCGCGCCGGCTCGGCTGGTCCCTCCCGGTGGTCAGCAAGCGGCTCAGCGCACTGGAGAGCCGTCTCGACGTGCGTCTCGTCCAGCGCGGCACCCGCCGCCTGGTCCTGACCTCGGAGGGCGCCCTGTACGCGAGCGGGCTCGACTCGATCCTCGACCGGCTCCGCGAGCTGGAGGACCTGGTGACCGAACGGTCCGGGGAACTGCGCGGCGCCCTGGTAGTCCAGGCGACCCTGGGCCTCGGCCGAGCCCATGTCGCCCCGCTGCTCGCGGAGTTCGCGGCGGCGCACCCCCAGCTCCAGGTGCAGCTGAACACGTCGGCGTTGCCCCTGCGCCCGCATCGGCGGACCTTCGACGTGGCCGTTCACGTGGGAAGTCCGCCGGACTCCTCACTGCGGATGCGCCGGCTGGCGGAGAACCGCCGGGTGCCGTGCGCGTCGCCCGCGTACCTGGCACGGCATGGCGCGCCCACCTGTGTGGAGGATCTGGCGCGGCACGACTGCATCGTGCTGCGCGAGAATGAGGGGGACTACGCGCTCTGGCGGTTCGGCGACGTCGGCGATCCGCGCCATGTGCGGGTGCGGGGTCCGCTGCAGAGCAACGACGGGGACATCGTGACCGGTTGGGCGCTGGAGGGCCGAGGAGTGATCATGCGCTCCGAGTGGCAGGTCCGGCCCCACATCGAGCGCGGCGACCTGGTCCGCGTACTGCCGAACATCCCGACGCCCGCGGCCGACATCTATGCCCTGCTCGAAGACGACGGACATGTTCCCCGGCGGGTGACCGAACTGATCGAGCACCTGGCGGCCCGGTTGCCGGGACGATTGGCACGGTCGGCCTGACACGACTGTTTCTGACAGGGAAAGGCTGGGTTGCCCCGTACGGCATACATCTCGGCCGTGCCAAGGCTGTCAGCCGTATGCATGCTTAACCGCACCTATCCGTGCCGGGCCAGGACGTCCTCCGTCAGGTCGGGGAGGGGGCGCCCTGTCCCCAGGGCCGTGGAGCGCAGCCGTGCCAGCGCTTCGGCCGGTGTGATGCCCAGCCGCTCGGCCATCACGCCGGTCGCCACATGGGTGCGCTGCCAGTGGACGTCCAGTGCAGGGGTGATCCTCGCGGTGAGCAGGATGAGCGCCGCCGCCCGTACGGCCAGCCTGGCGGCCTCTTCCGCCTCGTCGCCCAGCGGACCCGCCTCGTAGCGCAGCATGTCCGCCGTCCCCAGATGCGCATGGCCCTCCACCAGCGGAAACGCATAGATGGCGCCCACCGTGGACAAGCGCTCCCGGGCCAGCGGGCCGAACAGGGGCCACGGGGTCACAGAACCTTGGAGGTCCTCGACCATGAGCGGCCGGCCGATCGCCGCGGCCGACACACACGGTCCTTCGCCCACCTCGAACTGCAGCTCCTCCAGGCGCTGGGCCGCCGCGTTCGTGGCGTGCAGCATTCGCCGGTGCGGGGTCTCCGTCCACAGCGCCAGGGTGACGGCGTCCACCGGCAGCGCCTCGCACAGTGCCTCGGCCACCCGCTGGGACATCCCGCGCTCGTGGTCGGGCCCGGTGGCCGCCCGGACCACCGCTTCAGCGGGCCACGGGTCGGCAACCATGTCGGCCTCACTCTCCACGCGTTTCCCCGGAGCCCCCGCCGGAACGGGGTGCCCTCCGGGTTTCCGTCCCGGAGGCTTCCAAACGAAAGGCGGCCCTCCGCCCGGTCCGTGGTCACCCCGAGTCATGTCAGCGGCCTTGCTTCCGATCATCGCCGCTCCTCCTCTAGGCTCGGCGCAGGCGCGGTCGGGTTCTCGGCCGCACACCGCAGGCTCCCGGCCCCCGAGCCCTGACCGACTGCCAAGGCCGGCCGGAGCCGCACCGCCGACATCCTCAGTGGTTCCGGCCCTGCCCTCCTGGCGTGTCGGCGAGGCAACTCCCGCCGTCTCGCCCGGCTGCCAGGAGGGCAACTCGCGCGGCGGCCGATCACCCGACGACCGGCGACCCGAGGACCATCCGGGGGTTCTGAACAGGCGTCCCTTGTTGCAGGAGTGGCTGAATGGGGTACCCAGCCGACGAACGCAGAGGAAGGGGCGTACGAGATGCGCATCGATCTGACCGGCCGCACGGCACTGGTCACCGGATCCACCCAGGGAATCGGCGCGGCGATCGCCACCGGCCTCGCACGGGCGGGCGCCCGCGTCGCCGTGAACGGCCGGAGCGAACAGCGTGCCGAGGAGGCTGCGGCCCGGCTGGCCAAGGACGTGCCCGGCGCGGACGTGGTGCCCGTGGCGGCGGACGTGACCACCGAAGAGGGGGCGGCGCAGGTCGTGGACGCCCTGCCGCAGGTGGACATCCTCGTCAACAACCTCGGGATCTTCGGGTCCGCGGACCCGCTGGAGATCACCGACGACGAATGGCGCCGCTACTTCGAGGTCAACGTGCTGGCCGCCGTGCGACTGATCCGCTCGTACCTGCCGGGCATGACCGAGCGGGGCTGGGGGCGCGTCCAGAACATCGCCAGCGACTCGGCCGTGGTCATCCCCGCGGAAATGATCCACTACGGCATGTCGAAGACCGCCCTGCTCGCGGTGAGCCGGGGCTTCGCGAAGGAGGCGGCGGGCACCGGCGTCACGGTGAACTCCGTCATCGCCGGCCCCACGCACACGGGAGGCGTCGAGGACTTCGTGTACGGGCTCGTCGACCGTGACCTTCCGTGGGACGAGGCCCAGCGTGCCTTCATGAAGGAGCACCGCCCCCAGTCCCTGCTGCAACGGCTGATCGAGCCGGAGGAGATCGCGAACATGGTCGTGTATCTCAGCTCCGACCAGGCGTCGGCCACCACCGGGGGCGCACTGCGCGTCGACGGCGGATACGTCGACTCGATCCTGCCGTGAGGCGCATGCTGTGACGCGCCTGCCGTGAAGCGCCTGTTGTGACACGGCCGGTCCGCGCCTGCTCCCGCAGACACTCCCGGGCTCTCTCAAGCAGGGCGTGGGCCGTCCCTGCCCGGCCGCTCGACCATCCGTGACAGCTCGACCCGTGAACGCACCCCGAGCACGGCGAACACCTTCCGCAGGTGATAGTCCACCGTGCGGGTGCTCACGGCCAGGCGCAGCGCCACCTCCCGGTTCGTGGCACCCTCGGCCACACAGCGCGCGATCCGCAGCTGCTGCGGCGTGAGGCCTTCCAGCACTCCGGCCCGCGCCGCGGCCGGTGCCACCCCGTTCGCCCTGAGTTCGGCCCGCGCCTGGTCGGCCCAGATCCGGGCGCCGCAGCGCTCGAAGGCGACCAGCGCGGCCCGCAGACAGCCGCCCGCCTCCCGGAGTCTGCGCCGCCTGCGCAGCCACTTGCCGTACAACAGCTGCGTACGCGCCTGCTCGAAGTCGCCGCCCGCCTGCGCGTGCAGGACGAGGGCGTCCCCGTACAGCCCGTCGGCCAGGTCCGCGTCGGCCACCAGTGCCCGGCACCGGGCGAGTTGGGCGGGTGCCTGCACGTCAGCGCCGAAGTGCGCCCACAGCGCGAACTCCTCGACGACGGCGCGCGCGTCCTCCCGCTGCCCGGCGAGCACAGCGGCCTCCACATAGCAGGGCATGACCAGCATGCGTACGGCGAAGTGACCGCCGTCCGGGCCCGGGTGGACCAGTGAGCCGAGCCGGGCAGCCGCCTCGAACGGGCGACCGCGCCCCAGGTCGGCGCGGCCCGAGGCCCATTCGGCGAGGGTGGTCGCCTGCATCAGACCGTGACGCCGTGCGGTGGCCAGCGCGGCGCCGGCGTGGTGTGCGACGAGCGTCGACTCGTCCGCGATCGACGCCGCCAGGGCCAGTACGGCGTGGTGGTGGGCCGCCACATTGCTCTGCCCGTACCGGTGCGCGGTACGCAGCCCCTCCTCCGCGTGCGCCCGGGCCCGTGCGTGCTGCCCCGTCCTCAACTCCGCGTAGGCCAGCAGCTCCAGGGCCCGCGGCACGGCCGCCTCCGGGCCCTGGGAGCGGGCCGCAGCGAGGGTCCGCGCGCCGATCCGGCAGGCGGCGGGCACGTCCCCCAGCAGGAGGGCCGCCGCGCCCGACCACAGCAGCCGCTCCGGCCCGTCCTCCTCCCAGGCGTGCTCGACCACGTGCCGCAGCCAGGGAATGGCCCGGCCGAAGTCCCGTTCCAGCATCGCCCGCATGCCGTGCAGGTAGTCCCGCGCCAGGCTGTCCCGTTCGGCGGCGGGGGCCGTCACCGTCACCGTCGCCACCGGGGTACGGTCCGCCGCGTTCAGCGCCCGCAGACAGGCGACGGCGTCTCCCGTGGCCCAGGCGGCCTCCGCTGCTGCGAGCCCCGCGAGCAGGGCGTGCGCGGGATCGTCGTCGGCGAGCAGGGAGTGGGCGAGCAGCAGGGCCTCACCGGCGTCGGCCGCGGGGCCGTCACGCAACGCGAGGATGCCCCGCACCCGGGCCGAACGCCCCCGGACGACGGCGGGCAGTGCGCCGTCGCGGGCCCGGCCGACCAACCGGCGGGCCATCCGCGCCCGGCCCGCGAGCAGCGCCTGCCCGGCTGCCGCAGTCAGGTGTTCCGCCCGCTCGCGCCCGTCCGCCATCAGCTCAGCGGCGCAGGCGTACGCCATCGAACGCTGGGCGCGGGACGCGGCGACGCACGGGTCGGCCGCGGCGGCGGACAGCTGATCCGCCAACGCCGGGGCGTGTCCGGCGACCGACCAGGCCCGATGGAGCAGCGCGACGAGCCCGTGCCCCTCGTTCTCCAGAACGGAGGCGAGTGCCCGGTGCGCCGCACGCCGCCGGTCGGGGGGAGCGCAGGCATGGACGGCTCCGCGGATCAGGGGGCTGGTGAAGCGGAACCGGCCGTCGGACAGCACGAGTACGTCCGGGAGTTGGTCCGAACCGAGTACGGCCCGCGCCCGGTCGAGCCGCGCCGCCGCCCCGCGCACCAGGTCGGCGTCGGCGCCGGCGCCCGCCGGATCGTGCTCGTGCGCGGCCGACACCAGCAGGAGGAGTTCACCAGCGGCGGCGGAGAACCCCGCCAGATGTGCGCCTGCCACACTCCGCAGCGCTTCCGCGTCGGCCAGCGGCCACGGCAAGCGGTGTTCACCGGACAGCTCGGCGGGGGACAGCCCGGCCACCAGCGCGCGCAGCAGGGCGGGGTTGCCGTCGGCCTCGTCCAGCAACTCCGCGCGGACGGCCGGGTCCACGGGCCCGTACGCCGTGTCGTCGAGCAGCATGTCCATGGCGGACGACGGCAGCGGTGCGAGGGTCAGGACGGGCAGTGCGGCGAAGTCGGGATCGGCCGCGTGCTGCCCGGCGACCGTGAGGAACAGCCGCACCGGCCCGGACGCGGGCAGCCGCCGGGCGGCGAAGCCCAGGGCGGCCCGCGAGGGAGCGTCCCACAGGTGCGCGTCGTCGACGCACACCAGCAGGGGCGAGCCCGCGGCGGCGTCGGTCAGCGACCGGAGCAGCCACTCAGGTGCCGTCCCGGGGTCCGGGGCGCCGGCGGTCCGCCCTCCCGGCAGACCGTCGGCGGCACACCGCAGCGCGTGCACTCCGCTCAGGGACAATGCGGACTCGGCACGACTGGCTCGTACGCGCAGCACGGGCCCGGCCGTGAAGGAGCGGGCCGCCCAGTCGATCAGCGCGGTACGGCCGAGGCCCGGATCCCCGGTCAGTACGAGCACTGGGGCATCCGGGGAGTCTGGGCCGGACAGGTCCAACACGGTTGCCAGGGCGGCGAGTTCCGCGCTTCGGCCGTGCGGGGGAAGAGATCGTGGTGGGGGTGACTGCGGTGCGGGGGACCGCGGTGGGGGAGACTGGGGCGCGTTCGTCCGTCCGGTCATCCCTGTGACGTTACTTTCGCGCGACGAGAGGCGGAAGCTCTCCGTCCGGCGCCTCCCGGCAGGCGGTTTCCTGCTTCCACCTGCGCCGACACGGCCTGAGGCCGACCCTCCCGTGGACGACTGCCCAGCGGTGCCACCGCAGATCTGTGCACCCGCACAGCGCCGATGGGCGGCCGCGTTCCCCGCACGACCGCCCACCGGCTGCTTATCGGGGTGCCGGACTCAGGAGGTGTGCGGGCAGTTGCCCCGGTACTCCTCGATGGTCAGGCTCGGCCGCGGCAGCGGGCAGAGGAACTGCTCGTAGCGGGTGTCGTTGTCCACGAACCGCTTGAGCCAGGAAATGCTGTACTTCGCGATCGTCGTGTCGGACGAGTTCGGCGTGAAGTGTGTCGCGCCGTTGAGCTCCAGGTACGCCTTGTCGGTGGACGACGGCAGGCTTCCGTAGAACGGCTCCGCGTGCGAGGCGACCGGCGCGATCGTGTCGCCGTCGGCCCCGAAGATCAGCGTGGGTGTGCTGACCTCGGGCCAGGACTTGTCGGTGTTCCAGGGAGTCAGCGGGATCGCCGCCTGAAGGGCCGGGCGGGACTTGGCGGCTTCGAGGCTGCCGCCGCCACCCATCGAGTGCCCCGCCACCGCG
The DNA here is from genome assembly GCF_055584525.1 of Streptomyces sp. NPDC102514. Classification (NCBI taxonomy): domain Bacteria; kingdom Bacillati; phylum Actinomycetota; class Actinomycetes; order Kitasatosporales; family Streptomycetaceae; genus Streptomyces; species Streptomyces sp. NPDC102514. Next base: position 450,365 of record NZ_JBVJLW010000001.1, read on the forward strand.
AGCCGGCTGCTGTCGATCCGGGTGCGTACGCTGCTGCGCCCGGTGAGGTAGTCCAGCGCGGCCAGCAGCTGACGGCCGCGCGAGTCGGGCTGGTCCAGGGTCGTCAGGGTGTCGATGGTGAAGACGACGAAGCCCTGGGAGGCCAGCCGCGGGCCCAGCCACGAGATCGAGGACTGGGTGCCGGTGTACCCGGGGGAGATCGCCACCGCGCCGAACGTGCCGTCGCCGGTGCTCGTCGGGTAGTACACGGTTCCGCCGCCGAAGCCGGTGACCGACAGCGAGGAGACCGTGGTCTGGGACACGCTGTAGGAACCCCGTGCCGCCTCGATGCTCGACGTGGTGGGGGCGGGGCCGCGCTCGTAGGGGTTGTCCGCGGCCTGCGCCCCGGGAGTCGCCAGGGAACTGAGCCCCACGACGGCTGCCAGCGCCGCGAGGGCGCCGGTCAGCCGCTTCGCGGTCCTCCCCCTGCGATCGCGCCGGCTGTGGACGGCGGATGCGGGCGGGACCGTACCGGGGGTGAGCGAGCTGTTCTGCGAGTGCTGCTGCACGACGAAGTCGTCCTCTCGGCCGTGACGAGCCGCCGGACCGGACGTGCCGCACGGAGGACCCGCGGGGCACGTCCGGCAGCTCTGCCGACGGCGCCGACCGGTGGTCGGCCGTGCCACTGTCCGGCCGGGAGGAGGGCGCGGCCATCGGCAATATCACCGGTCTTCGACAACCGGCCCCCGGCCCGGGTCACTTGACGGTGATGCTGCCCGCGTGGTCGAGGTCGGCGGCGGAGCGTCCGACGTACACGGGCACCTGGCCGGTGGGAGTCACCCAACGGCCCCTGGCCTCGTCCCAGTAGGACAACGCGCGCCGGCTGACGGTGACATGGACCTTCTTCCGCCGCCCCGCCTCCAGCTCGACGCGGGCGAAGCCGACGAGTGTCCTGGCCGGGGTGTCGGTCCTGGTCGGCAGGTGCCCTATGTAGACCTGAACCACCTCGGACCCCGTACGGCGGCCGGTGTTGTGCACCTCGACGGTGACCTCGGCGGCCTCGTCCCCGCGGCCGAGGCTGTGCACGCGTGCCGTGCCGTGGCGGAAGGAGGTGTACGACAGCCCGTGGCCGAACGGGAAGAGGGGCTTGGCGCGGTGCTTGTCGTACCACTTGTAACCGACGTGGATGCCTTCGTCGTACGTGAGGGTGTTGGCGATGTCGTCGTCCTTGGCGCCGGTGTAGGTGGCGGGGCCCTGCTGTTCGTCGGCGGGGAAGGTGACGGGGAGCCGGCCGCCGGGTTCGGCGTCGCCGTAGAGGATGTTGGCGATTCCGGTGCCGGTCGCGGCGCCTTGGTACCAGGCCTGCAGTACGCCCTTCACCCTGCCCAGCCACGGCATGAGCATGGGCCCTGAGGTGTTGAGGACGACGACCGTGTTCGGGTTGGCGGCGGCGACGGCTTCGATGAGCCGGTCCTGGTCGCCGGGCAGGGAGAGGTCGTCGCGGTCGAAGGCCTCGCCGGTGTAGTTGTTGACGAACACCACCGCCACGTCGGCCTTCCTCGCCGTCGCGACGGCGGCCGGTATGAGTGACTCGGGCTGCCAGCCCAGGGTCATGGCGGGCCCCCGGAAGCCGGCGTCCCTGGTGCTGTACTCGACCGTGATGTCGACGGCTCTGCCGCCGGTCAGTTCGGCGACACCGCCGATCGCGCTCTCCTTCGGGCCGAAGAAGGAGTCCCAGAGGAAGCGGGACTCGTCGAGGAGCGTCACCCCGTTCACGACGATCTTCGCGGCGCCCGCCAACAGGGCCGAGATGCGGACCGGACCGGTGCTGGGCGGGGTGAGGCGGCCGGTCCAGCGAGCGGACCACGTGGCGGGGAGGCCGCCGACCGGGGCGCCGCGGAAGTCCACGTTCGCCGTCGTAGTGGTGGTCAGCGGGCTGCCGGAGTGGTCCTCGCCCGCGAAGAACTCGGCGTGCAGGCCGGGTTCGCCGTCGGGGGTGGTGAAGACGTCACCCGGGATCGTGGGCAGGGCGACATCACCGAGACTGCCTTGGGAGAACAGCACGCGGGAGGCGCCGGCCTTGCTCCTGATCGCGTCCACGGCGGTGGTGAAGTCTCCGGGATCGACGTACGAGGAGCCCTCGACACCGGTGACGGCGTCCTTGCCCGCCGGGCCGATCACGGCGACCGTCTTCTTCATCGACAACGGCAGGAGGGTGCCGCTGTTCTTCAGCAGGACGGTGGCCTGTTCACCGGTGATCCGGGCCAGGGTCTGGTGCGCGGCGGTGGTCACCACGTCGGCGGGCCTGTCCGGCAGCGGATGGTCGTAGGCACCGGAGGCGAACAGCGCGTACAGGATGCGGCGGGTGGCGTCCCGGGTGCGCTCCTGCGGGATCCGGCCGTCGGTGAAGGCCGTCTTGGGGGTGTCGGGGGTGAGGGCGGCGGAGTCGACACCGGCGTTGATCTCCGCGACGCGGTCCCCGGACGGGTAGTAGTCGGTGCCGAGGTAGCCCTTGAGCCCCAGGTTGTTCTTGAGGGCGCCGATGAGGTGCGGGTTCTCGCAGGCGAACACCCCGTTGACCCTGGGGTAGGAGCCCATGACCGACAGGGCGCCGCCGTCGCGGACGGTGTGTTCGAAGGCCGGGTAGTACACCTCGCGCAGGGCCCGCTCGGAGACCCGTACGTCGAGGGAGTTGCGGCCCTCCTCCTGGTTGTAGACGGTGAAGTGCTTGATCTGGGCGATGACGTCGTTCTTCTGGAAGCCGCGGGTGACGGCGGCCCCGATCAGCCCGTTGACCAGGGGGTCCTCGCCGTACGACTCGGCCTCGCGGCCGTTGCGGGGATTGCGGTCGATGTCGACGGTCGGGCCGAGCAGGACGTTCCAGCCCTTGCCCCGGGCCTCGGCGCCGATCGCGTCGCCGTACCGCTCGGCCAGGTCGGTGTCGAAGGTCGCCGCCAGTGCGTTGGGGGCGGGGAAGGCGGTCACTCCGGTGTCGCCGCGCAGGCCGTCGGAGGCGTCGACGCGGGTCATGGCCGGGATGCCGAGGTGGGCGAGGGGCGCGAAGTCGGCCACCTCGACCGCCGTGACGAGGGTGATCTGCTCCTGGAGCGTCATGGCGGCGAGGAGGGCGTCGGCTCGGCGGGCGGCCGACTTCTTCCTGTCACGCCAGGGCTGACCGGCGAGGGCGGTACGCGGGGCGGCTGCGGCGGTGGCGGTCGGAAGCCCGGCGGTCAGCACCGCGGCTCCGCCCAGAGCGGCCACGGACACGGCGACGGCTGCGCGCCGGGTCAGTCCTGTGGAGCCTTCTCCGGGATCTTCGGAACTTCCTCTGGAACGGGTCACTTCACACTCTCCTTCGAGCGTCGGGTTCCTTCGAGCGGCGGCGGATGCTCTTTCACGAGGCGGTGCGTGGAGCCGGGCAGTGCCAACAGGGCTCAGGCGGCGCTGCGTTCGAGGTCGCGGGTGTCGAGGTGGTGCCGGCCGGGGCCCACGGTCAGCGGAGCGTGCCCGGGGAGTTCGACCACGCCCTGGCAGCCGTCGGGGACCGTGACCTCCGCGGTCATGCCCGAGTCGGTCAGTTCCCAGGAGATGGCCGCCTCGCCGTAGGGCGTCTCGTGACGGGCCCTGGCCCAGGTGATGCCACCGCCGGGACGCGGCCGGAAACGCAGCGTGCGATACCCGGGGGAGGAGAGGTCGAGCCCGGCGACGACCCGGTGCATCCAGTCGGCGACGGCGCCCAGCGCGTAGTGGTTGAAGGACGTCATCCCACCGGAGTTGAGGGTGCCGTCGGGCAGGAGGCTGTCCCAGCGCTCCCAGATGGTGGTCGCGCCCATGGACACGGTGTAGAGCCAGGACGGGCACTCGGTCTGGGTCAGCAGCCGGTACGCCACTTCGAGGTGTCCGGTGTCGGTCAGGGCGTCGCAGATCAGCGGCGTGCCGACGAAGCCGGTGGCGATCCGGGCGTCGTCCTGGAGCACCAGTTCCGCGAGGCGGTCACCCGCTTCACGGCGCTGCCGGTCGTCGTCCAGCAGACCGAAGAGCAGAGCCACCGAGTACGCGGTCGGGGCATCGCTGGTCATCCGGCCGTCGGGCCGGACGTAGCGGGCCCTGAAGGCGCTGGTGACCTCGTCCGCGAGCCGCCCGTACCGCTCGGCGAGTTCCAGGTGGCCGAGTGCGCGGGCCGACCACTGGAGATGGCGGGCGGAGTGGGCGAAGTACGCGGTAGCCACCAGGTAGCGGTCGGTGCGGGCCCCGGCCGGATCGTCCGGCGGGGCGATCGGGTCCAGCCAGTCACCGAGCTGGTGCCCGGTGTCCCACAGCCGGCTCTCCCCGGCCAGCCGGTCCATCAGGTCCACCCACGCCCGCCCCATGCCGAAGTGGCGGCGCAGCAGCTCCAGGTCGCCGAAGCGCTGGTAGAGCACCCACGGGGTGAGGGTCGCGACATCGCCCCAGGCGGCGCCCGGCTGGATCGGCGTCCACTGGGGGCCGCCGGGGATGACCGGCACGTACCAGGGGATCGTGCCGTCGGGAAGTTGCTCGACGGCGACGTCGTCCAGCCAGGAGTCGAGCATGCCGGCGCAGTCGTACAGGAAGGACGCGGTGGGGGCGAAGACCTGGATGTCGCCGGTCCAGCCGAGGCGTTCGTCGCGCTGGGGGCAGTCGGTGGGGATGTCGACGAAGTTGCCGCGCATGCTCCACACGACGTTCTCGTGCAGCCGGTTGACCAGGGGGTCGCTGCACTCGAACCAGCCGGTGCGGGTCATGTCGGTGTGGTACACCCGGGCCGTCACGTCGTCCGCGGTCAACTCGCCCGGCCAGCCGCCGACTTCGGCGTAACGGAAGCCGTGCAGGGTGAAGCGCGGTTCCCAGGTCTGCTCGCCGGAGCCGTCGAGGACGTAGGTGTCGGTGGACGTGGCCCCGCGCAGGGGGCGGGTGGCGAGTTCGCCGTCCTGTAGGACCTCGGCATGGCGCAGGGTGATGGTCGTGCCCGCCGGTCCGGCGACGGTGATGTGCAGCCGGCCGACGAGATTCTGCCCGAAGTCCAGGATGTGCCGGCCGTCGCCCTTGGCGGTGACGGTGGCGGGTGACAGTTCCTGGGTGCGGCGGACGGGGGCGCCCTTGGGGGCGATGAGGGTGTGCGGGTCGCGGGTGCGGGTGGCGACCGGTGTCCACAACTCGTCTTCTTCCAGGCCGCCTTGAGGGGTCGACCAGCCGGGGTCGTGCAGCCGCGCGTCGAAGGTCTCGCCCTCGTAGAGGCCGCTGAAGAGGATCGGGCCGGGTGCCGCCTGCCACGAGCCGTCGGTGGCGACGACCGCCGTGGTGCCGTCGGCCAGGGTGACTTCGAGCTGGGCGAGGAGGGACTGGTCACTGCCGTAGAGGTCGCGGTAACCGCCGTCGAAGCCGATGTGGCCGCGGTACCAGCCGTCCCCGAGCCAGGCGCCGATGGTGTTGGCGCCGGGCACGAGGTGCTCGGTGACGTCGTAGGTGTAGTACCGCAGGCGTTCGCCGTACACGGTCCATCCCGGCGAGAGGATGTCGTCGCCGACCCGGCGGCCGTTGATCTCGGCCTCGTACACGCCGTGGGCGGTGACATAGAGCCGGGCCCGGAGTATGGGGGCGTCGAGGGTGAAGGTCCGGCGGACGCGGGCCGGGCGCCGGTCGGTGCCGGGCTCCTCGGGCCAGGCGGCGCCGACCGGTACGGCACTCCAGTCGGCAGCGTCCAGGAGCCCGGCCTCGACCGTGCTCGGCTCGCTCCACCCGGTCGGGTCAGAGGCCCCGTCCACCCACACGCGCACACGGACGCCGACCCGTTCACGGGAGTCGAGAGGTTCGCCGGGCCACGGTACGAGGACCTGTTCCGTGTGGGTCGTCCGGCCGGTGCGGTGGAGGGCGCCGGCCCGGTCGAGTTCGATCTCGTAGGCGTCCTGGACGGCGGCTCCCCGGGGCAGACGCCAGGTCAGGCGTGGCCGGGCGACGCCGGTTCCGAGGCCGTCGGGCAGGTGCTCGAAGGTGACCGGGGCAGGCTGAGAGGACATGGGTGGGGGACCTTCCATGGATACGGGTGCGGACGGCCGGCGCCTGGCCGGAGCTGAAGCCCGGTGAGGGCGTGGCCGTCAACCCTTGACGGCTCCCGAGGTGAGGCCCTTCATCACCTTCTGGTTGAGGAAGAGGTAGATCACCAGGGTGCCGAAGACGTTGATGCAGATGGCGGCGAACAGCGGGCCGTACTGGGTGGCGCCGAAGTCGCCGGTGAAGTTGAGCAGGCCGACCTGGATGGTGCGCAGGTCCTGGCTGTTGGTGAAGGTCAGCGCGATCAGCAGGTCGTTCCAGATGAAGAAGAACTGGACCAGGCCGACGGTCAGGATCGCGTTGCGGACCATGGGCAGGCTGATGGTCCAGAAGGCGCGCAGGATACCCGCGCCGTCGATGGTGGCCGCCTCGAACAGCTCGCGCGGGACGGTCTTGTAGTAGGTGGCCATCATGAACACCGTCAGGGGCAGGCCGGTGCCCGTGTAGGTGAGGATCAGCGGCCACAGCGTGCCGGACAGACCTGTCTGGAAGTACACCGTGAACAGGGGCAGCAGGATCATCTGCGCGGGGACCATCATGCCCGTGAGGAAGACCAGCAGGGTCAGACTGCGGCCCTTCCACACCATGACCTGGAGGGCGAACCCGGCCGCGGTGCCCAGCAGCAGGATCAGCGCGAGCGCCGGCAGGACGGCGAGCAGGCTGTTCTGCACGTACAGGCCGATGTGCCCGGTGGTCCAGGCGTCGGTGTAGTTGCCCCACTCCCAGGTGGTGGGCAGGGACCAGGTGGAGTTGTTGAGGTAGTCGTCGTTCGACTTGAGCGAGGTCAGGAACATCCAGACGAGCGGATAGACCTCGACGACCAGCAGCAGCGCGACGACGAGCTTGACCCACAGGCGGCGCGGACGCCGGATCCTGACAGATGTGTCGATGGCCATGGGTTCAGCCCTCCGTGGGGTCGCGCCGCGAGACGCGGAAGACGACCAGGGTCACCAGGAGACACACGACGGTCAGCAGCAGGGCGATGGTGCTGCCGTAGCCGTAGTCGCCGTAGGTGAACGACGTCTGGAACATGTACAGGGTCAGTGGGGTGGTCCCGCTGCCGGGACCGCCGTTGGTCAGTGCCACGATCGAGTCGAAGACCTTGAGTGTGCCGTTGATGCTGAAGATGACCGACGACATCAGCACCGGGAACGACATGGGCAGGACGATGTGGCGGACGAGCCGCAGACCGGAGGCGCCGTCGAGACGCGCGGACTCCAGCACCTCCTCGGGGATGTCCACCAGGCCGGCGAAGAGCAGTACGGCGTAGAAGCCCATGGAGCGCCAGATGTCCATGACGATCAGGACCCAGAAGGCGTGTCCCGCGCTGCCGAACCAGTCGACGGAGTCCAGACCCACCGCGTTGAGCAGGGAGTTGACCGGGCCGGTCTGCGGGGCCACCTGGAAGAACTTCTGGAAGAGCAGACCGACGGCCACGGTGGGCAGCACCACGGGGAAGAACACCAGGGTACGGATGAGCGCGGAGGCCCGCTTGAGGAAGAACACGTACAGCAGGGCCAGCAGATAGCCGGCGACGACCTGGCCGACGGTCACGACGACCGCGTACTTGGCGGTGAACCACAGGGCGTCCCGCACGGCCGGGTCGGAGAACAGGCGCTGGAAGTTGTCCAGGCCGTTGCCGGTGAAGCCCTCGATGGTGTTGCCCTTGGTGAACGAGTACCCGAAGGACCACACCATGGGGACCAGCATGATCAGGGAGTAGACGAGCAGGGCGGGACCGAGGAGGATCAGGACCGCCTTGCGGTCACCGAGTACGCGGTGCATGGAGGGGTGTCCAGTTCGTGAGGTGTCAGGCTGTCGTCAGCGGGGGCCCGTCGCCGGGCCCGTCCGCCTCACTTCTCGGCCAGGGCGTCCTGCACGGTCCGCATGAACTTCTCGGGGCTCAGGCTGCCGGCGACCAGGCCGGCCGCGTTGCTCTGGCTGACCGTGGTGGCCTTGGTGGAGAACAGGGCCTCGAACCAGAGCACGTTCTGCCGTGACCCGCTGATGGTCTCGCGGACCTGCCCGGTGACCTCGTTGCCGTCCTCGACGGGGGTGTTGACCTTGAAGCCCGAGATGGCTCCCTGGTCCTTGAGGGCGGTGCTGCCGTAGTTCTTGGCGATGCAGGACACCCAGGCGCCGGTCTTCTTGTCGAAGGACTTGGCGCCGAGGGTGATGCCCAGGCCGACGTTCGAGGGGTACTGCTCGATCGAGCCCTTGCCGCCCTCGACGGCCGGGAAGGGCATGAAGCCGATGTTGTCGGCCCCCACCTTGTTCTGTTTCTCGTCGGCGATGTTCGCCAGCGCCCAGCTGCCCATGTAGAGCATGCCGGCCTTGCCGCCCAGGAACTCGTTCATGGAGGTGTCGTAGTCGATGGAGCCGACGCCCTTGCCGAAGTAGCCCTTCTTGCCGAGGGAGGCCACTTCCTGGGCCGCCTTGACGTACTCGGGGTCCGTGAGCTTGGCCTTGCCGTCCGCCACGGCCTTCAGGGCGTCAGGGCCCAGGCTGCGGTAGAGGTAGCCGCTGATCAGCCGGGTCAGGGGCCACCCCTGCTGGCCGGAGGCCGAGAACGGCTGGATGCCCTTGGCCTCCAACGCGCCCGCGGCCGAGACCAGTTCGGCCCAGGTGGCGGGCACGGTCAGCCCGTTCGCGCTGAAGATCTTCTTGTTGTAGAAGATCCCCTCGATGTTGTACTCGTAGGGCAGGACCTCCACCTTGCCGCCGTACAGCGCCTTGATGGTGGAGACGGCCGCGGGCTCCAACTGGTCGTAGACGCCCAGCGACTTCAGCTCGGACTCCAGATCGGCGACCTTGCCCGACTTGTACAACTGCTGCGTCAGAGCGGGGGCGTTGCCCGCCGCGAACTGGACCGGCAGCGCGTCCTGACCGGCCAGCAGCTGCAGCTTCTGGTCCAGGCTCGCCTGCGGGACGGTCTCCACCTTGAGCGGCAGGCCCTCCTGGGCGGTCTTGCACCCACCCTTCGACAGGGTGGTCAGCGCCGTCTTGACGGTCGTGTTCTCCGTGACGCTCAGGTAGCTGAAGTTCTCGGGTGAGGAAGCGGAACCTCCGCCCGTGCCCCCGCAGGCGGAGACGAGGACGACCAGGGCGGCGGCGCCCGCGGTCGAGCCGGCGAGGCGGGACCTTCTGGCGGAGATCGAGGAGGTGGTCACAGCATGGCTCCCTGTCATCGTGGGACGAAAGGCGCGATGGAGGCGCGACGAAAGCGCACGGCGAAGGCCCTGCGGAAAGTGGTGGAGCGAGAGTTTGTATAACGTTCTCTACGTCGAAGTGCGCACCACAGTGCACGCAGCCAAAGCCGTCGTCAAGACATCGCGTCGCAACATCACCGAAAAGCCGACTACATCTGGCGTCCGAACCGGATCGTCCTGTAGAACGTTGTCCTCAGCAGTACGGCACTCCAGGGGGCAGCACGCATGGAGCAGGGATCACAGCGGAAGAAGCGTGTGACGATCACGGACGTCGCGCGTCACGCGGGAGTGTCCACCGCCGCGGTCTCCAAGGTCATGCGCAACGCGTACGGGGTCAGCGCGGCCATGCAGGAGAAGGTCCGGGCCGCCATGGCGGAGCTGGACTACCGCCCCCATGCCGCCGCGCGCGGGATGCGCGGCCGGACGTACACCATCGGCATCCTGCTGGACAACATCCGCAACACCTTCTTCGCCGACATCCTCGACGGCGTCCGCGACGAACTGCGGGACAGCGAGTACACCGTGCTGATCGGTGCCGCGGGCTTCGACGCCGAGGCCCAGGACAAGACCATCCGGTCCATGGTCGACCGTCAGATGGACGGCCTCGTCCTGATCGCCCCCGGCATCCCGCGCTCCGAAGTGCTGTCCACCGCACAGTCGACGCCCACGGTGGTCATCGGCCACCACGACACCTCCGACCTGCACGACTCCGTCGTCGACGCCGACGGCTCCGGTGCCGGTCTCGTCGTGGACCACCTGGTGTCCCTCGGGCACCGCAACATCGCGCTGGTCTCCTCTCCCGGGACCCGGTCGAGCAAATGGGCCCGTACGCCTGAGATCGTCCTGAGCAACGGCTATGCCGAGGCGATGGGCCGCAACCAGCTCGCGGAGCACACCCGGATCTGCCGGACGTCGTACTCCGACGAAGGTGGCTACAAGGCCGGGATGAGCCTGCTGACCGCGGGGGAGCGGCCCACCGCGATCATGACGGGAGCCGATGTGGCCGCGCTCGGTGTCTGGCGGGCGGCCCACGAACTGGGTCTGCGGGTCCCGCAGGACGTCTCCCTGGTGGGCTACAACAACACCGCCATCGCCGACCTCGCCACCGTGCAGCTCACCAGCGTCGACCAGGCCGGGCACAACATGGGGGCCACCGCCGCGCGGCTGCTCATCGAGCGGGTGGAGGGCCGGCGCGAACACGCCGTCCAGACGACCATGACGCCGCGTCTCGTCGTCCGGGGGAGCACTTCGGCGCCGTCGGCGCTCTGAGGGAGCGGTTCGCCGAGGTCTCGCGGATGCCGGCGCATTCCGGTGGACGCCTATGGGCGCCGGTCGATGCCGGCGGGCGGTTCAGCGGGTCAGGGCGATGGACGCGGTGACGCGTTTGCCGGCCGGTTCGAGGTCCACCCGGAACTCCTGGGCGACGGCCATGACGATCTCCAGGCCGTGCTGGCCGACTCGGTGCGGGTCGACGGAGCGCGCCACGGGCGTGGCGCCGACGCTGTCGTGCACGCAGACCGCCACCACCTCGTCGGTGATGCGCAGCTCCACCAGCAGGGGGCCGGGGGCGTATTTATGGGCGTTGGTGACCAGTTCGCTGACCACCAGCTGCGTGAGGTCCGTCGCGCGGGCGGAGACGGGGACGCCGTGGTCCGTGCTGGCCCGGGCCAGGAAGTCGACCGCGAAGCGTCGTGCTTCGGCGATGCAGGAGCCGCCTCCGTTCATGGAGACGGCGGCGGCTATGGCATGGGCTTCCGACGGCCCCGCGCCGCCTCTCCCGACTGACTCCACTTTTTGTCCACCTTCGTTCCCGTTGTCCGTTCGCGGCTACCCTGTTTGGTGTGACACATGCCGCTTCCGTTGGGATGGACCATTCGTTCGAGCGTGGCGGTCCGTGTCACCGGGGCGGGCTTCAGGTGTGAGCTCGGGCTTGAACCGCATCGGCAAACCGAGTCGAGGACATGGTGTCAGACGCATATCCCGCACGGTCCGGCCATCTGTCGGTGACCCGGTCCGACGTCGGCGGCGTCCGGGTCGTCAGCCTGCGCGGCGAACTGGACCATGCCGCCCGTCACGCGGCTCAGGAAGCCCAGGGGCGGCAGCGTGTGGCAGGGGCGCGGCAGTCGGTGCGGAGGGTGATCGAGCCCGTCGGGGTCGACGCCCTCATTCCGTGCCGTCCCACCCTGCGTCAGGCGCTGGAGAGCTGACCTGCGCGGGGCCCGTGCGCTCGCGGCGGACGCCCGGCCCGGCCGCGTCGCTCCCCGCCGGAGAGGTCCGGCCCGTCCGTGCCGCTCCCCGTCGAAGAGGTCCGGCCGGTGTGCGCCGTCAAGGGCCTTTCCCAGGTCGCACCTGCCGGTGAGGGCAAGTGCCGTAGGCTTCCCAGGTCGTCCCTGACACGTAAATATGAACATTGAAGGAGCGCCGGAATGGCGAAGCGAGACAGCGCTGCGGACTTGGTAGGGCTCTTGACCGTCGAGGGTCAGGACCTTGCCGCGGCGTGGGTGCGGGAGGTGTCCGGGTCGCTGGGAGGGCGCATCGGCACCGCCGAGCTCGACCGCGAGCTTCGGGAGCTGTACGACGCCCTGGTGGACGCGCTGCGTCAGGGGGCCGTCGATGTCCACTCCGAACAGATGTCCGAGATCCGTGCCCTGCTGACGGAGCTGTCGAGGAACAGGGCCCGCCAGGGGTTCTCGCCGAGTGAGACCGCGATCAGTGTCTTCGCCCTGAAGCGGGTCCTCGAACCTGTTCTGGCCGACGGAAGCGCCGACCAGATCCGTGCCTACCTGCAGTTCAACGGCATCCTCGACGGACTGGGCCTCTTCGCCATCGAGACCTACACGCAGACGCGCGACGAGCTCATCACCGCGCAGGCCGAGCAGCTCCTGGAGCTGTCCACACCGGTGGTGCGCCTGTGGGACGGGGTCATCGCCGTACCGCTCGTCGGCACGCTGGACTCGGCGCGTACGCAGGTGGTGATGGAGAAGCTTCTCCAGGCGCTCGTGGACACGGGCTCGGAGCAGGCGATCATCGACATCACGGGCGTTCCCGCGGTGGACACCCAGGTCGCCCAGCACCTGCTCAAGACCATCGTCGCCGCCCGGCTCATGGGCGCCGAATGCACCGTGTCCGGCATCAGCCCGCAGATCGCGCAGACCATCGTCGCGCTGGGCATCGAGTTCGACGACATCGTGACGAAGGCCAGCCTGGCCGACGCCCTCAAGCTGGCGCTGCGCCGGTCCGGTGTGGACCTCGTCGCCCACGAGGGTGCGCAGCGATGAGCGAGCGCCTTCCGATCCTGCGTATCGGAGACATCCTGCTGGTGTCCGTCCAGTTCGATCTGGAGGACCAGATGGTGCTGAACCTCCAGGAGGACCTGGCCGACGAGATCGTCGCCAAGTCCGCCCGGGGCGTCATCATCGACATCAGCGCCCTGGAGATCGTCGACTCCTTCGTGGGCCGCATGCTCGCGACGGTCGCCGCCATCTCGCGCGTGCTCGACGCCAGGACGGTGGTGGTGGGCATGCGTCCCGCCGTGGCCATCACCCTGGTCGAGCTGGGCCTCTCGCTCGGCGGGGTCAGCACTGCGCTCGACCTTGAGAAGGGGCTGGCGAAGCTGCGTCAGCCCACCAGTTCGGCCTTGCGGTGACAGCGCCCTGGACTGCGGGCGAAGACCCGCAGGCCTACCCCATCGCGCGCAGCGGCGATCTCGTGCACATCCGGCAGGCCATCCGGGCGTTGTCCCAGCAGTGCCGGCTGTCCCTGGTCGACCAGACGAAGATGATCACCGCGGCGAGCGAACTCGCCCGCAACACCCTCATCTACGGCGGTGGTGGCACGGTCAGTTCCGGACTGGTCAGCGCGAACGGCAAGAAGGGCGTGGCCGCCGTCTTCGAGGACTCCGGTCCCGGTATCGCCGATGTCGACCAGGCGATGACGGACGGCTGGACGTCCGGCGGCGGACTCGGTCTCGGCCTCAGCGGTGCCCGGCGCCTCGTCGACGACTTCCGGCTGGTCACCGCGCCCGGCGAGGGAACGACCGTGACCATCATCAAGTGGGTCCGGTGAACACCACCGTCGCCCTCAGTTACGAGGACGTCGCGTGGTTCAGGGACGGCGCCTCCCTGGCCGCGGCGGCCAGGGGCGCGGCCGCCACGCTGGCCAGGCGCATCGGACTGAGCAGTCACCGGGCCGCCGAGGTCGCCCTCGCCGTCACCGAGGCCGCCACGAACGTGCAGCGGCATGCCGACGACGGAGCCCTGCTGCTGCGCGTGGTGCGATCCGGGGACCAGGCCGGCGTGGAGTTCCTCACCGTCGACTCGGGGCCCGGAATGACGGACGTGCCCGCCGCGCTGGCCGACGGATCGTCCAGCGCGGGCACGCTGGGCATCGGTTTGGGCGCGGTCGCCCGGCTCGCGGACCGGTTCGACCTGCACTCCGTGCCGGGCCGCGGCACGGTCATGGCCGCACAGTTCTGGCCGCGCACCGCGGACGGCAGTGCCGTCGTCGCCTCCCGGGACCTGTCTGTCGCCGCCGGGGTCACGCGGCCAATCAGCGGTGAGACCGTGTGCGGGGACGCGTGGGCGGTACGCACCGAGGAGAGCGACAGCGACAGCTCCGAGGACCGCCCGGCGATCCTGGTGATGCTGTGCGACGGACTGGGGCACGGCCCCCTCGCCGCGCGCGCGAGCCAGGCAGCGGTCAAGGCGTTCCAGGAGACCCGTGACCTCAGTCCGGCGGGCGCCCTCGACGCGATCCACCGTGCCCTGCGGGGGACACGCGGCGGCGCGGTCGCCGTGGCGCGCGTCGAGCCGGCCGCGGGACGGGTGCTCTACTGCGGAATCGGCAACGTCAGCGGCTTCCTCCTGGGTGACGACGGCCGCAAGGGACTGCTGTCGGCGCCCGGTATCGTCGGCGCGCACATGCGGCGCCTGCGGACGTTCGAGGAACCGCTGCCGGCCCACGGCGCCCTGGTGATGCACTCCGACGGTCTGACCGAACGCTGGGACCATGGGAATCTGCCCGGTCTGCTGCACCACACACCGCTCGTCATGGCCGGTCAGCTGCTGCGAGAGGCAGGAGTGCGACGGGACGACGCCAGCGTTGTCGTGATCAAGGGGGCATGGTGACCGGCGAGGGGCGGGATGAGCGTGATGTCTGACTCGGGCCCCCGCGGCGACGCGGCCCACCACGGCCGCCCGGCCGCCGTCGGCCCCGTCCGCACGGTGGCGCCCTTCGCCCTGGCCTCGTCCCAGGACGTGTTCGGTCTGCGGCGCACCGCGCAGCAGGCGGCGGCGGCCATGTCGCTGGAGCGACAGGACCAGGTCCGGCTGGCGACCGCGCTGAGCGAACTCGGCCGGGACCGGCTCGGCTGCCGCGGCCTGGAGGTCTCCTTCGGCCTGGTCCCACAGGACCGGCCCACGGCCCTGCTCGTCACGTTCGACTGGACCGGCGGACCGCCCCCGGCGAAGGAGACGCTCGACCTGGCCGCGAAGCTCGTGGGGATCGAGTACGAGGCCGCCCCGGCAGGCGGGCGCATCGTCGTCAGCCAGCCGCTCACCACCGAGTCCGGCGGCGTCGCCGAGCAGCATGACCGGCTGGCGGACGTCCTCAAGGCCGGCTCCCGGTCGACCGAGGCGGACGATCTCCGGGCCCAGACCCGCGACCTGATCGCCACGCTGGAGGAGACCCGCGCCCAGCGGGAGGAACTGCGCCATCTCAACGAGGAGTTGGAGGAGACCAACCGGGGTGTCCTCGCGCTGTACACCGAGCTGACGCAGGAGCTGGAGGCCACCAACAGCGGTGTTCTCGCGCTGCACACCGAACTGGAGGACAAGCGCCAGCAGCTGCAGGAGGCGAGCGAGGCCAAGACCCGGTTCTGGACGAACATCAGCCACGAACTGCGCACCCCGGTCAACTCTGTCGTCGCCCTCTCCACGCTGCTGCTCTCGCCCAGTTCCCCCGCCCTCAGCGCCGAGCAGCGGGAACAGGTCGAACTCATCGGGGCGTCCGGCCACACGCTCCTGTCGCTCGTGAGTGACCTGCTGGACGTCGCGAAGGCCGAGGCCGGGCACCTCGACATCCATACGGAACCGGTGGATCTGCGGCTGCTCGTCGCCCACCTGCGAGGACTCATCCTGAGCAGCCACGGCCACGACCGGGTGACCCTCGTCACCCCTGGCCTCGAACAGCAGTTGCCTCTGGTGACCGACGAGACGCTGCTGGTACGCATCCTGCGCAACCTTCTCTCCAACGCCCTCAAGTTCACCGAGCACGGTGAGGTACGCCTGGAGATCGAGGTCGATCCCGAACCCTCGGCCCCCGCGGTGCTGTTCACCGTCACGGACACGGGGATCGGCATCCCGCCCGAGGAACTCGGCCGGGTCTTCGAGGTCTTCTACCAGGTCCGCGGCCCCCACCAGACCGGCCGGCCCGGCACCGGCCTGGGCCTGCCCTACGCCCGTACGCTCGCCGAACTGCTCGGCGGTTCCCTCACCCTCACCAGTACTCTGGGCGCCGGTACCAGGGTGGAGGTCCGTCTGCCGGACCTCGGCCACGAGTACGCGCAGGACTCGCAGAACCGAAAGGGCAGGCCGTGACCGACAGCGCCCAGGAGCTTCTGCCCGCGACCGTGCTCGTCGTCGACGACAACGAGACGAACCGCTACATCCTCACCAGCTGGCTGCAGCGCGCGGGACACACCGTCATCAGCGTCGGCAGGGGCGAGGAAGGCCTCACCCGGCTGCACAGCGGCGAGGACGCGCTTCCGGACATCGCGATCATCGACGTCCTGCTGCCCGACATGAGCGGCTTCGAGGTCAGCGAACGGGTCAAGAACAGCCCGCGGACCGCCTATCTGCCGATCATCCAGATCTCCGCCGCCGCCATCACCCCCGACGACCACGCGGAGGGGCTGAGACGGGGCGCGGACGCCTATCTCGACCAGCCCATCGACCCCGGCGAGCTCCTCGCCACCGTCTCCGCGACCCTGCGCTACGCCAGGGCCCGGCAGCGCGCCGAGAAACTCGCACAGCGCCTCATAGCGCTGAACCAGGCGACGCTGGACGTCTACAGCGCCGTCGGCTTCCACTCCTTCGCGTCGGCGGCCACCGGCGGCGCGGCGGCCGTCCTGGACAGCCGGGCCAGCGCGGTGTTCCTCTCGCCCCGTGCGCAGGCCGTCCACAGCATGGTCGACGCCCCACGGTCACCGGTACGGATCCATCCCGCTCACCCCAGCCTCCTGAAGCAGCTGGCGGCCCAGAGCCTGCACCAGGAAACCGGCGTCACGATCGTCCGGGTCCCGCACGGACAGTGGCAGGCCATGCTGCCCGACGACCACCTCTCCGGAGACATCGCACTCGCGGTGTCCCGCACCAAGCGAGGCCGTCCCCCCATCTGTCTGGCCGTCCCCGCGACAGCCCTGCAGAGTGCCGACGACGAGCAGCTCCTGCAACAGCTGGCCAACTCCGGCGCCCTCGCTCTCGAAGCCCTGCGCACCTACAACGAGGAACACGCTCTGGGCCTGGCGCTGCAACGTTCCTTCCTCCCCAAGGAAATGCCGACCGTCCCGGGCGTCCAGCTGGCCTTCCGCTACCTCCCCGCCTCAGAACACGCGGAGATCGGGGGCGACTTCTACGAAGCGGTGCGGACGGTCAACGGCCTGCTGCTCGCCATCGGGGACGTCGTCGGGCACTCGGTGGAGGCCGCGACCGTCATGGGCGAGGTACGCCACGCACTGCGGGCCTACGCCATCGAAGGGCACGCCCCGCACCACATACTGGACCGGCTGGAAACGCTGCTGGGCCAGTCCCAGCCCGGCCTCACCGTCACCCTCTGCCTCGTCCTGGTCGATCTGGACGAACGCCGCCTGCACATCGCCAACGCCGGCCACATCCCGCCGCTGGTCATCGACCCGGAGAAGGGGCCGCGGTTCCACGAACCCCACGGCCCGCTGATCGGCCTCGGTCTCCCGCACCCGCCGCCCACCGTGGTGGACGCCCCGCCCGGCACCCGGCTGCTCATGGTGACGGACGGTCTCGTCGAGGTACGGACCGCCCATCTGGACGCCACCCTCGCCGAGTTCCGCGAGGCCGTGGCCGACGGGCCGGCCGATCTGCAGGAGATGTGCGACCTGCTCCTCGCCCGCTTCGGACAGAACAAGGACGACGACATCGCCCTGATCACCGCACTGTTCGCATAAGGCTCCGCGGCCGGAACATCCGGGGTCCGGCAGGGGGCTAGGCTCTGCCTGTGCTCGGATCAGCGGGGTCGGACTTGAGGAAGAACACGCCTGTTCTCGTGGCGCGTTGGGGTGCGCTGAGCGTGGTGAGCCGGGACGCGGTGTTCACCGTACTGCTCGCTCCGCTGGTGTTCGCGCCGGTGACGGCCCCGATCGGCGCACAGTTCGGCGATCTGCCGGAACATCCGTCAGGACTGCCGGGTGCGCTGGTGACGGCCGTTCTCTGGCTGCCGCTGGTGCTGCGGCGCAGGTGGCCCGTCGTGTGCCTCGGGCTGATCGCGGGCGCGTTCGCGGTCCATCAACTGGTCGGTTATCCGCAGAGCTGCGCGACGCTGGGCCTGTACATCGCGCTGTACAGCCTCGGAGCCCATGGGAACCGCGCCAGTGGCATGCGCCGCGTTCTGGCGGTCGCCGTCGCCGTCACGGCGTTCACGCTGTTCGCGTTCGGGCTGCACCACAGGGGCTCGCCCCAGCACGCGGCCGACTTCGTCCTCATGTACCTGATCCTGGTGGTGTGCTGGGCCGTCGGCAGGACCGTACGGGCCCGGCAGGACGGGGAGGCGGAACGGCGCCGGCTGAGTGTGGAGGCGGCGATGTCACGCGAACGCGCCCGTATCGCACGGGAGTTGCACGACGTGGTGACCCACCATGTCACCGCCATGGTGGTCCAGGCGGACGCCGCCCAGTTCCTGCTCGCCGACGCGCCCGAGCGGGTGGAGACAGGACTGGAAGCGATCAGTGACTCCGGGCGGCGGGCCCTGAGAGACCTCCAGCATCTGCTGGGCGTACTGAAGGCGTCCGGCGGGACGTCCGACGGCACGGCCGCCGACGGCCCCGCGGACGCGCCGGACCGGACCCCGGAGCCGGGCCGACTGAGCGATCTGGTCGAGCAGACCCGCACCGCCGGACAGCCCGTGGAACTCGCCGAGCGGGGCGAACGGCAGGAGCTGGCCACCGCCGTGGAACTGGCCGCGTACCGCGTGGTGCAGGAGGCGCTGACCAACGCGCTCAAGCACGCCCCGGGCCACCGGACGCTCGTCCAGGTCCACTACGGCCGCAAGGACGTGGAGGTCGAGGTGACCACCGAGGGAGCGCCCGCAACGGCGACCGCCCAGCGGCGCCGACCGCTGGGCCGGGGCGGCGGGCACGGCCTGATCGGGCTGCGCGAGCGGGTGAGCGTGTTCGGCGGCGAACTCTCGGCCGGCGACCGGCCGGACGGCGGCTTCAGCGTCCACGCCCGCATACCGTCCGCGGGACACGGCGAAGCCGCCGCACACGGGGGAGAGGCATGACCGGGCCGGGCGCCGCGGCGCCGATCAGGGTCCTGGTCTGCGACGACCAGGAACTCGTACGCACCGGCTACGTCACCATCTTCACCGCACAGCCGGACATCGAGGTCGTGGGAGAGGCCGGGGACGGCCGCGCGGCGGTCGAGAGCGCGCGGCGGCTGCGCCCGGACGTGGTGGTGATGGACATCCGCATGCCCCTGCTCGACGGCATCGAGGCGACCCGGCTGCTCGCCGGCCCCGGCGTCGTCGACCCGATGCGGGTCCTGGTCGTCACCACCTTCAACCTCGACGAGTACGTGTACGAGGCACTGCGGGCCGGAGCGAGCGGCTTCCTGCTCAAGGACTCGCCCCCGCGCGACCTGGTGCACGGCATCCGGACGGTGGACGCGGGAGAGTCACTGCTGGCGCCCGCCGTCACCCGGCAGCTCGTCGGCAAGTTCGCTGACCGGCTCCGCCGACCCCAACGGGACCCCGCCGCACCGGCGTTGGCCGCTCTGGCGCCGCGCGAGACGGAGGTGCTGAAGCTGATCGCCGAGGGCCTGTCCAACACCGAGATCGCCGACCGGATGGTCATCAGCCGCGAGACCGTCAAGACGTACGTGTCCCGCATCCTGACCAAGCTCGATCTGCGGGACCGGGTCCAGGCGGTCGTGCTGGCCCACCGGGTGGGCCTGGTCGGCGCCCACGACTGAGCGCGGGCTCCGGTCGGCCCGGCTCAGCTCGACGGGTACGGGGACGCCTTGAGCTGCCGGGCCAGATGGGCCGTGTTGGCCGCCAGAGTGGCCGTCGTGGCGGAGGTGGTCTCGGGCGTCTTGTCGAGGTCCTGGTAGTCGGTGCCCTGCATGGCTTCGCCGACCCAGTAGGTGACCGCGTTCGGAGCGAGTGAGAAACCCACGTCGTTGAGCCCCTGGAAGAGGTCGGCGCTCACCTTGTGGGCCCCGTCCTCGTTGCCGACGACACACACCGCGGCGACCTTCCCGTAGGTGAGCATCCGCCCCTCGTCGTCCGTCTCGGAGATCTCCGCGTTCAGGCGCTCCATGACCCGCTGGGCGATGCTGCACGGGTGGCCCAGCCAGATCGGCGTCGAGAGGACCAGGATGTCGGCGCCCAGGACCGTGGCCCGGATCGCCGGCCACTCGTCACCGTCCCCCATGTCGGTCTCCACTCCGGGGCGGACGTCGTGGTCGGCGATCCGGATCACCTTGCCGGTGACACCGTGTTCGCCCAGCGCCGCCATGGTCTGCTCGGCCAGCAGCTGCGAGCTGGAGGCCGCGGGCGACGGCGAAAGGGTGCAGACGAGAGCGACAGCGCGCAAAGGGGTCGTTTCTGTGGTGGTCATGGCGCAGGAGTACCCCTTGTCGCGGCCGCATACCCAAGTTCACCTCAGAGGCGGAGGGCCGGCGGTGCGTCGGGAGCGAAATGTGCGCGAACCGTGAATTCGTGTGAGTGGACGGAGATCATCTGGGCACACGGTGTCTCGGAGGTCAACAAACATGATTCCCCTGCTTCTTGTTCTTCTGCTTACCCTGATCCTCTTTGGTGCGGGTTTCGCGCTGAAAATTCTGTGGTGGGTCGCGATCGTCGTTCTGGTCCTGTGGCTGATCGGCTTCGTCGCCCGCCCGAAGGGCGGCAGTGGCCGCTGGTACCGCTGGTAGCCGACCACATCGGTGCAGTTCAGGCCGTATGCGGCAGCGCTGGGCCCCCGATTCGGGGCAGCGCGTGCCCGCTCCGGGAAACCCGAGAAAAACCCGGCCCGAATTGAGTGAGTGAAGCCCCGGACGAGGGGCACCCGCCGCCAAGACGGTGGTTACGAAAATCGCCGTGCACGACGTACGGAAAAAGAGAGGGCCGGTGGGGAACCCCACTGTCCTCTGTTTACCGGAGGAGTTGTTTTCGCGTGACTGAAAATGTATGGGGTTACAAGTCGACCGCGGGTCGTCTGGCAGGCGTCGACCTCACGGGTTACAAGGTCGAGGCCACGGACGGCAGTATCGGCAAGGTCGACAAGCACTCCGACGACGTCGGTGACGCTTACCTGGTGGTGGACACCGGTGTGTGGATCTTCGGCAAGGAGGTCCTGCTCCCCGCCAGCACGGTCGTCAGCATCGACCAGGGCGAGCAGAAGATCGTCGTCGACCGCACCAAGCAGCAGATCAAGGACGCCCCGGAGTTCGACCGCGACAAGCACCTGGGCGACCAGGGCTACCGCGACGAGCTGGGCACGTACTACGGCACGGGCGGCCCGCACATCTGAGTCGGACCCGTACCGCATCACCCGACGGCCCCGGGACTCCTCCACGAGTCCCGGGGCCGTCGCGCTGCCCCGGACCGCCCGGCCGGACGCGTCATTGAGAAGATCACTCGTGACGTGAGCGTCCATCGCACCATCGCGTCCCGAAAGGAACCAACGAACTCATGCGTGTCATCGTGGCCCGCGGTCCGACGGAGGTAATCGGATGACCGGCAACGAAGAGTCCGTCCTGCTGCACACGGCCGGCCGGGCCGCCCACCTCACCCTCAACCGCCCGAGAGCCATCAACGCCCTCGACCACGCCATGGTGCGGCGCGTCGACGAGGCGCTGACCGCGTGGGAGCACGACCCCGCCGTCGAGACGGTCGTCATCACCGGAGCGGGGGAGCGCGGCCTGTGCGCGGGCGGCGACATCCGTGCCGTCCACGACGACGCCCGCGACGGCAACGGCGCCGCCGCGGCCGCGTTCTGGCGTGACGAGTACCGCCTCAACGCCCGTATCGCCCGCTGGCCCAAGCCGTACGTCGCCGTCATGGACGGCATCGTCATGGGCGGGGGCGTCGGCATCTCCGCGCACGGCAGCGTCCGGATCGTCACCGAACGGTCGAGGATCGCCATGCCCGAGACCGGCATCGGCTTCGTGCCCGACGTCGGCGGCACCTACCTGCTCTCCCGCGCCCCGGGCGAACTGGGCACCCGGCTCGCCCTGACGGGCGCGGCGATCGGCGCCGGGGACGCCCTGCTGTGCGGGCTCGCCGACCACTACGTACCGTCCGACTCGCTCCAGCACTTCATCGACGACCTCGCCGAGCTGCCCGTACGGGAAGCGCTGGACCGGCACGTGCGGCCCGCGCCGGAAGGGGAGTTGGCCGGGCAGCGGGAGTGGACCGACTCCTGCTTCGCCGCCGACACGGTTGAGGAGATCGTCGGGCAGCTGCTCGACCACGGCGATCCGGCGGCGAAGGAGACCGCGGAGACCCTGCTCGCCAAGTCGCCCACCGCGCTGAAGGTCACCCTGGCGGCTGTGCGCCGCGCCGGGCGGCTCGATTCGCTGGAGCGGGTGCTGGCGCAGGAGTACCGCGTCTCCTGCGCCGCCCTGACCACGCCCGACCTGGTCGAGGGCATCCGCGCCCAGGTCATCGACAAGGACCGCAACCCACGCTGGTCACCGCCCACCCTCGCCGAGGTCACCGACACCGACGTGGAACGCTTCTTCGAGCCGCTGGGGGAGCACGGACCGGAGTGGGAGCCGGGCAGCTGAGAGGTAAGTGTTCGGTGTGAGCAGGTTCTTGTCGGCTCCTGGTCTTGGGCATGAACCCGTCGAGCGGTAGCGTCACTTCGATACCGACGACGGCGACACGGAAGCCGGTGGGAAACCGGCACGGTCGCGCCACTGTGAACGGTGTGACTCCCCCGAGGGGAGCGCACCGTGAGTCAGACCCGGGGCCGTCGTCCTGTGCACCACCGAGATGGGACGCGAGTTCCCAGAGGAGGCCCCGTCATGGCGCAGCATGTCGCCCCGCCGAGCACCACCCCCGTCGTGCCCGCCAAACTGCCGCTGAAGGACATCGCTCCCTGGGCGGTCTTCATCGGCGTCCTGATGCTGGTCCTGCTGTACTTCGTCGGTGCCGAACAGGGCGCCACCTCCCTCGTCTCCGGCGAGAACGTCCATGAATGGGTGCACGACGCACGTCACCTGCTCGGCTTCCCCTGCCACTGACGAGGGGCCCCGCACACCCATGAACTCCGCAACGGTAAGAAACCTGCTCGTGCGGGGCATGCTCGCCGGCCTGGCCGCCGGCGTGCTCGCCCTGATCGTCGCCTACTTCCTCGGCGAACCGAACGTCGACAGCGCCATCGGTTTCGAGGAGTCCCACGCAGCCGCGCACGAGCACGGGCACGAGGTCGAACTCGTCTCCCGCAGCCTGCAGTCCACCGCCGGCCTCGCCACCGGCGTACTGATCTACGGAGTGGCCTTCGGCGGCATCACCGCCCTCGCCTACTGCTTCGCCCTCGGTCGCGTCGGCCGTTTCGGCGCCCGCGCGACGGCGCTGCTGCTCTCGGGCGCCGCACTGCTCGCCGTCTACGTCGTACCGTTCCTGAAGTACCCGGCCAACCCGCCCGCGGTCGGCAACGGCGACACCATCGGCAAACGGACCACCCTCTACCTCCTCATGATGGTGCTGAGCGTGCTCCTCGCGGTCGCCGCCGTGATCGTCGGCAAGCGGCTCGCCCCGAAACTGGGCACCTGGTACGCCACCGTCGCCGCCGTTCTCGGCTTCATCGTCCTGATCGGACTGGCGTACGCGTTCCTGCCCACCGTCAACGAGGTCCCCGGCGACTTCCCGGCCGCCCTGCTCTGGCGGTTCAGGCTCTCCGCCCTCGCCCTGCAGATCACGCTCTGGTCAGGCTTCGGGCTCGTCTTCGGTGAACTGGCCGAACGGCTGCTCCACCCGAAACCCGCCACGGCCCGGACGAGTACGGCGGCACCCGCCCCGCACTGACCGGCCGCGCGGACTCACCGGTCCGCGCCCGCTCCGGCGGCGTCCAGCGGCTGCCCGAGCCGCAGGTTCCACCGGCCGCCGCGTCCACTGACCGTGGTGGACGTCAGCGGCGGCACGTCGATCCGCCAGAAGGCCGCGGCAGGCGCTCCCAGCACGTGCGCCACCGCGGCCCGTACGACATCCGGTTCGACGACGGCGAGGGTACGGCCGTCCGTGGCCGTACCCGTACCCGTACCCGTGTCCGTGTCCGTTTCGGCGGAGGACTCCAGCCAGCGCGCCACCCGGGCGCAGAAGTCGGCCACGGACTCCCCGTCGTGCGGTGCGGAGGCCGGCTCGGCGAGCCATCGGGCCACGGCCTCCGGTTCGGCCGCGGCGACCTCGGCGAGCGTACGGCCGCGCCAGCGCCCCGCGTCCAGTCCTGCCAACTCCGCCGTCTCCACCGCGTCCAGTCCGAGCGCGGCGACCGTCTCCCGGCAACGCGCCGAGGGAGAAGCCACGACGCGCGCCGCCGACGGCAGGGATCCGGCCGCGGCACGGGCCTGCGCCTCCCCGCCGGCGTCGAGCGAACCCCCGTCGTCGAAGCGCGCCTGACGCAGTGCCGAACTCATCGCGGGCGAGACGAACGTGATGCGGTGGGTCATGCGCCCGCTTCCCGCGCTTCCCGTGTTTCGTGTGCTTCCAGTGTCACTTTGCTGAGCATGTCCATGCTGGCGGATGCTACCGCCGGGGCTGCATGCGATCGACGCATCGCATCGATGCATCAGATCGGTGCGTGCGGTCAGCCCCGCACCGGCGTCCCCGTACGCGCCGCGATCTCTCCGGCCGTCACGCCGGGGGCCCTTTCCACGACCGTCAGCCCGTCCGCCGTGATGTCGAAGACGCCCAGATCGGTGATGACGCGATGGACGCAGGCGCGGCCGGTGAGCGGTAGCGTGCAGGTGTCGACGAGCTTCGGCGTCCCGTCCTTGGCGGTGTGCTCCATCAGCACGATCACCCGCCGGGCACCGTGGACCAGGTCCATGGCACCCCCCATCCCTTTGATCATCTTTCCCGGGACGCTCCAGTTGGCCAGGTCTCCCGCGGCGGACACCTGCAGGGCGCCCAGAACGGCCGTGTCGACATGACCGCCCCGGATCATGCCGAAGGACAGCGCGGAGTCGAAGAAGGAGGCCCCGGGCAGGACGGTCACCGTCTCCTTGCCCGCATTGATCAGGTCCGGGTCCACCTCCCGCTCGGTGGGGTACGGGCCTGTGCCGAGGATGCCGTTCTCCGAGTGCAGGGTCACCTGTACGTCAGGGGACAGGTGGTCCGGGATCGTCGTGGGCAGCCCTATGCCCAGATTGACGTACGAGCCGTCGGTCAGCTCCCTGGCGGCGCGGGCCGCCATCTGTGCACGGGTCCAGGCCATCAGGCGCGTACCGTCCTCTTCTCGATCCTTTTGGCGGTGGCCTGATCCGGGGTCAGGGGCACGACCCGCTGGACGAACACGCCGGGCAGGTGCACCTCGTCGGGAGCGAGGTCTCCCGGCTCGACCAGTTCCTCCACCTCCGCGATCGTGACGCGGCCGGCCATGGCGGCCAGGGGGTTGAAGTTGGCGGCGGCCCTGCGGAAGACCAGGTTGCCGTGGGCGTCCCCGCGCCAGGCCCGTACGAGGGCGAAGTCGGTGGTGATGCCGTGTTCCAGGACGTGCGCCCGGCCGGCGAAGGTCCGGGTCTCCTTCGCCGGGGAGGCGACGGCCACCGAACCGTCGGTCGCGTACCGCCACGGCAGCCCGCCGTCGGCGACCTGGGTGCCGACACCCGCCGGGGTGTAGAACGCCGGGATGCCCGCACCCCCGGCCCGCAGCCGTTCCGCGAGCGTGCCCTGGGGGACCAGCTCGACCTCCAGCTCGCCGGAGAGGTACTGCCGGGCGAACTCCTTGTTCTCGCCCACGTACGAGCCGGTCACCCGCGTGATCCGGCCGGAGGCGAGCAGGATGCCGAGGCCCGCGCCGTCGACACCGCAGTTGTTGGACACGACGGACAGGCCGGTGCTGCCGCGGGCGTGCAGCGCGTCGATCACGACGTTCGGCACACCGCTCAGCCCGAACCCGCCGACGGCCAGCGACGAGCCGTCGGCGATGTCATGGACCGCCTCGGCGGCGGTCGGGCGCACCTTGTTCACGAACGGGACTCCTTCATGGACGGGACTTTTTCACCGGCCGGGCTCCTTCACGGGGACCGGGTACGCGGAACAGGCGCAGTTGGAGGGCGAGCGTGGCGTAGTAGCCGACCAGCGTGGAGAGTTCGAAGAGCGCGGCCTCGCCCAGGGCGGCGCGGGCAGCCGCGTACCAGTCGTCGTCGAGCGGGTCCGAGGGGGTGGCGAGGGCGCGTACCGCTGACCACGCGGCGCGTTCGAGCGGGTCGGTGAAGCCCGGATCGGCTCCTTCGCGCAGGGCGCGCACCTCCGCCTCGGTGAGCCCGGCGGCCCTGGCCAGTGGCTCATGGGCGTACCGCTCGAAGTCGCTGTCCCAGACCGCGGCCACGACGAGGATGGCTGTTTCGCGCACCCGCGGCGACAGGTCCGTCCGATAGCGGATCGCCGCGCCCAGCCCCTGGAGGTCGCGGCCCAGTCGTGGGCTCAACAGCATCGCGTTGAAGGGGCCGTTGAGGCGTCCCTCGGTGTCCGTGAGAGCGAACAGCTGAGGACCGTCGGAGCGGGGGCCGCCGGTGATCTCCTCGTACAGGAGCCGTTGGGCGGGGGAGAGGCTGTCGGGATGCAGGAGGGGGAGGCGGCTGCGGGGGCCGGGTGGGTTCGAGGGCATCGTCATCACTCCGTACGAGCCGGGGGCTCTGCAACCTCGGTCACCTCTGGCACCTTGGTCGCCTTGGTCGATTCGGGCTCTTCGGCAGCCTCGGCCGACTCGGGCTCGTTGGCCGACTCAGGCGCCCCGGTCACCTCGCGCGCGAGGGCCGCCAGGTCCGTGTCGGTGAGCAGCCGGGCTTCCCGTGCCATGAGGTCGCGGGCCCTGCGCAGGATCTCGTCGACCTGGGCGACCGTGGTGTCGACACCCAGCGCGGTCAGCTTGTCGGCGAGTGTGTAGGGGCCGCTGTCGGGAGTGAAGGGGACCTTGCGCGCGTTGCCGACGAGAGCCGGTTCCAGGCAGTTGTGCAGCAGGGGATCGACCGCGGTCTCCTGGGTGATGAGGTCCATCCCGCCCCAGGAGAAGGCGCTCGTGCCGGTCACCGGGTGGTTCCAGGCCAGGTGATACCCCGTCAACTCCTCTCCGGCGCGTGCCAGTTCGGTGAGACGTTCGGTCCTGATCCCGGTGTGCACCCCGTACAGGGCCTCGAAGGCCAGCGCGGTGGCGGCCAGGTCGGCGTTGCCGGGGCCGCCGCAGTAGCCGTTGACCGACAGTTCGACGACATCGGCGCCCGCCCGGACGGCGGCGACGGCGCAGGCGACGGCCAGCCCGAACGTGTTGTGCGGATGCAGGCCGACCTCGACTCCGGGGGCGAGTTCCCTGGTACGGGTGACCAGGTGGGCGTACGCCTCGGGGCTCATGGCGCCGGGGCCGTCGAAGAGGGTGAGTTCGGTGGCGCCCGCGGCCGTCAGCGCGGTGACCGACTCGTCGAGGATGTCGTCGGTGAGGAAGGAGACCATCAGCATCGGGACGACGGCGTCGAGCCCGCGCGAGCGGGCGTGCCGGATCAGGGGCAGCGCACGGGCGAGAACGTCGTCGCGCCCGGCGGGCGTTGCGGGCCCGCGCCAGTCCTCGCCCCGCCAAGCCTGCTGGTAGACGGCCGGGTTGTAGAGGAGCGACGCCTCGCCGAGGCCCTGGACCCAGATCTGTACGGCGTCGTAGCCCGCGTCGGCGGCGCGGTCGATGTCCTCGGTGGTGCGCAGCAGGGGCAGCACCGCCCGGCAGTCCGGGTTCTCGCCCTTGATGACCTCGACCTCCGCGCGCAAGGCCTTGTCGTCGCGCCCGGTGAGCCCGGCCGTGACCACCTCGCGGACCCCGGCACCGGCGAGCCGGCGCAGATACGCCTCCTTCGCCCCGGTGGAGGCGACGACACCGGGCAGGGTCTCCACCGATCGCAGGGTGGCGTCGCGCAGCCGCACCGACCCGGGCATCGGCCCGCGTACGTCCGGGCGGCGGGTGAGCGGGCTCACCGACCAGCGGCCCGGTTCGTACGCGCCCGGCGAGCGTCTGGCGGCCAGCTCCGCGCGGAAGCGGGTGATCTCCTCGGCGGTGAAGACGGCCGGCTTGTCCATGGATCCCTCCGGAAACGGAAACGTACGAGAACTGGTCCGGCGACGTACGAGCGATGGTTCGGCTGAGCGCCATTCAAGCATCGCTCACGGCTCGCTGTCGACACTAATGAATTCATTGCGTGTCTTGAGGTGCATATCTCGCATCGGTGTTTACTTTCTGTCGACACTAAGTGAAACTGCCGACAGTTGGCCGCTCCAGCGGCATCACGCTCGGGCGGCGTCACGCCCGGGTCGGCGTTCCACCTCGCGCCCGGACCGGGCTCTGACCAAGGGAGACCTCCGTGACCCAGGACGTGCCCTCCGCACGGCCCGGCCGGCTGGCCGGGCGGGTAGCCGTCATCAGCGGCGCCGGCAGCGTCGGCCCCGGCTGGGGCAACGGCCGTGCCACCGCCGTGATCTTCGCCCGCGAGGGCGCCACCGTGTACCTCACCGACCGGGACAAGGACGCCCTCGACATCACCGCGGACCGCGTGCGCACGGAGGGCGGCACCGCCCACACCCACCTGCTCGACGTGACCGAACCGGACGCCGTCGAGGACTACTTCCGGGAGACCGAACGGCAGGCGGGACGCATCGACATCCTGGTCAACAACGTCGGGGGCTCCCGTGCCGGGGGAGCGGCCGAACTGTCCCTGGAGGACTGGGACAGCCAACTGCGCACCAACCTCACGAGCGCCTTCCTGGCCTGCAAGCACGCCGTCCCCATCATGCGGCGCGCGGGCGGTGGCTCGATCGTCAACACCGCCTCGGCGTCCGGACTGCGCTGGACCGGCGCGGCACAGGTGGGCTACGCGGCGGCCAAGGCGGCCGTCATCCAGCTCTCCCGGGTGACAGCCGTCCAGTACGCGCCCGACCGCATCCGGGTGAACACCGTCGTCCCCGGACAACTGCACACCCCGATGGTCGAGGCGCGCCTGGCCCACCAGCGTGCCGACGGCGACGTGGACAGACTGCTCGCCCAGCGGCAGGCCCGTATCCCGCTGGGATTCATGGGCGACGGCCGCGACACGGCGTACGCGGCGCTCTTCCTGGCGTCCGACGAGGCCCGGTTCGTCACCGGCACCGAGATCGTCGTCGACGGTGGAATGACGGCGCGCTGTGACTGAGCCCGCCCTCCGCGCGACGCACCCGGCACCCTCGCCGGGCTGCCCGCCCCCGCACCCGGCTCCGCGCAGACCCACTCTGGTGCTGCCGCCGGGCAGTTGCGACGCGCACTGCCACATCCTCGGCCCCGCCACGGTCTTC
The DNA here is from genome assembly GCF_055584525.1 of Streptomyces sp. NPDC102514. Classification (NCBI taxonomy): domain Bacteria; kingdom Bacillati; phylum Actinomycetota; class Actinomycetes; order Kitasatosporales; family Streptomycetaceae; genus Streptomyces; species Streptomyces sp. NPDC102514. The sequence goes on from NZ_JBVJLW010000001.1 coordinate 479,401, forward strand.
CCGTACGCGCCCGAGCGCACCTTCACCCCGGTCGACGCCCCCAAGGAACAGGTTGCGGCCCTCCACGCCCACCTGGGCCTGTCCCGGGCGGTCGTCGTCCAGTCGTCGTGCAACGGCCACGACCACCGCGCGCTCCTGGACGCCCTCACAGCGGGCCGTGGCACGCTGCGCGGAGTCGCCCTCATCGGCGAACGGACCACTCGGGTGGAGATCGAGGAACTCCACCGTGCCGGAGTCCGCGCGTTCCGGCTCAACTTCCTGCCGCACCTGCGCATCGCGCCCACCCGCGAGGAGATCGACTCCGTGCTGGAACGCGTCGACGGTCTCGGCTGGGCCTGCGAACTCCACCTGACCGGGGCCGAGGTCGCCGACCACGAAGCCCTCATCCGTTCCCTGCCCGGCCGGGTGGTGATCGACCATCTCGCGCGGGTCGACCTCGGCGACGGACCGCACGGTCCCGCCCTGCGCAGTCTGCGCCGCCTCCTCGACTCCGGTGCCGTCTGGCTGAAGGTGAGCGGCGTGGACCGGGTCTCGCGGCAGGGGCCGCCCTACGCGGACGCCGTGGCCCTGGCCGCGTCCTTCGTGCGGCAGGCGCCCGACCGGGTCGTGTGGGGCACCGACTATCCCCACGTGAACATCCGGGGCGCCGCGCCGGACGACGGCCTGCTGGTGGACCTGCTCGCCGACATCGCCCCCGATCCCGCCCTGCTGCACCGGCTCATGGTCGACAACTCGGCCGAACTCTTCGACTTCCCGCCCGACCCCGGCGACCCGCACGTGGAGCAGACATGAGCGACTTCGACGGCATCCTTCTCACCCGGGGCGCCCCCGGCTACGAGGAGGCGCGGCTCGCCGCCGTCTGGAACCTGCGCAAGCCCGACCGCCGTCCCGACGCCATCCTTGTGGCCGCCGGCGACCGCGACGTCCAGGCGGGAGTGCGCTGGGCGGCGGCCCGCGGACTGCGCGTCTCCGTCCGCTCCGGCGGCCACAGCTGGACAGGCAACGGGGTGCGGGACGGCGGACTGCTGATCGACCTCTCCGCCCTGGACGAGGTCGTCGTCGACGCCCGCCGACGCCGGGCCACCGTCCGCCCCGCCGTCCAGGGCAGCCGCTTCAACGCGCTGCTCGCCGCCGAGGGACTGGTCTTCCCCAGCGGCCACTGCCCCTCCGTGGGCGTGGGCGGATTCCTGATAGGCGGCGGCTACGGCTGGAACTCCCGTGCGCTGGGACCGGCCTGCTTCAGCGTGGAAGCGGTCGACGCAGTCCTCGCCGACGGCACCCTGGTGCACGCCACCGACGAGACCCACCCGGACCTCATGTGGGCCGTACGCGGCTCGGGGCCGGGCTTCTTCGCGGTGGTCACGCGCTTCCATCTGCGGGTGTACCCGGCGTACGAGCAAATCCTGCGCAGCGCGTACGTCTTCCCGCCCGAGCTGCGCGACGAGGTGCTGGCCTGGACCTACGAGGCCGTGCCGGGGATCTCCGACTCCCTGGAGATGTCGGCCAAGGTCGCCCATACGCCGGGCGTGCCGCGGCCCACCACGATGATCACGGCAGCCGCCTTCTGCACCCCGGAGGAGGGTCCGGAGATGCTGGAACCCCTGGAGAAGGCACCCTTCCTGCGTCATGCGCTGCGCAAGGTGGAGCGGGTGCCCTCGACCCTGGACGACCTGTACGCCCTCTCCGACGGCCTGACTCCCCGGGGCAGACGCTATGCGGTCGACGGAGTGTGGACGGAGGCGCCGGTCCACGACGTGCTCGACGCCGGCCGCGAGGTGCTGGACGGACTGCCCGGCCCGGACAGCTTCCTGCTCTGGATGCTCTGGGGCGGCCAGGCCACCCGGGAGAACGCCTGCTGGTCCACTCAGGCCCGGCTGTACTTCTCGCCGAACGCCGTGTGGCACGACCCCGCCGACGATCTGCGCCACGAGACCTGGGCGCACGACGCGCTGCGGGCCATGGCCCCGGTCGCGCACGGCACCCAGTTCGCCGACGCCAATCCGGCCGACCGTCCCGACCACGGGCTGGAACCGCGGCAGACCGTGCGCCTGGAGGAACTGCGGCGCCGGTACGACCCCGAGGGGCTGTTCCGCTCGTACCTGTCGCCCGAGGAGTCGACGACAGCGCTGGCCGCACACCGGCGCCAGAGCGGGCAGCCTACAAGCTCGCGCTAGTGTCGACAGAAAGCCGAAATTATCGGCGTACGGCCTCTTGACCTCCATTTTGTGTCGACAGTACCGTTCTGAATGTCTGCACCACCCAAGGAGCCACACTTGCCCAGGACGCCCGATCCCCATACTGCCCCGTCCCCGCGTGGAGCCGTCGGCGGAGATGTCACCGGCGCTCTCCTCCGCCGTGGCGACGCGAGTTATGAGAAGGCCCGTCTCGGCGCCGTGTGGAACGCGCGCAAGCCGGACCGGTTCCCCGAGGTCATCGTCGTCGCCGAGGACGAGCGGGACGTCGTCCTGGCCGTACGGCTGGCGCGGGCCGAAGGACTTCGCGTCTCCGTCCGCTCGGGCGGGCACAGCTGGGTCGGCAACGGCGTACGGGAGGGCGGACTGCTGATCGATCTGTCCCGTCTCCAGGGGATCGACGTCGACCCGCACGGCCGTACCGCCGCCGTCCAGCCCTCGGCGAAGGGGCCGGCGATCCAGCGGGCCCTCGCCCCGCACGGGCTGTTCTTCCCGACCGGTCACGCACCCACCGTCGGTATCGGAGGCTTCATCCTCGGCGGTGGCTACGGCTGGAACTCCCGCCACCTGGGGCCGGCCTGTCTGAGCATCCGCGCGATCGACGTCGTCCTCGCCGACGGCACCCTGGTACATGCCACCGACGAGACCCACCCCGACCTGCTGTGGGCGGCCCGGGGCAGCGGCCCCGGCTTCTTCGGTGTCGTCACCCGTTTCCACCTGGACGTCCACGAACGGCCGACCGAGATCCGGCGGACGGTGCACAGCTACCCCCTGGCACTGCGCGACGAAGTGCTCGCCTGGTCGTACGACCTCCTGGAACGACTGCCCAGCACCGTGGAGTTCTCCGCCAAGGTCGGCTTCACCCCGGGCCTCGGCACCCAGGCGATCTCCCTGACCGCCACCGCCTTCTGCACCCCGGCACACGGGCCCGGGACCCTGGCCCCGCTGGAGGAAGCACCCTTCCGCGACCAGGCCCTGCGTGCCACGGTCGGCGAACCGATCACCATCGACGAGCTGTACGACATCGCCGACCGCCTCAACCCGGAGGGCCTGCGCTGGGCCGTGGACGGTGTGTGGGCGGAGGGCACGGCCGAGGAGATCGTCGGGGCCGCGCGGCCGGTGCTGGACACCATCCCCGACGGGACCAGCTTCGTGCTGTGGATGCTGTGGGGCCACTACCCGCCGCGCCCCGAAGCCTGCTGGTCCGCCCAGGCCAAGGCCTATCTCTCACCCAACGCCGGCTGGTACGACCCCGCCGAGGACCTCGCGCACGAGAACTGGGTGCACGGCTCGCTGTCCGCCGTGCACCACCTGTCCCGGGGCCTGCAGTTCTCCGACAACAACCTCGCCGACCGCTTCGACCTCGGCCTCAGCGCCGAGAACGCCGAACGGCTGGAGAGGATCCGTGCCGTCCACGACCCCGACGGACTCTTCCGCACCTATATGACCCCGGCCGAGTCGACCACCGCCTACGCGGTCGCCCGCCGCGCGTGACGCCGTACGCCCTGTGCCGTGCCCTGTGTCTCATGCCTGACGAACGCCGCGCCTGAAGCCGTACGGCCCGCGCGGTTCGCCATCCGTACGGGCGACCGCCTCGCCCGGAGAGCCGCATCCGCCCGTGGGGCCGCATCCACGGGCCGCCACAACTGTGCAAAGGAGCACACCCTCATGCCGAAGAGCACGCGACGCATCAGAAGCACGGGAAGCACGCCGAGCGGGGGAAGGGAGCGAAGCCCGTTCGGCCGCCTCGCCGTCGGAGTGGTGACGCTCGTCGTCGCCGCCCCGCTCGCCGCCTGCGGGTCGGGTGACGCCACCTCGGCCGGCAGCGACGGGTCGGCCAAGATCACCGTGCTGCGCTCCAACGGCGCCCTGTTCGAGCCGCTGTACATCGCCGAGCAGCAGGGCTACTTCGAGGACGCGGGCCTGGACGTCACCATCAAGGCCGGCGCCCAGGACACCTCGCAGAACGCCCCGTCCGTCCTCAACGGCGAAGCCCAGTTCGCGATGACCGACAGCTCCGGCTTCCTCAAGGGCGCCGCGAAGAACATGCCGATCCGCATCGCCACCGGGCTGGTGTCCGCCACGACGAAGACCGACCCCACCGACGGTCTGCTGGTCAAGAAGAGCAGTTCCATCAAGGGGTTCGCCGACCTGGAGGGCAGGACCGTGGGGCTGTCGGCCCTCGGCGGCACGATCCAGTTCATCGTCGAGTATTTGGTCGAGAAGGAGGGCGGCGACCCCAGCAAGGTCAAGTTCGTCTCCCTGCCGACCACCTCGCTCACCGACGCGGCCACCACCGGCAAGACGGACGCCGTCTACTCCTTCGGGGCCTTCTTCGCGGCCGGCAAGCAGGCAGGTCTGCGCTCCATCGGCAACGGGATGAACGACCTGCCCGGCATCACCCAGGGCGTCCTCTTCGCCACCCAGAAGTACCTGTCGTCGAACTCCGCCACGGCGAAGAAGTTCACCGACGCCGTCGCCAAGGCGATCACCTACGCCAACGCGCACCCCGACGCCGTCAAGGCGATCGACAAGAAGTACACCCAACTGCCCGCGGACTACATCGAGAAGTCGCAGATCGCCTACTACGACAAGAACATCGACACCACCGTGATGCGCACCGTCATCACGAAGATGCACGGCTACGACCTGCTCAGCAGCGCTCCGAAGGACGACGCCATCTACTGGGACAAGGCTCCGACGGTCACCGCCGGCAGCTGAGAGCGGCAGAGGTACACCACCATGGCCATCTCATCGACGGACCGGCCCCCGGCGGCCCCGGCCCGAAAGCGCCCCGCCCGGTCCACCCGGCGCGCACGGCGTACCCGGCACACCCGGGCCGGGAACCCGGGGCGCCGCGTGCTCCTGATGCTCCAACTCTCCGCCGTCCTCGCCGTTCTGCTGATCTGGGCGGCGCTCGCGGCGGCCCGGCTGGTGAGCGCGACCGCGCTGCCCGGCCCGACGGCGGTGTTCGGGCAGTTCCCGCACCTGTTCGGCGACCCCGTCTACTGGCAGGCGGTGGGGGACACCCTGAACGGAGCGGTGACCGGCTTCCTCGCCGCCGCCGTCATCGGCGTACCACTGGGCCTGGTCACGGGCACCTACGCGGCGGCCGAGCAGTCGTCCCGGCTGCTCGTCGACGTCCTGCGGTCCTTCCCGGTCATCGCCCTGCTGCCGGTGTTCCTGCTGGTGCTGGGGTCCACGCCGACGATGAAGACCACGGTCGTCCTCCTCGCCTGCGTCTTCCCCGTCTTCCTGCAGGCCCAGTACGGCGCCCGGTCCGTGACCCCGATGATCGCGGAGACCATGGACAGCTACCGCGTCCCCCGGCTGCTGCGCTTCCGCAAGGTGATCCTGCCCAGCGCCACCCCCTCGGTCATGACCGGACTGCGGCTGGCGGCGACGACCTCCGTGCTGGTGGCCATCGGCGTCGAGGTGCTCACCACACTGCCGGGCATCGGCCACGAGGTCGTGCAGGCGCAGCAGGGCGGGGCCGCGGCACGGGCGTACGCCTACATCGTCACCGCGGGCGCGATCGGCTACACGATCAACCTGCTGTCCCAGTTCGCCGAACGACGCCTGTTGCGCTGGCGTCCGCCGACCCACACCGACTGACGAGGGGAGACACCATGTCCACGCGTTCCTCGGGCGCCCTGTGGCAGTCCCTGCTCAAGCAGTTGTGGCTGCCGGTCCTGTGCGTCGCCGTCCTGCTGCTCGCCACCGCGGGCAGCACCAGTTTCTACTTCCCGCCCGCCACCGATGTGCTCGCCACCCTGTGGCGGGAACTCCTGCACGGCGGACTCGTCGGCGACCTGCTGTTCTCCCTGCGCAACATCGCCCTCGGGCTTGCCCTCGCCACGGTCGTGGGGGTCGGCGCCGGCCTCGTCATCGGCGAGATCGATCTGCTGAGACAGGCGACCGGCCCGCTCCTGGACTTCGCCCGCGCGACCCCTACGGTGGCGTTCGTCCCGGTCATCATCCTGACCCTGGGCATCGGATCGGGCCCGAAGATCTTCCTCATCGCCCTCGGTTCGCTCTGGCCGATCCTGCTCAACACCATCAGCGGGGTGCACGGCATCAACCCGGCCGTGCACGAGACCGCCCGCGGCTACCGCATCCCCTGGAGACTGCGGTTGTTGAAAGTGGTGCTTCCCGGAGCCCTGCCGCAGATCTTCGCCGGTATCCGCGTGGCCCTCTCGATCGCGGTGGTCCTCATGGTCGTCAGCGAGATCTACGGATCCCCCGTGGGCCTGGGCAACTTCATCCTGCAGAGCGGCTCCAGCTTCGCCGTCCCGGAGACCTGGGCCGGCACCGTCCTGATCGGCATCCTCGGCTACGGCCTGAGCGTGCTCCTCCTGGCGGCCGAGTACATGCTGCTCGGCTGGTACCACCAGCGTCCGCCGCGTGCCCGGCGGCCCATGTCCCGAAGCGAGGCCAAGACATGACACAGCGACACGCGAAGACGGGCAGGGGCGGCTCCAGCCTGGTCGTGGAGGACGTCGGCAAGTCGTTCGGCCACGGCGCGGACGAGCACCGGGTGATCGAAGGCCTGTCCCTGCGGGTCGACCCCGGTGAGTTCGTCTGCGTCGTCGGCCCGTCCGGCGCGGGCAAGACCACCCTGCTGCGCTGTCTGTCCGGACTGATCCGCCCCACCACGGGCACGATCCGCTACGGCGACGAACTCCTCACCCGCCCGCACGCCGACATCGCGGTCGTCTTCCAGGACTACCGCGGTTCCCTGCTGCCCTGGATGCGGGTACGGGACAACGTGGCCTTCCCTCTGGAGGGAATGGGAGTCAAGCGCGCCGAACGCAACCGGCGGGCCGAGGAATGCCTGGACGCCGTCGGCCTGGCGGACGTCGGCGACAAGTACCCCTGGCAGCTCTCGGGCGGTATGCAGCAGCGGGTGGCCATCGCCCGCGGACTCGCCTACGAGGCGCCCGTACTGCTGATGGACGAGCCCTTCGGGTCGGTCGACGCCCAGTCCCGCTTCGACCTGGAGGACCTGACACTCTCGCTCCGCGCCTCCCTCGGCATCACCGTCGTCCTCGTCACCCACGACATCGACGAGGCCGTCTACCTGGGCGACCGCGTGGTCGTCATCGGCGGCCGTCCGACCACCGTCGTCGACAACCTCCAGGTCGGCCTGGGCCCCGACCGCGACCAGATCACCACCCGCGCCGACCACCGCTTCACCGACCTGCGGACCCAGGTCCTGACCATGATCCGCGAGGCACAGGGGCCGGGGAGGGGGCCCACCGTGCGAGCTGAGCCGGCGCCCGATGAGCCGGTGCACGACCGGTCGTCCGGCGACACCGCAGGTGGCACCCGGCGGGGCGACGGCCCGGCCCGGGAGAAGACCGTACGGGCGGTGCGCTGACCGATGACACGCTTCGACCACGTGGGCATCTCCGTGCCCGACCTGGAGGCCGCCACCGCCTGGTACTGCGATGCGCTGGACCTCACCGCGGCCCCGGTGTTCGCGATCCCGGGCACCGATCTGCGCGGGGTCATGCTCCTGCACGCCGGCGGCTACCGCATCGAACTGCTCCACCGCCCCTCGGCCCGCCCGGGCCCGACACCGGGCAGCGCCCTCGACGAGGCGGGCACACACGGCTTCGGCCATATGTGCCTGTGTGTGGAGGACGTGACGGCGGAGTTCGCACGACTCGTCGCGGCCGGCGCGGGAGTGAGCATGACTCCGCGCCCGGCCCCACGCCCCGGCGCCGTCATGGCCTTCGTCACCGACCCGTACGGCAACCTGATCGAACTGCTCGACCGCGACTGAGGGGCCAAGTCCGTTCAGCCGTTCAGCCGGTCGGGCTCGTCGGGCTTGGCCGTGGACTTGGCCGGTCAGAGAGGTTCCGGTTGCCTCACAGGCGTGCACGCCCCTAGTGTGAATGCGCTTTCATCGCCATGCATGCATCACAAGAGACGGGGGCCTGACCCATGAACGGCGCCGCATCGTGAACGCGAATCCCACGGTGTACGACGTGGCCGAACGTTCCGGAGTGTCCATCGCCACGGTGTCCAGGGTGTACCGCAGCCCCGACTCCGTACGGGCCGCCACCCGCGAACGCGTGCTGGCGGCGGCGAGCGAGCTGGGATACGTGCCGAGCGGCAACGCCCGGGGTCTCGCCAGCCGTTCCACCGGTGTCCTCGGCCTGTGCTTCCCGGACTACTCCGACCCCGACACGGTCGGCGCCGAGGACGACGACGCCGCGATGCTCTACTCGGACCAGATCATCCGGGGCATGGAACGCGCGGCCCGCCGGCACGGGTACGCGCTGCTCATCGCGGCCTCCCTCGCCGGGGGCCCGGAGAGCCTGGTGGCCCAGGTCGCCGGCCGGGTGGACGGCTTCGCCGTGATGGCCCGCACGGTGCCGACGGAGGAACTCGAAGCGATCTCCCGGCGCCGACCGGTGGTGATGCTGGCCGGACCCCGTGCGAAGGACCCCTCCCTCGACCATCTCGACCACGTCGAGGTCGCCAACGAGGACGGCCAGTACGAGCTGACCCGGCACCTGGTCCACGACCACGGGCTGCGCCGCCTCGCCTACGTGGGGCTCCTGGACGACTCACCCGATGTCGAGGCACGCTTCCGGGGCTTCCGCCGGGCCTGTGTCGAGGCAGGCATCGAGACCGCCGTCGCACCGGCCCTGCGCATGCCGATGATGACCCAGGCCGAGGGCGCCCGCGCCGCACGCCTGCTGTGCGAGGGAAGCAGCGACCGGCCCGAGGCGTTCGTGTTCGCCAACGACCAGATGGCGGTGGGCGCGCTCCAGGCCCTCGAACGCCGTGGCCTGCGCGTACCCGACGACGTCGTCGTGACCGGCTTCGACGGCATCCCGCTGAGCCGCATGGTGCGCCCCGCGTTGACCACCGTGCGCCAGCCGATGGTGCGTATGGGGGAGGAGGCCGTCGACCTGCTCGTACGACGGCTGGGCGCACAGCCTCCGCAGGAGCCCGTCTCCCTGATGCTGCCGGTCAGTGTGGCCCGCCGGGCGAGCTGCGGCTGTGAGGAGACGACGGTCCTGCCGACGGTCGTCTGACGTTCGTCCGGCCGCCCACGGCCCGGTGCCGGAGCCTGCGTGTCAGAGCCTCCCACTACGGTTCGACCATGACTTCTGGCATGGCTTCCGAGATGCAGGACCGGTTACGGCTGTTCCGTGACGAGTCGATCGCGCGCGGCGTCCCGGCCGACGACGTCGAGCGATGGACGAACCTCGCCCGCCCGTGCGCGACGCTCACACAGGGCGAGGGCGAGGGCGAGGGCGAGGGTGAAGGCGGCGGAGGCCCGGTCGTGGGCCGGTTCGGCGGTCCGCTCCTGCTTCCCGCCGACACACCGGATCCGGAGCACCCCTTCGTCGCCTCCATAGACCTCGCGGCCCTGCCCGCCGACGCGACGGACCTCCCGCTGCCTCCCGACGGCCACCTGCTGCTGTTCGCCTTCCCCGAGACGGCGGACGACCACGAGACCATGGGCAGCGCGGTGTACGTTCCGGTCGGCACGGCCGTCGTGGAACGGGACAGCCACGCCTGGAACCCCCACGACTTCGACGACTACGAGGCGATGTTCGAGGAGTTCCCGCAGGGTCCGCTGCGGGCGACGGCCGAGGTGTCGCTGCCGTACCACCACGCGGTCGAGATCTCGGGGAAGCCGGGGAGCGGACCGCTTCCCGGACATCCGCGCTCGGAGGAACTCGTCGCGGCCTGGGACCACACCCGAGGGGCGATCGCTCCCGAAGGGCCGCTGCAGATCGGGGGATACGCCGACGAGGAGGTCGTCTACACGGACCCGGTCGCCCGTGCCGTGTTCAGGGTGCTGCGGGCGGTGGAAGCGGGCCGCTGGGACGGACCGGTCTCGGACGATGTCGCGGACTGGGTGCTGCTGGCGGACTGGCATGCGGGCATGGACGTACAGGGCTGGGAGGGTTCCAGCGTCCACTGGGTGATCCAGCGGACGGACCTGGCGGCGCGGCGCTTCGACCGCACGTTCACCGAGGTGTTCTGGAACCCCTGATCCGGGCCGAGTGCCGGCACCGGTTCGCAGGCCCACGTCCCAGCAGCGGGTCCCGGAGCCAGGTCCCGACACCGGGTCCCATAGCTGAATGTCAGTGCCGGATCTCAGAACACCTGGATCAGTTCGTCCAGCATGCGGTCGGCGGCGCCCACGGCCACCGAGAGGTGGCCCTCACCGTCTTCGAGGTGGACCACGGCCCGCGGAAGGTTCGCCGCGAGCCATTGCCCGTGGGCGAACGGCACCATCAGGTCTTCACTGCCCTGCCAGACGAAGCCGGGCACCGTGATCTCCTCCAGCGAGAACCCCCAGGGCCTGGTGAACGCGAGGTCGTCATCGACCCAGCCGTCCACGCCGAGCCGCAGTCCCTCCGCGAAGTTCGCGGCCAGATCCTCGCCGAGCTCCTCCGTCAGCGCGGCACGGTCGACCGGGGACAGCACGCTCCGCATACCGGCGATCAGTCCCGCCGCGTCGGTGTCGCGCAGTCCGGCCGCCTCCCTCTCCAAGTAGGGGCGCAGCGCGGCCTCCCCGCGTACGGTCAGGCCGAACTCCTCGATGTTCCCCTCGCCCATGCCGGCCAGGAAGTCCATCTCCGGCAGGCCGTACGGCGCGACTCCGGCGATGACCAGGACTCCGGCGACCCGGTCGGCCAGCCGTGCCGCCGTGGCCAGGGCGTGTGGCCCGCCGCCCGACCAGCCGCTGACCAGGCAACGCGGCGCACCGAGGTGGTCGAGCACGGCCCGCACGTCCGAGGCCACGTCCACGACAGCGCGGCCCGGCGCGCGTGTGGACCCGCCGTACCCGGCACGGGAGAAGGTCACGAACCGCAGCCCGCGTGCGTGAGCAGCGCGTTCCATGGAGCGGATCGGCCGCAGGCTGCCGGGGGTGCCGTGGTGGAAGAGCAGCGGAATTCCGTCCGCGGGCCCGGTCACGGCCATGTCGAGCTGTCGGCCGTCGAGCGTCGAGATCGTTGTCATGAGGGGAAGTGTGCACGAGCCGACGAGAGACCTGTTTCCGGTAGCCGGTTATCTCCCCTCCTCGCCTCCTCCTCTCCTCACCCCAACCACGATCCGAAGAACTCCGACGTGACCTGCCCCAGTTGACGTCGCTGCTCCGGCTCACCCGGGTAGGGAAGGTGCCCGGCGTCCAGAACCTCCAGTCGGCGCGGACCGGCGAGTGCGTTGTGCACGGCGAACTGGCCCGGCGGTGGCACGACAGGGTCGAACAGGGCGCAGGCGGACAGCACCGGGATACGCAGGTGTGTCGCCGCGGTCGCCGCGTCGAAGTAGGCGAGGACATCGAGGGCTTCCGGATGCTCGCGTACATGGGTGCGCACGGACTCGCCGCTGCCGGTGCAGGGGAGGGTGCACCGCAGTGGGTGGTTACCGAAGGTCGGCACGGTCAGCCCGGCCGCGGTGAACCGGTCGTCCCAGGGCAGCGCCAGCGCGCCGATCCCGCCACCGAAGCTCTCGCCGAGGTAGCCCAGTCGCCTGCCGTCCAGCGCGGCCGAGGGAACCAGTTCCAGCAGGGCCGAGGCGGCGCCCCACACGGCCGCGACGCAGTCGCCGATGAGGTAGGTGTCCCGCGAGCCGATGCCGTGCAGGACGTGCCCGTCCGGGTCCGAGGGCACCCCCGGCCGCAGACCGAGAGCGGGAAGGCCGGGCGCGATCGGCAGGATCGCGGCGGACTCCGCCAGCGGAAGCGGGATGTCGGCGCCGGCATCCTTGCGTCCGCCGTAGCCGTGCCCGATGACGAAACCGTGGCGTACGGGCCCGTGGCACGGTAGCGCCAGCAAAGCGGCACACCTGCCGCCGAGCGCGTCGTAGAAGACCTCGTGCACGCGGAAGCCGTCGCGCTCCTCCACGACCTCGCCGAGCTGTGGCCGCGGTTCCACCCGAGCCGCCGCGTCCCGCCGCTCCTGCCAGAAGTGGCCAAAGTCCGCGGGCTCACGCGGAACCCCCACAGCCAACAACTCCTCAAGCCCGTACCCCCGGCCCGAACCCCCCGCAGAGAAGCAAAAAGAAGAAGCCACACACAGACTGTAACCAGCCACCCCATCCCCCAGAGGCCCACGCCCCCCCCACGACGACCGTCACCCGACGTCGGGCCGGGGCCCCGCAGGGGGCGCGGGGAACGGCGCGCTCAGCCCACAACGACCGGCACCCGACGTCGGGCCGGGCCCCGGAAAGGGGCGCGGGGAACGGCGCAATCAGCCCACCACAACCCGCACCCGACAACGGCCCGCCCTCCCCCGAAAGCGGCGCGAGGTGGTCGCGGGGAACGCCACAAGCCCCCCACCCCCACCCCCCATCCCCACCCCAAGCGGAGCGCCACCCCATGCAATGATCCGTTTTGCGTTGCTCCCGCACAGACTGTCCCCCACCCCTCTCCGGGCAGGGCGAGGCAGTCGAACACCAGAACCCGCCCACAAAATGTCCCGCCCGTTACGGGAGTGTGACCAAGCCCCCTCTTGCCAGGCCGGGAATCACTGCCACAGAGTGATGTATGCGCTTACAGGCAGCGCATACATCGTGAATGTCAGGCGTGCACCTCGGCCGTGAACTGCAGCCGTGAACGTCAGTCAGAACGCTCAAGGAGGAGCCGCCCATGAACCGCGCCGCCGCAACCGGGTCGATCGCACTCACCCTGGCATCTGCCCTCACCCTCACCGCCTGTGGCGGCTCGGGTGGCGCGGGCGTGGCAGCAGACGCCAAGCAGACCCTGACCGTATGGGCGATGGGCACGGAGGGGGAGAAGCTCGGCGACGTGGCCGAGGAGTACGAGAAGACCCACTCCAACCTCACGGTCAAGGTCACCCCGATCGGCTGGGACGTGGCCCACCAGAAGCTGGTCGCCGCCGCTGCCGCGGGCAAGCTGCCCGACGTGATGCAGATGGGCGGAAGCTACCTGGGTGAGTTCGCCGACATGGGCGTCCTGGAGCCGGTCGACTCCAAGACCGTCCACGAGACCGACTACTTCCCCGCCGCCTGGCAGCAGGGCTCCTACGACGGCAAGACCTACGGCGCCCCGTGGTACGTCGACACGCGCGTCCTCTTCTACCGCACGGACCTCGCCAAGAAGGCCGGCATCGAGAAGGCCCCGGCCACCATGGCCGAGCTGCAGAGCGCAGCCGAGGCGTACCAGAAGCAGGCCGACACCAAGTGGGGCCTGTCCATCCAGCCGGGCGGCCTCGACACCGTACAGAGCTTCTACCAGTTCCTGTACTCCGCCGGCGGCGCCATCATCGACGAGGACGGCAAGGCCGCCGTGAACTCCGCCGCGGCCGTCAAGGCGCTGGAGAACTACGGCAGCTACTTCGACAAGGGCCTGAGCGAGAAGTCCGTACGCCCCGGCTACGACGTCACCAAGGACTTCAACACCGGCGCCGTCCCCATGTTCTTCGGCGGCCCCTGGCTCACGAACCTCATCGACGAGAACTACCCCGACCTCAAGGACAAGTGGGCCGTCGCCCCCGTACCCGCCGACGTGGCGTCCGTGTCCATGGCCGGCGGTTCCAGCCTGGCCATCTCCGCCGACAGCGACCACAAGGCCGCCGCCAAGGAACTCGTCGCCTACCTCACCGGCGCCAAGGGCCAGGCCGACTGGTTCGAGCGGACCAACGACCTGCCCGCCAACACCGAGGCCTGGACGACCGGTGACCTCGCCGACGACCCGACCATGCAGGTGTGGAGGCAGCAGATGGACACCGCCCGCGCCACCCCCTCCCAGCCCAAGCTGACCGAGATCACCTCCAAGGTGGACACCGCCATCGAGTCGGTCACCCAGGGCAAGTCCTCCGCGAAGGAAGCGCTGGACAAGGCCCAGTCCGAGATCGAAGGCCTCGTGCAGTAGCAGGCAGCAGGAGGCCGTAGGAGAAAGTCCCCCTCATGTCCCTCACCACAGGACCGGCCGCCCCGCAGGCGGCGGCCGTCGACAAGAGCCCGCACGGCGGTGGCAAGGCAGGTCGCAAGCGCCGTGCCAACCGCTCGCTCAGCAAGCACAATCTGACCGGATGGCTGTTCTCCACACCGTTCCTGGTGCTGTTCGGCGTTTTCATGCTCTTCCCGATCGTCGCCACGCTCCTGATGAGCTTCACCGACTTCGGCGCCCGGAACGTCACCCGGCCGCTGGAGGCGGAGTTCGTCGGCCTGGACAACTACACCCGGCTGTTCCAGGACGACAAGTTCCTCAAGGCCCTGTTCAACACCGCCTACTTCGTGGTCGTCGGCGTACCCGCGACCATCGTTCTCGGACTGCTCGCGGCGATCCTGCTGAACAACGGCATCCACCGGGCCCGCACCCTGTTCCGCGTCGGCTTCTACGCGCCGGTCGTCACGACCATCGTCGCCGTGGCCGTCGTCTGGCGCTTCGTGCTCGACCCGTCCGACGGACTGATCGCCTCCCTCGCCTCCGAAGTCGGCCTGACCGCACCGGACTTCCTCGGCTCGGAGACCTGGGCGATGCCGTCCCTGATCACCGTGGCGGTGTGGCGCAACCTGGGCACCGTCATGGTGCTGTGCATCGCCGGCCTCCAGGCGATCCCCACGGACGTCCGCGAAGCGGCCCGTCTCGACGGCGCCGGAGTCTGGCAGGAACTGCGCGGCATCACGATCCCCCTGCTGCGCCCCACCCTGCTGTACGCCACGGTCATCACCACCATCGGCTACCTGAACGTCTTCGAGGAGCCCTTCGTGATGACCCAGGGCGGCCCGTCCGACTCCACGCTGACCGTGTCGCTCGACATGTACCGCGAGGGCTTCAACTTCTTCCACATGGGCTATGCCAGTGCCATGGCGTACGTCCTGTTCGTCGTGATCATGGGCATCACGGTGCTCCAGCTCCGACTGCTGAAGGACAACACCCGATGACCGCCGAGACCGCCGAGAAGACTCACAAGGCCCCGGCCCGCCGACGCACCGGCCGCGGGCGCACCCCGCTGCTGTACGTGATCGCCTCGGTCGCCCTGCTCGTGATGGCCGCCCCGTTCCTGTGGATGGCACTGTCCGCGTTCAAGACGAAGCAGGACCTCACGGCGAACCCGCCCGTATGGATCCCCTCCCGCTGGACGCTGGACAACTTCACGTCGCTGCTCGACCAGCTCGACATGCCGCAGTACTTCCTGAACTCGCTGATCGTGGCCGTCCTCGTGACCGTCAGCAATCTGCTGTTCTGCTCCATGCTCGGCTACGCGCTGGCCAAGCTCGACTTCACCGGGCGCTCCAAGGTCTTCGCCCTCGTGCTGGCCGCCCTGATGGTCCCCGGCAACCTCATGATCCTGCCGCTGTACGTGCTGATGAACGGCCTCGGCCTCATCGACACGTACGCCGGGCTGGTCCTGCCCTTCGCGGCGGGCGCGTTCGGAGTGTTCCTGATGCGGCAGTTCATGCAGTCCGTGCCCGACGAACTGCTGGAGGCGGCCCGCCTCGACGGCGCGGGGGAGTGGTACATCTTCTGGCGGATCGTGATCCCGCTGGTCAAGCCCGCCCTCGCGACGCTGACGATCTTCACCTTCCTGGGTTCCTGGAACAACTTCATCTGGCCCCTGATCGCCACCAACGATCCGGACAAGTACACCCTCCCGGTGGCGCTCGCGACCTTCGCCAACGATCCCAACCGCACGGTCGGCGGCGGCAACGGCATGCTGATGGCCGGCTCGCTCCTCGTCGTGCTCCCGGTCCTGGCCGTGTTCGCCGTCCTGCAACGGCACTTCACCCAGGGCATCGCGACGGCGGGCCTGAAGTAGCCCACCGGACACCTCTTTCCGCGGGCCTCCTCCGGCCTCCGTGCGCCCACTTCTCCCGGCCTCCCGCACCCGCCGGCCGAACGGTCCCTCCGTCGACCCCCGGGCCGGATCGCCGTGCCGCCACCACCGCGACTCCCCACTCCCACCCCCACACCAGAAAGACAGATACGGACGATGACGTACTCCACCACCCGCTTCCCCGACGGCTTCCTGTGGGGCGCCTCCACGGCCGCCCACCAGATCGAGGGCAACAACGTCAACAGCGACTGGTGGCGCAAGGAACACGACCCCGCCGCCGGGATCGCCGAGCCCAGCCTGGACGCCTGCGACAGCTACCACCGCTGGGAGCAGGACATGGACCTGCTCGCCGAACTGGGCTTCACCGACTACCGGTTCAGCATCGAGTGGGCCCGTATCGAGCCCGTGCGCGGTACCTTCTCCCGCGCCGAGATCGCCCACTACCGCCGGATGGTCGAAGGCGCCCTCGCCCGCGGGCTGCGCCCGATGGTCACCCTGCACCACTTCACCGTCCCGCAGTGGTTCGAGGACTTCGGCGGCTGGACCGCCGACGGCGCGGTCGAACTCTTCGCGCGGTACGTCGAGGAGTGCGCGCCCGTCATCGCCGACGGCGTCCGGCACGTGTGCACCATCAACGAGCCGAACATGATCGCCGTCATGGCAGGCCTCGCCAAGACCGGCAACCAGGGCTTCCCGCCCGCCGGTCTGCCCACCCCGGACGAGGAGACCACCCGCGCGGTCATCGCCGCCCACCACGCGGCCGTCAAGGTCATCCGCGCAGGTCACCCCGACATCCAGGTCGGCTGGACCATCGCCAACCAGGTCTACCAGGCCCTGCCCGGCGCCGAGCAGGTCACCGCCGACTACCGCCACCCCCGCGAGGACGTCTTCATCGAGGCCGCCCGCGGCGACGACTGGATCGGCGTGCAGTCCTACACCCGCACGAAGATCGCCGAGACCGGGCCCGTCCCGGCGCCGGACGACGTAGAGCGCACCCTCACGCAGTGGGAGTACTACCCGGCCGCCGTCGGGTACGCCCTGCGCCACACCGCCGAGGTCATCGGCGACGGCACCCCGCTCATCGTCACCGAGAACGGGATCGCCGCCTCGGACGACACCCGCCGCGTGGACTACTACACCGGCGCCCTCGGAGAGGTCGCCGCCGCGATCGAGGACGGCCTGAACGTGCAGGGCTACCTTGCGTGGAGCGCCCTCGACAACTACGAATGGGGCTCGTTCAAGCCGACCTTCGGGCTCATCGCCCTGGACCCGCAGACCTTCGAGCGCACGGCGAAGCCGTCCGCCGTGTGGCTCGGCAGTCTCGGCCGCGACCGCGTCCTGCCGCGCACCGCGGTCTGACCGCACCCCCCAGACCGGGAGCCGGCCGGCACCTGACACCGGCCGGTTCCCGCCCCACCCCCAGCTCCATCCCCACTTCACCGCGCCACCCCGCATTCCATTGCCTCACCCCTGTACCGCCGTTCAGCACCACGGACACGCACCCTTCCGCCTGCCTGCTCACCGCAGAGGAGCCAGAGCCGCATGAACCGTCGTAGCTTCCTGACCGCCGCAGCGACCACCGCCGCCGCCACGTGCGCCACCTCCCTCACCGGCACGGCCCACGCCGCCCCTACCGGGCGGACCGACACCGAACGCCGCCTGTTGCATGACTGGTTCGTCGCGACCCACCGCTCGATGGAGGCCATGACGACCGAATTCGGCCTGGCCGCCGACAAGATCGACGTCAGCGGCAGCGGGACGCCCGTACCGTCCGCGCAGACCTCACCGACCAACATCGGCTGCGGCCTGTGGTCCACCGTCGCGGCAGCCGGACTCGGTGTCATCTCCGCGGCCACCATGCACCGCCGGCTGGCCCGCACGATCGCCGCCGTGGAACGCCTGGAACGTGCCCACGGGATGTGGTTCAACTGGTACGACGCGCACGACGGTTCACTGCTGACGGCCTGGCCGGAGACCGGCGACCCGATACGGCCCTTCCTGTCCAGTGTCGACAACGCGTGGCTGGTGACCGGCCTGCGGATCGCCGCGGACGCCGCCCCCGAACTGCGTCCCCGCGTAGCCGCCCTCCTCGCCGACGCCGACTGGTCGTACTACTACACGCCCTACGACCCGGCCGACCCCGTCGCCGGTCCCGGGCAGTTGCGTGGCGGCTTCTGGCCGGACAAGCCCGGTAAGGGCGAGCCCACGGGCCACCACTACGGCGCCCTCAACACCGAACCCCGGATGGCCAGTTACCTCGGTATCGCCGACGGCACACTGCCCACCGAGCACTACTGGCATCTGCTCCGCACCATGCTGCCGGGCATGGGTCAGGAACAGGAACCGCGGGGCGAGTACGTCGAGATCGACGGCGTACGTGTGTGGGAGGGCCACTACACCTACCGCGGCCGGGACCTCGTCCCCACCTGGGGCGGTTCCATGTTCGAGGCGCTGATGGTCCCGTTGTTCGTGCCCGAGTCCGAGTGGTCCCCGCGTTCCTGGGGCACCACCCACCGGCGTTACGTCCGCAGCCATATCGAACACGGCCTGATCGAGGAGGACCTGGGTTACTGGGGCTTCTCCCCGGCCTCCATACCCGCCGGCGGCTACCGGGAGTACGGCGTCGACGCCATCGGTATGCAGGAGGACGGCTACAACTCCCTGGGCGTCGTCACCCCGCACGCCTCCTTCCTCGCCCTGCCCCAGGCCCCTGCCGAGGCCCTTTCCAATCTCCGCGCCCTGGACCGTGCCTTCGGCGCCTACGACGACCGCTACGGTTTCCGCGACTCGGTCGATGTGACGACCGGCCGCGTGAGTGACCACGTACTGGCCCTGGACCAAGGCATGATCACCGCGGCCATCGCCCAGCATCTGCGCCCCGGTCTGCTCCAGACCCCGTTCCGCACGGCGGGCTTCAACGCCCGGGTGCGTCCGCTGTTGCGCAAGGAGCGGTTCTCCATCTGAGAATCCCGGGCCACGGTCCGCCCTCAACCGGTGGCGGTCAGGAACCCGCGGATGTACCCGGCGACGGTGTCCAGGTGGCTTTCGAGCAGGAAGTGGCCGCCGCCGGGTATCAGGTGGATCTCCGCGTCCGGCAGGTGCCGGGCGAAGGCCCGCGCACCGTCCGGGCCGAAGATCTCGTCGCCCGCACCCCACACCGCGAGGAGGGGGACCCGGCGTTCCCGGAAGTAGGCGTGCAGCTCGGGGTAGAGAGGCGGGTTGCCGGCGTAGTCGCCGAACAGGGCGAGCTGAACGAGATCGTTGCCCGGACGGTTGACCTCGCGGTGGTCGGCGGCCCAGGTGTCGGGGTCGACCAGCTCGGGCCGGTCCACGCCGTGCAGATACTGCCAGCGGATGGCGTCGAGCGAGAGGGCGGCCCGGACGGCAGGTTCGGTCTCCGGCCCCGGGCTGTCCCAGTACGCCCGCACGGGCTTCCAGAACTCCGGTACGAAACCGTCCTCGTAGGCGTTGCCGTTCTGAGTGATCACCGCGGTGATCGCGTCCGGGTTGCGCAGGGCCAGCCGCCACCCGATGGGTGCGCCGTAGTCCTGCACGTACACGGCGTAGCGCGTGACGCCGAGCTGGTCCAGCAGGGCTTCGGTGATGTCGGTCAGGGAGTCGAAGGTGTAGGTGAACGCGTCCACGGACGGGGTGTCGGAGTTGCCGAAGCCGAGGTGGTCGGGGGCGATGACATGGAAGCGGTCGGCCAGCGCCGGGATGAGGTGGCGGAACATGCGCGAACTGGTGGGGAACCCATGCAGCAGCACAAGGGTGGGGGCCTCGCGGGGCCCTGCCTCGCGGTAGAAGACGCGATGTCCCCGCACTGTCGCGTACTGATGGCGGATCTCGACCATGGCTAACCTCTTCGATGGTTCATGACGGTTACCTCTCGGCGTCAAATAGACCGCGTTTGGGGTAACCTGTCAAACGTCTCAATGGAGTTAGTTGGTGAGGTGGGACCCGTGCTGGACGGCCAGGCCCTGATGCAGGCGCTGAACAGCACCCCTGTCGTGGACGGCCGACGCCAGGACCTGTGGCGTGCCGACCAGGAACTGGACAGGTGGGCGCGGGAGCACGGGGGTCTCGGCGGCGACGAGGAGCGCCGGTGGCTGCGCACCGCCCGGGACGCGCTCCAGGCGGTGGCGTCGGCCACGGCTGCGGAGACCCGGCTGGGTGAGCTGCTCGCGGGCGTTCACAAGGTCCCTCAGCCCAGTGCCTCGGGCATCGAGTGGCACCTGGAGGCGCCGGCGGAACGAAGACTCGCCGCGGAACTCGTCCTCGCGTGGGCGGACGTCAAGGAGCACATGCCCGGCCGGCTGCGGCCGTGCGAGAACCCCGAATGCCGCCTCTTCCTCCTGGACCGCAGTCGTGCCAACACCGCGCGCTGGTGCTCGATGAAGACCTGCGGGAACCGGCTCAAGGCCCGTCGGCACCAGGCTCGTACCCGGGAGACCTCCGGCCCCGAGTAGTGCCCTGCGTCCCGGCGCTCATGGGGAACTTCGCCTCCGCCCGGGACACGGAGAAGCCTCACCGGCTCCGGCCGGAACGGCCCTAGCTGTTGGCCTGGCCCCGCTCCGACCGCTCCGCCCACACCTGCGCCGCCTGCAGATCCGCTTCCTCCTGCGAGGTGCCCGCCTTCACCAGGATGATCCCGCGCGACCCGTCCGGGAACGTCACCTTCCGCATCGCTGTGCCCAACGGGCCTCCCGGTGTCGGTTCCTCCGGCATGGCGGCTCCTCTCGATGGCGAAACCCCCAGGCTAGCCGGGTCACCACGGCAATCGGGACAACTGAGCCAGGAGCGCAGGGAGCCGAGCCGGTCAGGGACGGCCTCCGTCGTCCGACGGCAGGGTCAGACCGCCCTCGATCAGGCTGGCCGCCGTCGCCACGATCGTCTCGGTGACGTCCCTCGGCTGCCAGCCCAGGACCGTACGGGCCTTCTCGTTGCTGATGACAGGGATGCGGCCCCGCAGGGTCGCGGCGTCCCGCAGGGTCGGATCGGTCTTCGCCGCCTCGCGTACCTGTTCGACGGTCAGTTCCGTGGCGGGCAGCAGACCGGCCGCGGCGGGAAAGTGCCGGCGCAGGATGCCCGCCATGTCGAAGAAGCTGATCGACGGCCCGCCGACGGCGATGAAACGTTCACCCGCCGCCTTCGGGTGCAGCATGGCGCGCAGATGCAGATCCACGACGTCCCGTACGTCCACGACACCGAAGTACATGACCGGCACCACCGGCAACTGCCCGGTCAGCATGCCCTGGACCAGACCGACGGAGCCCGAGGGCCGGTCGCCCAGCGGGGGACCGAAGATGCCCGTGGGGTTGATGACGGTCAGTTCGATGTCGCCGTGGGCGCGGGCGTAGTCCCAGGCCGCGCGCTCGGCCAGGACCTTCGACTTGTGATAGGCGGGCAGGCCCTCGGTGTCGGGGTCGGTCCAGTCCGTCTCCGAGTAGCGGTTGTCGGGCTTCAGCGTGTATCCGACCGCGGCGTAGGAGGACGTCATCACGACCCGCGGCACACCGGCCTCCCGGGCTGCCGCGATAACCCGCAACGCACCCTCGCGAGCGGGCCGGATCAGTTCGTCCTCCGTCTCCGGCGGCCTGACCGGGAAGGGTGAGGCGTGGTGCAGTACGTGGCCGACGCCGTCCAGGGCCGCTCCCCACCCGGCGTCCGAGCCGAGGTCCGCGACGGCGAACTCCAGCCGGTCCGCCGGATCGACCCCGGCGCGGCGCAGTGCCGCCCGCACCCCGGCTTCCTGCCCCGGCTCCCGTACCGTCACGCGGGCCCGGTGTCCCTCGCGCAACAGCCGGGCGATCGAGTGGCTGCCGACGAGTCCCGTACCGCCGGTGACGAGTACGGTGCCGAGTTCCTGGGAAGCGGTGTCGAAATCTTCTGCGTTCATGGTCGTCAGTCCTTCAATCCTTCGGTTCTGCTCTTCGGACGCGGAGTCAGAATCAGAATCGGTGCATCACGTCGAGGACGTCTTCGGCCGCCTGCTTCTCGGCGGCGGCGTCCCCGCGGACCCGGGCGTCCCACAGGTCCGCCTTGCGCCGCAGATACGTCAGGCGCAGCTGAAGCTGTTCGATGTCGGCGGCCAGTACCTCGGCCTGCCCGGCGAACAGGTCCCGCTGTTCGGCCGCGGCGGAGTCCCCTCGGGCGAGCAGGTCCAGATAGCGCCGCATCCCGGTGACCGTCATCCCGGCCGAGCGCAGGCAGGACAGCGCCTCGACACGATCCGCGGTCGCGGGCCCGTACCGGCGATGCCCGCTGGACTCGTCGCGGGCGACCGGGCCCAGGAGGCCGATCTTCTCGTAGTAGCGGAGCGTGGATTCGGCGAAGCCCGATCGCCGGGCCATCTCCTGGATGGTCAGGTCCGCGGCTTGCTGTCTGGTCGCTGACATGTGAGTAGCCTCCGCTACTTGAAGCGCTTCAAGTCAAACCGGACACACCGACCCCGTCACGAAGGCCCCCACGAAGCTCGTCACGGAGCCCGTCGCGAAGGCCGTCACGCAGCCCGGCTCGCGGACAGGAGCCGGTCAGCGGCCCACGACCTCGGCATCCGGTTGAACCCGGGGCGCCCCGCGCACGTACGGACGACTGAGGGACGCGACCCGGACTCCGTGGTCCATTTCCCCCTCATTCCATCGATCACGTACTGACCGGTCGCGCACCGACCGATCGCTTACCGACCTCTGAGGAGTTCTGATGACCACTTCGCGCCTCGGCGACTGGCTGACGTCGCGCCAGCCCTTCGTACTGGGCCTGTTCCGTATGGTCCTCGGCCTGTTGTTCACCACCGAGGGCGCTGCCACGGTCTTCGGGGTGCTGGACCGCAAGGCCAGTCCGACGGGCGACTGGCCCTTCTGGTACGCCGGGGTGATCGAGCTGGTGTGCGGCGCCCTGGTGCTCCTCGGGGTCGCCACACGCGGCGCGGCGTTCCTCAGCTCGGGGATCATGGCGTTCGCGTACTTCACGGAGCACCAGCAGGACGGCCTCTTCCCGCTGCAGAACGGCGGGCTGGCCCCGGTGCTCTTCTGCTGGGGGTTCCTGCTCATCGTGTTCTTCGGCCCGGGTGCCTTCGCGCTGGAACGCCTGGCGGGACGCGAGCGTGCCACGCGCCCCGTCACCGAGCCCGTGACGGAAGGGTCCCGGTGACCGTCTGATCCTTCGCGGCAGCACCAACGAGCACCTACGAGCACCCGCATGGTCACCCGTATGGTGCTGCCGCGCTTCAGGCAGGCTCGCTCGTTGGCTCCAACGCCCCCGCCCCGAGCCCCAGTTCGGCCTCCGCCACGGTCCTGGCCAAGTGGGTGATCGGGGCGCCGCGCTGTTCGGCGCTGGTGTTGATGTAGGCACTGGCCCCGTCGATCGCCACCAGGATGCGGACGGCCGCGGCCCGCGGGTTGGCGCAGACGAAGTCCCCTGATTCCGTACCGGCCGTGATCGCCTTCTCTATGCGCGTGCACCACAGCAGTTCCTGCGCCACGACGTGCTCGCGCAGTCCGGGGCGGTAGCGCGAGAGATGCCGGGCGTTGAGCCAGAGCCTGCTCACGTTGTCGAACTCGGTGCTGGACATCAGTGTGAAGAACCGCCGCAGGACCGCCCGCGGGGTGTCGTCGCCGGGGCCGTCCGGCCGCTCGGGCAGCAGGGTGTCCAGGTCGGCCATGGTGGCGGCCGTGAAGGCCTCGGCCACCAGGGTGTCGGCCGCGGGGAAGTAGTGGCCGACGAGTCCGGGCTGGACACCGAGTTCGTCGGCGACCCTGCGCAGGGTGATGCACTCGAGCCCCTCGACGAGGCCGACCTGCGCGGCGACCGCGACGATCTCGTGGCGGCGCTCCGCGGGAGCCTTGCGGACCCGCTTGCCCGGACCTCTTGACGTCATGCCGTGAATGTTATTGAGTATGCGACCAATAAGCAATTGGTCATGCGCCCAATAAGCGTTGCTGTCCGAATACCGCCGGCCGCGGTCCGAGAACCGCCCCTCGTCCGCCCCTCGGTGTCACGCCACGACGGACCGGGAAGGCCGGACGGCCGCCCGCACGCGCATCACTGTCAGGAAGCGTCAGGAGACGAACGTGGACGACACCCGCACCGATGCCGGTGAACTCGCCGAATACGGCTATCAGCAGGAGCTGAAACGGACCCTGTCCGCGTGGGCCGTCTTCGCGATCGGGTTCGCGACGATCTCGCCCGTGGTCGGCATCTACGCCGTCGTGCAGCTGGGCTTCGTCTTCGCGGGACCCACCTGGATCTGGGCGGTCGTCGTCGCCTTCCTCGGCCAGCTGCTGGTCGCCGTGGTCTACGCCGAGCTGTCCTCCCAGTTCCCGATCACGGGAGGCGTCTACCAGTGGGTGCGCAGACTGGGCGGTCCACGCCTGGGCTGGCTGGTGGGCTGGATCTACCTCGCCTCGGCCGTCGCCTCACTGACGACCGTGGCCTACCTGGGAGCGACCTGGCTGTACATGCTGGCCGGTGACGGCGTCCCCTCGCCCGCCCTGCACGTGCTCCTCGGCGTGGTCTTCGTCGCCGTCGCGCTCGGCATCAACCTCCTCGGGGTCAACCCCGTGAAGCACTTCCTGAACGCCGGCATCATCGCCGAGGGCGTCGCCTCCATCGCCGTGAGCCTGATCCTCCTGCTCTTCGTACGACACAACGGCTTCGGCATCCTCTTCGAGACCCTGGGCGCGCAGGACGTCTCCGGCGGCTCCGTCACGGCCGGACTGCTGACCTGCCTCGCGGTCGCCGGCTGGGCCTTCCTCGGCTTCGACGCGACCACGCAGGTGGCCGAGGAGACCGAACAGCCCCGCCGCAGCGTGCCGCGTGCCCTGCTGCGCGCCTACCTCTTCGTCGCCTTCACGGTCCTGCTGACCGGCCTCGCCGTGACGCTCGCGCTGCGCCGCCCCGAGGACGCCGTCTCCGGCGCGATCGTCGACCCCGTCTTCGAGGCCGTGACCCAGGGCCTCGGCGGCTGGAGCGAGAAGCCGTTCATCGTCGTCGTCCTGATCGCGTTCTTCGCGTGCGCCATCTCCATCCAGACCTACATCGGCCGCGCCGTGTACGCCTTCGCCCGCGACCGCCAGCTGCCCTTCTCCACGACGCTCGCGACCGTCGGCCCCCGCCAGATCCCGTACGTCTCGCTCATCGTGACCGCCGTCCTCGCCGGGCTCGGCCTGCTGCTGGGCCTGAACGGCAACGCGGCGGCCACCCTGATCGCGTTCGGCTCCGGCGGCTTCTACTTCGTCTTCCTGGCGGTCGCGGTCGTGGCCCTCGTGGCCCGGCTCGGCGGACGCTGGAACCCCGCCGCGGGCCAACTGCGACTCGGCCGCACCGGGCTCGTCGTCAACGTGCTCGCCGTCCTGTGGCTGCTGTTCGAAGCGGTCAACATCGCCTGGCCGCGCACCGAACTCGCCCCCGTCGGCGGCAGCTGGATGCAGGTCTGGGCCGTGATCCTGGTCTTCTCCGCCCTCTTCGTCATCGGCCTCGTGTACGTCGTGGTCGCCAAGCCCCACACCAAGCTCGCCCCGCGTCCGGCCACGGACGGCCCGACCGCAGAAGAAGTGAAGGCGTCCTGATGCCGTCGAAGTCCTCCCCAGCCGAGTCCTCCACCGCCATCGTCTTCGACCCCGAGGCAGGCCTCGGCACGCGCGAGGTGACCCTGCGTCCCGCCGGTCCCGGCGAGGTCGAGATCGAGGTACGCGCCGCCGGTGTGTGCCACTCGGACCTGCACATCGTGTCCGGGGACTGGCCCACCGACCGCCCGCTCGTCCTCGGGCACGAGGCCGCGGGCGTGGTCACCGGGGTCGGCCCCGGGGTCACCTCCGTGCGGCCCGGCGACCATGTGGTGCTGTCCTGGTTCGCGCCGTGCCGCCGCTGTCGCAAGTGCGTGGCCGGTCAGGGCTGGCTGTGCACCGGCACCAAGGCCGTCGCCAACACCCTCCCCGACGGCACGACCCCCTTCACCGACGCCGCCGGCGAGGCGGTCTGGCCCTACCTGGGCCTCGGCGCCTTCACCGACCGGCTGGTCGTCCCGGAGACGGCCGCGGTGAAGGTCCCCGAGGAACTGCCCTTCGGTATCGGCGCGTTGCTCGGCTGTTCCATCACCACCGGGATCGGCGCGGTCGTCAACACCGCGGGCGTACGGCCCGGTGAGTCCGCGGTCGTCATCGGCACCGGCGGAGTGGGTCTCTCCGTGGTGATGGGCCTCGCCCTGGTCGGCGCCGACCCGATCATCGCCGTCGACCTCTCGCCCGAACGCCTCGAAGCGGCACGGAAGTTCGGCGCCACGCACACCCTCGACGGGGCGCGCGACGACGTGGCCGCCTGGTGCCAGGAACAGCTCGGGGGAGTGGACTACGCCTTCGAGGCGATCGGCAGCCCGAAGGTCGTCGAGACGCTTCCGGCCATGCTCACCTCCGGCGGCGCGGCCGTCCTCGTCGGTATGGCGGCCACCGGCGCGACCGGCTCGTTCGACCTCTTCGACCTCGCCGACCAGGGAAAACGTATCCTTGGCTGCAACTATGGTTCCAGTGTCGGCGAGCTGGACATCCCCAAGCTGGCCCGTCTGTACCTCGCCGGCCGCCTGCCGCTGGACGACCTGGTCGGGAAGATCCGCCCGCTGAAGGAGGCACCGCTCGCGTTCGACGACCTCCGGTCCAACACCGGAGTGCGGACGATCCTCGAACCATGACGGTACGGCCCGGCCCGTGACACGCGGGCCGGCCGCAGCCCCGTACCCCCGCCCGACCATCACCACGCAGCACCTGGAGATCGCATGTACGCCGTCACCGACCCGGCCACCGCAGAGGTCGTCGAGACCTACCCGACCGCCACCGACTCCCAGGTCGCGGCTGCTGTCGACACCGCCCACGCCGCTGCCGCATGGGGCCGTTCCAGTACGGTCACCGAGCGGGCCGCCCTGCTGCGCAGGCTCGGTGACCTGCACGCGGAACACCAGGACGAACTGGCCGCGAGCATCGTGCGTGAGATGGGCAAGCCCCTCGCCGAGGCGGAGGGCGAGGTCGGCTTCTGCACCGAGATCTACCACTACTACGCCGACCACGCCGAGGCGTTCCTCGCCGACGAACCGCTCGACGTGACGTCCGGAGAGGGCAGTGCCGTCATCCGGCGCAGCCCGGTGGGTGTCCTGCTCGGCATCATGCCGTGGAACTTCCCCGCCTATCAGGTCGCCCGCTTCGCCGCCCCGAACCTGGCGATCGGCAACACCATCGTCCTCAAGCACGCCCCGCAGTGCCCCGCCACCGCCGCCCTGCTGGAGAAGCTGTTCGCCGAGGCGGGCTTCCCGGCCGGGGCGTACGTCAACGTGTACGCCACCAACGAGCAGATCGCCGACGTGATCGCCGACCCGCGCGTCCAGGGTGTCTCGCTCACGGGCTCCGAGCGGGCGGGCTCCGCCGTCGCCGAGATCGCCGGCCGCCACCTGAAGAAGGTCGTCCTCGAACTCGGCGGCTCCGACCCGTTCGTCGTCCTGTCCACCGACGACCTCGACGCCGTCGTCGACTCCGCCGTCGCCGCCCGCCTCGACAACACCGGCCAGGCCTGCAACGCGGCCAAGCGTTTCGTGGTCGTCGAGGGCCTGTACGAGCAGTTCGTCGACAAGTTCAGCGCACGGCTCCTCGCCGGGGAGACGGGCGCGCCCCTGTCGTCCGTGGCCGCCGCCGAGAACCTCGCCCGCCAGGTCGACGCGGCCGTCGCCGAGGGCGCGACCCTGCACAGCACCGGCCGGCGCGACGGGGCCCACTTCCCGGCGGGTGTCCTCACCGGACTCACCACCGAGGACACCGCCGCCCGCCAGGAACTGTTCGGCCCGGTCGCCATGGTCTTCGCCGCCACCGACGAGGACGACGCCGTCCGCATCGCCAACGACACCCCTTACGGTCTCGGCTCCTACGTCTTCACCACCGACCCGGCCCAGGCCGCGCGGGTCGCCGACCGGATCGAGGCCGGCATGGTCTTCGTCAACGGTGTCGGCGCCGAGGGGGCCGAACTGCCCTTCGGCGGCATCAAGCGCTCGGGCTTCGGACGCGAACTGGGCCGTCCGGGCATCGAGGAGTTCGTCAACAAGAAGCTGATCCGCACGGTGGCGTAGCCGACCGCGACCGGTGAACCGTGGCGGGATGGCGGCGGCCTTCGGTGAAGGAGCGCCGTCCTCCCGTCACGCGCCGATCATGTTGTAACCGCCGTCGGCGATCAGGAAACCGCCGGTGATGTGGTGCGCGTCCTCCGTGGCCAGGAACAGCGCGGCCCCCGCCAGCTCCTCCGGGCCGGGGATGCGCCCCATCGGAGTCGCCTTGCGCAGCTGCTCCCCGCGCCCGTTCTTCCAGTCCTCGCGGCCCAGCGTCGCGGGCGTCTCGATGAACCCGGGCGCGAAGACGTTGACCCTGACGGCAGGGGCGAAGGCGTGCGCGTACGACTTCGTCAGCCCGATGATCCCGTACTTCGCGGCGGCGTACTGAGGCGCCCGCGCACTGCCCCGCGCCACCACCGTCGACCCGATGTTGACGATCGAACCGCCCCCCTCCTGCTCCAGCATCCGTGCGCCGAACTCGTGCGTGCACAGGAGCGTGCCCTTGATGTCGACCGCGAGGACATGGTCGACGGACTCCTCGGTGAGGTCGCGCCAGGACATCTGCTCGCGGGCCACGTCTCCGACGTTGTTGACCGCCACGTCGAGCCGGCCGAACGCCTCCCACACCTCGTCCGCCATGCGCCTGATCTGCTTGTGCTCGGCTATGTCGGCCTGGACGACGACGGCCTTGCGGCCCAGCGCGGTCACGCGCTCGGCGGTGGCCGCCGCGCCCGCCCGCGAACTGCGGTAGTGGATCGCGACATCGGCACCCTCCTGGGCGGCCCGGACGGCGATCTCGGCACCGAATCCGGTGCCGGCGCCGGTGACGAGCACGGTCTTGTCGGTGAATCGCTGCGAGTTGGTCATGACGGCTCCTTGGGGTGTCGGGAGGGTCGGGCGGCGGGTCGGGACGCGGCTAGACGGGTACGGCGGGCGGTCGGGTGACCTGTGCGTCAGACGAGGGTCCGGCCGCCGTCCGCGTACAGCACCTGTCCGGTGATGAAAGCGGCCTCGGCGGAGGAGAGGAACAGGGTGGGACCGACCAGATCCTCGGGGCGGCCGAGCCGTCCGGCGGGCACCAGGGCCTCCATCGACGCGCGCGTGCCCGGTGTGGCGAGGTAGGCGCGGGTCAGGTCGGTCTCGGTGTAGCCGGGGGCGACCGCGTTGACGGTGACACCGTGGGGCGCCCATTCCCGGGCCATGACCCGCATGAGTTGGTTGATGCCGCCCTTGGTCGCCGCGTACGGCGCGTGGTCGCGATGGGCGAGCAGCCCCGACACGGAGGACAGGTAGACGACGCGGCCGTAGCCGCCGGGGACCATGACGTTGCCCACGGCCCGGCCCAGCCAGAAGCCGCTGCTGAGGTTGATGGCGACGAGGCGTTCCCAGACCTCGTCGGGTGTCTCCAGGACGGGACGGCGGTCGTTGGTGCCGACGGCGTGCACGAACACGTCGAGTCCGCCCAGGAGTCCGACGGCGTCCGTGACCGCGTCGTGGCAGGCGTCGGCGGAGGTGAGATCCACACTCAGGCCGCGCACGGTACCGCCGGCGCCGTGTGAACTGCCCGTCCCGCCGGTACTGACCACACCACCCCCGCCACCCGTACTGCCTGTACCGCCCGTGCGTGTGACCTGGGCCAGTTGTCCGGCGTCCCGGTCCAGCACGACCACGTCCGCGCCCGCGTCCGCCAGGGCCTCGATCACGGCGGAGCCGATGCCGCCCGCACCGGCCACGAGCGCGCGTGTGCCGGTGAAGTTCCACGTCGTCTTCATGCTGCGGACCGTAATCGACCTTCGTTCAATGTGTCCACACTTGACGCCACTGTTGACGTGAATACCGGAATCATGGAGGCTGAGTGTCGACAGTTACGAGGAGGTCAGATGAAACTGGTGACGTTCGACGACGGACTCGTGGGCCGCCTGGACGGCGACACGGTGATCGAGCTCGACGTTCCGTCGACCCGGGTGTTCTTCGAGCGCGACGGCCAGGTCGCCGAGACCGGGCGGACGTATCCACTCGCCGACGTCCGGCTGCGCGCGCCGATCGTGCCCAAGAAGTTCTTCCATACGGCCGGCAACTTCCGCGAGCACCACGAGGACCTGGTACGGGTCGACTGGTCGCACCCGGTCAACAAGGGCATCGTGTTCTTCCAGAACGTGGACGCGATCATCGGCCACGACGAGCCGATCGTGTACCCGGCGAACCTGACCCGGGAGGTGGACTACGAGCTCGAACTCGCCGTGATCATCGGCAAACCCGGCAAGTTCTTCACCGCCGAACAGGCCGTCGAGCACATCGGCGGCTACCTGGTCTTCAACGACATCACCGCGCGCGACATCCAGCGCAAGGAGATGGAGTCAGGTGTCTTCTCCTTCTCCAAGGCCATCGACACCTTCTGCCCGATCGGCCCGTACATCGTGACCGCCGACGAGATCGACGACCCGCACGACCTGGACATGGAACTGCGCGTCAACGGTGACGTACGGCAGAAGTCGAACACCTCCCGTATGTCGGTGTCGATCCCTCAACTGGTCGCCTATCACTCCCCGCAGACCTACAGCGCGGGCGACCTCATCACCACCGGCACCATCGCCGGAGTCGCGGCGAGCACCGAGGACCCCTTCGCCAACTACCTGAAGCCCGGCGATGTCGTCGAGGCCGAGATCGAGCGTCTGGGCGTGCTGCGCAACCGTGTCGTCTCCTGGCAGGACGCGTACGGCACGTCCGAGCCGCCCGCGGAACAGTGGGTGTGAGGCCATGCGGATCGCCAACCTCGCTGGCCGCCTCGCCCTGTTGACCGACGGTGGCGACGGCGGTGACGGCAGCGGTGCCGTGGACGTGTCTGCCGGCGGCTTCGACACCGACCCGGCCGCCGTCTTCGGTCAGTGGGACGCCCTGCTGCGCTGGTCCGCCGGCGTCGACCCGGCGACGGCCGTCCCGTACAAGGAGTCGGACCTGCGCGCACCCGTCCCCGAGCCGCGTCAGATCTTCGCCGTCGCCCTCAACTACCGCCCGCACACGGCGGAGGCGGGGTACGAGGAGCCGGCCGAGCCGCTGGTCTTCACCAAGTTCCCCAGTTGCCTGACCGGCCCGTACGACACCATCGACCTGCCGCCCGGTCATGTCGACTGGGAACTGGAGATGGTCGCCGTGATCGGCCGCGATGCCTACCGGGTGCCGGAGGAGGACGGCTGGGACCCGGTCGTCGCACTCACCGTGGGGCAGGACCTGTCCGAGAGGATCGTCCAACTCGCGGGCCGCCCGGCCCAGTTCTCGCTCGGCAAGTCCTTCCCCGGCTTCGGCCCGGTGGGACCCGCACTGGTCAGTGTCGACGAACCGGCCGACCGCGACGACCTGGAACTGACCTGCGAACTCAATGGGGAGACCGTCCAGCACGACCGCACCTCGAACATGATCTTCCCGGTGCCACGGCTGGTCGCCCACCTCAGCGCGATCTGCCCGCTGCGCCCGGGCGACCTGATCTTCACCGGGACCCCGGCGGGAGTCGGCAACCGGCGTACACCCCAGCGCTTCATAGGGACCGATGACACCCTCGTCAGCAGAATCGGAGACCTGGGCGAGATGCGGCACACCTTCAGGAGCGCACGATGAGCGACGGCAGGCCGAGCGTCAGGACCAGCGCCAGGACCGGTGACAAGACCAGCGACCGGACCGGTGACCGGACTGTCTTCACCGGAGTCCGGGTCTTCGACGGAACGGGACGTGATCCCTTCCCCGCCGAGGTCCTCGTCGAGGGCGAGCGCATCACCGCCGTCGCCTCCCGGATCCCGGCCGGCGGCCTGGCGGGGGCGCGGATCGTGGACGGCGGAGGGGGCACCCTGATCCCCGGCCTGGTCGACTCCCACACCCACCTCGGTTTCGGCTCCACCGTCGAGCACCGCTCCCGCCGCCGTGACGAGCCCGACGAGGAGAAGGCCCTGCTGGTGGCCCACGCGGGCCGTGTCCTGCTGGACCAGGGCTTCACCAGCGCGTACTCCGGCGGCAACCGTCTGCCGCGTACCGAGACGGCCGCCCGCAAGGCGTTCGACGAGGGCTGGATGCCGGGACCACGCTTCAAGGCGGCCTCCTGGGAAGGCACCGCAGGCATGGTCGAACCGGGGGTGTACGACTTCCCGGGCATCGACGGCCGGGCCTCCGACCCCGAGTCGGTGAGCCGCTTCGTCGGGGAGATGGCGGACCTGGGTGTCGACATCGTCAAGCTGTCGCTGTCGGGCGAGAGCGCGGTGGTGCAGGGCACCTCACGGATCGTGCAGTTCACCGAGGAGGAGGTCGCGGCGGCAGCGGCGGTGGCCCGTGAGCGCGGCGTCTGGCTGACGGCCCACGCCCACGCGGCCGAGTCGATCAAGATGGCCGTACGCCACGGCATCCGCGCGGTCTACCACTGCACCTTCGCCGACGAGGAAGCCCTCGACCTGCTGGAGGCCGCGCGCGACCGGCTGTTCGTGGCGCCGACCCCCGGCATCATTCACGCCAACCTGCACGAGGCCGACAGCGAGCCCGAGCCCGGCATGGAGGTCGAGGTCACGCAGAAGGCGGTCCGGGAGGTCGTCCCCGAACTCGTCCGGCGCGGCATCCGTGTCGTCCCGGGCGGCGACTACGGCTTCGCCTGGAACCCGGTCGGCCGCAACGCCCGAGACCTGCAGCTCTTCGTCGACTGGTTCGGCTTCACCCCGGCCGAGGCACTGCGCGCGGCCACCGAGTACGGCGGCCAGGTGATGGGCATGGGCGACGAACTGGGCCTGATCCGGGAGGGATTCCTCGCCGACCTGGTCCTCGTCGACGGCGACCCATTGGACGACATCAGCATCCTCCAGGACCGCGACCGCCTCCTGGCGATCATGAAGAACGGCTCGCTGTACAAGGCACCGGCGTGACTGGCCGGGGTGTGAGCGTCGCCTCCCGGATTCCGGCCGGAGGCGCCGGCGCTCCCCGGGCGCGCACCGGCGCCGGGCGGCTGGTGGGGGAGTGGGACGGCCAGGTCGCCGTCTTCCGGGGCATCCCCTTCGCCGAACCCCCGGTGGGCGACCTACGCTGGCGGCCACCTCGGCCCGCCGCCCACTGGGACGGCGAGCGCGGGGCCGAGCAGTTCGGTCCGGCGCCGCTGCAACCGCAGCCGCCGAGCGACTCGGTCATGTACCGCACCAACTTCGCCGACCGGCGCGCGCTGGTGATGAGCGAGGACTGCCTGTACCTCAATGTGTGGACACCCGATCCGGCGCCGGGCACGGGCCTCCCTGTCATGGTGTGGATCCACGGCGGCGGCAACCGCTACGGCCACGGCTCCCAGGACATCCACGACGGCCGCGCCCTGGCCGGCCGAGGTCTGGTGGTCGTCACCCTCAACCACCGGCTCGGCGCCCTCGGTTTCCTCTCCCACCCGGGCCTGGCCGCCGAGGACGACCTCGACGCCTCCGGCAACTACGGCCTCCTCGACATCGCCGCCGCCCTCACCTGGGTCCGTACACACATCGCGGCCTTCGGCGGCGACCCCGACCGGGTCACCCTCGCGGGCAACTCCGCGGGCGCCGCCCACATCTGCCACCTGATGGCCGCACCGGCGGCCCGTCCCCACTTCCGGGCGGCCCTGGGCCAGAGCGCCTCGGGCGTGGGCCGGGCGGAGGGCCCGCTGCCCGGACAGGGCGAGGCACAGAAGCGGGGACTGGCCTACGCGGAGGAGTTCGGCGGCCGGGACATCGACGGGCTGCGCCGCGTCTCCGGAGTGGAACTCATCGTGCGCGGTCACTTCGGACCCGTCGTCGACGGCAGGATCCTCACCGAACCGACCGACGACGTCTTCGACACGGGCCGCCAGCACCGGGTCCCGCTCCTGGTGGGCACCAACCGCGACGAGGGCACGGTGTACGCCTCCGCGGACCAGGACACCGGGGCCGTGGGCGACGCACGGTTCGTGGGACCCGTCTGGCAGTGGGCGCGATCGCACGCCGCGACGGGTACGCCGACCTGGATGTACCGGTTCGAGCGGCGGCCTCCGCTGCCGCCCGGCCTGGCCGAGCAGTCCGACCTTCCCGACCTGGGCGCTTACCACACGGCCGAACTTCCCTACGTCCTCGACAACCTCGATCGGCGGCCCGACTGGCCCTGGCAGGACACCGACCGGCGACTGGCCGCGCTGATGGCCGACACCTGGGCACGCTTCGTCGCCACGGGTGATCCGGGCCGTACCGGTCCTCGGGGCGACCCGGACCTGCATCACTGGCCCCGGTTCACCGGACCCGACACCTCACCCGCCCTGTTCTTCGGCGACACCGTGCGCCAGGACGTCCTGCGCCGGCCCGCCCCACCCGGGTGAGCACGCGCGGACCGACCTGGGGATCTCAGAAGGGAACGGCCCGTGGCTCGACTCCCGGGTACCGACGGAGCCGGTGACATCGCGGAGCGCATCCGCGAGCGGCGCGGTGGCACACTGCGCCCACTGGACCGGATGCTGCTCCACAGTCCGCAGGTGGCGGACGGCTGGAACAGTCTGCTGGGCGCGGTCCGGCAACGTATGACCCTGCCCGCCGACATCCGTGAACTCATCGTCCTGCGCATTGCCGTCCTCAACCGGGCCCCTTACGAATGGGCCGCCCACGAAGGCGACGCACGTGCCGCCGGACTCGACGACCGGCACCTCGACGCACTCCGTGCCGAGGACGCCGCCACCCATCCCGACCTCGACGAACGGCGGCGCCGGGTCGTCGCCTACACCGACGCCATGACCCGTGACGTCCATGTACCCGCCCACGTCTTCGACGCCCTGCGCCCGCACTTCGGCCCAACCGAACTGGTCGAACTGACCGTCACGGCAGCCGCGTACAGCATGGTCTCCCGT
The DNA here is from genome assembly GCF_055584525.1 of Streptomyces sp. NPDC102514. Taxonomy (NCBI): domain Bacteria; kingdom Bacillati; phylum Actinomycetota; class Actinomycetes; order Kitasatosporales; family Streptomycetaceae; genus Streptomyces; species Streptomyces sp. NPDC102514. The sequence goes on from NZ_JBVJLW010000001.1 coordinate 514,309, forward strand.
TTTCTGGTCGCGCTGGAGGTGGAGCTGCCGACGGCTCCGTCCCCGCAACCCGATCCCTACGTCGTTCCCAGGAGGACAACGTGACCGCTCCCCGTTCCGGGCCCACGGCAGAGCCAGGTACCGGTCGGCTGCACGGCAAGGTCGCCCTCGTCACCGGCGCAGGTGCCGGTATCGGTCAGGGATGCGCGCTGCTCTTCGCGGAGCAGGGCGCCACCGTGGTCGGCTGCGACGTGGACCCGGCCGCCGCCGAGCGCACCCGCAAGCTCGCCGCCGACCGTGGTCTGGCCGTCGAGGTGTTCGCCCCGCTGGACATGACCGACCCGGCCGACGCCCGGCGGTTCGCCGACGAGGCGTTCGCACTGCACGGCCGCGTGGATGCCCTGGTCACCGCCGGTGCCATCGCTCCGCACATGGCGACCGCGGCCGACATGGACTTCGACACACAGTGGACGCCGACCATGCGGGGCGAGGTCGATGTCGTCTTCCTGCCCGTGCAGGCCGCCTGGCCGCACCTGGAGGCGTCCGGGGGCGGTTCGATCGTCAACTTCGCCTCGGTCAACGCCTTCCGGGGCAGTGGCACCTTCGGGATGGTCGCCCACTGCGCCGGCAAGGCCGCCGTGCTCGGGCTGACCCGTCAACTCGCCGTGGAGGGTGGCCCCTTGGGCATCCGGGCCAACACCATCTCGCCGGGCATGGTCCGCACCCCCGCCACCGAGTCGGCCGGCGCGCACGAGGGCGCGGCCCAGCAGGCACTGCTGGCCCGTATCCCGCTGGGCCGGGTGGGCAGGCCCGATGACATCGCCTGGTGCGCCGTCTATCTGTGCTCCGACGAGTCGACCTGGGTGACGGGCGGGAACTTCCCCGTGGACGGCGGAGTGCTCGCCAAGTGAGCGGCCGAGCAGGTCGCGGAGGTCAGGGAGGGGCGGGTCAGGAGGGGCAGGTCAGGCCGGGTGTCAGTCGGCCGAGCGGCGTTTGCGGGCTGCCTTGCCGCTGCCCGGGGTGTCCTGCTCGATCTGTTCCTCCACGGCCCGCAGCGCCCGCACGGTCGCACCGGCGATCAGCGCCGAGGCGAGTTCCCCGTCCCGTTCCTCGCAGGCCTGGATGAGCCGTTCCTGGTCGTCCACGCTGTAGGCCAGACGGCCGGGACGGGTCAGGCTCAGGTGCCGCAGCATCAGGGTCCGCAGGGCGAGCGAGTCGAGGATCTGCTTGAGGGTGGTGTTGCCCACGATCTCGGTCATCCGCTCCTGGAGCAGCACATGACTCCAGAAGTACGCGTCCACGTCGGCGGCGTCGGCGAGTTCGCGCATCGCCTCCACCCGGGTGCGCAGCTCGGTCAGCTCGGCGTCGGTGGCCCGCTGGACCAGCAGTCCCGCCAGCATCGACAGCAGCTGACGGCGTACTTGGTAGATGTCCTTGATGTCCGTGAGGGAGGGGGCGGCGACCCGGGGGCGGCGCCGGGCCTTCATCTCGACCAGGCCCTCCTGTTCGAGCAGCATGAGGGCCTCGCGCACCGGGGTGCGGCTGGTGTCGAACCGGCGGGACAGCTCGACGCTGTTGAGGTCCTGGCCCGGCTGGAGCCGGCCCTCGATGATGCCGGCGCCGACCCACTCGGCGATCTGCGCCACCAGTGGTTCCCGTCGGTCCCGTAGCCGCAGCAGTCGCTCCAGCACCAGGTGCGTGTCCTGATCCGACATGCGCCGTGTCCCCCTGTTTCGGGTCCAGAGATCTTCAAAGGTGGCTCAACGGTGTCGACACTACCGCATGAGGAGATCAGTCCCGGCGGCGATCAGGTACCCCCTGTCGACACCTGTGAGGAAGCGCAAAGGGAATGCATAGGAGGAGAAGAGTGGAGAACGACAGCAGGATTCCATCGTCCGTCCCGGGCCTCAGCAGGCGGGCCGTGGTCGGCGGAGCCGCCCTCGCCGCGCTGACGACGACCGGCGCGGTCGCGGGAACCGCCCGTGCCACCACCGGTTCAGGCCTTCCCTGGCGGCCGGTGCCGGTACCCGCCCAGCGGCCCGTCACCGAGTACCAGGTGCCCGTGGCCGGCGGCGGCAGTCTGTGGTGCTGGGACACCGGCGGAAGCGGCGAACCGGTCGTGCTGCTGCACCCCGGCTCCGGCAGCGGGGAGAGCTGGCCGTACCAGCAGCCCGTCCTGGCCGCCGCAGGTCACCGTGTCATCGGCTACTCCCGGCGGGGCGCGTACCGTTCCGTCGCCGGCACCAAGGCGGAGGCCGACACCGCGTCCGGGGACCTCGACACGCTCGCCGACCAACTCGGACTCGACCGGTTCCATCTCTCCGGCTCGGCCGCCGGGGGCCCGTTGGCGATCGACTACGCCCTCGCGCACGAGGACCGGCTGCTCAGCCTGACCGTCTCCGGCAGCATCATGGGCGTACAGGACGCCGCGTATCTGGAACTGACCGAGGCGCTCCAGCCGGACCCGTTCGGGGACCTGCCCGTTGCCGTCAAGGAACTGGGGCCCTCCTATCGCGGCGGTGACCTGGACGGAGTGGCGGCCTGGCTGGCCATCAACGCCCGCGCCCGGACCGCCGACGCCTTCGCGCAGTCCCTCGCGCACACCATCACCTGGGCGGTACTGGAAACACTGACACTCCCGGTCCAGCTGATCACCGGGGACGGCGACCTGTACAGCCCGCCGTCCCTCATGCGTCTCAACGCCCTGCACCTTCGCAGAGCGCGGACCCATGTGGTCGACGAGGCAGGGCACAACCCGCACTGGGAGCAGCCCGCCGCCTGGAACCGCCTCCTGGTCACGTTCCTGAAGAAACACGCCCTTGGGAAGCACGGCCGACGCTGACAGGAGCGGTACGACGCACTCCGGCCCCCGGGATGTACCGCCACCCCGGGGGCCGGTTCACGTCCGGCTCACGCCACCGTCAGCGTGAGGGCCCCTGTGTAGGAGTGGCCCGCCTCGATGGCGGTGGGTGTGCCGTCGACCGTGAGCGTGACGGTCCTGCCCCGCGGGGCCTTGACGGTCGCGTCGGCGGCCAGGGTCAGCGCGCTCAGATACGAGGTGCCGGTCACCGTCCAGCTGGAGCCGCTGCCGAGGGTCACCACGACACCGTTGTTGACGACCGGGGACACGGTGTTGGTGACCTCGCTGATCTCCCGGTACTCGGCGATGGTGAGGGTGGGGACCCGGTGCTTCGTGGTGGTGGCGGAGATGACGCCCTTGAGGGTGGTACGGGTGAAGTGCAGGACCAGGTTCTGCCCCTGGAGACCCGCGTTGCCGCCGCCCCGGACCGCGTTGTAGAAGTCGCCGCTCAGCTTGATGTCGGTGAAGGAGGCGGTCGCGTCGGTGGCCTGGGCGCTGGTGGTGACCCAGGTCGACGACTTGGCGGGGGAGCCGGTGGGCTCCGTGTAGGTGCCGGTCATCTCGGTCTTCCAGGGCTTGCCCGTGACCGCGACACTGCTGGGCCGGTCGGTGTCCATCAGCTGGAAGATGACACCGTTGCCCGGGTCGAGGGTGGCACCCTCGGAGCCGTCGACGCTGACCCTGGCCGCGACGGCCTTGCACATGAAGGTGGACTTGCCCGTGGTGACCCGGGTGCCGCCGTCGACGGTCACCGAGCCGGCCGCGTACCAGAGAACCATGAAGCGGCCCGCCTCGATGACGGTCGGGCGGACCGGGAGGTTCCTCAACTCGGCTTCGGTGAGGCCGATGTGCAGGGAGTCGTTGAGTGCAGCGACGGCTTCCTTGGTGCTGTCGCCGTAGTGGGCCGAGGCGCCCCAGTGGATGAGGGCGTAGTCGCCGACGTCGAAGGTGCAGCCGAGGAAGTGTTCGGTGACGCTGCCGATGGCGTAGGAACCGTAGCCCTGGCCCTTGGTGTTGCCGATATGGCTGTTGATCGCGGTGAGGGTGCACTTGCTGCCGCCGTCGACGGACAGGGCACCCCATTTCTCTGATGTGATCGAGGAGTTGACGTATGACGCCCGGGTGCTCGCGCCGAGCAGGTTGGTGGTGCGGACGTTGCCCGACAGGCCCAGCATCCACGGCACGGTGATCATGTACCGGGTGTCGCCGGTCCCGGTCGCCGGATACTCGTCGGGTACGTGACTGCCGTCGGCGCAGTGGAGTGTGGAGTTCTTGACGACGACGTTGGCGGTGGCGTCGGCGATGACCGCGGTGCGCACCACGCCCTCGTTCTTGATGACGGCCCCGTCGACGACGAGGTTGGTGCCCTCTCCGGTGCCGACGACGGAGGCGCCGTACCCGATGAAGTCGCAGCGGCCGTTGCCGTCGAAGGCGATCCGCGGCCTGGTCAGGGTGTAGGAGCCGCCGCCCGTGACGTACACGCCGTTGTACGACTCGCCGTTGGACAGCAGGGTGATGTCGCGCGCGGCGGTGTCGGTGACGGTGCCGCCGCGTACGTTGGAGGGCACGGACTTGGTCTCGTCGACACCGGCGGAGTCGACGTAGAGCGCCTGCCGGATCGGGAAGCTGAGGTCGCTGAAGGGGACGTCGTTGGCCGCGGCGACGTCCAGGACCACCTTGCCGCGGTAGGTGCCGGCGGCGACAGCGGTGGCCAACCCGCCGTATCCGTCGGTCAGTTCGCTCAGCTTCGCGCCCGTCTCCACGCCGTTGACGGTGAGGGTGAGGCGGTACCCTTCCGGGGCGGCGACGACCCCGCCCTCCTCGATGACGAGCCGGCTCACCGTGGTGGTCGCGGTGAGTTCCAGGGTCTCCCCGGAGCCGACGACGAGGGTCCTGCCGCCCTTCACGGAGTGCGCCGTGGTGTGCCTGTTGGAATGTGCCGAGGCCGGGGTGGTCAGCGCGGGGGTGACCGCGAGTCCGGCGATCGCCACGAGGAGAGCGCGGGGGCGGGCCCGGTAGGTGACGTCCTGGTCCAGCACGGACGCTCCGGCCGGCCGGTCCGCACCTGGACTGCTTCTGCGTACCACTGTGAACTCCCTTGTCTTCCAGTGCATTCGGGCATGGCCGACCGTCACCGGCGCGGCGAACGGCGAAGGTGGCGGTCGGCGGGCGAACCCATGGAGAAGGCCTGCAGGCGAGGTTCGACTGCACGGTACTGTCGACACTTAAAGGCCTACAAGGGGTGTGACGGCAATACATAGCTAGTTTCTGGCGACACTAGAGAGGGAGTTCCGGGAGATCCGGGCTTTCAAGCGGTCCCGTCCGAGGGTCAGGGAGTGCCCAGGTACTTGGTGGCCTCCACCTCGTTCAGATGAATGAGGATGTTGTGCGCCTTGCCGAGGCCGATCTTGTACGTCATCGGGTCGGGCCAGCCCGCGCCGATGTTGTACGTGACACGCGGCTTCGCCAGCCAGGCGCGGGCGGCGTTCGGAGCCGTACGCATGTCGAGGATGTAGTCCTCCTGGCGGACCTTGTCCAGGGTGTCCTCGTTGGAGCCCGCCGGAGCCGCCCCCACCCGATAGGTCCGCATCACGTTGTCGTCGGCGCCGAACGCCGCGAACGCGCCCTGGTGGAAGCTGAAGCCGATGCTGACGTAGTCCTTGCCCAACGCGTCGTGCAGGAAGGCCCCTTGGGTCTTGGGATACCGCTCGTCGAACGAGTCGTAGGACACATGGGTGTTGTGCGCCGACAGCAGGATCTTGTCGCCGGTGTGCTTGCGCCACCACGCCACGTTTTCGGCCATCACCTCGTCGCGCATCCTCATCATCTTCGTGACCTCGGTATCGTCGGTGATGTCGAGGGAGTACCCCTTGGCCATCTGGTGGATGGCCCGGGCGTGCTGCACGGCCCACAGGTGCGCCTGCCGGTCGCCGCGCGCAGGCCGCTGATCCCGCAGCAGCTCGTACACCTTCCGCGTCCGCTCCGACCGCTCCGCGCGCTCGGTGAGCGGCAGTTGGAGGTACTGCTCGCTGTAGGTGCCCGCATCGGTGGTCGGAGCCAGCCCGCGGTAGAGCTCGGTGACCTGCTCCAGCAGTCGCGGGTGTTCGCGGGCCACGTAGTCCGTCACCCGCTCGTACGACTCCGGTCCCGCGTAGCCCATGTCGTTGCCCATGAACTGCACCGGATCCTTCGGGTGGCTGCGGTTGTAGTCGCGCATCCACTCGATGAGGTCGATGTAGTCCTGGTTGTTCCAGATCCGGTACGCGCCCAGGAACTCCTCGCGCGCTATGTCCTTCAACTCGCCGTTGCCGTGCAGCACATACTCGTTGACCCGCACACCACTGCTCCAGGCCAGCTCCAGGGAGAACGTCCGGAAGCCCTTCTTCTCGACCAGGTAGCGGAAGACCCGGTGCTTCATCCGGAAGAAGTCCTGCGAACCGTGGGTGGCTTCGCCCAGGCCCACCACATCGGCGTCCCCGACCATCCGGCCCAGCGCGTCGAGGTCCCGCAGACTGCCCTCGGGATCGGTGCTCTTCAGGGTGCGGGCACTGCGCTCGATGGCGTCGACCACACTCTCCAGGCTCTGCCCGGAGGCCGCGGACCGGGACGCGGTCGTGGTGGTCGACGCCGAGACCGGAGCCGGCGCCGGCGAGCCCTTCACCGCGTCCGCGAGGGCGGGAGTGGCGACCGCCATGGCGCCGAGGGAGAGGAGGACCGAGGGAATGATTACTGCCTTGCTTCGCGTCATGCCCCTAGATTCCCGCGCGGACAGGGGGCTCCACGAACCCATACGCTGCCCGCCCCGAGGTACCGCAGGCACTACCGCCGACCCCCGGCAGACCCCACATGCGAGAGCCGGGCCCGGTGTCGACCGGGCCCGGCCTCGGATCAGTTCACGTCACTGCGCACCACTTCAGGTCATGTGAGCGGCTCCAGTGTGATGTTGCGGAACCGGACCTTGTTGCCGTGGTCCTGCAGCCTGATCGCCCCCGTCGACGGCGTCTCGGCCCGGCCCGAGGCAGTGGGGCTGTCGAGGGTGATGTCGTCGTGCACCTTCTGGCCGTTCCACACCACGGTCAGCCGGGCGTCCGCGGTCTTCTTGCCGCTGTCGTCGTAGCGGGCGGCACGGAACACGATGTCGTACGTCTGCCAGGTCTCGGGCGCCTTGGCCGCGTTGACGTCGGGCGCCTTCTTCAGATAGATGGCCCCGGCCTCGTTGGTGTCCAATGTGGTGTCACCGTAGGAGTCGAGGATCTGCAGCTCGTAGCGGTCCTGGATGAAGATGCCGCTGTTCCCGCGGTTCTGCCCGGTGACGTCGTCGGGCAGCAGCGGAACCCGGAACTCGGCGTGCAGCTTGAAGTCCTGGTACGCGTCGATGGTCCGGATGTCACCGCAGCACACCTCCATGGACCCCTCGTCCGCGAGCGGCCACTCCAGCCGCCGTCCGTCCGTGTGCTGCCACTGCGACTGCGAGGCCGCGGTCCCGTCGAAGAGGGCGGGGGACGCTCCCTTGGGCCGGACGGTGATCAGGTCGAGGTTGACATGACCGGTGTCCCCGGCCTCGAAGCGGTACGAGATGGTGTTGTCGCCCTTGCGCAGCTCCACCTGTTCGGTCTGCGTGGACCAGGAGTTCCAGTCACTGGTGGAGGCGAGCTTCACCTGCCGCAGCTTCTTCCCGTTGGCGTACAGGGAGAGCGACTTGGTGCCCTGGAACGGGTTGGGGCCGTTGGAATAGCGCAGGTTGACGTCGTACGTGCCCGACTTCTTGACCTGCACGTCGAAGGTCGTGGCGACCTTGCCCTCCGTGTTGTACCGCGCGACGAACCCGCTGCCGGAGTAGCCGGGGTGGTCCGTGGCGATGCCGGCCGTGCCGGTGAGCCGGGCCTCCTCGGCCTCGTACAGGGTGGCGGCGGGCGGCTGCTTGCCGGGCATGGCGTTGAGCGTGTACCAGGCCTCGGTGTTCCACAGCGACTCACCGGACTCGGAGGTGAAGGGGCGCGGGGAGCGCAGGTGCACGACCCGGCCGGGCTTCAGGTCGTCGAGCCGCAGCTTCACGGTGCGCTTGTCCTTGGACAGCTCGGCCGACCGGACGGGAAGCACCTCTTCGGCGATCTTCGGGCCGCCGTAGTCGCTGGTCGGGGTGTACCGCCACTGCTCGGCCTTGTAGTGCTTGGCCAGCTCCTCGGCCGTCTTCGCCGACACCGGCTGGGTGTACGTCAGGTCGAAGCCGCCGGGTACGGCACGCATCGTCTTGACGTCGAAGGTGTTGCCGCCGTTCGGCGTGAGCTTCTGCAGGCCGAACTTGAGCTTGCCCTCCTGACCCCAGTTGCCGTCCGCGCCCAGACCACCGGCGTAGATCGAACCGTCGGGACCGTAACTGAGGCGGTTCACACCCGCTTCGAGGCCCTGCGTGTAGCGGAACACGGCACCCTGGTACTGGCCCTTCACCTTCTCCAGGTACGCGCGCTGCAGACCGCCGTAGGTCACGTCGCCGATCAGCATCTGGCCCTTGAACTGGCCCTTCTTCACATACAGCGGTGTGGAGGGCGAGTTGGCGATCTCGTTCTGCGGCAGCCACAGCACCGGCGCGGTCGGAGTGGCCGCGTCGAAGGCGCCGGACGGCTCGGTGTAGTGGTTGAAGAAGCGGCCCTGCTTGACGTGCACGAGCTTCGACGAGGGCAGCCAGCCGCCCTGGTTGTCCGTCGCGAAGATCTCGCCCTTCGGACCCCAGCCGATCCCGTTCGGCGTCCGCAGTCCGCCCGCGATCGGACTGATCTTCCCGGTCTTCCTGCTGACCTTGTACGTGGTGCCGCGGCCCGGCGCCGGCTGCGGAACGGTGGTCGCGCCGCCCAGGTTGATGGAGACGGACAGGTTCACGTAGAAGTAGCCGTCGCGGTAGAGGAGTCCGAAGGCGAACTCGTGGAAGTTCTTGCCGTACGGCCACGTCGCGACGGTGCGGTGCTCGTCGGCCACGTCGTCGCGGTTCTTGTCGACGAGCCGGGTCAGTTCGTGCTTCTGCGAGACGTACAGCGAGCCGTCCACGTACTTGATGCCCATGGGCTCCCGCAGCCCGCTCGCCACCTTCTTGACGGTGACCTTGTCCTTGCTGGTGTCACCGGTCACGTTGTCGAGCAGGTACACCTCTCCGGCAACGTTGTCGGAGCCGCCCCAGGTGCTGATCGCCAGCCGTCCGTCGGGCAGCCAGTCCATCCCGGTGACCTGCGGTTCGAAACCGTCGGGGCGCAGATCGGTGAGCTTGAGGTCGGGGCGTACGTCGGTGAGCGGGAGGCCGTCGCCGGGGGTGTCGCCGCTCGCCTCGCACTCCTTGCGTCCCGGGGCCGTGACCCGTACGACCCCGGCGTCCGTGCTCAGCGCCTCGCGCGGCACGGTCGTGAAGTCGCTCGCGCCCGGCGGCTTCCAGGCCAGCCGCAGCTCCTGTCCGCCGTCCCGCTCGAAGTGGTCGATGCGCAGGGGGTGCGAGCCCGCCGTGAGCTGGACGGAGGTGTCCTTCGGCTCCGCGCCGTGGAGTCCGTCGTGGTCGATGACGGTGGTGCCGTCGATGCTCAGCCGGGACCCGTCGTCGCTGGTGAGGCGCAGGCCGTAGGTGCCGTCGCTCGGCACGACCAGGTAGCCGGTCACCTCCGACACGAACCGGTCGGAGAAGCCGCCGAAGTCATCGGTCGTCGACCAGTCCACCGTCGACTTGAGCGCGTCGTGGTTGGGGGTCTGGCCGGGCTTGAGGGTGCACAGCTTGCTCAGCGGCGTCTGCACGTCGAACACGCGCAGGGTGACCCCGGGCTCCTGGGGCGGGATGGCCGCGGCGGCGTTCGTGGCGGCCGAGGATCCCGGTGCGGCGAGGAGGCCGCCGGTCAGAACGGCCCCGGTCAGTAGAGAGGTGAGAAGTCTTCGGGCACGCAGGAACTGATGGTGGGACAACGGTCCTCCATGAAGCGGGACCGGACCGTGCCGGATTGCGTTCCGGTCTTCTCTGACGTGGCTGCGGTGCGCCGCCAACCTACGGGGCTTTCACTTGGCATGTCCATACTTTGTACTGTGAGTGTTCAAAGTCCTGCCGGCCGAACGAACCGTGGGGGCACCGCCGTTGAGCGGTGCCCCCACGGAGCCGATCACCGAGGCGCTGTTCCGGGTCCGGCGAACATCAGGAGGTGCAGACCGGCACGTCGGGCAGCTTGTTGTCCGGAGCACTGACATAGATGTTGGACATGTAGCCGCCGTACTGGGGCAGATACGCCCACCAGTTGTTGGTGTACGGCGGTACGGAGACGGTCTCGCCCTGCTTCTGGCAGCTGATCAGGACCTCCACACCGGCGGGCAGACGCGACTTGGAGCCCGACGTGGTGGTGGCCGCCCCCCGGACGGCCACCCGCTCGCCCCAGGTGCCGTACCACTTTCCGGCCGGCCTGGTCGCGCCGGGCACGTCGAGACTGCGGGTCAGCCTGCCGAGGTCGGTGTAGGCCTGGCCGTAGGTGGTGCCGAGCGGGTGCAGGGTGAGGACGGCGACGATGGTCCGGTCGCCCGTGCCGACCGTGCCGGTGGTGTGCAGGGCCGGCCGGGACAGGTTCACCGCGTCCGCGGCCTTCGTGTGCTGTGCGTCCGCCGACTTCGCTCTCACAGCCTCCCGGCCCGCGGACTTCGACGCCGCTTTCGCGTTCCTCGCGCTGTCCGGACCGCAGGTGCCCGTCTCGAACGCGCCCGACCAGCCCTGCTTGACGGCCCAGGGCCGGTCGAAGGCCCCGGCGATGCCGAAGTGCTGGTCGAAGGAGTCCGAGGCGCAGCGCGTCGACTGCCGCAGGTTGGACATGATGAACTCCCGTACGGGCGCCGCGGCCTGTTCCAGGATGTAGCGGTAGATCTTGACCGTGTCGCGGGCCGAGAGGGCCGTGTAACCCCAGAAGCCCTCGTATCCGGCGGGCGGACCGGCCGTGTCGTCCAGCGCGAGGTCCTTCTTCATGCGCTGGATGATCGCCGTGCCGCCGTTGACCTCCCAGTAGTGGTCGGCCGCGTCGTCGAGGCTGCTGCGGAGCATCGGTTCCAGCAGGGCGCGGTCCGCGGCCGGGATCGTGTAGTTCGGACCGCGGTCCCGGAAGAAGTCGAGCACCAGCAGCAGTTTGACGACGGATGCCGAGCGGAACTGCATGCTCGTGTTCAGCTGTTCGGTGAAGGTCCCTGTCTGCCGGTCGTAGACCGCGACACCGGCGGTGACATCGGCCGGGACCTCGACCTGGGCGGTCGCGGGGGACACCGAGCCCCCGGCGTCGGCCGTCGTGCCACCCGGTGCGGCCGGAGCGGCGGACGCGGTGGTGCCCGCCGTGGCCAGGCAGAGCAGCAGGGCGCCCGCCGAGAACAGTGCCCGCCGCGCCCCCTTCGGCCCGCTGCGGACGACCGCTCTCGGCCCGCTGCGGAGGGATGAGAAGTACCGCATGATCAGATGCCCCCTGTTGCGTACGGTGACGGAGTGATCCGCCGACGCTATGCGGGGGACGGCCGGGGCCGCTCCTGACGCATGTCAGGGGCGGCCCCGGGGCCTGCTGTGTCAGGCGGTGTACTCCTTGAGATTGGCGAGGACCTCGTCCACGTAGGGCTGTACGGCCTTCGGCACACCACCGGCCTCGATGACGGTCCGGTCACTCGTGCGGTAACCGGCTGCGATCAGACCGGGCAGGTTCTCCCGGAGGTCGTTCTGCTTGAAGCGCTGGTCGAGCCAGCAGGTGAACACGGACATCGTGCCGATGGCGTCGGCGGGTGACATGTAGTCCTTGTCCCCGTCGCGGTCCCCGTCCACCGCCCATGCCTTGAACACCGCGGGCGTCCACATGGCGATGCCGTGCTCGCCGGTGGCGGGCCGGGACGCCTTCGGGTCGAAACCGCTCTCGGCCTTGAGCATCGCGGCCAGCAGAGCGGGGGTGACCTCCTCGTCCGTGCACCGCTTCGCGGCGTCGGTGATGATCCGCCGCAGTGAGACGGGCACATCGGAATCGGCGGGGATGGCCCCGGGAAGCGCGGTGTCGGAGAGCGCGGTCGCCGTCGCCGAGGACTTCGACTTCTCCGGGGCGCCCCCGCCGTCGGAGGGTACGAAGGCCACTAAGGTGCCGGCGACGGCGGCACAGGCGGTGAGACCGGCGGCGAGCAGGACCGCCGGACGCCGGTACACGGGCCGGGGGAGACGTTCGGCGTGCAACGCCCCTACCCGGCGCGACAGTTCACCCGCGTCCAGGGCCGCTCTGGAGGCGTGATCGGGGGCCAGACACTCCCCGATCAGTCTGCGCCACTCCGGTTCGAGGGAGTCGTCCAGGCGGAGCGGGGCCGAACCGTTGGCATAGGCCTGGGCCGCCAGCGAGCGAGCCCGGGCCGTTCCGCCGGGGAACGGATGCATCCCACCGGTCAGCACCTGGTGTGCCAGCACACCGAACGCCCAGATGTCCGCCGTCTTGCGTACGGTCGTGCCGTGGACGCCGGTGCGCTCCGACCACCACTCCGGGGGCACGTGGTCGAGCGACCCCAGCGGCGGAACGTACGCGTGCGTGCCCTCCAGCTCCACGGTGAGCCCGAAGTCCGCGAGCCACACGGCCCGTTCGGGACCGAGGAGGATGTTCGCGGGCTTGAGGTCCGCGTGGATCCAGCCGTGCGTGTGCATGTGTGCCAGTCCGGAAGCCACCCCGCTGAGGATCCGCTCGGCCTCCGGCAGCGGATGCCCGGTCCCGCCGGCCGCCAGGAGGTCCTGGAGGCTGCGCTCCGCACGGTCCATCACCAGCGCGGTCATGCCGTCCAGTTCGGGCCGCTCGGGATCCCTCAGGGTCACGACCGCATGGGTGCGTACGAGATGGGGGTGGTCCGCCTCCGTACTGAACTGTGCTTCCTTGCGGGCCAGTTCCTCCATCGACGCGCGCTGTCCCGGGGTCAGCAGGTCGGTGCGCAGGAGCTTGATGGCGACGGCCGAGCCGCCCGCGGCACCGTCGACGACCTTCTCCGCCGCGTACACACTGCCCCAACTGCCCGAGCCGATCAGGTCGGTGATCTCCCAGTCCGAGATCCGGTAGCCGGGCGCGGGATCGAGCGGGGGAGTGGGATGCGAGTGGTTCATCCTGGGTGAGCCTTTCGGTTCAGCGTCTGACGGCTGGGGGGAGCAGAGCCAAGTGCTCTTCACGGACCAGATTGAACCGCAGTGCGAGGCTGACCAGCCGTTCGCGCTTGCCTCCCGCCTCGCCGTACGAACCCCCGGGGCCCTCCCGCAGCCGTAGCTTCGTGTCGGCGAGATAGTCGATGTGGTAATTGAGCGCGGACCGGGTCAGATCATGGCAACTCGGCAGCCGTCGCAGCCGTTCGAGAACGTCCCCCACGCCCGGGACGGCCGCGCTCGAAGGGGAGCGCAGCCGAGGTTCGCACAGGGCCAGCAGGACCAGGAAATACTTGGCCGTGGGGTTCAGCGAGAAGGGGCTCGTGGTCGGTTCTCCGGCGGAGCTGTCGCACCCGGCTTCCGCATACGCGTGCTGGGGTGCGAACACCTTGAATTCCATGGGGTTTTCAGCCGCGGGCAGAATTACCCGGGACAGCTCGAACGGGACGGGTGCACCAATCCGTCCCGGTGCGACACGGATGTGTTCCCCCGCGCCTTCGAGGTTCTCCACGACGTACGTCGCCTCGGCGCTGTAATTGGAAAGGCGCCAGTAGTCCTCCACTGCGGCGACCTGTCCGGCGCACCGCGACACCGCGGGGTCACGCAAAGGTATGGGCAGCGGTGTCCCGGGCTTCCCCCGCCCGAACTCGGCACTCTGGCCAGGGCTCAGCCGCACCAGACGCGGCTCGGGCCTGGGGTCGTCGGAGTGGCGGACGACGGCGTCGGAAAGCTGCACAATTACGGTGGTCACTGCGAATAGTCCCCAAATGGTCAGCGGCTCGACGGGTATTCGGCGCACGGTGCGGGAGGGTGAATGCGGGGTGTGCTCGGGTCTCGGTGAAATGTCAAGCAAAGCGCAGAGGTGGCAAGCCCGATACGTTTGACGCCGGGAGTGTGGCAGTAGTTCCCCGGAAGGGCACCTGAGAAGGGTGAATCGCGAAGCTCCGGTGGCGGGAAATCGCTTTCCGCGGCACATGTGCGCAAAGCGCCCGCTGGGTGCTGAGCGCTGGGCGCGTTGGGTGGCGCGCTGCGTGTTCGGTGCGGGGCACGGTCGTACTCGTTACTCAGGCTCGCACTCACGCTCGTACCCGTGCAGTAGTTCCCGTCTTCTCCCGCTCCTCCTGAAGTAGGAGACGGGCGCGACAGCTCGTGCCTGGTCATCAGACGGCATTGCCAGTAGGCGCACGATGCCCTGCCGCACCCCGTCACGTCAGGCTGGCCACCTATTCGAACCAGACCTGGAGACCTCTTACTCGTGGCTACTTTGCTCTATCGGCTGGGCCGGACCGCCTTCCGGCGGCGTTGGCTGGTGACCCTGCTGTGGGTGGCGATCGTCGGCGGCGCCGGTGCCGGTGCTGTCATGGCCCCCGCCGCCTCCGACGACACCACCTCCTTCATGCCCGGTATCGAGGCGCAGAAGGCGTTCGACCTGATCGGCGAGCGCTTCCCCGGCTCGTCGGCCGACGGGGCCACCGCGCAGATCGTGTTCATCGCACCGGACGGCCGGAAGGTGATCGCGGCCCACGAGCGCGAGGCCATCACCGCACTGGTGGGGCAGGCCGCGGACGAGCCCCGGGTCTCCAGCGCCGTGAACCCCTTCACGGCGGGTGCGGTGAGCAAGGACGGTTCCACCGCCTACGCGACGGTGAACTTCGAGGTCGCGGCCTCCGAACTCACGGACGAGGACAAGGCCGCGCTCGAACGGGCCATCGACGAGGCACGCGACGCCGGTCTCACGGTCGAGGCCGGAGGCAGCGCGCTGGCCGCCCAGCCCGCGGCCGGAGGCTCCTCCGAGGTGATCGGCATCGCGTTGGCGGCCGTCGTACTGCTGATCACCTTCGGATCGCTCGCCGCAGCCGGACTGCCCCTGCTGACCGCTGTCGTCGGAGTCGGTGTCAGCATGGCCGCCGTCATGGCGCTGGGCAGCACCCTGGGACTGTCCATGACCTCGGGGACGCTCGCCTCGATGCTCGGGCTCGCGGTCGGCATCGACTACGCCCTCTTCGTGGTCTCCCGCTACCGGGAGGAACGCGCGGCCGGCCGCGACCCGCACGAGGCCGTCGGCATCGCGGTCGGGACGGCGGGTTCGGCGGTCGTCTTCGCCGGCCTGACCGTAGTGATCGCACTGGCCGGTCTCTCGGTGATCGGCGTACCCATGCTGACCAAGATGGGCCTGTGCGCCGCGGGTGCCGTGGTCGTCGCGGTACTGATCGCCCTCACGCTGGTGCCGGCGCTGCTCGGGATGTGGCCCGACGCGGTGCTTTCGCGCCGCAGCCGCCGCCGCGAGGGCAGCCGCAACCGGAAGCGCGGCCCCGCCGCCGACGGTCGTTCGGCAGTCGGTCATGCCGCGGGCGCGACGGAGAACGGCGGGTCCCGGTGGGCGCGGTTCGTGCTGCGCCGCCCGGTGCCCGTACTCGTGCTGTGCGTCGCGGGGTTGGGCGTCCTGGCGCTGCCCGCCACCGAGCTGGAGATGGGCATGCCGGGAGCCGAGTCCAAGTCCACCGCGTCGACGGAACGGCGCGCCTACGACGCACTCGCCGAGGGCTTCGGCGCGGGATTCAACGGGCCCCTGACCGTCGTGGCGGACGTCGCCGATG
Organism: Streptomyces sp. NPDC102514; assembly: GCF_055584525.1. Taxonomy (NCBI): domain Bacteria; kingdom Bacillati; phylum Actinomycetota; class Actinomycetes; order Kitasatosporales; family Streptomycetaceae; genus Streptomyces; species Streptomyces sp. NPDC102514. Next base: position 529,880 of record NZ_JBVJLW010000001.1, read on the forward strand.
TGCAGGACCCGGCCGACGCCCGGCAGGCCGTGAAGGTGATCGCGGAGAAGATCGGCAGCACGAACGGCGTGGTGTCCGTCTCCTCACCGCGGTTCAACGAGGCGGGTGACGCCGCGCTCTTCTCGGCGGTGCCGTCCACCGGCCCCAACGACGAGAAGACCAAGGACCTGGTCCAGAGTATTCGCGCCGAGCGGGCAGGTCTGGAGAGCGAGACGGGGGCGACCTTCGAGGTCACCGGCAGCACCGCGATGAACATCGACGTGGCGCAGGCCCTCCAGGACGCGCTGCTGCCCTACCTCGCCGTCATCGTCGGCCTGGCCCTGCTCCTGCTGCTGGTGGTCTTCCGTTCCCTGCTCGTGCCGGTCAAGGCGGCCTTCGGGTTCCTGCTGTCCGTGCTCGCCTCCCTCGGCGCGGTCGTCGCGGTCTTCCAGTGGGGCTGGGGCGCGGACCTGCTGGGCGTGGAGCAGCCCGGCCCGATCATGAGCCTGATGCCGATCTTCCTGGTGGGCATCGTCTTCGGCCTGGCCATGGACTACGAGGTGTTCCTCGTGGCCCGTATGCGGGAGGCGTACGTCCATGGGGACCGGTCGCCCCAGGCGGTGGTCACCGGGTTCCGGCACAGCGCCCGGGTGGTCGCCGCGGCGGCGGCCATCATGATCGCGGTGTTCTCCGGATTCATCGGCGCGGAGGAGTCGATGATCAAGACCATCGGTTTCGGTCTCGCGGTGGCCGTCCTGTTCGACGCGTTCGTCGTGCGGATGGCCTTCGTCCCGGCGGTGCTGGCCCTGCTCGGCGACAAGGCCTGGTGGATACCGCGCCGGCTGGACCGGGCGCTGCCCCATGTCGACGTCGAGGGCAGCGGACTCGGCACGCATGCCGTCGACGGGCCCGCGGCCGACGAGTCCTCAGCGCCGAGGCAACCGGCTCGAATCTGACGGGCGGCACGTGTCTGCACGTATCGGACGCGGACGGCCGTCACCGCTGTGAGCCGTCTGCCACGGAGGTGAACCGGCCGGCGCGGCGGTGAGCCGTCACCCCGGGCCGCGGTGCCGTGCGAAGCGGCGCCGCGGCCGACGACCTGTGATCATGTCTGTCCTCGGACCCGACTCGGAGCATGATGAGCACAAGCTGGCAGCGACTGACCACGACCCGTCCCGGAGCCGTCGAGGCCGTGACGCTGGCCCTGCTCCTCGTCTTCACCGTCTCCGGCGTCGTGCTCACCCGGACGGTCGCGACCGAACCGCCGCGCGTATGGCCCGGCGTCGTCCTGTCCGTCGTGGCCTGCGGTGTACTGCCCTGGCGCCGGAGCCACCCCCTCAAGACCCTCGCCGTCACCCTCGTGTGCACCGTGGGCCAAGGAGCGCTCGGCTACCTGCTGACGCCTCTGCTCATGGGACCGCTGCTGGTCGCCCAGTACGCGACGAGCGTGCGCGTCCGCCGCACGATCACCTGGCGCAGCGCGCTGACCGGCGCGGCCTGCATGGTCGTCACGGGTCTGCTCTTCACCTCGGTCCACGACTCGCTGATCCTCGCCGTCGTGAACCCCGCGGCCTGGGTCCTGCTGTCCGCGGCCTTCGGCGGCTACATCCGACTGCGCCGCGACTACGCGGTGGCCCGGGCCGAGCACATCGCCCACGAACGCGAGGAGGAGGCACGGCACCGGGTGGTGCAGGAGCGCATGCGCATCGCCCGCGAACTGCACGACGTGGTGGCCCACCATCTGACCCTGGCCAGCGCCCAGGCAGGTACCGCGGCCCACCTCTCCCGCACCCACCCGGAGCAGGCCTTCCAGATCATCGACCAGCTGGCGGAGACCACCGCCGCGGCGCTGGACGAACTCAAGGCGGCCGTGGGCCTGCTGCGCCAGGACACCGACGACGGCGACGACCTGGCCCCCGCGCCGGGGCTGGGCCAACTGCCCCACCTCGTCGAAGCGTGCGCGGCGGCCGGACTGGAGGTCACCGTCACGATCGAGGGCCCGGCCCGTCCACTGGCCCCCGGCGTGGACCTGACGTGCTACCGGATCATCCAGGAGGCACTCACCAACGTCACCAAGCACGCCGCGACCCACGCCGCTCGGGCCCGGCTCGCCTACACACCGCACCGGCTGACCCTGACCGTCACCAACGACGCGGCTCCCGGTAGACCCGCACCACCACCGCCCGGCAGTGCACGCGGTTTCGGCCTGCTCGGTATGCGCGAGCGCGCCACGGCGGCGGGGGGCACCTTCCACGCCGGGCCGCGCCCGCAGGGTGGCTTCGAGGTCAGCTGCGCCGTTCCGCTCGCCGGCAAGCCAGAAAGTCCCTCCCCATGACCATTCGTGTACTGCTCGCCGACGACCAGGCCCTGCTCCGGGCCACCTTCCGCATCCTCATCGAGTCGGTCCCCGACATGACCGTCGTGGCGGAGGCCGCCGACGGACAGGAGGCCGTCGATCTCGCGGAGACCCACCGCCCCGATGTCCTCCTCATGGATCTCCGCATGCCGAATCTGGACGGAGTGTCCGCCACCGCAGTCATCTGCGCCCGGCCGGAACTCTCGGCGACCCGCGTCCTCGTCCTCACCACCTTCGAGAACGACGAGAACGTCGCCAAGGCGCTGCGCGCCGGTGCCAGCGGGTTTCTCGGCAAGGGCGTGAGCCCCGAGGTACTGCTGTCCGGCATCCGCACCGTGGCGGCCGGGGAGGCGCTGCTCTCGCCCGGTGCCACGCGCTCACTCATCATCCGCTTCCTGGCCGCCCCGCGGAACGACACCTTCCCCGCGCTGCCCGACATCCTCAAGGCCCTGACCGAACGGGAGCGCGAGGTCATGGCGCTGGCCGCGCACGGCAAGTCCAACACGGAGATCGCCGATCAACTCGTCCTGAGCCCGCTGACCGTACGCAGCCACATCCAGCGGGCCATGAACAAACTCCACGCCCACGACCGCGCACAACTCGTCGTCATCGCCTACCAGAGCGGCCTGGTGAAACCGCCTTCGCAGCCGCACTCCTGACGCGCGGGAGTCAGAGCGAGGACAGTCATGACCGGCCGCCGTCGCCGACCTTCCTCGTGACGGCGGTGACGATCAGATCGAGCGCGTACTCGAACTCCTCGTCGTGACTGAACCGCGCCAGGTGCGGAGCCGCTTCGACGAGCACGGGCAGGCCTGAAGCCTCCAGGTCGCGCCGGCGTGCCGCCGTGGCCTCGGGGCCGACCACCCCGAAGGTCGGACCCGCCGCGACCTCCCGCAGCAGGGTCCCGATGACCGAGGCCAGCAGCGTCCTGAGCAGGTGCACCGCCTCGTCGGGTCCGCACCCGGCGGCGCGCAGCACCGACAGCACCGTGGCGACGGGCTGCAGACCGGCCGAGGACGAGAGCTGCCGGGTCAGTACGAGGGCACCGGCGCGGGGATGCGCGAGCGTGGCGGCCCGGAACGTCCTCCCGATGGCGCGCAGATCCGCGTCGAGCGAGCCCGTCGGCTCCGGGAGCGCCACCTTGACCAGGATGTGTTCGGCGACGGCGTCGAGGAGGTGGTCCTTGCCGTCGACGTAGTTGTAGAGACTCTTCGCGTCGACTCCCAGGCGCCGGGCCACGGTTCGCATGCTGACACCCTCGACGCCCTCCTCGTCGATGACCGAGATCGCGGCCCCGATGACGGCGTCCCTGGTCAGCGTTCCGGCACCTTTACGAGGCCGGCCGCGCCGGGGCGGGGTTCCGGGCTGCTGGTCGGCGGGCGCTGTCCGAATCGTCACCCCTTCATCATGCCTCATCCTTGCGGAAATCCACGGTGTGGAATATAACCGTGATGCGTAATACCCACGACGTGGAATTTAACCGATGGAGACCGGCATGCAGCCCTTTCCGTGGAACACGGCGAACGTGGTCGACCTGCCGGGCGTCGGCACCCCGGTCGACTCACTCACCGATCCGAGCCGCATACCGGGCGGGCCGGGCGCACGTCTGGCCGCGGCCCGCACCGAAGGAGTCAGGTTCAAGCGCGAGTTCGCGACGACGGGTACCCCGGACAGCATCACCACCTGCGATCTGGTCACCCTGCCCTACCCGACGCGGTTCGGCCTCTTCCGCGCCTCGCGAGCCGTCGCGCCGTTCCTGTCGATCACCAACCGCATGCTCGTCATCCGCTGGCACGAGAGCGACGGCCGGGCCCGGGTGCTGCTGTTCGAGCCCAGTGACGTCGAACTCGGCCAGTACACCCCGTACTTCGACCGGCTCAGCCGGCGGACGCCCGCCCCCGTGGCCCGTCTGATGCTGACCCGGTACGCCACGGTCCTGGAGCATCTCGCCACGCTGGGCATCGCGCCGCAGGACGTCGACTACCTGTTGTTCGACCACCTCCACACGCAGGATCTCCGGCGCTGGGTGGGCACGACGGCGTACCAGGAGGACCTCGGCGGTCGCCCGGAGGCGGCCTTCCCGAACGCCAAGGTCATCGTGCAGCGCGACGAACTCGCGGGCATGGCCGAACTGCATCCGCTGCAGAAGCCCTGGTACCAGCCCGCCGCCTACCGTGACGTACCGCCCGAGGCGTTCCTGCCGATCGAGGGCTCGGTGGTCCTCGGCCCCGGCGTCGCCGTGGTGAAGACACCGGGCCATGTGTTCGGCAACCAGAGCCTGGTCGTCAACACCTCCACCGGCATCTGGGTCAGCAGCGAGAACGTCATCGCGGCCGAATGCCTGACACCGGAACACTCGAAGCTGCCGGGGCTCGCCAGGTGGAGCCGCGAGTGGGCGTACGAGGCCGTCCTCAACGCCAACACCATCGAGACCACGGCCGACCAGTACAACTCGGTCGTCCTGGAGAAGACGCTCGCCGATCCGAGTCAGAAGGACCCGCGTTTCCTGCAGTTCTTCCCGTCCAGCGAGCTGACAGGTGCCTGGACGAACCCCGGCACCACACCGACGTTCAGCCACCACGCCCTCACCCACACCCGTTAGAGAGCCCGACCATGAACCGCTTCGTGCTGCCCGACGAGTCCGTGCTCCGCGCCCGGGAGACACTCGTCCTCGACCACTTCCGCGACGAGGTGGCCCAGGACTGGGACGCCACCCTGTCCACCTTCCCGCACCCGCACTACGAACTCATCGCGCAGATGAAGGTGCACCACGGCGACGCGGACGTCCGCGCGTACTACGACGACACCCGTGTCGCCTTCCCCGACCAGCGCCACGAGATCATCGCGTTCCGGCACAGCGTCGACGCGGTCATCGTGGAGTTCTGGCTGCTGGGCACACACCTCGGCCCCCTCGGCAAGATACCGCCGACGGGCGGCGAGCACCGTACGCGCATGAACGCGTTCTTCGTCTTCGACGAGAACGAGAACCTTGTCACCGAGCGGATCTACTTCGACCAACTGACCATCCTGAAGCAACTGGTGGCGGGCGTCGACAAACGCAAACCGAGCGGCCTGCTCAAGCTGGCCCGCATCGTCAGGGGAGTCCTGTCCATGGCGGGCGGCACACCGGATCCGCGGCTCGTCGAGACCACCCCGCCCGACTTCGTCAAGTGATCCGCCACCCAACGCAGGAGGTTCGACCATGACCATGCGCGCGCTCATCGGCGGCAAGGGACAGGACTGGACCGTCGAGCGGATCGACCTCCCCGAGCAACTGGGGGCCGTCCGCGTCCAGGTGATGGCCGCCGGACTGAACCGTGCCGACCTGTACGCCCTCGACGGCACGTACACCGCGAACTCCCAGGGCGAGGGCCCGTTCACCGCCGGAATGGAGATCGCGGGCGTCGTCGAGACCAGCAGCCTGCTCGCACCCCGACTCCCCGTGGGGACACGGGTCATGGGCATCACGGCGGGCGCGTTCGCCGACTACGCCCTGTGCCACCCGCGCATGCTCGTCCCCATACCCGACGGCCTCGGCTTCGAGGAGGCGGCGACGCTGCCCGTCGGCCTCATCACCGAGCATGACGCGCTCGTTACCCAGGCGGGGTTCGAGCCCGGGCACTCGGTACTCGTCGTCGGCGGCACCAGCTCGGTCGGCCTGGTCGGCATCCAACTCGCGAAGGCCCTCGGGGCGGGCACGGTCATCGCGACCACGACCAGCAAGGCCAAGACCGCCGTCCTCCTGGCGGCGGGCGCCGACATCGCGGTCGACACCCGCACCGAGTCCCTCGCCGACGCCGTCCTCGCCGCCACCGGCGGGAAGGGCGCCGACATCACGCTCGACCACGTCGGCGGAGACCTGTTCACCACCCTCGCGTCCGCGACCGCCGTCGGCGGAACGATCGTCAGCATCGGACGCCTGGCAGGCGCCAGTACCGGCATCGACCTGGACACCCTCGCGTTCCGACGGCAGAAGCTGATCGGCACGACGTTCAGCATCCGCAGCCGGGCCGAACTCGGCGATGTCGTCGCCGCGTTGTACGAGGAGGTGCTGTCCGCGGTCGCGGACGGCAGGATCACTCCGCGCCTCGACACGGTCTTCCCCGCCGAGCGCGCGAAGGACGCAGCCGACCTGCTCCGCGCCGACGGCGCCACGGGCAAGGTCGTACTGTCCTTCGCCGACGCCCACACCGGCCCCGTACCCGCACCCACCGCCACGGCGAACATGTTCGGCAGCATCGCCCAGATCGGTTACGTCGTACGGGACATCGAGGCATCCATGCGCGACTTCGCCGCCTGCGGAATCGGCCCCTGGTTCCACCTCAAGGGCGTCCGGCCCGCCGACTTCACCCACCGGGGCCGGCCCTCCGACATGGCCATGGATGTCGCGCTCGCCAACAGCGGTGACATCCAGCTCGAACTCATCACCCCCGTCAACGACGCCCCGTCGATGTACCGCGACTTCCTGGACGCCGGACACGAGGGCGTCCAGCATGTCGCGTACTGGAGCGAGGACTACCAGGAGCTGTACGACCGCGCGCTCGCCGCGGGCTTCACCGTCGGGCAGGAGGGCCGGATCGGCGACGACGGGCGCTTCGCCTACCTGGAGACCGGGCACCACCCCGGCACCGTGATCGAGATCTCCGACCTCGGCGGCAGCAAGAAACTCGTCTTCGACCTCATCAAGACGGCCGCCGCCCACTGGGACGGCAGTCACCCGGTCCAGCGCGTCGACGCCGCACTCATCGAGGGCGGACCCTCGGCCATGGCCGAGATGATGGAGGCTCTCGGATGAAGGTCCACCACCTCAACTGCGGGACGATGCGCCTGCCGGCCGCCCCGCTCGTCTGCCACGTCCTGGCGGTCGAGACGGACAAGGGACTGGTCCTGGTCGACTCGGGTTTCGGGACGCAGGACATCGCCGAACCGGCCCGTCGCCTCGGCGGCATACGCCACATCGTCCGCCCTGCCCTCGACCTCCACGAGACCGCACTGCACCAGATCGGGCAGCTCGGCTTCCGGGCGGAGGACGTCACCCACATCGTGGTGACCCACTTCGACCTGGACCACATCGGAGGCCTCGCCGACTTCCCGGACGCACAGGTCCACGTCACGGCGGCGGAAGCACACGGGGCCCTGTCACCGGCCACCCGACTGGAGAAGAGCAGATATCGATCCACGCAACTCTCCCACCACCCGAAGCTGGTGCGTCACGACCCGACCGGAGAACAGTGGCGGGGATTCGCCGCCGCCGAGCAGCTCACCGGGATCGACGACGGCATCGTGCTGGTGCCGATGCCGGGCCACACCAGAGGCCACGCCGCGGTCGCGGTCGACGCCGGCGACCACTGGGTCCTGCACTGCGGAGACGCGTTCTACCACCCGGGCACACTCGACGGCACGACCCATGTCCCGGCCGCACTCCGGATCCAGGAACGCCTGGTCGCCCACGACATCAAGGCCCTGAGAGCCAACCAGACCCGCCTCGCCGACCTCCACAAAGACACCGAGACCGACCTGACAGTGGTCAGCGCCCACGATCCGACCCTGTTCGAGGCTGCTCGCGCCCGCGGTAGGGGCGTGAGCATGTAGCGCATGCCTGCTGGGTCGGTGAGTTGAACGAAGGAGGGGGTGGCCCCGGGGCCACCCCCTCCTCCTGTTGGGCTCCTCCTGTTGGGCCAGCGGTCAGTAGTGTCGTACTACTTCGCGGCGGCCGTGACGGTGAACGTGCCGCGCTGGTACTCGCAGCAGCCGGCGAACACACTGACGTTCCAGGTGCCGGTCGCGGCGCCGGTCAGGTCGAGGGTCGCGGTGAGTGTCCGGTTGTCGGCGGAGACCGACTGCGTGGCAGCGGTGAGGGTCTGGCCGCTCTGACTCAGCCGTACGGTGGCACCGGCGGGCAGCGCGGTGCCGGTCACCGTGAGCGTGACCTTGGCGCCGACGGCCCCGGTGCCCGGGCCGACCCCGGTGACACTCACCTTGTCCGTGCCGCACAGCGTGGAGGAACAGACCAGCTTGGCGCTGTAGGCGGTGCTGGACGCCTTCTCCGGCAGGCCGAGCACGAACACGGTCGGGCTGGCGGCCGAGGACGACCCGCCCACCGAGCACGGAGTGCCGGAGGAGGTCGGCGTACAGCCGTTGTTCCAGGCGCTGTTGTACAGAGCCGGCACCGCGGAGGTGGTGGCGCCGGTGGTGTCCGTGATCTCGGCGTTGAAGCGGTCGAAACCGCCGGTGGGCAGAGCCGCGCACACCGCGGAGTGCGACTCGTCGAGGGTGCCGGTGATCGGACCGTAGCCGTACGACACGGACGGCACCTTGGTGCACTCCGCGGCCGGACCGTCCGCGGTCGCGATGCGCAGGGCGTCCAGGTGGTATTCCGGTGCCGCTTTCAGCGTGGCCGGGGTCTGCACCACGACCTGGTGGGTGGTGGAGCCGGTGGCCGCGCAGGACCGGTTGCGGAACGAGCACTCGGTGGTGCCGTCTTCGCCGAGGACGACGATGTTGGCGGTGCCCAGCGCGTCCCGTACGTCGAGGTGCAGGACATCGGTGGCCGCGTCGGTGGTGATCTGGTGGCAGTTCAGGGTGCCGGGGGCGCCGTAGGAACCAAGAACGGACGGACCGCCGACCTTCGAGGCACCGGACTTCACACAGCCCGCCGAGGAGGCCGTCGAGGTGACGTCGTACCTGGCCAGTGTGTAGGTGGCGGCCTGGTCGCGGCCGGTGACGAGCACGGTGTGCGCCGCCCCGGGAGTCAGTGGGCAGAGCGTCCAGCCGTCGGTGCTGGCACTGCGTTCGCAGACCTTCTTGCCGGTGTCGTCCAGTACCGAGAACTTCCCCGCCACACCGCCCGAGGCGGCGGTCAGGTGGAAGAGCTCGGACTTCGTGTGCGCACCGGCCGGAACACTCAGGCAGTGCGAGAAGACACCGTCGCCGGTGTCCAGCGTGGCCTTGGCACCGGCGGCGGTGAAACTGCCCGCGGGCAGCACGCGGCAGTCGTTCGCCGCGTCGGTGCGATGGAACGCCACCGAGTACGGGCCCGTCGCGCCGTCACCGCTGTCCGTGGTGTGCATCAGCGCCGGTAGGGAGCCGCACCGGTCAGCGCGCAGTAGCCGCCGGACAGATCGGCCGCGCCGCACTGGACTTTCCCGTCCTGGTCGAGCACCTCCACATCGGCGTCCACGCCGGGGGCGGAGAGCGCGGTCAGCGCGGCGATCCTGGCACCCTGAGGAGCATCCAGCGTCAGACAGTCGTACTGTCCCGGAGTGGTCAACTCGCCTTTGTACAGGCCGGTTCCGGCTGCCAGGCAACCGGCGTCGGAAGTCCGGTCGAGGAGGACCAGATCCGCGCGGGTGCTGCGGAAGGGATAGGTGCCGTCGAGGACGGCCGTGTAGGTGCCCGCCGCCTTCACCGTGCACGGGTCGGCCCCGTAACGGCACACACTCAGCCCGGCCGCGTCGTACACCCGGGCCACCCCCACCTCACGATTCTCGTCCACGGAGTGCACGGTGTACGGGCCTGCCGCGTCGGCCGTGAACGTGAAGCACGGGTTGACGACGAAGTCCTGCTGCTCCAGCGGGCCGTAAGGGCGGACCGGGGCCGTGGTGCAGCCCTGCGGGTCACTGAGCCGGCGCACCTTCACCGCGTACTGGGCGGGGAAGCCGTTCTCGGCGTACCGGATGGTGGAGAGGGCCCGGTAGGGACCGTCGCCGGGAAGGACGCAGCTGTCCTCGTTGTCCTCCGGGAAGCGCTCGCAGATGCGGGCGCCGGTGTCATCGGTGATCCAGGCGAGCGATTCGCCGGACGACTTGGAGCCGTGCGTGAGCCGGACCCGGTCGCCGCGCTTCCCTTCGAAGGGCTGGCAGTCGACCTCGACCGGGCTCACGGTCGTTCGGGCCGCTTCCGGCTGGTCCCAGTTGGTCCCGGCCTCGTCCGCGCAGCCCCGGGTCGAGCCGAGCGGTACCAGGGTGACCGAGGTGGTCTCGTCCTCCCAGCCTGTGTTGAACACCTTCAACGTGTAGGCGCCGGCCGCGGGCACCGCGCACATGCCGTTCGTGGTGTACGAGTCGCCGGAACAGTCCACCTTGCTGCCGTCGGCTGCGAGCAGTTCCCTGGTCATCTTGTTGCCGCCGGCGTCCAGCGCCGGCGCGAGATGGAGCCCCGGCGTCTCGACGGTGACGGTGTAACAGACACTTGAGCCGGGTGCGACGGTCGCCTTCCCGACGGCACTGCCCGGATCGCCGAAGGGCGCGAGCGCGAGCGGCGAGCACTCCTCGGCCGCGGCTGCCGTGTCCGCTGCCGCAGCCGGGCCCGCGCCGGGCAGGATCAACAATGAGGCGAACAGTGCGACGAGAGCAGCGAACACGGCCGGTAATGCGGCCGGTCGGCCCCGTCTCGCGGGCAGGCCGAAGTTGCCGTCCAACATGAAACCCCCTGGGTCATCGGTCGTTGATGCGATAGTTGCACACAGGTGTGACATCGCACTCGTGAGTAATCAGGGGCTGAAGGCTTTGCTGGGGCAGGGGTACTGAATGCGTGTGGTGTTGGCGGCCTATGACTCTCGCGGTGGGGTCGAACCGCTTGTGGCGCTCGGCGTTGAGCTGCGGGGGCTCGGTGCGGACGTGTGCGTGTGTGCGCCGCCCGACGAGGAGTTCGCGGAGCGGCTGGCCGGGGTCGGTGTGGAGATGGTGCCGACCGGGCAGTCGGTGCGCCGGTTGGTGACCGGCAGGACACCGCCGACGGCCGGGGGAGTCCCCAAGCGTGCGGCCGAGTTGGTCGCCGCCTTCCACGACAACGTCATGGCGGCGGGCGCGAGGGCCGATGTGCTGGTGGCGACCGGCCTCGTACCGGCCGTGGCAGGTGTGAGGTCGGCCGCCGAGACACTGGGCATCCGGTATGTGTACGCGAGTTACCAGCCGGTCAGCCTGCCCTCACCCCACCACCGGCCCATTCCGCGGCCGGGCAAGCCGCTGGCGGCGGATGTGACCGACAACCAGGCGCTGTGGGACCAGGACGCGCTCGACGCGCAAGCCGTGTTCGGCGAGGCGATCAACACCCACCGGGTGTCGGTCGGTCTGCCGCCCGTCGGCAACGTCCGCGACCATGTCTTCACCGACCGTCCGTGGCTGGCCTCCGACCCGGTCCTGGCCCCGTGGCAGCAGCCGTCGGACCTGGAGGTGGTGCAGACCGGCGCGTGGCTCGTGCCGGACGAACGCCCGCTCCCCGACGCGCTGTTGGCGTTCCTGGATGCCGGTGCGCCGCCGGTGTACGTGGGCTTCGGCAGCGTTCCCATGGGCGACCCGGTGGAGGTCGCGCGGGTGACCGTGGGAGCGGTCCGTGCGCAGGGCCGTCGCGTGATCGTCTCCCACGGCTGGGCCGGCCTGGCCCCGGTCGACGGTCAGGACGACTGCTTCGTCGTCGGTGAGGCCAACCATCAGGCCCTGTTCGGCCGGGCGGCCGCCGTCGTCCACCACGGTGGCGCGGGTACGACCACCACGGCCACCTGGTCCGGCGCACCGCAGGTGGTGGTGCCCCAGGGTGGCGACCAGCCGTATTTCGCCGCCCGTGTGGCCGAGTTGGGGATCGGTGCGGCCCACGACGGTCCTGCTCCGACCGTCGAGTCCCTGTCCGCCGCGCTCAGGACGGCCCTGGCCCCCGAGACCCGCGTACGGGCCACCGCCGTGGCCGGTGCGATCCGCACCGACGGGGCGGCGGTGGCCGCCAGGCTTCTGCTGGCCGACAGCGACCGAGCAACAGTTCCCGGTCGGCAGCAAACCGGCTCAACTGGGCTGTGAGACCTGGTAGTAGCTGATCTGCCAGTCCTCCTCTCCGTGCCGCACCAGCACACCGAGGTTGACGCCGAGTGTGGGGCGGTCCGTGAACGAGAAGTCGACGCTCAGGTAGCCGAGCACGAGGTCGTCGGCGGGGCGCCGGGTTTCGAGGATCCGGTACTCGGCCGTCAGCCCGAGGGGCTGGGACGCGTAGTAGGCGGCGACGCCCGGCCTTCCGACGCTGTGGGGGTGCAGTCCCTGAAAGATCGCGTCCTCGGTGAACTGGGCGGCCACCCGCTGCGGTTCGTGCTGGTCGACGGCGGCCTTCCACCGGTCGAGCACATCCCGCAGGATCGCTTCACTGTCTGTCATGTCGCTCATCGGAGTTCTCCTGTCGCTGGGGCCGGGCTCGCTGCAGTTGGGGCGTGGCGTGCCGGGGCGTCGTGGGTCGGGTCGGTCGCGGCGGGTCAGTGGCCCGCGCTCGTGCCGCCGTCGACGTGCAGGATCTCGCCGGTGACGAACGGGGCGTTCTCCAGGTACAGCACCGCGTCGACGATGTCGCTCTCCTCGCCGAGTCGGCCGACCGGCTGCAGGGCGGCGAGGGCCGCATGACTCTCCTCGGGGTGCATCGGGGTCTTGACGGTGCCCGGGGAGACCGCGTTGCTACGGATGCCGCGGGTCGCGTACTCGATGGCGAGGGACTTGGTCGCGGACTGCAGCCCGCCCTTGGTCAACGAGGCCAGCACGGAGGGGACCCTGGAGTCCGCGTTGTCGACCAGGCTGGTGGTGATGTTGACGATGTGGCCGCCGCCCTGGGCGAGCATGTGCTCGACGGCCAGCTGGGTGATGCGGAAGAAGCCGGTCAGGTTCACGCCGGTCACGGTCGCGTAGTCGTCGGCGGTGTAGTCGGTGAAGGGCTTGGCGACGAAGAGACCGGCGTTGTTCACGAGGGTGTCGATCCGTCCGAACTGCTGGACGCCGGCGGCGATGACGCGCTCGGCGGTCGCGGGATCGGCGATGTCACCCCGCACGGTCACGACGCCCGCGTCATTGGAGAGTTCGATGCTGCGTGAGGTGGCGACGACGGCGTAACCGAGCTTGCGGTAGGCGTCGACGAGGGCCGCGCCGATGCCCTGCGAAGCACCGGTGATGACGGCGACCTTCTGGTTCTGGGAGCTCATGATGACCTTCTTCGGGGTGAGGTGGTTTCTCGTCCGATCCGCTAGCCGACCGGTCGACTATCCGGAATGTAGGCCGCTCCAAGAGGGGAGTCAAAGGTCGACGGGGCCCTGGTCAGGACCGGTTTCCTAGCTGTTGGTAGGCGCAGCCTTCCAGCGCATGTCAGCGGCACAGCTGCAGAGCGGCGGACATGGCGGCGGACAAGCCCCGAGCTGATGCGCTCTAGCGGTGCGGGTCACCCTCGGGCAGCCAGGCGTCCGGGGCGTGGAGGCCGAGGTTGCCCACGCCGTCGCAGAGCGCGTCCACGAGGGCGAGCACCGCGGGACGGTCCTCGCCCTCGCGGCGGACCAGGGACCAGGTCCAGTGGATCTCCGGAGCGACGACCGGACGCCGGACCAGATCGGCCGGCAGGGGAGTGGTCTGTCCCTTGGGCGAGTTGATGACCGGACGGTCGTTGCGGCGCACATGGTCGAAGAACGCGGGCCCGGTGATACCGCCGTCGGTGATGCGTACCGCACGGGTCCCGGTGTCACGTGCCAGCAGTTCGGCGTAGGTGTTCCAGGACGACCAGGAGGTGGTGTCGTCGTCGAGGAGGACGGCGGTGTCCCGGGCCGCCACGCTGCTCGTCATGTCTCCGGTGGAGACGGCGTAGAGCCGGTCGGCGCCGATCAGCCGGGCGTGCAGGCCACGTCGTTCCAGGTCCTCGGTCCTGACCCAGCAGACGGCGAGGTCCAGGCTGCCGTCGGCGACCCGCGCGGCCTGCGTGTGCGAGGGCGCGATCCACGCGTCGATGTGCAGTCGGGCCACCGCTGCGGCGCGCGTGGTCAGGTCGGGAGGCAGCCAGTTGACGTAGCCGAGCCGTACGGGCTCCGATCCGGCCAGCCGTCCGGCGCGCCGCTGGAGGTCACCGGCTCGTTCCAGCAGGGCGCGGATGTGCGGGAGCAGGTCCGAACCGGCCGGAGTGAGGGACACCGAGCGGCGGTCGCGGTCGAACAGTCGCACACCCAGGTCGCGTTCGAGGGCCTTGATCTGCTGGGACAGGGAGGGCCCCGCGATCAGCAGGCGCTCGGCGGCCCGGCCGAAGTTCAGTTCCTCGGCGACCGCGACGAAGTACCGCAGTTGGCGCAGCTCCATGCCCGTCATGCTACGTGGACGAGAGGTCACGCCTCCCGGTCGGCGGGAGCCTAAGGTGATGATGTCGGGACCGATATCTCTGACACCGGTACCTCCGACGCAGATGCCTCTGACATGGAGCTCGTCATGACCACACCGCGCGATTTGTTGATCATCACCATGGACGTGGCGTCCAGCAGTCCCGTCGGACAGGGGGACCTGTCGCTGGCCCTCGCGGGAGCCGAACTGATCGATCTCGGCAAGGCCCAGGCCCTTACTCTGGACGACGACCGCATCGTGCCCGGCCCGCAGGGAGCGTCCGGTGACCGCCTGTTGGACGAGGCCGCCTCGGCGCTGACCCGCGAGGCGCCGTACGAGACCGTCGAGGACTGGCTGTGGCGGCGGGGCCGTGGACTGTCCTCCGCCTACCTCGACCTCTTGGGCGAGGAAGGGGGGACCACTCGCCCGCGCCACCAGTGGATCCCGTTCCGGAGCGACACCACGACGTTGACCGACTCACCGGCCCGCCGCCGGGCGGCCGACCGCTGGACGTCCGGCGAACCCGTCCTCGCCTTCCTCGCGGCGGCCGTGGGCGTCCACGAGGAGCCCGCCGAAGACGCCGCGACCCTCGTCGACGACACGGTGGTGACCGTACTGGCCGCGGTCAATGACGCGGTGCGGGAACTGGAGGCCGTACGGCAGCGCCGGAGCATCGAGAACGCGGCCTTCGACAACATCTGGCGCGGCCAGTGACGAAGAGGTGACGAGACCTCAGGTGGCCGCCGCGGCCAGGTGCCCTCCGGTGGGAGTCAGCCTCCGACCGTGACCTCACTGACCGTGGCTTCACGGACTGTGGCTTCACCGGCCGCGCGGCCACCGAGCAGGGCCAGGCAGTTCGTCCACAGCGAGCCGAGGCGTCGGGTGTTGTTGTAGAGCTTGGCGAACAGCACCTGTCCCTCCAACTGCGCGACCACCGAGCGCGCGGCCTCCCGGGTGTCGGTCACGGTGACCTCCTGGCGGGCGAGGGCCTCGGCGATGACCGCGTCGACCATCTCGACCTGGGCCTCGAAGATCTCCTGGAGCCGCGCGCGGACGGACTCCGTCTGGTTGCTCATCTCCAGCGTGAGGTTCCCGAACAGGCACCCCGAGACGCTGCCGCAGCTCTCCTGCCCGGCGAGCTGTCCGGCCTCGGTCTCCTCGAACAGCCGGCGCAGCCGGTCCAGTGGGTCTGCGTTGGCGCCGGTGTCGGTATCAGCGCTCAGGATGCGCTCCCAGGCGCGCCGCTGGCCGGTCCAGTGCTCATCGATCACGGCCAGCGCGAGCGCTTCCTTGGATTCGAAGAAGTAGTAGAAGCTGCCCTTGGGCACCCCGGCCGCCTTGCATATCTCGGCCACACCCAGGGCCGAGTAACCGCGCAGCTCGATGAGTGACCGGGCGGCGCTGAGGATCTTCACCCTGGCATCGCTGGTCCGTCCCATACGGCGAGTGTACGACCGGTCGTCTACTGCCTGCCGACGGGCCGGGCGGCAGGCCCCGGGCGGGTGCGTGCCTCCTGAGGGCGCAGGGGGCCGTGGCCGTGACCACAGGTGACGACCGTGTGTACGGGTTCACCGCAGTCCGCATGGAAGACGTCGAGCGGTGGCCCCTCCGCGTCGGCGGTGTACCGGTCTCCCCACCCCTTGAGGGCGAGCATGACGGGCCACAGGTCCCAGCCCTTCTTCGTGAGCCGGTACTCGTTCCGGGTGCGCCGGCCGGACTCCTGGTAGGGAACGCTGTCCAGGATTCCCGCTCCGACCAGCTTGCGCAGCCGGTCCGCGAGCACCGCGTCCGAGAGGCCGATGTGCCGCCGGAAGTCGTCGAAGCGCCGGACCCCGTTCATGGCGTCCCGGAGCACGAGAAGCGACCATTTCTCGCCGATCACGTCCAGTGTTCGCTGGACCGTGCAGTTCTCGGTGCTGACCTCGACCCACTCCATGGGACGACCCTAGGCCAGCTTCACCATTGACAGCCAGAGGGCGGACTGGCTAGCTTCGATAAAAATAGTCAGCCGGGGAAGCGGCCGGGAAAATGACTGGTGGAGAAGGGGTCATGGACAGAACGCGCACGTTCACCTGGGAGGATCCGGCCGTCTCGGCGGGCGCCGTGGGAAAGGCCACCGGCCTGGACTTCCTGCGCGACATCGTCGCCGGACGCCTGCCCGCCCCGCCCATCGCCGCCGCCCTGGGCTTCGCCCTGGAGGAGGTCGAGCCGGGCCGGGCCGTCTTCGTCCTGGAGCCGGGCGAGGAGCACTACAACCCGATCGGCAGCGTCCATGGCGGTGTCTACGCCACGCTGCTCGACTCGGCGGCCGGCTGTGCCGTCCAGTCGGTGCTGCCCGAGGGCATGGCGTACACCTCGCTCGACCTCTCCTTGAAGTTCCTGCGCCCGATCACCGTGGACACGGGCAAGGTCCGCGCTGTCGGCACCGTCCTGAACAGCGGCCGCCGTACCGCCCTCGCTCAGGCGGAACTCCTCGACTCCACCGACCGGTTGCTCGCCCACGCCACCAGCAGCTGCCTGCTCTTCCCCCTGCCGACGGCCGGCTGATCGCACCGACCGGGCGAGCGGGGCGGGCTCGTCCGGCCGGGTCTGTGCGGCGTGCGGGGCCGGTGCTCGGCTCCGTTTTTGGCTGCGGCCTCGGGTCAGGCCCCGCCCCGCGCCGCCTTCAGGTTGGCCTTCTTCATCTTGTTTCCGCAGGTTGCCATGGAGCACCACCGGCGTCGTCCGCCGCGGCTGGTGTCCATGAAGAGCCCGCCGCAGGTGGGCTGCTCGCACCGCTTGATCACGCCGTCGCGGTGGCCGCCGAGCGTCGCGACGGCGTCCAGGGCGACGACGGCGAGCGCGGCGCGCGCGGGGTCGGTGTCCGGGAGATGCCACTGCGCCCGTCCGCCGGTGAGGGCGAGCCGCGCCCGGTGACGTGCGGTCCAGCGGTTGAGCAGTTCCTCGTCCGCCGGTTCCGGCGTGCCGCCCGAGGCGACGGCACTCCCTGCCCGGTGAATGGCCTCGCGCAGCTCGCGGGCGTCCCGCAGGAGTGCGTCGGAGACCGGCATGTCCGTGCCGCCGAGGTCATTGGCCGTGCACCAGGCCCGCAGCTGTTCCGGGGTGGTGATCCGTTCCAGCGGCTCGGCCCGCCGCTCCCCGAGCGTGGCGACGAAGCGGAACGCGAGGATCTCGTTGCCGAGCCGGAAGTCCTGCGGGCGGCGCCGCGCAGGGGTCGCGGAATGGACCGCGGTAGGGGTGCCTCGGGCGGCAGGTGAACCGGTCATGGTGGTTCATGGTAGTCGCTCCGCCGAAGGGAGGCCAACGTTTGACATGGGTTTGGCGAACCGGTTTAAGTGGTTCGCAAGAACCAGTTGAACGGGTTCTTTTTCGCATCCCCGAGGAGAACGTCCATGACCGTGACGACCCACCGCCCACTCGCCGGATTCGGCACCGTGAGCGGAGTTCCATGGCTTCCCGACGGCTTCACCGACGTCTTCGAGAGCTCCCTCGTGCGTGTCGGCGAGGTGGAACTGCACACCGTCCAGGGAGGCGCCGGACAACCTCTCCTGCTCGTCGGAGGCTGGCCGCAGAACTGGTACGTGTGGCGCTTCGTCATGCCGCGTCTGGCCAAACACTTCCGCGTCGTCGCGGTCGACCCGCGCGGCGTCGGACGGTCCGACAAGCCGCACGGGGGATACGACACGGGCACCGTGGCCGCCGAACTCGTAGCCCTCATGCGGGTGTTGGGCCACGACCGTTTCGCCATGGCCGGACACGACGTCGGCATGTGGATCGGCTACGCCCTCGCCGCGGACCACGGCGACGCGGTCGAACGCCTCGCCCTGCTCGACGCCACCATCCCCGGACTCGCGCCCGCCCTGCCCGTCTTCGGCCCCGAGGCGCAGAACGACATGCTGTGGCACTTCGCCTTCAACCGAAAACGATCCGTCAGCGAACAACTCGTCCGCGGTCGTGAACACATCTATTACGGCGACCAGTTCCGTCACAAGGCCGTGCGGCCACTGCCGGACTCGGCGGTCGACTTCTACGTCGAGACCATCGCCCGCGACCCCGAAGCGCTGCGTGCCAGCTTCGACCACTACCGGGCCACCGACGACAACATCGCCCAGAACGAGCGCCGTAAGCAGCATCCGCTCACCATGCCGGTCCTCGGTGTCGCCGGGTCCCGCGGACAGGGCGACCGTCTCGAAGCCCTGCTGGCCCGTGTGACCGAGCGGCTCGACAGCGTCGTCCTGCCCGACTGCGGTCACTACGTACCGGAGGAACGCCCCGACGCCCTCCTGGAACACCTGCTCCCGTTCCTTCTCCGGACTCCCGACCTTCTCCGGACTCCCGAGGTCTGATCCGCGTCAGCCGCTGCTGCTCCGACGGCTGCGGTACGAGGCCGTCGCGGCGAGTACGAAGATCAGGGGCGCCCCCACCCCCATGACCAGGAACGGTGTCAGGACCGACGCCAGCCACTCCGGCAGGTCGACGAAGAGGGGCAGCAGCATCAGTACGGTCAGCGGGATGAACGCCAGCATCACGGCGGCGAATCCCATCATGAAGGCCGCCTGACGGGCGTCGCGCCGGTCGATGAGGAAGGCGGCCTGCGGGTCGGGGACCCAGTCCTCGCCGCGCAACTCCTCCCAGGCGCCGATCAGCAGTTGCAGTTCGCGTTCCACGTTCACGTGCAGGTCGTCGACGAACGGCAGCAGCACCTTGCTGCCGTCCCGACCGTAGGCGTGCACCAGGACGTTGGCCGCACCGCTCTGTACCGCCGAAGCGGGATTGAGCTCCGCCCTGATGTCCTGGATGTCCTCCCATGCCAGCCGTCGGCGCTTGGCCATGCCGCGTACGTGGATCGCCTTGATGTCCACGGCGGTCCGGCAGCGGAGCGTGGCGTAGAAGAGCCACCCCATCAGGGCCACCCATGCCAGGAGGAAGGGGTACCGGAGCGAGGCGGACAGGTCGTCGGCGCTCCACAGGGGCAGCACCAGGGTCAGTGTGCCGATGGCGATCACCCAGAGGAACGCGTGTTTGCGGGACCGTCTCATCCGGTACTCGCGCGGCAATCGTTCGTACTCCACGGCCACCCCCGGCTCGCCCCGCCGGTCGACACCCCACTGCCGACCCATGATGTGCGCACCATGGTGATGTCCCAACTCCGTTGTGTCCAGAGTCATTTGGGAAGTCGTGACAGCCTTCGGGGGATGTCGTGACGTCCTTGTGGCGAGCGAGTCGGCGCGGGGACCGTCCGGCTCAGGTCTGCCGAGGCTGCCGCAGCCCCAGGAGCAGCAGCTCGATCAGCCGCCGCGGGTCGTAGCGCGGGTCGCTGTCCCGTCCGATGCACAGGTTGCCGATGCCGCGCATCAGCTCGTAGGGCTGTGTGCCGGGCCTGATGTCCCCGGAGTCGACCGCGGCCGTGAGCAGTTCCGTGCAGACGGGTCCCAGGCGGTCGAGGAAGTAGGTGTGCAGCGCGGTGAAGCGGTTGCTGTCCGACTGGAGGGCGTCGGCGAGTCCGTGCTTGGTGACCAGGAAGTCGACGAAGAGGTCGATCCACTGGCGGAGGGCGTCGAACGGCGAATCGGCCTCGGCCAGCAGTCGCGGACCGGCCTCCGCGCACGCCTCGATCTGGTGGCGGTAGACGGCGGTGACGAGGTCCGCCCGGGTCGGGAAGTGGCGGTAGATCGTCCCCATCCCGACCCCGGCCTTGGCCGCGATCTGGCGGATCGGCGCGTCGACGCCCGAGGTGACGAAGACCTCGGCGGCGGCGGCGAGCAGCGTCTGCTGGTTGCGCACCGCGTCGGCCCGTTTGTTGCGGGCCGTCGCCTTTCCGGCGGGGTTCTCGGTGGACACCAGGCTTCCTTCCGGCTGCGGTTGACAAAGCGGAGCGCTGTTCCGAATACTATGTGGAGCAACGTTCCGGTTCAGGTTAGCCGAGACCGGACATGCCTGACCACCCGACCAGAAGGGAACCGCTGATCATGAGTGCGTACACCCACACCGACACGGACAGCGACACCGGCAGTGACATAGCCGGGGGCACCGGCAGTGACATCGGGGCGGAGGCCGGGACCGAGGCCGGGGCGCAGGCCGCGAAGGGCACGGCCACCGTCCTCGGCTCACCCGCGCCCGTCCTCTCGTACAGCCCGGTGGTGCTGTCCGTGCCCGGACGGCCCGTGGACCTCCAGGTGCGTGTCTCCGCGCCGGCGACCGGCACCGATCTGCCCGTGATCCTCCTCTCCCACGGTCACGGCGGCTCGAACCATCTCTCCTCGTTGCACGGCTACGCGCCGCTCGCCGACTTCTGGGCGGCGCACGGGTTCGTGGTCCTGCAGCCGACCCATCTCAGCTCCAGGACGCTGAGCGACGTGCTCGCCGGCGCCCCCGGCGGACCCTTCTTCTGGCGCTCGCGTGCCCAGGACATGACGCACATCCTCGACCGGATCGATGTGATCGAGGCCGCCGTGCCGCAACTGGCGGGGCGCATCGACCACGGGAAGGTCGCGGTCGCGGGTCACTCGCTGGGCGGCTTCACCGCCGGTCTGTTGCTGGGGGCCCGCGTCACCGACCCCGACACTGGGGAGGAGGTGGACCTCGCCGAACCCCGTATCAAGGCAGGTGTGCTGCTGGCCGCTCCCGGCAGGGGTGGTGACGTGCTGAACGGCCCCATGGCCAAGGCGATCCCGTTCTTCAAGGTGGTCGACTTCTCCACGATGACCACACCCGCGCTGGTCGTCGCGGGAGACAAGGACGACTCGCGGCACTTCACGGACATGGGGCCGGACTGGCACGTGGACCCGTACACCCTCGCGCCCGGCCCCAAGACCCTGCTCACCCTCTTCGACGCCGAACACGGGCTCGGTGGGATCGCCGGGTACGACGTCGCCGAGACCACGGACGAGAACCCGGAGCGGGTCGCCGCGGTCGGACGGCTCACCGCGGCCTACCTCCGTACGCGGTTCCACCCCGGCGACGACGCGTGGCAGACGACGCGGGACGCGCTGACGACCGGCGCGAAGCCGTTGGGCCGGGTCGAATCCAAGTAGACCGCCGAGTGATTCTCCGAGTGGTCCTCCCGGGGCTCCGCCCCGACGGCTTCGGGGGAGTCATGGCTCGCTCCCTGGGCACCCGGCCTCCGCACGATGGCCGGTCCGACCGCGAGCAGGAGATGTCATGACGGAGAACGACAGCGACCGCGAAGCACATCGCCGTTGCAAGGTGTGCGGCAGCAGGCCCGCCGTGCACGACACCGTGTGCGAACACTGCAGAACCGTACTCGAACTCCCGGATCCGTCCGGTCTGGTCGAGGACCAGGGGGCGGCGGTCCGGCGTGACTTCGAACAGCGTGGCGGTCGGCCGGGAGCCGGGGGGACACAGGCCGATGACCGGTGAATCGGGGAGCATCGGGGGTACACGGTCCGGCATGGCACCGAAGAAAGATCACTCCATGCCCCTGAGGGCCGTGCGGCAGCTGCACCGGATGCGCACCTTCTACGCCGCCGCCGTCCTGCTGTGGGCCGCGTCGGCCGCCTGGGTGGGCTGGCAGCATCCAGGGAGCCGGCAGATGTGGGTGTCCGCGCTCTTCATGCTGGTGTTCACGGGTCTGCTGGCCGTGACGTCTCTGTGGCTGCGACGCCTGCAGAGCACGGGCGCGGACAAGCCCGCGCACCATGCCGCTCCGCGCGGGACGGCCGCGCGCCGTCACGTCAACGCTTGAACTGTGTGTGCCTGAACCGTACGTGTTCGAACCGTGCACGCATGAACCGTGGACGCCCGACGTCTTCTCGGGTGTGCGCCGGTTCCCCGAGCAGTTTCCCGTTCCAGGTGCGCCGCCGGTCCGCCTCCCGGCCAGGTCCGTCGACGTGAACACCACCTCCGTCGCCCCGGCCTCGCGGTAGCGGCGCACCTCGGCGGCGGGGGTCTCCCCGTCGTCGAGAACGGCCGGGTCGACTGCGCGCGTCCGGTCGGCGCTGCCTGTCTCCAGCAACTGGCGCACGGTGGTGAGGAGTTCGCGGAGCCGGCCGATGGGGCGCTCGTCCGGGATGCCGAAGGCCGCCTTCCGGACCACGCGGAGCGCAGTCGAGCCTCCTGAGCCTCATGCGCGAACGGCCCTGTGGACGTACCCGCGGCGGCACTTGGTCCCAGGTATTGGGACACCTCTTGGTGAAGTGCCGTGGCTGCTGTACAAATGGGCCCCATGAATCACGAACCGCTGGTGCGACGCCTGGTCATCGACCTGTGCCGACGCCCCGTTTCGTGTTGTTCGTGTTGTGCATGTTGTTGATTCCGCGTTTCTGACGCGCCCCGCCGTCCGGTGATGTGCCCGGCGGCGGCTTCCGCAGTCCGCTCTCCCGCATCCCGGTGCGTTCTCTGAGCCATCCCGGCCCCCGGCCGCACTCGACGACCGCTCATCTTCCTGCGCCCATGGCGCCCATGGAGGCCCCGTCCCCATGTCCACCATCCCCTCCCTGCCCCCGACCGACCTGGCTCCGCCGCCAGACGAACCGCCTGTGCGGCGACGGCGTCGCGGCACGGCCCGCGTACGCCACATCGCCCTGCCCTTCGGCTCGCTCCTGCTGTTCCTCCTCCTGTGGCAACTGCTGGCGGCGAGCGGCACATGGAGCGAGACACTCGTCCCGCCCCCGGCCAAGGTCTGGAGCGCGTTCATCGACGTGTCCACGACCCACGACGGCGTACGCGGCTACAACGGCACCACCCTCATCGAGCACCTCGGCATCAGCCTGCGACGCATCGCGCTCGGCGCCGGCATCGGCATCGCGCTCGGAGTGGTCTTCGGGCTCGTCATGGGCACCGTCGGCTGGGTCCGTTCGCTCTTCGAGCCCTGGATCACCTTCCTGCGGACCCTGCCGCCGCTGGCGTACTTCTCGCTGCTCATCATCTGGCTGGGCATCAACGAGGAACCCAAGATCACACTGCTGGCCGTGGCGGCCTTCCCGCCGGTGGCGGTCTCCACCACCACCGCGGTGACCGCCGTGTCGCAGAGCCTGATCGAGGCGGCCCGTGCCCTCGGCGGATCCCGGTGGGACGTCGTCAAGGACGTCATCGTGCCGTCCGCCCTGCCGGAGACACTGACCGGCATCCGGCTGGCCGTGGGCGTCGCCTACTCCTCCCTCGTCGCAGCCGAACTGGTCAACGGACTGCCCGGCATCGGCGGCATGGTCAAGGACGCCGCCAACTACAACAACACCCCGGTGGTGCTCGTCGGCATCATCGCCATCGGGATCTCCGGACTCGTCATCGACGGCCTGCTGCTCCGGCTGGAGCGGGCTGTCGTGCCCTGGCGCGGACACGTCTAGGGGGCTTCCTCCGGCGAAGTTCCGCCGGCAGGCCCCGGCCCGCATCTCCACCCAATTCCCCTATCAAGACTCCGACTTCCATATCCCGACTCGGACTCCCGACTCCTTTCTCCCGTCTCCTGTCCCTCGCTTCTCCTTACAGAAACGGCCCCACCATGTCTCGCTCCACCCCGCACGGCCCATCCCGACGCCTGCTGCTCGCCGGCGCCCTGGCAGCGGTGACCGCGGCGGCCACCGGCTGCTCCTCGGACAGCGAGGCATCCTCCTCCGGCGGTTCCAAGCGGCTGCGCATCGGCTACTTCGCCTTCCCCAGTGGCGACCTGCTCGTGAAGAACAAGAAACTGCTGGAGAAGGAGCTGCCGGACTACAAGATCACCTGGATCAAGTTCGACTCAGGCGCCAGCGTCAACCAGGCCTTCCTCGGCAAGTCCCTGGACATCGCCGCGCTGGGCTCCAGCCCGTTCGCCCGCGGGATCTCCGGGAGTTCGCCGATCCCGTACAAGGTCGCGTTCGTTCTCGACGTGGCGGGTGAGAACGAGGCTCTGGTGGCCCGTAAGGACGCCGGCATATCCGATGTCGCCGGTCTCAAGGGGAAGACGATCGCCACTCCCTTCGCCTCGACCTCGCACTACAGCCTGCTGGCGGCGCTGGAGACGGCCGGGCTCAAGACGTCCGACGTCAAGCTGGTCGACCTGCAACCGCAGGCGATCATCGCCGCCTGGCAGCGGGGTGACATCGACGCCGCCTACGTCTGGCTGCCGACCCTGGACGAGCTGCGCAAGACCGGCACCCAGCTCACCAGCAGCAAGGAGATCGGCGCGGCGGGCAAGCCGACCCTCGACCTGGCCGTCGTGTCCGACGAGCTCATCTCCAGGGACCCGAAGGCGATCGACACCTGGCGAAAGGTGGAGGCACAGGCTTTGAGCCTGCTCAAGTCCGACCCCGACGGCTCGGTCAAGGCCGTCGCCGCCGAGCTGGGCATCAGCGCGGCGGACGCCAAGGCCCAGCTCGCACAAGGGGTGTTCCTCACCCCGGACGAGGTCGCCTCCGCCGACTGGCTGGGCACCGAGGGCAGTCCGGGCAAACTGCTGGGCTACGTCACCGACACCGCCGAGTTCCTGGCCGGCCAGAAGCAGATCGATGCCGCGCCGTCCCAGGACGCCGTCCGCAAGGCCTTCTATCTGAAGGGACTCCCCGATGTCCTCAAGTGACACGGTGAGCAAGGGAGTTGAGACCGAGGGCGCCGAGCGGGCGGGGTCCGTCCGGCTCGACCACGTCACCCACCGGTACGGCCGGGGCGGCGAGACGGTCACGGCCGTCGGGCCGGTCGATCTGACCGTCCCGGCGGGGGAGTTCCTGGTCCTTGTGGGCGCGTCCGGCTGCGGCAAGAGCACACTGTTGCGGCTGATCGCTGGGTTCGAGCAGCCCACCCAGGGCTCGGTGCGCGTCTCCGGCGCCGCGCCGCGCCCGGGCGAAACGGCGGGCGTGGTGTTCCAGACGCCTCGGCTGTTCCCCTGGCGGACGGTGCAGGGAAACATCGACCTCGCGCTGCGGTACGCGGGGGTCGACCGCGCCCAATGGCCGGAGCGGCGGGCGGAGTTGCTGGCCCGCGTCGGCCTCGAAGGCACGGGGAAGCGGCGCGTGTGGGAGATCTCCGGCGGCCAGCAGCAGCGCGTCGCCATCGCCCGCGCCCTCGCCGCCGAGAACCCGCTCTTCCTGCTCGACGAGCCGTTCGCGGCACTGGACGCACTCACGCGCGAACGGCTCCAGGAGGACGTCCGGCAGGTGACGGCCGAGACGGGCCGGACCACGGTGTTCGTCACCCACTCCGCCGACGAGGCGGTGTTCCTCGGCTCCCGCATCGTGGTCCTCACCAAGAGCCCCGGCACCGTGGCCCTTGACCTGCCGATCACCCTCCCGCGAGGTGCCGTCGACGCGGACGAACTGCGCGAGTCGAGCGAGTTCGCCGACCTGCGCGCGCAGGTCGCCCACGCGGTCAAGTCGGCCGCCGCGGCCTGATGCCTTGCTCCACACCCGCCGGCCGTCCGCAGGGCCGGCCGGCGGGAACCTGATCCCCGCCTCGGGCCGCGGCCTCTTAACATGTCACCCGTAACGCATCACCCGTAACGCATCACCCGTAACGTGGCACTCGCAATGGGCCACTCGTGAGGTGCCAAAAGCCCGTGCGCGTACGTCAGTTGTGCGCCGTTTACACTCTCGCCCATGATCTCTCTGGACGACCCGCGCTGGCCCGCCCTCGACCACCGGGGCTGGTCCGAAGGACGGGGTGCGCCGGACGCGCCCTTCGTCCCGGACGAGTTGTGGCAACTGGTGGCGGATCCCACGAACGGTGAGCGTTTCAGCGACCTGTGGCCCTACCTGTGTTCCGAGGGAACCGCCTGGCCGGCCGCCTACGCCGCCGTGCCCCACCTCGTCACCCTCGCGCGGGGCCTGCCGACGGTCCGGTCCGAGCGCGACGACTACCTGTACGTCGTCGGCCTCGTGGCCATCTGTTCCGGCGACCTCGGAGAGGTCCCCGACGACCTGCCCGACGACATCGCGGACGCCTACCGACAGGCCCTCCCCGAGGCACTGGGTCTCCTGGCCGAGACACTGGCCACGGCGGAGCACGACCAGATATCGACCCGCTACCTGCTCGCCGCCATGGCCGCCCTCAAGGGCCACCCCGAATACGCCGAGATACTCAACGAACTCGACGTCTACGCCGAGTGCCAGTCCTGCGGCGAGCCCATGCTGGAACTCCCGGAGTAGCCGGGGCTCTGGCGACGCACACAGCGGTGGCGCGCCTGAGGTCCGGAGGCCGTGGTCAAGGTCTCCGGCACGTTCCGGTCACGTCGTGCGGACAAGTCCGACAGCCTTGTACGTGCCGCCGTCGGCCGGGCCATCGACGGCGTACCGCGTCACACCTGGTCCGGCCTACGGGTCCCGGCCGGCCACTCCGCCGCGCTGAGCGTGATGGAGCCGTCGGCCGTCGGAGTGCCGGCACCCTGATCACGCTCGTCGCGATCCAGGGGACGCGGTGGAGGGCCGCGGGTAGTTGCTAGGGGGCGAGGAGGCATCGCCCCGCTGAGGCGAGCCGCGCGCGCCGCCGAACACCTCGACGTAGTCGGTGTCGCGTCCTGCCGCGACCGGGGCGTACCGCCGAACTCTCCGGCGGCGAACAGCAGCGCGTGGCCGTCGTGCTCGCCACGGCCGGCGCGCCCCGGGTGCTGCTCGCCGATGAACCCACGGGCGAACTCGACGCCGCGACCGGCGAGGAGGTTGTCGCCGCACTGCGCCGCGCCAACGCGAAACTTGGCGCCACCACCCTCGTCGTCGGCCCACGACCCCCTCGCATCCGAACAGGTCCGTCGCACGGTCCGCAGCCGCGACGGCCGTACGTCGACGGAGACCCCGAGCGGGCCCGGCGGCGGGGGCGCCGGGCCAGTACCCCGTCCTGGACCGCGCGAGCCGCCTCCAGCTGACCCGGGACCACGTGGAGCGTTACGGTCCGCGCGGTCGCGTCCGTCTGACGGCGGGACCGGGCCGTGTGGGTGTCTGGCCCGACCGGGCCCGGCGCGGGACCCGTCACTCGACCGACTCCGACCCCGACCCCTCGGTGTGAGCGCCGGCGCGTCGGCGGAAACCCGGATGCGGGTGAGGCGGGCGCACGCCTAGGCTCGCGTGCGAGGTGGCGACCACGCGCCTTGCCGCCAGCACCAGTCAGGGGGACCGGAGATGGACCGGGATACGAGTCGTCAGCTGTTCGCGTTGTGCTTCGACGCGAGGGAACCAGAGAATCTCGCGCGGTTCTGGTCCCGCTTCCTCGGCTGGGAGACCGTCGACGATCCTCAGGACGGCATCGTGCTCCTGCCCAGCGACGACACCGGATTCCGCCTCCGTTTCCTGCCGTCGCAGGAGCAGAAGGCTGGCCAGAACCGGATGCACTTCGATCTGACGAGTACGTCCCTGGAGGACCAGCAGCGGACGGTGGACCGGGCGCTGGCACTCGGCGCACAGCACATCGACATCGGCCAGCTCCCGGAGGAGGAGCACGTGGTGCTCGCGGACCCGGAGGGCAACGAGTTCTGCGTCATCGAGCCGGGCAACAACTTCCTCGCCGACTGCGGCTTCATCGGAGCGCTGGCCTGCGACGGCTCGCAGGAGGTCGGGTACTTCTGGAGCAAGGCACTCGGCTGGCCGCTGGTCTGGGACCAGGATCAGGAGACCGCGATCCGCTCTCCGCACGGCGGACCGAAGGTCACGTGGGGCGGGCCGCCGCTGGCGCCGAGGACGGGCAGGGACCGGCTGCGCTTCGACCTCGCTCCCACCGCGGACGGCGATCTGCAGACGGAGGTCGACCGGCTGCTCTCCCTCGGGGCGAAGCGCCTCGACACCGGCCAGGACGAACCCGGTTACGTCGCGATGACCGACCCCGACGGCAACGAGTTCAGTGTCCTGACACCTCGGTAGCCCCAGTAGCCCCAGTAGCCCCAGTAGCACCGGTGGTCCCGGTGGCGGGCGGCAGCATCTCCAGGACGGTGGAGACCGCGGTGCGGTGCCAGTCCCCGGCGTGGCGGAGCATCGCGTGGTCACCGCCCGCCATGTCCACGAACGCCGCCCGGGCGCCTGCCGCACGTGCCCGGTGTACGAGTGCCTTGGACAGCCGGGGATCCGTGACACGGTCGCGGTCTCCGTGCAGCACGACGACCTCCTTGTCCCGCAGCTGGGCCACCGGCTCGCCCTCGGGGCACCAGGGAGCCAGCGCCAGCACGCCGAGGACCTGTGGCGCGCCCGCCGCACGCAGCGCCGCCCGGCCGCCCATCGAGTGGCCGACGAGAACGACCGGGACGTCCGGAGCGAGGCGCTGGAGTTCTTCGAGCGCCCGCCGCGCGTCCCGAAGGGAGTCGGCGTCGCTGCCGTTCCAGCCCCGTACGCGGTAACGCACCTCCGCCAGCAGGACGTCGTCGTCCGGTATCGCACGGGCGACGGCGCGTACGAACGGCTTCATGCGCACGGCCGCGAGGTGCCAGGGACGGGACGGGGCACGGCTGTCGGACCTGCCGCCGTGCAGGAACAGGACGGCGGCGCGGGGTGAGCGGGGCAGCTGCCGCACCGCCAGCGCGGGGCCGTGCGCGCCCGCCGACTCATCGGTGGACGCCTGTTCGTGCACTGTCATTCCCGCTCCCGCCTGTCGAGCCGCCGCAGCTCATCGGACCTGTCTCACCCAATATTCGTTGCCGACCGGCCGGTGGCTTGGTCGGGGGCTTGGCCGGCCGGTCGGGACGGCACCGTACGCCCTTTCGTCCGCCTGCCCGCGCAGTCCGGCTTCACCTGCGATTTCATGGGTGTCAGAAACCAATCCGCCGCGGCCCCGGCACCGGATTACGTCCGGAGATGTCCTGACGGATGTCCCATGGATGTCTGTACGGATGTCCCGACGACGGAGGACCCCGGTGAACGAAGTCGCCCAGATCGGCAGACACCATTCGGCTGACCCTGATCTGCAGGAGCTGCTGCGGCGTGTGGCCCTGGGCGACGAGCAGGCGTTCGCCTCGGTGTACGACGCCGTGGTGAGCCCGGTTCTCGGTGTCGTCCGCGCGGTCCTGCGGGACCGCGCCCAGTCGGAGGAAGTGGCCCAGGAGGTGCTGGTGGAGGTGTGGCGCACAGCCCCGCGCTTCCGTGCCGACCGTGGCACGGCCGTCAACTGGATCCTCACGATGGCCCACCAGCGGGCGGTCGACCGGGTGCGCTCGGTGGAGGCCGCGGCCGCCCGGGACCACAAGGCGGCCCAACTGGACCGCACGCCCGACTACGACGACGTGACCGAGCAGGTGGAGGCACGGCTGGAGCGGGAACAGGTGCGGCGCTGTCTGCGCACCCTGACCGACATCCAGCGTCAGGCCGTAGACCTCGCGTACTACCGGGGGCTGACCTACCGAGAGGTGGCCGAGGCCTTGGCGCTTCCGCTCGGCACGGTCAAGACCCGGCTGAGGGACGGACTCATCCGACTGCGTGACTGCCTGGGGGTGACCGCGTGACCACTGCGGATCTGCACACAATGACCGGCGCCTATGCCCTGCACGCCCTGTCCGACGAAGAACGCGAGGCGTTCGAGCGGCACCTCGGGGAGTGCGAGCCGTGTACCCAGGAGACGGCCGAACTGTCCGCCACCGCCGCCCGGCTGGGACTCGCCGTCTCCCTGCCGCCCCGCCCCGCCATGCGGGAACACGTGCTGCAACAGATCCGGACCGTCCGGCAGGCGGGACCCGGTGGCCCGGCCCTGCCGCGCCACGCACGGACGACATCGCGCGGGCGCCCAGTGGCGCGCTGGGCACTGGCCGCCTGTCTCGCGGCAGCCGCCTCGCTGGGCGGTACCGCGGTGTGGCAGCACCAACGTGCCGAGGACGCATTGGAGCAGGCACGCCGGGCCGACCGGGGAGCGAACGACATCGCGGCTGTGCTCACTGCGGCGGACGCCAAGAGCCGGACCACGAAACTGGCCGGTGGCGCCACCGGCACCGTCGTCGTCTCCGACAGCCGTGACAGGGCCGTCTTCATGGCCTCCGGGATGACCGAGCCGCCTCGCGGCAAGGTCTACCAGCTCTGGTTCGACGACGACGGCACCATGCGATCCGCCGGTCTGATGGATCCCGCGCGCACCAGCCAGGCCGTGCTGATGAAGGGCGCTGTGGCCGGAGCGTCGGGCATGGGGGTCACGGTCGAGCCGAAGGGCGGCTCCGAGCAACCGACCTCCACGCCGCTGACCCTGCTGAACCTCCCCGCGTGACGCGTGACGCGTGACGCGTGACGCCTGACGCCTGACGCGTGACGCCTGAAACCTGAGGTCTGAGGAAGGAGGCCGGCGGTCGCGGAAGCGGGCCCCCTTCGTCAGACGTCGGGGACCTCACCGTCACCAGTCCGGCGTCACACGGGCCCGGCGTCACACCTGCCCGGTGACGGTCACAGTGACCCGGGCCGGTGCGGGCTCCGCCGGGAACCTCTCGACCAGATGGGCCTCGACGCGACGGCGTGCGGCGCGGGCCACGTCCAGTGCCCGTGCCTGTCTGAGCGCGACGAGGTGGATCTCGACATGGCGGCGCCCGGTGCCGTCCGGCCGACCCAGCCGAACGCCCGCTGCCGACCCTCCTGTCATCGGCATCCCTGGCGTCAACAATCCCGCGGTGAGTACCCCCGCCGTCGGAGCCCCCGCTGCCGGAGCCCCGTCCATGCCGCGCTGCGGCCGTACCCGGGTCGAGCGCAGTCGGCCGGCGAGCCCCGGCCGGAGAAAGGCCACCCCCGGCACGCTCTCCACGGCCTGGGCGATCTCCTCGGCCAGCGAGGTGTGTGCGGTGTCGCGGGTCATCAGGTACGACCTTCCTGGCTGTCGTCCGCGGTGTCGATCAGGTCGGTGACATGGACGTCTATCGTCGCCACGGCCACGCCCAACTCACGGTCCGCGGCCTCCCGGACCCGCCTGCGCACCTCTTCGGCCAGCTCCGGGAGTGAGACGCCGGCCGGGGCGTGGATGCCCAGGCGGACCTCGACCGGCCCGTAGGCGGTGTCGGAGGTGGAGAGGGGGAGGAGACGGCACGAACCCGCCCGTACGCCGGTCACCGTCTCGGCCGCCGCACGCAGGGCACGGGCAGCGACCGATTCCATGATCCACAGATCCTCGTCGGGCTCGCCGAGAGGTACAGGGCGGCCGGGACGCAGTTCGAGACGCACGACCTCCATCACGCGCCGCGTCAGCGACGTCGCCTCGGATGCGTAGCCGTCCGCCGTCTCGTCGCGCAGGCCGCGGACCGCGAACTCCAGATCGTCCAGATCGAGGACGGCCTGCCGGCAGTGCGGGCAGGTCTGCCGGTGCGGGTCGTCGGTCTGCTGCTCCCAGTCGTCCCAGACCCGGGACAGCAGCCTGCCGCACGGCAGCTGCTCGTCGTCGACGCCGCCGGTGTCCGCGCTGGGCGGGTCGGTGTGAGAGGTCATCGCCAGGCCCCCATTGCTTGTGTCAGGCAGCGTCGTGCGCGGAAGACGCGGGCGCGCACAGCCTCCTGGCTGATGCCGACCGTGTCCGCGATGAATTCGTAGGACTGACCGTCCAATTCTCGCAGTACCCAGCAGGCGCGCTGTTCGACCGACAGTTGATCGAGTGCCTCGCCCAGCTCACGCACCGCGTCGCGTGCCTCGGCGATCCGGGCCGGGGAGGCCGAGTGCTCGGGAGCCGCAAGCTCTCCCGCGGCCTCCAGAGGTGCCACCGGCTTGCGGGCGCGCAGCACGTTCAGACAGCGGTTGGTGACGATCCTGTACATCCATGTGCTGAACGACGACCGGTGGCTGAACTCCGGGAGCCGTCGCCAGGCGCTGATGAACGCGTCCTGCACGGCGT
The DNA here is from genome assembly GCF_055584525.1 of Streptomyces sp. NPDC102514. Lineage (NCBI taxonomy): Bacteria > Bacillati > Actinomycetota > Actinomycetes > Kitasatosporales > Streptomycetaceae > Streptomyces > Streptomyces sp. NPDC102514. Next base: position 562,007 of record NZ_JBVJLW010000001.1, read on the forward strand.
CCTCCGCCTCCGCCCGCCCGCCGAGCAGGCGGGTGGCCAGCCGGATCAGTGACGGAGCATGGCTCTGTACGAGAACGGCGAAGGCGTCCTCGTCCCCCTCCGCGGCCCGTACCGCCAGCAGGGCGTCGTCGGTCTCGCCCCGGGCGTCCGGTGGCGCGTTCTCTCTGCGGGCCCCCGCCACTGAGCGGCTCCTCTCGTCCGGTTCCGCAGGTTGGACACGTCGGTGGCGCCCGCTGTGACGCGGGTGCCACCGCTTGTTTCGCGTGAGCCCGTGAAACAGCCAGGGGACAGGTGTGTCCCTCCGCATGATCCGTTGCCGGCACCGTTGCGGATGGCCCGCGAAGGCTCGGACATTCATGCGGACATATAGGTGAGACGGACGCGGGTGTCAGGAGCTGAGCGGAGATTTTTCGGGTATCCGCGTCACAGGCGTGGCCGCGGCGGGTCCATCGCAGTGAGAGCAGCCGACCGGCTACAGGAAGAAGGACGTGCCATGACCACGCAGACCGTACCGACCGCGTCGACCGTCAAGGACGTATCGGCGCCGCAGGGCAGCAGGACGGCGCAGACGACGACGGCGTTGTCCGGCGGTGTCACCGGCGCCGACCAGCCGGCGGCGGACCGCGGACGGACATCGATCGCCGATGTCGTCGTGGTGAAGGTCGCGGGTATCGCGGCTCGCGAGATCCCGGGTGTGTACGACATGGGCGGCGGCCTCTCCCGCACCATCGGCGCCGTTCGCGACCGCGTGCCGGGCGGTCGGCCGAACGTGGGACGCGGAGTGAAGGTCGAGGTCGGCGAGCGTCAGACGGCCATCGACGTCGACCTGGTCGTGGAGTACGGCGTTCCCATCACGGACGTGGCCCGCGATGTGCGGGAGAACGTGATCTCGGCGGTGGAGCGCGTCACCGGCCTCGACGTGGTGGAGGTCAACGTCACGGTCAATGACGTGCATCTGCCCGAGGAGGACGTCGAGTCGCCGACGACGGACTCCCGCGTGGAGTGAGCGGGCCCTCGCACACCGCAGGGCGCCCAGCCGGTGCCAGAGAACTGGTGCATGAGGACCGGTGCATCAGGACCGGCGAAAGAGGAACGGTGAAAGAGGCCAGGACATGGACGTGACCACGTGACCAGAGCATTCGTCGGGATGATCGCAGGGATGGCGTTGGCCTTCGCCGGTTTCTTCGGAGGCTTCGGGGCGTTCCTGCTCGTGGCCGCGCTGGGCGGCCTGGGGTGGGCCGCGGGCCACTGGTTCGACGGCGGAGGCAGCTTCCAGGATCTGCGCGACGGCTATGAGCGGAGCCGTCGATGACCACGGCGGACCGGCGCGGCACCACGACCGTCTCGGAGAAGGCGGTCCGCAGGATCGCCGAGCGCGCGGCCACCGAGGCCGTCCCGGACCCGGCAACCGGGACCGTGACCGGGACACGGGCCGGGACTGGGACAGGGGCCGGGACTGGGACGGGCACAGGAACCAGCACCGGGATCGGCGCCGGCATCAGGGCTCGCGCCTCCAAGGGCTCGGCCGACGTGCACGGTCGCCGGGCGGACGTGCGTGTCGACGTCACCCTGCCCTACCCGGCGCCCTTGCCGGAGACGGTCCGCCGACTGCAGGACCATGTCACCGCCCGTACGCACCAGTTGACGGGCCTCGACGTCACCAGAGCACGCGTCGGCGTCACCGCTCTGGTCCCGGCACCGGTGACGACACCGGTCCCGGCCCAGGGCGGAGTGAGAATCGGACCGGCGGAGGGGCCTGCCATGTACGGGCCCCCCACGGACGGGCCCGCGACGGACAGGCCCCCCACGGACGGCCCTCCCGCGGGCGAGCCCGCCCAGGCGCCGCCGACCTCGCGGACGCCGCTGCGGTGGTGGTCCGGGCGACGGCTGCCGACCCTACTGCTCGTCCTGTCGGCCCTGGTGGCCTGCGGCACCCTGGCGGTCGACCTGATCCTGGTGCACGCCGCCGGCCGGTCGGCCGCGGTCTGGCGCACCGACGCACTGCACTGGCTCTCGCGGCACGGCCCCGGTGAGGCGGCCGTCACGGCTGGCGCCGCCGCGGTCGCGTTCCTCGGCCTGCTGATGGTCGTCCTGGCTCTCACCCCCGGACATCGCGGACTGCTCACGGTCACCACGCCCGCTCCGCACCTGTGGGCGGCCCTGGACCGTACGGCGGTCGCCGCGCTCGTCAGGGACGCGGTGGGCCAGACGCAGGGGATCGGTCCGGTGAAGGTGCGGGTCCGCCGTCGCAGCGTCAGCGTCCGGGCCGGTCTCGCCTTCGGCGACCGCGCACACGCGCTCGAAGAGGCACGGCACCTGGCCCGCGGGGCGCTGGACAGCTGCGATCTGCGTCGCCCGCCACGACTGCGCGTCAGGGTGAGGCCCGGGGCCGCCTGGGATCCCGGTACGACCACGGTTGGGGACGGCGGTGCAGCGCAGCGTACGCTCACGGCCGGTGCCGACGACACGGCCCTCGAAGGAGTCACCCGCTGATGCGACGTTCCCGTACGGTCCTCGACCGGACCGCCCTCGCCGTGGTCGGCCTGGTGTTTCTCCTCGGCGGCACGTGGCTCGCCCTGACCCGGGCATCCTGGGCCACACATCTTCCGGCCTGGTGGCCCGAGCCCGGCGCCCGTGCCGTGCTGGTGGATCCGGCCGGACTCGCCGAACTGCGCTCCACGGGCTGGTGGACGCCCTCGATCATGGCCGCGTCGATCGCCGCGACCGCGCTCCTCGCGCTGTGGTGCGTCCGCCTGCTGCGCGGCGGGGCCCGCCCGTCGCTGCCGCTGCCCGCGCCCGGCGGCACACTGCGGACCCGGGCCCTGGAGGACGTCGTGACCCGGCACGCGGTCGGGATCGGCGGAGTCAGCCGCTGCCGCACCCGAGTGCTCGCACGACGGAAGCAGTTGCAGGTGCGCCTGCATGTCCGGCTCCAGCCCGATGCGGCCCCGGCCGCCGTCCTGCCCGCCCTGGCCGAGCTAGCCGCCCGGACGGAGAGCTCCCTCACCCCGTACAGCGTGCGGACGCACGTCCGCTTCTCCACCCGTTCGCACCGTAGGTCTCATGTCCGCTGAACCAGGGCCCGCCGTCACGGGCGGCGGCCCGCGCGCACTGGAGCCGGTATGGCGTCGTACCCGGACCCCGGCTGCCTGGGGCGTCGCCCTGCGCCGTACGCCGTTGTCGATGTGGCGGGACGACGTCTCCGACTACGCGGCAGCCCTCACCTACTACGCGATCCTGGCGGTCCTGCCCTCCCTGCTCGTCACCGTCATCGCCTTCAGCATGATCAGCCCGGGCACCGCCGAGGACTTCATCGCCCACGTCACCGCCTACGCCCCGGACCAGTCCGGCACGCAGCTGCACGACGTGCTGACCCAGACGCTGCGAGACGGCTCGGCCGCCTGGACGCTGCTGGGCGGCGGCATCGTGAGCGCCCTGTGGTCCGCCTCCAGCTACCTGGCCGTCTTCCGCCGCGCCCTGCACCGGATGCACCACGAGGCCGACCACCGGTCGCCCTGGCACACGGCACCCCGCATCCTGCTCACCGCCTTCGGCCTCCTGGGCCTGCTGCTCGTCAGTGCGCTCCTCCTGCTGCTGACCGGGCCGATCGCCGAGACCGCCGGCCGCCTTCTCGGCTTCGACGCGGTGGCCGCCTGGGCCTGGAACCTGCTCCGCTGGCCGCTCCTGCTGTGCCTGGTGGCGCTGCTGGTCGTCATCGTCTTCCACACCGGACCCGTACCGGCCCGCCGCCGGAAGCACAGCGTCCCCGGCGGGATACTGGCGGCGGGCCTGTGGCTCGTCGTCTCCGGTGGCTTCGCCCTGTACACCTCCGCGCTCGGCACCTACAGCAAGCTCTACGGCTCCCTCGCGGGCGCCGTGGTCTTCCTCATCTGGCTGTGGTTGTCCAACCTCGCCCTGCTCGCCGGGGCGCAGTTCACCGCCGAACTGAGTGGACTGAGCGGACCGAGCAGGCCAGAGCAACCGGCGCAGCCGTCGGCGGAGGGTCCCCCCGAAGCGGCCTGAGCCCGGTGACGTGATCCCTTGCGTCGACCTTCATGTCTCGCAATACTTAGCCTCATGGCACAGTATTCGACGCAGCTGGACGGCGTGTTCGTCGCGCTCGCCGACCCGACCCGGCGCGCGGTCGTCCGGCGTCTCGGTCGTGGCTCCACGAGCGTCGGGGAACTCGCCCGCGAGTTCCCCATGACCCTCCCCTCGTTCATGAAGCATGTGCGCACGCTCGAAGCGAACGGGCTCATCCGCACGGTCAAGTCCGGCCGGGTCCGCACCTGTGTGCTCAACCGCGACCGGCTCGCCCTCGTCGACGACTGGCTCGCCGAGCAGCGCCGGACATGGGAGGAGCGCACGGACCGCCTCGAACAGTTCGTCACCGATCCGGAGGAGAACCGACAGTGAACCCCGACCTCGATCTCAGTCTGGAGCGGATCATCCGCGCCCCGCGCGCGACCGTGTGGAGCGCCTGGGCCGACCCGTCCCGGCTGGAGAAGTGGTGGCTCCCCGCCCCGATGCGCTGTCGGGTGGACCACCTGGAACTGCGGCCCGGCGGGGCGTTCGTGACACGGATGAGCGACGACGCCACCGAGTTCGTCCCGCATCTGGACGCGTGCTTTCTCGCCGTCGATGAACTGCAGCGGATCGTGTTCACCAACGCCGTCGACAGCACCTGGCGTCCGGCGAACCCCGCCCCGGTCACGATGACCGCCACGATCACACTGCACGAGCACCCGGACGGCACGGACTACCGGATGCTCGTACGGCACGGCGACCCGGAGTCCCGCGCCCGGCACGACAAGCTCGGGTTCGCCGACGGCTGGGGCACGGTCGCGGGTCAACTGGCCGCGCTCGCCGAGAGCATGGCCCCGCGATGAAGATCACCCTCACCGAGTTCGTCACGCTCGACGGGGTCAGCCAGGGCCCCGGTTCACCTGACGAGGACACCAGCGACGGGTTCACGCGCGGCGGCTGGCTCGTACCGCACATCGACGAGGTGTTCGTCCAGCGCGTCTCCGACTGGCTCGACCTCGCCGACGGTCTGCTGCTCGGCCGCCGCACCTATGAGGCGTTCGCCCGCGACTGGCCGAAGATCACCGACCCGGCCGATCCGTTCACCGGGCGGATGAACTCGCTGCCGAAGTACGTCGTGTCGAACACCCTCACCGAGGGGACCTGGCACCCCACGACCGTGCTCAACGGCGACCCGCTCAAGACGGTCGCCGAGCTGAAGGCGCGACCAGGACGGGAACTCCAGATCCATGGCAGCGCCCGCCTGGGCGAAGCCCTGCTCGCGGCGGACCTGATCGACACACTGCGCCTCGTCGTCGCCCCCACGATCCTGAGGACCGGCCGACGGCTGCTGACCGGCCCGGGCATTCCGTCCGGCCTGCGACTGCTCCACCACGAAGCGACGCCGAACGGCCTGCTGCTCCTCGAATACGGGACGACGGGCGAGGCATCCACCGGCGAGTACCAGGGAGTCACCGACTTCGTCGGGACGTCTCCCTGAGACGGCACAGGCCCTAGGCCCGGTCGTCAAATTCCCGCCTGCCGGGCGACGCCTGGCACGCTCCCCCAGCCTCCGGCCGGGGGGACCCCCACTCGCCGCACCGGGCGAAAGCCCAAGTACGTCCAGTACGCGGACTTCCGCCCGGCACACCGAGAGCACGCACCAGACGCCGCCCGGCCCGCCCTCCGGGCGGACGTCGGGAATTTGACGACAGGACCTAGGACGGGGTGTCCGGGCTGTCCGGGCGGGCGGTGTGGTCGCGGTGGCCCGTCGTACGGCGGTCCTCCTTCATCTCGGCCTCGTAGAGGTGGTCGCGTCCGTCCGCGAGGTCGCGCAGGGCACTTCGCTCCAGATCCTTGAACGGCTGGTAGTAGGTGCCGTCGTAGGCCTCGACGATCTGGAACGTCCAGTGGCCTGGGATCACATTGCGGCCCAGGACCTCGCGCTCCACACGGTCGGCGTACGCGGTGTGGCCCGCCTCGCGGAGGAGCCCGACCGCGCGGTCCAGCTCCAGGTCGGCCCCTCCGGTCAGTTGGTGGAACGAGTACAGGTGTCCCCGGGCCCGCTCGGTGGTCTCCAGTGCCTTGGACAGCGCACCGAGCGCTTCCACGGTCTCGTCACTGACTCCCTCGGGGCGCCGATGGGCGCGGTCGGGACCGTCGTTCGGTTGGTTCATGCTCTGCCGCATGCCCGCGGAACGCGGACACCTATGCCGCTTCGGCGGTACCAGTGCCCGGATGGCGCACGAGGTCTGCCGACGCTGTCAGTGCCCGCCGCCCCTCAGCGCCGTGACCGCCCGCGGATCACGGCGTCCGGTCGTTGCCGGCGTCTCCGTTGACTCCGGCGTCTCCGGTGAACATGGCGATCAGGCTGTGGGGTGTCTTGTCGCCGTAGAGCAGCTCATGGAGTTCGGTGCCCTCGGCGGCGGCTTCGGCGCCACGGGTGAACATGGCCTGCTCGTACTCGGCGAGGGCGCCTTCGACGTCGTCGGGGCGGGCGGCGAGGGCCTTCCCGAGTTCGGCGCCGTCGTACATGGCGAGGTTGGCGCCCTCGCCGTTCGGGACCGAGAGGTGGGCGGCGTCGCCGAGCAGGGTCACCCCCGGGACCCTGTCCCACCGGTGTCCGACGGGCAGGGCGTTGAGGGGACGCAGGACCGGCGCGGTCTCACCGTCGGTGATCAGCGCGGTGAGCTCAGGTGCCCAGCCGGCGAACTCCTTCGCGATGCGTGCCGTGACCCCGGCGGAGTCGCCGAAGTCGATGTCGGCGAACCACTCCCGCGACTCGCTGAGCATCACGTAGGTGTGGAGGGTGCCGCCGCTCTCCCGGTGGGCCAGGATCGCCCTGCCCGGCGTGAGCGCGAACATCGAGCCGCCGCCGACCGCCTTCGCACTGGCCGGGTGCCGGGTCTCGCTGTCGAACAGGTAGGTCTCGACGAACGACATCCCGGCGTACTCCGGGGTGATGGCGGTGAGCAGCGGCCTGACCCGGGACCAAGCGCCGTCCGCGCCGACCAGCAGGCCCGTGTCGACGGTGGTGCCGTCGGCGAAGGTCACCTCGTGCCGTCCCTCGCCGAGCGCACGCGTACCGCTGACCTTGTGCCCCCACCGGACGGTGCCGGCCGGGAGCGAGTCGAGCAGCAGCTGCCGCAGCTCGCCGCGCAGCACCTCGGGGCGGACGCCCGTGCCGTCGTCGGCCTTGTCGAACAGGACGGACCCGTCCACGTCGAGGACCCGTATCGCCTCGCGGCCCTCAAGGATGAGCTCGCGGAACTCGTCGGTGAGGCCCGCCGTCTCCAGAGCCAGCTGGCCGTTGTAGTCGTGGATGTCGAGCATTCCGCCCTGCGCACGCGCCGTCGGCGATGCCTCGGCCTCGTAGACCGTGGCCGGGATGCCGTGGACGTGCAGAACGCGGGCCAGGGTGAGTCCGCCGAGCCCGGCGCCGATGATCGTGACGTGAGTGCTGTCAGTGCTGTCAGTGCTGTCAGCGCTTCCAGTGCTGTCAACGGTGCCGGCGTTCTGAGTGCTTCGGGTGTCCTGAGTCGTCATGGTGAGGATTCCTTGCCTGTCGCCTGTCGTACGCCTGCCGGAAGTGCGCCCGGCGGATCTCCTGCAAGGTTTCAGTCCGCGCCGACAAGCCGCCGACACCGGACCGACAGCTCCCGACGGCTGTCTACAGGCGACCGACACGCCCATCGGCATCGGGCGGGCAGCGGGCGCTCACAGGTCGACGGTCGTGCCCCACCCCTCGCGCACGGCGACAGCGTGGGCGACATGGGCCGCGGCCACGTCCAGAGCGGCGTGCCCGGTGGACTTGAACAGGGTCAGTCCGGTCTCGTCCCGGCGACCGGGGTTCATACCCGCGAGAACGGAGCCGAGGAGGGTGACGGCCTTGCCCTCGGGCAGGTCCTGCAGCTCGTGCGCGCCCGCCGGCGGCGCGGCGGCTGCGCCGGGCCACTCCGCGAACAGGACCGCGTCCCGGACGGTGTCGGCGTCCACCTCGGGGCCGTGGGAGCCGCCCACCGAGCTGACATGGGCGCCCGGTGCGAGCCAGTCCCGGCGGATCACCGGGCGGACGGCGCCGGTGCAGCAGAACACCACAGCGGCCTCCCGGACAGCCTCTTCGGCGCTCGGGGCGGGTTCGGCCGCGGGGTGCAGACCGATGGCGTCGCGGACCCGCCGCGGGTCGCGCCCGGCCACGGCGACGGGCGTTGTGGGATCGAGGAGGGCGAGCAGGGAGAGCTGTGCCCGCGCCTGGGCTCCGGTTCCGACAACGGCGATGCGGCTCGGGCGGGGCGCGGCCAGGGCGAGGGCGCTGTGGGTGGCTGCCGCGGCGGTGCGTATCTCTGTGAGGGATTCGGCGTCGAGGAGGGCGAGGGGGCGGCCGTCCTCGGGGTCGAAGAGGGCGACGATGCCGCGATGGCTGCTCCGTCCGGCCTGCGCCGGGTCCGCGAACACGGAGACGAGCTTGGCCGCCAGCCCGAGCCCGGGAACGTACCCGGGCATGACGCCGAGCAGTCCGCCCGGGGCGCGCGCGGCGACGCGCGGTGGTGCGGAGGCCTCGCCCCGGCTGACGGCGATCAGTGCCTGTGCCACCGCGTCCATGACCCGGTGCGGGTCGAGCGCGGCGCGGGTGCGGGCGCGGTCGAGAACGAGGACACCAGTCATACCGGTCCGTTCGCGGGGTCGGAGGAGGTCGCGGATGCGCCGGGCGCGGTCAGGAGCCGTTGCAGTGTGTCGGTGGCCTCGCGCAGGTGCTCGCGCAGTCCGGGGAGGCGGGAGGGCGTGAACTCGGCGTCCAGGCCGACGACCGTCAGCGCGCAGACGGGCGCGCCGGACGTCGGTGAGACGACGCGGCCGAGCGAGGCGACGGGCTGTTCGTTGCGGCCGTGTTCGACGGCGAACCCGGTCCGTTCCGCGCGTTCGATGTCGGCCAGCAGCCCGTCGGGACCCTCCAGCGGGTGCCCGGCCGCCTCGGCGGGACGCAGATAGGGGGCGCGGGCGGCGGGGGCGAGCGCGGCGACCAGGGCGAGGGGGCCCGCGAACCGGTGGACGGGCAGACCCTCGCCGATCAGGTCCGTGATCATCGCGAGCCGGTCGGGCCGTACGGCGTCGATCACCCGTGACCGGTCGTCCTCCAGCACCTGGAGGTTGGCCATCATGCCGGTCCGCGCCGACAGCTCGGTGAGCACGGGGCGGGCGATGGCCGTCAGTGAGTTCCTGGCCGCGGACGACGACAGCTGGAGCACCGCGGTGCCGGGCAGATAGCGGTCACCGGCCCGCAGCACCCATCCCCGGCGTACGAGATCGAGGAGGACGCGGTACGCGGTCGCGCGGTGCAGGCCGACCTCCTCGGCCAGGTCGGTCAGGCGCGGCGGGTGCGGTGCCCGCGCGACGGCCTCGACCAGGTCCAGGGCCTTGTCCACTGCGGTGCGGGGTGCTTCGGGCAAGTCCGACCACTCCTTGTGGCGTCGGCGTACGGCGGCGTACGGTGTCATGTGTTGCAGGAGACGTTACATGTGTTACGTACAGCGCAACAACACGTACACCACAACATCCCGCGTGACCCCCCTGGGCCAGCCGGTCACCCCTGGGTCAGCCGACCACCCTGGGCCGGCCGACCCTCCCCAGAACCGGCGGGCCACCCCGGAATCAGCAGGCCACCCCTGAGCCGGCTGACCACGATGAGCGAGAGGCGAAGATGACGAACGAGGCCTCGGGAGCGCCGACCCCGCACGCCCCGCCCCCGGCGGGGACGGTCGCCGTGTATCGCGGTGCCACGCTGTTCGACGGAACCGGCCGGGCGCCCCGCCCCTCGACGTCGATCGTCATCGACGGCGCGACGATCCGCGCGGTCGGGGACGACGCGGAGATCGCGGCCTCGCTGCCGGCCGACGCGCAGGTACACGATCTCGACGGACGCTTCGTCATGCCGGGTCTGATCGACTCGCACCAGCACATCGCGACACCGCCCGACCGGCCCGCCGCCGAAGCGGTCCTCGACCGACTCGTGCACAGCGGTGTCACGGCGATCCGCGACATGGCGGACGACCTGCGGCAGGTCGGCGACCTCGCGCGGGCCGCCCTCGTCGGCGAGATCCCCGGCCCGGACATCCGCTACGCCGCGCTGATGGCCGGACCCGGCTTCTTCGACGACCCGCGCACCCACCAGGTCTCCCAGGGAGAGACCCCGGGCGCCGTGCCGTGGATGCAGGCCATCACCCCGGACACGGACCTGCGCGTGGCGGTGGCCCTGGCGCGCGGCACGCACGCCGCCGCCATCAAGGTGTACGCCGACCTCGACGACAGCACGGTCGCCGCGATCACCGCCGAGGCACACCGCCAGGGCATCCCCGTCTGGGCCCACGCCGCCGTCTTCCCGGCGACACCCCGACAGGTCGTCGAGGCCGGTGTCGACAGCGTCTCCCATGTCACGCTGCTCGCCTTCGAGGGCGCCGACGGGCCGCTGACGACGTACAAGGACAAACCACGTTTCGACCACCAGCGGTTCGCCGCCGAGGACGATCCGCACCTCGACGCACTCTTCGCCCTGATGTGCCGCCGCGGAACCGTCCTTGACGCGACCGCCGGCATGTGGGAGAGCGACGAGCTGGCGGGGGAGGGGCCCGAGGACGCCGCACGCGCGCGGGCCAACGCCCGACTCGCCGCGCACATCACGGCTCAGGCGTACCGCGCCGGTGTGGACCTCTCGACGGGCACCGACTACGAGACCGCTCCCGAGGCCCCTTTCCCCGCCCTGTTCGAGGAGTTGGCGTTCCTCGTGAACCGCTGCGGCATCCCGCCCGAGGAGGTGCTGCGCTCGACCACCCTGATCGGCGCCCGGAGCGCCGGAGCCGAGGACGTCATGGGAAGCGTCGAGGCGGGCAAGCTCGCCAACTTCGTCGTCCTGGACGAGAATCCGCTGCTCGACATCGACCACCTGCGCAGCGTCACCCTCACCGTCAAGCGCGGCCACCGCTTCGAGCGCGGCGCGTACAAGGAAGCCCGATGAACTCCACTCCCATGATCATCAACGCGCTCGGGCAGCTCGACAACCCGAACGCGCCCCGGTCGGCCGAGGCCGCCGCACAGCTCAACCAGACCAGCGAGCAACTCACCGTCGACGCCCGCACCCTGGCGGACGCCCGCGCCTCGGGGCTCACCGCCGTCAACATCACCCTCGGCTACACCATGGGCGATCTGCCCCCGTACGAGCACACGCTGCACGAGATCGACGTGTGGGACGGGATCGTGCGGGAGCACGCGGCGGACCTGCTGAAGGTGCGCACGGTCGCCGACCTCCACCGGGCACGGGAGGAGGGCCGGATCGGTGTCGTCTACGGCTTCCAGAACGCCGTCGCGGTCGGCGAGGACATCGGCCGCATCGCCACGTTCGCCGAGTTGGGTGTGCGTGTCGTGCAACTCACCTACAACCAGGCCAATCACCTCGGCGACGGTTCCATGGCACCGGCGAACCGCGGCCTGAGCGACTTCGGCCGCCGCGTGGTCGAGGCGCTCAACGAACACGACCTGATGGTCGACCTCTCGCACAGCGGCGAGCGCACCTGTCTGGAGGCCGCGGCCCTCTCCCGTGCACCGGTGTCGATCAACCACACCGGCTGCCGGGCGCTGGCCGATCTGCCCCGCAACAAGACGGACGAGGAGCTGCGGCTGGTCGCGTCGCGCGGGGGGTTCGTGGGCATCTACTTCATGCCGTTCCTCAGCCTGTCCGGTCATGCCACGGCCGCGGACGTCGTCGAGCACATCGACCACGCCGTGAACGTGTGCGGTGAGGACCACGTCGGCATCGGCACCGACGGGCCCGTCACCTCGATCGACGACCTCGACGCCTACCGCGCGGATCTCGCCGAGCATGTGGCGCTGCGCCGGGCGGCCGGAGTCGGAGCGGCGGGCGAGCGCGCCGACACGTTCCCCTTCGTCCTCGATCTGCGCGGGGTGGACCAGTTCAGGGAACTGATCCACCTCCTGGAACAGCGCGGATACCGCTCCGAACGCATCGAGAAGATCCTCGGACGCAATTTCCTCGACTACGCGGACCGGGTGTGGGCGAGCACCGCGTGAGGCCCCTGAGCCCCCTGAGGCCTCTGAGGACCGTGAGAGCTACTTGAGCGCCGCCGCGAACAGCGGCACCACGTGCTCCAGCGCGTAGTCGACCGACAGTACGGAGTCCATCGCGAACGCCGAGCTGATGTTCTGGTCGTCGAAGACGACGGAGTGGCCCTTCTTCACGGACGGTACGGCCTTGAAGAGGGGATCGGAGCTGATCTTCTTCGCGGTGACGCCGATGGGAGCCATCACGGTCAGGTCGGCGTCGAGGAGGCCGAGGTTCTCCTCCGAGACGGGCACGGAGAACGCGGAACCGGCCTTGGCCTCGATGGCGGGGCTGTTCTTGAACCCGAGCCGCTCGACGAAGTCGACCCGGCCCGTGCCACGGACGTACGCGCCCCAGGCGGACGCGGTCCGCGACCCGAGCGTGATGGTCTTGTCCTTGAACTCCGGGTGCGCCTTCGCGGCGTCGGAGAACTTCTTCTCGGTCTCGGCGATCAGCTTCTTGCCGTCGTCGGAGAGACCGAGGGCCTGGGCGACCATGGTGGTCTGCTTCGCCCAGGAGATCTTGTACTGGTCGCCGCCCTTCGGCACTCCGACGGTCGGCGCGATCTTGCTCAGGGTGTCGTAACGCGTCTGGTCGCCGCTGGACTTGGTGTCCAGGATCAGGTCGGGCTTCAGGGCCGCGATCTTCTCGTACTCGGGCTCCAGCGTGCCGATCTTCTGCGGGCTCTTGTCGTAGAGGCCCTTGGCCCAGGGGCCGAGACCGTCGCCGCCGAAGGCGAGCCAGTCGCTGGCCCCGACCGGCTGCACGCCGAGCGAGAGCGCGGCCTCGGCGTCTCCCCAGCCGAGCGCCACCACACGCTTGGGTGCCTCGTCCACGGTGACCGTGCCGAACTTGGTGGCGACCTTCGCCGGGAACGCGCCGTCGGACGGCTGGGCGGCGCTGTCCTGGCTGCCGGACTCGTCGGACGAACCGCAGGCGGCCAGCGCTCCCATCAGGGTGAGCGCGAGGGCGCCGGTCAGCAGGCGCAGACGGCCCGGGCGGCGTCGGGAGCCGGAGTCGGCGGGGCGAGAGGACATGGTGGCTGCTCTTTCCGGGAGGTTCATCGAAGTACTCGACAGAGGTGAGAGGTGAGAGGTGACAGGGGCGAAAAGCTGAGGGGAGAAGGGGGCGGCGAGGAACGGGACCAGGGGGCAGAGATTCAGGAGACGGTCGGGGACTGGGACTTGGACTTGGACTTGGACGAGGCGAGCGGGGTGTCGTCGGCCGGGGACGCCGTGATGTGATGCCGCCCCATCGGCACGATCAGCGGAGTGGCCGACGCCGGGTCGGGGACGACCGCGCTGCGCAGCCCGAACACCTCGTGCACCAGCTCCTCGGTGACGATCGCGGTCGGAGTGCCCTCGGCGACGACCCGGCCGTCCTTCATCGCGATGAGGTGGTCGGCGTACCGGCACGCGAGGTTGAGATCGTGCAGGACGACGGCGAGGGTGACACCGCGCTGCCGGTTGAGGTCGGTCAGCAGGTCCAGGACGTCCAGCTGGTGGCTGATGTCGAGGTAGGTGGTGGGCTCGTCCAGCAGCAGGATGTCGGTCTCCTGGGCCAGGGCCATGGCGATCCAGACGCGCTGGCGCTGCCCGCCGGAGAGTTCGTCCAGCGGCCGGTCGGCGAGGTCGAGGACGTCGGTGGCGAGCATGGCCGCGGCGACGGCCTCGGTGTCGGACGCCGTCCAGCGCCGGAACCAGCCCTGGTGCGGATACCGGCCGCGACCGACCAGATCGGCGACGGTGATGGCCTCCGGCGCCACCGGCGACTGCGGGAGCACGCCCAGCGTCGCGGCCACCTGCCGGGTGGGCAGCTCCTGGATGTTGCGGCCGTCGAGGAGGACGGCTCCCGCCGACGGCACGAGCAGCCGTGCCATCGAGCGCAACAGCGTGGACTTGCCGCAGGCGTTGGGGCCCACGATGCAGGTGATGCGGCCGGGTGGCAGATCGACGTCGAGCTTCGAGATGATCTCGCGCTCTCCGTATCCGAGCGTGAGGTCCCGGGCCTGAAGGGTGTGCGGGGTAGGCGGGGAGGGCGGGTCAGGCGGGGTGTGCAGGGCGTGCGGGGCGTGCGGGGAGGTCACCGTCGTCTCCTTGAGGGTGCGGAGCGGTTCACGGACCTCGCCGGAACCTTCGTCTGAGGGTCGTGTCACGGTCAGCCGCCCTTGCCCACGCGGTTGGCGCGCGCGAGCAGCCACAGCAGGTACGGCGCGCCGACGAGGCTGGTCACGATCCCCACCGGCAACTGCGAACCGGGGATGAGGTGCTGGGCCGCGTAGTCGGCGAGGAGCACCAGCGTGGCGCCGACCAGGGCCGAGGGCACCAGGGCCGCGCCGCGCCCGGGAAGCAGGCGCCGGGCGATGGGCGGGGAGACGAAGGCGACGAAGCCGACGGGCCCGGCGGCGGCCGTCGCCAGGCCCGCGAGGGCGGTCGCGCAGGCCAGCATGGCGAGTCGGCTGCGTTCCACACGGGCGCCCAGACCGCCGGCGGCCTCGTCGCCCAACTGCAGGGTCGGCAGGGCACGCGAGGCGATCAGGGCCAGGGGCAGCAGCACGACCGCCCCGCCGAACAGAGGCCAGAAGTGGGTCCAGGAACGGCCGTTGAGACTGCCGGTCAGCCAGAGGAACGCGTTCTGCGCCTCGGTGACGTCCGACCGCGTCATGACGTACGAGACGACGCTCGACAGGCCCGTACCGATGCCGATGCCGACGAGGACCAGCCGGTAGCCGCTGATCCCCTTGCGCCAGGCCAGCAGATACACGGCGGCCCCGGTCAGCAGCGCGCCCGTCAGGGCTACCGCCGACAGGGCGATCCCGCTCAGGCCGAGGACCATGCTCGCGAGGACGGCGGCGGCGCTGGCCCCCGCGCTGACGCCGATGACATCGGGGCT
Organism: Streptomyces sp. NPDC102514; assembly: GCF_055584525.1. Classification (NCBI taxonomy): domain Bacteria; kingdom Bacillati; phylum Actinomycetota; class Actinomycetes; order Kitasatosporales; family Streptomycetaceae; genus Streptomyces; species Streptomyces sp. NPDC102514. The sequence goes on from NZ_JBVJLW010000001.1 coordinate 577,032, forward strand.
GGCCAGCGGGTTGCGCAGCAGGCCTTGGAACACCGCTCCGGAGAGGCCGAAGCAGCCGCCGACCAGGAGGGCCAGCAGGGCGCGCGGCAGGCGCAGTTCGAGGACGACGAACTGGGTTCCCGTGTCGCCGCCCCCGGCCAGGGTGGCGAGGACGTCGGCGAGCGGGACGACGAAGTCGCCGGTGGTGAGGGACAGGGCGAACGCCGCGAGTACGACGGCGAGCAGGACCCCACTGACGAGAGCACCGCGGGCCTGCCCACGGCGTCGGACGCGGGCCAGCCTGGCGACGGCGTCGTGCGCGGCGGCGGGGGAGGGACGGCCGGTCGCGCCGGTCGCAGCGGTCGGCTCCGGGTGCGCGGTGGCCGTACCGCCCGCGGACGTGGTCCTACGGTTCACAGTTCGACCACGTTCCGACGGCGGACGAGCAGGACGAAGGGGATGGCGCCCAGCGCGGCGGTGATCACACCGACCTGTACCTCGCCGGGCCGCGCGATCAGGCGCCCCACGACGTCCGCGAAGAGCAGCAGGGTCGGCGCGAGCAGCGCGCTGTAGGGGAGGATCCACTTGTAGTCGGGGCCGGTGATCAGGCGTGCCGCGTGCGGAACGGCCAGGCCCAGGAAGCCGATCGGCCCCGCGATCGCCGTTGCCGCTCCGCAGAGAAGGACGACACTCACGGCGCTCGCCAGCCGTACCGCGACGATGCGCTGGCCCAGGCCGCGCGCGATGTCGTCGCCGAGGGCGAGGGCGTTGAGGGAGGGGCCCAGCAGCAGGGCCAGCACTCCGCCGACGGCGATGAAGGGCAGCGCCTGCCACAGGACATCGATGTCACGGCCGTTGAGCGCGCCCACCTGCCAGAACCGGAACTGGTCGAACGTCCGGCTGTCCCCGAGCAGCATGGCGCTGGTCAGCGAGCCGAGCACGGCGGTGGTGGCCGCTCCGGCGAGGGCCAGTTTCACGGGCGTCGCACCCTCGCGGCCCAGGCTGCCGATGCCGTAGACGAGTACGGCGGCCACGCAGGCCCCGAGGAAGCCGAACCAGATGTACTGCGCGGGCTCGGTGAGCGACAGGACGCTGATGGCGAAGACGACGGTGACGGAGGCGCCCGCGTTGACGCCCAACAGGCCGGGATCCGCCAGGGGGTTGCGTGCGACGCCCTGCATCAGGGCTCCGGCGACACCGAGCGCCGATCCGGCGAGCAGACCGGCGAGGGTGCGGGGGAGGCGGACCTCCTGGATGATCATCTGTCCGTGGACGGAGCGGTCGGGACTGAACACCCCGGCCACCACGTCGTGCAGTGCCACATCGCCCGAGCCCACGGCGAGGCTGAGCACGCTCATGGCGGTCAGTGCCAGGGCCGCGGCGAGCAGGCCCGCGCTCAGTGCGGGTCTGCCGTGACGTCGGCGGACGCGTTCGGCGTCCGCGAGGTCGGGCGGGGAGAGGGAGACGGTCACGCGACGCGTATCCGGGGGTGCGTGCCGCGGGTGAACGGCGACGGGGCGAAGCGCACTTGAGGTCGTCCTTGTCGGCCCGCTCGCGGGCAGCGCAGAGGTACGGAACTGGGTGTTCCGTTCAGTAAGGTAAGCCAAACCTAACATCAAGAAAGATGCTGTACGCACCCGGTCCGGGCGAAGTCGTCTCGGCCCGGGCGTGGTCATCTCGGCCCGGGCGTGGTCATCTCAGCCAGGGCGTGGTCATCCCGGCCCGGGCATCCTCATCTCGGCCTGGGCTCCGGCCCCGCCAGGATTCTGGCCTCGATCCGCTCGTAGTCCTTCTTCCGCCGCTGGGTCTCACGCCGTCCCGAGAACATCGTGCCGAGCCAGCCGAACGCGAAGCCCAGAGGAATGGAGACCAGACCGGTCGTGGTGAACGGGAACCAGTTGAAGTCGGCCTGGGGAAAGGCCGCCATCGGTGTCCCGGACACGAGCCGGGTGCCCGGCATCAGGACGAGGACCGTGAGCGAGCCGCCGATCATCGTGCTCAGCAGACCGGTGCGCGTGTACCGGCGCCAGAAGAGGCTGTAGATCAGCGCGGGGGCGATGGCCGAGGCGGCCAGGCAGAAGGAGAGCGTCGCCAGGGGCTGGAGGCTGCGGTGCTGGATGAGGCCGGCCAGCACGATCGTCGGGATTCCGACGGCGAGCGCGGAGACCCGGGCCACGGTCATCTCCCGTACCGGTGAATGAGGGGTGGCGCGGCTGGCGTAGACGTCGTGGGCCAGGGAGTTGGCGCAGGCCAGGATCATGCTGGCGACCGAGGCGAGCAGGGTGAGGAAGATAGCCGCCGTGACCGTGGTGAACAGGAAGGTCTCGGCGCGGGTGACGTGCGTGCCGAAGACCGCGCGGGAGCCGACGAGGTAGGCCGTGTTGCCGCGCGGGTCGGCCGTGGTGATCCCGGACCGTCCGAGGAGCGCGGTCGCCCCGATCGCGACGACGGTGATGATCAGCATGAACAGGGCCACCGACGACACCGCCCAGGACATCGAGCGGCGTACCTGCCGTGCGCTGTCCGCAGTGAACATGCGCATGGTGACGTGGGGCAGACAGGCGCCGCCGAGCACGATGGCGAACTGCGTGCTGATCATGTCCAGATCGGCGTGCGGACCCCCGGCGAACTGCAGGCCGGCGCGCAGGAACGCGTCGCCCGCCCCGCTGTGTTCCGCCGCCGTGCGGAACAGCTCTCCCGGGTCCCACGCGAAGGCGCGCAGCATCAGGAAGGCGACCACGGAGCCCGAGCCGAGAAGCATGACCATCTTGAGGATCTGGATGAGGGCGGTGCCCTTCATCCCGCCGATGGCCGCGTAGGTGATCATCAGGCCGCCGACGCCGATGACGCACCCCGTCTTCATCGTGGTGCTGCTGAAACCGAGGATGAAGGCGAGCAGTTGGCCGGTGCTGGCGAGCTGGACCAGCATCATCGGCATCAGCGAGGCGATGGTCACGACACATGTGGTGATGCGCACGGCACGGCCGGGCATCCGCCGGGCGATGGCGTCCCCGGTGGTGAAACGGCCGGTGTTCCGCAGGGGTTCGGCCAGCAGGAACATCAGGAGCAGCAGGGACAGGAGGGTGCTGAGGGCGAGGACGACACCGTCGTAGCCGCACAGCGCGATGACTCCGCCGATGGTGAGGACGGTGGCCGCGGAGATGTAGTCGCCCGCGATGGCCAGGCCGTTGCGCATCGGGGACAGCGAGCGGTAGCCGGTGTAGAACTCGTCGAGATCGTCCCGGTCCGGGCCCGCGATGACGCAGAGCAGCAGGGTCACGGTGACGACGGTGCAGAAGGCGACCAGGGACCAGGTCTGTGCGGTGCCGCTGAACTCCGTCATTGTCCGGGCTCCTGCTCGGCGAGCAGAGCCGTGCGCTGCCGCATCCGGCGTGCGAGCGGATCGACGTACCGGCTCGCCGTGTACTCGAAGAGCACGATCGCCAGCCAGGTGACGGGGAGTTGCACCAGGCCGAGCACCATGCCGGTGGACAGACCCCCGGAGACCGGCTTCGTCATGAAGGCCGGGGCGCGGACGGAGAGGATCAGGAAGGCGGTGAAGTAGGCGAGGACGACGAAGGTGGCGACCCGGCGCTGTCTGCGATAGGCCCGGCGCAGAATGCGCAGGTCACGGTGGTGCCCAGGTGCTGAGGGGCGCGTGACGCGCTCGGGTAAGTGCTCTTCGGTGGTGGCCCAGGCGGGCGGGACGGTGGGGTGCCTGGCCCGGTGGGGCTGCGGGGCGTACGCATCCGAGGGGTCGTCGGACATCCCGGTTCTCCTAGCGCGGCAGGGGTCCGTGACGTGCGCGGACCGCAGGGAGGTGGGGAGAGGTGTTCGATTTCTCGCACGCTATTCGGCGAGACCGTCAAGCGAGGCCTTTTGGTCGATCTGGCTCGTTTGCGCGTGTCAGTGGCGCCGGCCTCGGACGACGGGCCCGGCAACCGGTGAGGGAAGTGCGGGAAGGGGCAGGTGAGGGCAGGCGGGGGTCGATCGGCGGCTTAAGGGCAAGGGCTTTCGGTCGTCAGGGCGCTTGCTGGGTCGCAGGGCCCCCGCGCCTGGTATCTTCCGGTCTCCCTCATAGGGCTCATGAGTACCCCTCCGCGGGCACCATGAACCCGTCACCGTCCCTACTGCCGTGCCTGTGACGGGAGTTGAGGGGAGGGGCGGGAGCGATCGGCCGGAGATTCCGGTGTGCCGGCTGCCTTGGATGAGCGTCCGGCCGCCGCCGACGAGTGTTCGACCGCCATCGACGAGCGTCCAGGCCGCCGCCGAGGAGTGTGCGACCGCCGTCGACGAACTTCCGACCGATGTCGATGTCGACGCCGACGCCGATGCCGACGCCGATGCCCATGCCGACGCCATCGACGAGTCTTCGACCGGCGCCCACGAACGTCAGGGGCGCGGCCAGGGCCGTCCGCCGAGCCGTTCGATGCCGGTGTTGAACCGCCGCAGATAGCCGGCGAACTCCGCGATGTCCTCGTCGGACCAGTCGGCCATGACCCGGTCCAGGGAGCCGACGGTCCGCTCACGCTCCTCGTCGAGTATCCGCGCCCCCTTGTCGGTGATGCGGAACTTGCGGGCCAGTCCGCCGTCGGGATCGGGAATGCGCTCCGCGAGTCCGGCACGCATGGCCGAGGCGGTCTGCCGGTTGAGGGTGGAGGCGTCGAGCCCGAACGCGTCGCTCAGCTCACCGATCGACATGGGCCCCTGTACGCGGATACGGCTGAGCAGAATATAGGAGCTCCGCTCCAGCACGCTCTCCTTGCTGCGCCCGCCGTGCGCCGCGAGCGCGTGCCTGCCGAGCAGCATCTGCTCGTACTCGACCTCGTACGTCGGCCTGCCCATGTGCCACTGCCTCCCACTGTCCTGAACAGGGCCGACGCGGCAAATTTCTGCGCCGACCCCGCCCCCATCTTTGCACAGGCTATGCAATGCGCACATGTCATGCATGATGCATAAGGTATGTAGACTGCATCTCCGGTAGCCAAAAGAGATGCCCCGAAAGAGATGCAAGGAGTCCCTTGATGGGAACCCCACCGACGTCCCGCCATACCAATGGCGTGATCGCCACGCTGGCCTTCGCCGGCACCACGGCGGCGATCATGCAGACCCTGGTCACGCCGCTCATCGCGGACCTGCCGCAGATCCTGCACAGCTCGCCCTCGAACACGGCGTGGGTGATCACGGTCACCCTGCTGGTGGCGGCAGTCTGTGTGCCCGTCACCGGACGTCTGGGCGACCTGCTGGGCAAGCGGCGGATGCTCCTCGCCTGCTCCGTGCCCCTCATCGTGGGCTCGGTGGTGTGCGCGCTCTCCTCGTCCGTCGTCCCGATGATCGTCGGCCGCGGCCTGCAGGGCATGGGCATGGGCATGGTGCCGCTCGGCATCGCGCTCCTGCGTGACGTGGTCCCGGCCGAGAAGCTCAGCTCCTCCATCGCGCTCGTCAGCGCGTCCATGGGCATCGGCGGCGGTCTCGGCCTGCCGATCGCCGCCGCGGTCGCCCAGTACGCGAGCTGGCGCGTGCTCTTCTGGGGCTCCGCCGTCCTGGCCGTGGCGATCGCCGTCCTGATCTGGTTCCTGATCCCCGACGTCCCCGCCGGGGCCAAGGGTCAGCGCTTCGACGCACCCGGTGCGATAGGCCTCGGCATCGGTCTGGTCTGTCTGCTGCTCGCGGTCTCCAAGGGCGCCGAGTGGGGCTGGGGTTCGGCGACGACGCTCGGCCTCTTCGCCGCCGCCGTCCTGGTGCTGCTCGCCTGGGGCGTGTGGGAGACCCGCACCCGGGATCCCCTGGTCGACCTGCGCACCACGGCCCGCCCCCGGGTCCTGCTCACCAACCTCGCCTCGCTCTTCGTCGGCTTCGGCATGTACTCCGGCATGCTGATCGTTCCCCAGCTGCTGCAGTTCCCCGAGGCGACCGGCTACGGCCTGGATCAGTCGATGCTCGCGGCGGGCCTGTGGATGGCCCCCGGCGGCATCATGATGATGGTTGTCTCCCCGCTCGGCGGAAAGCTGACCGACGCACGCGGCCCGAAGTTCACGCTGATCTCCGGCATCCTCGTCATCGCCGTCGGGTACGGCGTGTCCCTCGCGCTGATGGGCTCCGCCTGGGGCCTGATGCTCGTCCTCATGATCACCAGCAGTGGCGTGGGCCTCGCCTACGGGGCGATGCCCGCCCTGATCATGAGCTCGGTCCCGCTCTCCGAGACCGCCGCCGCGAACGGCTTCAACACCCTCATGCGCTCGCTCGGCACCTCCGTGGGCGCCGCCGTCGTCGGCGTGGTCCTCTCCCAGCTGACCGTCGACATGGGCGGCTTCACCGTCACCTCGGAGGACGGCTTCCGTACCGCCCTGATCATCGGTGGCGCCGTCGCCCTGGTGGCCGCCGTCATCGCGGCCGTCATCCCGGCCGCCCGCCCGGTCGAGGCCGACAAGGCTCCGGCCGACCGTCTCGACGAGCCGGAACAGGCCGCGATGCAGGCCTGACGCCCGCCCGGCAGGAAGCGGCCCCGGAACTCCTGAGGGAGTTCCGGGGCCGCTTTCATGCCCGGTTCAAGGGGGCTGTCCGGCTCCGCCCATGCTTCAGGGGGACGGCCGAGCCCCGCCCCTGGGGGTTCTGGGGACGGTCGGGCCCCGCCCTTGGGTTCTGGGGACCGGTCGGGTCCTGCCCACGGTTCGCGGGAACGGTGGGCGGTCGGGTCTCGCCCGCGGTCCAGCGGGCCCCGGCGGTCAGGTCTCCCCGACGGCTCAGAGGACGGAGGACGGTCCGGTTTCCCCGACGGTTCAGGGGGACGGAGGACGGTCCGGTCTCCCCGACGGTTCAGGAGGACGGCTTGGGCTCGCCCGCGAAGACGATGATCTGGTCGATCAGCGACCGCCGCAGATGGACGATGTCGGTCCCGGTCAGGCGCGGGCCGTCGGCCGGGGTGGCGAACGCCCACTCGTAGCGGGCCCATTCGTCCGGCATGTCGACCTCCGAGCAGCGGGTCATCGTGCCGGTTCCCGCCGGGTGGCGCCGGATGTCCAGCACGAACCGCTCGACCGCCTCGATGCCCTCGCTGCGCCCCAACGGCCCCCAGAGGACCACGTCCGAGGTCAGGGCCTGGGACAGCAGGTCGATCACATAGGTGTCGCTCGAGGCGTTGAACGCGGAGATGAACGTGTCGATCGCGGACTGCGCAGTCTCTTCCGGCATGCACCAGTAATAGCAGCCGCCCGGCGACACGCGGTGACGGCCCCGATGGGCCGGACCCCTACGCCCACGCCGGTGTCCAGGTCCCCACGCCGGAGTGTCCACCCGACCCGGAGCAGTGGTGGTCGCGGAGTGCGGCGAGCGCCGGGTGGGCGTTGTCGCGATGCCACAGCAGGGAGTGCGGATAGACCGGGGCCGGATCCTGCACCGCGATGCGCCGCAGCCCCTGGTCGGCGGGCCAGCCGAAACCGGTCAGCTCGCCGACGAAGGTGGCCAGTGACGAGGAGTCGGCGAGCGTGTCCAGCAGGGGCTTCACACCGAAGTCGGGGCCGGTGACCTCGATGGTGAGGCCGAACGCGGCGGCGAGATCGCCGTAGTAGGCGGCCCACTCGGTGCCGGGAACGATGCCGGGCATCCAGATCCGGTGGCCCACGAGCTCGGCAGGGGTGACCGCGGTGGCGTCGGCGAGTGGATGGTCCGGCCCCACGAGGAGCTGAATGGGCTCGTCGAAGGCCCGGGCGGCCCCGATGCCGGCCGGAAGCTGACTTCTGGTGACGGCGCGGAAGGACGCGTCGACCGTGCCGGATCCGATCGCGTCGACCGCCGCGTCGGCGTCGAAGAGGGTCACGACATCGAGCTCGATCCCTGGGTGCGCACGATGGAAGTCGCGTACCAGGTCGGCGGGTGCCAGCCGGCGACCGATCACATCGACGCGCAGCGCACGGCGGCCGGGCCGGACGGAGTCGATCGCCCGCTCCTCGGCCCGCAGGAGATCGCGGGCGTGGGGCAGGAACGCCTGTCCGTCGACGGTGAGCTTCGCTCCGCGCGCGGTACGGGCGAACAACCGCACCCCGAGGGCCCTTTCCAGCGAGGCGACACGTTTGGAGACGGCCTGCTGGGTGATGGCCAACTCGTCGGCGGCGTCCTGGAACCGCCCCATGTCCGCGGCGGCCACGAAGGTACGCACGGCATCGAGATCCACGCCGACGACCTTAGCGGCACAGCGACGGCGGCACGGCGACGGTCACGCTCGTCCGCCGACCCGCACAACCAACGGTTGTGCGGCCCCCGTGATGCGGTTGTTTGATCTCGTGATCTGCTACTCGCTTTGATGCCGACGGTCAGTGTGTGGTCGTTCGGATCGGCGAGGGGTGCATCGGGGATGGCGGGCGGACGGACGCTGGGACGGCGTTTCACCTGGTTGTGGGCGGCCTTCGCCGTCAGCTCGTACGGCACCTGGATCGGGTTCGGTGCCTTTCCCCTGATCGCGATCCTGGTGCTGCACTCCGGGCCGGCCCAGGTGGCGGCGCTGGCCGCCGTGGGACGCGCCGTGGGGGCCGTGCTGGCGGTGCCGCTCGGACCGTGGGTGGAGTTCCGTCGTAAACGGCCGGTCATGATCGCGATGGACCTGATCCGCTTCGCGGCGCTGATGAGCGTCCCCGCCGCGTTCGCGCTCGGCCGGCTCGGCTTCACCCAGCTCCTCCTCGTCTCCGTCGTGGTCGCGACGGCCGACATCGCGTTCAGGGCGGCGAGCGGCGCGTATCTGAAGGGGCTCCTGCCACCGGCGGACCTGCTGGTCGCGAACAGCCGGTTCGAGTCCACGACCTGGACCTCGACCATGGTCGGACCACCCCTCGGCGGGTACGCGATCGGGGTGTTCGGCCCGGTGACGACCCTGGTGGCCAACGCGGTCAGCTATCTGCTCTCGGCACTGGGCATCCGTGCCATCGGCGGCGGCGAACCCGTTCCCGAACGAACCGGTGCGCCCCGGCTGAAGGCCCGCGATCTGCTCGAAGGCTGGCGTCACATCCTCGCCCACCCCGTGCTGCGCCCGCTGCTCCTCAACGCGATCGTGGTCAACGGTCTGATCATGGCCTCCGAGCCGCTGCTCGCCGTACTCCTGCTGGACGACCTCGGGTTCGCACCCTGGCAGTACGGCCTGGTGTTCGCGGCGCCCTGCGTCGGCGGACTGGTCGGCGCCCGCCTCGCACACCGGCTCGTGGCGCGGTTCGGTCAGCACAAGGTGCTCCGCACCGCCGGGGCACTGCGGGCGTGCTGGCCTCTCGGCCTGGCGTTCGTCCAGCCCGGTGTCCCCGGGATGATCCTCATCATCCTTGTGCAACTCGGCCTGGTGACCTGCTGCGGTGTGTTCAACCCGGTGCTCGCCACCTACCGCCTCGACCACACCGACCCCGGCCGGGTCGCCCGCACGCTGACCGCCTGGTCGGTCAGCAGCAGCGCCGCCATCGCGGCCATGACCGCCGCCTGGGGTCTGCTGGCGGCCCTCATCGGCCCCCGCGCCGCCATCGCGGTCGCCGGAGTCGTCCTCCTGGTCACCCCGCTGCTCCTCCCACGCCGCGCGGACCGGCATCCGAGGAGCGAGGACAGGTCGACCGGGACCAAGACAGCGGCCAAAGGTGAGATATAGGGGCAATCTGCATGATGGCATGCAGGAGGAATATGCCTGTACAAGTCTCAATTTGATTGCGTCGCAGATCTCAAGGTGACAAGCAGGGGGCACATACCTAGCATTGGCCTCCCGCTCACCCCCCGAGGCCATGGCATGACGGAACGTCATGTACTGGGCCGCCGTCCGCCCCCAGGGTCGGTTCCGGAGCGAGTCAGACACAGGTGCCGGTGAACTCGGCTCGTCTGCCCGCACGGACGGTTCTGCGGAAAGGTTCCTGCAACGCGGACCCCGTACGGGTCCCGCGGTCCGAAAGGCGTTCGGTGAACAGCACAGTCAGCCAGTTCAACTACGGAATGATCACTCCCGTCGTCGCGTTCCTGATGGCCTGCGCCGGTGCGGCGCTCGGTCTGCGCTGCACGACACGGTCGGTACGCATGGGTGCACAGGGCCGTCGCGGCCCGTGGCTCACCCTGGGTGCGATCTGCATCGGATCAGGCATCTGGACCATGCACTTCATCGCCATGATCGGATTCACCATCGAGGGTGCGTCGATCCGGTACGACGCGGCCCTCACGTTCCTCAGCCTGGGTGTCGCGGTGGCCGTGGTCCTCCTCGGCGTGTTCATCGTGGGGTACCGCGGCGCCTCGCCCCTCACCCTGGGAGTCGCCGGTGTCATCACCGGCGCGGGCGTGGCGGCGATGCACTACATCGGAATGAACGGCATGAAGTTCGCCGGGCACATGAGCTTCGACCCCGTGACGGTCGGCCTGTCGGTCCTGATCGCCGTCACGGCTGCCACCGCCGCACTCTGGGCGGCCGTGTCCCTGCACACCCTCGCGTCCGCCGCGGCCGCGAGCGTCATCATGGGCATCGCCGTCACGGGCATGCACTACACCGGCATGGCCGCCATGAGCGTGCACGTCGACGCGAGCTCCAGGGTCCAGGGCCAGTCCTCGATGGACCTGCTCTTCTCCCTGATCCCCATGGTGGGCGGACCGATCGTCGTACTGGTCCTCGCCGCCGTGATCGTCATGTTCGATCCCGACATGCTGGTCGGCAACGAACCCGTCCAGAACGTCCAGGGCCGTGGCCACGGGCACGGTCATGAGCCGGAGTCCGCGGCCGTCGCGGACACGCGGCCCACCGCCTCGTGGCCCTCACTCTGACCCTGCGCCGACACCGACGACCGGCAGCGACGGGTGACCGTGGGCGGTCCTGAGCAGTTGCGCGGCGCCGCGGACCGCCGCGGTGTGCGGCGCCGGCACGGGCCACGCGGGAGCGTGCAGCCTGCCGGCGAGACGGTAGGTGATGTCGGGGCGCAGGGCGCCTCCGCCGGCGAGGAGCACACCCCGCTGGAGGGCGTCGAGCGTCTCGGGGGTGCGGTCCTGTTCCAGCATGCCGGTCACCATGGCGACGATCGCGTCGGCTATCAGCGCGGGTGAGGTGTGCCCGTCCAGGTCGCCGGTGCCCAGGGCGGTGTGACGGGCGTCCACCACGTCGCCGTCGGCGAGCAGCGTGACCTCGGTGAGATGGGCCCCGATGTCCACGACGAGCAACGGGCGGGTCAGGTCGGCGTCCACGGCGACGGCCACGGCGCGTGCGGTGGGGACCGTCAGCACCGTACGCGGGCGCAGGACCTCCACGGCGGTGCGCGCCTGGGTCCGGAAGGCGACACCGCCCAGCACGGGTGTCGTGAGAATGAGCAGCGGGCGGCCGAAACGGGGCAGCCTGTGGCCCAGCAGCCGGTCCAGCATCCGGGAGGTACCGGGGGTGTCGACGATGGTGCCGCGCTGAATGGGGTACGTGGCGCCGCCGCCCGGGAAGGTCACCGTGGGCACGTCGAGGATCGTCCGTCGTCCGGACGTCCAGGCACGGGTGCGGGCGCTGCCCAGGTCGAGGGCGATGCCGGTGCAGTGCCGGCACCAGGGCCAGGAGCGGTGCCGGCCCGCGAGGCGGCGGGGGTCTTGCGAGGTGGTCATCGGCCGGCCTCCCTGACCTGCTGGCACCGCGTGCAGTAGCGGCCCTGCGGTACGACCGTCAGGCGTGCGCGGTCGATGGGCTCCTGGCACAGTTGGCACCTGCCGTAGCCGCCCTGGTCCATGCGCGCGAGCGCGGCCTCGACGTCGGCGAGGACCATCCGGGCGGAGGCGGCGAGCTTGCCCCGGACCTCGGCCTGAGGGCCGGTCCGGCGGTCGTGCGGCACGTCGGTGCGGTTCGGGGCGGTGGCCGGGAGCTCCTGCGCCTGGTGCAGTTGCTTCAGCTGTTCGCGGCGGAACAGGCGCTGCTCGTGCAGGTTCTCGCGCAGTGCGGCGAGGTCGTCGGCCGACAGGGCCGTGTCGTGGTCGTCGATGATTCGGTCGGTCACCATGTCACCCCTTGGGCAGGGCGGGTATCGGAGGGCGGACGGGTTGTCGTCAGGCGGACGGGCTGTCGTCAGACGGTGTCGCGTCGGCAGGGGACGCAGAACCGCGTGTACGGCAGGATCTCCAGTCGCTCGACCGGAATCGGCTTCGCGCAGTCGAGGCAGTCGCCGTAACTGCCCTCCCGGACCCGGGTGAAGGCGTCCTCGACCTCGGCGAGGACCCGCCGGATCGTGCCCTTCTGCGCGGACATCACGTGCTCCTCCACCTCCGACTCCGCGGCCGTCCCCGCCTCGTCGAGGGCCAGCAGTTGTGTGAGGCGGGAGTTGCGTTCGTGTTCGAGGCGTTGGAGGGCTTCGTGCGCCGACAGCCGCTCGGTTCGGGTTACGGGCAGGGGGGTGTCGAGCGACATGGTGGGTTCTCCTTGACGGGGTTGACGAGGTCGACGGGGTTCACGCGGGTCAGGATTTCGGAGGGTTGCTCCACGTCCCACCCTGGCCGGTACGCCGTACGAATCCCATCGGGTGCGATACCCATCCGTGGCCGGTCCCGGAGCCCATCACGCGGTGGGCAGCCCGGATCCGCAAAATGGGCATTGATGCCCATCGACGGTGGAACCGGGAGCAGGCAGGCTTGGGCGGAAGATCGACTCACGAAGCATCGGCACACGATGAATCGGCTCACGAGGAATCAACACACGAGGAAGGGCGTCATCCCGTTGTCCCTGTTCTGGCGGATCTTCGCGCTCAACGCGGTGGTGCTCGGCATCGCCACCGCGCTGCTGCTGCTGGCTCCGGTGACCGTCTCCGTGCCGGTGGTGCTGACCGAGGCGATCATCCTCGTCTCCGGCCTGGCCGTCATGCTGGTCGCCAACGCGGCCCTGCTGCGGATCGGGCTGGCCCCGCTGGGCCGGCTCACCCGGCTGATGACCACCGTCGACCTGCTGCGCCCCGGGCAGCGGCTGCCGGAACAGGGCCACGGCGAGACCGCCGAACTGATCCGCACCTTCAACGCGATGGTCGAGCGCCTCGAACACGAACGGGCCACCAGCAGTGCCCGCGTCCTGGTCGGGCAGGAGGCGGAGCGACGCCGTATCGCCCAGGAACTGCACGACGAGGTGGGCCAGAGCATGACCGCGATCCTGCTGGTCCTCAAGCGCACGGCGGACGAGGCCGACGAGCCCCTGCGCGGTGAGCTGCGTCAGGTGCAGGAGATCACCCGGGGGAGCCTGGACGAGGTACGCCGGGTGGTGCGCCGACTGCGGCCGGGCGTACTGGAGGACCTGGGCCTCATCAGCGCCCTGACCTCGCTGACCACCGAGTTCACGACCCACGCCGGTCTGCGCGTGGTGCGGCGCTTCGACCCCGGCCTGCCCGCGCTGGACCCGCAGACGGAACTGGTCCTGTACCGCGTAGCCCAGGAGGCCCTGACCAACACGGCACGCCATGCCGAGGCAGGCCGGGTCGAGGTGAGTCTGCACCACGTCGGCGGGCAGGTGGTGCTGGACGTCAGCGACGACGGCCGCGGCTCCGGCGTCGCCCGCGAAGGGGCGGGCATCCGCGGAATGCGCGAGCGGGCCCTGCTGATCGGAGCCACGCTGGACGTCACCTCCGAACCGGACGCCGGAACGCAGGTCCGGCTGACCGTGCCCGTCCTCTAGGAAGCAGCCATGACCACGCCCGACACATCACTGATCCGTATCCTCCTCGCCGACGACCACGCGCTGGTACGTCGTGGAGTGCGGCTCATCCTCGACGGGGAACCGGACCTCCAGGTCGTCGCCGAGGCCGGGGACGGCGCGGAGGCCGTCGAACTGGCCCGCACCCATGAGGTCGATCTGGCCGTACTCGACATCGCCATGCCCCGGATGACGGGCCTGCAGGCCGCCCGCGAGCTCGCCGCGCTGAAACCCGGCGTGCGGGTGCTGATGCTGACGATGCACGACAACGAGCAGTACTTCTTCCAGGCGCTGAAGGCGGGCGCCAGCGGATACGTGCTGAAGTCCGTGGCCGACCGCGACCTGGTGGCCGCCTGCCGTGCCGCCATGCGCGACGAACCCTTCCTCTACCCGGGCGCGGTCACCGCGCTGATCCGCAACTACCTCGACCGGGTCCACCACGGCGAGGAGCCGCCCGGCCAGGTGCTGAGCGCACGCGAGGAGGAGGTCCTCAAACTCGTGGCCGAGGGCCACTCCTCGAAGGAGATCGCCGAAATGCTGTTCATCAGCATCAAGACCGTGCACCGGCACCGGGCGAACGTGCTGCACAAGCTCGGCCTGCGCGACCGCCTGGAACTCACCCGCTACGCCATCCGCGTCGGCCTCATCGAGGCCTGAACCCCGCGCCCCCAAACGTGGGAACCCGTGGGCGCTCAGGCGGCGGTGATGCCGCCGGGGACACCGCTTTCGCCGTCGGCCGCGACGAGTTGGGCGTGCAGTGCGGCCAACCCCTCGGCCAGTGAGTGCCGTTCGGTGTCGGACATGGCGTCCATGGCCTGCCGGAGCACGGTCTCGCGCTGCTCACGGATGTGCCGCAGATGGGTTCTGCCCGCCGCGGTCAGCCGGAGGGTGACCTCCCGTCCGCTGGCGGGACACGGCAGCCGCTCCAGGAAACCGATGGCCTGCAGCCGGTCGCAGAGCCGGCTGACCGAAGGGGGCGCGGCGGCGAGCTGTTCGCACACGACCCGCATCCGTACCCCCTCCTCGCTCTCGACGAGGTACATCAGGCGCAGTTGGGAAGGGGAGGCGGGAGCCGCGGCGGTGGTGTGCCTGGTCCTCTCCCACATCAGGTCGAGGAGTTCGGTGACGCCCCCGGCGGAGCGGGCGGCCTCACGCGAGGATCTGCGCGAGGCGATGTCTGGTACTGGCATGGGCTCCCCGTCGGTGTGCGGCTTCCGCGCCGCGGACGGCCGGCGGGAAGGACATCAGGTGGTGCTGTCCGGTCCGGTGGGGCGGGCCGTCATCGCTTCCCCGCTCGTACGGGGATCCTCTCCCGTACCGAGGGAGGAGTTCGCGGTGCCGGTGGGGGACGTCGTGAGGTACTCCAGGCTACCGGTGATGGTCAGCAGCCGCTCCAACGTCGTCGGACGGTCGTCCAGATGCAGCCGGACACCGGCCTGATCCACGCGGCGGCGGATCATCAGCAGGATGGACAGGCCCATGGAGTCGACGTTGTCGAGCCCGGCACAGTGCAGATGCAGGTCGTGCAGCCGCGGGCGCGCGCTGAGGACGGCGGTGGCGGCGGCCAGGAGGCTGTCGGCGGTCTCGTAGTCGAGCTCTCCGTCGAGTTCGATCCGGACCCTGTCCTCGGTGTCGACCGTGGTGAGACGCAGATGGGCGGGGGGCGGCATGGTCATGAGCGGCTCTCGGCGGTGCTGTGGTCGACGGGGGTGAGGGCTTCGGCGCCGCGTTCGAGGACGCGGATGGCCCGCGGGAAGTCCTTGAGCTCACGGGCCAGGACGGCCAGGGTCGGCGGCAGGCTGCTCGCGGGCACGCCGCGGGCGGTGAGGATCTGCGCGGTCCAGGTGAGGAACCCGACGAAGAGGTCCTCGTCACCGAGGTACAGGGCGGTGGCGAGGAACTCCACGATGTGCGCGAGGTCCTCGGCCGTGCGCTCAAGCTGCACTTCGCTGTACGTACGCATGGCCGGAAACGCGTCCTGGAGGGCCGTGAAGACGGCGCGCACCAGCGAGGCGCTGTTGCGGGTGATCAGGGTGTATTCCTGGTCGGCCAGGTGGGGCAGGTCGTCCAGCTGCTGGTGGTCGGCCCGCGGACGGGGCAGCGGCCCCAGGGCGAGCCGGTCGGCCGCGGCGCGGGCGTCGGGCGCCCACGCGTCGGCGTCCAGCAGATGGGCGTAGCGGCCGTCCGGACCGAAGGCCGCGCCTCCGACGAGTACGGGGACGCCGACGGCCTGGCAGGCGGTGATCGCGGCGTGCGCGGTGGGCAGCCGGGTGGCGATCGAGCTGGAGAGGGCGACCGCGTCGGAGTCGGTGCGGTGCAGATGCGCGATGAGGTGCGGGGACGGTACCTGGGCGCCCAGGTAGTCGACCTGCCAGCCGCGCAGGGTCAGCACCTCGGCGAGGAGGCGGGCGGGCAGCGCGTGCCATTCGCCGTCGACGCAGGCCACCGTGATCCTGCCGCGGGTGGGCGTGGTGCGTGCGGCGGGGTGCCGGGAGAGCGCGGCGACGGCCCGTTCGTTGATGGCGGTCGCCGCGTGTTCCTGGGCCACGCCGATACGGTTGGCGGCCCACTCCTCGCCCACCTTGCCCTGTACGCGGGCGATGACGTCCAGCAGCACGCTCTCCGGGTCGACACCGCGGTCCAGCGCGCCCAGCACCACCTCGACGGCCGTGTGCTCGTCGGCCACGGAGACGGCGTCCCACAGTGCGTCGGCCAGCTGCTCGACACAGGGTTCGCCGACCGTCGCGCCGACGGTCGGAGCGACGGTCCCGGTGCCGGGAGGCCGGTGAGGTGTACGGGTGCTCATGCAGTGAACCTGCCCCGGGTGTGGCCGTTCACCGCACTGAGGTGGTGCGTTCGGGGCGCGGAGATCACGACGACGGCCATGTCGTCGTGCCGTCCCTTGCCGACCCACTGGGACGCGAGCATCTGGACGCGTTCCACGATGCTCTCGGACGGCATGCCCACGCACTCCGACAGGACGCGCTTGAGCCGCTCCTCGCCGAACTGGACACCGCCCATCGGCCCGCCCTCCGCCTCCGTGATCCCGTCCGTGTAGAGCACGCACGATTCCCCGGGCGCGAGGGTGAGGGCGGTGGTGTGCGCGGGCGCCTCGGGCATGGCGCCCACCAGGGTGCCCCGGGTCTCGGCCTCCTCCACCGCGCCGCTCGCCCGCACGATCAGCGGGGTCAGATGTCCGGCGCTGGTCAGCCGCAGGTTCACCGCGTTGCCCTCCCGTACGGCGGAGGCCAGGACCAGGGTCACGAACCGGGTGTGGTGGGAGTTGAGCAGCGCGGTGTTCAGCAGACTGATCATCCGCTGATGGTCGTCGGCCAGCGGGAGCAGCGCGTGCAGGGTGTTGCGGATCTTCCCGGTCAGGACGGCCGCTTCCAGGCCCTTGCCGCACACGTCTCCGAGCGCGACCAGCGACGCCTCGCCCTCGACGGCGGCGGGGTGCACGTCGTAGAAGTCGCCGCCCACGCGTTCGTGGTCGGCGGACGGCCGGTAGCCGCCGGCGTAGTCCACGCCCGAGATCTGGTGCAGCGAGGGCGGCAGCAGCTCGCGCATCAGCACTTCGGTGATCGAGGTCTGCTCCGCGTACAGGCGGGCGGCCGACATCGCGGCCCCGGCACGCGCGGCGAACAGGCGGGCGAAGACCTCCTCGCTCTCGGTGAACGCGGCGCCGCCCGAACGGCGCAGCAGGACGAGGGCACCGGCCGGGACGCCGTGGCCGGGCAGCGGGGTGATCACTATCGAGCCGACCGTGCCGAAGCCCTCGGGCACCATCCAGACCGGCGCGGTGGAGGGATCGATCCACCGCGAGGGCACCGGCGGGAACCCGCGCAGCGCCTCACCGAGTCCCGGCACCTCGTCGGGGTCCACCGATTCGTGGGCCAGCACGGGGGTGCCCCCGCGCAGGCAGGTCACCACCGGCAGCCGTCGCCCGTGGGTCGGCGCGATCACCAGTGCCGCGTCGGCGAGATGCTCCGCGGCGAGCTGGGCGGTGACATCCATGCAGCGTCCCAGGTTGAGGGAGGAGAGCAGCGTGCTGGACGCCTCGGCCAGGAACGCGGTGCGCTTCCGCTCCATGCGCAGGGCCTTCTGCGCGAGCAGGTGATCGGTGTCGTCGACCAGCCACCAGGCCACCGTGCCGTCGTCCCGCAGGCTGGGGTGGGCCTCGAAGGTGCGCTCACCGATCACACCCGTCACCGGTGCGTCGTCGGCCTCGGGGGCGACGGGCGAACCGGGTGGTCGTCCGTGGGCCTGCCCGGGTGTCCGCAATGCGTCGTGCGCCGCCGACAGCCAGGCCGGGACCGCGTCCGCGAAGGGAGTGCCGGGCCGGATTCCGGGCAGCAGAACGTCCGCGGCATCATTGAGCAGCACGACCGCGTTCCGGTCGTCAGCGACCAGGACGGGGTACGGGGCGTCGGCCCACAGGGACGCCTGCTGTGCGGCGGCACCGGTTTGCGCTTGGGTGGAGACCAAAAATAGAGGACCCGCTGGGCGAATCCCTCACCTCACAACTCGTGGAAAACATTGCCTCACGGCAACAATCTCCCATGTCGTCGCTCCTGGCAACCACCCATGGTGACGGCCGGGCCGCACGGAACGGGTCTCCGGCCCCTGTCACAGGAGCCGGAGACCCTTTGTTCGGACCTGCCGTTCAGCGGTTCGGCCACTCAGCCGTTCAGCCGTTCGGCGGTCCGGCGGTCGGGCAATTCAGCGGTTCAGAGGTTCAGCGGTTGAGACGGGCGGCGGACGCCCCGACCGGCGCGCCGGTGATGGTGAACTGCGAGCCCGGCTCGATGAGCACGCTCCCTTCGGCCGAGTCGGTGATCGTGACGTTCGTCAGAGCGGCGCTGCCCCGGGCCCCGCTCATCGCGAGGATGCCGGAGCCGTTCTTCGACCCGTCGATCTTCACGTCGGTGATCTTGACGCCCGGCATCGAGCCGCCGCCCGTCTTGAACTGGATGCCGTCGTACGTCGAGTCGTAGATCTCGGTGTCACGGATCGTGACGCCGGGGATGTCCTGACCCTGCGCGAACAAGGTGATGGCGCCGAACTCCTGGTCCTCGTTCCAGAACGCGCCGCCCGTCCGGTGCAGGGCGTTGCCCGCGATGAGGGTCTGCCCGGTGAACGGGAGCGGGTCGTGGTCGGTGGCGAGCATGATGCCGGGGTAGTTCATCGTGTCGGCGATGACGTTGTTCTCGATGGTGTTGCCGTAACCGCCGTACACCGCGATGCCGTTGGCCCGCCACGGCAGCTGGATCGTGTTGTTGCGGAAGTGGTTGTCGTGCCCGATGTCGACCGAGGTGTCCTTCACGTACTTGCTCGACCACACGGCGAGCGCGTCGTCACCGGTGTTGCGGAAGGACGAGTTGTACACGGTGGAGTTACGGGTGCCGTTGGCGAAGTTGATGCCGTCGGCGTAGGTGTTGCGGATGCGGACGCCGGAGAACTCCAGACCGTCGCCGGGGCCCCACAGTTCGGGGATGTTGGAGTAGTCGCGACCGGCCCACACACCGACGTTGGCGTGCTCGATCCACACGTTGGTGATCTTCGTGCCCTTGCCGAAGCGGCCGTTGAGACCCACACCGCCCTCGGCGTTGCCGTCGCCGCCGCGGATGGTGCCCGAGCCGAAGATGGCGATGTCGGAGATCTGGGTGTTGTGGTCGATGTCGAAGCCGAAGTTGCCCTCGTGCGGGTGGTTGATGCCCCCGGCCTGGTGCGGCGGGGTGAGCGTGTAGAGCTGGGAGTGCCACATGCCCGCACCCTTGATGGTGACGTCCCGGATGCCGACCTGGTTGTACTGGCCGCGGTTCAGCGGGTCGTCGGTGAGGATCTTCTGCTCCTGGCGCCACTGCCCGGCCGGGATCCACACGCAGGAGATCGTGCCGTTCTGGTCGGCGGTGACCGCCCGCTGGAGGGCGTCGGTGTCGTCGAGCCCGTCGTTCGGGACGGCCCCGTACTCGGTGATCGAGGTGCAGTTGGCCGGCTTGCTGGTGGCGGGCGCGACCTGCTCCAGGTCGACCAGGTCGATGACGTAGAACGCGGCCGTGTCGCCCGCGTCCCGCTGCAGACGGAACTTGGTGCCGACGGGGTAGGACTGCGCCAGCAGCGCGTGCGACTCGTCGAAGAGCCGGCGGGCGTCACCGCCGGGCGTGTTGGTCAGCCCCTCGGGGTCGTCGGTGGTCCCGTACAGCCAGCTGTGTTTCGACGACAGGTCGAGCTTCTGCACGAAGGTGTCGTCGGCGTACAGGCTGATCGTGGCCTGCGCTCCGCCACCGCTCGCCGCGTCGGGGATCGAGTTGCGCACCACGATCGAGTTGGAGGGCGTGGTCGAGGTGAACTCGACGAACTGGCCGGTGGAGTTGAGCCGGACGGACTTGCGGCCGGAGGACTCGGTGGCGAAGTTGGTGTGCCCGAAGGTCCGCTTGGCGTCGGCGGTCAGGAGGGTGCCCTGGTAGCGGCCGTCCTCGGCCTCCAGTTCGGTGTAGGGGACGGCGGCGCCGCGGCCGACGACGAGGGACTTGGCGAGGACGTTGTTGTTCTCGTTGGTCTCGGTGACGACTCCGGTGGCGTCGGCGGTCGCGGTGAGGGTGGCCCCGCCCGCGGTCGCCGTCCACGTGCCGCTGATGGCCACGTTCACGGTGGCGCCCGCCGCCACCTGGGCGGTCGTGCCGTTGAGCGTGGTGGAGCCGACCTGGAGCCGGGTCACGGAACCGGCCGCCGCGGCGGTGGTGCCGCGGTTGTGCACGGCCACGGTGAAGGAGACGGACGAGCCGACGGCCGGGTTGGCCGGGCTGCTGGTGATGCCGCTGACTTCGAGGTCGGGGCCGGGTGCCTGGCCGACGACCAGCCGGGACGCGGCGGTACGGCTGTTGTTGCTGTCGTCGAGCTCGGCGACCGTGTTGCGCGGGTCGACCACGGCGGAGACGCCGTAGCTGCCGGCCGGCCGGGTGCCCGCGGCGACGGCCACGGTGGCGGACGCCCCCGCTTCGAGCGCGGGTACGTTTCCGCTGCCCGCGACCGTGCCCTCCAGGCTGGCCTCGACGGTCGTGGCGGCCGAGCGTGCCGTGCCCGCGTTGCGGACGGTGGCGTTGACGGTCACCGCGTCCCGCTCGGACGGCGAGGCGGGTGTCCAGTCCAGGCCGGTGACGGTCAGGTCGGGCGCGGGTGCGGCGGTCCCGACGATCTGGAACTCGGCGACCTGGCCGCCGGGCGCCCCGGTGTTGGAGAAGAACCGGAGCCGGACGTCCGACCAGCGGCCGGTGACCGGGATGGTCACCGAGTTGCTGTCCCGGGAGGGGCTGAAGGCGTAGTCGGCGCGGTCGCGCAGCGAGGTGAAGCCGCTCGCCGAGTTCTCCCGGCCGAACACCTGGATGCCCTGGGTCCTGGCGCCCCACGCCTGGTCCGGGTTGAGCTTGACCACCACGGCGGTGATGTCCGCGTCGGCGCCCAGCTTCACGGTCAGGTCGGAGGGGTGGCCCGCCGCCTCCCAGTAGGTGGAGGTGGAGTCGTCGGTGGCGTTGGCGGCCACGTACGACTGGACCGACGAGGTGGCCTCGACCGGCTTGTTACGGGCCAGGTTGGTGCCGGTCGGCGGCGGAGTGGTACCACCGTCGTCGCCGATCACCTCCAGCTCGGAGAGCTGGGCGGCGTTCCAGCCGGTGTTCCCGGTGATGTTCACGCGCACATAGCGGGTCGTGGCGGGGGAGGTGAGGGTGACCGGGACCGTGTTGGCCTGCGCCGGGTTGAACGCCCGGCCCGTCGACGCCGCGAGGGTGCTGAAGCTGGACCCGTCGGTGCTGCCCTGCACGGCGAGCGTCTGACTGCGGCTCTCCCAGGCGGCGGGCAGCTTGAGCACCACCTGGTCGACGGTGCGGGTCGCGCCCAGGTCGACCTGGACCCACTGCGGGAAGGACCCGGTCGGCCCCTCCCAGTAGGAGGCCTGGGAACCGTCGGTGACGTTCCCGGCGGTGTACGAGCCGTTCGAGCCGCCCGCCGTGGCCGGCCGGCCGAGCGCGAGGTTGACGGCGGCTGCCGCCTTCGCGCCCTCGGTGTCGGGGGCGGTGGCGGCCCGGGCGCTCGACGTGAGGGCCAGCGGGATCAGCCCGGTGGTCATGAGCGCGGCTATGACGGCACCGGTCAGTGACCGGCGACCGAGGGGTCTCCATCTCATGGGGGTCCTCTGTTCCGTTGTTCCGTGGGGGAGCTTCGGGGGCTTCGGGGGAGCGGGAACACGGCGGTCGGCCTTGGCACACCGGGCCAGGCACAGGGAGTGCGGGAGAGGGCGGGGAGTGTCCGACGAGGAATGCACCGGCCTTGCACGTAAATTGAGCTGCTCAGTCGATTCTTTGCGGAAACTACGCCCACAGGTTTCTAGCCTGTCTCCACTTTGTCAACGGTCCCGGTACTACCGGTAGTTGACGTGTAAGCGGCTTGCATCGCTTGCGGTCCCACTTGCGTTTTTCGACAGTCCGCACGAAAGCCGCTGGCCCGGTGCCGCAGCAGGTGGGGGCGGGCCGCAGGGTTGCGTTTCGGACATGCTCACGCCATAGACGTACTGCCAGCCGTCTGCAACTCTCTGATCGATCGACGCAAAAGAGAGTGCTCTTCACCGCACATTGAAGCGCGATGCGCCGACCCCCACGGAAACCCACCCACACAGCCGCCCCGGGGCCGCCCACCTCCGGACCGGGACGGAGATCGGGGACATATGAGACCGCAACGCCGGGGATGGCGGGGGATAGCCGCCGTTCTCTCCACCGCCCTGCTCCTGCTGGGCTGGCCGGCGCTGACCTCCGCCGCGGAGGCCGCCGGGCCCAACCTCGCCGCCGGACGGCCCGCCACCGCCAGCAGCGCCCACGCCGAATACGCCGCGAACAACATCACCGACGGCAACCAGGGAACGTACTGGCAGAGCGCCGGGAGCACCTTCCCCCAGTGGGTCCAGGCGGACCTCGGCGTCACCGCCCGCGTGGACGAGGTGGTGCTGCGACTGCCGGCCGGCTGGGAGAGCCGCAGCCAGACCCTGTCCGTGCAGGGCAGCGCGGACGGCACCAGCTTCACCACCCTCAAGACCTCCGCGTCGTACGCCTTCAGCCCCGGCAGCGCCAACACCGTGACGGTGACCTTCCCCGCCGCCCAGGCCCGGCATGTGCGGATCGAGATCACCGCCAACACCGGCTGGCAGGCAGCCCAGCTCTCCGAGCTGGAGGTCCGCGAGGCCGGTGACTCCTCGGCGAACCTGGCCCGCGGCCGTACCCTCACCGCCGCGAGTCACAACGAGACCTATGTGCCGGCCAACGCGGCCGACGGCAACAAGGCCAGTTACTGGGAGAGCCGCAACAACGACCTGCCGCAGTGGATCCAGGCGGACCTGGCCTCTTCCGTGCGCGTCAACCGGGTCGTGCTGCGTCTGCCCGACGGCTGGGGCGCCCGCAGCCAGACCCTGAAGATCCAGGGCAGCGCCAACGGCACCGACTTCACCGACCTGACCGCGTCCAAGGCCTATGCCTTCGCGCCGGGCGACGGCAACTCGGTGACGATCTCCTTCGACGCGACCACCACCCGGTACGTACGCGTCCTGGTCACCGCCAACACCGTTCAGCCCGCGGCCCAGTTGTCCGAGCTGGAGGTCTACGGCCCGGCGACCGGTGACACCCAGGCGCCGAGCGCGCCCGCGGACCTCGCCTACACCGAGCCCGCCACCGGCCAGATCAAGCTGACCTGGAAGGCGTCCGACGACAACACCGGCGTCACCGGCTACGACGTGTACGCCAACAACGAGCTGCTGACCAGCGTCGCGGGCACGGTCACCACCTACACCGACAACCGCCCCGGCAACGCCACGGTCTCCTACTTCGTACGGGCCAAGGACGCCGCCGGGAACGTCTCCGGGAACAGCAACACCGTCACCCGCCGCGGCGACAGCGGGGACACCCAGGCACCCACCGCGCCCGCGAACCTGGCCCTCACCGAACCGGCCGCCGGGCAGATCCGTCTCGCCTGGAACGCCTCCAGCGACAACAGCGGCGTCACCGGCTACGAGGTGTACGCCAACAACAGCCTGCTCACCACGGTCGGCGGCACGGTCACCACGTACACCGACAACCGTTCCGCGAGCGTCACGGTCTCCTACTTCGTGCGGGCCAAGGACGCGGCCGGGAACGTCTCCGGCGACAGCAACACCGTGACCCGCAACGGCACTTCGGGCCCCGGCTCCAACCTCGCGGTCGGCAAACCGATCACGGCCTCCTCGACCGTGCACACCTTCGCCGCCGAGAACGCCAACGACAACAGCACCTCCACCTACTGGGAGGGCTCCGGCCACCCCGCCACCCTCACCGTGAAGCTCGGCGCCAACGCCGACGTCTCCTCGCTCGTCCTCAAGCTCAACCCCGACAGCTCCTGGGGCGCCCGCACCCAGAACATCCAGGTCCTCGGCCGCGAGCAGGACGCCTCCGGTTATACGAGTCTGGTCGCCGCGAAGGACTACGCCTTCAACCCCTCCAGCGGCAACAGCGTCACCGTGCCCGTCACCGCGCGCGTCGCCGACGTGCAGCTCCGCTTCACCTCCAACACGGGTGCCCCGGCCGGGCAGCTCGCCGAGTTCCAGGTGATCGGCACCGCCGCGCCCAACCCGGACCTCGAGGTCACCGCACTCACCGCGTCCCCGGCCTCCCCGGTCGAGTCCGACGAGATCACCCTGACCGCCACCGTCCGCAACAGCGGCGAGGCCGCCGCACCCGCCAGCGCGGTCGCACTGCGGCTGGGCGGCACCAAGGTCGCCACCGCGTCCGTCGCCGCCCTCGCGGCCGGCGCGACACGGACCGTCAGCGCCTCCATCGGGGCACGCGACGCGGGCACCTACCAGCTCAGCGCCGTGGCCGACGAAGCCGACGCCGTCATCGAGCAGAACGAGACCAACAACACCTACACCAGCCCCACTTCACTCGTCGTGCGCCCGGTCTCCAGCTCCGACCTCGTGCCGGTGCTGACCACCACACCGTCCGGCCCCGCGGACGGCGACACCGTCACCTTCAAGGCCGCCGTACGCAACCAGGGCACCACCGCCTCGGCGGGCGGCGCGCACGGTCTCACGGTCACCCTGGTCGACTCCAAGGGCGCCACCGTGAAGACCCTGACCGGCTCCTACGACGGCACGATCGCCGCCGGAGCCACCACCGGCGCCGTCACACTCGGCACCTGGACCGCCGCCAACGGCTCGTACACGGTACGCACCACGGTCGCCGCCGACGCCAACGAACTCCCGGTCAAGCGGGAGAACAACACCGCGAGCCAGTCCCTGTTCGTCGGACGCGGCGCCAACATGCCCTACGACATGTACGAGGCCGAGGACGGCGCGACCGGCGGCGGCGCGGCGACGGTCGGACCCAACCGGACCGTCGGCGACCTCGCGGGCGAGGCGTCCGGCCGCAAGGCGGTCACCCTCAACAGCACCGGTGAATACGTGGAGTTCACCACCAAGGCCGCCACTAACACCCTGGTCACCCGCTTCTCCATCCCGGACTCCGCGGGCGGCGGCGGGACCGACGCCACCCTCAACGTCTACGTCAACGGCACCTTCCGCAAGGCGCTGTCGCTCACCTCGAAGTACGCCTGGCTGTACGGGGCGGAGGCCGGTCCCGGCAACTCACCGTCCGCGGGAGCCCCGAGGCACATCTACGACGAGGCACACCTGATGCTGGGCGAGACCGTGCCGGAGGGCGCGAAGATCCGGCTGCAGAAGGACACGGCCAACACCTCCAAGTATGCGATCGACTTCGTCAGCCTGGAGCAGGTCTCACCGGTCGCCAACCCGGACCCGGCCGCGTACGCCGTCCCGGCCGGTTTCGGGCACCAGGACGTGCAGAACGCCCTCGACCGGGTGCGGATGGACACCACCGGCAAGCTCACCGGTGTCTATCTCCCGCCGGGCGACTACGAGACGTCGAGCAAGTTCCAGGTGTACGGCAAGGCCGTGCAGGTGGTCGGAGCCGGGCCCTGGTACACGCAGTTCCACGCCCCGTCGGGTCAGGACAACACCGACATCGGGTTCCGGGCCGAGAACACCGCGAAGGGATCCTCGTTCAAGAACTTCGCCTACTTCGGCAACTACACCTCCCGCATCGACGGGCCGGGCAAGGTGTTCGACTTCGCCAACGTGTCGGACATGGTCATCGACAACACCTGGACCGAGCACATGATCTGCCTCTACTGGGGCGCCAACACCGACCGGGTGACGATCAGTGACGCACGGATCCGCAACACGTTCGCCGACGGCATCAACATGACCAACGGCTCGACGGACAACCGGGTGGTCAACAACGAGTCCCGGGCCTCCGGCGACGACAGCTTCGCGCTGTTCTCCGCGATCGACGCGGGCGGCGCCGACATGAAGGACAACCTCTACGAGAACCTGACCTCGATTCTCACCTGGCGGGCCGCGGGCATCGCCGTCTACGGCGGCTACGACAACACGTTCCGCAACATCCACATCGCCGACACCCTGGTCTACTCGGGCATCACGATCAGCTCGCTGGACTTCGGCTATCCGATGAATGGGTTCGGCACCTCTCCGACGACCGTCGAGAACGTCTCCGTGGTCCGCTCCGGCGGCCACTTCTGGGGCAACCAGACCTTCCCCGGCATCTGGCTGTTCTCCGCCTCCAAGGTCTTCCAGGGCATCCGCGTCAACGACGTGGACATCGTGGACCCGACCTACAGCGGAATCATGTTCCAGACCCAGTACGACGCCGGCGGGCGGCCCATCAACCCGATCAAGGACACGATCCTCACCGACATCTCGGTGACGGGCGCCCGCAAGAGCGGGGACGCCTACGACGCGAAGTCCGGCTTCGGACTGTGGGCCAACGAGCTGCCCGAACAGGGTCAGGGTCCGGCGGTCGGCGAGGTCACCTTCAACGGCCTGCGCTTCAACGGCAACGCCGTGGACGTACGGAACACCACCTCCACCTTCAAGATCAACATCAACCCCTGACGTGATCCCGGCGAGATAGGGGACGGCGCCCGAAAGGAGGCCCACAAGGCTGGCGCAAGCCGTTTGCGCGGCTTGCGCTAGCCTTGCGCTCATGACGCGACGACTTGCTCAGGTAGCCAAGAAGGTTGGAGTCAGCGAGGCCACGGTCAGCCGGGTCCTCAACGGCAAGCCCGGAGTGTCGGACAGCACCCGGCAGTCCGTGCTCACCGCGCTGGACGTCCTCGGCTACGAGCGTCCCACCCAGCTGCGCGGCGAGCGGGCGCGTCTGGTCGGCCTGGTCCTGCCCGAACTGCAGAACCCGATCTTCCCCCTGTTCGCCGAGGTCATCGGCGGCGCGCTGGCCCAGCAGGGGCTCACCCCGGTGCTGTGCACCCAGACCAAGGGCGGCGTCTCCGAGGCGGACTACGTGGAGCTGCTGCTCCAGCAGCACGTCTCCGGTGTGGTGTTCGCGGGCGGCGGCCTGTTCGCCCAGGCGGACGCGCCGCACGACCACTACCGGCAGCTCGCCGAGCGGCGTATCCCGGTCGTGCTCATCAACGCCCCGATCGAGGGGCTCGACTTCCCGTGCGTCTCCTGCGACGACGCCGTGGCGGTCGAACAGGCGTGGCGCCACCTGACCCTGCTGGGGCACGAGCGCATCGGCGTGGTCCTCGGCCCGAGCGACCACATCCCCTCCCGGCGCAAGCTGGCCGCCGCCCGGGTCGCCGCGGAAGCGGCCGGCGGCTCTCTGCCCGACACGTACGTGGAGCGGTCGATGTTCTCCCTGGAGGGCGGCCAGGCGGCCACCACCCGCCTGCTGGACCGTGGTATCACCGGCGTCGTCTGCGCCAGCGACCCGCTCGCGCTCGGCGCCATCCGTGCCGCCCGCAGGCGGGGCCTCGCGGTGCCCGAGCAGGTCTCGGTCGTCGGCTACGACGACTCCGCCTTCATGAACTGCACCGAGCCCCCGCTGACCACGGTCCGCCAGCCCGTCGAGGCCATGGGGCGGGCCGCCGTGGACCTGCTGTGCGCCCAGATCCAGGGCGCCGAAGTCCAGCCCGGCGAGCTGCTGTTCGAGCCGGAACTGGTGGTTCGCGGCTCCACGACACAGGCTCCTCGGGACTAGTCCGTACGACGCTGAGCCGGCCCTTGCGGCCGAAGCGCGGTGAGGCCGACCCCGGCCTCACCGCGCTTTTGCTTGCGCGCGCACTCCTCCCCTGAGGCTCCCTGAGATCAACCGTATCCATCTTTCTGTCAAACATTTACGAAAGCTGCGCGAGATATTGCGGTCATCTGTTCGCGGTGGTTGAGTGTGCGGCGCCCCACATCGCACCGGCGATGAGGGCGCCTTCCACGTTCATGCCCGAAGGGGACCACCCATGAGAAGAGCTCGGTTCCGCCGCACCCGCCGCGTCGGCGCGGTCACCCTCGCTTCCGCGCTCACGCTGACGGCACTCGCCGCCTGCGGTACGAGCAGCAGCGGCGACGACGGCGACAACGGCTCCGGCAACGGCGCGAAAGCCGATCCCGCCGCACCGCTGGACCCGAAGACGAAGGTGTCCATCTCCATCGACTGCATGCCCCCCGCGGCGAAGGCGGCCGAGCTCAAGCAGTGGAACGAGGACGTCAAGGAGTTCAACAAGAAGTACCCGAACGTCACCGTCAACGGCCGTTCCACGCCGGGCCAGTGTCTGGAACCGCCGCGCTTCACCGCGATGCTCAAGGCGAAGTCCCAGCCCGACGTGTTCTACACGTACTTCACCGACCTGCCCCAGGTCCTCGACAACGACGGCGCCCAGGACATCACCGCGTACGTCAACGACAAGAGCGTCCCGCTGCTGAAGGACATCGACCCCGACGTCCTGGGCTCGCTGAAGAAGGACGGCAAGCTCTACGGCCTGCCCACCAGCAACTACCGCATGGGCCTGCTCATCAACCGCAAGCTCTTCAAGGACGCCGGCCTCGACCCCGACGCCCCGCCGGCGACCTGGGCGGACGTCCGTACCGCGGCCAAGAAGATCGCGGGCCTCGGCGGCGGTGTCGCCGGATTCGGCGAGTACAGCGCGGCCAACACCGGTGGCTGGCACTTCACCGCGCAGATGTACAGCCTCGGGGGCGATGTCGTCGACGCGAGCGGCAAGAAGGCCGCCTTCAACGACGACACCGGCAAGCAGGTCGCCGAGAACCTGCACGCCATGCGCTGGGACGACGACTCCATGGGCAAGACCCAGCTGCTGAAGTGGGGCGACCTCCAGAAGCAGATCGCCACCGACAAGCTGGGCATGTTCCTCGCCGCGCCCGACGACGTCACGTACATGGTCCAGCAACTCGGCGCCAAGTACGAGAACTTCGGCATGGGACCCATCCCGGGCGGAGAGAACACCCTCGCCGGCGGAAACAACTACATGATCAAGCAGGGTATTTCGGCCGACAAGGTCAAGGCCTCCATCGCCTGGCTGAACTTCAAGTTCACCACGGTCGGCAAGGGCCAGTACGACTGGCAGCGCTCCAAGGCGGATGACCTGCCCGTGGGGCTCCCGCAGCCCAACCTGTGGCTGAACGGCTCCAAGTCCAAGGACGACGCGGCCCGCAAGGAGTTCGCCACCATGCCGGTGGAGAACTTCAAGGCCTTCACCGACAACCCCGTCCCGGGCAAGGCCGAACCGCCGAAGGCCCAGGAGATCTACAAGGTCCTCGACAACGTCATGTCGGGCATCCTCACCAACAAGGACGCCGACATCGACAAGCTTTTGTCCACCGCCGAGTCCCAGGTCAACCAAGTCCTCGCCACCCAGTGACCGTGCGGCGGCCGGGCGGGTGACACCACCGCCCGGCCCGCCCGCGCGCCGCCGCAGCACGTCAAGGAGCGAGCATGTCGGCCCCCACCCTCACCAAGGACCCGGCGGTCAAGGACCGCCGTCCCCGCAAGCCCCGCACGGGGGCGCCGCACCTCCCGGACGGCGGGTTCGGCAAGACCCTGCGCCGCAACCTCACCGCCCACGGCTTCCTCATCGGAGCGGTGCTGTGCTTCGCCTTCTTCTCCTGGTACCCGATCGTCCGGGAGTTCCTCCTCGCCTTCCAGAAGACCGAGGACGGCGACGTCAGCTGGGTGGGCTGGGACAACTTCGTCACCGTCTGGAACGACCCGGCCTTCGGCCAGGCCTGGCGCAACACCCTGTGGTTCACGGTGCTGGCCCTGCTCCTCGGCTTCGTCGTCCCGTTCGTCACCGCCCTGATCATCAATGAGTTCCGGCACGGCCAGGGCTACTTGAGACTGCTGGTCTACTTGCCGGTGATGCTCCCGCCGACGGCGTCGGTCCTGCTCTTCAAGTACCTGTACGACCCCGGGTACGGCATGTTCAACGAGATACTCGGCGTCTTCGGCGTCCCCGCCCAGCAGTGGCTCCAGGACCCGGACACCGCGATGCTCTCGGTGGTCGTCGCCTCGACCTGGATGAACATGGGCGGCGCGACACTCATCTACCTCGCCGCGCTCCAGGGCGTACCCGGCGAACTGTACGAGGCCGCCGAACTCGACGGCGCGGGACTGTTCCGCAAGGTCTGGCACGTCACCGTCCCGCAGACCCGGCTCATCCTGCTGCTGATGCTCCTCATGCAGATCATCGCCACCATGCAGGTCTTCATCGAGCCGTTCCTGCTCACCGGCGGCGCCGGCCCCGAGGGCTCCACCACCACCGTCGTCTACCTGATCTACCAGTACGCCTTCAACTTCAACAACTACGGTGCCGCGGCGGCCCTCGGCCTGGTCCTGCTCGTCCTGCTGGCCGGCTTCTCGGCCGTCTACACCAAACTCAACCGCGCCGACCAGGACTAGGACCGGGGGAGACACGCACATGTCCACTCGCACGCTGATCTCACCCGCCCAACTGGCCCGCCCGCGCGGCAAGGCCCTGTACTGGGTGGCCTTCGCGCTCGTCGTCGTCCTGTTCACACTGGCCTTCCTCGGCCCGCTGTACTGGATGGTGTCCAGCGGACTCAAGACCACCCAGGAAGCCGTCCAGACCCCGCCCACCTGGGTGCCGGGCTCCGTCCACCCGGAGAACTACAAGCGCGCCTGGGAGGTGATGGACCTGGCCAAACTCCTGATGAACACCCTCTACTACGCGTTCGGCGCGCTCGCCTTCCAGCTGGTGCTCGACGTCGCCGCCGCCTACTCGCTGTCCAAACTGCGGCCCGTACTCGGCAAGATGATCCTCGGCCTGATGCTCGCCACCCTCATGATCCCGGCGACCGTCCTCGTCGTACCGCAGTACCTCACCGCGCTGGACGTACCCATCGTCCAACGCAACCTGCTCAACTCGCCCTGGGCGATCTGGCTCCCGTCGGTCACCAACGCCTTCAACATCTTCCTGCTCAAGCGGTTCTTCGACTCGATCCCCAAGGAACTGCTCGACGCGGCCTCGATGGACGGGGCGGGCCCCCTGCGCGTCCTGTGGTCCATCGTGCTGCCGGTCTCCCGGCCCATCCTCGGTGTGGTGTCCATCTTCGCCGTCGTCGGCGTCTGGAAGGACTTCCTCTGGCCGATGCTGGTCCTGCCCGACCCGTCGAAACAGACCCTCGCCGTCGGCATCTACTCCCTGGCGACCAGCGTGCCCGAGAACGTCCTGATCGCCTCCCTGACCATCGCGTCCCTGCCCACGCTCATCCTCTTCCTCATCTTCCAGCGCAACATCATGAGCGGACTGACGGCCGGCGGCCTCAAGGGCTGACCGAGCAGAGGCAGTTCACGCACGAGAAGTCTGGGCGCTCCCCGCAGTCCGGGCGCCGTCCACAGCGAACACCACGCAGGTGCCCCCACCGATCCTCCGCCGCCGCCCCGTTCCCGACGCCTCGCTGTCCGGGGCGGCGGCGGAGAACCACCCCTGCCCCGAAAGGACCGACACGTGGCAGCCCCTCAGCCCGCAACGCCCCCCGGACACACCGACGACTGGTGGCGCGGTGCCGCCATCTACCAGGTGTATCCGCGCAGCTTCGCCGACGGCGACGGTGACGGCACCGGGGACCTCGCGGGCGTCCGGTCGAGATTGCCCTACCTCGCCGAACTGGGCGTCGACGCGATCTGGTTCACCCCCTGGTACCTGTCCCCGCTCGCCGACGGCGGCTACGACGTCGCCGACTACCGCACCATCGACCCGGCCTTCGGAGACCTCGCCGAGGCCGAACAGCTCATCGCCGAGGCCCGCGGTCTCGGCATCCGCACCATCGTGGACATCGTCCCCAACCACGTCTCCGACCAGCACGCCTGGTTCAGGGCCGCACTTGCCGCGGGACCCGGCAGCCCCGAACGCAAGCTCTTCCACTTCCGCCCCGGCCGCGGCGAACACGGCGAACTCCCGCCCAACGACTGGCCCTCGCAGTTCTCCGGCCAGACCTGGACCCGGGTCGAGGACGGCGAGTGGTACCTGCACCTCTTCACCCCGCAGCAGCCCGACCTCAACTGGGCCCACCCCGCCGTGCGGGAGGAGCACGAGGAGGTATTGCGGTTCTGGTTCGAGCGCGGAGTGGCGGGCGTGCGCATCGATTCCGCCGCACTGCCCGCCAAGGACCCCGACCTGCCCGAGTTCGTGGAGGGCCGCGACCCCCACCCGTACATCGACCGGGACGACCTGCACGAGATCTACCGCTCCTGGCGGCGCATCGCCGACGAGTACGGGGGTGTCTTCGTCGGTGAGGTGTGGCTGCCGGACTCCGAGCGCTTCGCCCGCTACCTGCGCCCCGACGAACTGCACACCGCCTTCAACTTCAGCTTCCTGTCCTGCCCTTGGGACGCGGACAGGCTGCGCGCGGCCATCGACGACACCCTCGCCGAACACGCCCCGGTCGGCGCCCCGGCCACCTGGGTGCTGTGCAACCACGACGTCACCCGCACGGTCACCCGCTACGGGCGTCAGGACACCGGCTTCGACTTCGCCACCAAGACCTACGGCACACCGACCGACCTGCGACTCGGCACCCGCAGGGCACGCGCCGCCGCCCTGCTCACCCTCGCCCTGCCCGGCTCCGTCTACCTCTATCAGGGGGAGGAGCTGGGCCTGCCCGAGGCGGAGATCCCCCGGGACCGCATCCAGGACCCGATGCACTTCCGCTCCGGCGGCACCGACCCGGGCCGCGACGGCTGCCGGGTCCCGCTGCCCTGGACGGCCGACGCCCCGTACGCGGGGTTCGGCTCGGCGGTCGAACCCTGGCTGCCGCAGCCCGAGGGCTGGGCCGCCTACGCCGCCGACCACCAGGCCGACGACCCCCACTCCATGCTCAACCTCTACCGCGCCGCACTGGAACTGCGCCGCGCCGACCCGGCCCTCGGCGACGGCCCCCTGCGATGGCTGCCCTCCGACGACGGCGTCCTCACCTTCCGCCGCTCCCCGGACCTCCTCTGCGTGGTGAATCTCGCCGACGGCCCGGCCGCCCTGCCGGACCACACGGAGGTGCTTCTCTCCAGCGGGCCACTGGACGCCGACGGCAGGCTGCCCTCCGACACGGCGGTGTGGCTGCGGAGTTGACGGCACCCCGGCCGGCGGCGGGTCAGAAGTGGGTGGCGACGCCGAAGGCCCGCCGTAGCTGAGCCATGTCATGACGGTCGCGGTCGGCCGGCTCGTACCCCTGGTGGAAGTAGACCTGCTGCTCGGCCGACAGACACGGGACGGTCGTCCCCCGGATCGTGCCGCTGACGAAGCACCGGGCGGGGTACGCGAACGGGCGGTGCGGGTCCAGGGAGGCCTGCACCGCGGACCCGTCCGCCGCGAAGACCAGCGGGTGCAGATCGATCTCGCGACCGTGCGGGTCCATGACCACGAACCGCACGGGACGCCAGTCCACCGTCTCGGCGAATCCGGCCTCCGCGAGGGCCGCCACGACCATCCGCTCCTGGTCCGTCCGGTGCATCAGGTCCAGGTCGCGGTGCTCACGAGTCTCTTCCCCGACGAGAGCGTCGATGCCCCAACCCCCGCCCACCCAGACGTCGACGGCTTCCGCACGCAACGCGGCGAGCACGGACAGTACGTCGTCGGCGGTCATCACGCGAGCACGGTAGCCGGTCGACGACCGGGCGGACGACTGGATTTGGGGCCGCCGGAAACCAACCGGCAGTCAGGAGCCCACGGGCAGCCCGGAACCTACTTGTCCAGTGCCGTGACCCCGGCCCGGGCGTACTTCTCGTCGAGGTCGCCCGAGGGCGCGCCCGCCACGCCGACGCCCGCGATCGGCGCGCCCTTCGCGGGGACCGGCGCCCCGCCCGCGAGGAACAGGGTGCCCGGGATGTCCTTCAGGTTCGGGGCCTGCTCCAGGCGCTTGACCAGCTCGGACGTCGGCGCGTTCCACGACACCGCCGTGTACGCCTTCTTCACGGCGGACTCGTACGACTGCGGTCCTGCGCCGTCGCCGCGCAGGGTCACCACGGTGTTGCCGTCGCGGTCGACGACGGCGACGGAGACGCGCTGGTTGTCCTTGCGCGCCGCGTCGAGCGCCGCCTGCGCGGCCCGGCTCGCGGCGTCGGCCGTCAGCCGGGTGGACTGCGTCAGGTTCTTGTTCGAGGCGTCGGCCTTCACCGCTGCCTGGGCGGCGGGCACCGACGTGGCGCTCGCCGACCAGGCGCCGATGCCGCCGAGGGTGACGGCGGCGACGAGGGCGCCGCCGGTGACGACGCGGGTACGGCGGGAGACCTTCTTGACGTGCTTCATGGCTGCCCATTCCTCAAGGTGTGCGGATGGATGTGTAGGGGTGGAGGTGGCGGCCCCTGCTGTGCGGCGGGCCGTCCTTCTCCGTCATCCATCGTGGGTCCGGGCACGGCGCCCGACGGTCGGTGCATCGGCTGCACGCGGCGCGCGGAACGGCCGACACGGGCATCAACCGATCGGTTGACCCCCGGACCGTCCCGTTGGGCAACAATGGAGGTGTTTACCCAGTTCAGAAGCAGATCAGGAGCAGTTCAGGAGGCTCACGTGCGGTCCGATCAGAGCGGTTCGCCCCCGGGGCCGCATCCTGGCGAGGCGGTTCCCGCCGGCGATCCGGACGAGCGCCGGCTGGCCCTGGTCATGCATGTCGTCTTCTTCGTGCTGCTGGCCACCTCCCTGACCCGTTTCGTCCAGCGCCACGCCGAGGAGCCGCGCGCTCCCTGGGTGATCGGTCTGGCCGTCGTACTGGCGGTCCTCTACGCGATCGACACGGTCCTGACCGACGAAGCACCCCGCAGGCCATCTCCGTCGCACGGCCGGGGCTCATGGCCCCCCGCGCCACGGCTGATCCGGCTGGGGGCGGTCGTCGCCACCTGGGCGGTGCTCGTCGTCGGCGCGCCGAGCTTCGCGTGGGTGGCGGTGCCGCTGTTCTACGCCGCGCTGCGCGCCCTGCCGCCCGTCGCCGCGTACCTCCTCGTCGCGTTCCTCACGCTCCTCGTCGTCTCCGCGCAGCTCGCTCTGGCGCCGCGGTTCAGCCTCGACCTGGTCGTCGGGCCCGTGGCCGTCGCCACCCTCGCCACCGCGGTCTTCGTGCACATGCGGCGGCAGGCGGCCCGGCAGCGCGCGCTCATCGACGACCTGATCGGCACGCGCCGGGAGCTGGCGGCCACCGAGCGCCGTGAGGGTGTCCTCGCCGAGCGCCAGCGGCTGTCCATGGAGATCCACGACACCCTCGCCCAAGGGCTGTCCAGTCAGCAGATGCTGCTCCAGGCCGCGCTGCGGACCTGGGACACCGACCCGGCAAAGGCCCGTGAGCACCTCCGTACCGCCACGTCCGTCACCGAGCACAACCTCGCCGAGGCGCGCCGTTTCGTGCACGACCTCGCGCCGGCCGACCTCGCCAGGGGCGGCGGCCTCGAAGCCGCGCTGCGCACGCTCGCGGCGCGTGAGTCGGATGCCGGGCTGAGCGTCCGCGTCCACATCGACGGTGACGACGACCGTGATGGTGATGGTGGCGGTGGCGGTGGCGGACGTACGGTTCCGTTGCCCGACCGCGCGCAGTCCGCGCTCCTGCGGATCGCCCAGGGCGCGCTCGCCAACATCCGGGAGCACTCGGGCGCCACGGCCACCGCGCTCACGCTCACCCGGCTCGACGACCAGGTGGTCCTGGACGTCGCCGACAACGGGCGCGGTTTCGACCCCGCCGCCGTCACCGATGCTCCGTCCGGCGAGCGCGGACACGGGATCCGGGCGATGCGGGCCCGGGTACGGCAGCTCGGTGGCACGCTGACGATCGAGTCCACGCCGGGGGAGGGCGCCGTACTGACCGCCACCGTCCCGGTCGCCCCGCACACCGAGGAGACGCCGCGATGACCGACCTGCCCGTACGCCTCCTGGTCTGCGACGACCACGCCGTCGTACGCGCCGGGCTGCTCGCCCTGCTCGACAGCGAACCCGACATCGAGGTGGTGGGCCAGGCGGGCACCGGGGAGGAGGCGCTCGCCCTGGCCGCGCGGCTGAACCCCGACGTGGTGCTGATGGATCTGCAGCTCGGCGAGGGCATGGACGGCGTGGCGACGACCCGCCGGCTGACCGGCGGGCCCGCCGCCCCGCACGTCCTCGTGCTGACCACGTACGACACCGACGCGGACATCACGCGGGCGATCGAGGCCGGGGCGACGGGGTATCTGCTGAAGGCCGAGCGGCCGGAGGAACTGTTCGCGGCGATCCGCGCGGCGGCGCAGGGGCGTACGACGCTGTCGCCGCCCGTGGCCAGCCGGGTCATGGCCAATCTGCGCACACCGCCGCCCGCGCTGACCGGGCGTGAGCGGGACATCCTCGGGCAGCTCGCCCAGGGGCTCGGCAACCGGGACATCGCCCGTGCGCTGTTCATCAGCGAGGCGACGGTGAAGACGCACCTGGGCCGCATCTACGACAAGCTCGGTGTCGACACACGGGCGGGCGCGGTGTCCGTGGCGAAGGAACGCCGCCTCATCCCGTGACCGGGGGACTGATCGACCGCTTTTCATCCGCGGCCCGACGCTGGCTGACCGCGCAGTTCCCCGCGCCCCTAAAAGCCGGGGGCTGACCGAGGGGTTTTCGTCTGCGGGCTGACGGTGGCTGGTCGCGCAGTTCCCTGCGCCCCTAAAAGCCGGGGGCTGACCGAGGGGTTTTCGTCTGCGGGCTGACGGTGGCTGGTCGCGCAGTTCCCCGCGCCCCTAAAGGCCGGGGGCGCGCCCTTTGAGGGGCGCGGGGGAACTGCGCAATCGTGTACGCCCGCCACGACTTTGCCGTACCCGGGGACGCGCCTCATGGGGGCGCGGGGAACTGCGCGATCCTGTGCGTTCGCCGCAGTGGGGCCGAGGTGACTACGAGGTCTCCGCGTCCACGGACTCCCGGAGCCTGCGGCTGGCCATCACCATGTGGTCGGCCATCGCCCGATCCGCCGCCTCGGGGTCCCGCGCCCGCAACGCCTGCAGCACCGCGTCATGCTCACACAGCGTCCCGCTGACCGTGCCCTCGATGTCGCTGACCCGTTCCATCCACACCTGGAGCAGCGCCCGGATGCTGTGCAGGATGTCGCTCAGCACACTGTTGCGTGCGATGCGGGCCAGTTCCAGGTGGAAGTCGATGTCGGCGTCGATGAAGGCCTTGGCGTCGCCCCCGGCCGCCCGCATGTGCTGAAGATGCTCCTCCAGGCGCGCCAGGTCCTCGTCCGTGGCGCGCTCCGCGGCCAGCCGGGCCGACACCGCCTCCAGGTACGTACGCACCTCCACCAGGTCCTGCGTACGCCGCTGCCCCAGCATCAGTCCCCAGTTGATCGCCCGGGGCAGGAACTCCGACGTGCCCTCGCGCACGTACGAGCCCGAGCCGGGCCGGATCTCGATGATGCCGAGGACGTCCAGCGCGGACAGCGCGCCGCGGACGCTGGAGCGGGCGACGCCGAGTGCCTCGGCGAGCTGGCGCTCGGCGGGCAGGCGCGTACCGGGCTTGATGTCGCCCGCCGACAGGTGGTCGAGGAGCCGCTTGGCGACCTCGCTGACGGAGGACTCGCGCACCACGGGGCGCAGGAGTTGGGCGAGGTCGGGGGCGGCCCCGGAGGTCTGTTCGTCGGGCTGACTGGTCACGGTCACCAGTCAACCAGATACGACGCCCAAGGGGCTGACCAGCCGGTTCTTCAGCGATCCAGCCGTGCCGAAGGACGGGTTTGTCAAGAGTTGCGAGAGGGTCGAAGATGAGACCGTCCTCACATTGGTAAATTGGTGACCAATTTGAGGAGTCGGCATAGCGTGAAACCGTTCCGGTCGGCCGCCCCTGCGGCGAGCCGTCCGGCCTGACCCACCCCGGACGGAGCTGTCCGGGCGAGCCGAGGAGTCGCCATGGTTGCCGACACGCCATCCGCGGCAGTCGAAAGAACTGCCATCAAGAAGGTCTCAGTCCGCCTCGTACCGTTCGTGGCACTGATGTTCTTCGTGAACTACCTGGACCGCACAGCCGTTTCATTCGCCGAGCCGAACGGCATGGGCCAGGACCTGGCGCTCACCGCCGCCCAGTTCGGCTTCGCGTCCGGGATCTTCTTCCTCGGTTACATCGTGCTCGAGGTCCCCAGCAACATGGCCCTGCACCGCTTCGGTGCCCGCCGCTGGCTGGCCCGGATCATGGTGACCTGGGGCATCGTCTCCCTCCTGTTCACCTGGGTGGACAGCACGGGCCAGCTCTACACCCTGCGGTTCCTGCTCGGTGTGGCGGAAGCGGGCTTCTTCCCCGGAGCGATCCTCTTCCTCAGCCAGTGGGTGCCCTCACGGCACCGCACCAAGATCCTCGGGCTCTTCTACCTGGCGCAGCCGCTGACCACCGTCCTCGGCGCCCCGCTGGCGGGCTGGCTCATCGGCCACCACGGACTGTTCGGCCTTGAGGGCTGGCGCGTGATGTTCCTGTTCGTGTCGGTGCCCGCCATCATCCTGGGCGTCATCGCGTGGTTCTACCTCATCGACAAGCCCGCCGACGCGAAGTGGCTCACGCCCGCCGAGCGCGACTGGCTGACCGAGGAGCTCGCCGCGGAGAACGCGCAGAAGACCGGCCAGGACGACAAGCACGCCAAGGGAGACCTCAAGAAGGCCTTCACCAACGGCCGCGTCTGGATCCTGGCGATGGTCTACTTCGGCTTCGTCTACGGCCTGTACGCCCTGGCCTTCTTCCTGCCGACGATCATCGACGGCTTCCAGGAGCAGTACGACACCACGTTCAGCGTGATGGACAAGGCCTGGATCACCGCGATCCCGTACCTGCCCGCCGCGATCGTCCTCTTCTTCTGGACACGCCACGCCACCAAGCACGGCACCCGCGTCTGGCATGTGGCCGGACCCGCCGTGGTCGGCGGTGTCACCATCCCGCTCGCCCTCTACATGGGCTCCCCGGCCGCCACGGTCGCGGTGATCACCGTGACCGCGTGTTCCATCTTCGCGGCCCTGCCCGTCTTCTGGTCCGTACCCTCCCGCTTCCTGACCGGAGCCGCGGCAGCCGCCGGTATCGCCCTGATCAACACCGCGGGCAACGTCGCCGGATTCGCGTCCAGCTACATCACCGGCTGGCTCAAGGACTGGACCGGCGCCTACTACGTGCCGCTCTACCTGGTCGGCTTCTTCATGCTCCTGTCCGCGGTCCTGATGATCTGGCTCTCCGCCCGGGGCGGCACCGCGGAACCGGCCCCCGCAGCAGAGAACAAGCCCATGGAGGCCCTCCGATGACCCGGCTCTTCAACGACCCCGCGGCCTTCGCCGACGAGGCCCTCGAAGGCTTCGCCGCCGCCCACCGCGGCTGGGTGCGCCCCGTCACCGGAGGTGTCGTCCGCGCCGCCGGAACCCCCGCCGGGCAGGTCGCCGTCGTCGTCGGCGGCGGATCGGGCCACTACCCCGCCTTCTCCGGACTGGTCGGCCGGGGCCTCGCGCACGGCGCCGCCGTGGGCAACGTATTCGCCTCGCCCTCCGCCCAGCAGATCCGCTCCGTGGCACGGTCCGCCGACGGCGGCGCGGGCGTCCTGCTGATGTACGGCAACTACGCGGGCGACGTCCTCCACTTCGGACAGGCCGCCGAACGCCTGGCCGGCGACGGCATCGAGGCCCGCACCTTCGCCGTCACCGACGACATCTCCTCCGCCGCGCCGGAGGAGTCCGCCAAGCGCCGCGGCATCGCCGGCGACCTGCCCGTCTTCAAGGCGGCGTCCGCCGCGGCCGAGGAGGGACTGCCGCTGGACGAGGTGCTGCGCACGGCCGAACACGCCAACGCCCGCACCCGCTCCTTCGGCATCGCCTTCTCCGGCTGCACCCTGCCCGGCGCCGACCACCCCCTCTTCACCGTCCCCGAGGCCCGGATGGCCGTCGGCCTCGGCATCCACGGGGAGCCCGGCATCGGCGAGGAGTCCCTGCCGACCGCCGACGAGGCGGCCCGGCTCATGGTCACCGCCCTCCTCAAGGAACTCCCCGAGGGCGTCGGCACACCCGCCGGACAGCGCGCCGCCGTGATACTCAACGGCCTGGGCTCGGTCAAGTACGAGGAACTGTTCGTCGTCTACCGCAAGGTCGCCGCCCTGCTCGGCGACGCGGGCGTGGACATCGTCGACCCGGAGGTCGGCGAACTCGTCACCAGCTTCGACATGGCCGGCGTGTCCCTCACGCTGACCTGGCTCGACGACCGGCTCGAGCAGCTGTGGCGCGCTCCGGCCGACACCCCGGCCTACCGCAAGGGCGCCCCCCTCGCGCAGGAGCCGGCGGCCGAGGCGGCGGCGCCGTACGTCGAGGACATCGACGACACCCGCGTCCCGGACGCCACCGAGGAGTCCCGTGCCTCGGCCGCCCATGTCCTGGCGGCCCTGAACGCCGTCGCCGACATCGTCGACACACACGCCGACGAACTCGGCCGCATCGACGCGGTGGCCGGCGACGGCGACCACGGCATCGGCATGCAACGCGGCACAACGGCCGCTCTGGAGGCGGCAGTTCGCGCCCACGACCTGGGCGCCGGCGCCGGAACCGTTCTCATCCACGCCGGAGACGCCTGGGCCGACAAGGCCGGCGGCACCTCCGGCGCCCTGTGGGGCACCATCCTGCGCTCCCTCGGTACGCGCCTCGGCGACCAGGACGCCCCCACCGCGACCGTGGTCGCCGGGGGAGTCTCCGACGCCTCCGACGCCGTACGCCGCCTGGGCGGCGCCGAGGTCGGCGACAAGACGATGGTCGACGTGCTCGTGCCCTTCGCCGACACCCTCGCCGAGGCCGCGGGCGAGGGCCTGCCGCTCACCGAGTCCTGGCAGCGCGCCGCCGTCACCGCCGAGAAGGCGGCAGCCGCCACCGCCGACCTGCTGCCCCGCAAGGGCCGCGCCCGGCCGCACGCCGAGAAGTCCCTGGGCACCGCCGACGCGGGCGCCCACTCGCTCGCCCTCATCACCCGCGCCGTACACGGCGTCCTGCCCGACCACCCGCTCGACCAGCACTGAGGAAAAGCCGCCATGACCGACAAGCTCCGTATCGTCGTCGGATCCGACGACGCAGGCCACCAGTACAAGGAAGCCCTCAAGCAGGACCTGCTGGGCAGTTCGCTGGTCGCCGAGGTCACCGATGTCGGCGTCGACGCCGACGGCCACACCGCCTACCCCAAGGTCGCCATCGCCGCCGCCGAGATGGTCGCCCGCGGCGAGGCCGACCGCGCCCTCCTGGTGTGCGGCACCGGCCTCGGCGTCGCCATCGCGGCCAACAAGGTCAAGGGCATCCGCGCCGTCACCGCCCACGACTCCTTCTCCGTCGAGCGGGCCGTCCTCTCCAACAACGCGCAGATCCTGACCTTCGGCCAGCGCGTCGTCGGTATCGAACTCGCCCGCCGCCTCGCCGCCGAATGGCTCACCTACCGCTTCGACAAGACGTCCGCGTCCGCGGCGAAGGTCCAGCTCATGAGCGACTACGAGGACGCGTCCGAGGACTCCGAGGCCGGGGCGGCGGCCTGATGCCCGCCCCCACCCGGCCGCCCCTGCTGCTGGGGGTGAGTCTGAAGATGTACTTCGGCCACCACCAGACGCTCAACTGGGCCCGGAAGATCGCCACTCTGGCCGACGAGCACCCCGCCGTGACCTCCGGCGAGGCCCGCCTCTTCGTCCTGCCGGCCTTCCCGACCCTGATCCCGGCCGCCGGAATCCTCGCCCCCTCCGGCATCGCCCTCGGCGCGCAGGACATCGCCACCGAGGACACAGGACCGTACACCGGCGAGGTCGGCGGCCCCCTCCTCAAGGAGATCGGCTGCCGCTACGCCGAGGTCGGCCACGCCGAGCGCCGCCGCCTGTACGGCGAGGGCGACACGGTCGTCGCCGCCAAGACGGCCGCCGCCCTGCGCAACGGCCTCACCCCCGTGCTGTGCATCGGCGAACGTGACCGGGGGACACCCCGGGAAGCGGCCGAACGCACGGTCGCCGAGGCCGCCCGCCTCCTCCACGGCCTGGACGGCACGGTCGTCCTCGCCTACGAACCCCAGTGGGCCATCGGCGCACCGGAACCCGCCTCCGCCGAACACATCGCCACCGTCTGCACGGCCCTGCGGGAGTGGCTGAACACCCGCCCCCGGCACGCCGGTTCACAGGTCATCTACGGCGGCAGCGCGGGCCCCGGCCTGCTCACCCGCCTCGCGGGAGCGGCGGACGGCCTCTTCCTCGGCCGCTTCGCCCACGACCCGGACAACGTGCGCGCGATCCTGGACGAGATCCGCGCCCCGGCCGACGCGGCGGTGGCGTGATGGCCTACGGCATCAGCACGTACGCGTACTTCTGGCGCTTCTCCGGCCGGGCACCCCGGCCGATGACGCTCACCGAGATGCTGCGCGACACCGCCTCACTGGGCGGCCAGGTCTTCCAGATCTGCGACTACGCACCCATCGAGTCGTACGACTCCGCGCAGCTGGCCGACGTACGCGCCACGGCCGACGACCTCGGCCTGCGCCTGGAACTCGGCACCCGTGGCGTCCGCCCCGCCCATCTGCTCAAGTACCTCGACATGGCACGGCAGTTGGACGTCACCCTGGTCCGCTCCATGCTCAACACGGTCGACCACCAACCGGACACGACCGAGGCGGTCTCCCTCCTCAAGGAGGCGGTGCCCTCCTACGAGGACGCCGGTGTGACCCTCGGCCTGGAGACCTACGAGCAGGTGTCGACCGACGACCTGCTGGCTGTCGTACGCGGGGCCGACAGCGAGCGGCTCGGAGTCGTCCTCGACCCGGGCAACAGCGTCGCCCGCCTGGAACGCCCGGTGGACGTCGTGACCGCCACCGCGCCGCACGTGGTCAACATCCACGTCAAGGACTTCGCCTTCACCCGAAGGGACGGCTGGGTCGGCTTCACCTACGCCGGCTGCCCCCTCGGCGAAGGCCTCCTGGACTACGACGCGATGATCGCCGCCGTACGGGCCGCCCGGCCGGACGCGGACGGCATCAACCAGATCGTGGAGCACTGGCTCCCGTGGCAGGACGAGGGCTTCGACGCCACCGCCCGGCTCGAAGACCAGTGGACACAGCACAGCATCAACACCCTTCTGAGGAGCAAGTGATGGCACCCGAGATCCAGACCCAGGCAGACGTCAAGACCGTCGCCGTCATCGGGGCCGCCGGCAAGATGGGCCAGCGCGTCTCCAACAACCTGGTCGAGAGTGACTTCCGGGTGCTCTTCAGCGAGGCCTCGCCCAAGGGCCAGGAGCTGATCCGCGACCTCGGCCGTGAACTGACCGAGTCCGCCGACGCCGTCGCCGAGGCCGACGTGGTCATCCTCGCCGTCCCGGACGTCGTCCTCGGCAAGGTCTCCGAGGAACTCGTCCCGCTGATGAAGCCGGACACGGTCGTGCTCACCCTCGACCCGGCCGCGGCCTACGCCGGACTGCTGTTCAACCGCGACGACATCCACTACGCGTGTGCCCACCCCTGCCACCCGTCGGTGTTCCTGGAGCGCACCACCAAGGAGGAGTGGCAGGACACCTTCGGTGGCATCGCCGCCCCGCAGGAGGTCGTCGCCGCGTACGAGGGTGGCGACGAGACCAAGCAGGAGCTGGCCGACTCGGTCATCCGCGTGATGTACGCGCCCGTGGTCGACGTCCACTGGGTCACCGTCAAGCAGCTCGCCGTCCTGGAGCCGACGCTCGTCGAGACGATCGCCTGCATGGTCGGCGCCCTCCTCACCGAGGCGCTGCACGAGACGGTCCACACGGTCGGCGTCCCGGAGAAGGCGGCCCGCGCGATGCTCCTGGGCCACACCCAGGTCGCCCTGGCGAACACCCTCAAGGGCTCCAACCCGTTCTCGGACGCCTGCCTGATCGCCATGGACTACGGCCGTGAGTCCATCGTGCGCGACGACTGGAAGAAGGTCTTCGAGGACGACGAGCTCGACAAGGTCATCACGCGCATGCTGAAGATCAAGCAGATCAACCGCTGACGCGTCCCGATCCACCGGAGCCGGTGCGGGCCACCTGACGGGCCCGCACCGGCTCCGGCTTGTCCGAACCCGTGTCATATCTCCACGATGCGCCACCGGTTGTCGGCGGTGCCGTCGTCGGGGGACTGGACCGCGAAGGCCCCGAGCGCCGTGGAGTTGCCCGCGACGGCGAGCAGTTTGCCGCTGTTGACGTTACGGATTTTGTGGGTGCCGTCGCCCTGGTCGAGCAGCGTCCACAGGTGGTCCGCGGTGCCGTTGTCCGCCCACTGGAGGACACTCGCGTTGTCCGCGGTGGACATGTCCCGCACCCCGAGGACCTTGCCGCTGTTGACGTTCCGGATACGGACCGCCGCGCCGTCCTCGATCAGCTCCCAGTCGTGGTCCGCGGTGCCGCTGTCGGTCCACTGGAGGGCGAGACCTCCGTCGGCGGTGGACATGTCCTGGATGCCCAGGACCAGACCGCTGGCGACATTGGCGAGACGTACGTACGCGGGGGCGACGCCGCTGGTGTTCCAGTAGACGGTGTAGTTGAAGCCGTGTGCGTCGTGGAAGGGGCCCAGGTCCACGGTGGAGCCGTTCGCGGTCGCGGTGAAGGCGAGTGAACTGCCGCTGCTACGCGTGATGGTGCCGGTGTCCAGCAGCGGCAGCCCGCTCGGTGTGCTGTCGCCGTAGTCGCCCGCCAGCACGACCGGGCCGTAGGTGACCGCGGCGGTGCCCGCGCTGTCGGGGGCGGGCCGCACGACGACCCGCATCGGCAGCCGTACCGTGACGGTGTCGCCGGAGGCCCAGGCCCTGGTCAGGGTGGCGTAGGTGCCGGGGGTTGCGGTGATGTTCTGCGCCACGCCGTTGACACTGACCGTGGCCGCGGTGGTCCAGCCGGGAATGCGGATGCGCATCGCCCACGTTCCGGCGGCGCTGCCGGTGACCTTGAGGGTGGTCGTGTCGCCGGTGGGGAACGTGGTGGTCTGGGTGACGGT
The DNA here is from genome assembly GCF_055584525.1 of Streptomyces sp. NPDC102514. Lineage (NCBI taxonomy): Bacteria > Bacillati > Actinomycetota > Actinomycetes > Kitasatosporales > Streptomycetaceae > Streptomyces > Streptomyces sp. NPDC102514. The sequence continues at coordinate 621,979 of NZ_JBVJLW010000001.1, forward strand.
GATCCCGCGCTGGGACCAGGTGAGCACCGACGGCACGAACAGGTTCACGGTGAGCGTCGAGCCGCCGTCGTGGAAGTAGACGGAGTCCATGAGCCGGGTGTGTGTCTCCACGCCGGTGCCCTGGCAGCACCAGAAGCTGTTGTAGTCGGTGCTCCACGTGCCGCCGCCCCAGGCCGGACCCACCCCGCGACGGCCGCCCGGATTGAGCGGGGTGAAGTAGGTGACGTGGCCGTGGGCGTCCGCCGGGTTCTGCTGGCCGATCATGTGGTTCAGCCATGCCTGCTCGTAGAAGTCGAACAGCTCGGCCCGGTTCGGCGTCACGGCGAACAGATCCCGGGTGAGCTTGAGCATGTTGTACGTGTTGCAGCTCTCGCAGGTGTCCTGCCGCAGGTACGAGGCGATCGCGTTCGGCGCGCGGAAGTGCTCCGCCTGGCTGTTGCCGCCGATGGCGTAGGTGTGCGAACCGACGGTCATGTTCCATGCGTTGGTGGCGATGTCCCGGTAGCGGGTGGTGCCGGTGGCCTTGTACTCGCGCAGGGCGCCGATCCACTTGGGGACCTGGGTGTTGGCGTGCAGTCCGTTGAGCTGGTCCGAGTTCGCGGCCAGTGGGGTGAACACCGCTGCGTGGTCGAAGCGTTGGGCGACGGTCAGCCAGCGCGCGTCGCCCGTCTGCTGGTAGAGGTCGCACAGCACGTCGTTCATGCCGCCGAACTCCACACCCAGCATCGTCTGCATCTGCTGACCGGTGAGCCGGCCGGTACGGGTGTCGACCCAGCCCGCCAGGGCGAGCAGGACGTCCCGGGCCTGGGTGCTGCCGATCAGACGCCACACGTCCAGCAGCCCGGCGAGCGTCTTGTGGACCGTGTAGTACGGCACGTTGCCGTTGCTCAGGGTGCCCTGTTCGAGGGCGGTGAAGTCCGACTCGGGATAGCCGCAGAGGTATCCGGAACTGAATCCGGCGGCGCTGTTGTTGGCCTGGCACTTGGCCAGCTCCGCCACCGTACGGACCGCCTTGTCCCGGGCGGTCGTGTCACCGGTGACGGCGTACAACTGCGCCCAGGCGGTGAGGAAATGCCCCTGGACGTGGCTGCGGAAGGGGAAATCGGGCGCGTCCCAGCCGCCGTTCGCGGCGGCACCGGCCGTGGAGAGCCTGTGGTTGGCGCGGAAGACGTACAGCAGCCGGTCCACGTCCACGAACCGCAGATACGCGGCCGTACGGTTCTGGTTGTCCAGCCACCGGCTCGCGGTCAGCCGCACCTGACCGAAACCGAAGGAGTACGCGGAGACCCCGACGTCGGCACGGGCGGGCGGGACGGCAGCCTGAGCCGCGGAAGCACCGAGGGCCGGGCCGGCCGCGGAGACGGCGACCGTGGCTCCGGCCGCTTGCAGGAGGCGTCGTCTGCTGAGCGAAGAGGACATCGTGCACCTTTTTCCGATGGGTCGGCGGGCGGGTGGACTGACGGGCGATCGGTGGGCAGGGGACGGCCGGGGCGTGCCCCTGCCGGGGTCGTGATCACGGCGGACATGCCGGATCGGTGCTCACTGCGGGACATGGGTGCGCGCATGCGGCCCTCGGCGCTGAAGCGGATTCCGGTTTCTCGCGGGCGGCTCACCCGCGCACACTGTGCGCTGCTGTTCGTTATATCGAACGATGGTCGACTCTTCGACAAGCACGGATGATAGGCGTGCGAACAACGCCGTCAACACCCTTCGTGCCGCGTTTTTCGCCGTCGGCCGTCAATTCGCTTCATGGAGCGGTGACTGCACGCGACACGGGCGAGGAATGACAACGTCCTCCAACACCCCTTCTGTACGGGGGTGTTGGAGGACGGGGTGGAACCGGCCGGGCCGGATCCCAGGCAGGTGCCTACGCGCCGGCCTTGGTCACCAGCTCCACGAGCGCGTCGGCCGCCGGGCCGGAGGAGGCCGGGTTCTGCCCGGTGATCAGCAGGCCGTCCGTCACCACGTACGGCCCCCAGTCGTCGCCCTTGGAGTAGATCCCGCCCAGGCGCTTCAGCTCGTCCTCCACGAGGAAGGGGACGATCTCGGTGAGGCCGACCCCCTCCTCCTCGGAGTTGGCGAACCCGGTGACCTTCTTGCCCCGCACCAGCGGCGTGCCGTCCTCGTCGACCGTGTGGCGCAGGACGCCCGGTGCGTGGCAGACCACCGCGAGGGGCTTGCCCGAGCGCAGGGTCGTCTCGATCAGCCGCGCGGAATCCGCGTCCTCGGCCAGGTCCCACAGCGGGCCGTGGCCGCCGGGGTAGAAGACCGTGTCGAAGTCGTCAGCCGAGACCGAGTCCAGGCGCACGGTGTCGGCCAGTGCCGCGGTCGCCTCCGCGTCGGACTCGAACCGGCGTGTCAGGTCGGTCTGGAAGTCGGGCTCGTTGCTCTTCGGGTCCAGTGGCGGACGGCCGCCCTTGGGGGAGGCGAGCACGATCTCCCAGCCGGCCTCCTGGAAGCGGTAGTAGGGCGCGGCCAGTTCCTCCAGCCAGAATCCGGTCTTGCGGCCGGTGTCGCCCAGTTCGTCGTGCGAGGTGAGTACGAGAAGAACCTTCATGTCTGCCTGCTCTTTGGTCGGGTGCCTGAGGGGACCGGGTCTGATTAGACCGGTCGTCTAGAAGTGTTCAAAAAAGGGGAGGGGAGTCGGGGTGGTCGGGCCTACAGGTGCAGCAGCTTGCGAGTCATCGCCGTCGTGGTGTCCAGCGGCGCGGGACTGCGGTGGATCTTCGCCATGACGCTGGCGCCGAGCCACATGTCGTAGAGGACCTGTGCCGTGCTGCGGGGATCGCCTTCGATGGTGACAGATCCGTCCGTCAGGCCGTCGGTGATCGTCCGCTCGAGGCGGTCGACGATCGCGTCCGTGCCGCCCTTCAGGGCCAGGCGCATCGGCTCCGACAGGTCGGACACCTCGGCGCCGAGCTTGACCGCGAGGCACTTGCCCTGGCAGTCGTCCAGGCTCTGCGTCTCCCGCCACTGCTGCCAGTAGGCCGTGAGCCGCTCGGCCGCCGACTGGCCGGGCCGCGCGAAGACGCGGTCCATGTCGGCGACGTACTCGTCGAAGTAGCGCCGTAGCAGCGCTTCTCCGAAAGCGTCCTTCGAGGCGAAGTAGTGGTAGAAGGAGCCCTTCGGTACGCCTGCCTCCGCGAGCACCTCGTTGATGCCGACCGCGGAGTAGCCCTTGTGGGCCATGATCCGCTGGGCGGCGTCGAGGATGTTCCGACGGGTGTCGGTGGTGCGTGCGGTGGCTGGCATGTCGGTAACCGTAGCGCATGATTAGACCGGTCGTCTAGCCCGTGAGCCGTTCACGCCGCCGGTCCTGTCCCGAAGGCCGTCGGTCCGGTCATGAAGGCGGCGATCCTCTCCGCGACCACGACGGTCGGGAGCGCCGGGGTGGCCCGCGGGATGTCGGGGAACACCGACGCGTCGGCGATCCGCAGCCCGCTGACGCCGACGACCCGTCCCTGATGGTCGACGACCGTCATCGGATCGTCGGGGACGCCCATGGCGCACGTACCGGCGGGATGCCAGTAGTGCGAGTGGTGACGCCTGATCCAGTCGTCCATGCCCTCGTCGTCCGGCGGGACCGGCTTGTGCAGGGGAGTGCCGAGGTGGCGGTCCATGCGGGGCAGTACGTTCTCGGCCGTCCAGCGCAGACCGTGGCGGACGCTTTCGAGGTCGGCGCCTGCCGCGTCGCTGAAGAAGCGGGGGTCGATGACCGCCCGTACGCCGGGTGCCCGGGACGCGAGCCGTACGGTGCCGCGCGAGCGCGGACGGAGCTGGCTGATGGGCAGGATGCACCGCCAGCCGTACTCCTGCGTCGGATCGGGTTCCACCCACGGATAGACATGGAGGTCGTACGGTCCGTCGGAGACGGGGGAGCGGAGTTTGACGACGCTCTGCTCCTGCGGCAGCCAGCCGCCCCCGGAGAACTCGGCCAGATCCCGTTGCAGTTCGGCGGTGCCGGCGAACTCCAGCAGGGCCGCGGGATGGTCGTGCAGATTGGCGCCGACTCCCGGGCGGTCGCTGACCAGGTCGATGCCCAGGTCCGCCAGATGGGCCGCGGGTCCGATGCCCGAGCGCAGCAGGACCTCAGGACTTCCGTACGCGCCCGCGGTCAGGACCACCTCCCGGGCGCGGATCCTGGAGGTCCGGCCGTGCCGGGTGACCGTGACGGCCTCGACGGCGCCGTCGAGGAACTGGATCCGGTCGACCAGCGCGTCGGCCGCGACGGTGAGGCCGGGCCGGGCGCGCTGCGCGTCCAGGTAGCCGAACGCGGTGTTGATCCTGGTCAGGTCGCGGACGTTCACGGGCGCGCAGCCCACGCTCTGCGAGGCTCCGAGATCGTCGAGGTCGTCCAGGGCCGGTATGCCCGACCGCCGGCAGGCGCGGATGAACTCGCGCTGGAACGGCTGGATCTCCGCCTCGCTGTAGCGGCGGAACCGCAGCAGCTCGGCTGCGGCCGTGAACAGGGGAGCGAGGTCGGCGGCGCCCCAGCCCGGACAGCCCGCGGCGGCCCACGCGTCGTAGTCACCGGCCCAACCGACGCTCTGACTGCATCCGTTGTGTGCGGAACACCCGCCGATGACCCGTGCGCGGTCGTACGTCAATGGCTGCCCGGCCGCCCCCGTGCCCTGGTATCCCCAGTCGTGCGTCGTGGGCAGTTCGGCCGCGTCGAGCAGCTCCGCGGGCCAGTCGCCGTCCGCGAGCGGGCCGTAGTCGGGTCCGGCTTCCAGGACGAGCACCGTCCGCCCGGCCGCGGCGAGCCGCGCCGCGATGACGCAGCCGGCCGTGCCACCACCGATCACGATGGTGTCCGTCCGCTCCGGCAGCGGTCTGACCGAATTCATCGAGGCCTTTCGGGTTCTTTCGTTCCGTCGGAATCGCCGTCGGTGATGCCGTCGGAATTGCTGTCAGGAATGCCGTCGGAAATGGTGTCGGGAATCGGTTCGCTGAACGCGTGGACCACTCCGAGATAGGCGCTCGCCTGGACGGTCCACCCGTCACGGTCCGTCCGCTTGGGAATGTCGGGATGCGTGCGCGAACGCAGCAGATACCCCACGGACAAGGCCTCGATCGCCCAGATCAGGTCCTCCATGGTGCGGTCGGCCCGCAGGCGGCGGCGCGCGTACCGCAGCAGAATGCCCAGCAGGTGATCCGTCGCGTTGACATAGCGTTCGTTCGCGCCCGCCTGGGCGTCCCGCACCATGTCGACCGGGGCCAGCGCCCCCAGCCCGAGGGCCAGGAACAGTTCAGGAGACGCGCTCGTCCACCGGAAATCGGCCTCGCTGATCTGACGGAAGATCTCCTCGGGTGCTTCTCCGTCGGCGACCAGCTCGAATGCGAGCGCCTGGATCTGCCCCGCCCCGGGCGTGGCGATCTCGTCCATCACATGGCTCATCAGTTCCCGCTGGAAAGCGGCCTGATCCTGCCAGATCTGGTAGAAGGCTCCCGTCGTCAGCTTCTTGTCGTCGGGATTGCGCCGGTTCACCTCGACGAGAACGTCGGAGATACGGATGTCCGCGAGGGGATTGTGCAGCTTCGCCGACTCGGGGCGCGTTCGCTCGATGGCGAGGTTCGTCGCCGCGTCGAGCAGCATGGCTCGGGTCTCCTCGCGGGGGCGGTGCCGGCGTTGAGGACGCTTGGGGCCGGTCGACTTCGTGCGCGTCGACTTCGTCGCGCCATCTTTCGGGGTATCCACCATGCGGCCAGCGTACTCCGTATCGCGAGATCGTAAGAATTTTACCATCGGGGGTCGCCGTTCGGCCGGGGCTGTCAGGACCGACCCGGACCTGCGCGTCAGCGTCATGACGCGTCGATCCACTCCGATGTGTCGCGCGCGAAGAAGTCGGTGAGGGTCTCGCGGCGGACCACCTCGCGTGCCTCGCCGTCGGCGCAGAAGACGACCGGTGCCTTGAGCGCCCCGTTGTAGTTGTTCGCCATGGTGTGGCAGTACGCCCCGGTCACGGGTATCGCGATCACATCGCCGACCCGCGGTGCGCGCAGGGTGACGCCGGAACTGATCCGGTCGCCCGACTCGCAGTGCCGCCCCACGATGTCGACGGGCTCACCGCCGCCGACCCGGTCGACCAGGGTGGCCTCGAACCGCTGCGCGTAGAGCGCGACTTCCATGTTGTCCGCCATGCCGCCGTCCACGGCGACGGTCACCCGGTCACCTCGTTTGACGTTGACCACGCGGTACAGGGTCACCCCGGAGCGGGCCACCAGACTGCGGCCGGGCTCGATCATCAGCCGCGCGGAAGCGGGCAGATGACGCCGGGCGGTGTCGACGACCGCGCCGATCCACTCCTCCGGCTCGGGCGGGTGGTCGGTGTAGGTGTAGCGCGCACCCAGGCCGCCACCCAGGTTGTAGGTCTCGAACTCCCCGAGGCCGGCGAGGGCCCGGACGGCGGCGGCGAACGGCTCCACGTCGAGGATCTGGCTCCCGACATGCGTGTGCACTCCGGCCATGCGCAGCTTCGCACTGGCACGTATGCGCTCGATCGCTCGCGGCACCTGGTCCAGGGGGAATCCGAACTTGGACCCCTTCTGCCCGGTGGCCACCGCCTCGTAGGTGTCCGCGCGGACCTCGGGCAGCACCCGCACGAGGACGTCCTGACGGCCAGTCACGGTGTGGTCCAGCGCGCGTTCCAGACGGTCGATGTCGTCGAAGTTGTCCACCACGACCAGGCCGACGCCGGCGGCCACCGCCATCTCGATCTCGGCACCGGTCTTCGCATTGCCGTGCAGGACCAGGTCGCGGCCCTCGACACCCCCGCGGAGAGCGGCGGCCAGCTCACCGAGCCCGGCCACGTCCACGCCGATCCCCGCCTGCGCCATCAGCCGGTACGCGGCCACGCACGGAAAGGACTTGGAGGCGAACACGAGCCGCGAGTCGGGCCAACCGGCGCTCAACGCCTGCTGGTACCGCCGGATCCGTGCGCGCAGACCCGCCTCGTCGACGACGTACGCGGGGGTCGAGAACCGGTCGGCGACCTCGGACAGGGCGACGCCGCCGACGGTCAGGCCGCGGTCCGCCTCGACGGTCGTCCCCTCGGGGAACAGCTCCAGGATGCCGGGGTTCACGCCCATGCGAGCATCACATGCTTGATCCGGGTGTAGGCCTCAAGACCGTACAGCGACAGGTCCTTGCCGTCGCCGGTCTCCTTGAAGCCGCCGTGCGGCATCTCGGCGGCCGTCGTGATGTGGGTGTTCACCCACGCGACGCCGAAGTCGAGCGCGCCGGTGACACGGAGGGCGCGGCCCACATCTCGCGTCCACACACTGGACGCGAGGCCCTGACGTACGTCGTTGGCCAGGGCGATTGCCGTCTCCTCGTCGGTGAAGGTCTGCACGGTCAGCACGGGCCCGAAGATCTCCTCCTGGACGATCTCGTCGGCCTGCTGGACCCCGGTGATGACGGTCGGTTCGAAGAAGAAGCCGGGACCGGCCTCCACCTTCCCGCCGGCGGCTGTCAGGGCGGTGCCGCGTCGGCGTTCGACGAGTCCCGACACCCGTTCCAGCTGCGCCCGGCTGATCAGCGGGCTCCTGCCGTCCCGGGTGTTCCCCTGCTCCACGAGCGCGAACGACCGGGCGTGGTTGGCCAGGGCCCGTACGAGTTCGTCATGGACGTCGGCGTGCGCCAGTACACGCGACGGCGCGGTGCAGTCCTGGCCCGCGTTGTAGAAGGCGGCCTCGGCGATCAGCTGCGCGCAGTGGGCCACGTCGGCGTCCTCGAAGACCAGGACGGGGCCGTTGCCGCCCAGTTCGAGATGCGTGCGGCGCAGGTCGCGGGCGGCGGTGCGCGCCACCTGGCTGCCGGCACGGGTCGAGCCGGTGAGGGCGACCATGTCCGCGCGCGGATGCCCCGCCACCAGCTTCCCCGTCTCCCGGTCCCCGCAGACGAGGTTCACGCAGCCCGGCGGGAGGTGGCGTCCGCAGATCTCGGCGAGCAGCAGCGCACTGGACGGGGTGGCCGCGTCGGGCTTGAAGACCACCGTGTTGCCCGCCGCGACGGCCGGCGCCAGCTTCCAGACCGCCGTCATCAGCGGGTAGTTCCAGGGGGCGATCGAGGCGATCACACCGACCGGTTCACGGCGGACCATGGAGGTGTGGCCCGCCACGTACTCCGCCGCGGCGCGCCCCTCCAGCAGACGGGCTGCGCCGGCGAAGAACCGGAACTGGTCGATGATGGGCAGCAGTTCCTCGGACCGGAAGAGGTCGGTCGGCTTGCCGGTCTCCCCGCACTCGGCGGCGACGAATTCGTCCGCCCGCGCCTCCATCTCGGCCGCTATGGCGAGCAGCGCCGTCTGGCGTTCCCCGGGAGTGCTGTGCCTCCAGGACGCGAAGGCCACGGCCGCCGCGTCGAAGGCGGCGTTCACCTCGTCGGCCCGGGAGACCACGGCGGTGCCGCGGACCTGTCCTGTACGCGGATCGGTCAGGGACGACCGCCCGGCGGCGTCTCTGCGGGCGCCGTCGATGAAGTTGACGACATGATGGGTGCGGTCGGCGTCGTCGCCATTGTCGGCTCGGTCGGCGTGTTCGGCTCGGTCGGTCATGCGGGAACTCCTGTCGTACTGCTTGTACTGCTCGTACTTCGAACACTGGTCGGTACCGCCGTGCACACCGGTCGGTCCTGTGGTGCGAGGAGGTGGCGGCCGGTCATCCGGACCGCGACTCCACCAGCGCGCCGTCCATGTGGACGGCGTCGATCCGGTGGGCCAGGCAGCTGAAGTCGGAGGCGTCGCCGGACACGACGACCAGGTCCGCGCGCTTGCCGGGCTCGATGCTGCCGTACCTGTCCGAGACACCCAGCAGCCGAGCGGCGTCCAGGGTGCTGGCGCGCAGCACCTTCGCGGGGCTCAGGCCGTTGGCGGCCATCAGCTCCAGTTCTTCCAGGTTGCGGCCCGGAGCGAGCCCGACCGCGTCGGTGCCCATGGCGATGGTGACGCCCGCCTCGCACGCCTTCTTGAACGAGGCGAGGTGGGTGTCGGCGACCTCGTGGGCCTTCGCGAGCGTGGCGTCGGTCAGCCGGGCGCCGTTGGCAGCCGCCTCCAGCACACTCCTCGGGGCCAGCAGGGTGGGCACGAGGAACGCCTCGTGTTCGAGCATCAGCTCGATGGCCTCGTCGTCGAGGAAGATGCCGTGCTCGATGGACCGCACCCCCGCCCGCAGCGCGTTCTTGATGCCGACGGAGCCCTGGGCGTGGGCCATCACCGGCAGGCCCGCCGCGCGTGCCTCGACGACGGCGACGGTCAGTTCGTCGAGACCGAAGTGCGCGTGGTGCGGGTTGTCGCGCGGCGACATGACTCCGCCGGAGGCGGCGACCTTGATGACGTCGGCGCCGGCCCGGATGACCTCGCGGACCGCCTTGCGCATCTCGTCGACGCCGTCGACGACCCCACGGGGCCGCCCGGGGTGGGCGATCCTGTTCTCGACGCAGTTGCCCGAGGCCAGCCAGCCGTCCGAATGCCCGCCGGTCTGGCTGAGCATCGAGATGGCGATCTGCAGCCGGGGCCCGTCGATCAGACCATCCTCCAGCGCGGTCTTGACGCCCAGGTCGGCGCCCGCCGCGTCCCTGGCGTGCGTGATCCCGATCCGGCGCAGGGTCCGCAGATGCCGGGCGGCCTGGAAGAACGGATAGGAGAACGGGGTCTGCAGCCGGTCCACGGTGTCGATGCTGCCGATCATCACGTGGACGTGACAGTCGATGAGACCCGGCAGAAGGGACTTCCCCGTCAGGTCCACCTCCACATCGCCGTCCAGACCGGTCCCGACGTCGATGATCCGGGCACCCTCCACGACCACGTCGCCGTGCCGCGGCTCCGCGCCCGTGCCGTCGGCGACGAGGCCGCCGCGAAACAGGATCCGCCGCGGGCTTGCCGGACGTTCGATCGAACCCATCGTGCTTACCTCCGTGTGCCGTGCGAAGTTCTGATCCCCGACCACTCCGACCGCTCCGGTGACTCCGGATTCAGCTCCGGCTCCAACTCCAGCTCCGGCTCCGGGTCATGGCCGTCACCGATGTCCATGCCGAGGAGCAGGGAGCCGAGGCATTTGCCGTGGGTGTCGAGGTTGAGGCTGCGGGTGACCCCACCGTCCAGCGCGCCTTCGAGGACGAATTTCAGCGCGCCCAGGTGCGGCAGCTCGTAACGCCGGACATCGCCTTCACCGCCTTCACCGCTTTCTTCGCCTTCTCCGCGTTCGAGGAAGGCGGAGAAATGTCGCCGGACCCTCTCGGCGGTCACGACCTCCCTCAGGAGGAGGAAGTCCTGTGCCTCGTAGGCGATGACGGTGATGTCCGAGACGTTTCCCTTGTCACCGGACCGGGCGTGGGCGAGTGCGTGCAGGAGCATCTAGACCTCCGCGAACGTGACCGACGGTGTGACGTCGGAGCGGGGAAGGAAGACCGACGCGATGGCGATCCGCTCGGTGACGGACGTGACCACACCACCGCCGCCGGCGGGGCCGTTGAGCCACATCGCGCTCACCTCGTGCGCGATCCGGCGGGCCCCGTCCTCGGAGTCGGTCCGGCCGGCGACGCGGACACGGACCTCGTTCAGCCGGTCCGGATCACCCGCGCCGGGACCGGGGCAGGGGCCGAGATCGGGATTGGTGTTGGGGCTGGGGTCGACGCCGGGAGCGAGGCCGCGGCTGACGGAGTCGACCCCGATGAGTTCGTAGCGCGCCTCCCCCGAGACGATGCCCTGCTTCTCGATCCGCGCGCGCAGGACGTCCAGCGCCAGCCTGGCCCGGGGCAGTGCGTTGGGGCCCGCGTACGAGATCTGGCCCTCGCCGGTGAAGCCGTCGCGGTAGCCGACGGAGACCTTCAGGTCGTCCGGGCGCCGCCGCCCACGCGCTCCTCGGACCAGCACGGTGTCGTGGCCGGACTCGTCGAAGCGGACCTCGGAGAAGTCGGCCACCACATCGGCCGACGGATACGCCGACGGGTCGTGCACTTCGTAGAGCAGCTGTTCCGTGCACGTCGCGGGCGTCACCAGACCGCCCGACCCCGGCACCTTGCTGATCCTGAAGGTTCCGTCGGCGTGCACCTCGGCGATCGGGAAGCCCAGATCGGCGAGGCCGGGAACGTCCTTGTATCCAGGGTCCGCGAAATAGCCGCCCGTGACCTGGGCCCCGCATTCCATCAAGTGCCCCGCACAGGCGCCCTTGGCGATCAGGTTCCAGTCGCTGGTGTCCCAGCCGAATTCATGGACAAGGGGTGCAATATATAGCGAAGGGTCCGCAACTCGGCCCGTGATCACTACATCGGCGCCCTGGCTCAGAGCGTGGGTGATCCCTTCGCATCCCAGGTAGGCGTGGGCCGACACCACGCGGTCGCCGAGGGAGCCGACGGTTCCCTCGCGCTCCAGGAGCGGGAGATCGGGTCGCTCAAGGATGCGATCGAGTACATCGTCGCCCGTCACCACGGCGACCGACAGTCCACGCAGTTCCGTGGCCCGCGCGAGCTCGGCGACGAGCGCGCCCGCCGCCTGCGGGTTGGCCGCGCCCATGTTGGTGATGACGCGGATCCCACGGCGCGCGCACTCCGGCAGGACGGCCGCCATGCGGTCGGGGAGCCACGGGTTGTATCCGCGGGCGGGGTCGCGGCGCCGCTCCAGCTCCGCCAGGGCGACCGAGCGTTCGGCCAGGCATTCGAAGACGAGGTACTGGATGTCGCCGGATTCGACCAGTTGTACGGCGGGCTCGATGCGGTCGTCGGCGAAACCGGCGCCGGAGCCGATGCGCAACGCGCCCCGCTCACTGCCTGAGGCCTGAAGAGTGACCATGTCCAGAGTGTACATACATTTTTTGTAGCTGGTAATATTTTTACGAACTTCGATCCGAGGAGTAGCCATGTCCCCGAACGACACCGGATCCGACCGGACGATCACCCAGGCCGTAGAGGCGATGGAGCTGGTGCACAGTGCCGATCTCAGCCCGGACGGCACGCTCGTCGCGTGGTCCTCGTCCCGTATCGAGGGGGACACCGAGCGGCGCGGTCTGCGCCTGAGTGAAGTGGCGAAGGGCTCGGCGGCCTCCAGTACCGCAGCCTCCGTCGCAGCGGCCTCCGTCCCCGCACCCCCCGCCGCCCTGGCCTCTGCCGCTCTGGCCTCCACCGCCGTCGAGTTCGGCGACAGCGACCACACCCCCCTGTTCTCGCCGGACGGCAGCCGTCTGGCGTTCCTCTCGCAGGACGGACCGGTCACGCGCATCGTCCTCGTCCGCCCCGCCGACGCACCCGACTTCGTGTTCGAGGTGCTTGTCGACCCGAAGGCGCCGGACCGCTCGGTCTTCGGACGGCCGGCATGGAGTCCGGACGGCCGCCGTATCGCCTACGCGGCGACGCGGCGGACGCGCGAGCCCGGGGCGCCGTACCGGATCACCCGCGTGATCGGCTGGGTGGACGGGCTCGGCCTCGTCGACGACGCGACCGCGGACATCTTCGTCCTCGACCTCGACACGGGGACGCACACGCGGCTCACGGACGACGAGTGGGTCAACAGCCAGCCCACGTGGTTGCCGCCCTCGGGGACCGATGAGGACGCTGTTCCTCCGTCGTCCTGGCGGATCGCCTACCGCGCGGGCCTCGGCCCCGACCAGTGGCAACAGAGCGTCGCCGCCGTCCGCTCGGTCGCCGCCGACGGGACCGACGCGACTCCCGTCGAGCACCTGCGCGCACTCGACATCTTTTCCGTGGGGGCATTGGCTGACGGACGGATCGCGGTGACGTCCTCCGGCGCCAAACCGCACTCCGTGGGGCAGTTGTGGACCCTGCGAGCCGTCGACGGTGGGGCCGCGGACCCCGCGCCCTGGCAGTCGACCGACCGCGCCGCGGGTCTGGACCTCGATCTCAACGGCGACGTCCTGGGCGACATAGCCGTTCCGTTCATGGACCCCGACACGAGACTGCTCCTGCACGACGGAGACGCCGTACTGCGCGTACAGGTCGAGGACCGCCTGGAGGTCCACCGCGTCGCGCTGGACGGCGAGCCGAAGGCCGATCCGGTGCTGGCCGGCACGGGCTGCTTCTACCCGCTGGCGGTCGCCGGGCAGCGCCTGCTGTACGGCCACGGCACTCTCACCGGCCCGCCCGACCTGTGGATCCGCGATCTGGACACGGGTGACGACGTACGCGTCACCGACACCGCCGCCCACAACAGGTCCTGCACCGTGCCGTGCACGGTCACCACCTTCCGCGTGCCCATCGGAAGCGGCGCGACGGTCCAGGCCAAACTGCTGCGGCCCGCCCACGCCGTCGGGGCCCTGCCGACCGTCCTGCTCATCCACGGCGGCCCCAGGTCGGCCTACGGCGAGGCCTATGTCACCGACGCCCATGTCCTGTGCGGCGCGGGGTTCGGGGTGCTCATGGTGAACCCCCGCGGCTCGCGCGGCTACGGCACGGACTTCGCCGACGCCATCATCGGCGACTGGGGAAACAAGGACTTCCACGACCTGATGGCCGCGGTGGACCTCGCGGTGGACGAGGGCTGGGCCGATCCGGACCGGCTGGGGGTCTCCGGGCTGTCGTACGGCGGCTACATGTCCAGCTGGATCGTCGGTCACACCGACCGGTTCAGGGCCGCCGTGATCGAGAATCCCGTGACGAACTTCTGGAGCATGTACGGGACCAGCGACGTCGGACTCAGTTTCCTGCCCGCGGTGCTGGACGCGCTGCCGCAGACCGACTTCGAGCGCTACCGGCGGCTGTCGCCGATCACCACGGCTCACACCTGCACGACGCCGACCCTGTTGATCCAGGGTGAGGCCGACCACCGGTGCCCGCCCGAGCAGAGCAAGCAGTTCTACTCGGTGCTGCGCCGGGCCGGTTGCGTCGCCGAGCTGCTGATGCTGCCGGACGCCTCCCACGAAGGGGCGATCTCGGGGCCCGTGCCGTCCCGGCGGGCGCAGAACGAGGCGCTCCTCGACTGGATGGTGCGGCATGTGCAGGGGCGTGATCAGGCCCGGCGGGACGGCACGGACGACTGACGTGCCGATCCCGAAGCCATATGAGCCTGCTGAAAGCCGCAGGTCGGACGGCGGATGTTCATGCGAAGTCCGCCCCGTCGGCACCCGCTTTTTCCAGCCACCTAGACGAGTGACGGAACCCGGCGTAGATTGAGAACGTCACTTGGTAGATAACTTACGAAACTGCGAGGGAAGTTATGCGCAAGTCGACAGCCGGGACCACCGCGTGCGGTACGGCGCTGATGGCCACCGCGCTCCTCCTCAGCGGATGCAGCTCCGGCGGTACGGACTCGGCGGCCTCCGGGACCGCCTCTTCGCCCGCGAAACGGGGCGGCTCGCTCTCCATGTCGCTCAGCAGCGCGATCGACACCTGGAACCCCCAGAAGGCACTGGCGACCCAGAGCTACCGGGTGTTCCCCCAGGTCTATGCCTCGCTCCTGCGCTCCACGCCCGACGGCAAGACCCTCCAGCCGGCCCTGGCCTCGTCCTACAAGGCCGATCCCAAGGCCAGGACGCTGAAGTTCACCCTGAACCCGGACGCCAAGTTCAGTGACGGCAGACCCGTCACGTCCGCCGACGTCAAGTTCTCGGAAGGCCTGTGGAGCAAGGGAGAGCTGTACGGCAGCTACTTCTCCTCCATCAAGTCCGTGGACACGCCGTCCAGGAACACCGTCGTCTTCCACCTCTCCGAACCGGACGAGACGCTCCCCGCCGTCCTGTCGACCGCCAACGCGGCGATCTTCCCCGACAAGTACGGGGGCCGGAGCGCCGCCGCGTACTGGAAGAAACCCGTGGGCGCAGGGCCCTTCGTGATCAGCGGCGAGACCGTGGGACGGTCCATCGCCCTCACCCGCAACCCGCACTACTACCGCTCCGGCCTGCCCTACCTCGACAAGGTCGACTACAAGGTCGTCGCCGACGGGGGACAGCAACTCCTGCAGTTCCAGAGCGGTTCCCTCGACGTCGTCAACGGCGTGGAACTCGAAGCTGCCGCCCAGTACCCCAAGAACAGCATCGTCCGTGCGCCCTCCACCGGCGTCAGCGTCCTCACCATGAACACCAAGTCGGGGCCCCTGGCGGACGTCCGCCTCAGGAAGGCGATCGCGCTGGCCGTCGACTACCGCAAGCTCGTCCGCGGCGGATACGTCGGCGAGGCCGGCGTGGCCACATCCTTGCTGCCGCAGCAGGTGCCCGGCGTCGCCAAATGCCCCAAGTGCACCTGGTCCACCACCGACGTGGACGCCGCGAAGAAGCTGGTCGACGGGTCCGACTACGACGGCCGGACCATCGAGCTGATCGTGCCCAGCGACGGCGGCCCCGGAAAACTCGCGGCACAGGCCCTGACCCCGATGCTGGCCGAGGCGGGCATCAAGGCCACCGTCAGCCCGCTCCCGACCAGCTCCCTGATCGACGATCTGAGCAAGGGCTCCTTCCAGCTCGGCATGGTCACCTACAGCGCGCTCGCACCCACCCCCATCGACCCCCTCGGCTTCCTCGGAGCGACCGGCGTCGTGTTCTCCCAGTCCGACCCCGGCCCGGCGAACAAGGCCCTGGCCGCCGTCCACGCGGCGAGCGACACGTCCGAAGTGAGCGCCGCCGTACAGGACTTCGAAGCCACCGCCAACGCCACTCACGCCGTGCTTCCGCTGGCCGTGCCCAACGCGCTCGACGCGGTCTCCGACCGGGTGCAGGGCTTCGTCGCCGCGCCCTACCAGGCGTACTGCGCGGATGAGTTGAACATCAGGAGCTGACAACCGTGTCCGGCACTCTCCATGGAAGGGAGGGAGTTTCGTGGTAGCGATGAGAACGGTGCTCGCCCGGCTGGTCCAGCTGGTGCTCGTCCTGCTCGCGGTCACACTGGTCGTGTTCGTGCTGACCCAGATCGCACCCGGCGACGCGGCCAGACTGCGCCTCGGACCACGAGCCTCGCCCGAGGCGGTGAGCGAACTGCGCCATCAACTGGGCCTCGACCGCAGCCTCCCGCACCAGTACGTGGACTACGTCACCCGGGTGCTGCACGGCGACTTCGGGACGTCCATCGACGGACAGAGCGTCAGCGGCGTCATCGGCCAGCGCATCGGAGACACCCTGTGGCTCCTGCTCGGCACCCTGGTGCTCGCGGTCACGACCTCGCTCGTCCTCGCCTGGACCGCAGCCTGGTTCAGGGACCGCCCCGTCGACCACGTGATCAGGCTGGGCGTCCTCCTGGCCCTGTTCCTGCCGGCGTTCTGGGTCGGCTTCCTGCTCATCAGACTGGTGGCCATCCCCACCGGCTGGTTCCCCGTCGCGGACCTGGGATCGAGCCCGGCGGAACTCCTCCGCTCGCTGGTCCTGCCCTCCGTGACCGGCGCGATCATCCTCACGCCCGTCCTGGTACGGAGCCTGCGGTCCAGCCTGATCGACGTGCTCGACTCCGAGTACATCGCGGTCGCCAGGGCGCTGGGCGTCGGCGGCCCCACCCTGATCGTCCGGCACGTGCTGCGCAACGCACTCGGCCCGGTCCTCACCCTCCTCGCACTCAACGTCGGCTACCTCTTCTTCGGAGTCGTCATCCTGGAAGCCACCTTCAACATCGCCGGCCTGGGCAGCGCACTGGTCGAGGCGTCCGCGAAACGCGACGTCTACACGGTCCAGGGCATCACGCTGCTGTTCGCCACGGGGGTCGTGCTGGCCAACATCCTCGGCGAGACCGTCGTCTCGCTGCTCGACCCGAGGACGGTGAGCACATGATCGACACGCCTGTCGTCGAGGACGCCGCGCCGCACACCAACCCCTCGCACCGCCTGCGCCGACGCGGCGACGGCAAACTGGCCGTCGGCGCGGTCATCGTCGCACTGTTCGTCCTGGCCGCGCTCTGCGCACCGCTCATCACCAGCGGCCACCCCGCCGAACAGGACCTGCTGAACCGGCTCGCCCCGCCCTCCCGGGCCCACCTCCTCGGCACCGACCAGCTCGGCCGCGACGAATGGACCCGACTGGTCTACGCGATCCGGATCGACCTGCGCGTGGCGGTGCTCGGCTCACTCATCCCCGCTGTCCTGGGCAGCCTGATCGGTATCGCGGCGGGCCTCGGCAGCAAGTGGCTGGACGCGGCGATCATGCGCACCTCCGACATCGTCGTCTCGCTCCCGCTGTTCATCTTCTTCATCGCCCTGGTCGGCCTGCTCGGCCCCGGCACCGGATTCCTGTTCCTGGGCCCCGGCGAACTGCCGCTCATCATCGGCTTCACGGTCATCTCCTGGGTCGTGTACGCCCGGCTGCTGCGCAGCGAAGTACGCAGAGTGCGCTCCATGGACTACATCCGGGCCGCACGACTGGGCGGCCTGCCCCGCCGGCGGGTGATCGCCTGGCACATCGTGCCGAACGCCATCGGCCAGAGCATCGTCTACTTCTTCGTCGATGTCGGGCTGGCCGTCGTCGCGATCTCGACCCTGTCCTTCCTGGGCGTCGGCATCCCCGTCGGAACCCCCGAATGGGGCTCGATGATCCAGTCGGGCCGCAGTGTCATCCAGACCAACTGGTGGTTGATCGCGGCCCCCGGAGCGGCGATCGCCCTGATCGGCATGGGCCTGGCCCTGATCGGGGACGGCCTGGACGATCGGATCAAGTCATGACCCGTACAGAACGCGTGATCGAGATCGAGAACCTGTCGATCGCCGCGGCGCAGGGCGGAGTCACCCTGGTGGACGACGTGTCCCTGCACGTCGACGCCGGTGGCTGCCTCGGGATCGTGGGTGAGTCCGGATCCGGCAAGAGCCTCACCCTGCGTTCCGTGCTCGGGCTGCTGCCGCCCGCGCTGAAGCAGACCCGGGGGACCACACGGTTCCAGCGGAAGCCGGGGGAGGGGATGCGGTCCGTCGCACCGCGTGAACTGCGCGGGCACGGGGTCTCCATGATCTTCCAGGAGCCCATGAGCTCGCTGAACCCGACCATGCGCATCGGCGACCTGGTCGCCGCCGGCCCCCGGGCCCTCGGCATGTCCCGCCGGGTCGCCGCGGACCGGGCCCTGCAGCTCCTGGCCGAGGTCGGCGTGCCGCACCCGGAGCAACGGGCCCGCGCATGGCCGCACCAGCTCTCCGGGGGCCAGCGCCAGCGCGTGATGATCGCCATGGCGCTGTCGGTGGAACCCTCGCTCCTCCTGTGCGACGAGCCGACGACCGCACTGGACACCACGGTCCAGGACCAGATCCTGACCCTCGTCGAGCGGCTGCGGGCCGAGCGCGGGCTGGCCCTGATCTTCGTCAGCCACGACCTCTCGGTCATCTCCCGTATCGCCGGCCGCACCGCCGTGATGTACGCGGGCCGCATCGTCGAACAAGGCCCCACCCACGACCTGGTCGACAACCCGAGCCATCCCTACACGCGTGCGCTGATCGACTCGATGCCCCAACTGCACGGCCCGCCCACGCGGTTGAAGACCATCAGCGGGTCCCCGCCCACCGCAGGACTGCTGCCCCCCGGCTGCCGCTTCGCCCCTCGCTGTCCCCACGTCGCGGACGTGTGCCTCGACGCGGACCCCCCGCTGCTGGCCATCGGCCCGCACCGGGCCACCGCGTGCGTGCGGCAGGCAGTCACGAACGCTGGAGACCAGCCATGAGCGCCCTCGTCGAACTGGACGACATCTCCGTCCACTTCAAGGTCAGGAGGCACAGGTCCGTGCCGCCCACGACGCTGCGGGCCGTCGACGGTGTCAGTCTCGCCGTCGAACGCTCCGAGTGTCTCGGCGTGGTCGGCGAGTCCGGATGCGGCAAGTCGACCCTGGCCGGCGTACTCGTCGGACTGACGGAGCCGACCGCCGGACTGGTCCGCTACGAGGGTCAGGACATGGGGATCCGCAGGTCGAAGGAGCTGCGCCGGCGGATCCAGATGGTCTTCCAGGACCCGGTCGCCTCGCTCAACCCCCGACGGCGGGTCCGTTCCGTGCTGGCCGAACTCATCGACTGCCACGACCTCGTCCCCGACACCGGAATGACCTCCGCGCTGAACTCCCTCATGGAGATGGTGAACCTCCCCCCGCGCGTCCTGGACGCGCGACCGCGTGAACTCTCCGGGGGTCAGCGCCAGCGCGTCGCCATCGCACGGGCCCTCGCGGTACGGCCCGACGTACTGGTCGCCGACGAGGCGGTGTCCGCCCTCGACGTGTCCGCCCAGGCCACCGTGGTCAACCTGCTGGCCGATCTGCGCGCCGAACTCGGCCTGACGATCGTCTTCATCTCCCACGACCTCGGCATCATCCGCACGCTCTGCGACCGGGTCGCGGTGATGTACGCGGGCCGGGTGGTCGAGGAGGGAGCGGCCGAGACGATCTTCGGTGCGGCCCAGCACCCCTACACGCAGGCCCTGTTGAGGGCCGCGCCCGACCTGCGGCGCCGAGGCACCGAACCGCGTCCGCCGGCCCTTGAGGGCGAACCGTCCGGCGCCCTCGACCTGATCACGGGCTGCCCCTTCCGGCCCAGGTGCCCGGAGGCCGAGGCCGCCTGCGCGAAGGCCCCGCCGCCCTACGTCCACGACGGATCGCACCGCACCGCCTGCATCCACGCGCCGTCGAGCCACCGGGCACCGGCCGACACCCCGTAACCACCGCTGCCCACCGGCCACCCGGCCTCGGCACCCGCACGTCACCGAAAGGCATCACTGTGAGCGTCGAGCGTGAACTGCCGTCCGACGAGGCCCATGAACTGATCGGGCTCACCGCCGAGATCGCCGACAAGGAACTCGCCCCGCGCGTGGCCGAGTTCGAGGAGGCCGAGCGTTTCCCCCGCGAGGTCTTCACACTGCTGGGGTCGGCGGGACTTCTCACCCTGCCGTTCCCCGAGGAGTTCGGCGGCGGCGCGCAGCCCTACTCCGTCTACCTCCAGGTCCTGGAGGAGATCGCCGCACGGTGGGCGGCCGTGGCCGTGGGCATCAGCGTGCACGCCCTGTCCTGCCATCCGGTGAACGCGTTCGGGACCGACCGGCAGAAGGCCGACCTCCTCCCCGACATGCTCGGCGGAGACCTGCTCGGTGCCTACGCCCTGTCCGAGGCGCACGCCGGGTCCGACCCGTCCGCCATGCGGGCCTCCGCCACCGGCACCCCGGAGGGCTGGCGCGCCCGCGGCAGCAAGGCATGGATCACCCACGCGGGACAGGCCGACTACTACACCACCTTCCTGCGCACGGGCTCCGACAGCAGACACGGTGTCTCCTGCTTCCACGTCCCCGCGGGCACCCCCGGCCTCTCCGCGGGCGCCCCCGAACGCAAGATGGGCCTGTGCAGCTCGACGACCGCCACGATGAACTTCGATGACGCGCTGATCCCCGAGGACCACCTCGTCGGACGCCCCGGACAAGGCCTGTCCATCGCGCTGTCCGCCCTCGACGCCGGGCGCCTGGGCATCGCCGCCGTCGCCACCGGCATCGCGCAGGCGAGCCTGGACTACGCGGTGGCGTACGCGAAGGAACGCGAGGCCTTCGGACGCCCGGTCATCGACCATCAAGGAGTCGGTTTCCTGCTCGCGGACATGGCCGCCGCCACCGCGTCCGCCCGCGCCACCTATCTGTCGGCCGCCCGCCGCAAGGACGCGGGCCTCGGCTACAGCCAGGAGGCCAGCATGGCGAAACTCGTCGCCTCGGACACCGCCATGTCGGTGTCCACCGACGCCGTCCAGATCCTCGGCGGCGCCGGATACGTCCGCGACCACCCGGTCGAGCGGTACATGCGCGAGGCCAAGGTCACGCAGATCTTCGAAGGCACCAACCAGATCCAGCGCCTGCTCATCAGCCGCGCACTCGCCCGCACGGCACGCTGATGCCGCGCCGGCCCGCCGCAGGTCCGCCGGCCCCGCCCATCGCCCAGGGCCGTACGGCCGACATCTCGAAGGAGTCCGGAACATGCCCCGCACGTCCGCGAAGACGAAGGACCGACTGGACCCGATCCAGTTGCTGACTCCGCAGGGCGAGGCCGTCAGCGACGCCCGGCTGCCGTTCGACCCCGCCGACGCCGATCTCCCCGCCCTGTACCGGGACATGGTGCTGGCCCGCCGCCTCGACACCGAGGCCATCGCCCTCCAGCGGCAGGGCGAACTGGGTCTGTGGCCCTCCCTCTTCGGCCAGGAGGCCGCGCAGATCGGTGCCGCCCGCGCCCTGCTCCCCTCCGACATGGTCTTCCCCACCTACCGCGAACACGGTGTGGCCTGGTGCCGCGGACTCGACCCGGCGTCCCTCCTCGGTCTCTTCCGGGGCACCACCCTGGGCGGCTGGGACCCGAGGGACGTCAACTTCAACCTGTACACGCTGGTGATCGGGGCCCAGACCCTGCACGCCGTCGGCTACGCGATGGGGATCGTCCGCGACCCGGTGGGCCCCGCCGTCCCCGCGGCCTCCACAGCAGACGCCCCTGCCGCCCCCGCCGTCCTCGCCTTTCTCGGCGACGGCGCCCTGAGCGAGGGCGAGACCAACGAGGCGTTCATCTGGGCCACGACCCAGTCCCTGCCCGTGGTCTTCTTCTGCCAGAACAACCAGTGGGCGATCTCGGCTCCGTACAGCGTGCAGAGCACCGTCCCCGTCGCGCAGCGCGCCGCCGGATTCGGACTGCCGGGCATCCGTGTCGACGGCAACGACGTCCTGGCCTGCCTCGCCGCCACCCGCAGCGCACTCCACACGGCCCGTACCGGCGGCGGCCCCACCCTGATCGAGGCGTTCACCTATCGCCGCAACGCCCACACCACCGCGGACGACGCCTCCCGCTACCGGGAGACGGCGGAGGAGAAGGAGTGGGCGGCCAAGGACCCCATCGCCCGGCTGCACGACCACCTGGTGACCACCGGGGCCGCCGACTCCGCGTACTTTGCCGGGATCGAGGCCGAGGCGCAGACCTTCGCGGAAAGCCTGCGCGCCCGCTGCCGTGCGCTGCCCGAGCCCGATCCGGACCTGCCGTTCGAGCACACCTACGCCGAGATGACCCCCGAGCTGAGCCGCCAGCTGGCCGAACACCGTGCCCATCTCGCCTCGCTGCAGGAGATGCCCGACCCGAGCGGAGAGCGCGCATGACCACGACGACGCTGGCCAGAGCGATCAACGACGGACTGCGGCACGCGCTCACGACCGACCCGGCGGTCCTGCTGCTCGGTGAGGACATCGGCCGCCTCGGCGGCGTCTTCCGCGTCACCGACGGACTCTGCGCCGACTTCGGCACGTCACGCGTGGTGGACACCCCACTGGGCGAAGCCGGGATCGTCGGCACCGCCGTGGGTCTGGCGATGCGCGGATACCGCCCCGTCTGCGAGATCCAGTTCGACGGATTCGTCTACCCGGCCGTCAACCAGATCATCAGCCAGCTGGCCAAGTACCGGCACCGCTCGGGCGGCCGGATAGCCATGCCGGTGGTCATCCGCATCCCGTACGGCGGTGGCATCGGCTCCATCGAACACCACTCGGAGTCCCCGGAGGCCTACTTCGCGCACACCCCGGGACTCAAGGTCGTCACCTGCGCCACCCCCGACGACGCCTTCAGCATGATCGGCCAGGCCATCTCCAGCGACGACCCGGTCATCTTCCTGGAGCCCAAGCGCCGGTACTGGACCAAGGGCGAGGTCTCCGGCGCACCCTCACTCGACCTGCACCGGGCCCGTACCGTCCGCACGGGTTCCGACCTCACCCTGGTCGCCTACGGGCCGTTGGTCGCACCGGCGCTGGAGACGGCCCGCATCGCGGGGGAGGAGGGGCACAGCGTCGAGGTCATCGACCTGAGAAGCCTCGCACCGCTGGACACGGACACGGTCATGGCCTCCGTGCTCCGCACCGGCCGGCTCGTCATCACCCACGAGGCCTCCCGCACGCACGGCATCGGTGCCGAGATCGCCGCCCGGGTCCAGGAGGAGGCGTTCTACGCGCTGGAGGCCCCCGTCCTGCGGGTGACCGGGTACGACACGCCGTACCCGCCGAGCCGCCTCGAGGAGGACTGGCTGCCGGGCGTGGACCGCATGCTGGCCGCCGTGGACCGGAGCCTCGCCCACTGAGAGCGGTCGCCGTGGCCCGACGAACGACCGGTGCGAACACCCTGAAAGGCAGGACCGCCATGCCCACCACCGAAGATTTCTGCCTGCCCGACGTCGGGGAAGGCCTCACGGAGGCCGACATCCTCCAGTGGACCGTGGCCCCCGGCGACACGGTCGAGGTCAACCAGATCATCGTCGAGATAGAGACGGCCAAAGCCGCCGTCGAACTGCCCTCTCCGTACGCGGGCATGGTCGCCGCACTACACGCCGCCGAAGGCGACACCGTGCCGGTCGGCGCTCCCCTGATCACCATCGCCGTCGGCACACCCGACGAGCGTGACGCGGCGGCGGGACCGGCCGCCTCCGACCAGGGTGCCGAAGGAAAACGCACCGCGCTCCTCGTCGGCTACGGTCCGCGCGACGCGGGTACGGCCCGCCGACGTACCGCTCGCCCTGCCGCATCCACCGGGACCGCCGTGGCCGCGCCGGCTCCGCCGCGCGCCGAATCCCTCACTACTGCGTCCGCACCTGCCGCTCGCCCCTCGGCCAAGCCGCCGGTGCGCAAGCTGGCCAAGGACCTCGGCGTCGACCTGCGCACGGTGCCGCCCACCGGACCGCACGGCACCATCAGCCGCGAGGATGTCCATCTCGCCGCCGCACCGGTGAAGGCGCCCTCGGGCGAGTCGCCCTCCCGAAGCGCCGACGTCAACTCGCGCGGAGAGACCCGGATCGCGATCCGCGGCGTACGCAAGCACATGGCAGCCGCGATGGTGGCTTCGTCCTTCACCGCCCCGCACGTCACCGAGTTCGTCACCGTGGACGTCAGCGAGACGATGAGACTGCGCGAACTGATGGGCGCCCGCCGCGAGTTCGCCGGGATGCGGATCTCGCCGATGCTCTTCGTGGCGAAGGCCCTGCTGCTCGCCCTGCGCGGAACACCGGAGCTGAACTCCGTCTGGGACGAGGCCCGTCAGGAGATCGTGCTCAAGCACTACGTCAACCTCGGCATAGCCGCCGCGACCGACCGGGGCCTGGTGGTACCCAACATCAAGGACGCGGATCTGCTCTCGCTGCCCGAACTGGCCACATCCATAGCGCAGTTGGCGACGACGGCCCGGGAGGGGCGGACGGAACCACGCGACCTGACCGGCGGCACGGTCACCCTCACCAACGTCGGTGTGTTCGGCGTGGACACCGGTACGCCCATCCTCAACCCGGGAGAGGCCGCCATCCTCGCCCTGGGGGCCGTGCGACGCACCCCGTGGGTGGTCCAGGACCAGGCGGGAGAGCGTATCGAGCCGCGATGGGCGGCCCAACTCGCCCTGTCCTTCGACCATCGGCTCGCCGACGGCCGGCAGGGTTCGCGCCTGCTGGCCGACGTGGCGGACCTGCTGCGGGAGCCGGGGCTCGCCATGCTGTGACACCGGTGGTCCGCACCCCCAGGAACTCGGGATGCGGACCATTTCCGTGTCAGCCGCCGTGTCAGCCGCTATGCGAGCCGCGATAGGTGCGCACGTAGCCGAAGCGGGCTGTCGCCCCGGCCGTGTTGAGCGACACCAGGCCGATCCGCAGGGCCTGCTCGTCCGGCAGGGCCCACACACCGGTCCAGGTCCAGTGCACGCCGTCGGTGCTGGTGGCGGCCCGTACCTCGTGCTCGCCGCCCGCCCTGTCGGCGTGGTACGCCAGTCGCATCCAGAGCGTCTGCGCGGGCGGCCCGCCGAACATCGGGCCGTAGGCCACGGCGGTCGGCGGTGTGGTCGTGGGCCGGGCGCCCTCCTTGGCGAACTCGGTGACGTGGGTGACCTTCCCGTCGGTGTGGCTCACCGGCAGCACCGCGTGCACCAGCTTGAAGTACCGGTCGTCGTTCCCGTAGAGCACCAGCCCGGCCTGCTGATTGCCCGGACCGTTCGCCAGATCGAGCTTGGTCTCGACGGTGAAGTCACCGGCCGGTGCGGGGCGGGTGAGGACCGACGCGGTGTTGGTGCCGAGATGCAGCTCGGCGTTCTGCGTCGGCCAGGACAGGACACCCTCGCCGGTCGTCGCACCGGCGGCAGGACCCCGTACCCAGCTCCAGTCGGAGGACAGGATGGCGGAGTCGAACTCGTCGCTGTAGGAGTGCAGTTGTGCACCGGGCCGGGGATCGGCGACGCGTCGCGTGACCGGCTCGTACAGCTTCACGGCGCCCACGTTGTCGGCTGCGGCTCCGTCCCCGAGGGCGGCGGTGCCGACCTTCCCGGCCCGCGCGGCAGCCGCCGGTACGGTACGGGTCTGGGTGGCCACGGCGTCGCGCAGCCGGTCCGCGCTCACCTCGACGGTGAGGCGGTTGCCGCGCAGCTCGGCCGCCACATTGCGCCAGGCGTTCCACTGGTAGCCGGACGGGAGAGCGGTCACCTGTTGCCCGGCGCTGACACCGTTCACCCGTACGTCGGTGACCAGGGCGTTGCGGGTCCGGTCGAGCCACGCCACGACATGGTTCGCGGGGTTCTTGTAGGCGAGGACCAGACCGGCCGACCCGCCCGCCGAGGTGACCCGGAGATCGGCCTCGGCGCGTACCCGGGCGGGAGCGTTGCCCGAGGAGACGAGGAAGGCCGGGTCGGTGGCGCTGCCGGAGTGGGTGACGAAGGTGCCGGAGTCCTGCTCGGTGGCCATCGCCCAGGCCTTCGTACCGGAGCCCTGCGCCTGCCAGCCGTCCAGCGCGCCGTCGTCGAAGGTGCCGCCCGCCTGCCAGGTGGTGACAGGTGCCTCGGTGCCGTCGGAGGAGGGACCGGCGCCGGCCCGGACGACGGGCCAGCCGTCGATCCAGTCGAGCCGGTCGACCAGCATCGGACGCCTGCTGAGGGTGCGGTCGATGCCCGGTACGAGGTCCAGGTCGGGGTCGGCGGCGGGTATCGCGTGGTAGACGAGCCAGTCCTGCCCGGCCAGGTCGGTCTGCAGCGCGTTGTGTCCGGGCCCGATCCAGCGGTCGCTCGAACCGACCACTATGCCGCCCTTGCTGACGGGGGACATCAGGTCGACACCGCGGTCGTCGGTGAAGGGCCCGGTCGGTCTGGTGGAGCGGCCCACCTTGACCTGGTAGCCGCTGTACGCGCCGTCGCAGCAGCCCGCGTCCGAATAGAAGAGGTAGTAGAAACCGTCACGGCGGACGACGAAACCGCCCTCCATACGGCGGCCCTGGGCGACCTCGGTGACCGTGCCCTCGATCCGGGTGCGGTCGCCGTTCATGCGCGCCACGCAGATGGTGTCGTAGCTGCCCCAGTACAGGTACGGCTGTCCGCCGACGTCGGTGAACTGCGCCTGGTCGATGTCACCGGTCGCGCAGCCGCTGTCCGCCGGGAGCACGGCGCCCGCGTCGGTCCAGGGCCCGGTCGGCGTGGGCGCGGTGGCCACTCCGACGGTGTCCTGGTTGGGCACCGAGTAGAAGAGGTTGTAGTGGCCGTTCGTGTAACGGATGTCCGGCGCCCACAGTCGCGAACCGCCGTGCCAGGCCGGCTGGGTCTGCGGGGTGAACACCTCTCCCGCGTACGTCCAGTGGGTGAGGTCGGCCGACTTCAGGATCGGCAGCATGCGTTCGGCGGTCTGGCCCTGGGTCTGGAAGACGGGGTTCTGGGTGCCGTAGGCGTACCAGAAGCCGTCCTTGCTGCGGATCACCGCCGGGTCGGGGAAGGTGTCGACGGTGTCGGCCGTCACCGGGTTGGTGTACGTGGACGCCCGCGCGGGGGAGGCGGTGGCGGTCCCGGCGGGCGGGAGGACCGCGAGCAGGAGGCCGGCGAGTGCGGTGACGACCTGCGCGGTGCGACGAGCTCTTGGGTTCAGGCGGTTCAGGCGGTTCGCTCGGTTCACGGGGGCGAGACCTCACTGCTCGAAGGGGATTCGAAGGAGCTCAGGGTCGGGTCGTAGTCGGAGGCGCCGATGTCGTACATGGACGTCATCCAGTGGTGGAAGTTGTCGCCGCGCTCCCGCAGCAGGTCGTACAGACGGCGCATCAGACGCAGCCGGACGGACTCCAGTTCGGGGTCCGGGTAGCGGTTGGTCAGCTCGTGCGGGTCGCTTTCGAGGTCGTACAGCTCGTTGACCGAGTCGGGATTGACGACCAGCTTGTAGCGGCTGTCGCGCAGCATGCGCTGGGGGTAAGGGAAGTGGTGGCCGTGGAACTCGGCGAGCAACTCCTCGGGCCACTCGGGGTGTTCACCGCGCACCAGCGGCAGCAGACTGCGGCTGTCGGTGGCGGGCTCCGGGTCGCAGCCCGCCAGTTCGAGGATGGTCGCCGTGCAGTCGGTGAGGCTGACGAACTCCTGCCGGACCTGGGAGGCTTGGCCCGGCATGCGGACGATTCCGGGGATGCGGTAGATGTCCTCGTACATCGCCGGACCCTTGTCGTGCAGCCGGTGGGCGCCGGTGAACTCGCCGTGGTCGGCGGTGAAGAAGACCGAGGTGTCGTCCTCCAGGCCGAGTTCGTCGAGCCGGGTGAGGATGCGCCCGATCTGCTCGTCGACGAGGGTGACGTAACCCCAGTAGACGGCAATGAGTTTGCGGGTGACTTCGAGCGGCATGGTGTCGAAGGTCCAGTGCGCGCTGTAGTTGCGCTGCACGGGCGGTTTTCCCTCGAAGGTCTCCGCTATCGACGCGGGCAGTTCGACGAGTTCCGGGTCGTAGAGGTCGTAGTAGGAGTCCGGCAGCAGATACGGCAGATGCGGGCCGAAGAAGTGGGTGGCCAGGTAGAAGGGGCGGCCGTCGGCCGCGTACTTCTCCAGGAGTTCGATGGCGCGGGTCGCGAGGTAGTACTCGAAGGTCGCCTCCACCGGCTGCTGGAGGCGCGCGGCGAGGAGGTTGCCCGGGTTGCCGTTGGGTGTGGTCCCGCGCACCGGATCGGTGATGCGGTACGGCGGCAGGTCCCGTTCCTTGAGATAGGCGAGGTAGTCGGGGTGGTCGACAGGGTTGTGCCAGCCCGGCAGGTCAGGCCCCTCGAAGCCGTAGGAGGCGGCGTTGCGGTGGGTGCCGACGTGCCACTTGCCGACGAGGCCCAGTTGGTAGTCGCGTTCGGCGAGCGCGGCGGGGAAGGTGAAGGCGTCCTCGGCCAGGTCCTCCAGATAGCCGACGTTGCGCTCGTGGTTGGCGAGCAGCTTGTGCCGGAAGGGGGCCTGGCCGGTGAGGAGACTGGCCCGGGCCGGGGTGCAGATGGCGGTGGGCGTGTAGAAGCGGTCGAAGCGGGTGCCGGTGGCGGCGAGCCGGTCCAGGTTCGGGGTGGCGACATGCGGGTTGCCGTAACAGCCCAGCGTGTCCACGCGGTGCTGGTCGGTCATCAGGAAGAGGAGGTTCACGCGGCGGCCTTCGTGTAGACGTCGCCCGCGTAGAACGAGGTCGCGGCCGGAGCCTTCTTCAGCTGGCCGGTGCTCACGAAGAAGTCGCTCATGCCGTCGAGCCACGTGCCGACCGTGCCGTCCTTCGTCTTCGCGACGAGTTCGGCGGTCGTCAGCGTCTCGACGTGACTCGCGTCCGCCTTCACCTTGTCCTCCGGCAGCTTCAGAAGCGCGGCGGTGAGCTTGACCGACTCCTCGGGGTGCGCGGCACGCCAGTCGTTGGCCTCCTGGAGCACCTTGACGACCTTCGCCTCGGCGGGACCCTTCTTCCCGCCGGTGACGAACGCCGTGGGGAACGAGCCACCGATGTCCTTGGTGCTCGCCACCTCGACCAGGTCCGGCACCTTCTGCTTGATGGTGTCGATGAGCGGGTAGTTGATGCCGGCCCCGTCGATCTGCCCGGAGGAGAAGGCCGAGACGATGGTCGGCGCGTCCATGGCGACCTTCTTGATGTCGTCCATCGTCATCCCGGCCTCACGCAGGGCGAGTTGAAGGATCATCTCGCCGGACGTCCCTTCCGGAACACCGACCTTCTTGCCCTTCAGCCCGGCGATCGAGGTGATGCCCGGCTTGGCGATCACCCGGTCGGCATAGGTCAGCGTGTCGATCGCGACCACCCGTGCCTTCCCGGAGGCGGGCAGCCACAACGCACCGGGACCGATGTACCCGTAGTCGAGATCCCCACTGCCCAGCGCCTGAATCTGAATGGGCCCATTGACGAAGGTCTTGTACGAGGCGGACACCCCGTGCTTCTTCCACAGCCCCTGATCGTCGGCGATGGCCAGCAGACTGGCCCCGTTGTAGTCGGCGATGTACCCGAACCGGATCTTGGTACCACCACCACTGTCACCGTCACCGGAGGAGCAGGCAGACACGGAGAGCGTGAGTGCTGTGGCGGAGAGTGAGGCAAGGAGGGTGCGACGGGACATGCTCATGGCGCTGAGCCTTTCGTTGTCTACGGCCCGCCCCGGAGTCTGAGGGCGAGCGTGTGAGTTTCAGCCCGTCCGGCGTTTGAGGACGAGCGCGAAGCGCGATCAGGGGGCGAGGGAATGCGCAGCCGACAGCCGGTCAGCTCACCGGGTTCACAGAGGCCACCGGCTCCTGGTGATACACCGCATGCCAGACCTCATTCCGAATGCGAGCGAACTCAGGGGACAACCGCAACTCCTCGGTCCGCGGATAGGGCAGATCCACCTCGACGACCCGATGGACCCGCCCCGGCCGAGCCGCCATCACGACAACGCGCCGCGCCAGATAGACCGCCTCGTCGACGTCATGCGTGACGAAGAGAACGGTCCGCCGCTCCTGCGTCCAGGTGGACAGCAACTGGTCCTGCATCTGCACCCGCGTGAGGGCGTCCAGCGCACCGAACGGCTCATCCATCAGCAGGACTTCGGGGTCGACCGCGTAGGCGCGGGCGATCGCACAGCGCTGCTTCATGCCACCCGACAGCGTCTTGGGCAGCGCGTCGGCGAAGTCCTTGAGCCCGACGAGTTCGATGGCGTGGTCGGCCTTGCGGCGCCGCTCGGCGGCGGACAGGGAGGTGAGCTTGAGCCCGAACTCGACGTTGCCTCGTACGGTGAGCCAGGGGAAGAGCGCGTACTGCTGGAAGATGACTCCGCGCTCGGGGCCGGGGCCCGTCACGACGGCTCCGTCGACCAGGACCTGCCCGGTGGTGGGTTCGGCGAGACCGGCCGCCAGGTTCAGCAGCGTCGACTTGCCGCAGCCCGAGGGACCCACGACCGTGACGAACTCACGGTCGGCGATGTCCAGCGACACCTCGTCGAGGGCCGTGAACTCCCCCTGCTTCAAGGGGAACGTCTTACCGGCACCCCGGAAGGAGATCTTGGCGCCGGACGCGCCGGGCGCGTCCGACTTACCGAGTGAGGGCTTCATCGTCGCTCCTGCCAGGCCGTCAGATGGCGTTCCGCGCGCAGCAGCAGGCGGTCCATCACCAGGCCGATCACTCCGATGCTGATCAGCCCGACGAAGATCGTCGGCAGGTCGTAGTAGGTCTGCGCGTGCATCATCTCGTAGCCGAGGCCCTTGTCCGCGGCGATGAGTTCGGCCGCGACGACCGTGGCCCAGGAGGCCCCGAGTCCGATGCGCATACCGACGAGCAGGAACGGGGTGGCGGCCGGAACGACCACCTTGAGGAAGATCACGCGGTCCCGGGCACCCAGTACACGGGCCGCGTTGACGAGTGTGCTGTCCACGCCGATCACCCCCTGGAACGCGGCCACCACACTGGACAGGAACGCGGCCAGGAAGATGACGAAGACCTTGGGTGTCTCACCGATGCCCATGGTCACGATGGCGAGAGGGATGATCGCCAGCGGTGGGACGGTCCGGAAGAACTGCACGTACGGTTCGAGCAGACCGCGGGCCAGCGGGTACCAGCCCATGAGGAACCCGACGGGCACGGCGAGCAGGGTGCCCAGGGCGAAGCCGAGGAAGACCCGGCGCAGGCTCGCCAGCGCGTCCTCGCCGAGTGTGCTGTCGCCCGCCATCTCCAGCGCTCGGGAGCCGACCGACAGGGGACCCGGCACATCCACCAGATGGGCCGAGGTGGCCACGGCCCACACGGCGATGCCCAGGGTGAGTGCCGCCAGGTTGAGCACGAACGGGGGCACGGTCCGCGACCGGCGTCGCCGACCGGCTGCGGCGGGCGCCCTGTCGGGCCGTTTGTCGGGTGCGGTGAGCACGGTCATGGCGACCTCGGCGGTACGGGGACGGTCACGGTCACTCCACGGAGTTCGGTGTGTGATAGCGGGTGAGCAGGGGGGAGTCGTGCAGGACCAGTGCGATGGCGCCGAGCGCGCCGCCCACCTCGCCGAGCGTGGCCGGCCGCAGGTCGATGTCCGGCCGGGAGACCGGCATCAGATGGGCGGACAGGGCGCGTTCGACGGGTTCGAAGAGGGCGGGTCCGGCCTCGGCGAGTTCGCCGCCGAGCACCGTGACGTGGGGGCCGACCGCGTTGCACACGGCCGCGAGGACGGTCCCCACCCGGGTGCCGACGTCGTCCAGTACGCCGCGTGCGGCCGGGTCCGTGGGCAGCGCCGCCAGGAAGCCGTCCAGATCGGCGGCACCGGGGTGGGCGTCCAGTACGGCGCCGATCGAGGCCACCGTCTCCAGACAGCCGTCCTTGCCGCACGAACATCGGCGCCCGTCCGGTTCGGCCGTGATGTGGCCGAACTCGCCGGACAGTCCGCGGGCGCCCCGGTGCAGGGCGCCGCCGACGACCAGCCCTCCGCCCACGCCGTGCGACAGCCGCAGATAGAGCACGTCCTGCACACCGGCCGCCGCTCCCCAGGTCGCCTCGGCCAGCGCCGCGAGCCGGGTGTTGTTGTCGAGCAGCACGGGTACGCCGAAGTGCTTGCGCAGCAGGACCGGCAGGTCCTCGTGGGGCCGGGGCGCACCGGCAGCGGGGGAGTCGCCCGTGGGGGAGCCGGGCCGTTCGGCGGCGCGGCTGCTGACGGCCGAGGCACCGGTGACCGGGATGCCGGTGGTCGAGGCACCGGTCGCGGGGGCGTCGTGCACGGGTCCGACCACACCCACGCCGATGCCGCTGAGCGCCCCCAGGCGCAGGGTGCCCCCGGCGAGTCCGCCGACCAGCCGTGCGGCGAGGTCGACCCGCTTCTCCCAGGACAGACCCTCGCCGTGCGCCGCGCTCGCGGAACCGATCACCTCGTGGGCGACGTTGACCGCGGCGACGTGCACCGCGCGCCGCGCGAAGTCGATCCCGATGGCCTGGCCCGCGTCCCGGTGGAGGGTCAGGGTCTCGACCGGCCGGCCGCGGCGGCGCTCGGCGGGGGCGGGAGCCGTGGCCACGACCGCTCCGCTGTCCACCAGCGCGGACACGATGTCGTACAGGGTCGTCCGGGACAGCCCTGTCAGCCGCCCCAACTCGGCCCTGTTGAGCGGGCCGTGGGTGCGCATCTGCCGCAGGACGAGTTCCTCGTGACCACGGCGCAGCCGTGCCAGCGGACCCTCGTGGTCGTGTGCCATGGGGCACAGGATGCGGACTCGGCAGCTTTTACGTCAACAGTCCGGAATAAATCAGTGAACCCGGGACCGAGCTCCACAGGGCCATGAACGCGCAGTTCAGAGCGGTGTTGGAGGCCGTCCCGTGAGGCGGTCACGTTTCATGAGGCTGCAATGTTGCGGTCACCGGGCGCGGGTCGGCCGCGCAGGACGGTCCACCGGGCGGGGTTCCTCAGGCGTCCCACGCACAGCGGAAGCCGAGGTTGCCCGTGCTGCTGTCGGGCGTGTTGGCCGTACGGGCGGCGACGCGGTAGCGGTTGCAGTACGAGCTGTGGCAGAGGTACGAGCCACCGCGCATGACGCGGGACGCGCCCTGCGGCGGGCCCTTCGGGTCGGTGCGCGGGCGCTCGGAGTGCCGCGTGCCCCACCGGTCGGCGCACCACTCCCACACGTTCCCGGACATGTTGTACAGCCCATGGCCGTTGGGCTCGTACGTGTCCACCGGCGCCGTGCCCCGGTAGCCGTCCTCGGCGGTGTTCTTGGTCGGGAAGTGCCCCTGCCAGATGTTGCAGCGGTGCTCGCCCGCCGGCGTCAGCTCGTCCCCCCACGGGTAGCGGTTCTGCACCAGGCCGCCCCGCGCGGCGTACTCCCACTCGGCCTCGGTGGGCAGCCGGGCGCCGGCCCAGCGGCAGTAGGCGGCGGCGTCGTTCCAGGAGAGGTGCACCACGGGGTGGTCGCCGCGGTCGGCCACCGAACTGCCCGGCCCTTCCGGGGTCCGCCAGGTCGCGCCCTCGACCCCGCACCACCAGGGCGTCTGCGGCGGCCTGGCCGCGCCGCGCCGCAGGGCGGCGGGCAGGAATCCGGCGAAGACGAACGACCAGCCGAAGCGCTCCGCCTCGGTGACGTGACCGGTCGCCTCGGCGAACCGCGCGAACCGGTCGTTGGTCACGGCGTGAGCATCGATCCGGAAAGGTGAGAGGACGACTTCGCGCACCGGTCCCTCGCCGTCGTCGGGGAAGCCGTCGGTGTCCCGGGTTCCCATCAGGAAGGAACCGCCACCCAGCAGCACGCTCGCGTCCCGGTCCCGGCCCGGGGCTCCCCGGCCCTGGTCGCGGTCCCGCATCCCGTCCGGCACGTGGTCCCGCGCTCCGTCCGGCACGTGCTCCCGCACCTCGTCCGGCACGCGGTCCGCGGTGGCGCGGACCGTCGGCCCGAGGGGGAGTCCCGCCGCGCCCCGGTCGACCGAGGGCGCGCAACAGCTCCCGGACTCCGCCTCGTCCACCCGGCCTCCCGCAAGAAGTGATCTCTGTTCGAGGCTACGGCACCTGAGGGGAGGTGATCATTGCGGCCTCCGCCGAGGCCGTGGGCCGGGAAAACACCCCGGACCTCGCGAAGGGACAGAAGTGGCAGGGGTCCGGACGCTGCCCGATGCTGGGCTCTACAGGCCACCCAGGTGCGTTGTCGAGTCATCTTCTGGCCGTTTGTCGGCAGATGTGCCGGGCAATCGGGACGAAGCGTTTCAGTCGGACGATGTGTGCAGGAGGCCCGTGTGAACGCCATGCCCCCCGAAGTGACCGACGCCGTGCGCTCTCCGGAGCGGCGGACGGCTGACCTGTTCACCCACTTCGTCGAGCGCGAGGCCTCCGGAGTGCCGCTGCCGGGCCGGTCCACGGCCCATCGCTTCGCCGTCCTGAGCGCGCTGGGACGCCGGGACCTGTCCCTGGCGCGGCTCGCGGAAGGACACCTGGACGCGACGGCGATCCTGCACGAACTGGACGACTCCCTGCCCGCCGAAGGCGAACGCTGGGCAGTGTGGGCCGCGCGCCCGCCCGGCCCCGGCGTCCACGCCACCCGCGGCGAGCAGGGGTGGCGGATCAGCGGAGTCAAGCCCTACTGCTCGGGTGCCCGCAGCTGCACCCACGCCCTGGTGACCGCGGACGCCGACGACGGCCACCGCCTGTTCGCCGTCGCCCTGGACCACCCGGGCGCCCGGGCCGTGGAAGGGACCTGGCCGGCGATCGGCATGGCCGGGAGCGACAGCCTGGACATGTCGTTCACCGACGTACCCGCACGAGCCGTCGGCGGGGTGGACGGCCATGTGCTGCGCCCCGGCTTCCAGCACGGGGGCATCGGGGTGGCGGCCTGCTGGCTCGGCGGTGCGCACGCCGTCGCCGCGCCGCTGTACGGGCGAGCGGCGGCCGGGCAGCTGAACGGCCACGCGGCCGCCCACCTCGGAGCGGTCGACATGCTGCTGCACACCGCCGACACCGTGCTGCGCCGGGCGGGCGACGACATCGACGCCGACCCCTTCGACGTACGCGAGGAAGCACGGGTGCGCGGCCTGCGGGTGCGGGCCCTGGCCGAAAAGGTGTGCACGGAGGTACTGGAGCACGTCGGACGTGCCACGGGCGCGGGGCCGCTGTGCCGCGACGAACGGCACGCCCGCGCGGTGGCGGACCTGACCGTCTACGTGCGCCAGCACCACGCCGAGTCGAACCTGGCCGAACTGGGCCGCCTGGCCACCACGGACTTCCCGGCCGCCACGGCTCCCGCGACCACCACGGGCCCCGCGGCCTCGGTGCCCAGTGGTCCGGATGGGGCCCGGGTGGATTGCGTTCGCACACCAGGGGTACCGGGAGGGGGCAAATCCGTACGAGACATACCCGTACGCAACCTATGAGCCGTACGTGATGCGCACGCTGCACAGGCTGTACCAACGGTACAGAACGCACGAGACAGGAGACATGAACATGGCTTCTCAGGCCACCCCCCGCTACACCGTCCCGGGCCTCACGGTGGAGAACGCCTCCACACTCATCGAGCTGCTGCAGCTGCGGCTGCACGCCCTCAACGATCTCCACCTCACGCTCAAGCACGTGCACTGGAACGTAGTGGGGCCGCACTTCATCGCCGTACACGAAATGCTCGACCCGCAGGTCGACCGCGTACGTGACATGGCCGACGACGTCGGGGAGCGGCTGGCGGCCCTCGGAGGCGTCGCCCACGGCACTCCCGGCACGCTGGTCGAGGAGCGCACGTGGAAGGACTACAGCGTGGAGCGGGCCGACGCGATCGCCCACCTCGGCGCGCTCGACGTCGTGTACACCGGTCTGATCCAGGACGTGCGCGCCGCGGTCGAGACGTCGGGCGACATCGACCCCGCCACCGAGGACCTGCTGATCGGGCAGCTGCGTGACCTGGAGCAGTTCCAGTGGTTCGTCCGGGCGCACCTGGAGACCGCGGGCGGCACGCTCAGCACGGCCGACGCCACCACCGAGGCAGGCGCCGCCGAGAAGGCCTCGAAGGCCTGACGGAACCACCGCACGGGCACACCGCGCCACCTTCGCGACAAGCCCCCTTCGCGCATCGAGAGAAAGGCTCACCGAGATGTCCGACAAGCCGCTCAACGGTCCCCGGGTACTGGTGCTCGTCACCAACTACGGAGTTGAGCAGGACGAGTTGGTGGTGCCGGTCCGCCGGCTCCGGGAGAACGGGGCGGACGTCACCGTCGCGGCCGTCAGCTCGGATCCCATCGAGACACTGGTGGGCGACAAGGACCCCGGAGAGACGGTGGACCCCACCACGACGCTCGACGCGATGGACGCCGACGCGTACGAGCTGCTGCTGCTTCCCGGCGGCACCATCAACGCCGATCAGCTCCGTCTGCAGGACAAGGCCCTGGAGACGGTCAAGGCGTTCGCGGCGTCGGGCCGTCCGATCGCCGCGATCTGCCACGGCCCCTGGGCCCTGGTGGAGGCCGGCGTCCTGAACGGCAAGACGCTGACGTCGTTCCCCTCCGTCCGCACCGACATCCGGAACGCGGGCGCCAAGGAATGGGTGGACGAGGAGGTCGTGAGCGACAGCGCGAACGGCTACACCCTGGTCACCTCCCGGACACCGAAGGACCTCGACGCGTTCGTGGGTGCCGTCGGCAAGGCCCTGGTCGGCTCCTGAACCCCACCCGACATCCGCCCCGTGGCCCCGCCCGATCAGGCAGGGACCACGGGGCGGGCCACGTGACGCAGCGGCGCCGGTCAGTCGAGACAGCGCGCGGCCCTACCGGAACGCGGCGAGCCGTTCGGGGTCGGTGGCGTCGATGACGAGGGCGTCGATCCGCGTCGCTGAGTCCGCCACGCCCCCGTCGTCCCACCGCGGCGTCAGCCGACGAGGGCGACGGGCGCGTCCCAGGCGTTGCGGTCCACGGTGATCGCGTAGCCGCCGCGGGACTCCTTGCTGTTCACCATGTACTGGTGGGCGCGGCTGTGGCCGGTGTACAGCTTGGGGTCCCAGGGCCAGTCCGCGGTGGTGGTGTTCTTCTTGTCCCACAGCGCGTACCAGAGGTTGCCCGGCAGGTCCGTGCGGTCGGTGGCGGTGGCGATCGCCTTGGCGCTGGAGCTGCTGAAGCCGTAGTAGCCGCCGCGGTAGGTCTTGGCGCGCAGCGTCTTGGTGAAGGAACGCACGTAGGTCAGGACCGCGTCGTTGCACGCCTTGTTCGTGACGTCGTACGGCTCCATGTCGAGGTAGACCGGGCTGCCGGCCTTCATGCCGAGCGCGGAGGCCTTGGCGACCGCGTCCTTGGCGTTGCTCGCGCCGACGGAGGCGGCCGTGGCCGCGGTGAACTTCTCCGGGTTCGCACTCGTCTGGCAGGGCGGCTGCGCGCCGACGTACAGGGGGATGAGCTTCCAGCCCAGGGTGGAGACCGACTTCGTCCAGGACGCGGTCAGGTTGGGCTGGGCACAGCCGCGGTTCCTGCCGCCCATGTAGACCGCGGCGGCTCCGTAGAAGCCCGTGTTCCAGGCCTTCATCGCCTTGAGCGAAGGCGCCGTGCAGGCGTCGAACGCCCGGCCGGTGTACGTCTTCTGCGCGGGCCACGTCGTGGCCGCCATCGACGTCTGCGCCATGACCCCGCCACCCGCGACGACGACGGCCCCCGCCGCCGTCCACGCGATGTAGCGCCCCTTCTTGGACAACCGATGTCTGGACATCCCCACCCCATTCACTGCACGGCCCACCGCCGCAACCGACACGCCGGGCATGCGCGACATACGCCGCGGCCCGACGGAGAGAAGGTTAAGCCGCCTCGGGCGCACGGGTTCACCCGCCCGGTCGACGGCCGGTTGTAGCCTCCTTCCGCGGTGTCCCCGAAGCCCGGGAAAAGATTTTCCGGGGTGATGTCGAGAACCCGCGCGCGGCTCCGTCCTCGCAGTGAACACGGCCGCAAGGGGCCGTACCGCACCAGGGAGAACACGATGGCCAAGTACTTGCTTCTCAAGCACTACCGCGGCGGGCCGGCATCCCTCAACGACGTGCCGATGGACCGGTGGACGCCGGAGGAGGTCTCGGCCCACATGCAGTACATGAGTGACTTCGCGGAGCGCCTCGAAGGCAGCGGCGAGTTCGTCGACAGCCAGGCCCTGTCGGCGGAGGGCACGTTCGTGCGCCACGACGGCGAGGGACGGCCGCCGGTCACCGACGGTCCGTTCGCGGAGACCAAGGACCTGATCGCCGGCTGGATGGTGATCGACGTCGAGACCTACGAGCGGGCGCTCGAAGTGGCCGGCGAGCTGTCCGCGGCGCCGGGTGCGGGCGGGAAGCCGGTGCAGGAGTGGCTGGAAGTGCGGCCGTTCCTGTCCCCGTGCGTGACCGTCACGGACTGACACACGGTGGACGAGACCCTGCTGCGGACGCTCACGCCCGCCGTGCTCGCCGTCCTCGTCCGCCGCGGAGCCGACTTCGCGGCGGCCGAGGACGCCGTGCAGGACGCCCTCGTCGAGGCCGTGCGCGTATGGCCGGACGATCCGCCGCGGGACCCCAAGGGCTGGCTGGTCACGGCGGCCTGGCGGAAGTTCCTCGACGCCGTCCGCGCCGACACCTCCCGGCGGCACCGGGAGGTACGCGTCGACCGCGAGCCCGTGCCCGGCCCGGGCGAGGCGGCCGACGACACGCTCCAGCTGTACTTCCTGTGCGCGCACCCGGCCCTGACCCCGGCCTCGGCCGTCGCCCTCACCCTGCGCGCGGTCGGCGGCCTGACCACACGGCAGATCGCCCAGGCCTACCTGGTGCCGGAGGCGACCATGGCCCAGCGGAT
Organism: Streptomyces sp. NPDC102514; assembly: GCF_055584525.1. NCBI lineage: Bacteria > Bacillati > Actinomycetota > Actinomycetes > Kitasatosporales > Streptomycetaceae > Streptomyces > Streptomyces sp. NPDC102514. The sequence continues at coordinate 660,348 of NZ_JBVJLW010000001.1, forward strand.
CAGCCGGGCCAAGCGGACCGTCTCGGACAGCCGCTTCAACCGGCCCGGCGACGTCGCCACGGTGCTGCGCGTCCTCTACCTGGTCTTCAACGAGGGCTACTCCGGCGATGTCGACCTGGCCGCCGAGGCGATCCGGCTCACCCGCCACCTCGCCGCCGGGACCAGGCACGAGGAGGTGGCGGGTCTGCTGGCGCTCATGCTGCTGCACCACGCGCGGCGCCCGGCACGGACCGCCGCCGGCGGCAGGCTCGTACCCCTCGCGGAGCAGGACCGAGGCCTGTGGAACACCCGGCTGATCGCGGAGGGTGTCGACATTCTCCAGGCGGCCCTCGCGCGTGACCGGCTGGGCGAGTTCCAGGCGCAGGCGGCCGTCGCCGCGCTGCACGCCGACGCCCGGTGCGCCGCGGAGACGGACTGGGTGCAGATCGTCGAGTGGTACGACGAGCTGGTGCGCCTGACCGGCAACCCGGTGGCGCGCCTCAATCGGGCCGTCGCGGTGGGCGAGGCCGACGGCCCGCGTGCCGGCCTGACCGCCCTGGCGCAACTCGACGCCTCGCTGCCCCGTCACACGGCCGTCGCGGCCTATCTGCACGAGCGCGACGGCGACCTGGCGACCGCGGCACGGCTCTACGCCGAGGCCGCCGGGTCGGCGCCCAGCCTCCCCGAACGGGACCACCTCACACGCCAGGCCGCACGGCTCAACGCGGAACTGCGCGGCTGAGCGGCCGGACCGGCCGAGTGATGGGGCGGCCGAGCGGGGTGCGGTCCGCCTGACAGTGTTAGATTTTCTTCTCGGTTTCCAAATTTGGCATACACGGGGGGAGTTGACGCCGTACGGTCGGCGCATGCCCGTCGACGAACACAAGGCCGCCCTGCCCTCTCTGCGTCAGCGGCGCCGAGCGGCCGCCACCCAGGAGATCCTGGACGCGGCCGAACGCCAGATCGCCGAGAACGGCCCCGCGGCCCTGTCGCTGCGTGCCGTCGCCCGGAGCCTGGGCATGACCGTGCAGGCGCTCTACCACTACTTCCCGAGCCGGGACGAGCTGGTCACGGCCCTCATAGCCAAGGCGTACGAAGCCCTGGGCGACGCCGTGCAGGCCGCCGTCGACGCCTCACGGGAGGACTCGGCCATGGAACGGGTGGTGACCGCGGCCGAGGGCTATCGCCGGTGGGCCGTCGACCATCCCGAGCGGTTCCAGCTGCTGTACGGCACACCGTTGCGGTACTACGAAGCTCCCGTCGAGGGTGCGACCACCCAGGCGGTGCGCCGGATGGGCGCGATCTTCGAGCGCGAGATGTTCGACGGCTTCACCCCGGCACAACTGGCCGCGGTCGACGCCTCCGAGCTGTCGCCCGCGTTCGTCGCGTATCTGGACGCGTTGCCGCCGACCGGTCAGGACGCTCTGCCGCCGATCCTGACCGCACTCGTCATGAGCGCGTGGGGGCACATGCACGGCCTGGTCGTGCTGGAGGTGTTCGGGCACACCACGTTCCTCGGTGAACACCCCGCGGAAATCTTCCGCATGGGGATGCGGAACACCCTGAAGGACATCTTCAACCGGATACCACCGGTGGAACAGGCCGGTTGACCGCCGCGCCGGCGAGAATCCGGAGTTGCTCGGCATTTTCGCCGCTGTTTGCTCCGCGGAAGCGTCCATAGGCTCGTGGCATCAATCGCCGACGAGAAGGCTGTCCGCATGTCCGACAAGAGCAACGACGGCACGAGCAATTCCCGTACGAGTAGTTACCGTACGAAGAATTCCCGTATCGGTAATTCCCGTTCCAGCGATGCCCGTTCGAGTGATTCCGGCGGGAGCGGCGGGGGGAAGGGTGTCACCCGGCGCACGGCACTCGGGCGCGGGGCCGGTGTCGCCGCCATCGGCGCGGTCTCCGCGCTCGCCACCGCGGTGTCCGGTTCCCCCGCCGCCGCGGCGGGACCGGCGACGCGCGGCAACACCTCGGCCCCCGGTGCGGAGGCGCTGCCCAGGTCCGTGGCCGGAGTGCGCATCCCCACCAGCGAACTGGCTTTGAAAACCGCGCAGTTCGTACGGAGCGTGTCCTCGGTGACGCTCTACAACCACGTCATGAGGACGTACCTTTTCGGCTCCCTGCTGTGCGACCGGCGCGGCGTCCCCTACGACAGGGAACTCGCGTTCGTCGCCGCCGCTCTGCACGACCTCGGGCTGGTCACGGCGTACCGGACCCCGGACGAGCGCTTCGAGATCGACGGCGCCGACGCCGCACAGCGGTTCCTGCGGGAACAGCACATGCCGGCCGAACGTGTGGCGGTCGTCTGGGACGCCATCGCGCTGCACACCAACGCCGGTATCGCCACCCGCAAGAGGCCGGAGATCGCGATGGTCTCCGTGGGCTCGGGAGTCGATTTCTCGGGGAACGAGCTGGATCGCATTCCGCCCGACACCCTTGAGGAGATACTGGCGGCCTTTCCCAGGGAGGGTTTCAAGCAGGACGCGCTCGACAACATTCTCTCGCTGTGCCGCACCAAACCGATGTCGGTGCTCCTGCACCCCTTCGCCGAGGTCGGCCGCCGTCACCTCCCCGATTTCCCGGTGCCCACGGTGGAGGATCTCCTGCTCGCGGCGCCGTTCGCGGAGTGACGGCCGCCGCGGAGCGACGGCCGACCGACCGGGTCCCGCCCCGTCAGGGCGTAACGCTCACTTGCCCGGCGCCGCCTTGCGCAGGGTGGTGATGCAGCTGCTGATGGCCTCCTGGAGCTCCTCCAGGCGCTGCAGCATGTCGTCCTCGTAGAGAGTGTCGAGGTCGTCGGCGTCGTCGAAGGTCAGGTCCTCGAAGACCTTCGTCGCCTTCTGCAGGCTGCTGTAGAACTTCGTACGCCGCTCCTGGAGGCGGAGTTCGGGGTCCGCCTGGATGGTCTGGGCGACGATGTCCTTCATCGAGTCGAACGCCTCGGAGGCCCACTCGCTGGTGTCCTCGGTCTCGTCCAGTTCGTCGATGAGCGAGAGGTGGCGTTCGGCCTCGGCGCGCAGCTCCGCGGGGGCGTCGATGGTCTGCCCGGCGGGCGTCTTGACCTGGCCGTTCTCCACGATGTCACGGACATAGCCGATGCGGCTGGCCGCCTGCGTCTCGGTGGCCACCGCCTTCTTCAGGTCGTCGGTGCGCGCGATGTCACGGGCCCACTCCGTCTGCAGCGCCGGGTCCTCCTGGAGCCGGTCGAGGAGCGCCGCGCGGGCCGCCTTCGCCGTGGAGGGGTCGGCGAGGATCGCCGCCCGCAGCGCGGTGGGGTTCTCGGCGACCTCCAGGGCCTTCGTCGGCCGGATGCCCTCGGCCTCGGCCGCCGCGGTGATCGCCGTGCCGCGCTCGGAGGAGGCGCTGGACCGGGAGACGTAGTACGAGTGCCACACGTCGGAGTCCGGCAACTCCACGTCCTGCCCGGGCGCCAGCGCCTCGAAGTACGGGACGAGACCGTCGTCGGCCGCCTTGTCCCACGCCTTGTAGTAGCGCATGACCCGCTCGGGCGAGCACCCGGCCAACTCGGCGAAGGCCTTCGCGGAGACCTTCCGCGTCTCGCCCGGCGTCTCGCCGCCGGGCCGCACGCTGCGCGCCACCTTCAGCGCGAACGTCCAGCCGCCGGCCCGCACGTACGCCCCGAAGTCCTGGGCGTCGCGCGCGACCTCGGCGGGCACGTCCTCCGGTGTGACGTCGGCGTGCGCCTCGTCATCGGCGACCTCGGCGTCCACCCCGTCGGCCGGAGCCTCGACGTGCGCCGCGTCCGCCGGAGCCTCGACGTGCGCCCCGGCGTCCGGAGCCACCTCGTGCGCCCCGTCCGCCGGAACCTCGTCGACGGACGCCTCGGGCTCGACCCAGAACTCCCCGGGTTCCGCGGCAGCCTGCGCGGGCACCTGGTCGACGGGCGGAACGGCCGGTTCGGTTTGAGCGGTCACTACGGTCACTGAAAGACTCTCCCGGGGAAGGAACAAGGCGGCAAAGGGCAGCGTACGCAGCCTATATGAACCCGTTCATGATGGTTCGAACTCCCTTGCGCGGACCGCTCCGACGCGCCCGCCGCCGCTCCCGCCCCGCCCTCGCCCCCCTCCCGCCCCGTGAGGTGCCGGGCCCGCAGATAACTCTCCGCCTTCACTCAAGTACGCTTAGTAAATGAACGTTTCGAGTGCGGAACTCCGTGAACCGCAGGGGCCGGCCGCGGTGGTGACGGGCGTGGGCTCCCATCTTCCACCCCGCCGCGTGACCAACGACGAGCTGTGCTCCCGGCTGGACAGCAGCGACGAGTGGATCCGGGAGAGAATCGGCATCCAGGAGCGTCGCCGCGCGGACACAACGGTGTCCACGGGAGATCTCGCCGTCGAAGCGGCGCGACGCGCGATGCGGTCGGCCGGGGTCACGGACGTCGACGCCCTCGTCCTGGCCACGACCACCCCGGACCACCACTGCCCGGCCACCGCGCCCGCGGTCGCCCACCGGCTCGGCCTGCGCGACACGATCGCCTTCGACGTCACCGCCGGCTGCGCGGGATTCGTGTACGCGTCGGCCGTCGCCGCCGGCCTCATCAGCGCGGGCAGCGCCCGCAGGGTCCTCGTCGTGGGCGCGGAGACGATGTCCGCCATCATCGACTCCGACGACCGCGCGACGGCACCGCTCTTCGGCGACGGCGCCGGAGCCATGGTCCTGGAGGCCGGACTCGCGGGACAGGACGGCAGCCTCGGATCGTTCGCCTGGGGAAGCGACGGCTCGCTCGCCGACGCCATCGTCATCCCGGCCGGCGGAGCCCGCGAACGCGACCGGCGGGACACCGCGCCCGCGGGCGACTTCTTCGTTCACATGCGCGGTAACGAGGTCTTCCGGCACGCGGTGCGCCGGATGAGCCAGGCGGCCCGGGACGCGGCGCAGGCCGCCGGCTGGACGCTCGACGAGGTCGACCGGCTGATCGTCCACCAGGCCAACGGGCGCATCGCCGCCTCCGTGGCCGACGCCCTCGGCATCCCGCCCGAGCGCACGCCCTCCAACATCGCCCACGTCGGCAACACCGCGGCGGCCTCCGTCCCGCTGCTGCTCGCCCACGCCGCGGACGAGGGGCAGCTGAAACCTGGGCACCGCGTGCTCGTTGTCGCTTTCGGCAGCGGGCTCGCCTGGGCCGCCACCAGCCTCGTATGGCCCCCGGGCATCACCGCGGAGCTGTAGAGATCCATCTGCCCAGGAACGTAAGGAAACCAAGCACGTGCTGGAAGAACTCAAAGGCATCCTCACGGCGCAGGCCGGACTGCCCCCCGCGCCCATCACCGCCGACGCCACCCTGGCCGACGCCGGCATCGACTCCATGGCCGTGACCGTGCTGTCCATGCAGCTGGAGGACCGCATGGGCCTGTTCCTCACCGAGGACGAACTCTCGTGCGCCCCCACCGTCAACGCCCTGGCCGACCTCATCGCGAGCCGAGCCGCCGGGAACCCGTGATGGCGACCGTCCCCTCCGTGTGGAACCCGCCCGAGTGGAACGCGCCCGAGGAGACGAGGGAGGAACTGGTACCCCTGGAATGGCGCGGTCTGCGCTACACCTGCCGCGTCATCACCTCGGACCGGCCCCCGGTCACCGAACCCCTGCTCCTGCTCGGCGGCGCCCTCCAGGACATGTACGCGTGGCCCCGGCTGGAGCGCAGGCTCAGCGCGCACATGCCGCTGGTGTTCGTCGACCTGCCCGGCGTCGGAACGGCCGACGACCTGCCCGCCGAACAGGGCTTCGACGCGCTCGCCGAGGCCGCCCTGCGGGTCACCGACCGGCTCGGGTTCGACCGGATCAACCTCCTGGGGGCCTCGTACGGCGCGCCGATCGCCTACCGTGCCGCCCTGAGCCGGCCGGCGCGGGTCGCACGGCTCGTCCTGGCGGGTGCCACGCACCGGATGAACCCGCGCCTGGTCTCCGACTGCGAGCAGGTGTGGAGTGCCCGCGCCGCCCTCGCGGACGACGTCGACGGGTCGCTCTCGGCCTCCGGCTCGGACGAGATCGCGGGCCGCGCCGTCGCCACGCTGCTGAACACCGCTCTGCGGGACCAGGTCTCCCAGGCGGCCACCGTGGCACGGATGCTGCACCGGCAGTTCGCCCGCATCACCCCGGCCGCGGCCCGCCGCCACGCCGTCTGCCACCGCCGCCTGCTCGCCGCGGACCCGCTCCCGTCCGAGACCATCGACGCCGTGCGCGCACTGGTGTTCACCGGCGAGCACGACGACGTCAGCACTCCGGACGAGTGCCGTGCCGTGGCAGCCGCCATCGCCGATTCGACCTTCCTGCTGGTCCGCGACGCCGACCACATGGTGCATCTGGAGCGGGAGGCCGAGTACGCCGACCTGGTTCTGCGCTTCCTCACCGACCTCCCGCTCGACGGCCTGCCGTACACGACCGCACCGGAACGGCTCGGGCCGCGCCGGTAGGACCGCAGGCCCGCATACGGCACCGCCCGCCCGGACCATGGCACGGTCCGAGCGGGCGGGCTGTCATGTCGACAGGGCGTCAGAAGGCGTCCAGGCTGTCGGGGAGCGTCACGGAGTGATGCGCCACTGCTGGATGTAGCCCACGTCGATCGCCGCCACGTCACGTACCCGCAGCTTCCACGTGCCGTCGACCGGCTGCGCCGAGGCGTTCACCGTGAAGGTCTGGTCCACGTTGTCCGCCGAACCCCCGCTGCGGTTCAGCAGCGAGTACACGGTCCCGTCGGGGCCCACCAGATCGACCGTCAGGTCGCCCCGGTAGGTGTGGACGATGTTGACGTACACCTCGGTGGTCGCCGAGGCGTTGCCCGGGCGGCCCGTGATGGTGATGGGCGACTCGACCGCGGCACCGTTGTCGGGGATGTCGACACGGGTGGAGCTGCCGTAGATGTTCGCCACGCGCCACTCGAAGGTGTCCGACGCGGTCGAACCCGTGCCGTCGGTGACCGTCACGGTCACCTCGCTGGTGCCGGTGGCGGTCGGGACACCGGAGATCAGCCCGCTGTCGCTCGCGGTCAGACCGTCGGGCAGGCCGGTGACCTCGTAGGTCAGGCCCGAGTCCGAGTTGGTCGTGTAGGCCTCGATCTGCAGGGACACGTCCTGGCCTACGCCGGAGAGCTGGTCGGCGATCGGGGAGAGGTTGGTCCCGAGCGCGATGCGGTCACCGACGTTGATGCCCGCCCAGGCGGCGGCGACGGCGAGGTAGGTGTCGCTGTAGGCCCCGAAGAGATCGGTCGCGGCCTGCAGCGTCGCGGTCCTGGCAGCCGCGTAGTTGGTCGTCGAGGTCATGTACGTCGACAGCGCGCGGTACCAGATGTCGGCCGCGTTCTCGATGCCGATGCCCGCCACCGGCACGCCGTCGACGGTCGGGCTGTCGTAGGCGACCCCGTTGACCGTCTTCGCCCCGCTGCCCTCGGAGAGCAGGTAGAAGAAGTGGTTCGCGGGACCGGAGGAGTAGTGGACGTCGATGCTGCCCAGCGAGGCGTCCCAGTAGTCGCGGGAGCGGCTGTCCTTGGAGGGCTTGTCCATGTACCGCAGCGGCGTGCCGTTGCCGTTGATGTCGATCTTCTCGCCGACCAGGTAGTCGGGGACGTCCGCCTCAAGATTGGCGTTGAACTCGACGGCCGCGGCGAAGATGTCCGAGGTCGCCTCGTTGAGGCCGCCCGACTCACCCGAGTACACCAGGCCCGCGGTCGCGGCGGTGACGCCGTGGCTCATCTCGTGGGCCGCCACGTCGAGCGACGTCAGCGGCGCCGCGTTGCCCGCGCCGTCGCCGTACGTCATGCAGAAGCAGGAGTCCTGCCAGAAGGCGTTGACGTAGTTGTTGCCGTAGTGGGCGCGGCTGTAGGCGGCCACACCGTCGTTGCGGATGCCGTTGCGGCCGTGGACGTCCTTGTAGTAGTCCCAGGTCGCCGCCGCGCCGAAGGCGACGTCCACGCCGGCGGTCTGCCGGTTGCCCGGAGTGCCGTCACCCCAGACATCGTTGTCATCCGTGAAGAGGGTGCCCGTACCGGACGTCCCCTGGTTCAGGTCGTACGTACGCTGCCCGGCGCGGTCGCCGTCGACGAGCTGGTACGAGGAACCGGAGAGCGTGCTGCCGACGGACACGTCGCCGTTGTACTGGCCGTGACCCGCTCCGGTGTGCACGCCCTCGTACTCGGCGGCGACCTTGCCGGTGCTCGCGTCGGTGACGACGTGCAGTTCGCTGGGCGTGCCGTCGTCCTGTACCCCTTCGACGACGGACTCCCAGGCCAGGACCGGCTTGGCGGACCCGGCGGCCCACACCACGAGCCGGGGCTTGCCCTCGATCGCGGACTTCTCCACATCGGCGGCCTTGCCGACGGCCAGCGCCTTGTCGGCGGCGCCGGTCGCGGAGATCTTCGGCGTGGTCGTCGGCGCCGTGATGGTGGCGCGGGTCGCCTTGGACGTGGTGGTGCGGCCCTTCTTCACATGCAGCACCAGGTCGCCGCCGAGGACCGGAAGCCCGGCGTACGTGCGCTCGTACCGGGTGTGGGTCGTGCCGTCGGCGTCCTTGACGACATCCTTGACGACGAGCTTCTCGTGGGAGCCGAGGCCGAGTTGCTTCGCCGTGTCACCGGACTTCGCGGTGGCGCTCTTGAGCAGCGCGGTACGCGCGGCGGGCGACAGGGCGGGCTGGGCGGCCCCGGCGCGCGGTGTGGCGACGATCTTCGAGGGGCCGGAGCCGGGGTCGGCGGGCGCGGCGGACACGGGTGCGCCCTGGACGCCGAGGACGAGCAGCGAGCTCGCGGTGGTGAGGGCGAGAGCCGCGGCGCGTCTGCGCCGGTGGGCAAAGCGATGGGGCCCGGACAATGTCTTCTCCTCCTGCGACGGCCGACGTCTGGTGGACGCCGACGGTGAGCGGGCCGACGGGGTACGGCCGGCCCGAAAGGGGGGTGGAGCGGGAAGAAGCGCAGCACGAGGTGCACACGAAGGCGCCGGAGAACTCGGCGGCGCGTGAGACGTGGGGGTACGGGGGATGTGTGGGTGGGGGGTGTGACGCTGTGAACGAAGGGTGAACGTTCGACAGCAGAGTGACATCCGATGCACAGGTTGTCATGGATGTGACAAGACAACGGCTTGAATTGACCATTGCTTGCTGGGAGTTCCTCACCCGTGGCACATGTTTTCGGCCGTGCTCACCCGGGACCGTCGACGACTATGCCGTACGACTCCGGCCGAGGTGCCGGGCAAGCCAGTCTGTACGGGTCCGGCGGGCCGTGACCGAGATGGGCGCCTGTGGGAAGAGGGCGTCGAATCCGTGGAATCCGCCCGCCCAGACGTGGAGTTCGGCCTGGCCGCCGGCCGCCCAGATGCGGGTGGCGTAGTCGGTGTCCTCGTCGCGGAAGACCTCCGCCGAGCCGGTGTCGATGTAGGTGGTCGGCAGGCCCGAGAGGTTGTCGGCCAGGGCGGGGGAGACGTACGGGGACACATCCTCGCCGCCGGGGTCCGGGAGGTCCCCGAAGTTCCCGAGGTCCCCGGCGCCGTCGAGGTGGCCGAGGACGGCATGCCAGCCGAACTCGTTCATCTCGCGGGTCCAGACGCCGGGACCGTCCGCGTACTGGCGGCTGGAGACGCTGGTGTTGCGATGGTCGAGCATGGGGCAGATCAGTATCTGCGCGGCGATCGCCGGGCCGCCGAGGTCACGGGCGAGCAGCGCGACCCCGGCCGCGAGGCCGCCGCCCGCGCTGGCGCCGGCGACGATGATCCGGTCGGGGTCGATTCCGAGTTCCCCGGCGTGCTCGGTGATCCAGAGCAGGCCCTGGTAGCAGTCCTCGACCAGGGTCGTGCCGGTGGCCTCCGGTGCGAGCCGGTAGTCCACGGAGACCACGACCGCCCCGAACGCGTCCAGCCACTCCAACGGGATGTCGAGCTGCGAGAAACGGTCGCCCATGACCATCCCGCCGCCGTGCATCCAGTAGACGCAGGGCGAGGCCGTGCCGCGATCGGCGTTCGCGGGGCTGAAGACCGACAGGGGGATCGGGACGCCGTCCTTGGCGGGCGTGGTGACCTCGCGCCGGTCGACCTCCCGATGGGCGAGCAGCAAGTCGACCGGTGTCGGCGGGAGTTGGCGCAGCTGGGCGAGAACCTCCGGGGTGAGCCGCGGGATCAGCGGCATGTCGGCCAGCAGGGCGCGCAGTTCGGGGTCCAGGTCGGGTCGGGGGGTGGTGGTCATGGTCGTTGCCTCTCGTGAGGGGTGGGCCGGTGGGTGGTGACAGGCGGGGCTGGGCTGGATGGTGTGGGGCGTGGCGGGGTCGCGTCAGAAGGTGACTTTCCCGCGGACCGGGACGTAGTCGGTGTACGCGGACTCCTGGGCCAGCAGCCCGTCGATCTCCGCCACGATGGCCTGCGCGGCCTCACCGGCGAAGATCCGGTGATGGTCCTCCTCGCTGCTCCATCCCTCGGTGACCTGGACGACATCGGGGTCGGACGCGGAACGGGAGACGAGGTAGACGAGGCAGTGTTCGCTCGCGCCGGGACTGCCCTCGTCCAGGCCGGTCAGCAGCAGGTCGACCAGCCGGTCTCCCATTCCGGGCCTGGCGGTCAGTACGGCGTTGAACCCATAAGTGGCGATCATCGGACGGCTTCCTCTCGGTTTTCTCAGCCTTTTTTTGATCTTCTCGATCTTCTCGATCTTCTTGGCTGATGGAGCGCGATGTGGTGCGGTGATTCCATTGAACCGATCTGACCTGCAGAAACGTTAGACCGATGCTCGTCGCTGCTTGCACAATCCTCGCGGTGGCCGGAGCGGAGAGGCCGAATGGTGCTGCAATGGACCCATGTGTTTCGAAGAGCTTCGAACTCTGCTGGCCCGGCACGCGCGGCCCGACTGGACCACCGCCATCGACGGCGTCCTGATCTCGAAGGTCGACCGGCCGGATCCGCCGGCGGCCTCCACGTCGGGCACGGTGCTCGCCGTCATCGCCCAGGGCGCCAAACGCCTCGCGCTGGGCGACCGGGTCTACGAGTACGGCGCCGGGCAGTATCTGGTCGCCTCCGTCGACCTGCCCGTCACCGGACAGTTCCTCCAGGTCGAACCCGAGCGGCCGGCCCTCGGTTTCGGGCTCACCCTCGAACCGTCCGCCGTCGCCGAACTGCTCCTGCGGGCCGGCCCCGGGGGCAACCCCCGCCCGGAAGGCGGGGCGCCGTCGGCGATGGCCGTCAGCGACGCCTCGCCCGCGCTGCTCGACGCGGTCGTCCGGATGGTGCGCCTGCTCGACGAGCCCCGCGACCGCGCCGTACTGGCCCCGCTCGTCAAGCGCGAGATCCTGTGGCGCGTGATCACCGGCGAGCAGGGCGCCACGGTCCGCCAACTCGGCCTCGCGGACAGCCGGTTGAGCCATGTCTCCCGGGCCGTCGGCTGGATCCGCGAGCACTACGCGGAACCCTTCCTGGTCGAGGACGTGGCGCGGATGTCCGGCATGAGCGTCTCCGCCTTCTACCGCAACTTCCAGGCGGTGACGGCGATGAGCCCCATCCAGTTCCAGAAGCAGATCCGGCTGCAGGAGGCCCGGCTGCTGCTCGCCACCCACCCGGGCGAGGTCACCGGAGTCGGCCGGCGCGTCGGCTACTACAACCCGTCACAGTTCAGCCGCGAGTACCGCCGTCAGTTCGGCGCGCCCCCGAGCCAGGACGCGGCCCGACTGCGCGACGCCGTGCGCACTCCGGGCGCTCCGGTGGGTGCTCCGGCTGGCCTTCCGGTGGGTGTCCTTCCCTGAGTGAGCATGGCCTGGGGTGACACACGGCCTGAGGTGACCGGGAGGATCGTGCAAGAGGGAGCGAGGATACTTCTAACATCTTCGCAGCTCACAGCGCTTCACTGGGTATGTCGGTTCTTCCGCCGGGAGCAGGAAAATGCCTCTCTCGCGCGGATCCCATCATCCCGCAGGGAGCACAGCATGAAGACAGTACTGATCACCGGTGTCTCGTCCGGCTACGGGCGGGAGACCGCCCTGTACTTCCACTCGCAGGGGTGGAACGTCATCGCCACGATGCGTACCCCGAGGACGGACCTCCTGCCCGGTTCGGATCGCCTCCGGGTCGTCGAACTCGACGTGACCAAGCCCGAGACGGTCACCGCCGCGCTGGAAGCGGCGGGGCCCGTCGACGTCCTGGTCAACAACGCGGGTGTCCCGCTGATCGGCGTGTTCGAGGGGACGCCCATGGCCCGGGTGCGGGAGGTCTTCGAGACCAACACGTTCGGCGTGATGGCCGTGACGCAGGCGCTACTACCCCAGTTCCGTGAGCGCGGCTCCGGCGTGGTGGTCAACGTGACCTCCAGCGTGGTGCTGGGACACATGCCCCTCTCGGCCGTCTACAAGGCGAGCAAGATGGCCGTCGAGGGATTCACCGCGTCCCTCGCGCTGGAACTCGCGCCCTTCGGTGTGCAGGCGAAGACGGTCGAGCCGGGCGCCTGTCTGACGACGAACTTCGCGGCCAGGGCGACGGGCGGCGGGGCACTGGACGAACTGATCCCCGCGCCCTACGCGCCGTGGGCGGAGAAGGTCATGGGCGACTTCACGGGCCAGGACCTGTTCACCAAGGAGAGCGACGTCGCCGAGACGGTGTGGCGGGCCGTGCACGACACGACCGGGCAACTGCGCTTCCCGGCAGGGCCGGACGCCGTCCAGCTCGCCCAGGCGAAGTGACAGCTGTTACCGCTGAGAAACAGGAGCCGGTCGGGGTACGAAACATGTATCGCTCAGGTTTGTCCGTATCTGCGAGGGCGTCGTCCCGCGCGAGTGACATCAGGAGGACCGTGAGCACGTCATCCCCTTCGTTCCTTCTCCGGTGCGGCAGCGAACCTCCCTGCCGGAGCGCCGCCCGGCCCGGGGCGCGTACCCCTCTCCGTCGGCCGGTGTCCGCCGAGACCGTCACGGGGGTGGACCAGTCCGCCCGGTGCGCACCCCATGCATGAGGTGCTGTGGGTGACAGGGCTGGTGGGCGGGGTGCTGTGCCTCGCCGGGCATCTGCCGTCCCCCGTGCGGCAATGGCTGCCGCACGCGGTCGCGCTGGCCTGTATGGCGGCGATGATCCCCGGAGCCGGTGACCGGGGACTGTGGGTGGCGGGTGCCGTCGCGCTCGGCGGTGCCACTCTGTGGGAGCTGCGGGCGGGATGTGTGTTCCGCAGAGCCGCCGAGGCGGTGAATCTGGCCGCGATGGCGCTGCTGACGGCGGTCGCCGCGGTTGTAGGACAAAGCCACCACGGCGGGGCAGGTGTCGCAGGCCTCACGTCGGCCGACTTCACGCCGGCCGAACTCACGCTGGGGCCGGTGCTGTTGTCCGTCGCGTGCTGGAGCGTGGCGCGGGCGGGCGTGGTGCTCGTCCGGCAGGCCTGGCCGCCCCGGATCACCGCGCTCCCGCCGGGCAGACGTGCGCGTCTGCTGGGCGAGGCGGGCGGTGCGCTCATGGTCACCGCGATGGCCGTCATGCTCGGGCTCCCCTGACGCGGGAGCCCGGGACGCGGGAGCCCGGGCGACGGTGACTCGCCCACTCAAGTTGCGTGCCTGGCAACGGAGTTGAGGGGCCGGTGGTCCGGTCGAGGAAGACCGTGATGTGGCTCTCGAAAATTTGACCCTGTCGCTTTGGATCTCGATGTGTAAGTATTGGATCCAATCAATAAGCAATCGGATGCACGAGGTGAGCGATGCTGAGACGCGAGGACAACGAGCGCGTGACGCGCACTGGTCCGGGCACGCCCCTCGGGCAGCTCATGCGCGCCTACTGGCAGCCGGTCGCCCTCGTCTCGGAGATGTCCGACGAGCGACCGGTCAAGGCGATCCGCATCATGAGCGAGGACCTGGTCCTCTTCCGCCGGGACGACGACGCGCAAGATGACGACGCTCAAGATGACGACGCTCAAGGTGGCCACGCGCCAGGTACGGGGGAGGAGGCGGCCGGGACCGGCGGGTGGGGGCTCGTCGGACGGTTCTGCGCCCACCGGGGCGTCGACCTCTCCTTCGGGCGTCGGGAGAGCGGCGGGCTGCGGTGTCTCTACCACGGCTGGCTGTACGGGCCGGACGGCCGCTGCCTCGAACAGCCCGCGGAACCGGAGCACAGCAACTTCGCCGCCAAGGTGCGCATCCCCAGCTACCCCTGTGTGGAGCGCAACGGCATCGTCTTCGCCTACCTCGGCACCGGCGACCCGCCGCCCTTCCCGGCGTACGACTGCTTCCGCGCTCCCGAGGAGTACACCTTCGCCTTCAAGGGCTGGTGGGAGTGCAACTGGCTGCAGGGGGTGGAGGGCGGGATCGACCCGAGCCATGTCTCCTTCCTGCACCGCTTCGTGGGCGAGGACCCGCGCGAGGTGTACGGGCAGCAGTTCAGCGAGGAGGTGGAGGGCACCGGGAAGAAGCTCTCGGAACTTGTGGGGGCCAGCTTCCGCCCGGACATCGAGGTGGAGAGTGCCGAGCACGGTCTGCGGGTCTTCGCGCTGCGCGACCTCACCGAGGGCGTCCGGCATGTGCGGATCACCAACCTGGTGTTCCCCAACGCCTTCGTGGTGCCCTTCGGCAACGGCAAGGCCTTCTGCCAGTGGCACGTCCCGATCGACGACGAGAACCACTACTGGTTCATGATCCTCTACGACTTCGAGGAGGTCACCGACCAGGAAACACTGCTGGCCCAGCGCCTGGCCGAGGTCTCGCTCCCCGACTACCGGCCGCTCCGCAACCGTACGAACGACTGGGGCTTCGATCCCAGGGAGCAGCGGGAACTCACGTACACCGGCATGGGACTGGACATCAACGTCCATGACCAGTGGGCCGTGGAGAGCATGGGGCCCGTGCAGGACCGGACCGTCGAGCGGCTCGGGGTGTCCGACCGTGCGGTGACCGCCAACCGCCGTCTCCTGCTCAAGGCGATCACCTCGTTCGAGAGCGGCAATCCGGTGCCAGGTCTGCCGCTCGACGCGCGGGAGGCCGAGGAGCTGACCGGGCCCCTGGCCATCGACACCATCACGCCCGCGGACGGCTGGGAAGAGGCGTGGCGGCTACGGGAGTCGGAGCGGCGCGCGCGATCCCCCTGGGCGGGGCGGGAGGTGCCCCGTGCGCAGCGCTGACGAGCGGCCGAGGGCGCAGGGCGGCGACGGACCCGGTGCGCGCCCGCTGACCTCCGCCGGAACGGGCGGGTTCGTCGAGCGGCACGGCCTGTGGGACGAGCGGCAGTACGTGGCCGCCGGACACGTACGCCGGGTGATCGACGAACTCGGCCTGGACAAGGTGCGGTTCTCCTTCGCCGACCAGCACGGTGTGCTGCGGGGCAAGACGCTGACCCGGGAGGCGGTGCCCGGCGCACTGCGCTCGGGCGTCACCGCGCCGTCGTCCCTGCTGCTGAAGGACAGCTCCGGCCGGACGGTCTTCCCCGTCTTCTCGGGCGGCGACGGCTTGGCCGACGGGCGCTTCGCCGGGGCCGGTGACATCGTGCTGGTGCCGGACATGACGACGTTCCGGGTGCTGCCGTGGGCCGAGCGGACCGGGTGGATCCTGTGCGACCTCTACCACCCCGACGGCACCCCGGCGGCGTTCTGCTCCCGCGGACTGCTGCGCGACAGGCTGGCCGCGCTGGCGGACACGGGGTACGACCTCACGGTCGGTGTGGAGCTGGAGTTCCATGTGTACCGGCCCGCGTCCCGTCCTTCAGAGGGCGGGACCATGCCGGTGGGTGTGGGGCGCCCTGGCGCGCCAGGACCCGCACCGGAGGTCGAGCCGCTGAGCGGCGGCTCGCAACTGCTGCACGAGGAAGGGCTGGACCGGCTCGACGAGCTGGTGGACCTGCTGTACCGAGGGCTCACCGGACTCGATCTCCCGTTGCGTTCCCTGGAGTTGGAGTTCGGGCCCAGCCAGCTGGAGCTGACTCTCGACGCGCGGGGCGCGGCGCGGGCGGCGGACGACGCGCTGCTGGCCCGTGCGGCGGTGCGGCAGATCTGCCGCAGGCACGGCTACCACGCGACGTTCATGGCACGGCCCGCCGTGGCGGAGACCGCGTCGAGCGGCTGGCATCTGCACCAGTCGCTGCGGTCCCGGTCGACCGGCGAGGCCGCCTTCGACCCGGCGCCCGGCCCGCGGCCGGGGGAGTCGGCGGGGGTGGCGCAGGGAGAGGTGCTGTCCTCGGTCGGCCGCCACTACCTCGCCGGACTGCTGGAACACGCGCCCGCCGCCACCGTGTTCACCACACCCACCGTCAACGGCTACAAGCGGTACCTGCCGATGTCCCTGGCCCCCGACCGGGTGGTGTGGGGCATCGACAACAAGGGCGCCATGGTGCGGGTCGTCGGCGCCCAGGGCGGAGGAGGCGCCCGGCTGGAGAACAGATCCGGCGAGCCGGCGGCGAACCCGTATCTCTACATCGCCTCGCAGGTGATCAGCGGGATGGACGGGATGGCCCGGCGGCTCGACCCGGGCCCGCCGACCACCGATCCGTACGACCCCGCGGCCCGCGGTCTGCCCGGTTCGCTCGCCCAGGCGCTGGACGCGCTCGACGCGGACCCGGTGTTCGCCGAGGCGCTCGGCGAGGACGTCGTCTCCTGGCTCACCACGATCAAACGCGCGGAGTTCGCGCGCTACCTGGCGCATGTCTCGGACTGGGAGCAGCGCGAATACTTCGACCTCGTCTGAGCCGCATGCCGGCCTCCCCTCCGTACCGAACCCCGGCCCCCGCGGTCGGCTCACACCTCACGGAAGACGCCATGACCACGATCAAGGCCCGACCCGCGTTCAACGCCCGACCCGTGCCGCTGGAACCCTTCCTCGTCGACGGACGGTGGATCGCTCCCGGCGAGCGCCGGACGTTCCCCGTCGTCGACCCCGCCTCGGAGACCGAACTGAGCCGGGTCGCCCAGGCCACCCCGCAGGACGTCGACGACGCCGTGGCCGCGGCCTCCCGGGCGCACGAGGACGGCCGCTGGCGCGGTCTGCCGGTGGCCGGGCGCAGCCGCGTACTGCACCGGATCGCCGAACTGATCGAGGAGCACGCCGAGGAACTCGCGGTACTGGAGACCCTCGACAACGGCAAACCGATCGAACGCTCGCGCGCCGACACCGCGATGAGCGCCAGGACGTTCCGGCACTTCGCGGGCGCCCCCGCCCGGCTGGCCGGCACGGTCGTGCCCCTCGACCAGGGACACCACGTCTACACGGTGCCCGAACCCGTCGGGGTGGCCGCGCTGATCCTGCCGTGGAACTTCCCCATCATGACCGGCTGCTTCAAGCTCGCCCCCGCACTCGCCGCGGGCTGCACCGTCGTGGTCAAGCCCGCCGAGCAGACCCCGCTGACCATGCTCCGCGTCGCCGCCCTGTGCGAGGATGCGGGGCTGCCGGCAGGTGTGCTCAACGTCCTCACCGGCGACGGCGAGGTGGGTGCCGCGCTCACCGCGCACCCGGGGGTCGCCAAGGTGTCCTTCACCGGCTCCACCGAGGTCGGCAGGATCGTGATGGGCGCCGCCGCCCCCACCGTCAAGCGCCTCACCCTCGAACTCGGCGGGAAGAGCCCCAACATCGTCTTCGCCGACGCCGACCTGGACGCCGCTGTCGTCACCGCGATGCGGGCCGCCTTCGGCCACTCCGGACAGATGTGCACGGCCGGCAGCAGGCTGCTGGTCCAGCGTTCCGTCCTGGCGGAGATGGAGGAGCGACTGGCCGACGCGGTGCGCAAGGTCCCCGTCGGCAACGGCCTGGACGGCGGGATCACCGTCGGCCCGCTGGTCTCGGAGGAACAGCGGACCCAGGTCCTGTCCTACGTCGAGGCCGGTGTCGCCGAGGGCGCGAAACTGGTGACGGGGGGTCAAGTACCGGACCGGCCGGGCTACTTCGTCGAGCCGGCGCTGTTCACGAACGTCACCAACAGCATGCGGATCGCCCGCGAGGAGATCTTCGGCCCCGTGGTGGGAGTGATCCCCTTCGAGGACGACGACGAAGCCGTCGCCATCGGCAACGACACCTCCTACGGACTCGCCGCCGGTGTGTGGACCAGGGACCTCTCCCGCGCCCACCGCATGGCAGCGCGCCTGCGCGCCGGAACGGTCTGGATCAACACCTACAACATCTTCGACCCGGCGCTGCCCTTCGGGGGAGTCGGCGACTCGGGCCTGGGCCGGGACCTGGGCGACGACGCCCTCTACTCGTACTGCGAGCGCAAGGCGGTGGTCGTCGCACTATGAGCACCGACACGACTCCCGGCACGGACACGGCCTCCGGCACGGACACGGCCTCCGGCACCGACACAACTCCCGGTACGGGTACGACCGCGCTCACCGTCCCGCCTCCGGTCCCCGGCGGACCGGCACTCGACGTCGCGGCACTGCGCGCCGCCACCCCCGGTATGCGCCACGCCCATCACCTGAACGCGGCCGGGTCGGCGCTGCCCAGCGCCGCGACACTGGCCGCCGTCACCGACCATCTGCGCCTGGAGTCGCTGCTCGGCGGTTACGAGGCGGCCGAGGCGCTGGCCGACCGCACGGAGGCGGTGTACCACTCGGCGGCCCGGCTGATCGGCGCGGAGCCCCAGGACATCGCCCTGATGGACAGCGCCTCCACCGCCTGGCAGCGGGCGCTCGGAGCCCTCCGGCTCAAGGCGGGCGACCGCGTCCTGGCCTCGCCCTCCACGTACGTCAGCTCCGCCCTGCACCTGCTGGAGATGCGGGACTCGCACGGCATCGTGCTGGAGGTACTGCCCGCCGACGCGAGCGGGCAGGTCGACCTCGGCGCTCTGGAGACGGCCCTGCGCGAGCCGGCGGCGCTCGTGACCGTCGCGCATGTCCCCACGTCGTCCGGACTCGTGGAGCCGGTGGCCGCCGTCGGCGCGCTGGCGGCCCGCGCGGGGGTGCCGCTGCTGCTGGACGCCACGCAGTCACTCGGCCAACTCCCCGTCGACGTACGGGAGATGCGCTGCGGCATCGTCGTCGCCACCGGCCGCAAGTTCCTGCGCGGACCGCGCGGAACGGGCCTGTTGTACGTGGACCGGGAGCTGCGGGAGAGAGCGCGGCCCGCCGCTCCGGACGTACGCGGTGCCCAGTGGTCGTCGGCCTACGGGTACGAGGTGGTGCCGGGGGCGCGGCGGTACGAGACCTGGGAGGCCTCCCACGCCCTGCGACTGGGCCTGGGTACGGCCCTGGACGAGGCGCTCGGCCTCGGCGTCGCCCGGATCCGCGACCATGTGACGGAGCTGGCCGAGCGGTTGCGGGCCGGGCTGTCGGGCGTACCGGGCATCCGGCGGACCGATCCGTCGGCGGCGGCCTCGGGCATCGTGACGTTCCTGCGCGAGGACGAGGACCCCCGCCAGACCGTACGGGACCTGCGGGCCACCGGTTTCAGACTGACGACCGTGCCGGCCTCGCACGGTCAGTGGGATCTGGGCAGACGGGGTCTGGAACGGGTCGCGCGAGCCTCCCTGCACGTCTACAACAGCGAAGACGACGTGGACGCGCTCGTCGCGGCGCTGACCGCACGGGAACGGCGGCGCAGGGGGGCCGGGACGGCGGGCCACGGCTCGCCAACCGCAGCCGCAGCCGCAGCCGAAACCGCAGGCGCCACCGACGCATCGGCGCCCGGCGTCGAGCCCGTCCCCTCACCCGCACCGGCGGCTGCCGTCGAGCCCCCGTCCGGTCCGGTGGCCCTCTCCCGGCCCGCCCCCTCAAGGCCGACGGGACCCGTCGGTGACCGGGCCGATGTGATCGTCGTCGGGGCCGGCATCCACGGCTCGTCCGCCGCCTGGCAGTTGGCGGCGCGCGGAGCGAGCGTGATCCATCTCGACCGGTTCCCCGCAGGTCACACCGAGGGCTCCTCGCACGGCCGGACGCGGATGATCCGGCGGGCCTACCCCGCCGAGGTCTGGGACGGCCTGGTCGACACCGCCTACCGGGCCTGGGACGAACTCGAACTCGCCGCCGGGCAACGGCTGGTGACCACCACGGGCGGCCTGTACGCCAGGCCGGTCGACGCCCCCGCCACCCTGCGCGGCCCCGGCTGCGAGAACGTCGACCACGTCCGCGCGGCCGGACTCTTCCCCGGGCTGCGGCTGTGCGAGGGCTTCACCGCGGTGCACGATCCGGCCGCCGGTGTCATCGACGCCCAGGCCTCGCTCACCGCCCTGGCGGCACTGGGCCGCGCGCACGGCGTGGACCGGCGCGACGGCTGCACGGTCCTCGGCCGGCACCGGGACGGCGAGGGCGTACGCGTCGACACGGACCAGGGTGTCCTGCACGCGGACCGGCTGGTCGTCTGCGCGGGCCCCTGGACCGGTGAACTGTTCCCCGCCTTCGCCGCGCCGCTGAGCGTGGTGCGGATCGTGAACCTGCACCTCGGCTCCGCACGGCGCCACCTGCTGGAGCCACCGCTGCTGGGCGCGTTCTCCGTCGACGTACCGGACGTCGGGCTGCTGTACGGCATCCCGGCCTTCGGCGGAGCCGGTGTCAAGATCGGCCTGGACCACGGGCCGCCCGAGGACCCGTCGACGACCGCCGGTCCGGTCACCGAGGCCGAGCGGGACCGGCTCCTCGGCCTGGCCTCACGGTTCCTCCCGGCGGCCGACGGGCCGGTGGAGGAGACGATCACCTGCCGTTACACCATGGCACCGAACAACCGCTTCGCCGTCGGCCGACTGCCGGGCGAGGACCGGGTGTTCGTGGCGGCGGCCTGCTCCGGGCACGGCTTCAAGTTCGGGCCCGCGCTGGGCGCCGCGCTCGCGGACCTGGCGGAGGGCAAGGAACGGCCGGACCTGGACTTCCTGTCCCCGGCCGCGATGGGCATCACCGACCGCCCCGGACCGGGAGCCACGCCATGACCCCGGGCACCCGCGCGGCCGGCCGATCGGCAACGGCAGGTCGATCGGTAACAGCCGACCGATCAGCAGCGACGGAGCGATCAGCAGCGGCCGGGCGCTCAGCCGCGGAAGACCGTGGCCGACCGCTGCTCGTACCAGCGCGCCAACTGCTCGCCCGCGCTGATCACATGGGCCTTCATTTCACTGCGCGCCCGCTCCGCGTCCTCGGCGGCCAGCGCCTCCACGATCCGCTCGTGTTCGCGGAGGTTGTCCTCGCGATGACGGGGGTTGTCCTGGAGGACGAGGGCGGAGACGTTACGGGGGAACGCCTCGTTGACGTCCTTGATGGCCCGCGCGAGACGCCTGTTCCCGGCGACCGT
Organism: Streptomyces sp. NPDC102514; assembly: GCF_055584525.1. Lineage (NCBI taxonomy): Bacteria > Bacillati > Actinomycetota > Actinomycetes > Kitasatosporales > Streptomycetaceae > Streptomyces > Streptomyces sp. NPDC102514. The sequence continues at coordinate 681,479 of NZ_JBVJLW010000001.1, forward strand.
GTGGATCAGCGTGTGGAAGCAGTCGTTCGCGGAGGTGGAGGGCGAGGCGTTCGGGGCGGGCGAGGCCTGCGTCGAGGCGGAGGGCCCGGAGCCCCTACCCGGCTTCGGACCGCCACTCACGGCGCGTACCGTCTCGTTGGCCTCCCGCAGTTCCCGCAGCACCTCCGGGGTGACCGCGCGGACCGCCCGTACGCAGGCGAGTCCTTCGAGTTCGGCGCGGATCTCGTAGGCCTCGCGGACCTCCCAGGGTGCGGGGACGCGGACCACGGCACCACGGTTGGGCAGCACCTCGATGAGACCGCCCGCCTGGAGCTGACGCAGCGCCTCCCGCACGGGAGTACGGCTCACCCCGAGCAGTTCCGCGAGTTCGACCTGGCGCAGCTGCGCCCCGATGGGGATCTCGCCGGACAGGATCCGTGCCCGGATCGCGGCCGCGGTGTCGTCGACGAGCGCCTTGCCCTTTCCGGCCGGCGAGTCCGCGTCGGGGAGCGGGGCGGTGTCCATGAGGTCTCCGTCTGGTCGGGAAGGGCGAAGGCAACGGCGCGGGCCGGCGGTGACCGCCCCTCACAGCTTTATGTATCCATTCTAAAGGTTGCAGGATCCAAGGACTGCGGCCGTGCAGATGAGCGGAGCACACCATGCACAACCCGCCCGGAAGTGTCAGTACCCGTGTCCATGCCCGGCGTGCGCGCACCCATCCTCTCGACCCGCTGTCTCCCGCGGAGATCGGCGCGGCGGTCGCCGTGGCGCGGGCCGACGGCCGGCTCGGTGAGCGGACCAGGTTCTGGGGCGCGGTGCTGGACGAGACCTTCGCCCGCGAGGTGATGGCCGGCCGGCAGCCCGCGGGCGAGGTGCGGGTGGGGCTGGTGGCCATGGACCACGATCTGCCCGGCGCCTGGGAGATCGACGTCCACCTGGGCGCCGAACCGCGCTGCCTGGAGTGGCGGCCGGTGGACATCCGGCGGCCCGGCATCACCTCGACGGAGGCGCGCGCGGCGGCCCAGGCCTGCCGGGCGAACCCGCAGTTCCGCGAGGCACTGGCCAAGCGGGGCATCCACGACGTGTCGCTGACGGTGATCGACGCGGAGTCCATCGGCGGCTTCGTGCCGGAGAAGTACAAGGACCGCCGGATCACCTGGGGTTCGGTCTGGCACCGCGTCCAGGAGGACGACAACGCCTATGTGCGCCCCGTGCAGGGCGTCATCCCGATCATCGACATGGCGACCATGGAGGTGCTGGAGGTCGAGGACCACGGTGTCGTGCCGGTCTCCGAGGAACCGGGACCGCTGGCGGCCGGCGGATTCGGCCCGGACCGCGCGGGGCTGAAGCCGCTGGAGGTCGTACAGCCCGAGGGGCCCAGCTTCACCGTCGACGGGCATCGGGTCAGCTGGCAGGGCTGGGAGTTCCGCGTCGGCTTCACCCACCGCGAGGGCCTGGTCCTGTACGACCTCGGCTTCCTGGGCCGCTCGGTCCTCAAGCGGGCCGCCTGCAACGAGATGTACGTGCCCTACCTCGACCCGAGCAGCACGCAGTTCCGCAAGAACTTCTTCGACTGGGGCGAGTACGGCGCCGGCCCGCTGACCAACTCGCTCGCGCTGGGCTGCGACTGCCTGGGTGTCATCCACTACTTCGACGCGGCCTACCTCGGGGGTGACGGCGCCGCGCAGGAGATCGAGCAGGCGATCTGCATGCACGAGGAGGACGACGGCATCCTCTGGAAGCACAACGACCTGCGCCGCGGGGTGAGCGAGGTGCGCCGCTCCCGGCGGCTGATCATCTCCAGCTTCGCGACGGTGGCCAACTACGACTACGGCTTCTACTGGTCGCTCTACCAGGACGGCCGGATCGAGCTGGAGATCAAGCTGACCGGCATGCTGTCGGCGTCCGGCATCGAGGAGGGCGAGGAGGTGCGGCACGGCCGGGTGGTCTCGCCCACCGTGCAGACGCCCACGCATCAGCACTATTTCGGCCTGCGCCTGGACGCGGCGGTGGACGGGCCGCTCAACCGCCTGGTGGAGGAGAACGCCCAGGCGGAGGACGACCCGCGCCACGACCCGTACGGCAACGCGGTCCGTATGGTCCGCACCCCGCTGCTGTCGGAGTCGCAGGCCGCCCGCCGGACCGACCCGGCGACGTCCCGGCACTGGCGGGTGGAGAGCGCCGACCGGCAGAACCGCTACGGGGACCCGACGGCGTACCGGCTGCTGCTGCCCAACACCACCCGGCCCTTCGCGCGGCCCGACTCGGTGATGGCCCGCCGCGCGCCCTTCGTCCACCAGCATCTGTGGGCGACGGTCTCCGACCCCGCCGAGAGTTACGTCGGCGGGCAGTATCCGAACCAGGCGGAGCCCGGCGAGGACGGCGTACAGGTGTGGCAGCGCAAGGACCGTTCGCTGGACGGGGCCGAGCTGGTGCTGTGGCCGGTCGTGGGCAGCCATCACTTCCCCCGGCCCGAGCAGTGGCCCGTGATGCCCGTCGACCGGGTGCGGCTGGTCTTCGAACCCGACGGCTTCTTCGACCGCAACCCGGCCATGGACATCCCCGACCCGTCGGCCGGCGCCGACCACTGCTGCGGAACCTGACAGCCGGTCATGGGTCCTGCCTGTCAAGAGATGTAGGCAGATAACACCCAAGATCCCGGTTTCATGTGCTCGTAACACACGGGACACGGCTCGGACTCGCGAGCCGGACACGATGATTTTGGATCCAATCGGTACGAGATTAGATCCATTCCCCCAGATTTTCAGAGTCTCAAGAGTTTCAAGAGTCTTCAGATTTCTCAGAGGAACGGCGCCCCAAGGAGGCCCTCATGCCGGATCAGTCGCAGGGAACGCCCGCACTCCGCCCGGCCGAACCGCAGGTCGCCCGCCGGACCGTGCTGCGCGGCGCCAGTGTCCTCGGTGTCGGAGTGGGCTTCGGGCTGACCCCGCTGCTCGCCGCCTGCGGGGTGGCCGACGACGGGTCTGAGGAGTCCGGCGGTGGATCCAAGAAGGGCGGCACCCTCACCCTCGCCATCGACTCCACCAGCGCGGTCAACGACCCCGCCTTCTACACGACGCTGGGGGACTGGATGGCGGTCGACTGCGTCTGCCGCGGTCTGACCTTTATCTCCTTCGAGTCCAACGAGCCCGCACCGGACCTGGCCGAGAGCTGGAAGATCTCCGACGACCGGCTCACGTACACCTTCGTCCTCCGGGCCGGCGTGAAGTTCCACGACGGAACGACGCTGTCCTCGGCCGATGTGCTGGCCACCCTGAACCGGCAGTTCGACCCCGAGAACAAGACCCTGCCGAAGGGCGCGTCCAGACCGCTCGCCTCCCTCGGCAACAACGTGGCCTCGCTGACCGCGGAGGACGACCTCACGGTCAAGCTGGTGCTCAAGGCGCCCGACCGGACCGTCCTCGCCCAGCTCTCCGACATCGGCGGGCGCGTCATCTCCAAGGCCGCCCTCGACAAGTACGGGGACGCCATAGGCAAGCACCTCGTCGGCACAGGACCCTTCAAGTTCGCCTCGGCCACCTCCGGCCAGTCCATCACCCTTGAAGCGTTCGACGACTTCCGGCTCGGCCGGCCGCCGATCGACCGGCTGGTGCTGCGGCAGGTGCAGGACCCCTCCGCGATCGTCAGCTCCCTGCTCAGCGGCGATGTGTCCGCGACCCAGTTCACGCCCTACTCGGCCGTCGCGCAGCTGAAGTCCGACCCGTCGGTCACCGTCCACGACACCAAGGAGGGCTTCGACGCCATCCTGATGATCGACGCCCGGCGCATCCCCGAACTGAAGGTGCGCAAGGCCATCAACCTGGCCATCGACCGCAAGGCGATCGTCCAGCAGGCGTTCTTCGGCGTCGCCAGCGAGCCCGAGGGGTACGCGATCCCGCCCGCCCAGAACGGTTACGACACCGGCCTCGCCGACCTCAGCACCAAGAACCTCGCCCAGGCGAAGAAACTCCTCAAGGAGGCCGGAGCGGTCGGCCGCGAACTGGGACTGATGGCGGCCAGCGACTCCTGGCACCCCAAGGCCGCGCAGATCGTCAAGCAGAACCTGGAGGACGCCGGCTTCAAGGTGAAGACCACCTCCGTCGACCCCGCCTCGTACTTCAGCCGGCTCAGCGACGGCAAGGACGACCACCACGACCTGATGATCTGGGAACGCAACTCCTACGTCCCCGACCCCAACAACATGGTCGGCGCCATGGCCAACCCCGCCGGTCTCTACGGCAGCACCATCACCGGCCTGGACACGCTGGACGGCGTCGACACCCTGGCCGAGGACCTGCTGACGGCCAAGAACCTCCCCGTCGGCAAGAAGCGCACCGCCGCCTACTCGAAGATCCAGCGGCGCTGGGCGGAGGAGTACATGGTGATCGCCATGCTGGCCTGCTCCACCAACCTGGTCGTCAGCGGAGCCAAGGTGAAGGGCATCAACACCGCGGCACTCGGAAACCACCGCTGTTTCATGGAGAAAGCCAGTGTCTGACCACGCGGGGGCCCACGCGGGGGCCGTCACGGGCCCGAGCGGCGGCCCCACGACGGCCCCCGCCGGTCCGGGCCGGTTGGCCAGGCTGCGGCAGCGCGGGATCGGCACCTCCTGGCCCGCGTTGGTGTCCTGGGTGTTCCTGGTCGCGATCGTCCTCGTCGCGCTCGTCGGGCCGCTGCTGATCTCGGCCGACCCGGTCCGGCAGACCTCCTCGGCGATGCTGCCCTTCGGCTCGCCCGGCCACCTCCTCGGCACGGACGACCTGGGCCGGGACGAACTGGCCCGGCTGGTGCACGGGGCACGGCCGCTGCTGTTCGTGGCGTTCGCCTCGACCGCGCTGGCCGCCGTGCTCGGCACCGGCATCGGGCTGCTCGCCGGCTACGCGGGCGGTGTCGTCGAACAGGTGCTGATGCGCGTCGTCGACCTGGCCCTGGCCTTCCCGTCGATCCTCCTGGTCATCCTGCTGGTCGCCGCGGCCGGACCAGGCACCACCAGCCTCGTCATCGGCGTCGGCGTGTCCCTCGCGCCCGGTCTGGCGCGGCTGGCCCGGGCCCTCGCGGCCAGGGAGACGGCCCGGGACTACATCGTCGCCGCCCGCCTGGGAGGCACCCGTACCCCGCGCATCCTGGCGCAGGAGATCCTGCCCAACATCGCCGGGCCACTGGTGGCCCAGGTCGTCATGACCCTGTCGGTCGCGGCGGGCTTCGCCGCCGGCCTGTCCTACCTCGGCCTCGGCATCCAGCCGCCCACCCCCGACTGGGGCTACATGGTCCAGGCCGGACAGGAGTTCCTGTACTCCGCGCCCCGCCTGGTGGTGCTGCCGGCGGCCCTGACCCTGCTGTTCGTCGTGGCCTGCAACTTCGTGGGCGACGACCTGCGGGACGCGCTCGACCCGAAGGGCTCCGCATGAGCACCCTCCCACTGCCACGCCTGCGGCGCCCCGCCCGGCCCCGGTCCGAGCGCGCCGACACCCTGTGGGCCATGACCCGCAGGCTGCTGGGCATCCCGGTCGTCCTGTTCGCCCTGGCGACCCTGGTGTTCGTCGCGATGCGCCTGCTGCCCGGCTCGCCCACCGCCTCCCTCGCGGGCGGCGGAACCAACCTCACGGCGGCGGAGATCGCGCAGAACGAGGCCAGGGCCAGCGAGGCACTCGGCCTCGACCAGCCGCTCCTCACCCAGTACGGCACCTACCTCGACAACCTGGTCCACCTGCGCTTCGGTGAGTCGTTCTTCGGGTCCAACAGCGTCCTGAGCCTGCTCGGCGACGCCCTGCCGGGCACCATCGAACTGACCCTCGCCGCGATGACCGTGGCCGTGATCCTGGGCGTGGTCACCGGCGTGGTCGCCGCGCTGCGCAAGGGCACCTGGATCGACACCGCGACCCGGACCGTGGCGACCGTCAGCTTCTCCCTGCCGTGGTTCGCGCTCGGAGTGATCGCCATCGTCGTCTTCGGCGTGTGGCTGCGCTGGCTGCCCGTCCTGGGACGGCTGCCCAGTTCGCTGGACTACCGGCCCACGACCAACTTCGTCGTCCTCGACGCGATCCTGCAGAACCGCTTCGAACTGATCGGCCCCTGGATCCAGCACCTGATCCTGCCCGCCACCACCCTGGCGCTGTCCATGGCCGGATACATCACCCGCATCGTGCGCGCCTCCGTCCTGGACGTCCTCGGCGACGATTTCGTCCGGACCGCCCGGATGAAGGGGCTCGCCGAGTCCGCGGTGATCCGCCGCCATGTCCTGCGCAACTCCTGGCTGCCCATCGTCACGGTCCTCGGCCTGCAGTTCGGGTCCCTGCTCGGCGGGTCCGTGATCACCGAGACCGTCTTCTCCTACGGCGGGGTGGGCCGGCTGCTGGTGCAGGGCGTGCTCCAGCGCGACTACCCCGTCGTCCAGGGAGCCGCGCTCGCCATCGCCCTGCTCTTCGTCCTCGTCAACTACGCGGTGGACGTGCTCTACATGATCCTCGATCCACGTATACGGAAAGGCTGAGCCGCATGGACATCGTGCTGGTCCACGGAGCGGGCGGACGCCCCACCACCTGGTCGGAGGTCGAGCCCCTGCTCGCCGCCCTGGGACACCGGACGGTCGCCGTCACCAACCCCCTGACCTCCCTCGACGCGGACGTGGCGCACACCACCGCCGCCGTGGCGGAGCTGCCGGGACCGGTCCTCCTGGTCGGCCACTCCTACGGCGGCGCGGTCATCACCAACGTCGGCCACCACCCCGCGGCCCGGGGCCTCGTCTACATCGCGGCCTTCGGGCCCGACGAGGGCGAGACCGTCAACGGCATCGTCGAACGGTACGAGCCCGCGGAGATCTCCAAGTACATGCGGCGCGGCCCGAACGGGGAGTGGAAGTCGGAGACGAGCGAGGAGTTCTGGGCCGAGATCGGCCCCGACCTGTCTCCCGCGCAACGGGCCGTCGTCGAGGCCGAGGGACGCAAGGCGGAGAACCTCATCTTCACCCAGCCGACCGGCAAGCCTGCCTGGCAGACCCTGCCCAGCTGGTACATGGTCGCCGACGACGACCGCACCCTGCGCCCGGACGCGCAGCGCGACATGGCCGCCCGGATGGAGGCCGTCACCGAGCACGTACCGGGCAGCCACTACACGACGCTCGTGCATCCGCGCCGGGTGGCCGACCTGATCCACACCGCGGCCACGGCCGTGAGCGGCACACCGTGAACGGGCCCGCGCCCGCCGGAGTCCGCGGGCAGGAGGGGCAGTCGCCTGTCGTTCTGGAGGTGCGCGGGCTGCGGGTCGGGTTCGACGTCCCCGCGGGCCGGCTCCCGGCCGTCGCCGGCGTCGACCTGACCCTCCACCGGGGCGAGATCCTGGCCCTGGTCGGCGAGTCCGGCTCGGGCAAGTCCGCACTGTCCATGAGCCTGGTCGGCCTCAACCGGGGCCCGCGCACCCACATCAGCGGCGACGTCGCCTTCGACGGCCGCAACCTCGCCGAGGCGTCCGAGCGCGAACTGCGTTCCATCCGGGGCAAGGACATCGCCGTCGTCTTCCAGGACGCGCTGGCCGCGCTCAACCCGCTGCACCGGGTCGGCGCCCAGGTCACCGAGATGATGCGCGCGCACCGCCGGATGCCGTACGCGACGGCCATGGACCGGACGGTGGACCTGCTCGGCGAGGTCGGCATCGCCAATCCGCGCGCCAACTCCCGTGCTCTGCCGCACCAGTTGTCGGGCGGCATGCGTCAGCGCGTGATGATCGCGATGGGCCTGGCCAACGACCCCGCCGTCCTGATCGCCGACGAACCCACCACGGCACTGGACGTCACCATCCAGGCGCAGGTCCTCTCCGTGCTCCAGCGGGCCAGCGCCGACCACGGCACCGCCGTCCTCCTGATCACCCACGACCTGGGAGTCGTCGCAGAGGTCGCCGACCGCGTGGCCGTGATGTACGCCGGCCGCATCGTCGAGCAGGGCTCACGCGACGAGGTGCTGTTCAATCCGCAACACCCTTACACCATCGGCCTGTTGGGCTCGGTGCCGCCGATCGAGGGACCGGTCGCCGACCGGCTGCCCGCCATTCCCGGCAGCCCGCTGACCGGTGTGGACCGCCCCGAGGGATGCGCGTTCGCCGCGCGCTGCACCCACGCCCACGACGCGTGCGCGGAGCAGCCCGAACTGCTTCACCGGCACGGCGAGCCCGGCCACCTCGACGCCTGCGTCCTGACCGGGCCCGTACGCCGTACGGCACGAGATGCCGGATCGGACCCGCAGCCGACAGGGGCGAAAGGGAACGTGACCCGCCCGGTGGGGCCGGTACACCCGGCGGACCTGGTACGCAACGAGAAGGGGCGCTCATGACCTCGCCACCGGCCACCCCGCCGACCTCGGCCGACGCCGTCTCCGCCCCGATACCCCCGGCGCCGCCCGGAACCCCGCTCATCCGGGCCGAGAAGCTGCGCGTCGAGTACCGCGGCCGTTCCGGCGGCAAGGTACGCGCACTGCGTGACGTCGACCTGGAGATCCTGGAGGGCGAGACGCTGGGCCTGGTCGGTGAGTCGGGCTGCGGCAAGTCCACCCTGGGCCGGGCCCTGCTGCGGGTCATCGAGCCCGTGTCCGGCACCATCGACTTCCTCGGTTTGAACATCACCCGGCTCAGGGGTACGCGGCTGCGGCGCACCCGGGCCGACCTGCAGATGGTGTTCCAGGACCCGTTCGGTTCGCTCAACCCCCGGCGCAGGATCGCCGACATCGTCGCCGAGCCGCTGCGGCGGGCGCGCGGCGCGAGCCGGGCCGAAGCCGGGCCGGTGGTGGGGGAGTTGCTGGACCGGGTGGGTCTCGGCGCCGAGGCTGGCCGCCGCAAGCCGCACGAGTTCTCCGGCGGCCAGCGTCAGCGCATCGGCATCGCCCGGGCGCTGGCCTCCTCGCCCAAGTTCGTCGTGGCGGACGAGGCCGTGTCCGCGCTGGACGTCTCCATCCAGGCACAGGTGCTGAACCTCCTGTCGGACATGGTCCGCGAACGCGGTCTGACCATGCTGTTCATCTCCCACGACCTGGGCGTCGTACGGCACATCGCCGACCGTGTGGCCGTCATGTACCTGGGCCAGATCATCGAGGTCGCGTCCCGGGACGACTTCTTCGCCGGTCCCGCCCACCCCTACTCCGAGGCGCTGCTGTCCTCGGTGCCGTCCCTGCACCCCGGCGGGCGGCGCGAACGACGGGTCCTGGAAGGCGAACTGCCCGATCCCGCGAACCCGCCCGAGGGCTGTCTGTTCCAGACCCGCTGCCCCTTCGCCGAGGACCGGTGCCGTACCCGTATGCCGGAACTGCGGACCGTCGCACCCGGCCGCACCGTGCGCTGCCACCTGCCTCTGGTGCCGAGCGACGGCCAAGAGCAACAGCAACAGAAACAGCACGTGCACCAGCACAGCTCAGTTCAGAAAGGCTGATCCCGCGTGATCATTGATGCGTACAACACCACCCAGGACGTCCGCGGACGCTCGGACTACCTCACCGGCGTCCGCAAGGGGGAGGCGCCGCCGCCCTACACCCCGTTCGAGCCGCGGCGCATCCTGGACCGGATGGACGCCGCCGGCGTCGACATGGCGATGGTCTGCTCGCTCGCCCAGCGCATCGAGAACGACTTCATCAGCTCGCTGGTCGCCGCCCACCCCGACCGCTTCTTCGGCTTCGGGCAGGTCCTCCCGCAGGCCGACGACGCCATCGAGGAGATCGACCGCATGGCCGACGCCGGTCTGGTGGGCCTCAAGCTCCACCCCAGCCTGCACGGCTACCACGTCGCCGACCACGGTCTGCTGGACCCGCTGTTCGAGGCCTGCGCCCGCCGCGGACTGATGGTCCTCATCAACGCCCTGGACGACTCCTTCTGCGCCCCGCTGTCGATCGAGGAGATCGCCCGCGACCACCCCGGCGTGCCCACGATCATCGCCCACATGGGTGCCGTGTGGAACGTCCCCGAGGCGATCATCGTCGCCGAGCGCCAGCCCCACGTGTATCTGGAGACCTCGGCGACGCTGATGAGCGACGTGAAGCGCGCCTACGCCCGACTGGGTCCGGAGAAGATCCTCCTGGGCAGCGAGTGGCCCGGCTCCGACTTCGACCTGGAGCGTATGAAGATCGCGAAGGCGATACCGGACGACAAGGACCGCGCGCTCGTCGAGGGCGGCAACATGGCCCGGCTGCTGGGGATCACCGCGTGAGTGGCCCGTCCTCCGGCGAGGCGCTGTCCGGCACGGCGCTCGCGGCAGGCCCGGAGCGCGTCACCGTGCCCGCCTCCATGAGCGAAGCTGACGCCGAACTGCTGGCCCTGGCGCAGGAGTTGCTGGCCCGCGTCTGGCGCGACGGCCGGCACGAGGTGGCGTCCGCGGTGCGTACGGCCGACGGAGCCGTGCACACCGGCGTCCATCTCGAAGGCTCCTGCCGGCGCAGCTCCATCTGCGCCGAGGGCGTCGCCCTGGGCGCGGCCCGAGGGGCGTACCCCGGCGACCGGCCGCTGGACGTCACCTCGGTCGTCTCCGTCCAGATCAAGCCCGCCGGACGGTTCCGGGTGATCGCGCCGTGCGGTGTGTGCCGGGAACTGATCAGCGACTACAGCCCGGACGCGACGGTCTGGATCACCACGGTCGAGGAGAACGAGGTCGTCCCGGTACGGGCCCTCGACCTGCTGCCCGACAAGAGCCGCCGCGCCTGGTGACCACCGGCCGTGCGGCACGCCCGCTTACATCTGGCCGCGAGGCCGCGAAGAAGAGGGAAGCACCATGACACCAGCCGTCCCCGGGCCCGACACACAGCCCGTCCCCACCGGCCCGGACGTACCCACCGGCCTCGACGTCCCCGCCCTCGCCGCCGAACTCGGCGGCTCCGGACTCCCGGTGCGATGGGAGGAACTGACCTGGCAGCAGGCGGAGACCACCGCCGCCGCACGGAACGCCGTGATCATCCCCGTCGGCGCCACCGAACAGCACGGCCCACACCTGCCGTTGGCCGTCGACACCCTCATCTGCCGAGCCGTCGCCGACGGCGTCTCGGCACTCACCGGCGTACCGGTCGTGCCCCCGCTCAGCTTCGGTGTCTCCGCCTCCCACGGCGACTTCGGCGGCACGGTGGCGCTCCGCCCCGAGACGATGATCGCCGTCGTCGAGGACGTCATCGACTCCCTGTACGCCTCCGGAGTACGGCAGTTCATCCTGCTCAACGGGCACATCTGGAACAACGGCGCGCTCGACGTGTCCGCGGAAAAGCTGCGGGTGCGCCACCGCGACGCCCGCGTACGGGCCCTGGGATACGTGACGATGTACCCCGGACCCGAGGTCGACGGCCATGTCCAGTACGGCCGGGCGCTGATGCACGCCAACTTCTTCGAGACCTCGGTCATGCTCCACCTCCACCCCGACCTCGTGCGGATGGACAAGGCCACCTCGCACATCGACGTGGACTCCTTCTGGGACTACCGGATGGACCAGGTCAGCGAGACCGGGGTCTGGGGCCGCGACGTGGGCGACGCCGACGCGAAGCACGGCGGCGAGGAGTTCGACCGCTGCCTGCTCACCACCGCCCGGGCCGTGTCGGCCGCCGTCGGCGAACCGTGGCCCGACCCGACCCACCGTCCTGGAAAGACCCACCGTCCTGGAGCCACCGCGTGAAGATCTACGACATCACCCTCCCCATCCACCCCGAGATGCTGCACTGGGGACGCAAGCCCGAGGTCGAGATCGTCGAGTCCCTCTCCCACGGCGACGCCTCCAACGTCACGCGCTGGCGGCTCGGCGCCCACACCGGCACCCATGTCGACGCCCCCGCACACTTCCGCGACGGCGCCACCCCCATCGACGAGGTGTCCCTGTACTCGCTGGTCGGACCTGCCCTCGTCATCGACCTGACTCATGTGGAGGGCGACGTGGAACCGCACCACCTGGAGGAGGGCGGGGCCGCCGGGCACACCCGGATCCTGCTCAAGACCTCCAACTCCGCGGGCCCCCTCAAGGAGACCGAGCGGGCCCCGCAGTGGGTGGGCCTCTCCCCGAAGGCGGCCGACTGGCTGATCGAGCACGAGGTCGACCTCATCGGCATCGACTACCTGACCATCGAGAGCCACCACCGCACCGACACCTGGGACGTCCACCACTCCCTGCTGGGCGCGGGTGTCCTCATCCTGGAGAACGCGGACCTCGACCAGGTGCCCGGCGGCACCTACGACTTGACCTGCCTGCCCACGAAACTGGTCGGCGCCGACGGTTCCTTCGCCCGCGCCATCCTCACCACCCGGGACTGACCGTGGCCACGATCGCGATCGCCGCGCCCCATCCCGCCGCCGTCGAGGCGGCACGCCAAGTGGCCGCCGAGGGCGGCGGGTTGATCGATGCCGCGCTCGCCGCCGCGGCGGCGCTCACGGTGGCGTACCCGCACCAGTGCTCCATCGGCGGCGACCTCGTGGCCCTGGTCCGTGACGGCGTACGCGGCACGGTCCGCTCGGTGCTGTCGGCAGGGGCCGCGGCGGCGGCCACCGACCCGGCACGGCTGCGGGCGGCGGGGGACCGGATGCCGCCCGGCGGCCCGCTCACGGTGACGGTCCCCGGAGTGGTCGCAGGCTGGGCGGAACTCGCCCGTCTCGGCGCACGCCTGCCGCTCGCCCGGAGCCTCGCGCCGGCCATCGCCCTGGCCGACGGTGGCGTCCCGGTGAGCGAGGGTCTGGCCCGGGCGATCCGCAACCGCCTCGACGTCGTACGGGCCGACGCGGGCCTCTCGGCGCTGCTGCTGGACAAGGCGGGGGACCCGCTGCCCGTCGGAGCCACCCTGCTCCAGCCGGCGCTCGCCGCGACCCTGCGGGAACTCTCCGACGACTGGCGCCACTTCTACACCGGGCCGACCGCCCGGCGCCTGGTGGCGGGCCTGCGCGAACGCGGCAGCGTCTTCGACGCGACGGACTTCGCCGACCATCGGGCCGAGAACACCGCCCCGCTGAGCGCGACCGCGAACGCGACCGGTGTCACCTGGTGGACGGCCCCGCCTCCCAGCCAGGGAGCCTCCCTCCTCGCTGTACTGGGACACGGGACGGACCCGCTGACGGCAGCCCGGCAGGCGGAACTGAGCCGGGACGCACTGCTCGGCGACCCCCGCTCGGGAACCGTGGACCTCGACGGCCTGCTGCTGCGCGCGGAGCGTGACGTCACCGCTCTGCCCGCCGGCCCCAGACCGGCCGGGGACACGGTCGCCGTCACCGCCGTCGACGACGAGGGCAACGCCGTATCCCTGATCCAGAGCGTGTTCCAGAGCTTCGGATCGGGCATCGCCGAGCCGGCCACCGGCATCGTGCTCCACAACCGCGGCTCGGCGTTCAGCCTGGACCCGGCGCACCCCGGGGCGCTGCGGCCCGGGGCACGGCCCCCGCACACACTGTGCCCGGCGCTCGCCACCGCCCCGGGACACGTGGTGGCCCTGGGCTGCCAGGGCGGCAGGGCCCAGGCCTGGATCCTGTCGCAGGTGGCCCAGGACCTGCTCGACGCCCCGGCCCCGGAGGCCGTACTGGCCCGCCCCCGGTGGGTCATCGGCTCCCGCGACCTGAACCGCCCGCACCCCACCCTCGTCCTGGAACCGGGCACCCCGGACACCGACCACCTGACCGCCACCGCACACCGCCTGGGCCTGGAGGTGTCCGTGACACCGGGCCCGCACGACGAGGCGGGCCACGTACAGACGGCCCGCCTGCGTGACGACGGACTCGACGCGGCAACGGACCCCAGAGCGGACGGCACGACAGCCGTACTCGCCCTGTAGACAGCCCAGTTGACGAGGCGCGGACGCCGGGCGCGGAGCACCTAGGATCTCAAGCCGACTGCTTCATCTGCGGAGGGCTGGGGATGTTTCCTCGAACGCGTACACATCGGCTGCAGGGCGGCTCCGAACGGCGAAGACGTGACGCCGTGGCCGTCGCCCTGCTCGTCGGGGTCCTGGCGGCCAGCGGTTGTTCGGCGCAGGATTCCGAAGAGCCGAAGCCCTCCGCTCCGGCCGGGGCACGCTCACTCGACCAGCACCAGTTGGAAGCAGCGAGGCTGACGAAGCCGGAAGCGACCGAGTACGTCAGCGCCACCGGCAGTTTCGGCTCCACCCTGTCGGAGGAGAAGAAGGCGGAGTTCATGCCGGTGCTGAAGGACGAACTGATCTCCCGGCAGGTCACCAAGGTCGAAGCGGCCCTGAAGACGGCCTCCTAGGCCGCTCGCCGATGGCATCGCGGACGGCGTGGCGGTCCCCAACTGCGCTGTGGGCGAGGCTCGTTGTCAGTGGCGGCGGTTAGTGTCCGGGACGACATGGAGCACTCGCCGGTCGCCCGACCGTGTGCGGTGCAGTGGACGCTCGTGAGGAAATGCAATGGACCCTGTCTTCGTCGATTTCGCCACCCGGCCCGCCAGGCTGTCGAACGCCGTCGTTCGCCAGCACCGCTGCGCAGTCGCCCCGACCTATGTGGTGGTGGCGTCCGGCGGTCACCTCACTGTGGACTTCATGGTGCCGGACGGGGAGGAGATCGCCGAAGCCGAGCTGCGGATGTCGGTGCTCGGTGTCGCCGCGCCCCTCACCGCCGAGGTGAACGGGGAGCCGGTGGCCAAGAGCTTCCTGCTGCCCGGCGCCGAAGGGCCCGACACCGTACGGGAGTACGTGCTGACCGTGCCCGGTACGGCGCTGCGGCCGGGCGCCAACGTCCTGGCGGTCCAGAACGCCGCCGATGAGGACGAGGGCGACGGAGACGGCCACGGTGTGATTCGGCTGAGGGCCCTCACGGTCGAGTCCGTCGGACACGACGGCCGGGCACGGCGGGCGGCCGGGCGCGGGGCAGGTGAACGATCCGGGTGGGTCTTCGCCACCGAGCGCCGCCGTCTGGGAGCCTCCGCCTGGCAGCCGGGGGCGGATCTGCGCCTCCAGCTCGACCGGAGCGAGACCCGCGACGCGGCGGGCGAGCGGGAACCCGTCACCCGGCTTGCGTGGCGCGGGGCCACGGGAGCGGAGTCCTCCGTGGCGTTCCGCACGGACCTGTCAGGGTTCCACGGTCACTTCAGGGACGCCGACGGCTCCCTCGGCGAACTGCGCGGCACCCTCACCGGACCGCTGCCCCATGATGGGCGCGCCGCCGGTGCCGTCGCCCAGCACTTCACCACCGAGGAGGAGCACGACGGTGTGTGGAGCCCGGCCGGCCTGCTGCGGCTGCTGCTCGACGACGGCGGCGCCCCGGTGGACCGCGTGACGTGGAGCGACCGCGCCGGCGCGGCCACCTCGCTCTCTCTGCTCCTCCCGGTCGTAGCGGGACGGCCCGTGGCACCCGGCGAGCGGCGTGACGTCACCGAACTGGTCTCGCAGGTGTGGGCCAGCGACGAGTTCACGGACTTCGGGGAGGTCGCGGAGAACCTGGTGAAGTCGGGCGGCAAGTGGCTCGCTCACGAGCAGGACCCCGAGCTGAGCTTCACCTTCGACCTGCCGGTCGCTGTGAGTGCCTACAGCCTGACCTCCGCCAACGACGTCCCCGAACGGGACCCGGCGGTCTGGGCGCTGGAGGGTTCGTCCGACGGCCGGTCCTGGACACTGCTGGACTCCCGCGCGGGTGAGGTCTTTCAAGGGCGCTACCAGTGCAAGGAGTTCACACTCGCCCGCTCCGAGGCCTATCGGTACTACCGTCTGCGGATCACCGACAACCACGGTGCGGACGAGACCCAGTTGCTCGATGTGCGGTTCTTCGACGGGGGTGCCGAGGCCGCCGCTCCCGGCGACAGCGACTTCGTCGGCTACCGCCAGGGTGCGGACGCGCAGCCGGTGGGCTACCGAGGGACGAGGATTCCCGCTCCCGTGTCCGGGGCCGACGGGCAGGAAGGCGACGAGACCGGCGAACTCCTCGCCGTGGACTTCTCGGACACCGCCCGCAACCTCCAGGATGCCGCGCGCCTGCTGGATCAGCTGACCCGGTACCTGCGTCCCTGACACCCCGACACGGGCAGGGACACAGACAGGCGGGCCCGCCCCGGCAGTCCGGGGTCGGGCCCGGCCGTATCGCCCGGGGTCATGCCTGGGGTCGGGTCCCGTCGATCGCGATGCGCTGCCCGTAGCGGGAGTACGGGAAGTAGTCCCAGGTGGCGTGGTGCTGTACACAGCGGTTGTCCCAGAACACCAGGGTGTTGGCCTGCCAGCGGACCCGGCAGTGCAGCAGGTTCGTACGGGTGACATGGTCGTACAGCATGTCCAGGACGGCCTTGCTCTCGCCGGTGGACAGCTGGGTGATGTGCGAGGTGTACGGCCCGTTCACGAACAGGATCTTGCGTCCGGTGTCGGGGTGGCGCACCACGACCGGGTGCTCGTTGCGCGGCACGTCGTACTCCGCCGGGGGCAGCTGCCCCAGCGTGAGCCAGGGGCGGGCACCGTCGTGGACGGCGGTCAGTCCGTCCAGGAACGTCTTCATCGCCGGGGACAGCATGTCGTAGGCGAGGTGCATGTTGGCGAAGAGGGTGTCGCCCCCGCTGCCGATCTCCGGAACCTCGGTCACATAGAGCATCGAGCCGAGCGAGGGCTCGTCGTCGGCGGTCCCGTCGGCGTGCCAGCCGTTGCCGACGACGACCTTGGAGTCCTTGTTCGCACTGACCTTGAGGATGTACGGGTCACCCCCCTCCTCGGGCAGGGAGTCCAGGTGCAGCGGCCCGAACAGCGCGGCGAACCGCTTGTGGTCCTCAGGGGTGAGGTGCTGGTCGCGGAAGACGAGGACGTGGTGGGTCAGGAAGGCCGTCCGGATGTCCTTCTGCTGGACCGGAGTCAGTTCCTCGGAAAGATCGAGGCCGGCTATCTCCGCACCGAGAAGCGGTGTCAGCGGATCGACGGTGAAGCTTTCGTAGGTCTCACGGGGCGCCGTCGTGATGCGCGCGATGGCGTCGAGGGTGAACTGATCCATGGGTGTCTCCGATGTTCCGGTGTTCCGATGTGAGGGGCGGAGGAGGGGCAGGCAACGGCTGGCGTCGGCCGTGGCTACCGGTCGGCGTCGATCGCGCGGGCTATGTCCTGTACGTGCCGTCCGGTGACGATCTCGTAGTGCGTGGCGTGTACGTGGTGCACCTGGGCGGGGTGGGCGAGCAGCGCCGTCCACTCCTCGGCGGCCGTCGGCGCGGGCGGGGCGAGGGGCAGGTCGGGCGTGATCTCGGTGGCCAGCCACAGGGCGCTGGGCGTGCGGGTCAGACGGGGTGCCGTATGGGTGGTCATCGCGGAGATGTTGGCCCGGCAGCAGTGGGCGAGTCGTTCGGCGTAGGTCGTACCTGTTGTACCTGCCCCTGTTGCCCCTGTCGACGGGGACGCCGACTGGGCCTTGTTGCCCTGGAGTTCGAGCTCGAAGACGGCACGCAGGGCGTTTTCATCGAGACTGTCCGGGTCGTCCTGGGTTCTTGGTTGCGGCGCGGGCGGATCCAGCAGATACAGCCGGTCGACAGGCTGGCCTGCCGCTTCGGCGCCCGCGGCCATGGAGTGGGCTATCAGCGCGCCGAACGACCAGCCCGCGAGCCGCAGTCGGGTCTGCGGGCCGGGGAAGCGGGCGCGCAGCGCGGCGAGATAGCGGTCCGCCCGCTCGGCGACCGACCAGGGCGGCAGGCCGGGATCGTGCAGAGCGGGGTCGGGGACGAGACAGACCGTGGTGCGCGCGTCCAGGGCGGAGACCAGCGGCCGATAGGCCTGGATGTCGCCGCCGACCGGGTGGATCACACACAGGACGTCCTGGTCGTCGCCGTTCTGCCAGGTCTCGATGGTCACCGGGTCGTCGGTGGGCTCCTCCGTCCGCGCGGGTCGGCCGAGGCGGGCGAGGAGATCGTTGACGCTCACCTGATGGCTGAGATGAGAGAGCTCGATGTCGACCCCGTACAGCCGCTTCACCTCGGAGAGCAGGTCGAGCAGGGTGAGGGAGTCCGCGCCCAGGTCGTACAGGGACGCTGCCGGGTCCAGCGTGGCCGTGCCGAGCAACTCCCGTGCCGCCTCGACGAGTTCGGTCGCGTCGGGTGACGTCACTGCCCCGGACGGTTCCTGGGTGACCTCATCGGCGGTCTGTGCCTCGGGCTCGTAGAAGTACCGGGAAGCCTCCAGCGGCGTACTGGACACGAGCAGGTGCGGCAGCTGGAGTTCCATGGCGTCGGCGAAGACGCGCAGTCCCTCGGCGGTCGACAGCCCTGTCCGCAGATGTGCCTGGTGGCGTGCGTCGGTGCCGAGCGCGTCGAGGGCCATGCCGGCGTCCCGCCACACGTCCCAGCCGATGCTGAGGCGCACGGTCGCCGAGGAGGCCTCGCCGCCGTGGTGGGCGAAGGCGTCGAGCACCCCGTTCGCGGCCGCGTAGTCGAACTGGCCGACCCCGCCGAACAGGGCCGACAGGGACGAGCAGTAGACGGCGTAACGCGGCCCGTGGCGGGCGATCAGCCGCTCGGTGAGCAGGACGGCGTCCAGTTTCGCCCGGTCGGCGTCGCGCATGGTCTCGCTGTCGCGGCGGATCAGGAGGGCGCCGGACGCGCTGCCCGCGGCATGCACGATGCCGTGGAGGCGACCGGTGTGGGGTGCGAGCCGATCCAGGATCCCGTCGAGCGGCTCCTCGGCGAGATCGGCCGCCACGAGGGTGACACGGTCGGACCAGCGGGTGAGAGCGGACGGCAGTCGGGGCCGGCGCGCGAGCAGCACGACCCGCCCACCGGTGTGTTCGAGCAGCCAGGTGGCGATGCCGGTACCGATACCACCGGTGCCGCCGAGAACGAGGTGTGCGCCGTCGCCCTCCATGAGCCCGGCGCCTCCCACGAGCCCGTCGGAGTGGGGGAGCGGGCGCGGTACGGACCGGGCGACCGGCCGCCACCAATAGCCCTGGCGCAGGGCGATACGGCGCTCCGGGGCGGCCCCCGCGGTCGTGTCCGCGAGGACGACCGGCAGCAGATGGGCCCAGCCCGCCGGGTCGGCGCCCGGCAGGTCGATCCAGCGCGTGTCCAGGCCGAGTTCCTGGCGCGGCACCTCCACCGCCGCGGCCAGCAGGCCCAGTTCGGGACGCGTCACCTCGCCCGTCACCGGCTGCGCGCCGTGGGACAGCCACCACAGGCGCGGACGCGCGCCGGGCGGCAGGCTCGCCACGGCCTGGCACAGGGCGGCCGTGTGGTCGAGGCTGACGCGCCGCGCGTCCTCCAACGACCTTTTTCCGACCGGTCCTTCGACACCGAGAGGCAGCGTGTGCAGCCACTCGAACCCGTCGGGCGCGTCATGTCCGACGTCTTGGAGCAGCCGGGCCAGCGAGGCGGGATCGGCGGGGTCGACCTCGTACCGGTCGGTGCCGGACCGGGCGTACGCGGCACCGGTCGTGACGTGGACGATGCGGCTGTGCGCGGAGTGCAGTGCCTTCCAGTCGACCGGTGTCGAGGTGCCGTCGGTGACGACCACGACCGGGCGCCCCGACAGGGAGCCGGTGTACGGGACGGCCCGTCGCAGCCGCGCCCACTCGGTCTGGTGCAGCCACTCGCCCTCCGGCATCCGCACCGGCGGCGTGGCGGCGGCGGGGTCGGCCGCCGTGACGGTCTGCCCGGGTTGCCGGGCGGCACGCGGGAAGTCGTGGTCGGTGAGAGCGAAGGCGGGGGGCGGGAAGTCCCAGGGCGGCGGAGCGGAGTGAGCACCCGACTGCGGGCCGCCGCTCGCGTCGGCCGACCCGGCCGAACCCTGCGCCAGCTCCACGACCGCGCCCGCAGCACGCTCCGAGCCGTCCGCGACCGTCCGCAGCCACGCCACGGCCGTCGCCGCGTCGGGGCAGTCGGCCGCGACCCGGTGCGTCCGCGTCGGGCGACCGTTCCGAAGATGGCGCAGGACCTGGTCGTACGTCTGCGGAGCCGCGGCCAGATGGTCGGCGATGCGCCGGGCATCCGTACGCAGGGACTGCTCGCTGCTGCCGGACAGCACCAGGCGCTCGGTGAAGGCGTTTCGGCCGGTGCCCTTCGGCGTCCGCGCCGATGCCGGTACGGGGGGTGAGTGCTGTTCCAGGATCAGATGGGCGTTGGTGCCGCCGATACCGAAACTGCTGACGGCCGCCACGCGCGGACGCCCCGTCGGCCAGGGCTGCGCGCTCGTCGGAATGTGGAAGGGGCCCGGGTCGGCGCCGATCTCCGGGTTGAGACGCCGGAAGTCGACGTTCGGCGGGATCACCCCGTGGTGGACGGCGAGCGCCGCGCGCACCAGGCCGACGACGCCAGCGGCGGCGCCCAGGTGACCGATCTGGCTCTTCACGGACGACAGGGCGCACGAGGCGGCGTCGGGCAGGTCGAGAGCCTGCCGCAGCGCGCCGACCTCCACGGGGTCGCCCAGCCGGGTCCCGGTGCCGTGCGCCTCCACGTAACCGAGGTCGGTGGCCGGGCGGCCACTGCGGCGCAGCGCGGTGCGGATGACCTCCCGCTGCCCGGAGACGGAGGGCGCGCTGTAGCCGAGCTTCGACGCGCCGTCGTTGTTCAGGGCGGATCCGGTGACGACCGCGTACACGGTGTCGCCGTCGCGCTCGGCGAGGCTCAGCGGCTTGAGGACCACGACACCGACGCCACTCGCGCCGACGGTGCCCGCGGCGTCGTCGCTGAACGGCCGGCAGTGGCCGTCGGGCGAGAAGATGTGCTGCGGCCGGTAGGTGTACCCGTCCGTCAGCAGCGTGTCGACCAGTACTCCGCCGGCCAGCATGACGTCGGCCTCGCCCTGCCGCAGCAGTCCGGCCGCGATGTGCACCCCCACGAGGGAGCTGGCGCAGGCCGCCTGGACCGTGAAGGCGGGGCCCGTCAGGTTCAGGTGGTACGCGGCCTTGGTGGCGAGGAAGTCCTTGTCGTGGTGGAGGGCCAAGCGGAAGCCGTCCGGGAGGGCGGCGGGGTCGGCCTCACGCAGCATGGACTGGAAGTACGTGTTCTCGCCGCAGCCCGCTATCAGGCCGACGCGGCTCTCGGCAGGGTCGGCGATGCCCGCGTGGGCGAGCGCTTCGACGCAACTCATCAGCAGGTGCCGCTGCTGCGGGTCCATCAGCCGTGCCTCCTGGGGGCTGATGCCGAAGTGCTGGGGGTCGAAGGCCAGCAGCCCGTCCAGCTGGCTGCGGGCGCCCACACGCCCCTCGGCGGCCGGGAAGTGCTCGATGCCGCGTTCCCCCGACTCGACCATCCGCCAGAACGACGCCAGGTCGGGGGCGCCGGGCAGCCGTACGGCCATCCCGATGACGGCGATCGGCTCGGCGTGCGCGCCGCTGTTCCGTTCGACCGGTTCACGCGCCGCAGCCGCAGCCGCAGCACTAGCCGTGGCCGTGGCCCCAGTGCCGGCCCCGGACGAAGCCGGGTCCGACGTGTCGAGGAACCGGCTCAGGCTGCGGACGGTGACGTGCTCGAAGAGGTCCGCGACCGTGAAGGACAGGCCCAGGTCGACACCGCACCGCAACTGGAAACGCATCAGGTCGAGGCTGCCCGCGCCCGCGTCGAAGAACCGCTGGTCCGGAAGTACCCTCTTGCCCGTCACCGTGGCGAACAGCTCGCAGAGCCGGGTCTCCCGCATGGACACGGCGGCTTCCAAGGCCCCCGGACCCAGCAACTGAGGCGATTCAGGCGACTCGGTCGGCTCGGACGGCTCGGACGGCAGCCCACTCCCCAGTTCACGGCCCTGGGTGGCGACCGCGCGGCGGTCGAGCTTGCCGCTCGGCGTGCGCGGCAACGCCTCCACCCTGCGGAACGTGCGGATGCGGGCGAAGGGCGGCAACTCCCCGGCGAGATGCGCGTTGAGCTGCTTCAGATCCGGGTCGTCGCCGCGGCACTGCAGCAGCGCCACGAGGGAATCGCCGTCGCGGGACACCAGGGCGCCGATGACCGACGGGTGCCCCAGCAGCGCCGCTTCCAGCTGCCCCAGCTCCAGCCGATGACCGCTGATCTTGATCTGGTCGTCGTCCCTGCCGTCGAAGTGCAGCAGCCCGTCGGCGTCGAAATGCGCCAGGTCGCCGCTGCGGTAGAACGTTCCCCTGCCGGGCAGCTCGGTGAACCTGGAGCGGTTGAGCTCGGCGTCGCCGAGATAGCAGGGCGAGGCCATCGGGCCTCCGATCAGCAGCTGGCCGACAGCCCCGGGCGGGAGCGGTTCGCCGCTGTCGTCGGCCACACGAAGGACCGCGTTGGCCACCGGGCGACCGACGGCCGGGCGGGTGGGCCACAGCATCGGGTCGCCGTCGAGGCACAGACCGCTGACGACATGGGTCTCCGTGGGCCCGTAGTGGTTGAACAACCGGGCGTCCGTCAGGCCGGCGAACCAGCGGCGGATGGCATCGGTGCACGTCAACTGCTCGCCGGCGGTGACCACCTCACGCAGCCGCGACGGGAACTGCCCCAGGTGCACGGCGTGTTCGGCCAGCAGCTGCAGCGCCACGAACGGCAGGAACAGCCGCTCGACACCGGCCTGTTCCAACTGGTCGAGCAGGGCGGGCAGATCCTGCCGCCACTCGGGGCGCACGAGGTGCAGGCGTCCGCCCGAGCACAGCGTGGTGAAGATCTCCTGGAAGGAGACGTCGAAGGACAGCATCGAGAACTGCTGGGTGACCGCGGCCTCCCCGAGGCCGCCCGCCTCGGTCTGCCAGTGCAGCAGGTTGCACAGGGTCAGGTCCGGTACGTCGACACCCTTGGGCGTGCCGGTCGAGCCAGAGGTGAACAGCGTGTAGAGCGGTCTCAGGCCCGCGTGGGGAACCGGTCGCGGCGCGGACGGCACGGCGGCGGCCAGGTCGATCGGGTGCCGTGGCAGCTCCGCCGGCGCGATCCCGGCCACGTCCTCCTCCGCGCCGACCGCGGTCAGGACGCACAAGGGGGCCGCATCCACCAGGACCCGGCGCAGCAGCGAAGGCGGATAGGCGGGATCGAGCGGTACGACGGTCAGGTTGAGCTGCGCGGCGGCGAGGAGCGCCACGATGTGCTCGGCCGACGGCGTGAGATGCAACGCGACCCGGGCGGGCGCCCCGGGATCGGACGGCAGCGGAAGCAGCGCCGTCAACTCGGCTGCCAACGCCCTTGCGTGCGCGTCCAGTTGCGCGTACGTGAGCGTACGGTCGCCCGTCGTCAGGGCCGGTGCGTGCGGAGTCCGTCGTACCTGCGCGGCGAAGCCCTCCGCCACGGTGGTGAAGGCGGGTGTGCTCCGTGCCCCTTGGCCGGGATCGGGGAGCGTACGCCGGTAGGGCGCGACGAGGGCCGCCAATGTGGGCTCGCCCTGACCCTGGCTCCAGTCCTCGTCCTCGTCCGCGGCGGTGAGCAGGTCGATCGCCCGTACGAACAGTCGATGGGCCGACGCCACCACCTCGGCGTCGAAGCGCCCGGCCGCGTACTCCCACAGGCAGTCGAACCCGAAGTCCTGCTCGACGACGGACAGCGTGAGCGCGCACTTGGTGTCGACGGGTTGCGGCCAGGCGGGGCGTACCCGGCAGTCCGGCAGCGACAGCGCGCCGAAGTCGGTGTTCTCCAGGACGAACATGAAGTCGAAGAGCGGGCCGCCGCCGAAGTCGTGGTCGGTCAGTACGTCGGCGAGCGTCACGTCCTGCCGGTCCAGGATCTGCTGGACCTCGGTGGCCTGCCGGCCGAGCTGCCGGCGCAAGCCGTCGCCCGGCTGGAGCTTCAGCGGCAGCAGCACGGTGTTGGCGAACATGCCGACGGTGGAGGCGAATTCGCCGACCGGCCGGCCCGAGGCAGGGCTCGCCACCAGTGGACGGGCCTGGCCCGTCACGCCGTACAGGCTCCAGGAGAAGGCGGCCAGCAGGAGCTGGAAACGGGTGAGCCCGAGTTCCGCCCCGAGCCGGTCGAGCCGGGAGCGCTGGACGAGGTCGAGGGACGCGGTGAACAGCCGGGCACCGGAGTCGGCGGTGGTCGTGACGGCGGGCGGGGGCGGGGAAGGTTCCAGGGCCGCGTAGTGGCGGCGCAGGCCCGACCGCTGCTCTTCGTAGGAGGACTCCAGATGCCAACGCGCCTGCCACAGCGCGAAATCGAGCGGCGTGTGCCGGGACCCCTCCTCCTCTGCTTCGAGACCGACTGCTTCGAGTCCGGCGCCTACGAGTCCGGCTGCTTCGAGGCCGGCCGCTTGGGCGGTGAAGGCGGTGAGGTCACGGAAGAGGACGTTGAGGGACCAGCCGTCGACGGCGATGTGGTGCAGATGAAGCAGGAGGACCGGGCCGTCGAACGTGCGCAGCAGGCCCGCCCGCAGCATCCGCGCCTCGGCGAGATCGAAGGGTGTGGCGAAGAACCGCCGCGCCGCCGGCTCCCAGCCCTCACCGTCGAGGACGTCGGCCGGCTCCCAGGGGTCGAACGGGTCGCCGATCTCCTGGAGCAGCCCTTCCGGGGTGGCCCGGAAAGCCGTACGCAGAGCGGGGTGTTCGGCGACGAGACGGGTGAGTGCGGCGCGCAGGGCGTCCTCGTCGACGGTGCCCTGCAGGTGGAAGGCGAGCGGAACGTCGTAGGCGCGGTTGTGCGGGTCGCTCCGGTCGAGGAGCCACAGGCGCTGCTGCTCGGAGGTGGCCGGCGCGGAACGGCGTCCGCCCGGCTCCGGCACCGCCGGGTGCGGTGGCGCCGACTGCCCTGGGGCGGAGGAGCCGGAGGAGCCAGGAGTCCCGGAGGCGGCTCCGGACGTGATGGCCTCTGTCAGCGCGGCGAAGTCCTCCCGCAGGACGACCGACTGCGGCACCTCGACGTTCCAGCGGCGCCGGATCCGGAACCGCAGACGCAAGGCCTTGAGCGAGTCACCGCCGTTGGCGATCCAGCCGTCGTCCGGCCGAAGCCCCGGTACCCCCAGCACGCTCCCGGCCATCTCCAGCACCTCGCGCTGCGCGTCCGTCACCTCGACGGCCGCGCCGGAGGTACGACGCCACGCCGGCGTGGTGGAGTCCAGCAGGGCGGCGTCGTCGACCTTGCCGTTGGCGTTGCGCGGCAGGGCGTCCACGAGATGGGTGCGGTGCGGGCGCATGTACGGAGGCAGGGTGGCCGCCAGATGGCGTTCGTACTCCTCGTACGTCAGCTCGGCACCCAGTACCAGGTACGCCAGCAGCTCATGGGCGCCGTCCACGTCGTGCCGGGTGCAGACCCGGGCCTGCCGGACGGCGGGGTGTGCGCCGAGCTGTTGCTCGATCTCTCCGGGCTCGATGCGGAAGCCGCGTACCTTCACCTGGCGGTCCGCCCGCCCGACGAAGGTGAGCAGCCCTGTGGCGTCACGGCGCGCGAGGTCGCCGGTGCGGTACCAGACGGCGCGGCCCATGTCGTGCCACGGCAGTGGGGCGAAGCGGTGGGCCGTCTCCTCGGGCAGGTTGCGGTAGCCGGTCGCCAACCCGGCGCCGGACAGCCACAGTTCACCGACCTCGTCGGTCCCGGCGGCCCGTGAGCCGTCGGCAACCAGCAGTGCTTCCGTGGCGGGCACGGGCCGGCCCACGGGAACGGTGTCGCCGGCGAAGTCACGGGGCACCGGGTGGTGCAGGGCGAAGGTCGAGGACTCGGTGGGCCCGTAGGCGTTGACCAGGCACGTCCTGGTGCCGGGGTTGTCCTGGTACCAGCGCTTCACGCGGGTGGCGTTGAGCTGTTCGCCGCCGATCAGGACCTGGCCGACGGAGTCGAAGCAGTGGGGCACGCTGTCGGTGACGGCGTTGAACAGGGCAGCGGTGACGAAGAGGGCGTCGATCCGCTCGTGCCGCAGGGTCTCGGCGAGCAGACGCGGGTTCTGCACCTGTTCGTCGCTCAGGACGACACAGGTCCCGCCCGTCAGCAGCGGTACCCAGACCTCGTAACTCAGGGCGTCGAAGGCCGGGTTGGAGATGCTCGCGTACCGCGCGCCCGCGGTCGGGGAGAGGAAGCCGGGGTCGGCCAGACGCATGATTCCGGCGTCCTTGACCTCGACCCCCTTGGGGCGGCCCGTGGTGCCCGAGGTGTAGAAGAGGAACGAGGTGGCCGCGTCCGTGACAGGGGTGACCTCGTCGAGGGGCCCCGCGTCCTCTCCGGGGAGATCGCCGAGGAGGTCGTCGACGGCCAACAGGACATCGGGGCCTTCCCCGAACGCCCCGCTCGTCGCCCCGCCCGTGCCGTCGTGCACCAGGGCCACGGCGGCCGAGTCGTCGAGGATGTGCCGACGGCGTTCGGCGGGGCTCTGCCCGTCGAGCGGGACCACGGTGGCTCCGGCGCGGCGGATGCCGAGCATCACGCACACCAGCTGCCAGGACCGCGGCAGGCGGACCGCGACGGCCTGCCCCGCACGGACTCCACGGGCGCGCAGGCCGCGCGCCACACGCAGGGAGGCCTGGTCGAGGCCCGCGTAGTCGAGGCGGTGGTCCCCGTCGGCCACGGCGAGGGCGTCGGGGGTCAGACGGGCCTGATCGAGTACGGCGTCGGCCAGCAGCGGACCGGACGCGGCGGAACCGGACATCAGGCCTCCTCGATGACGGCGGGCCCGGCGGCGGACGCGGCGGTGGGCGGGACCGAGAGCGCGGCCAGTTCGGCGCCGAGCACGGCCGCCACCTGCGGCGAGGTACCGCTCTCCAGCACCTCCCAGTGGCTGCAGTCCAGTGGTTCGACGCGGAAGCCGTTCTCCGCGCGACGCCGCCAGAAGTCGCGCACCTCGGGCAGGGGCGCCGGGCCGGGGGTCGTGCCGCCGACGGCCTGCATCAGGACGAGACGGGCCGCCGAGGACGCCGGGAGGTGGTCGCGGGCCGTCTCGCGATTGTGGTTGTAGATCCGGTAGTACCGGTCGATCTGCTCGTCGTCGATCCCCGGATACATGCCGTTGAACTTCACGAGCTTGTCCCGGAACTCGGCCAGGTCCACGGGCGCGGCCACGGTGGCGCGTACCTCGGGGTCCTCGGTGGCCTGGGTGTCCAGCAGCACCACGCTCACGTCGGTGCGGCCGGCGTCCGCCAGCCGCCGACCCATCTCGTGCGCGATCACGCCGCCGTAGGAGAGCCCGGTGAGGACGAGAGGGCCGTCGTCGAAGGGTTCGACGAGTCGCAGATACGCCTCCGCCATGGCCTCGACGTCGGGGAGGAAGGCCTCGCCGGGATTCACTCCGGGGGACTGGATCCCGTACAGGCCGACGTCCGTGGGCAGTGTCCTGGCCAGGGGGAGGTAGCAGAACGCGGTGCCGCCTGCGGGGTGGACGCACACGACGTTGCCGCCGGTGCTGCCTTTCCGGAACTCGATGAGGTTGCTCGGTGGTGTCCCCGAACGGCCCCTGCGGATGAGACCGCCGAGGCCTTCGATCGTCGGATGGAGCATGAGGTCGCGGACGGGAATCGTGGTGCCGAGCGTCTCGCGGATGCCGTGGGCCATCTTGATGGCCGACAGACTTGTGCCTCCGATGTCGAAGAAGCTGTCGCGTATGCCGAAGTCCGGGCCGAGAAGAATGCCCCGCCATATATGAAGGAGCGTCAGTTCGATCTGATCGCGCGGGCTTTGGGTGTTGACCTGGCCGGTGCGCGATCCGGCCGCCTCGCGCAGCAGGGCCGTGCGGTCCAGTTTCCCGTTGCGGCTCAGCGGCAGGACGGGCAGTTCCAGGACCACCGCGGGGATCATGTAGTCGGGCAGCCGGTCCGCCAGGGCCGCGCGCCACGCGTGCGAAGGCCGGGCGGGCACCTCGCCGACAGCCACCGCCGCCACCAGCCGGGGTTCGGCACCGGTGTCCCGGTCGACCACCACGGCCGCCTCGCGCACCTCCGGCAGGGCGAGCAGCGCGGCCTCGATCTCGGCCGGTTCGATACGGAAGCCGCGCAGTTTCACCTGGTCGTCGACGCGCCCCACGTAGACGGCGTTGCCGTCGGGCAGATACCTGGCGAGGTCCCCCGTACGGTAGACGCGTTCGCCGGGGACGAACGGGTCCGGCAGGAAACGCTCGTCGGTCAGGTCGGGGCGGTGCAGATAGCCGGCCGCGAGACTCGCGCCGCCGAGGTGCACCTCCCCGGCGACACCGACCGGGACCGGCTCCATGTGCTCGTCGAGGAGGTACATCCGCGTTCCCGCGAGGGGCCGTCCGATGGGGCACTGCCGGTCGAGGGGCTGCGGGTCGTAGTACGCCGTGCTGTACAGCGTGGTCTCGGTCGGCCCGTAGCCGAAGCACACCTTGAGGCCCGCGAGGTGCTCCCGCATGCGGTACAGCGCGGACTCCGGCAAGGACTCCACACCGGTGAGCAAGTGGCGCAGCGCGAGCCCGTCGAGCCGTGTGCCGGGATCCTCGTCGATCCACCGGATGTAGGAGGGCGGCAGGAACGCCTGCACGATGCGGTGCTGCCGCATCCACTCCATCAGTTCATCGGGGTCACCACGCAACTCCTCGGGTACGAGGTGCAGTTCGGCGCCGGTCGTCAGCGGCAGCAGCAACTCGTGGACGGAGGCGTCGAAGCCGATGCTCGACCAGGCGGAGGTGGCCTCTCCCGGTGTCGTGCCCATGCGGGTGGCCCAGTTGTCGAACAGGTTCAGGACGCTGCGCCGGGTGACGGCCACCCCCTTGGGGCGGCCGGTCGAACCGGACGTGTAGAGGACGTAGGCCACCTGCTCGTCGTCCGGGACCGGCGCGGGCGGGACATCGCTGTCCGCCGACGCCTCGACCGTCGGCAGGTAGCGCCACGCGGTCGGCCGCCGCGCGCCGGGGAGGTCGCTCAGCACCAGGACGGGGGCCGCGTCCTCGACCATCGCGGCGAGCCGGGCGGGCGGCTGGGCCGGGTCGAGCGGCAGATGGGCGGCACCTGACTTCAGGATGCCCAGGACGCCGACGACCAGTTCGACGGAGCGTCCGGTGTGCAGCCCGACGATGTCGCCGGGGCCCACACCTTGATCGGCGAGGGCACGGGCGAGGCGATCGGCCCGCCCGGCGAGAGTGGCGTAGTCGAGCCGTTCGCCGCCGCACACGAGCGCGGTCTGCGTGGGGCGGGCCGCGACCTGCTCGTCGAACCGCTCCACCAGCCCGCCGGCGCGGGAGCCGGGACGAGCCTCCGAGCGGGACTCCGTTCCGCTCGCCGTGCCGGACGAGGGCTCGGCCGTGAGCGGCCGGCCGTTCGCGAACTCCGTGAGCAGCAGCCGC
Organism: Streptomyces sp. NPDC102514; assembly: GCF_055584525.1. Lineage (NCBI taxonomy): Bacteria > Bacillati > Actinomycetota > Actinomycetes > Kitasatosporales > Streptomycetaceae > Streptomyces > Streptomyces sp. NPDC102514. The sequence continues at coordinate 710,482 of NZ_JBVJLW010000001.1, forward strand.
CGTTCCTGCTCGTCCATCAGCTTGAGCGTGCCGACGGGCGCCTCGGGCCGGGCCGCCATGTCGGTGAGCAGATGCTCCAGCTGGCGTACGTACCGCCGCGCGGTGTCCTCGTCGAACAGCGCCGACGCGTAGTCCAGGTGGCCGACGACACGGCCCTGGGACTCGGTCAGCGACAGCGCCAGCTCGAACTTCGCGGGAGCGTCCGGGATGTCGAGCGGAGTGACGTCCAGGCCCGACAGTTCGAGCAGTCCGTCCCGCTCGGGAACCCAGGCGACCATCGTCTGGAACAGCGGTGTGTAAGCGGCGCTGCGGACCGGGTTGACGAGCTCCACGATGTGCTCGAAGGGCAGGTTCTGGTGGCCGAGCGCGTCACGCAGCACACCTCCCACGTGCGCGAGGGCGTCGCCGGCCGTCGCCGTACGGGAGAAGTCGGCGCGCAGGGGCAGCGTGTTCACGAAGAAGCCCATGACGTCCGACAGGTCCTCGTTGTGCCGCCGCCCCGCCGTGGGAGTGCCCACGACCACGTCGGTACGGCCGCTGAGCCGGGACATCAGCAGCGACCAGCCGGTCAGGACGGAGCCGAACAGCGTGCGTCCGCGCTCTCGTGCCAAGGCCCGCAGGGCAGAGGTGAGTTCGGCGTCCAGGGCGAACTCCACCCGGCCGCCCCGCAGATCCTGCTGGGCGGGACGCGGGCGGTCGGTGGGCGGCCCGGACAGCGGCGGGGCGTCGGCCAGTTGCCGCTGCCAGAAGTCGGCGTGCTCGGCGAGCCCGCCCGCGAGGACCAGCTCCCGCTGGGCGCGGGCATGGTCGGTGTACTGCAGCGGGAGCGGCGCCAGCGGCGAAGGCCGTCCGTCCAGCAAGGACGCGTACAGGGTGCCCAGTTCACTCATCATCACGGTCATGGAACGCCCGTCGAAGACACTGTGATGGACCGTCAGCAGCAGGACGTGGTGGTCCTCCGCCAGCGTGAGGAGACGGCCGCGGCAGAGGGGACCGCGTGCCAGGTCGAACGGGGCCGAGGCTTCCTGGAGACGCAGTTCGTCGAGGCGCGCCGCGGAGTCGGGCAGCCCGGCGAGATCGTCCGCCGCGAGGGCGAATCCGGTCTCCGGCGGATCGATGTGCTGGTACACCTCGCCGTCGACGGCCACGAGCCTGGTGCGCAGTGCCTGCTGCCGGACGACGAGCGCGTCGAGCGCGCGGCGCAGGACGGCCGTGTCGAGAGGGCCCCGGAGGGTGAAGGTGACGGGTTCGTTGTACGCCTCGTTCCCGCCCGGGAGCTGGGCGAGGAACCACAGCCGCTGCTGGGCGAAGGAGGCCGGAGCGAGGGTGGTGGGGGCCGAGGGCTCACGCCGTGGGGAGTCGGCGGGGTGCTGTCGGGGAGACGGAACCTGGGGGGCGTACGGAGCCTGGGGGGTGTCATGCACGGACAAGGCTGGGTCTTCCCGTCGTCAGGGTTACTGGTTCCGAGAGTCACGCTGGGGGTACGGCCGCCCGTGCGGCGGGCCGCCGAGGCTGCTCTACGCCCGGTTGCCGGGCGGAGCTGCGGAGTCGGGGCGGGCGGCGGATCGGTGTCTCATGGAGGTGGGGGGGGGCGGTACGACGGCGGGGAGCGCGGAGCACGAGAACAATGGGGGGACTCCGTGAGATCCGGCGAATCGGCAATTCAGTGCGACAACGTTGCCAGCCGATAACGACGGCGAGTTCATGCCTTCGTCGTACGGCATTCTGCCCACCAGCTTTCTTGCTCACGGCGCCCCACGGGTGCGGAGACGTCGTCCGACTGGTGTACCGATTGGGAACACCTGGACGCACGGCGATAATTGATCAGCGGACCAGAGCCTGTCAACGGTCTCCGGGCGGGTGGAGCCGAACGCCCGGAAACATACCCATGCGACCGGTTTTTCGGGAAGTGGGGGCGTTCTGAGATGCAAAGATCGCCCGGTTTCGGCAGGTGTTCAGGGTGCGCACCCCGAGGTCGGCGAGAAGTCGACAACTGTCCCGACGGACTGGAAACGTCCGCCGCCGCATAAACAAGCAAGCCTCATTCTTTAATGAGACTTGACGGACTGTGAGCGCTTGCTTCCGCAATATCCGCTGCGGATTCGACGGCGTTCCAGTGCCGTTTCAGCACCGGTCGGGCGCGAGCCGAGAGGGTGGTGAACGCCGGTTCAGCGGCGGGCCGGGCCGGCGGACACGTCCCGTACTCCCTCTCCGGAGGCGGTCTTTTCCCGGTAGTGGTGCGGGGCCGCCCCCGTGACCCTGCGGAACACCCGGCTGAAATACGCGCGATCACGGAAACCCACGGCCCGGGCGACGCTCTGCACGCTGTCGTTGCTCGACCGCAGACGCTCCGCCGCCCGCCGGATCCGCAGCCGGGTCAGGTACTCCCACACCGTCAGGCCGTACCGCTGCTGGAAGAGCTTGCCGAGGTGGTCGGGGCTGACACCGGCGGCCTGCGCGACCTGCCAGCGGGAGATCGGCCGTCGCCAGTGCTCGTAGAGGAACACCAGGGCCTCGTCGAGGACGTCCCTGGTGCGCGGCGGCAACCGGGAGCCGTGGGCGGCCAGTTCGCGGACGAGCGCGGCGGCCTCCTGCGGCGCGAACACGTCCATGTCCAGCATGAGCAGCGCCGGGTGCTGACGGCCGCGCCGGGCGTCCGCCGCCGTCATGCCCTCGTGGTCGGCGATCACGACAGGACACAGGGCCCGGCCCGAGCCGTCGTGCAGCCGGTCCACCACGTCCAGCGCCTGCAGATCGGGCAGCGCCCGCTCCAGCACCACCAGCCGTGGCGTCTCCTCCGCGACCAGCGCCAGCAGCGTCGTCGCGTCGGTGGAGACCCGCGCCGGATGGTCCGGCAGCGCCGACTCCGCCAGCCGCCGCAACGCCTCCCGGGACTCCTGCGAGCCGCCCGCGACGATCACCGGCTCGGCGAACCCGTTGGGCCGCAGCGCACGCAGCGCCTGCGGCAGATCGGTCCCGTCGGCCCCGAACAGCACGAACGGCGTGTGCCGCAGCGCCGGATGGTCGTGCAGCCGCTGCACCGCCCGCCACTCCTGGGGCCGGTCCGGCTGCGCGTCCCACACGACGGCGCCGGGCGTGCGCCGCGCCACCGACGGCATGGGGTCGTGCGCGGTGTCGGGCCGGAACACCTCCAGACCGTGGCGGGCGGCGTGCGCGCTGATGTCCGCGCCGAGTTCGCCGGGAGTGACGACCAGCAGCGGGGCGTCGCCCGCGGCGGCCAGATGCGCCTGCCCGTCGGGAGAGGGCAGGGCCAGCTCCAGTACGTACTGGGCCCGGTCCGTCGCGTCGGAGACGGTCAGCGCCCCGCCGTGCATCATGGCCAGCCGCCGGGCCGTGGTCACCCCCACGTCCAGGAGCTGGCCGGGCTGCGCGATCGGCGTACGGGCGTCCGGGACGTCGACTGTGATCCGCACGCCCGCCGGGCCGAGGGCCGCCGCCACCCGGGGCGGTGCGTCCTTCGCGCGGGCCGCCGCAGAGATCAGCACGTTGTGCAGGATCTGCTGGAACCGCGTCTCGTCCACCCACACCGAGGGCAGCCGCTCGGGCAGGTCGAGCCGCCACCCGGGGCCCGCGGGCAGCGCGGAGGCCGCCGCCGCGCACGCCCGCGCGAGGACGGGCAGCGGATCCATGAGCCGCCGGGTCAGCAGGAGGTCACCGGCCTCCGACCGCGCCAGGTCCAGGAGGTTCTCCATGAGGTGCAGCACGCGCGCGGCGTCCCGCCGGACCTCCAGGAGGGCCGCCGCGGGGTCACCGGACCGGTGCAGCATCGCCTCCACCGGAGTACGCAACTCGTCGCCGACATGGGTCAGCAGCCGCGTCTGGAACCTGCTCGCCTGCTCCGCGGCGTCCCGAGCGCGCCGCACCTCGTCGAAGAGCCCGATGCCCTTCAGCGCGGCACTGATCTGATCGCCCAGTTCCCGGTACAGGGCTCCGTCGGCCCCGTCGTGGTACGCCGCTCGCGCGGACGTGGCTTCGAACACGGCCACGCCCAGATGCTCCTCGCCGATGTGCAGCGGTTCGAGCACCAGCGTGAAGCGGTCCTCGCCGGGCAGCAGGGAGTCGGGAAGCAGCAGGGCGGGGGAGAAGGCGGGGCTGCCGAGCGGGCCGGTGGGACCGGACTCCCGGCCTGTCTCCCGGGCCGCCTCCGCACGGGCGAGCAGGGGACGGGCCATGCCCAGCGCCGCCGGACCGGAGGCGTCGGCGTCGCGCTCGTACAGGACGATCCGGCAGTGCGGGACGCCCGACTGGCCCAGATGGCGTTCCAGTACGTCGGAGAGCCCCTCCAGGTCCACGACCGTGGTGAGCGCGGTCCCGAACTCCCGCAGTCTGCGCGCGCGTTGGGTCCCCGACCAGCGCTCGTACTCAAGGAGGGCACGAGACCGTTCCGCCACGACGAGTCTGGCCTGGCCGAACAGGACCTCGCCGGCCCGGCGCAGCGGGTCCGGCAGCGTGTCGACGACACCGCGGCGGGCGCTCTCCAACGCCTGGTGCCAGCGGTCGACTTCGGCCTGCGTACGCGCGTTGCTGTGCAACAGCCGCTCGACGAGAGAGAGGAAACTCCCGGGCCGGGCACCGCCGTTCACCGTGTCCTGGCTGCCGCCACCGGTGCTCACCGGCGGGTACGGATCGCTGTCGGCGCGGGCGAGTTCGGCGCGGAAGGCCGCGGCCAGGCGGGCACCACCGGACGGCAGTACGCCGTCCACCGCGTCCCAGCCCGCCGGGTGCCGCGCGGCGGCCGGTGCCGGGGCGACGAGCGGGGGCTGGTACGACGTCGGATAGGGGCAGCCGCAGGAGCGGCGCGGCACCAGCGTGGCCGGGATGGTGGTGCGATCGGGCGGGCGGGTGCCGCGCAGGCGGGCGACGAGGGTGTCCACGGCGAGCGCGCCCAACTCCTCGAAGGGCAGGGCCACGGAGGTCAGCGGCGGGTCGCCGAGACGGGCTTCGGGGGAGTCGTTGAAGCCGACCACGGCCACGTCCTCCGGTACCCGGATGCCGCGTTCGGTGAGATGGCGCAGCGCCCCGGCGGCGAGGACGTCGCTGCACGCGAGCACCACGTCGAAGTCGACGCCGGGTGTCAGTCCGCGGGCCTCCAGCAGTACCTGCATCGCCGAGGCGCCGGCCGACGCGGCGAAGTCGACGGCCGCGCCCACGTGTTCGTTGCGGATACCGTGGTGGCGCAGCGCGTCGACACACGCGCGGTAACGCTCCTCGGAGACCGGGTTGGCGAGCGGCCCGTGGATGCAGGCCGGCCGTCTGCGGCCGTGCTGGACGAGATGCCCGACCAGTTTGCGCATGCCCGCGTGGGAGTCGATCGACAGCACGTCGGTCTGGTCGCTGAGCGGCTGATTGAGACTGATGAGCGGCAGATGGGCGAGCCGGCGCAGCAGCCGGCGGGCCCGGGGTCCGGCCGAGGGCAGCCCCAGGGTCGAACTCCAGCAGACGACGCCGTCGAGCCGGGCCGGGCCGACCAGTTCGTACAACTCGCTGCGGGCCACGTCACCGTGACGCAGGTTCCCGCCCGGGAAGCAGATCAGATTGACGTCGTTGCGCTCGGCGGCGGCGCGGGCCCCGGACCAGAGCGTCGCCCCCACCCCCAGATGGATGTTGGCGGTGAGCAGCCCGACGGTCAGCGGCCGGTTCGCCCCGGGCGACGTACCGCCCACGGCGTACGGACCGGCGTACGGCCCGGTGTACGGCCCCGGGTCCATCGGCGCCCCCTCGCTCGGCCTCCGTCAGAAGCCCTGTAGGCCCGCTGGGTCCTGGGCAACGTAGGGGAGGCGGCAGCGCGGGGCAAGACCGGTGACGCGTCGGTCACCGGTCCTGCCCCGCGCCGTGTGGTGCTGTGCGGAGGTAGTGATGCGGTGCGGAAGCCGGGATCAGATCTTGCCGACACCCGCACCGGCGGTCACGGTCGCCTTGACGCCGGAGGCCGACTGGGCGGTGTAGCTGTACGGGATCGAGGCCACGGAGCCGCCGGTCTGACCGGAGCCCGAGTTCACGAAGTAGTTGTTCTTGGCCACGAGCGAGCCCGCGTCGGAGGAACCCTCACCGAGGTGGTAGGGGTCGTCGGTGTTCTCGAAGTAGTTGCCCTCCACGAGGACGCCCGCGTTCTCGGTGGACGCCACACCGTACGAGCCGACGTTGCTGAAGTAGTTGTTCAGCACGTGGACCGGGTTGCCGAACCGGACGCGCGGGTTGCGCTGGTTGGTGCCGTCGAACCAGTTGTGGTCGTACGTCACCTTCAGCTTGCCGGTGTCCTCACTGGAGTTGTCGTCCGAGTGACCGAGCAGCATGTTCTTGTCCTGGCTGTGGGTGCGGTTCCAGGACACCGAGATGTTCGTCGAGGAGCGCTTGATGTCGACGGCCCCGTCGTACGCGCCGGAGATGTCGTTGTGGTCGATGTGGACCTTCGTCGAGTACTGGACGTTGATGGCGTCGTCGTTGGACCCGGTGAACGTGAGGTTCTGGATGATCACGTTGCTCACGCTCGCGATGTTCAGCCCGCTGCCGGTGATCTTCCCTGCCGTGCCGACGCCGACGACGGTCTTGTTCGATGCGACCTTCGTCATCTCCGTCAGCGCGATGGTGCCGTTGACGCGGACGATCTGGGTCGCGCTGCTCTGCACAGCAGTCTTGAAGGCGGAGGCGGTGGTGACGGTCACCGTGCTGCCGCCGGCACCACCGGTGGTGCCGGCTCCGAAGCCGATGGGCGCGGCGGCAGCGGCGACCGCCGGCTCCAGCTGGGATGCGGTGGAACTGCTCGCCGTATTGGCTCCGATGACAGCCAGTGCGACGGCACTCGCGGCCGCGGCTCCGGTCAGGGTGAACCGTGCGCTCGTCCTGCGCATGTGGATCTCCGTCCGTGGGGTTTTGGAGAAGTGACGTGCCAGTGCGGGTGCTGTGCCGGGGCCGCGCGGTCGGCTCGCTGTGAGACTAGAGCGACGCATGTGGACAATGACGTGCCGTGTGTGGACTATTGCGTGCCGCGCCGTGGAGCGGCGGGGCGGGCCAGGAGCCAGACCCGAGCACGAGCTGTCGCCCGCTTTCCGGTCGTCAGGGACCGGGCCGGAGAGCGCTCAGCCGGAGGGCACACTGCTGCATGCGCGGACGATCGTCGGCGAACCACCCCTGCCACGGCTCGTCGAGCCGGTGCCAGCCGACCGGCTGATCCCCTTCGGCCGCCAACGGCGTCCGCCGATCGACGACCGCCACGTAGGAGATGCCCACGGTGGCCGGCCAGTCGTGACGATACGACCGGACCTCGGCGGCCCCGGGCACGGCCTGCAGTTCCGCCTGTACGCCGGTCTCCTCGAACAGTTCCCGACGAGCGGCTTCCCGTGGTGTCTCCCCGGGATCCACCCTGCCGCCCGGCGGCACCCACCCGCGCCAACGGTGCCGTACCAGCAGCACCTGGCTCAGAGCGCGGTCGAACACCCACACGTCGGCCCCGAGCGGACTTCCCAGGGCCGCCTCGGGCCGGACCAGCCACTCCAACGCACCCTCGCACCCGTCCGGAACCAGCCGCGCATCGCACACGGCAGCCGCGAGAACGCGCGCCTCGATAGGTTGTCCTGTCACCCAGCGGAGAATATGGCGAGCCACTGACAGCCGTGGTGCGGCAGGAGATCGAAGTGGACGGATGGGTTTACTTCGACGCGGCCGTAGAACCGGCACCAGCACCGGCGCCCGCGCCAGCCCCGTCACTCTCCGTGTAAGCGCCGCACGCCCTCCGAGACCGTTGCAGAGCCGCCAACGGCCGCCGAAGCCCTCGTATCCCGGCCGTGCGGCTGTGGTGTCAGGGGCGGCAGCGGGGGAACTCGTCGCAGATGAGTGGCTCAGGAGGCGCAACATGAGCAAGATCCAAGCGGCCGATGTGCGTGAGTGGCGCAATCGCGATGTCGTCGACCTCAAGGGGCACAAGATCGGCGTGCTCGAATCGATCTATGTGAACACCGCTACCGACGAGTCGGCCATGGCGACGGTCCGTATCGGCTTGCCCACTCGGCAGCGACTGGCTTTCGTCCCGCTCGACGATGCGGTCCTCGGACCCGACTACGTGAGGGTTGCCTACGCCAAGGCTCTGGTGAAGAAAGCACCCTCCGTGGGCATGGACGACATCCTCCCCGCCGAGGAAGAGGAAGCGATCTTCCAGCACTACGACCTGGCTTATCAGACGGGCGCGAACGGAGAGAGGCAACTCGCGCGTCGCTGATCCCCTACTCGGTCTGAAGGTACTGCCATGGCTCTCTTCCTGTTTCTCGTCCTTGTCGCCGTCGTGCTCGGAATCATCGGGGTGGCCGCGAAGGGGCTGGGCTATCTGCTGGTGATCGGCATCGTGGTCTTCGTGGCGGCCCTTGCCCTCACGGCTGTGCGCTGGTCCAGGCGCTCCAGCCGCCGCCCCATCCGCTGACGGCTCGGTCCGTCCCGCCGTCCCTCCCGCCCTTGGTGGTGCCTCACGCGGCGCGTCGGTCGCCCTTCTTGTCGCAGGGCAGATCGGCGGCCTCATGGTTGGCGAGGAAGTCGCGGGTGGCCTGCCGTTCGATCTCCGTGATGGCGGTGGGGTCGACGTCGATGATGCCGCCGAAGGGCCGGTCGACGTCGCGGATGATGCACAGTGTCGTCGTCAGGAGCGCGGTGATGACCGTGAGGACGACGAGCTGACCGCGGTTGTTCCTGCGGGGTACGCACACGGCGAGGGTCACGATGGTGAGCGTCAGGGTGGCCAGCAGGAACCAGAAGATGGCGCTGGGGATGCTGGGAGTGGCCTGGGTGAGGCGCTCCGCACGTTCGTCGGAGCGCTTGTTGTCGGCGCCGATCAGCATGCCGAAGACCGGCTTGCCCTCCAGGTCACGAAACGAACGGCGCAGGTCGGTCGACCACAGGCTGGGCTCGGCGGCCCCTTTGCCGTCGGCCATGGCGGGCCATTCGTACACGCGGACGGCACGGGCGTAGCAGACGGTGTCCGCCTGGATCCGTTCCCGCTCCGCCCTCGGCGTGTAATCGGCGATCTCGGTGAGCTGGTCCAGTGCGCGGGCCTCGCCCCGGGCGGCGACTTCGGCCTTGCCGTGCGATCCGGAGGCGGTGACCAGCACGAAGGCCAGCAGCAGGACGGTCAGCGTCAGGAGCGGGCCGACGAGGTCCTTGACGGCCATGCCGGCGTCGTCATCGCTCATCAGGCGGGGCCGTAGGTAGCGGTTCGCCGCGAGCCCCGCGATGAGGGCCACTGCGGCGACGACGATGACGAGAATCATGGCAACTCCTGAGCAGGCCGAAGACTCTCACCGTCGCGAGAACCGCGGTGATCATGACCTGGCCAGGTATCGCCCAAAAGCGCGGAAACGTGCGTCCTCCTCGAACGAGCGAACCACTTGCACCACAAAGCCCCGCCACCGCCCCGGCAGAACTCGGTGAGTCTGCCGGGGCGGTGGCGGGGCGGGGTGTGGCGGGCCGGACCGGTGCGGGTCCCCGCGGATTCCCACGGAGCACGCGGTGGTCGGGGAGCGGTGGGTCAGCGGACCGAGGTGACCCGGTGCTCCTTGAGCGCGGCACAGTTGGAGCCCGTCACCTGCACGTACACGTTGCTGATGTGGCCGCCCCAGTCCACACAATGGCCCTTGCCGTACACGTACGCCGGTCCCGCGTACGACGTGTACAGGCCGTAGTCCTCGGCGCCCTCGTCGGTGTCGGGGATGTACGCCCAGGTGGACATCTCCACGGCCGTGCCCGGGTTCTTGCGGATGGTCGCGACGCAGTTCTTGCCGTTCGACGCGTTGTACGTCAGATACACGGTGCCCAGCGAACCGACAGGAGCCGAGTTCACGGTCTTGTAGGCGCTCCCGCAGACCTTCTGCGGCGTGGTGTTGGGTGCGGCGGAGGCGGGCGCCGCCAGGGCGGCCGTGGCCCCCACGGACAGGGCGCCGATTGCGAAGACAGACAGGACGGAACGGTGGAATCCCATATTTCCCCCTTGTGGATCTTTGCGGTCTGTTGCTCCTGCCTGATGTGACACGCGAGGTATAGGAAGGGTTGTGCGTCACTTGCAAAAGATGTGCGGCGCGAGCGGCGCCGGTGGTCGGCGGAGCGGTGGGGCGCCCGCTCGGTCCGGTACGCGAGAACGACCGGAGCGGACGGCGCTGGAGGCGCAAGGTTCCCTGCGAAACGCCGACCGCTCCGGCCGCACCGGTACTCCTTCCCCGCAAAAACGCCCTTATTGGTCCACTGTGGATTCCTCTGCACACGCATCGCGCGGATATGCGGGTATACGGATATGTCGAAGGGCCCCGCCGACTAAACGGCTACGCCGCGACGCGGTCACCAAGGCAGCTCCCCGTTCTCGTCCTGGAAGGTTCCGGTCGGGCCGTCGGCGCCGAGAGTCGCCAGCCGTACGACGACGCCGGCGCTCTCCTCCGGCGACCTTCCGATTCCGAACGCCGCCGTCATGTCGGTCGCGGTCGTGCCGGGCTCGACCGCGTTGAACTTGATGTCCGGCTGAGACTTGGCGTACTGGACGGTGAGCATCGTGGCCGCGGACTTCGAGGCGGAGTAGAGCGCCAACGGCAGGCCGAATTCCGGTCGGTCCGGATTGGTCACCGCCCGGAACGATCCTGCGCTGCTCGAAACGTTGACCACGGTCGGGTTCGAGGAATGACGCAGGAGAGGCAGCGCGGCCTCCGTGACGCGCACGATCCCGACCGCATTGGTGTCGAAGGCGCGCAGGGCCGTGGGCCCGTCGACGATTCCGTCCCCGAGGATGCCCGCATTGTTCACCAGGACGTCGAGTCGGCCCTCGGCGGAGTCGATCGTCGCCAGCGCGCGGCTCACCGACGCGTCGTCGGTCACGTCGAGCTGCACGAATCGTGCGCCGATTTCAGCGGCGGCCTTCTCGCCCCGCTCGATGTCACGCGCACCGATATAGACGACGTGACCCAACGCGATGAGCTGTCGGGCTGTTTCGAAACCGATGCCCTTGTTGGCCCCGGTGATCAGTGTGACGGTCATTGCGTATCCTCGCGATTCATAAGGCCCAGGTGGGGCATTGGTGAAGTGGTGAAATTTTCTGCGATCGGCCAGTCAGTCGGCCAGTCAGCCGGTCAGCTGCCGGAGAAGTTCACCGGCGTCGTGCAGGGCGGTCATGTGCACGAACCGTCCGTCGCGCACCTGGTAGGTGGCGTACTCGACGATCTCGAAAGAGGCGCCTGTGGGGGCAACGCCCAGCCATTCCTTCACTGGAGTGCCGGTGTTGACCAGACGGGCGGCCAGTCGGTCACCGTCGAAGAGCAGTTCCTTGAGTTCCCAGTGAAGGTCAGGAACGGCATCCACGTCATGCTTCTGAACGGCGAGAAGATCGTCCCGGGTGGCCGGCTCCCCGTTCAAGGTGGTGCGGTCATCGATGAACTCATCCATACCGTCGAACTCGTGGGCGTTGAGCGCCGCGATATAGCGCAGATAGAAAGCACGCAAATAACTCTCGGACATCAGCTGACCTTTCCTACGCGAAGCGAAAATCCGTAAAAGTGGACTCACACCAGACCCCATCCCCCAGCCCCACTTCCAGCCCAGCGCCCCGCTTTCAAAGGGCGCGGGGAACGGCGCGGCGCACCCCCACGCGGCCGCACAGGACACCGACCTCGCTTTTAAGGGGCGCGAGGAACTGCGCGGCCCACCCCCACAAGGCCGCACAGGCGTCCGAACCCGCGGCCCCGCTTGCCAGGGGCGCGGGGAACTGCGCGGCCAGCCCCCACGCAGCCGCACAGAACACCCAACCCGCACCAAGCCCCCGCTCTGGACGGTGAGCGCCCCCACGCGACCCCCCTCTCCGCCTTCCGCAACGATCGCTGCAGAACTCCGACGGTAGCACTTCCGTAGCGATCGCTACAGAAGCAGTACAGTGGGGGAGTGGACGTGGAGAGAAAACAGACCGGCCCGATCGGCCGACCGCGAGGATTCGACACAGACGAGGCTCTGGAGCGCGCCATGCTGGTCTTCTGGAGGCACGGTTACGAGGGAGCCAGCACCGCCAACCTGACGACCGCGATGGGCATCTCCACCACCAGCATGTACGCGGCCTTCGGTAACAAGGAGAAGCTGTTCCGCAAGGTGCTGGAGCGTTACACCGAGGGCCCGAGCGCATACATGGCCCGAGCCCTGAAGGAGCCGACAGCCCTGGGCACGGCCACCGCGATCCTGGCCGGCACCGTGCGCACCACCACCCGCCCGGCCAACCCCCACGGTTGCCTGGGCGTCCAGAGCGCCCTGACCGTCAGCGACGCCGGGGAGGAGGTCCGCGAGCTCCTCGTCGCCTGGCGCAACGACGGCCACTCCTGCCTCCGGGAGCGGTTCCAGCGGGCCGTGGACGAGGGCGACCTGCCCGCGGACGCCGATCCGGGGCTGCTGGCCCGCTACATCACCACCTTCGGCTACGGCATCGCCGTACAGGCCGCGAGCGGTGTCGGCCGGGACGAACTGCAGGAGATGGCCGACGCGGCCCTGCGCAACTGGCCACCCCTTTGAGCCCGCCCGCGTTCGGCACGGCGTCTACCAGCTGACGGGAAGGCGCGAAACGCAGCAGACCCGGCTTCCGCTGATCCACGTGAGTTCCTGCGCGCCGCCGACGAGCCCGAGGTCGGGGAACTCGCGGATCACCGACCCGATGGCGACCTGCAGCTCGACGCGCGCGAGATTGGCGCCCAGGCAGAAATGGGGGCCGTGCCCGAAGGTGATGTGCTTGTTGTCGGCACGCCGCACATCGAACGTCTCCGGGTCCGGAAAGTGCTCGGGATCGTAGTTCGCGGCCACGACAGGAGCGAGCACCCCCTGCCCCCGGCCGACTGCGCCTCCCGACGGAAGCGAGAGCGGGTCGGTGGCCACGCGCAGCAGCCCTCCGTGCCCGGGAACCTCCGTACGGAGGATCTCCTCGACGGCGCTGGGCACGAGCGCCGGATCCTCACGCAGCGCGGCGAACTGGTCCGGGTGCCGCAGGAGGGCGAGGACGCCACGGCCGATGACGTTGCCGGTGGTCTCGTGTCCCGCGATGATCAGTCCCCGGACGATACGGGCCAACTCGACCTCGCTGAGCCGGTCGGCCTCGTCATGAGCGCTGATCAATTCGTCGAGCAGGTCCTCGCCGGGCGCGCTCCGACGGGCGGCGACGAGGTCGTCGACGTACGCGGCGAACTCCGCGCCGGCCTTGGCGCGTTCCGGTGCCGCGGCGGTACTCGTGGACAGGAACATGTCCGACCACCCTCGGAACAGAGGACTGTCCCGAGTCGGCACACCGAGCAGGTCGCAGATGATGTCGATCGGTAACGGGAAGGCGAAGGCGGTCATCAGATCTGCCGGAGGCCCGCCCGCCCGCATCTCCGCGAGCAGCTCGTCCGCGACGGCCTGGATACGAGTCCGCCGGCTCTCGGCCCGCCGGGGCGTGAAGGCCGCCTGGACGATCCGCCGCAGCCGCGTGTGTTCGGGCGGGTCCATGTTGACCAGCGCGTGCGGATCGTCGGAGAAGTCGGCGGCGGGCAGCATGCGCGGGGCGCCCGCGTAGCGAAGGTTGCGACTGAAGCGCTGATCCCCGAGGACCGCGCGCACGTCGTCGTAGGCGGTGGCCAGCAGCACTTCGTCACCGCTGGGCAGGACCACCGGGGCCAGAGGGCAGGCACTTCGCCGGTCGGCGTACGCGTCGGGCGGCCCGCCGTGAGGCCCCGGCGGAAAGGGGAACGTCATCGCATCGCCGACCGTCTCGTCATGGGACATCGCATCCTCCGACACTCTCGGACTCCTCCCTTACGGGCAGCGAGCAGCGAGCACGACCCGCGCCGCGGCCTCGCACTCACCTGATGGACCATCACCTCCCTTCGAGGCTCCTCAGACGCACGACGCCCGTCAAGACCGCGGCTTCCCAGCACGCGGCGACCCACCCTCGGCCCCGGTGGGACCCGCCGGGAGCAGGGACGATGGAGAACATGCCCTGCAACGTCGACCTCAGCCAGTTCCTCCACCGCTGCCGTACCCGGATCGGCCCGCAGCCCACGGGGCTGCCCGAGCCCGGCGCGTACCGGCGTGTGCCGGTCCCGCGCAGGGAGGAGGCCGCGCAGCCGGCCGGGGTGAGCACGAGCTACTGCACCCGGTTGGAGCAGGGACACGACATCACTCCGTCGGACGGCGTCCTGCCGACGAGCGACGAGCCGCTGCGCCTGGACGACGTGGCACACGGACCGGACCACCGCCACCCCACCTTCGAGGCCACCCCTTCCCCCTCCACGAAACGGAGCACCCCGTGAACAGCCCCGCCGCCCCCGACCCCTCGCCCTGGTGACCGGAGCCTCCTCCGGCATCGGGTACGAACTGGCCTTCCTGTTCGCCCTCAACGGCTACGACCTGGTGGCCACCGGACGCAGTGAGAAGACCGAAACGGCAGCCACCGAGCTGGCCCGGCACGGCACGGACGTCATTCCCGTACGCGCCGACCTCGCCCGGGCCGACGGCGTCGAGGCCGTCTGGCGTGCGGTGGAGCAGACCGGCCGGCCGCTGGACGCCGCGGTTCTGAACGCCGGGCGCAGCATCGGCGGAGCCTTCCTCGACACCGACCTCGACGACGAACTCAGCCTGATCGAGCTCAACGTCACCTCCGTCGTGCACCTGGCCAAGCACGTCGCCCGGCACATGGCCGCCAACGGCAAGGGCCGCATCCTGATCACCTCGTCGCTGTCCGCCACGCTGCCCACGCCCTACGAGACGGTCTACGGGCCCTCCCGCGCCTTCACCCGCATGTTCGCGCTCGGCCTGCGCGAAGAACTCAAGGAGCACGGCGTCAGCGTCACCACCCTCATGCCCGGCGCCACCGACAGCGACTTCCACGCGCGTGCCGGTATGAACAACACGGACTTCGGCCCCGGCATGAAGAAGAACAGCCGCATGAACGTCGCCCGCCAGGGCTTCCTCGCCATGATGGGCGGAAAGGCCGAGGTCGTCGGAGGCGACGCCGCCACCCGCCGTACCGCCCTCAGCCACCGCTTCCTGCCCGAGTCGTTCAAGGCCGCCCGCCACGCCCGTGCGGCCAAACCGCGTCCCTGACAGACGCACCCTGCGCCGCAGGTGGGACCCCATTGTCAGTGGCGGGTGGAAAGCTGAATGTCGTGAATGGCGACGAGCAACTGCTGCGCGGCCGGATATACGGCCACGACCACGACGACCCCGATCCGGGCCCCCGCCCGGGCCGCTCCTACGTCGCCCTGGTCGGCGGCCCCCTGGACGGCCTGCTCCTGGACGTCACCGACTGGACGCCGGACCAGATCGCCGAGGGCGCCGCCCTGTCCACCGAACTCGGCCACTTCGGCCCCGGCGGCCGAGCCCTGTACGACCCCCGCCCGACCGCGCCGAACCACTTCGACTGGTCGGGCGACAGCCCCTGACAGGGTCGTCCTGTAACGCCGGAGGGGCCGATAGACCCAGGGGTACGGGAGTCAGGCGTCGCCGTTCACCATCGCGGCGGTCAGGACGTTGCCGCCGACGCCCCAGCCGCCGTCGGCGACCTCGTCGATGAGTACGACCGTGGTGGCGCGGGCCCGCTCACCGTAGATCTCCGCGTACAGGTCGGTGGTGCGTTCCACGATCTTCTTCTTGTCCTCGGCGCTGATGGTCCCGGCGAGGAGCTTGAAGTTGGCGAAAGGCATGGTGTGTCTCCTCGGATGTTTCGTGTTGCGGTGTCCTGAAGTCTTGGCCGGTTCGTGGCCACGTCCTCAACCATGGGCGACTCCGGCCGGCGCAACCAGGGGATGTCATCCCCTGGGTCCATGACCCGGCCGGGCACACACTGGATGACATGGGTTCTGCGAAGTACACCGAGCTAGGGGCCTTCCTGCGGTCGCGGCGCGACCGCATCCGGCCGACCGACGTCGGGTTCCCCTCCGGACCCCGGCGCCGGGTGCCGGGGCTTCGCCGCGACGAGGTCGCCCAGCTCGCGGGAGCATCCGTGGACTACTACAACGAGCTCGAACGGGGAGCGGGATCCCAGCCGTCCGAGCAGATGCTCGCCGCACTGGCCAGGGCTCTGCGCCTGACCGCCGACGAGCGCGACTACCTCTACCGGCTGGCGGGCCGGCCGGTGCCCGTGTCCGGGGGACCCGCCTCGCACGTCCATCCCGGCATGCTCGACCTGCTGAACCGTCTGACATCGACCCCCGCCCAGGTCATCACCGACCTGCATGTCACCCTCGTACAGAATCCGCTCGCCGTGGCTCTGCTCGGTGACCACTCAGGTTTTCGCGGTGCCCGGGCCAGCCTCGTCCGCCGGTGGTTCTCCGAGCCCGACACCCGGCGGCTGTACCCCGAAGCCGACCACGAGGCCCAGTCCCGTGCCTTCGTCGCCGATCTGCGGGCAGCTGCCGCCCGGCGGGAGAAGAAGGACCTCGAAGCCCGTTCGCTGATCAGCTTCCTGCTCGACACCTCCGCCGAATTCGCCGCGCTGTGGGCCGTTCACGACGTGGCGTTCCGGCGGGACGACCGCAAACGGCTCAACCACCGCACGCTGGGCCTCATCGAGGTCAACTGCCTCAACCTGTTCAGCGAGGACGGCCGGCAGCGGCTGCTCTGGTTCACCCCCGCGGTCGGCACCGACAGCGCCGACCTGCTCGACCTGCTCGCGGTCATCGGCACTCAGGAAGTCGTCGAACCCACGACACGCTGAGCGCGCTGCGACGCACCGGCACCTTCACGGACGTCTTCAGGGACGTCTTCAGGGTCGCCTTCAGGGACGGAGTACGCGTCCGGGGCGCCGAGGGAACGGGCACGGCGACGGTCGAGCCACAGCACCACCGCCGTGAAGACGACGATCACCGTGATGTCGATGGCCGCCAGTTCCCACGGCAGGTCGGCCGCGGTCTCGTCGGAGTCGAGTCCGCCGACGAAGGCCGCGGACAGCGCGAACGACATCAGGTTGTTCACGGCGTGCAGCGCGATGGCCGCTTCGAGGCCGCCGGTACGCACCGTCAGCCAACCGGCCAGGACGCCGAAGACGACCAGGTCGGCGAACCCCTCCGGAGTGCCCCACCCGTGGGCCGCCGCGAAGAGCACCGCCTGCGGCAGCACCGCGATCCACGGCGACCGGAAGAAGCCGCCCACCGCCTGCAGCAGCCAGCCCCGAAAGGCGTACTCCTCTGCGGCTGCCTGGAGCGGCACCAGAACGATGAGCATGGCGAGCGCGGGCAGATACCGGTCCAGGCCGACCCAGACCTCACTGCTCGTGCCCGTCACCTCACCATCGACCGGTACGAGCAACATGGCGCCCATGCCCGCCGCCACGAGGGGCAGCACGAGCAGTACGTACTGGCCCAGTCGGCGCTTGCGCAGCCGACCCTGGACGGAGGAGACCGTCCCTGCCGGGCGGCGCCCCACCCATCGCACCACCAGCAGCACCACGGGAATGAGCAGAGCCAGGTAGGTGAGGTCCAGGGCGGTGTTCAGCGTGGGGCCGAAGTCGATGGCTTCATCGGAGTCCTCGGGGTATCCCTTGGCGGTGCCCACCCCGTAGGACACGAAATACACCACCATGAACAGCAGAAGCCACATGCCGATAACCGTCAGCGTCCCGATCAGCGGGCGCCACCAGCGGTGTCTTCCGGTCACATGGGCCAGGCGGTGGTAGGGCAGGGGGTGGCCGGTGCTGAGAACTCCGGTGGGGACGGGAGGGGTTGTCGAGAAGCTCATGGCACAAGTCTCCCTTCGGCCCACCGCCCGGGCGTCGGCCTGAGGCAGGAACGGGGACTCTGTCTCGGGATAGAGACGGCCCGCGCACGGCGTAAAACGGGGCCCGTATCGGGCGGGACAGTGGCTTCACGGGCCGGCACCGGACTGTCACCCGAGGATGTAAGCCCGCAGGCCGATGCTCCGGCACCACGAGCGCCCCTATGCTCGCGCCATGTCAGCGCATCCAGGTCGACCGCCGCTGCTCAAGCGCCTGTCGCCCGGTCACTGGACGGCGGTCGTCTGGGGCGGGGCCATGGGTTTCGCGTGCGTCGACGAGTTCTTCGTCCTGCCGGGCGACTACGTCCGCGACGGCCAGATCGTCCCCGGCTTCGACCTGACGTATGTGAGCGCCCCGATCCTGCTGGGCGCCGCCGCCCTCGTGCTGACCGCCTGCCGGCTCCTGCGCGGTCGCCCGCTCGTGGCCTACGGCCTCCTGCTGCTGGGCTCGGCCCTCGGAGCGGCGCTGCTCGGCCAGGCCGACGAGTTTCCGCTGGTGCAGTTCCTTGCGCCGGACGTCGCCCTGTACTTCGTCGCGGCCTCCACCGCGCGACGCACCTCGGCCTGCGCGGCAGGGATGGCACTCACGGTACTGATGATCCCGCTGGCGGTACGGCTGTCCGGGGGCGGCAGCATCAACACCTCGGCGCAACTGGCCGTGGCCCTCACGGTGTTCGTGGCCTGGCTCCTCGGCAACTCCGCCCGGCAGTCCCGGCTCCATGCCGAGCAGTCCAGGGCCCAGGCCGCCGTCCAGGCCACCACCGCCGAACGTCTGCGCATAGCGCGGGAGTTGCACGACGTCGTCGCGCACACCATCGGCATCGTCGCCCTCCAGGCGGGTGCCGCCCGCCGCGTCATCGACACGCAACCGGCCCGGGCCAGGGAAGCACTCGGCGAGGTCGAGAACGCGAGCCGGGAGACGCTGTCCGGACTGCGCAGGATGCTCGGCGCGCTGCGTCAGGCGGACACCGCGGGCGCTTCACCGAGCCTGTCGGACATCGACGGGCTGGCCGCGGCCACCACGGCGGCGGGGGTGCGCGTCGTCGTGCAGTGGCACGGTCGGCGACGGCCTCTGCCTCCGGACATCGACCTGTCCGCGTACCGCATCGTCCAGGAGTCGGTCACCAACGTGGTCCGACACGCGGGCGCCCACTCGTGCCTGGTCCGTGTCGACCACCGGGACACGGAGTTGACCCTGGAGATCACCGACACCGGCCGCGGACCGGGCAACGACGCAGCCCACGCCGGCTACGGCCTCGCCGGCATGCGCGAGCGAGTCGCCCTGCTACAGGGCCAGTTCACCGCGGGCACGCGCCCGGAAGGCGGCTTCAGGGTGATGGCCCGACTACCACTGCCACGGCCCACACCCCACGAGAGACCTACACCGATCGCGTCGTGACCAGCTGGCTGCTGGACATGGTTTCCGGGCCGAACGGCGCCCGCTGCCGCAACCCTCGCATGCCCGGCTGGACGGGGGTTCCAGCCGGGCATGCGTGATGGGGGAGGGGCGGCGCGTCACTGCGCGCTCGGGGCCTCGTTCATCAGTGGTGTCCGTGGGCGGAGCTCGATGCGCCGCCGAACAGGCGTGCCACGGCACGGAAAGGCAGGGTGACGACGGTGGCGATGGCTCCGCCGATGGAGCGAATGACATCTGCGATGGCCTTCAACACGGTGGTCCTCCGTACTTCTGGGCGCAGTGCGCCGGGTCTGGCTTGCCGCTGTACGGCCGATCATCCGACGGGTGCCCGGTGATCGGTTGAGGAAACCGGCCCAGCTTGCGGGCACATAGCCATGCGTAGGCGTCGGCGTTGGTGTCTGACGAGGCGTGGGGCCGTGGTCCATGCCACGGGCTTTTGGGCCCCGGGCAGTAGTCGGCCGTCGAGGCCGGCCGGAGCCGCATCGCCGACTACGCGGCTCCGGCCTTCGTCCTCCAGGCGCGCCCAGAGAGGCAACTCCCGCCATCTCGCACCGCCGGGAGGGCGCCTCGCGCGAGGTCCGAGCCGGGGGAGATCTTCGGTCCCTCGCGCCTTCCGGCCGTTGCCGCGCACCCGCGCGTCAGCGGCCGGCCACGACCAGCGTCCCACCCTGGGCGCGACATGTCCGCACACCGAACCGGCGCATTCGTCCGCCGAGCGCTCACCACGGCTTTCCCGTGAAAATAGCTGCCCGTGGACACCCGCCTATCGGTCGCTGCCGTCCGGCGCGGAGATCGCGTCGGCGAGCACGAGCAGGTCGCCGTCGGCCGCTGGTTCGGCGACGCTGTGTCCGAGCCGTAGGAGCAGCCCTGACACGGCGACCTTCACGATCACCCTTATGCTGTCGTCGCTCGAAGCGCAGCCGCTCCGTTCACGGGCCAGCGAGGCGAATTCGTCCGAGGCCGTCCAGCTGACCAGGGCGCCGGCCGACACCTCGGTCACCCGCAATCCGGGAACACCGAGCTCCGTGTCGCTCAGTACCTGGAAGCCGGCCTGAACCAGAGCAAACCTCACCTGTGCAACGAGCTCCGTAGATACATAGGGCACCGGACTCGGGTGCCCCCGAGCACGGAGATCATGCCTACGCATACGCCACTAAATCTGCATGCGCCCACACCGAACAGGTCAGAGCGGGCGCTGTCTGTTCGAGGTCAGCACTGTTGCTCGTACTGGAGGTTGGCGTACCGCCGGGCGGCGATGTCCTCGCGGGTGCCCACGATCAGGTTCATCGTGTAGACGTTGTAGTCGATCGCCTGCCCTGCCATCTGTGCGAAGAGTACGAGGTCGCCCTCGTCCGGTGCGACGTCCCACGAGTTGGAGAAGCCGCCGATCTGTACGCAGACGCCTGGGCGGTTTCCGCCGGAGGCCGCGTCGAGGACGGCCTCCTCGAAACTGTCCAGCGCGTCACCCTTTCCGCCGTCCTCCAGGAAGGCGCGGGTGGCCGGAGAGTCCCGCCAGTCCTCGTCGAGGGTGAGTCCGGCCAGGGGGTAGAGGGTTTGTGGTTCGTAGACCGTCACCTGCATGGGCTCACCGTCGAACTCGTACGTCGCGGCGCGCTCGGTGGTGGGCGTTCCGGCCGGAACGTGCACCACCACGGACGACTCCGGCGGGTACTCGATCTCGGTGAAGAGCAACAGGTGTCCGTCGGCGGGCAGTTCGATGTCCAGAGCGCCGTGGGGCAGGGCCTCGCAGTCGATGCTGAGCACCAACGGCCCTTTCCCGTCGGGCCAGTCCACCCCGTCCGGCAGGGAGGGGAGCCCGCCCGTTCGCGCGGCCGGGCGGGCGTTCTCCTGCTGGGACGTGGGAAGTTCCTCGTACGGCACCAGATAGAGGCACGGCCGGGATCGGGCCCTCAACTCCTGTGCCACGGGGCCGGGAACGCCGTACTCGGCGGCTGTCTCGCGAACGAACTGCTCGTCGATCGATGTCATGCCCGCGATCGTGCCACCAGCCACTGACAAGCCGCGGACCACCGGCCCCTTCGGCCTCGGGCCGCAGAGCCCGCCGCCGCGCCATCCCGTCGCCGGATCCGAATCCGAATCCGGTGGGACGGTCAGGGTCGGCGGCGTGACAGCCAGGCGGCGGCCAGGGCGCCGGAGATGTTGTGCCAGACGGAGAAGACGGCGGCGGGCAGCGCGGCCAGCGGGCTGAAGTGGGCGGTGGCCAGCGAAGCCGCCAGCCCCGAGTTCTGCATGCCGACCTCGAAGGCCATGGCGCGGCTCGCCGGCTCGCCCATCCTGGTGAGCCGTCCCGCGCCGTAGCCGAGTGCCAGCCCGAGACCGTTGTGGAGCACGACGGCGACGAACACCAGCAGGGCCGCCGACTTGATGGCGTCGGCGCTGCCCGCCACCACCACGGTCACGATCACCCCGATGGTCACGGCGGACAGCCAGGGCAGCACCGGCAGGGCGCGTTGCACATAGCGGCTCGCCAGCAGCCGGACGGCGAGCCCCGCGAGGACCGGCAGCAGCACGGTCTTGAGGATGTCGACGACCATCGAGCCGGCGTCGACGGGCAGATACTCGCCTGCCAGCAGCAGCGTCAGCGGCGGAGTGACGAGCGGGGCGACGAGGGTGGAGACGGTGGCCACGGAGACCGACAGCGCCACGTCACCGCGTGCCAGATACGTCACCACGTTGGAAGCGGTGCCGCTGGGGGCGCAGCCGACGAGGATGACGCCTGCCGCGAGCTGCGGCGGGAGCTGCAGCAGGTGGGCGATGAGCCAGCCGAGTCCCGGCATGATGACGTAGTGCGCGACCAGTCCGAGGGCCACCGCCCAGGGCCGTCTGGCGACACCGCGGAAGTCCTGCGGGGTCATCGTGACGCCCATGCAGAACATCACCACACCCAGCAGGTACGGCACCGACTCGCCCCAGCCGGCGAAGCTGCCCGGGAGCAGCAGCCCCGTGGCGCCCGCGGCGAGAACGAGGACGGGGAAGAGGGTGACGGCGCGGCGCGCGGAACGGTCGCCTGCGGTGTCGTTGTCGGTCGCGTGCTGTTCGGGTCGTTCGGTACTCACCGTGAGAGACAACGCCTGGTCAGGGCCTTGATGCAAGCCTGTCTCGCGATGTGATCACGGGCCCGGGCGCCCTCCCGCGGGAAGTCCGGCAGGAGGGCGTCCGGGCTGTGCGTCAGCCGTGGTACGTGATGTAACCGTTGCCGTCGCGGTCGTTCGCGCGCTTGGTGTACGAGTGGACGTCCGCCCTGGCGCCGCTGGGCTTGTACAGGTAGATGGTGTCCTTGTCGTTGTTCCAGATGAAATTGCAGTTCTGGCGGTACACGACATTGCCGGCGTCGGAGTCGGTGCCGCGCCCGCCGCGCAGCTTCACGTAGTCGCCGGGCTCCAGCTTGTGGCTGGCCGTGAAAGTGAACTTGTTCCCGGTGGCGTCCTTGACGACGTAACCCTTGAGGTTGACCGTCGCGGTGCGGGAGTAGTTCTTGATGGTCAGGTACTCGTCCTTCGTGTTCCCCCCGGAACAGCGGTTCGAGTCGGTGCCGGGTGCGTCGTACTGGACGCCCTTGACCTTCAGCGCGGACGAGTACTCGGCCGCCTGGGCGGTACCGGTGGAGAGCGCGGCAAAGGTGCCGATGGTGACAACTGCGGTCAGCGCAGAGCGTATGCGCATGAGAAGACCCCCCTCAGTGGTGCGGATGAAGCTGTTGGAGCATACCTAATGTGAACTTAAAGCGTTCATTGTGTGTGAAATGTGGAGACGGATGCTTCAACTTGCGCTTCACTGAGGGATTCTCCTTGTGGGGCGGGTGGCATCCACTGCCCGTCGGGGCGATGTGACGGTGTGCCAGATCCACCATCCGGCCATGTAGAGGACCCCGAAGCCGATGAGGGCGACGCCCGAGCCCTTCGCCGCGTCGGACAGCACTCCTTCGATCACGTCGCCGAGCGGCAGTCCGGTCGGCGTCGCCTGCGTGGCGGCGCGCCACCAGGCGTGGGCGACCGCTCCGACGAGCGTGAGCGCGGCGACGGCGAGGACGGTGAGACCCCGCGTCGAGTTGCTGGGGCCGGTGCGGACCTTGTCGGTGAGGAGGTGGGCGCGCCTGCGCCACACGTACACCGTGGTGGCGGCCAAGCCCCCGACCGTGCTGGCATGTTGCAGCGCTCGCGCTCAGGTGAGGCTGCCCGCCAGTGGGGAGCTGAGCCAGGGCGCATGGGTGACGAAGAAGCCGTCGTGATGGGTGAAGGCGTCCCAAGCCAGGTGCGTGGCGATGCCGACCAGGGCGGACACGACGATCCACCCGGCCCGACGGCTCAGCGCGCCGGCCGTCCGGGGTGGTGGCCCGGGGGCGGGTATCGGCAGCAGGGATGCCAACGGGCGATGGCCGGCGCGGAGCAGGATCCAGAGTGCGAGGGCGTACGGCAGGGAGACGGTGACGGCGCCGAGAGCGGTGTGCGAGGTGGTGGCGTTGGCGAAGGGTTCGTACCAGGACTGCGCGCTGACGGGCAGGCCCGTGGTGACCACGAAGTAGGGCATGTCCGGTGCGAGGGTGCCGGCGATCAGCGCGGTCCGGCCGAAGGGTCGTCGCAGCAGCGGCAGTACGGCCGCGGGGTGGGACAGGGTGAACGGCATGAGCGTCCTCTCGCGCGGACCCGACAGATAGTCCGTCGAACGGAATGCTACGTCAAACGGAGTATCCGGCATCGCTCGGTCGCGACAGGACGTTCGGATCGGCAAGAAGGCCTGGGTGAGTAGGCCGTACAGAGCCTTCGTTCAGGGGGCGGTGCGTCCGGTTCGTGCCGAGCGGCCGACCAGCGGGGCGATCACCGCTGCTGCCGCGAGTACGGCCGCAAGCCCCAGGACGGCAGTCGTCTCGCCCCACGCCGTGGTGTAGACGTGGGCGAGCAGGGCCGGGGACACCAGAGCCATCACTCCCAGCTCAAGGCCGCCTCGCGTTCCGCTGCGCCAGGTCAGTGCGACACCGGTCGCGGCGAGCACGAGCAGCGGCCAGCACCCGTAGTCGGTACTGACCCACGGCACCGCGTGAGCGTCGACGGCCGCGCACGGCACGACGACGAGCGCGATCACGGCGCCGGCCGAACCCGCCCGGCCCTCCTCGGTCACCTCCGGGCGTCGGTCCGGCGGGCATGCGAGCACCACGGCCGCCGTCAGGGCGAACGCGGTCGGGGTGACGACCGGGTCACCGTACGCCGGTCCGCTGACCACCACGGCCGCCGCGAAGGAGAGCAGCCCGGCCACCGTGAGGGGCACCCCCGTGCGCCACCGGCCGGTCAGCGCCGCCGCCGCTCCCACGCATCCGATCAGCGACGAGACGAGCAGCGCACCCCACGCCCCGGACAGGTCCCCTCGAAGCTGCACCCAGAACGGGGTGGGGGAGGAGACCAGAGCGGCGTACCAGCGCAGAAGGTGCAGGCCGCACGCGGTGGCGGAGACGGCCAGGGCGAAGGGGTACGCCAGAGCGAGCACCCGCGCGGCAGGAGCGGTCGGCCCCAGACCCAGTCGCATCCTCATCGCGTGCGCCGCCAGGCCCGCGCCCTCGCGCAGCCGCGAGCCCAGCGGCTCGCCCTCCGTCAACTCGCGGTAGGTCGCGGCGATCTCCCCGCCATGGGCGCGCCGGTAGGCGGCGGGATACAGCCGCAGCACGTGCTCGATCAACTGGTGGCGGCCGACGGCCGGGTCACGGACAGCCGGCGCGTGGCTTCCTTCGCGGTCGCGGCCAGGCGCTCGGCCTCGGCCGTCAGCCGATCCCGTCCCGACACGGACAAGGTGAAGATCCGCCGGGCCCGGCCGTCGGCGACCTCCTCGCGTTCGATGTCGATCAGGCCGTCGGCCAGCAGGCGGTCCAGGGCCCCGTACAGGGCACCCGTACGCAGCACGACACGACCGCCGGTCATCGCCTTGACCTCCTGCGCGATCGCGTATCCATGTCGCGGTGCGTCCGCGAGGGCGGTCAGCACCATCAAGGTCGGCTCTTGCATCACACGCTCACTCACCCCTCGACGATAGTCACTCCGCCGGACTGTCTCAATGCGGTACGGCATCCGAAGCGGAGGGGTGCCTTGGGGGAGGGGTGCCTTGCGCGCTTGTTTCCACGGGTGCGGCCGACGAAGACGGTGGCGGCGAGCCGGCGGTGGGCGGGAGCGTCGGTGCGGACGTGGACGTCACCGAATCCAGGTAGCCAGGTAGCCAGGTAGTCGGGCAGGTGTCAGCTGAGCTGCTGGGCCGGTGTATGCCCGGCCTGCTGTGATGCGATGCGGGAAGGGATGGGACGGGGCGACTCGAATCGGCGGCCCGTGGGCGGCCGATTTACCGTACGGGCGGGCCGGTGGCTCCCGTGGGGAACTCCTGGACGCCGAGCACCCGCAGCAGGTCCAGCCGTTCGCGGGCCTCGGCGTCCGCCGGAGTGAGCACCAGCAGCTGCTGGCCCTGATCCGGGGTGACCAGGGTCTCGCAGTCCATCGTCAGCCGGCCGACCTTCGGGTGCAGGAAGGTCTTGCGGTCGGTGCGCCGGACCGCCACCTCGTGCTCGGTCCAGAGCAGGCGGAAGTCGGCGCTCGCGGCCTGCAACCGTTCGACGAGACCGGCGACCGCGGCGTCGCCCGATCGGCGGCCGACCGCCGCGCGCAGGTCCGCCACGAGCCGGCGGCCGTGATTCTCCTGCTCCTCGGGCGGGCAGACGGCACGGGCGGCGGGATCGGTGAACCAGCGGTACACGACATAGCGCCGGTCGCCGGAGATGTCGGTGAGGTCGCCCGTGAGCAGCAGGGCGGTCCGGTTCTGGGCGAGGATCTCGCCCAGGTCGGACAGCACCAGGGCCGGGGTGTCACCGAGCAGATCGAGCATACGGATCAGGCCCGCACGGGCCAGCCGGGCCACCCCCTCGGCGGGCGGGGGCCGATGCCCTGCCAGGTGGAAGAGGTGGTCGCGCTCGTCGTCGGAGAGACGCAATGCCCGGGCCAACGCGCCCAGGAGCTGCGTCGACGGCTGACTGCTGCGGCCCTGTTCGAGGCGTACGACGTAGTCCACCGACATACCGGCGAGCATGGCCACCTCTTCCCGGCGCAGACCGGCGGTGCGGCGGCGCGGACCGTCGGTGATGCCGACCTCGGCGGGGCGGATCGACTCCCGTCGGCGGCGCAGGAAGTCCGCGAGCTGATCACGTTCCATGCAGCCATGGTCCCTCGCGCGGGCGGACGGAGCCAGGGAGCGGCGCTCCCATGATGAACGCTCCGCTCCCGTACGCGGCTGCGCGGACCCACAGTGGGTGGCGACCGACGACGAAGGAGAACGTGATGACGACAGAAGATGTGACGACGACAGAAGACGTGACGACGACGGAGAACATGATGACGACACGGACCCTGGGCAGCACCGGCCCGGCCGTCTCCGCGCTGGGCCTGGGCGCGATGGGGATGTCGGGGGCCTACGGTGCCGCCGACCGCGCCGAGAGCATCGCCACCGTGCATGCCGCGCTGGAGGCCGGAGTCACGCTGTTCGACACCGCCGACTTCTACGCGATGGGCCACAACGAGCTGCTGCTCGCCGAGGCGCTGCGCGGGCGGGACCGGGACAGTTACCAGCTGAGCGTCAAGTTCGGCATGTTGCGGGGACCCGGCCCCGGGTTCGGCGGGCACGACGGCCGCCCGGAGGCGGTGAAGAACTTCCTGGCCTACTCACTGACTCGGCTGGGCACCGACCACATCGACATCTACCGGCCGGCCCGGCTGGACCCTGACGTGCCGATCGAGGAGACGGTCGGCGCGATCAAGGACATGATCGATGCCGGATACGTACGGCACCTCGGTCTCTCGGAGGTCGACGCCGCGACGGTCCGCCGGGCGCACGCCGTGCATCCGGTCGCGGACCTGCAGATCGAGTACTCGCTGATCTCCCGCGCGGTGGAGGCGGACGTCCTGCCCACGCTGCGGGAACTCGGTATCGGCCTGACCGCGTACGGCGTGCTCAGCCGCGGTCTCATCTCCGGGCACTGGTCCGCGGAGCGTGCCGCGGGCCCCGGTGACGGCCGCAGCTTCAGTCCGCGGTTCTCCGACGGCAATGTGGAGCACAACCTCACCCTCGTGGAGGCCCTGCGCCGGGTCGCCGAGGCGAAGGGGTGCACCGTCGCCCAGCTGGCCATCGCCTGGGTGGCCGCACAGGGCGAGGACATCGTGCCGCTGGTCGGCGCCCGCACCCGGGAACGGCTGGCCGAGGCACTGCCCGCGCTGGCCGTGGACCTCACCGCGGACGACCTGGCCGAAATCGAGAAGGCGGTGCCGCCGGGCTCGGCACGAGGCGACCGATACCCGTCGGCATTCATGTCCGGCCTCGGCGTGGGGAACTGACTCCGCGCAACTGCCTGCCGGGCGGCTGACATGGTGTCACCTACAGGGGCGTCGGGCAGGTCGTGCGACGCGGTTCGGATCTTGGGTCTTGGTCCCTGGTGGTGGGCGGTTCTGCCGTGTAGCGTCATCGTCAGATGTCGTGGTTCGCAGTACCTGCCCGCGCTCCGGTGCGGGCATTTTGCTGTGCAGTGCAGGACCAGGGCGATCACCTCCGGGCTCACGTGGTGTGGGTCCGATATCGACTGGAAGGCACCAGCATGGCCAAGGGAACTGTCAAGTGGTTCAACGCCGAGAAGGGCTTCGGCTTCATCGAGCAGGAGGGTGGCGGCCCCGACGTCTTCGCCCACTACTCGAACATCAACGCCTCCGGCTTCCGTGAGCTCCAGGAAGGCCAGGTCGTGAACTTCGACGTCACGCAGGGCCAGAAGGGCCCGCAGGCGGAGAACATCACCCCCGCCTGATCTCACAGCCAGACGTCGGTGGCCCCCGGAACACATGTTCCGGGGGCCACCGTGTTTGCCTGACACCTCATGACGCTGCCTGCTACCTATGACTGCAGGTGTCAGCGTTCCATGATGCGCATCTGGGCCTCGGTGTGGGTGTCACCGGCGGCCGGCGGAAGGCTGCTGAGCAGGGCCAGTTGCTCGTCCGTGAGGCTGACGGCGTCGGCGGCGGTGTTCTCCTCGACGCGGGCCACCCGCCGGGTGCCGGGGATGGGCGCGATGTCGTCGCCCTGGGCCAGCAGCCAGGCGAGGGCGACCTGGGCCGGGGTGACCCCGATCTGGACGGCGACGGCGGCGACCTGGTCGGCCAGACGCAGGTTGTGCTGGAAGTTCTCGTCGGTGAACCGGGGGTTGTCCGCACGGAAGTCGGTGGAGTCGAACTGCTCGGTGGAGCGGATCGCACCGGTCAGGAATCCGCGCCCCAGCGGGGAGAAGGGGACGAAGCCGATGTTCAGTTCGCGCAGTACGGGCAGCACGCGGGCCTCGGGGTCGCGGGTGAACAGTGAGTACTCGGACTGGACAGCGGTGACCGGGTGCACGGCGTGGGCGCGGCGGATGGTGTCGGGGCCGGCCTCGGAGAGACCGATGTGCCCGATCTTGCCCTCGGTGACGAGTTCGGCCAGGCACCCCACGGTGTCCTCGATCGGGGTGCCGGCGTCGACGCGGTGCTGGTAGTACAGGTCGATGTGATCGGTGCCCAGGCGCTTGAGCGAGCCCTCGACGGCGGCGCGGACGTTCTCCGGGCTGCTGTCCGTGGGGCCTGAGCGGCCGGTGTGGGAGATCAGGCCGAACTTGGTCGCCAGCACGACCTGGTCCCGGCGTCCTTTCAGGGCGCGGCCGACCAGTTCCTCGTTGATGTAGGGCCCGTAGACCTCGGCGGTGTCGATGAAGGTGACGCCCAGTTCCACCGCGCGGTGGATGGTACGGACGGACTCCGCGTCGTCGGCTCCGGCGCCGGTGTAGCCGTGGGACATGCCCATCGCACCCAGACCGATACGGGCAACGTCCAGGTCCCGCAGTTTGATGTGCTGCATTGCTGTTCCTCTTTTCGTGGTCCGCCGACGCGCCGACGTCCATTCTCCGGCAGGCAGCCACGACGTGCCCCCGCGGCCTGCGCCGGCCGGCCGTCCCGGGTCACACCGCGGCGTCCAGCCGTTCGCGCTGGTCGGCGGTCAGGTCCAGTGACACCCCCGCGAACGCCTCGTCCAGTTGCTCGACCGTGCTGACACCGGCGATCGGTGTGACAGCCGGGTTCCCTCCGGTCAGCCATGCCAGCACGACCCGGTTGCGGTCCGTGCCGGTCTCGGCGGCGATCTCGTCCAGCACCGTGAGCCGTGTGGTGGTGCCCGGGTGGTCGTACTCCGCGGGCAGGGGCTTGTCCGTGCGGGTGTAGCCGCCGCCCAGCAGCGGCGTGTACGCCCACAGGGCCATGTCCGGGTGCTGCTCCAGGTAGTGGAGCACCTCATCGGTGACCGCGCCGAACCGGTGCACCACGGAGGGCCGGGTCGCGGGGCGCGGTTGCAGATACGTGTGCTGCAGCTGCACCGCGGTGAAGCCGGAACCGCCGTTCGCCCGTGCGAGCTGACGGGCCCGTTCGACCTGCCAGACAGGGTAGTTGGAGCAGCCGAGCCGACCGACCGTACCCGCGGACACGAGCTCGTCGAAGGCGGCCACCGTCTCGTCCAGCGGGGTGGCCGGGTCGGGCTTGTGGGCCCAGTACAGCTCCACGTGATCCGTGCCCAGGCGTCGGAGACTGCCCTCGATCCCGCTCTTGACGGCCCCGGCCGACAGGCCTTCGGCCGTCTCCGGGAACCGTCCGGCCACGGTCGGCTCGCAGCCCACCTTGGTGCTGATCCGGACGCGGTCACGAACACCCGGGCGGCGGGCCAGCCAGCGGCCGAGCAGCGACTCGCTCTGGCCGCCGAATCCGCTCGGATCCGCCCAGAACGAATAGCAGTTGGCGGTGTCGATCCAGACGCCTCCGGCGTCCACGAAACGGTCGAGGAGAGCGAACGACCGCCGCTCGTCCGTGGTGGTGCCGAACAGCATGGCCCCGAGGACCAGGTTCTTCATCATGTCCCCGACGCTAGGCGGATTCGGATCGGCGGTACGCTCCAATCCCGTGACCATTTCCCAGACCAATCTCGCGTGGGCGACCCTGCTGGACATCGGATCTGAGGGCGTGGGACCTGCGGGCGGCGGGCGCCGCCGGCTGCACGATCGCCTGGCCCGCGCGCTGCGCACCGCGATCCGGGACGGCCGACTGGCGGAGGGCGCCGCCGTGCCCCCGAGCCGCGCCCTCGCGGAGGAACTGGGCTGCTCGCGCTGGGTCGTGACGGAGGCGTACGGGCAACTCGTCGCGGAGGGATACCTCTGCGCCCGGGTGGGCTCCGCCACGCGTGTCTCGTGGTCGCCCGACACCGCGCCGCCGCGTTCCCGCCCGCCGCGCGCACCGGCACGGCCACCGATCCGGTACGACCTCGCGCCCGGCCTGCCCGACCTGCGGGCGTTTCCCCGCCGCCGCTGGGCGGACGCCGTCCGGGGGGTCACCGGCTCGGCCGTCCACTACGACCTGGGCCTGCCCGACCCCGCCGGGCACGCGGAGCTGCGTACCACCCTCGCGCAGTACCTGCGGCGCTCGCGCGGCGCGGACGCACACGACGGGTCCGTGTCGGTGTGCGCGAGCGTCACCGACGGTCTGGTACGCACCTGCCGGGCCCTGCGCGCCGAGGGGATCGCCGATCTGGCCGTGGAGGACCCGGGCTGGGGGCGGCTGCGGGACGCCGCCACCGGCGCCGGTCTGCGCGTACACCCCGTGCCCGTGGACGACGACGGCCTGCGTGTCGACGACCTCGCGCGTACGCCGGCCCGGGCCGTCGTCGTCGGCGCGGCGCACCAGTTCCCCACGGGAACGGTGCTGTCCCCGGCGCGCCGGGGACGTCTGGTGCGCTGGGCCCGCGAGATGAACGGGTTCGTCATCGAGGACGACTACGACGCCGAGTTCCGCTACGACCGCCATCCGGTCGCCGTCATGCAGGGGATGGATCCGAGCCGGGTCTTCCTCCTCGGCTCGGTCAGCAAGACGCTGTCGCCGGCGCTCGGCCTGGGCTGGATGGTGGCGCCCGCCGCGATGGCGCCTGTACTCCGGGCGGCGAACCTCGTCGCCGCCGCGCCACCCGTGCTCGACCAGCTCGCGCTCGCCACCTTCATCGACCGCGGGTGGTACGACGCCCATCTGCGCGCGGGGCGGCGGCGGTTCCGGACCCGACGCGATCTGCTGGTACGGACGCTCGGTGAGCAGGTGCCGCAGGGGCGGGTCGCCGGCACCGCTGCCGGGCTGCACATCCTGCTGCACCTGCCGGACGACACCGACACGCGCGGGGCGGTCCGGGCGGCCGCCGCCGTGGGCCTGCGTCTCGCGGATCTCGACGACTACCGCACGAACCCGCCCGCGGAACGGGCGCTCGTCCTCGGCTACGGCAACATCGGCGACACGGAGATCCCGGCGGCCGTCACGCTCCTGCGCGAAGCGCTGCGTAGTCCTACGGCATCGGGTGGGGGCGCAGGACCATGAGTGAGTCCTCCGCGGTGGCCACCATGGCGAAGGGGAACCGGTCGAGTTCGAGGCAGAGCGCGACGTCATCGGGATGGGCTCCCTGACGTCTGCCCTCCGCCAGTTCTACGGCGGCGCGTGAGGCGGCGGCACGGCGGAGGAACTCCGTGGCGTCCGTCCCGGCCCCGGTGGCCCGCCGGGCGATGTACTGCGCACACGCCAGGTCCTCCTCGGCCCGCCCGTCCTCGCCGGTGACCACGAACGTGACACTGGCGGTGTCGTGCGTCCGCAGGAACTGAGCGGTTGCCTCCGCCACCACGAAGCCGGCGCACAGCACCAGCTGCGCTCCCTTGACCGCCAAGGCGCCGACCGTCCCTGCCGTGGTCTTCTGCACGACCGTCCGGCCGGTGAGGTCGACGGACCGCAACAGCCCCGGCGAGTTGACGGCGTCGAACCCGGGCGCGGGCTGGCCGTCCTTGAGCGCCACCCAGTCCGGGTGACGGGCCTTGAGCGCCAGGGCCTCGTCCAGCGACTCAGCGAGAACGATCTTTTCCGCCCCCTGGGCGAAGGCCCAGGCGGCCACGGTGTAGGCACGCATGACGTCGATGACGACCGCGACGGACGGGGTCTCGACCAGGTCCGCGATGCCGGAGAAACGAGTGTCCATGCGGAGCATGATGGTGCACGCCCGCCCCGGGGCCCCGGGGCCCTTGAGTCGGGGAGCCCCGGAGCCCCAGAGCCCCGGAGCCCTTGAGTTGGGGAGCCCGGCGCGTGAGAGGCGTCACATCGGCAGTCCGGGGCGGGAATTGATGTTGCCGGGTACGCGGTTCGCGCTAGGTGCGCTGGTGCTCCGTACCCTCTCCCGCTGTCGAGGTCCCGGCCGCCGGTCCCGCGGACTTCGTGATCGTCTCGGAGCGGGGGCCGCCCCGGTCCATGCGACCTCCGGCGAAGGCGAGGCCCAGGCCCGCCACGGCGAGGGCCGCGCCGACGAGGTTGGGCGCGGCCCAGCCCCAGCCCGCCGAGATGACCAGGCCGCCGAGCCAGGCGCCGCCCGCGTTGGCCAGGTTGAAAGCGGAGTGGTTGGAGGCCGCCGCCATGGTCGGAGCGTTCTTCGCCTTGGCCATGAGGAGCATCTGGACGGGTGTGGTGATGAGGGAGCCCATCGCACCGATGAAGGTGATCGTGATCAGGGCGGGCACGGTGCTGTGGACGGTGAAGTAGAACGTCACCAGCCCCGCGGCGAGGAGAGCGAGTCCCCCGTACAGCGTCGGCCGTAGTGCGCGGTCGGTGAGCGGGCCCGCGAGCAGGGTGCCGCCGGTCATGCCGACGCCGTAGAGCGCGAGGACGAGCGTGGTCGACGTGTCCGAGATGCCCGTCAGGTGCGTGAGCATCGGCACCAGATAGCTGTAGACGGCGAAGAACCCGCCGAATCCGACGACCGCCGTGGCCAGGCCGATCACGACCTGCCGGTTGCCCATGGCCCGCAGCTCGTGCCGGATGCCGGACAGCTGCCCGCGTGGCTGGTGGGGGACGAAGAGTGCCAGCGCGACCAGGGCTATGAGGCCGATGACGGCGACCGTCCAGTAGGCGGAGCGCCAGCCCAGCTGCTGCCCGAGCGCCGTGCTGGCCGGTACGCCGACGATGTTCGCGACGGTCAGCCCGAGGAACATCTTCGAGACGGCGCGGGCCGCCCGGTCGGGAGCGACGAGCCGTGAGGCGACGACTGCTCCCACGCCGAACAGCGCACCGTGCGGCAGCCCCGACAGGAAGCGTGCGGCGAAGAGCAGGCCGAAGTTGGGGGCGAGCGCGGACGCGGCGTTGCCGATCACGAACAGCCCGGTGAGGAGCAGCAGCAGGCGTTTGTGGGGGACGCGCGCACCGATGCCCGTGAGGACGGGGGCGCCTACGACGACTCCGAGCGCGTAGGCGGAGACGAGATTGCCCGCCTGCGGCACGGACACGCCGACCCCGTCGGCGATCTGGGGCAGCAACCCCATGGTGGCGAACTCGGTGGTGCCGATGCCGAACGCGACGACGGCAAGGGCCAGCAGGGCCAGGGGCATGGTGCGGGAGACCTTTCACAGACAGGGTCCGGTGATGGGAGGCGAGGTAGGGCCCGGAAACGTTCCCGGTTCCCGTGGCCCGTCGCGCTGAGCACCATTGCCCGGCAGCCCCAGAACGGGGCAAGCCTATAAGAAGGTAATAGGGCACCTGATCTAGGCGTTCGGTGCGCTGGGCCGCGCCCGCGACCCCGCCGTGACGCACTGTTTCCAGCTGTCACGCGCTGTGTCCCGCCGTGGCTGCTCGCGACCGGACGTCACCGGCTGTGATCTACGAGCGACCGTCAACGCCCCTGCCGCATCATGCGGCGAGCCGCACCGAGAACCCGCTTGCCGGCGCTGGGCGCGGCCCTGAAGCGGGCCAGGAGGGCTTGGGCCTGCGGTGTGTCCGGGTCGAAGAACTGCGTGCGCAGCGCGGTCGGCACGGCCGGCCCGTGCATGCGGACCTCGTGGCAGCTGAAGCAGAAGGCCGCCTCGAACAGTGCCGGACCGAGGGAGTCCGCGTACGCCCGGATGCTCCAGCCCGGCGAGAAGCCGCAGCGGTGCTGTGCGCTGTCCGGCAGCTCGCCGATCAGGGCCAGGGTGTCGATGGCATCGCCGTCGATCCAATGGGCGACCGTCGTGCCGGGGTACGGCGCGTCGCGCTCCGTCGGCAGGGTGGAGATCCTGACGACCTCGATCAGCGCGGTGGCGGTAACGGCTTCGGCGGGGAGTCGCATGTGCGTAGTCTGCCTGCCGTGTCTTCGGCGGGTTGCGGCGCCGCTGACATGGTGATTCGTCGCGTGGGCGCCCGGTGGGGGAGTCCATCGGGCGGCTTCCCGTCTCAAAGCGCAATCCGAAGCGTCAACTGGTGCGCACAGAACAGATACGGACAAGATACGACTGGCGTTGTCCGAACGCGACCGGCGTCAGGGCTAGACTGCAGCAACCGAACGGCCCCTGTCCTGCGTGTAGTTGATAGCTGAGAGCACCTGGGTGGTGCGAGGTGCCGATCGGACAGAACATGTCCGGGCGCTCATTCATGCCTAAAGACAAGGGAGATTGGCCCCGATGCACCACGAGGACGCAGTGTCTCCGGACGCGAGTCCGGAGCGGCTGATCGCTGACCGCTACCGCCTGTTGTCCACCCTCGGCGAGGGCGGCATGGGAACCGTGTGGCGCGCTCGCGACGAGGTGCTGCGCCGCGAGGTCGCGATCAAGGAGGTGCGCGCCCCCTCCGGGCAGTCCGCCGAGAAGATCCAGCGCATGTACACCCGGCTGGAGCGGGAGGCGTGGGCCGCGGCGCGTATCACCGCCCCCAACGTGATCACCGTCCACGACGTGGTCACCGACGGTGACCGCCCGTGGATCGTGATGGAGTTGGTCCGTGGCCGCTCGCTCGCGGAACTGATCGGAACGCAGGGCGCGTTGACCCCGCAGGAGACCGCGCGGATCGGCGTCCAGGTACTGAGCGCGCTGCGTGCCGCACACGCCGCCGATGTGCTGCACCGCGACGTGAAACCGGCCAATGTCCTGCTGGCCGAGGACGACCGGGTGGTCCTCACAGACTTCGGTATCGCCATGGTGGTCGGCGACACCGCGCTCACCATGACCGGCGAGGTCGTCGGTTCACCCGAGTACCTCGCACCGGAACAGGCCCTGGGCCGCGCCCTCGGCCCCGCCACGGACCTGTGGTCCCTCGGTGTCCTGCTCCACACCGCCGTGCAGGGCCGTTCGCCCTTCCGGCAGGACAGCGCCCTGGGCACCCTGCGCGCCGTCGTCGACGACGAGCCGCCGTCCCCGCACCGGGCCGGCCCCCTGGCCCCGGTCATCGAGGGTCTTCTGCGCAAGGACCCCGCCGAGCGGGCCTCCGCCGAACAGACGGCGCGGGACCTGCGGCTCATAGCGGCCGGCGGCACGCCCGGGGCGGACGTCACGTCGACGGAATCCACGCCCACGGTGACCGCCGCCGCGCAGTCCTCCTCGTCCGACATGACCTCGGACGTGACCCTCGACGCGCCCACCGAGGATCCGCGCATCGCGACGCGGGTGACGTCCTCGGACGTCACGGCGACGCAGACCGCCGCCACGGAAGCCGCAGCGACGCAAACCCCCGCCACGGCAGCACAGACCGCCGCCACGGAAGCCGCGGCGGCACGGACCGCCGTGACGCACGCCGCGGCGGCGCAGACCGCGGCGACCGAAGCCACGTCGGCGGCGACCGCCGACGCGCAGACCGGGGGCGTACGCCCCGAGGCGCAGCCCGCCTCCGCGGGCAACACGTCGGAGACCGTCGTCGACGCACCCGCCGGGCAGGCGCACAACGCGCCGCAGGTCTCACCCTTCGGTGCGACGGCGACGAGCACCACCAGCAACAGCACCGGCCCCACCAGCCCGACCGGCACCTTCGGACCCGCTCAGCCTGCGGCGTCGCTCACCCCGCCGCAGACCCAGCCGGCGTACTCGCTGCCGACGGCGAGCAGCCCGGTCACCGCGGAGACGCCCGCCCCGGCCCAGCCGCGGAGCAAGCGCAAGGGCTACCTGGTGGTGGCGCTGGCGACCGTGTCCGCCCTGCTCCTGGGCGGGCTGGGCTACGCCCTGACGCGTGACGACGATGACCGGGCGGACGGCAAGAGCCCCGGCGCGGAGACGAGTTCCTCCGCACAGCAGGCACAGAACGGCTCCCCCTCCGAGGGCGCCGACGGCAACGGCTCGGGCGCCGCGGGGCAGCCCCCGGTGACGGTGGCGGTCACGGGGACGAACACCACGTACAAGGGAGCCTGCCCGCCGCCGCAGGGGGAGGCTCCCGCGTTCACGGCGACCTTCGAAGTGACGGAACTGCCCGTGCGGTTCACCTACCGATGGGTCTCGGCGGAAGGGTCGGTGGTCGACAAGACGTGGCGGGCGCTGACCTTCTCGGAAGGCGGGCCCCGCACCCACCAGGAGACGATACGTGTGACGACGTACGCGCAGGAGGGGACGTTGGCGAGTGCGATGGGCGTGGAGATCAAGTCGTCGCAGCAGAACATCTCCGACACGGTGCCGTTCACGCTGACATGCGAGTGACGGTCCGGGCGGCGGCCGTGCACCCTCTGCGTACCGCCGCCCGCTGACCGGCCCGGTGCGGCCCGACCGCACCCGGGTTCCCTGCTTGTGATGGTCCAGTTGGCCCTCGTGCCGGATCGGCCGCCCGGTGCGGTCCCGCCCGGCACCGGGGCATGTCTGACAGGAGTTTGAGTGTCGTCGGTCATCGTGGGACGCACGGGTCCCTTCAGCGGTCAGAGCGTGGTGCTGGGCACCGCTGCCCTGCGGTTCGGTCGCAAGAGCGACAACGATGTGATCATTGTCAGCACCAGCGCTTCCCGGCTGCACGCCGAGATCGTCGTGGAGGACGACGCGTTCGTCCTCCACGACCGCAACAGCAGGAACGGCACCTACGTCAACGAACGGCGCATCACCCGGCACCCATTGGCCCCGGGTGACGTCATCCGGATCGGCGACGAGACCTTCCTGTTCGAGACGCAGGAGGCGCTGGAGACGGTCATGGACCTCTCCCAGCTCGACGTGCCGCGCCCCACGGCCCTGGCGAACCCCAGCGCGCTCCGCGTCACGATCGCCGGCGGGGGCCCGGTCGGCCTCGCGTTCGCCCTCATGCTCGAAAACGCCCTGCAGGGACGGGTGTTCATCACCGTCTACGAGGGACGCTGGGTCAAGAACGGTACGACGGTGACCTGGAAGGACGAGACGCTGGGCAACGTCCGCCGCCAGCAGGTCGTCACCATCCAGAGCCGCCAGTACCTCGCGCTGACCGAGGAGATGCAGTCCGCGCTGTTCGACGAGGGGCGGCACTTCTCCGAGATGTGGCCCGTGGGTCCCGACTCCATCGAGGGCCGGCCGCCCCGCAACATCCGGATCGCGTACGTCGAGGACCAGTTGCTGGCGCTGGCCAACAGCAAGTCGGCGATCCGTCTCGTGCCCAAGCGCTTCGACCCCTCGGAGCACGAGCACCGCGTCGCCAACGACCATGTCCTGGCGATCTGCGACGGCGGACGGTCCCGCACCCGCGAGCACTACGCCGACCGCTTCGGCGCGGCCGACGCGTCGATCTACTCCCTCGACGGCGAACACCTCCAGGACGTGGTGCTGGGGCTGCGCGTCAAGTCGCCGCTCACGGACCAGATGAGCGTCCTGCTGACCGTGTCGCAGAACCGGTTCCTGCTCAACTCGCTGCGCGGCGAGGGCTTCTTGAACATGAGGCTCACCCGCGAGGAGACCAAGGCCGTGATCGGCATCGATCCCGTCCGGCAGGTCTTCGAGGAGTGCATCGCCGCCCGCCCCTGCGTCATGAGCCGCCACGAGGACAACGAGTTCGTCTGTCCCACCCACGGCACCCTCTTCCTGCCCGCCCTGCTGCGCGGCTCGCACCTGTGGAAGCGGATCCGGGAGGGCCTCAAGCTGTTCGGTGTGGCCGAGGACGACCTCAGCGCCATCACCTCGTTCCGGCTGGACATGGTGCAGCGCCCCAGGTTCACCGCGCAGCTGACCCGCTCCACCGCGACGACCCCGGGAACGTACGGATTCCTGCTGGGCGACGCCGCCAACGCCATCCACTTCTGGCCGGGGCGCGGTCTCAACAGCGGTCTCGCCTCAGCCGTTTCGCTGGCCCGCTCGCTCAGCCGCACCTGGCAGGGCAGGCCGCTGCGCGACGCCGACTTCATCCGGCACGAGGCCGCGATGTCCATGCTGCAGTACCGGCACAAGAGCCGCGCGTGGAACGCCATGGTCACCACGGACGAGCAGGGCGCCACCCGCGCGATCAAGGACATCATCGCCCGCAGCATGGAGCAGGCCGATTCCCCGGTCGCCGCCATGGTGCAGGCCGGTGGGCCCGCGGACGCCGGGTCCGAGGCCAAGGTGGAGCAGCCCGACCTGGACGCGCTGCTTGAGCGCATGCGGGCGATACGTGACCGGTTGGAGACCCGCCTTCCCGGCATGCCCTCCGACGAGGAACTGCGCGAACACCTCGCCTCGCTCGCGCCGTCGACCCTGCGGACGCTCCAGGAGAGCGGTGCGTGGGACACCCTGATCGTCGGCGGTGAGGAGGCCGACATCGACCTCTTCTACCAGGCCGACGCTCCGATCTACGCCCCCCGCCCCGCGGACCCACGCGTGACGGGACCCGACGCGGGACCTCCGGGGCCCGTAGCCCTCGACCGAGCATGAGAAAGGGCCTGCCAGGGCCTGAGGAAGGGCCTGGCAGGGCTGCCCGGACGGCCGGCAGGAAGGCCCGCGCCCGAGTTCAGGGAGAACGCGTACCGCTGCGACCTCCCGCGGCGCGCGGGTCCTCTCGGCCCAGCAGGGCGAGGAGCGGTGCCGCGGGCAGGGGGTGGCGGGTGTGGCCGTACGGCCCCGTGGTCGTCGTGGCGGAGAGCAGGGAGTTGAGGACGGCCTCCTCGACGGCGTCGAGAACGGCGACGAAGAGGGGGTCCAGCCGGTCGTCGGGCACCACGGCGGGCCCGGCGGGCGTGCCCAGGGGACGCGTGCCGAAGGCGAGGCCGTAGTCGCCGCTGCCGTGTCCGTACGCGGCGCCGACCCTGGCGAGTCCGTAGACGGCGCGCCGGGCGAGGCGGGTCAACTGCCGGGCGTCCAGCGGCGCGTCGGTGGCGACCACGACCATGCAGGAACCGGCCTCGGGCGCGGCGCTCGTGGGGGAGCCCGGGTCCGTGGTCGGTACGCCGACGTCGGCGGGCGTGACCGCACGGCCCGACACCCGTAGCGTGCCGCCGAAGTTGGCCTGGACGAGCACGCCGAGTGTGACGTCCCGGCCGGCCAGCGGTACGCGTCGCGACGAGGTGCCGATACCGGCCTTGAACCCCAGCGCGGTCATCCCGGTGCCCGCGCCGACGCTGCCCTCGGCCACCGGCCCGTCGCACGCGGTGTCGAGCGCGGCCCGGACGTGTTCCTCACGGACCGGACGCGAGCGGATGTCCGACAGCAGCCCGTCGTTGCATTCGCCCACGACCGGGTTCAGGCTCCGCGCGGCGGCCCCCTCGGGCCGCTCCAGGACCCAGCCGACCAGGGCGTCCGCGACCCTGAACGCGGACAGCGTCGAGGTGAGCAGGACCGGTGTCTCCAGCGCGCCGAGTTCGGCGAGCTGCGTGGTCCCGAGGAGCTTGCCGTAGCCGTTGCCCGCGAACACCCCGGCGGGCAGCGGGCTGCCGGGGCCCACCCCGTCCGGCACGATCGCGGTGACACCGCTGTGCACCCGCGGCGGCCGGACGAGCGTGGTGTGCCCGACGCGGACCCCGGGCACATCGGTCAGGGCGTTGTGCGGCCCCGTGGGCAGGTCACCGACGGAGATCCCCAGCTCACGGGCTCGACGGGCAGTGACGGA
Organism: Streptomyces sp. NPDC102514; assembly: GCF_055584525.1. NCBI lineage: Bacteria > Bacillati > Actinomycetota > Actinomycetes > Kitasatosporales > Streptomycetaceae > Streptomyces > Streptomyces sp. NPDC102514. The sequence goes on from NZ_JBVJLW010000001.1 coordinate 750,520, forward strand.
CGGGGCCGGATCGGACAGTGACTCGCTCATGTCGGCACGCTACCGGGACGGCGTACGACCCGGACCACTCGGCCTCCCGGATCACCGGGCGTCCCGGACCACGCGTCCCCGCCGGGCGCCGCGTCTCCCCGGGCGGGCCGGCGCCCGGTCCACGCCCCGGCGCGCCGCCCGCGCGGATTTCGCGGACCGGTGGTGCGTCCGAACGCCTCCGGAGTCCGGAATCAAGGGTGGGGAGTGCGCCCGACAGCCGCCGGACCGGACCGGCGGGGTGCGGGTGCCGACCCGCACCGGGCGCGGGTGGCGTGTGCGACGCGCGCCCGTGAGCAACCGCCCCACAGGAGAGCACGGCACCGATGAAACCGAACAGAGCCTCCCGCGTCGACGGACTGCGCCAACGCCTGGGCAGCGGGCTCTTCGCCCGGGTGGCAGGACCCGAGGGCCCCCGCAACCGCGCCCGCATCCACGACACGCCGGGCCCGCGCTGGTTCGGCCCGGAGCGCCCCGTCCGCCGGGTGCACGGGGACGCGTCGATGTTCATCGGTGGGCTCTCGGCCCTGCTCCTGCAGTCGCTCCACCCGCTCGCCATGGCCGCGGTGGCCGCCCACTCCGGCTTCCGCGGCGACCCGTGGGGCAGGCTCCAGCGCACCAGTACGTTCCTGGCGACGACGACGTACGGCACCGCCGAGAGCGCCGAGCAGGCCTGTGCGCTGGTGCGCTCGGTCCACGAACGGGTGACCGGGACGACCCCCGAGGGCATGCCCTACCGTGCGAGCGACCCGCATCTGCTGGGCTGGGTCCACGTCGCCGAGGCCGACAGCTTTCTGCGCGCCCACCAGCGCTACGGCCGCCGCCCGCTGACGGCCGCGGAGTGCGACGGGTACGTCGCGGACATGGCGCGCGTCGCCGCCGCGCTGGGCGTCGTCGATCCGCCGCGCGACCGGGCGGAACTGGCCGAACGGCTCGACGCGTACCGCCCGGAACTGCGGGCGACCGCACAGGCCCGCGACGCCGCGCGCTTCCTGCTGCTGAATCCGCCGCTGCCGCTGCCCGCCCGGCTCCCCTACGGGGTGCTGGCCGCGAACGCGGTGTCCCTGCTGCCCGCCTGGGCCACCACGGAACTCGGGCTGCCGCGGCTGGCGGTGGCCGAGAACCTGTGCGTACGGCCGCTCGGCTCGGCCATGACATCGGCCGTGCGGTGGGCCATGACACCGCCGCCGGCCGCGGCCGCGGCCACGGCTCCGGCCGCGACCGTGACCGCGACGGACTGAGGGGACCGATCCGAGATGCCGTGCCGACGCCGGCCCAGACGCATCCCGCGAACCAGGCGCGTGGGACGTATCGCCGACCCCACGCGCACCGCGCACCCCATGCACACCGCACGCACCGCGCACACCGCGCACTCCACGCGCACTGCACGGCACCACGCGCACTGCACGCACCACGCGCACCGCACGCACCACGTGCATCACCTACGACGACCACCGCTTCGGACACTGTCCGAGCGACGCACACGAAAGACGGTCACCGTGCTGAGGAACCTGCCTGAGCCCCCTGACGAACTCGTCGGACGACGCCAGGAACTGGCGCGCGTCGCCGACGCACTGGACCGGCACCGACTGGTCGTCCTCACCGGCGTGGGCGGCGTGGGCAAGAGCCGGCTCGCGCTGCACGCGGCGGAACAGGTGATGCGTACCGGTGCGAGAGGCGTCGCCTGGGCCGACCTGTGGCCGCTGACGAACCCCCGCCTCCTGCTCGCCACGGTCGCCGACGCCCTCGACTTCGCCGACCATGCGACGGCCGAACCGCTGGACGCGCTGTGCGCCTGGCTGGCGGGCAAGGACGTCCTGCTGGTGCTGGACTCGTGCGAGCACCTCTCGGCGGCCTGCCGCGACCTGCTCACCCGTCTCCTCGACGACTGCCCGGGAGTCACCGTGCTGGTGACCAGCCGGGAGCCGCTGGGGATGGACGGCGAGCACCGCGTCGTCGTGGAGCCGCTGCCACCGGCCTCCGACGCCGTGGAACTCTTCTGCCGGCGGGCGGCCGCGACGGGAACCGGCCCGATGGGTCCGGAGGACGTCCTGGTCGCCGCCCGTCTGTGCCGGCGCCTGGAAGGGATTCCGCTCGCCCTGGAGCTGGCGGCGGGCCAGCTGGCCCACCACACGCTCGACGAGGTCGAAGAACTCCTGCGGGCACGCCTGGACCTCTCCGCGCAGAACTCCGTCCGCGCGGGCCGCGTCCACTTCCGGCAGCGCACGCTGCGCACCGCGATCGGCTGGAGCCACGAGCTGTGCGAGCCCGCGGAGCGTCTGCTGTGGGCCCGGTTCTCGGTGTTCCGGGACGCCGTGGACGCCGACGCGGTGCGCGCGGTGTGCGCCGACGAGACCCTGCGCGCCTCGGACGTCGAGCGGGCGCTCGCCGGCCTGGAGCGCAAGTCCGTCGTGGCCCGCGTGGACGGCCGCTTCCGGATGCTCGACACACTGCGTGAATACGGCCGTATGTGGCTCGGGGAACTCGACGAGACCGAGGTGCTGTCCCGGCGCCACGCCGCGTACTTCCTGCGCCGTGCCCGGCGGGCCCACGCCGACTGGCTGGGCCCGACGCAGATCGACGCGTACCGCTGGATCTCCGCGGCCCACGCCGACCTGTGCGCCGCGCTCGACCACTTCCTCACCGGCCGGCCGCAGCACGCGCTCGAACTGGCCGGGCTGCTGGGCTTCTTCTGGAGCTGCTGCGGTCACCTGCGGGAGGCCACGGGCTATCTGGAGGAGGCCCTGGCACTGACGGAGCAACCGGGAGCGGTACGGACCCGGGCCCTGTGGTCCCTGGGCGTCGCCCGGGTGCTGTGCGGCGAGCACGACGCGGCGCAGCGGCTCGCCCTGGCGTGCCAGCGCCAGGCCGCGGCCCAGGAGGAGTCCGAGGGCGCGCTGCACGCCGCCTATCTGCAGGGGCTGGTCCATCTGCTGCGGGGCAGGCCGATGGCCGCGCGGTTCGTCGTCGACACGGCCCTGAGGAGCGCGGAAGGCGGGCCCTTCGCCTCCGTGGGCATCGTGCTGTGCCGTCTGGTCCGCGTCTTCGCCATGACGGGAGAAGGACTGCATGAGGAGGCCCGCCGCGAGGCAGGTGACCTGCGGCGGGACTGTCTCGTACGCGGCGAGTGGTGGACCCGGTCGTACGCCGAGTACCAGTTGGCGCTGCTCGCGCTGTTCGAGGACCGCGCCGAGGAGGCCGCGGAACACGCGGCCGCCATGCTCGACGGCAAACGCCGCATCGGTGACAGCTTCGGCATCGCGCTGGGCCTGGACCTGCTCGCCTCGGCGCTCGCCGCGCAGGGCGCCGGCGGGCCCGCGGTCGCCGCGTACGGAGCAGGCGAGAACTACTGGGCCGCCGTCGGCCATCCGCAGCGGGGCACTCCGGAACTCGGACCGGTACGGGACCAGTACGAGTCGACGGCCCGCTCCCTGCTCGGCGACTCCGGGTACGACAAGGCTTTGCTCGTCTCGGTCCTCCGCGATCCCGAGTCGGTGCTCCAGGAACTTCTGGACAGAACCGGCTGAAGCCGGCTGAACGACTACAGGGGCGGGGAGGGCGACGGGACGGGGCGGGGACAGCGACGGGACGGGGACGGCTGGGCGAGGGGCGCCCGCGCCACGGCTGCCCGCCGCGGCTAGCGGCCGAGGTCCCGGGCCACCTCACGGGCCGCCCGGGCGCCCGACGCCAGCGCGCCCTGTACCGATCCGGTGGCCCGGTGGTCGCCGCACACGTACCGGCCGGGCGCGATGCGGGCGGTCCGGCTGAGGGGCTGCGGGGGAGCCATGACGGGCAGCGCGTCGGGGACGGTACGGACGGTCAGCAGGTCCCAGCCACCGGTGTCGGCGCCGTACGCGTCGGCCAGTGCCGTCCGGACCTCCCGCTCACGGCCCTCCGTGTCCTCGCCGAGCACCGAGGTCGCGATCAGGGACATGCCCGCGGGCGCGTAGGAAGGGACGACCTCGCTGAGGACACAGGAGTTCAGGAAGCGTCTGCGGGTGTCGGTGACAAGGGTGGGCTCGGGGAGCGGGGAACGGGTCGCGGCGTGGTAGTACGTCGTCACCACGCGGTACGCGGGCACGTCGAGGTCCGGCAGCAGAGCGGCGGCCGGGCCGGGGCCGGTGGCCACCACCACGGCGCGGGCCGGGAGTTCGGTGCCCGTGGCCAGTTCGACCCCGTCGTCCGTGAGCCGGGTGACCGGGGTGCCGAGCCGTACGGTCGCCCGGGGGAGCGCGGCGGCGAGCGCGCGCGGGACCGCTCCGATGCCCTCGCCCGGCAGACACAGCGTGCCGCGCAGCATGGTGCGCCAGACGAGGTGGAAGACGCGTTCCGAGGTCTCCAGCTCGTCCTCCAGGAAGACGCCGGAGAGGAAGGGCCGGAAGAAGCGCTCGACGAACTCCTCGGAGAACCCCGCCGCCGCCAGCGCGGTCCGCGTGGTGCGGTCGTCGCCGCGCTCACGCTTCAGGAGCCGTACGGGCGCGAGCATGTCCCGGGCCGACAGGGTGCCCAGCGCGATGAGGTCGCGGGTGCCCGCCAGACGCCCGGGACGCAGGTCGCGCAGACCGCGTGTCACGGAAGGCATCTGGGGCGTGCGCGGCCTGCGCGTCGGGTCGCTGAAGCGCAGCGGTCCGTCCTCGGTGTGGACGAGGACGCCGGGGGTGAAGGGCCTCAGCCGCAGTTCGCGCAGCGGCAGCCGGCGGCGGACCTGCGGGTAGGCGGTGTTGAAGACCTGGAAGCCGCGATCGACGACGAAGCCCTCGTGACGGTCCGAGCGCATGCGCCCGCCGACCTCGTCGGACGCCTCCAGGACCTTGACGTCGAGACCGACATCCACCAGGTCACGGGCGCAGGCCAGCCCGGCGAGCCCTCCGCCGACCACCAGGACATCCGGTTCTCCGCGAGTAGCGGCCATGGGCACTCTCCTTGCTCGACATGCGACGTGGAACCGGCGGCGTGCGACGTCCGGTGTACGGCTGACGACGTCCGGCTGACGACGTCCGGCTTATGACGTCCGGCGTGTCGCGTGGAATCCGCCGACGTGGCCGTCGTCGGCACCCCGACTCCGCGTACCCGCGTACGCACGTTCCACAACCGATCTTCCAGCCGCACCACGCGGACGGATGCGGGACGCGCTGACATGTATGTCCACCCAGCTGAGCGGCTGCGCCTGAATCGGCCGTACCGGGCAGGGTGCGTACGGGGCCGGTACGCGTGCGGGGCCAGTAGGCGTACGGGGCCGGTGGGCGTGCGGGGCCGGTATTGGGAAAGGGCCCGCCGCGGTAGGCATGGTGCGTGCAGACCTTTCTCCCGTATTCCGGCTTCGCGCGGTCCGCCGCCGTCCTGGACCAGGCGCGGCTGGGCAAGCAGCGCGTCGAGGCCGTTCAGGTGCTGCGCGGTCTGACCGTGCCCGGCTACGGATGGCGGCACCATCCTGCGGTACGTATGTGGATCGGCTACGAGGAGGCCCTGGTCCGGTACGGCCTGGACGTGTGTGCCCGGTGGGTGGCGGAAGGACGTGCCGACACCTGTGCCAACACGCTCGTCACCGACTTCGGCCTGGCCCGCCCGGGGGCCGCCGTCCGTGTCCAGGAGGACCTGGCCGACGAGGGGGAACTGCCGCCCTGGCTGGGAGACCCCGACTTCCACCGCAGCCACCGGTCGGCGCTGGTGCGCAAGGCGCCCGAGTTCTACACCCCGCTGTTCCCGGACGTTCCCGACGACCTGCCCTACGTCTGGCCCGCCTCGGACCGCGCCACACCGTAGAGCGAGCCGCGCACGTTCATCGGCGTGCGCCGGTGCGCAGGCCGTCGATGATGACGGTGAGCATCCTTGTACTGCGTTCCGGACACGGGGTCCCGCCGTCCGTCCTCCAGAGGCAGGATCCCAGCGAGAGGACTTCCTCCGCCTCGGCGTCCGGTCGTACCTGCCCCGCCTCTTTGCCCGCACGGAGCAGCAGGTCCAGGGCGGCGACGACCGGAGGGTGATGCCGGCCGGCACGCGTGGCGGCCTCCACGGCCAGGGACGCCCCGCCGGTGGCACGACCGTCGGCGGCGAGGCGTTCGAACCAGCGGCGCAGGGCTTCCAGCGGCCCGTACTCGTGCAGCAGGAGCGGAGCGGCGGCGATCAGCGCTTCGAGCTCGTCGCGGTAGACGGCCAGCAGCAGGGCCTCGCGGTCGGGGAAGTGCCGGTACATCGTTCCCTGGCCGACGCAGGCCGCTCTCGCGATCGCCTGGAGGCTCGCCGAGGGGTCCCCGGCGAAGGCGGACTGCGCGGCCTCGATGATGCGGGCGCGATTCTCCAGGGCGTCCGATCGCGGCGCACGACGAGGAGTTCGCATCATCCGACGCCTCCCGTTCCGGTCTTCGGCCTGCCTTCGCGGCAAGCGCCGCCGACAGCGCATTCTTATGTACTTGTTGGTCGTCTGACAAGTTTCTTGTAGGGTCCGTCTCATGACCGCCGCCCGCCGCACCCAGAAGCAGCGCCGTGAAGAAGCCGAAACCGCTCTGCTCACGGCCGCCGCCGAACTGGTCGACGAACAGGGTGTACGCGCGCTGACGCTGGCGGGCGTGGGGGAGCGCGCCGGGTACAGCCGCGGCCTCGTGACCCATTACTTCGGGTCGAAGCAGGCACTCGTCGAACGCCTGGCACGCTCGGCCCAGGCCGGATTCGTACCAGGACTGGACGGCCTGCCACCCGGTCTGGACCGGCTCCTGCGACTGATCGACGGATACATCGGCGGCCTCGGGTGCATGGGCGCGCTGAACAGGGTCTTCCTCAAACTCTGGACCGAGGCCGCGACGGCGACGGAACTGACTCCGCTCTTCCGCGAGCGGAACGAGGCGTTCCATGCGGACCTGTACGAGGACCTCGCCGCCGGGATCGCCGACGGCGCGATCCGCCCCGACGTGGCACCGGACGAGACCGCCACCGCGATCATCGCGCAGCTCCGGGGGATCGGCATGCAACGGCTGGTCGACCCCGAACGCGTCGACACGGAACGGCTGCGGACTCAGGTCACGGGGCTGTGGCGTACGGCGCTGGAACAGCCGACCGCTTGACGCTTCACGTGCGTGAGAGCACGCAGAATTCATGGCCCTCCGGGTCGGTCAGGCACGTCCACGGGACGTCTCCCTGGCCGACGTCGAGGTCGGTGGCGCCGAGGGCCCGCAGCCGCGCCACCTCCGCCGCCTTGTCGTCGCCGGGGCCCGGCACGAGGTCGAGATGGACGCGGTCCGGCACCGACTTCACGTCGGGCGAGCGCAGGAACTCAAGATACGGACCGACACCTGCGGGGGAGCGCCACACCGCCTGGTCGTCGGTCACCGTGTGCAGGGTCCAGTCCATCGCCTCGCCCCAGAACCGGGCCATGGCCCGCGGATCCGCGCAGTCGACGACCACCGCGGCGATCGGCCCGGTGTCCCGGTAGATCTCCCGAGGCTCCAGCACACAGAACTCGTTGCCCTCCGGGTCGGCGAGGACCGTCCACGGCACGTCGTCGCCCTGGCCCACGTCGGCGGGCGTCGCACCGAGAGCCCTGAGACGCGCCACCAGCTCCGCCCGATGGGCCTCGGAGGTGGTGGCGAGATCGAGGTGCACACGGTTCTTCGTCGTCGACTTGGGTTCCGGGACGGCGATGACGTCGATGCAGACACCGCTGCCCGGGTCCAGCCAGTCGAAGCCGACGGGCTGAGCGGCGGTCGCACCGGATCCCGCGCTCTTGACGCGCCAGCCGAGCGCCTCCGCCCAGAACCGGCCGACCGCCGAGTCGTCAACGGCCTTGATGTTCACCAGAACAGGTCGCAGAGTCATGCGGCCGATCCTATGCACCCGCCCTGCGACGACCCGGTTCACCCGCTCGGATGGAAGAAGTACGGAACCGCACCTGTACGGGGTCGTGCTGCGCAAGTCTTCGTCGGGTGAGCGGAGTTGTCCCCAGGTCGCGCGTACGGCGGGCCGGGATCGTGTACCTGGTCCTGTTCGTCGGCGGCGTCCTCGGGACGCTCGTCATCGCCCCGCGCCTCGACGACCCCGCCACCGTGGTCGCGGCCCTGCTGCCGACCGCCGCCGGTGCCTACCTCGCCTGGTGCGCCTACCGGGCGGACCGCGCCGAAGCCGTGGTGGACGACCCCGGCGCCGTCGCCGACCGACTCGCCGTCGCCGTCACCCGACAGTGGGAGAACGAGGCACGGATGCGGCGGCTGTCGGAGCCGTATCCACTCCCTGTTTCCTGGCGCGGCGCGGACCCGGAGTTCGCGACCACCGAGGAGTCCGGACGGCTCGCCGGACGCGACGGGGAACTCGGCGCACTCTTCGCCGAACACCTTCCCCACCGGCGGCTGCTCGTGCTCGGTGGCCCCGGGTCGGGCAAGACGATCCTGCTCGTCCGGCTCCTCCTCGCCCTGACCGGGCGGCGCGCCCCGGGCGAGCCGGTTCCCGTGCTCTTTCCGCTCGCCTCCTGGGACCCGGCCGCCGAGGAACTGCGCGTGTGGATGGAGCGCAGACTCGTCCAGGACCACGCGGACCTGGCCGAGGCGGCGCCCGGCGCCTACGGGGACAGCACCCTGGCCGGGATGCTCCTGGAGCGGCGGCTCGTCCTGCCGGTACTGGACGGCTTCGACGAACTCCCCTCCGTGGCCGGCGCGTTGGCGCTGCACCGCATCGCCGCGGCACTGCCGTACGGCTGCGGTCTGGTGCTGTCCAGCCGCCCGCGGGAATACCTGGCCGCGCTACGGCCGCGTACCGGCGTTCCGGCACGGCCGGCCGGGCTGGCCGGCATCCGACTCGACCCGCTCGACGGGCGGAGCGTCGCGGCCTACCTCCTGCACGACGCGGGCGGCGCCGGTACTCCCGCGGCGGAGCGCTGGGCACCGGTGGTGGCCGCCCTCGGCACCGACGTGCCGGTGGCCCAGGCGCTCACCAGCCCGCTGATGGTGTCCCTGGCCCGGTCCGTGTACAACCCGCGCCCCGACGAGGAGGACGGACAACTGCCGGACCCGGCGGAGCTGTTGCGGCGCCCCACGCGGACCGCTGTCGAGCATCACCTCCTTGACGCGTTCGTCCCCGCCGCCTACCGGCCGCATCCGCGCCGCCCGTGCCGATGGACCGCGGACCAGGCACGCGACACGCTCGGCTTCCTGGCCCGGCGCATGGAGCAGGGGCGCGACGGCGCGGCCGAACTGGCCTGGTGGCGGCTGCATCACGCGATCCCGACCGTGCTGCCGCGGGTACTCGCCGGCGTTCTGCTGGGCACGCTCGGCTGGCTGGTCGAGGGCTCGATGATGGAACTGATCCACCACTTCGCCCCGCAACTGCCCGCCACACCGCACTGGGAGGAACGGGGCGGGCTCGGCGTCGTGGCGGCGGGAATGTGCGGCGGACTGGCGGGCGGCCTGGTCGCGGGCGCCACGGTCACCCTGCTGTGCGCGGCGGCAGCCGCTCCGGACCTGACCGCCGAACTCGTGCTGCGCCGGCTGGCCGACGGCGGTGCGCTGGCGCTCGTCGGCGTGATCATCTCCGGGTTCGCCTTCGGCCACCGGCTCGCGGTCCGCCGCCCCTCCGCGTGGAACCGGCGCGCCCTGGCGACCGGGATCGGAGCCGCGATCTGTTACGGGCTGGCGTTCGGCAACGGCTGCGGCACCGTCAGCGCCCTCCTGTACGGGCTCCTCGCAGCAGCCGTGGTCGGGGACGCACCGCGTACGGAGGCCGCTCCTCCGGCGGCCCGGGTGCGCTGGCACTGGAGTGCCGGGAGTGTGTGCCGGGGACTGCTCGGCGGACTGCTGCTGGGCGGCGGAGTCCTGCTGGAGGGCCTGTTCGCGGACGTGCTGTCGGACGGGGCGGACCGGGTGTACATCGCACCCGCCGATCCGGTCGCGGCGGCCTGGGGCGCCGGACAGGTCAGCGCGGTCTTCGCGGTGGCCTGTCTGCTCATGCACGCACTGCGTACCGTGCCCGTCGAACTCGGTGCCGCGGTCGACGGACGGACCCTGCTGGCCAACGACCGCCGCATGCTGAGCACCTGCGTGGCGACGGCGGTGGTCGTCGGCGTCGTGGTGATCGGCACCCAGGGCTGGTGCGCCGCGCTGTGGGGCTCGACGGGCGTATGGGGCGCGAACCCCAGCGACGGGCGACTGTGGGTGTACGCGGTCGGGCTGGTCCCGGCCCTGCTGGCGGGACTGGCGATCGGGATGCGGCAGGCGGCCTGGAGCCGGTACGCGGTCGCCCGCCTGTATCTGGCGGTCCAGGTCCGTCTGCCCCTGGATCTGCTGGCGTTCCTCGCCGACGCGCACGAGCAGCGCGGTGTGCTGCGCCGGGTCGGAGCGGTCTACCAGTTCCGGCACATCGAGCTGCAGCACCGGCTGGCCGAGGCGGACACCCCGTAATTCGTACAGGGGTGTGGTGACCTCGGCCCGCGGCCGCCAGCCCGCAGCCCGCGGCCTGTGCAGAGGACTCCTCAGGCGGCTTCGCCCGGGTGGGCGGGGACCTCGTGGAGCCGGCCGGTGGCGACGTCGAAGACGAATCCCCGTACGGCGTCGGTGTAGGGCACGAAGGGGTTCACCGTGATGCGGCGGATCGACTGCCGCACATCGTCCTCCAGATCGGAGAAGGCTTCCGCCGCCCAGGCCGGTCGAATTTCTGTTTCCTTTTCGATCTGCTGCTTGAATTCGTCGTCGGTGAACGTCAGCATGCCGCAGTCGGTGTGGTGGATGAGGATGATCTCGCGCGTCCCCAGAAGGCGCTGGCTGATCGTCAGGGACCGGATGGCGTCATCGGTCACGGCGCCTCCGGCGTTACGGATCACATGGGCCTCGCCATTGGTGAGACCGAGAATTTCGTAGATGTTCAGGCGCGCGTCCATGCAGGCCACCACCGCCAGGTGACGGGACGGCGGCAGGGGGAGCGCTCCTCCGAAGGAAACCGCCTGGGCGGCGTTGTTGCTCAGGTACTCATCCGTCACGGACATGATGGTGCTCGCTTTCGATGGGGACCGACGTCGGAAAGATAACGGCAGCAAATTCGAACATTGAAGGCCGACGGGCCACATGCCATACGACTGCAACAGACGGGTGATCGGCCGGGTGATTGACGCGGGAACGGCTATTCGGTGGCGCGGCACCGATGGCGGCGAATGCGAGGTCCCGATCCGAGCCTCGGATGTCGGATGTCGGTTGGCGGCTGTCCCGGTCGGCGGTCGGCACCCCGCACCATCGTTCTCGTCCACGGCGGGTTCGTGGACGGCTCCGGCTGGCAGGCGGTGTACGACCGGCTGGTCGGCGACGGCCACCACGTGAGCGTGGTGCAGAACCCGACGCTGTCGCTGGACGACGACGCGACCGTCACCCGGCGGGTGATCGCGGCGCAGGACGGGCCGGTCGTCCTGGTGGGCCACTCCTACGGCGGCGCGGTCATCACCGAGGCCGGGCAGGACGAGAAGGTCGCGGCGCTCGTCTACATCGCCGCCTTCGCGCCGGACAAGGGAGAGTCGGTCGGTACGCTGATCGCCGACCCGCCGCCCGGCGCGTCCGTCCCGCCGATCCTTCCGCCCCAGGACGGCTTCCTCCTCCTGGACCGTGAGAAGTTTCCCGACGCGTTCGCGGGAGACCTGCCGCGGGAGCAGGCCCGGTTCATGGCCGACTCGCAGGTCCCCTGGGGAGTGGACGCCCTCAACGGCGCGGTCTCCCAGGCCGCCTGGCAGACCAAACCCAGCTGGTACCTGGTCGCCGGCGAGGACCGGATGATCCCCCCGCCCGCCCAGCGTGCCATGGCCGAGCGGACCGGCGCGACCACCGTGGAGATAGCGGCCAGCCACTCCGTCTACCTCTCCCGGCCGGACGCGGTGGCCGACTTCATCAAACGGGCGGCCGTCTGAACGGGCGGCGGTCCTGACTGCTCGCACACGAGCCCTCCTGATCACCCGGGCCCGCCGACGGGCCCGGGTGACGACGGTCGGCACATGCGGGGCCACCTACAGGCCAGGCCAACCGGCTATCCTGCTGCGGAAGTTGCTGGTGACAGGGGCGAGCGGACGCAGGTTCAGTCGGAGGCATCGTGGTGCGGGCGCACAGGGCAGCCGTCACGGTCCCTGTCCTGGCGGCGCTGATGGCGCTCATGGCGGGATGTTCCTCGTCCGACGGCGAGGACGAGAAGCGGCTGACCGCGCAGCGGGAGAACTACTGCACGCAGTTGGGCGCGTGGCAGTCGGCGCGGAACGCGGCGCGCACGGACGCCTCGGACTCGGCGGACCCGTCGGGAGACGATGAGGTCGGGACCGTCGCCCGGGACGCCTTTCTCGCTATGCGACCGCTCAAGGAGGAGAGCCTCGGGCAGGGCCGCACCCTGGCGGAGGCGACGGTGGCAGCGATGAGCAACAGTGACTCCGAGGCGGAGCAGCGCCTCGTCGAGTACTGCGGAGACGCCGGCTTCGAGACGCTCACCCGGTAGCGATCTGAAGCCGGGCACCGGCGGACGGGCGGGTTTCAGGTACATCTGAAGGTGTCCACGGGTGGGTGGCGCGCACCCAGGATGAGCGCGGCCTGGTTGGCGTGGGCGGGGTGCAGGACCTTGGTGGTGCGGGGCGGCCGGTCCGTTCCGCAGTGATGGACATGCGTCTTGTCGAACCGAGGAAATTTCATGCGCTACACACTTCTGGGCCGTTCCGGCATTCGCGTCTCCGAGTTCGCGCTCGGCACCATGACCTTCGGCGAGGACTGGGGCTGGGGTGCCGCGCCGGAGACCAGCGCGAGGCTGCTGGACCTCTACGCCGACGCGGGCGGCAACTTCATCGACACCGCGAACGTGTATACGGGCGGCTCCTCCGAGACGATCGTCGGCCGTGCGCTCAAGGGGCGGCGCGACCGGTTCGTGCTGAGCACCAAGTACACGGCCCAGACCGTCCCCGGCGATCTGAACACGGCAGGCAACCACCGCAAGAACCTGGTCACCTCCCTGGAAGCGAGCCTGCGGCGTCTGGACACCGACCACGTCGACGTGCTCTGGGTGCACGCCCGCGACACCCTCACCCCGCTGCCCGAGCTGATGCGCGCCCTGGACGACCAGGTCCGCGCCGGCAAGGTCCTGCACGTCGGTGTCTCGGACTGGTCCGCGTGGGAGATCGCCCAGGCGAACACCCTCGCCGAGCTGCGCGGCTGGTCGCCCTTCGTCGGCGTGCAGTTGCGCTACAACCTGCTGGCCCGTTCGGTCGAGTCCGAGCTGACGCCGATGGCCCAGGCGCACGACCTGGCCGTCGTGGCGTGGGGCCCACTGGCCGAGGGACGCCTCACCGGCAAGTACCTGGGCGGCTCCGAAGGCCGACTCACCCGCGGGGGATGGGACTTCAGCGGCGAGCGGGGCGACCACATCGTCCGCGAGGTCGTCGCCTGCGCCGACGCGGGCGGCTGGACCCCCGCGCAGGTCGCGTTCGCCTGGCTCCGCTCACGACCGGGCACCGTCGTCCCGCTGCTCGGGGCGACCAGTGAAGAACAGCTGACGGCCAACCTCGCCGCCGCCGACGTCGTCCTCGACGGCGACGCGCTGAGCCGGCTCGACGAGATCAGTGCTCCGGAACTGGGCTTCCCCCACGACGTGATGGCGGGCGAGGACATGATCGGCCTCGTCTACGGAGACACCTGGCGGCAGGTCGTCGACCGCCGACGCGCCTCGCGCCGCCCCGTCAACGACAACGAACAGCTCGCCTGAGCGAGTGACCCGCGTACGCGCCAGCACAGTGCGCCCCGCGCGCTCCGGGCGGGATTCGGCCGAAGTTGGCGCCGGACCGGCGGGGTGACCGACGGTACGGGGTGTTCGGTCACCCGGTCCGGCGCCGAACGAATCAAGCGTCCGGGCCGTCTTCGAATGAAATGTTCCGCTTTTTTATTGCCGTGCTCGTGATGCGGCCGTGGGCAATCTCTGTGCAGGTGAGAGGAGTTGCGGCCGGTGAGTGCTCAAGGGGAGTTCCAGGTTCTGCGCAATCGGCTGTTTAGCCCTCGGCCTCCGGGGCACGCGTGGTGGCGGTGAAGTATGACGGACCATCACCGAAACGTTTGGTTCGGGCTGCTCGCAGACAATGCGCAATGGCTTGCCGATATGCCCTCCACCCGAGTTCGGGGGGTTGCTCTCGGTTGACCCACCATGAAGACTGTCGCCGGGTTCGACGGGGTCGATGATATTCGCCCCGGTTATGTCCGCTCCGCCCGGCGGCCATGCACAGTCTCACGTGTGTGGACAGAACGCGTGGCCTCACCCAAAGGCCCGGCATACGTGGGGTAAAGGCAAGGGGAAGTCGCCGCGCGGCCGCTGCGCGGTACGTTCACTCACTGGAGATGTGTCATGTCAGCGATTCGCGCACGACGAGTGCCACCGATTGTTCAGCGGTGGGCGTGGAGCCGATTCGGTCCGCGCCGCATATGTTTGACGCGTATTGACGCGTGCTACTGAAGCCGATGCTGCGAGGCACACGGCTGTACGGGCCGGCACGAGCGACGCCGGTGTCCGAGTCCGGTGGTCGGGGGCATGGGCCGGGCTGCCCGGCCACCCCTCCCCAGGGCCGCCGTCGGTCGGGATCGCACCAGGTCGCGACCGGAATCCCCCGCCGGCCTCGGGCTCGAAGTCAACCATCCCGCTTGTGGTTTCGCAGTCCCCGCGTACCGCACGAAGGAGAACAGGTGACCGGCAACACATCGCAACAGGAGCACTTACCCTTCGACACGCTGAGCGATCGATGGCAGTCCTTACGCGCACTGAGACCGGTGCATTACGACGAACAGCAGAGTGCCTGGCAGGTGGTGGACCACGAGTCGGTGTCCGCGGTTCTGGCGGACCCGGCGACGTTTTCCTCCGACTTCTCGTCCATCGCGCCCACGCAGGAGGACTTCGAGGTCTTCCGGCAGGGCAATTTCGTCGGTATGGATCCGCCGGAGCACCGAAAACTACGAACTCTCGTGAGTCAGGCATTCACCCCCCGCGTGGTGAGCGGATTGCAGCCACGCATCGAGGGTGTGTGCGGCCGGTTGCTGGACGACGTCGCCGACCGCGACCGGTTCGATCTGGTCGACACGCTCGCCTACCCGCTGCCCATCATCGTCATCGCCGAACTGCTCGGCATACCGGCGGCCGACCACAGGCTATTCCAGGAATGGGCGGCCACCCTCTTCGGCGGCGACGAACTCGGCGAAGCGCCCACCATGGACGACCTGGCCCGTGCTCTCAAAGCCATCGCCCCGACCGTGCGGGAGATGAACGGTTACGTCCTGGACCATATCCGCCGCTGCCGAGCGAATCCGGGAAACGATCTCACCAGCAAACTGGTGGCCGCCGAGGTGGACGGGGTCGGGCTGGAGGACCAGGAGATCGTCGGATTCGTCGCCCTGCTGCTCGTCGCCGGGCACGTCACCACCACGGCGCTGCTGGGCAACGCGGTCGTCACGTTCGACCGGCACCCCGGCACGCTCCCGGCGCTGCGGGCCGACCCCGGACGGCTCCCGGACGCCATCGAGGAGGTACTGCGCTGGCTGCCTCCCTTCGCCGAACTCGGCCGACTCGTCACCCGCCCCGTGCAGATCGGCGAGCACGACCTTCCCGCGGGCGCGATGGTGGTGGCCCATCTGGGCGCCGCCAACCGTGATCCCTCCCGCTTCGAGTCGCCGGACGTCTTCGAGCCGACCCGCAGTCCGAATCCCCATCTGACCTTCGGTCACGGCATCCATTTCTGTTTCGGCGCACCGCTGGCCCGGCTGGAGGCGCGTATCGCGCTCCGGATGCTGCTTGAACGTTTCTCCGATCTGCGTGTCCCCACCTACGGAGAAGTCACCTTCCAGAACCCGGGCGTCATCGTCGGCGTACGCCACCTGCCGGTCGAAGTCGCCAGGAGCTAGGCCCTGTCGTCAAATTCCCGCCTGCCGGGCGACGCCTGGCACGCTCCCCCAGCCTCCGGCCGGGGGGACCCCCACTCGCTGCACCGGGCGAAAGTCCAAGTACGTCCAGTACGAGGGCTTCCGCCCGGCACACCGAGAGCACGCACCAGACGCCGCCCGGCCCGCCCTCCGGGCGGACGTCGGGAATTTGACGACAGGACCTAGCACGCAAGAGCGCATCACCCGCACCGACGCGGGGGCCGTTCCGCTCATCCCCATCGGCCTCTGGCGTCACATTCACACCAAGCATCAGTGGGAGTCCCCTTCACATGCCTTACCCCACCACCGCTCCAGTCGCCCCCCGATCGTCCCTCTTACGCCGAACACTGCAGCACCGTCTCGACAGCCTCGCGCGGACCCACCGTGTGCCCGGCGCGCAACTGGCCGTGGACACCGGGACGGAGATCGTCAGTGTGCACACCGGCACGGCCGACGCCGTCCGGGGCACCCCGTTCACCGCCGACACGGCCGTGCCGCTCGGCAGTGTCACCAAGACCTACACGGCCGCTACTGTCATGCTCCTGATCGACGATGAGGATCTCGATCTCGACGAGTCCGTCGCCGATGTCCTGCCGGAGTTCCAGGACTTACCCAAGGTGACCGTGCGTCACCTGCTCTCCCACACGGCCGGTCTCCCCACCGGTCCCGACTCGGACACCGCGGCAGCCATGACGGCCTCCCGCTACCTCTCGGCGGTCTGCACCGCGGAGGACGCGCTGTTCGCCCCCGGCACGGACTTCTCCTACTCCAACGCCGGTTACGTGGCGGCCGGGCGGCTGATCGAAACCGTGACGGGCATGACCTGGCAAGAAGCCGTACGCGTGCTGGTGCTTGAGCCGCTGGGCATCACGCCCGCCTTCCTCGGTGACAGCCTCCCCGGCCGGACCGTCGCGAGCGGACACGGCCTGAACACGGTGACGGGAGCCGTGCGGCCGGTCCGGCAGAGCCTGGCACCCGTCGAGGCCCCGGCCGGCGCCCTGCTGGCGAGCGCCCTCGATCTGCTGATCCTCGGCAGGACTCTGGCAGGCCGGTCCGCCGTCGTCCCCTCCGCCACCGCCGCGCTCATGCGGCGCCCCGAGGAGGGCACCGAAGCCGACCCCCTGGCAGACGCCTGGGGACTGGGCACGGCCCTCTACCAGCAGGACGACCGCTGGTGGTGCGGTCACGACGGCAATGCCCAGGGCACCTCCTGCCATCTGCGCGCGGAGCCCCGCAGCGGCGTCGTGGTCGCCTTCACCGGCAACTCCGGCGGCGCCACCGCCCTGTGGCGGGACCTGGCCGACCAGCTCACCCGGCTCACCGGCCTGCGCGTACCGGTCACTCCCGCGCGCCCGGACCGGGGCGGCCCCATCGCCTTCCCGCAGTGTGCGGGGATCTACCGCAACGGGTCGAGCGAGTACCGGATCGGCCTCGGCGTCGACGGTCTGCCCGCCCTGTCCATCGACGGTGACCTGTCGCTGCCGCTGATCTGCTACCCGGACCTGAGCTGCGACCTGGTCGACCCGGCCACCGGTCTGCGGGAACCCGGCGGACGCTTCCACCGAGATCCCGTCGACGGAAGCGTCGACCGCGTACAGATCTCCGGTCGTACGGCCCGCCGCGTCGGCACCACCTGACGCCTGAGGCCTGACGCCAGACGCCAGACGCCTGACTCCTGAGGCCGTGTCGGCCCCGCCGTACCCCTCCCGCGCCGAAGAGCCGCCGCCGCGCGGCCCGGCGCGCCCGGGCGCCTCCCCACGCCCGCGCGCACCCGTATCACCACCGCTTTCGAAGGACCCCCCATGACGGACCTGCACAACGACCCCGTGCCGATGTCCCCTTCCGCCCCGGCGGAGCCGCTGCCGCTCGGTGAACTCTTCGAGTCGTGGGTGCGCCGCACGCCGGACGCGCCGGCGCTGACCGACGGCCGGCGGACCTGGTCCTACCGGGAACTGGCGGAGCGGACCGGGCGCCTGGCCGCCGATCTCGTACGGCGCGGGGCCGGGCCGGAGCGGACGGTGGCGCTGGTCCTGCCGCGCTCGCTGGAGCTGATCGCCGCCGAACTGGCCACGGCCCGTGCGGGCGCCGCCTTCCTGCCGGTGGATCCCCAATACCCGTACGAGAGGCGCACGTTGATGCTGGAGGACGCGGCACCGGCCGTCGTCCTCGACGACCCGGTCGCCCTGCGCGCCGTCATGGAGGCCGCAGGACCCGCCCCGGACCGCGCGGGTCCGCGGGTGGACGCCGACCAGGCCGCGTACGTCATCTACACCTCGGGCTCGACGGGAACGCCCAAGGGGGTGACCGTCACCCACCGGGGCATCGCCGCCTTCACCGCGGGCGCCGCCGCACAGTACGCCGTGGGTCCGGGCGGCCGGGTCCTGCAGTTCTCCTCGCCCAGCTTCGACGCCTCCGTGCTGGAGCTGTTCATCTCCGTCCTGTCCGGCGCCACGCTCGTCGTACCGCCCGACGGCCCCTGGCTGGGCGACGAACTCGCCGCAGTGGTGAACGAGCACCGCATCACCCACGCGCTGATCCCGCCGGCCGCCCTCGCCACGGTGTCCGACCCCGCGCGGATCGGCCCGGGACGGCTGAGCACGCTGATCGTGGGAGCCGAGGCATGCCCCGCGGCACTCGTCGACCAGTGGGCGCCCGGCCGCCGGATGATCAACTCCTACGGCCCCACCGAGACCACCATCGTGGCGTCCTGGACCGGACCGCTGTCCGCCAAGAGCGGCACACCGAGCATCGGCCGACCCCTCGCCGGAACGGAGACGCACGTCCTCGACGCGGCCATGCGGCCCGTACCGCAGGGAACCGACGGCGAACTGTACGTCGGCGGCGTCGGAGTGGCCCGCGGATACCTCGACCGGCCCGGCCTCACCGCCGGCCGCTTCGTCGCCAGCCCCCTCGGCCCGCCCGGAGCCCGGCTCTACCGCACGGGCGACCGCGCACGCCGGAACGCGGACGGCGAACTGGAGTACCTGGGCCGGGTCGACCGCCAGGTGAAGGTGCGCGGCTTCCGTATCGAGCCCGGGGAGATAGAGACGGCACTGCGCCGCCACGGCGGAGTGCGCGACGCCGTGGTCGTGGTCCGCGAGGACGAACCCGGCCGACGCCGACTCGTCGGTTACGTCACCGCCGCCGACCCGGAACACGCCCTGGACGCGGCCGACGTGAAGGCCGCCACCGCCGCCGTACTCCCGCCGCACATGGTGCCCTCCGCCGTGGTCGTCCTGGACGCCCTGCCGCTCACCCCGCAGAACAAGATCGACCGGCGTGCGCTGCCCGTCCCCGTCCGCGCGGTCGTCGCGGGTCATGTGGCGCCGCGCACCTCGCAGGAGCGGATCCTCGCCGATGTCTGGGCGGACATCCTCGGGGTCGAAGCCGTCGGCGTCGAGGACGACTTCTTCGACCTGGGCGGTGACTCGATCCTCGCCGCCCGCGCCCTGGCCCGGATCCGTGAGGAACTCGGTGCCCGGCTGTCGATCCGGGACGTGTTCACCGCGCGGACCGTCGCCGCGCTGGCCCTGCTGGTGAGCCCGTCGACCCTCGCAGCACCCCTGGACCCGATCCCGGCCGTCCCTCGCGACCGGCCGCTTCCGCTCTCCGGCGCCCAGCGGCGCCTGTGGTTCCTGGACGACCTCACGCCGGGCGGCACCGAGTACAACACCGGCCTGGCGCTGCGGCTGCGCGGCGAGTTGGACGCCGGGGCACTGCGCCGGGCCCTGGACCGGCTGTCCGCCCGCCACGACTCGCTGCGTACGACGTTCGCCACGGAGGACGGCCAGGGCGTGCAGCACGTACACGCCCACGTGGAACTGCCGTTGCGCACCGCCGACGTGACCCACCTGTCCGCCGCCGGGCTCGACGAGGCCGTCGAACACCTCCTCACCGAGGAACTCGGCCGCCCCTTCGACCTGGCCACCGGTCCGCTCACCCGGGCCCTGCTCGTCCACCGCGGAAGCGACGACCATGTGCTGCTGCTGGCCCAGCACCACATCGTCACCGACGGCTGGTCCGTGGGCATCCTGACCCGTGACCTGGCGGCCCTGTACCGGTCCGAGGTGTCCGGCCTGCCGTCAGGGCTGCCCGAACCCCGCGTGCAGTACCCGGACTTCGCCGTGTGGGAGCGGCAGCAGCGCTCCGGGGACGGCGACGCGTCGGACCTCGCGTACTGGAAGCGGCATCTCACCGGGATGCCGCAGCTGGAACTGCCGACCGACCGGCCCCGGCCGGTGGTGCGCACCACCGACGGGGAGGCCCACCGGCAGCACCTCCCGGCCGAACTGGTCGCACGGCTGCGGAACCTGGCCGGAGGCCGCGGCACGACTGTCTTCACCTTGTTCGCCGGGGCCGCGGCGGTGCTGTTCTCCCGGTACTCCGGGCAGCGCGACATCGCTTTCGGGACCGTCACCACCGGGCGGGGACGCCGCGAACTGGAGGACGTGACCGGCTTCTTCGCCAACACCGTCGTACTGCGCGGCGAGGTGGACGACGCCATGACCGTCGACCGGTTCGTGGAGAGCATGCGGGCGACGGTCCTGGACGCCTTCGCCCACGAGTCGGTGCCGTTCGACCGGGTGGTGGAGGAGCTGGCCCCCACCCGGGACCCGAGCCGCACCCCGCTGGTGCAGGTGCTCGTGGTGCAGCAGACGGCCCTGAACGACCCGCCGGGGGCCGACGGGGTACGGATCGAGCAGCAGCCGCTGCCCCGTCCGGCCGCGCGGTTCGACCTGGTCCTGGAGTTCGTGCCGCGTACCGACGGCGGCTGCGAGCTGACGGTCGAGTACAACACCGGCCTGTTCGAAGCGCGGACGGTGGCGCGGATGGCCCGCCAGCTGGGCCGGCTGCTGGAGGGCATGGCCGACGGGCCGCATCGCACGGTGGGCGAACTGGCCCTGCTGTCGGAGGACGAACGGCACACGGTGCTGGAGGAGTGGAACCCGCCGGTCGAAGACACCGGCCGCGCACCGGCCCGTACGCTGCCCGCGCTGTTCGAGGCACAGGTGGCACGCACGCCCGACCTGACCGCCGTGACCTGCGGACCCGCACGCCTGGACTACGCCGAGGTCAACCGGCGTGCCAACCGGCTCGCCCGGCTGCTGGCCGCCCGCGGCGTCGGACCCGAGACGCTGGTGGCCCTGTGCCTGCCGCGGACGGCGGACCTGCTGCCGGTACTGTGGGCCGTACTGAAGGCGGGCGCGGGTTACCTTCCGGTGGACCCCGCCTATCCGGTCGAACGCATCCGCTTCATGCTCGCCGACGCGGCCCCCGCGCTGGTCCTGGCCACCCGCGAGACCGCCGGAGCACTGCCGGAGGACTGCGTTCCGCTCCTTCTGGAGGGCAGCCTTCCGGAGGAGGACACCGCTGTCACCGCCACCGCTGTCACCGCCACGGATGGCGTCGACGGCGCAGGCGCAGGCGTACGCACCGGCAGCGACCTCACCGACGCCGACCGGGTGCGGCCCCTCGACCCGGAGCATCCCGCCTACGTCATCTACACCTCGGGCTCGACCGGACGCCCCAAGGGCGTTGTGATCACCCATCGCAGTGTCGGGGCGCTCGCTGCGTGGGCCGAGGAGCGTTTCGGTCCACGGCGACTGGCCCACGTCGTGGCCTCCACCTCCCTCAACTTCGACGTGTCGGTCTTCGAGATGCTCTGCCCCCTGCTCGTGGGCGGCGGCATCGAGGTGGTCGCCGACCTCACCGAACTCGTCGACACCACGGAGACCCGACGGGCCGGGCTCATCAGCGGGGTGCCGTCCGTGATCTCCCGGATGCTCGCCGAGGACGGCGCGCCCGTGACCGCGGACACCGTCGTCCTGGCCGGCGAGGCGCTTCCCGCGCAGACCGTGCAGGACCTGCGGCGGGCCATGCCCGGCTGCGACATCGCCAACATCTACGGCCCGACCGAGGCCACCGTCTACGCCACCGCGTGGTTCGCCGGAGACGAGGCCTCGGACGACGCACCGGGCCAGGCGCCGCCGATCGGCAGGCCCGTGGCCCGCACCCGGGCCTATGTCCTGGACCCCTTGCTGTGCCTCCAGCCGCCGGGCGTGACAGGAGAGCTGTACCTGGGCGGCGGGGGACTGGCGCGCGGCTATCTGGGCCGGCCGGGGCTGACCGCGACCCGGTTCGTCGCCGACCCCTTCGGCGCGCCGGGGGACCGTATGTACCGCACCGGGGACCTGGTGCGGTGGAGCGCCGACGGCGAACTGGAGTACGTGGGCCGCACCGACCAGCAGGTCAAGGTACGCGGCTTCCGCATCGAACTCGGCGAGGTCGAGGAGGCACTGCGCGGCCTCGACGGTGTGGCGGAGGCGGCGGCCACCGTGTGGGAGAGCGGGGGCCACCGCCGGCTGGTCGGCTATGTCGTTCCCGCTCCGGACGCGCGCGTCGAGCCGGAGGAGGTGCGGCGGACCCTCGGCCACACCCTGCCCGACTACATGGTGCCGACGGCCGTCATGGTCCTGGCGGACCTGCCCCTCAACCCCAACGGCAAGCTGGACCGGGGCCGCCTCCCGGACCCGGGACCCGCCCGCGGCCGTGCGCACCGCGTGGCCCCGCGTACGCCCACCGAGCGCATCCTCGCCGCCGTCTGGGCGGACATCCTGCGCGTGGACCGCATCGGGGTGGACGACAACTTCTTCATGCTGGGCGGCGACTCCATCCTCAGCATCCAGGTGGTGGCCCAGGCCCGGCAGGCGGGCCTCACCCTGACCTCACGGGACGTCTACCGCCACCAGACGATCGCCGCGCTCGCCCGCTGCGCCGACGCGGCCGGTGGTCGCAGGCCCGCGACTCCGGCCCTCGTCGACGCCACCGGCGCCGCGCCCCTGACCCCCATCCAGCGCTGGCTGTTCGAGAACGACGCCCGCCACACCGCCCGTCACGCGGGCCGGTTCGCCCAGACCCTGTCGTTCCAGGTCCCCGACGACCTGGACCCGGCGGCGCTGGAGGAAGCCCTCAACGACCTCGTCGTCCACCACGACGCACTGCGCTCGCGTTTCCTCACAGCGGAGACAGAGGAGACAGGGGGCGCTGGGGCCGGAGGCACGGCCGCCGAACCGCCCACCGTCTGGCGCATCGAGGACGAGGCGCCCCGCGTCCACCTGGCCCGCCACACGGGCCCGGACACCGACTCACCGCACCACGGTGCCTTCGACCTGCGCCGGGGCCCGGTGCTGCGCGCGGTCCTGCACGACCGCGGCCCCGGCCGGTCCCGCGTACTGCACCTGTCCGTCCATCACCTGGTCGTCGACGGCGTGTCGTGGCGCGTACTCATGGAGGACCTGGACCGTGCCTACCGCGCCCGCCGGGAGGGCCGGGACGGGCAGGCGGCGCTGCCCCCGAAGTCCTCACCGCTGCGGCACTGGGCCCGACGGCTGTCCGCCCACGCGGCCGAAGGCGGCTTCGACGACGAGGCCGCGTACTGGACCGATGCCGTCACCGGCGCCACCGCGGCCCTGCCCACCGACGGCGACGGCGTCAACACGTACGCCTCCGCGCGCTCGGTGACCGTCCGCCTCACGCCCGAGGACACCTCCGCCCTGCTGCGCACCCTGCCGGAGACCTACCGCACCAGGGTCAACGACGTGCTGCTGAGCGCCCTCGGCCGGGTGCTGTGCGCGTGGACCGGGCACCAGCGGGTGCTGGTGGACGTCGAGGGACACGGCCGCGAGGAACTGTTCGCCGACGTGGACACCAGCCGCACCCTCGGCTGGTTCACCACCCGCCACCCCGTCGCCCTCGCCGTCCCGCCCGACGCCGACTGGGACGTCGTACTCAAGCAGGTGAAGGAGCAGCTACGGGCAGTGCCCCGGCACGGCGTGGGGCATGACGTCCTGCGCTACCTCGCCCGCCCGGGAGCACTGCCCGAGGCGCCGGAGGCACAGGTCAGCTTCAACTACCTGGGCAGGTTCGGACTCCCGGACACCGCCGGAGGCCTCTACGAGGGCCCGTTCCGTACGCTGGAACTGGACGCCGACCCCGCCGCCCTGCGCCCGCACCCGCTGGAGGTCGTGGGCCGACTGGACGGCGACGCACTGGAGTTCAGCTGGTTCTACTCCGACGAACTGCACGCGCGGACGACCGTCACGGACCTGGCCGCACACTTCGCCGACGCGCTGGCCGGCATCGCACGGCACGCCCGGCAGCCCGGCAGCGGCGGACGCACCCCCTCGGACTTCCCCCTGACCCGCCTCGACCAGGCGGCTGTGGACCGGATCGTCGGCGACGACCCGCACGCGGTGGAGGACATCCATCCGCTCACCCCCACCCAGACCGGCATGCTCTTCCACCGGCTCTCCCAGGACGATCTGGGCGTCTACTTCCAGCAGTTGACCTTCGACCTGGACGGCGTACCCGACCCGGCGGCGCTCGCGGCGGCCTGGCAGCGCGTCACCGACCACACACCCGTACTGCGCGGCCGGGTCGTCTGGCAGGACGTTCCCGAACCCCTTCTGGTGGTGCAGCGGCACGCGACCGTGCCCGTAATCCACTTGGACTGGCGCGACCTCGGCGAGGAGGAACGCGAGCACCGGCTGCGGGACCTCCTCGACCGGGACCGTGAGCAGGGCATCGACCTCGACCGGGCTCCGCTCCAGCGGCTGGTGCTCGCCAGGATCTCCGACGGCGGCGTACGGGTGGTGTGGTCGTTCCACCATCTGGTGCTGGACGGCTGGAGCCTCTTCCAGGTGCTGTCCGACGTGTTCACCGGACACGCCACGGGCGGGCGGGAGTCGCTGCCCGACCGGCGTCCCTTCCGCGACTACGTGGCCTGGCTGGGCGAGCGTGACGGGGCGGAGGCCGAACGGCACTGGCGGCGCCGCCTGGCGGACCTGGCCGACGCCACCGCGCTGCCGTACGACCGTGAGCCGCGCGAGAGCCACCGGGCCGAGTCCACCGCGGCGGTCCGCGCCACCGTGGACACGGTCACCACCCGGGCCCTGGAGGAACTGGCCAGGACGGCCGGGCTGACCGTCAACACCCTCGTCCAGGGTGCCTGGGCGCTGCTGCTGAGCCGTCAGGCCCGCAGCAGCGAGGTCGTCTTCGGCACGACCGTCTCCGGGCGGCCCCCCGAGCTGCCGGGCGCCGACACCATGACCGGCCTGTTCATCACGACCCTGCCCACGCGGGTGACCGTGCCGCACGACAGGTCCCTGCTCGACTGGCTGCGCGACCTCCAGCAGGAGCAGAGCGAGGACCGCCGCCACGACCACGTACCGCTCACCCGGATGAAGGGGCTCACCGAACTCCCCGAGCGCGTGGCCCTGTTCGACAGCATCGTCGTCTTCGAGAACTATCCGGTCGACGACGAACTGGCCGCCGCGCACGGACTGCGGCTGAGCGCCCTGGACGGCATCGAGACCACCAACTACCCGCTCAGCCTGGTGGCTTATCCGGGTACCGAACTCGGACTGCGGCTCGGCTACGACCCGCGGCTGTTCGACGCGGACACCGTCGCGCGCATGGTCGAGTACCTCACCGTCCTGCTGACGAACATGGGGGCCACACCCCAACTGCCGCCCGCCCGACTGCCGTTGCTCACAGCCGCCCGCCGCGGTCAGGTGGTCGAGGAGTGGAACGACACGGCCACCGGTATCCCCGGGGCCGAGACCACCGTGGCGGAGCTGTTCGCCGCGCAGGTCCGGCGCACGCCGGACGCCACGGCCCTGGAGACGGACGCGGAGCGGCTCACCTACCGGGAACTCGACGCCCGGGCCGCCCTGCTGGCCGGTCGGCTCGCCGCGCTCGGCGTGGCCGCCGAGGTCCCGGTCGGCGTGCTGATGGACCGCTCGACGGACCTCGTGATCGTCCAGCTCGCCCTGGTCCGCACCGGCGGCGTGTTCGTACCGCTGGACAGCCGGGCACCGCGCGAGCGGCTGCGCCGCATGCTCGCCGAGGCGGGCGCACGGCTGCTGCTCACCGATGCCGATGTCCCATCGAAAGCCCAAGCCCAAGCCCAAGCCGAGGCCGATGACTTGGTCGATGTCTTGGCCGATGGCGACCGGCGGGCCACTGGGGCGGAGCTGCTGCCCGGCGGGACCGTACTGCGCGTGGCCGACCTGCTCGCCGCAGACGTACAGGATGTGGACGCCGAGGTCAGGCCCCTCGGGGAGATCCACCCGGACAACGTCCAGTACCTGATGTTCACCTCCGGGTCCACCGGCATCCCCAAGGGCGTCGCCGTACGCCAGCGGGACGTCGCCGCGCTCGCCCTCGACAGCGCGTTCGCCGGACACGACCGGGTCCTCGTGCACTCCCCGCACGCCTTCGACGCCGCCACCTACGAGCTGTGGGTGCCGCTGCTGCGCGGCGGAACGGCCGTGCTGGCCCCGCCGGCCGACGTGGACGCCGCCGTCGTCCGCCGCGCGATCACCGAGCAGGGAGTGCGCTGCCTGTGGCTGACCGCAGGCCTTTTCCGGCTGCTCGCCCAGGAGGACCCCACCTGTCTGCGCGGCGCCGATGAGGTGTGGACCGGCGGCGAGGCCGTACCGGGCGCAGTGGTGGGCCGTGTGCTCGACGCCTGTCCCGGCCTCACCGTCGTCGACGGCTACGGACCCACCGAGACCACCACCTTCGCGACCCGGCGGGTCTTCCGCGCGGGTGACCCGCTGCCACCGGTACTGCCCATCGGACGGCCGCTCGACAACACGCGCGTGTACGTGCTGGACGACATCTTCCAGCCGCAACCGCCCGGTGTGCCGGGGGAGTTGTACATCGCGGGTGCCGGACTGGCCCGCGGCTACGCCGGGCGGCCCGGTGCGACCGCCGCACGCTACCTCGCCGATCCGTTCGGTCCGTCCGGCGGGCGGATGTACCGCACCGGAGACATCGTGCGGTGGAGCGCCGACGGCGAACTGCACTTCGTGGGACGGGCGGACGACCAGGTCAAGATCCGGGGGTTCCGTGTCGAACCCACCGAGATCGAGGCCCGGCTCACCGCCCATCCGGCCGTGGCCGAGGCGGTCGTCTCGGTGTACGAGCACGCCGGACGCAAGCGGCTGGCCGCACACCTCGTGCCCGTGCCCTCGGCCGCCGTGCCGTCCGCGGACGAGCTGCGCGCGCACGTCGTCGCCGAACTGCCCGACTACATGGCACCCGCCGCCTTCGTCACGCTGGCCGAACTGCCCCTGACGGCCAACGGAAAGGTGGACCGGCGCCGACTGCCCGCACCCGACTGGACGGCGGGCGGCGAGACCGAGTACCGCGCGCCGCGCACCGAGGCCGAGCGGACCCTCGCCGGGATCTGGGCGGAGCTGCTCGGCGTGGAACGGGTCGGCGCCGACACCAACTTCTTCACGCTGGGTGGCGACTCGATCCTCAGCATCCAGGTCGTCTCCCGTGCCCGCGCGGCCGGACTCGCGCTCACACCGAGGAATCTGTTCCGGCACCCGACGGTCGCCGCTCTGGCCGCCGCGGCGACCACCGGAACGGCGGTACCCGTCGCGGGGACCTCTCCGGTGAGCGGTGAGGTCCCGCTCACCCCGATCCAGCACTGGTTCCTCGAACCCGGGCCGCGGCGACCGGAGTTCTTCAACCAGTCCGTCGTCGTGGAGACACCCGACGACGTCGATCCGGCGGTTCTGCGCCGCGCCCTGACCGCCGTGTACGCGCACCACGACGCCCTGCGCTGCCGTTTCGTCCGGTCCGCCGACGGTTCCTGGCGCCAGGAGTGCCCGGGAGCCGACGAGGAGAGCCCGGAACTGCTGGCGGTCCACGACCTGCGCGGGCTCGGCGGGACGGCGGGCGAGGAGACCCAAGCTCGGGTGACGGCCGAGGCGCACGACTCCTTCCGCCTCGCGACCGGACCGCTGCTGACGGCCCACCTGTTCACCGACACCGCCGGTGTCAGGGGCGGAACCGGCGCGCGCCTGCTCCTCGTCGTGCACCACCTCGTCGTCGACGGTGTCTCCTGGCGTGTCCTGCTGGAGGACCTGGAGACCGCGTACGGACAGGCCCGAGCCGGTGAGCCCGTACGGCTGCCGGAGCGGACGACCTCCGTCCAGGAGTGGACGCGGCGGCTGCACGCGCACACCGCGTCGGGCGGTTTCGCCGCGCAGCGCGAGCACTGGGACGCGGTGGCCCGGCACTGCGCCGCACCCCTGCCGATGGACGGCGACGGCGATCCCACCAGGTCGGACATGGACAGCGGCAACACCATGGCCGACGTGGACGCCGTGACCGTACGCCTCGACCGGCGGCGTACGGACGCCCTGTTGCGGGAGGTGCCGGGGGTGTACCGCACCCGTGTCGACGACGTCCTGCTGACCGCCCTCGGCAGGGTGCTCGCCGACTGGACTGGGCGGCGGACCGTCGCCGTCGGCCTGGAGGGACACGGCCGAGAGGACCAGCTCTTCGACGACATCGACCTGTCCCGCACGGTCGGCTGGTTCACCAGCCTGTTCCCCGTCGTTCTTGAACTCCCGGACGCCCCGGACGGAGATTGGGGTGCCGCTCTGAAGTCCGTCAAGGAGCAGGTGCGGGCGGTGCCCGCACGAGGCCTCGGCCACGGCGCCCTGCGCTACTTGGCGCGCGCCGAGCGGCCGACCGACGAGCGGCCGACCGACGCGCCGATGCCCGGCGTCAGCTTCAACTACCTGGGCCGTTTCGACTGGTCGGCGCAGGGCGGCGCGCTGGTCCACTCCGTGCCGGGCGGCCTGGACGGCGCCGAGGCACCCGAGTCCGTACGCCCGCATCTCCTCGACGTGGTCGCCCGCGTCGAGGACGGCGAGCTGGAGATCACCTGGCACTACAGCCGGCGGCTGCACCGCGAGGAGACCGTCAACGGCCTCGCGGCGGGCATGCTGCGGGCGTTGGAGGACGTCGTCGCCCACTGCGCCGAGCCGGACGCGGGAGGCCGTACGCCTTCGGACTTCCCGCTGGTCCGGATCGACCAGGCCGCCGTGGACCGGGTCGTGGGCGACGGCCGTACGGTCGCCGACCTGTACCCGCTGACGCCGATGCAGGGCGGCATGCTGTTCCACAGCCTGCTGGACCCCGACAGCCGCACCTACGTCAACCAGGTGCAGTTGGTGCTGTCGGGCGTCACCGATCCGCGGGCCCTGGCCGAGGCGTGGCAGCGGACGGTGGACGCCAACGCGATGCTGCGCACCCACCCGGTGTGGCAGGAGACCGCCGAGCCCATGCAGGCCGTACGTCGGCGGGCGCCCGTGCCCGTCGTGCACCACGACTGGTCCGGACGGTCCGCCGAGCGCTGCGGGACGGAACTCGCGCGGCTGGTCGACGAGGACCGGCAGGCGGGCCTCGATCTGGAGACGGCCCCGCTGATGCGCCTGGCCCTGATCCGGCTCTCGCCCGACCGGGTACGGATGCTGTGGACCTTCCACCACCTGCTGCTCGACGGGTGGAGCGCGGCCCAGGTCTTCGACGAGGTGTGCGAGCGGTACGCGGCGCTCACCGCCGGGCGCCGCCCGGACGTGCCCGACCGCGCGCCCTTCGGCGACTACCTCGGCTGGCTGGCC
Source organism: Streptomyces sp. NPDC102514 (assembly GCF_055584525.1). Lineage (NCBI taxonomy): Bacteria > Bacillati > Actinomycetota > Actinomycetes > Kitasatosporales > Streptomycetaceae > Streptomyces > Streptomyces sp. NPDC102514. The sequence continues at coordinate 779,921 of NZ_JBVJLW010000001.1, forward strand.
CGGCAGGACACCGGGCGGGCGGAGGCGTACTGGCGCGAGGCACTGGCCGGATTCCCCGTCGCCACCGGACTGCCGCGCGACCGGCGGCCCGCCGAGGCGCACCGCACCTCGTCCTCCGGTTCGGTACGGGTGACGCTCGACGCCGACGTGTCGGCGCGACTGCGGGAGACGGCACAGGCGGCCGGGCTGACCGTCAACACCGTCCTCCAGGGCGCCTGGGCGCTGCTGCTGTCCCGCTACGGTGGCGGGGACGACGTGGTGTTCGGCACCACCGTCTCCGGTCGGCCCGCCGACCTGCTGGGCGTGACCTCCATGGTCGGCCTGTTCATCAACACCCTGCCCACCCGGGCACGCATCGACGAAGAGCGCCGGCTGCTGGACTGGCTGGGTGAGCTCCAGGCCGCCCAGTCGGAGTCACGGCGCCACGACTTCGTCTCCCTCGCCCAGCTCCAGACGTGGAGCGAAGTACCGGGCGGCACCTCCCTGTTCGACAGCATCGTGGTCTTCGAGAACTATCCGTTCGACGCGGACGCCCTGGCCCGGCACGGCCTCGCCATGGAGCAGGAACGCGATGTGGAACCGACCAACTACCCGCTCAGCGTGGTGGTCGCGCCCGGCGACACCCTCACCGTCACCCTGGACTACGACCCGGCCGCCTTCGAAGCGGCCACCGTCGAAGGCATCGGCGCGAGCCTGCGCACACTGCTGACGGAGATGGCCATCGGGCCGGATCGCTCCCTGGCCGACCTGCCGTTGGTGTCCGCCGAGGAGGGTCGCCGCCTGCTGGACCGCTTCGGCGGCCCGGCAGCCAAGCCCTTCCACCGGACTCTGTCCCAGGCTCGGTACCGCACCCTGCCCGAGGCCTTCCGCGCCCAGGTCGCGCGCACCCCCGACGCCCCGGCCGTGCTCGGCGGCGGACGGGAACAGCTCACCTACCGGCAGCTCGACGAGCGTGCCAACCGGATGGCCCGCCTGCTCATCGAGGCCGGGGCCGGGCCCGAACGGTTCGTCGCGCTCGCCCTGCCACGCACCCCGGACCTGATCGTGGCGCTCCTGGCGGTCCTCAAGAGCGGCGCCGCCTATCTGCCCGTCGACCCGGGTTACCCGGCCGAGCGCATCGCCTTCCTCTTCGACGACGTGCGGCCCGAAGCGGTCGTCACCTGCGCGCAGACGGGCGGGCGGCTGCCGGACGGGCCGTTCACCCGGATCGCCCTCGACGACCCCGACTGCGCCGCGCGCCTGGTCGCCCTGTCCGGTGACGGCATCACCGACGACGAGCGGCACGGACGGCTGCTGCCGGACCATCCCGCCTACGTCATCCACACCTCCGGCTCGACCGGCCGGCCCAAGGGTGTCGTCGTCGCCCAGGCGTCGGTGCTGGCCCTGACCGACTGGGCCGCCGCGGAGTTCGGCGGCGGACACGGCCTGGAGCATGTGGTGGCCTCCACCTCGCTCAACTTCGACGTGTCCGTGTTCGAGATCTTCTCGCCCCTGCTGGCGGGGGGCCGCGTCGAGATCGTCCACGACCTGCTGGCCCTCGCCGAACGCGAGGAACCCTGGCAGGCGGGACTGCTCAGCGCGGTGCCCTCCGCGCTGGGACGGCTGCTGGCGGAGGACACCGTCCGCGTCGGCGCCGACACCGTCGTCCTCGCCGGCGAGGCACTGCCCGTGCAGACCGTGGCCCAGGTCCGCTCGGCGGTCCCCGGCTGCCGGGTGATGAACATCTACGGCCCCACCGAGGCCACCGTCTACGCCACCGCCTTCACCTGCGACCCGGGCGAACCCGACCGCGTACCGCTCATCGGCAGGCCCGTCGGCGGAGCCCGCGCCTATGCCCTGGACGCCCGGCTGCGGCCGGTGCGCGCCGGAGTGCCGGGTGAACTGTATCTGGCCGGGACCGGGGTGGCCCGCGGCTACCTCAACCGGCCGGGCCTCACCGCCTCGCGCTTCCCCGCCGACCCGTTCGGCCCGCCCGGCGGCCGGATGTACCGCACGGGAGACCTCGTACGGTGGACGGCCGACGGCGAGCTGGTGTACCTCGGCCGCTCCGACGACCAGGTGAAGGTCCGCGGCTTCCGCATCGAACTCGGCGAGGTCGAGGCCGCGTTGACCCGGCACCCGGAGGTGTCCGCGGCGGCGGCCCGCGTGGTCGAGCACGACGGTCACAAGCGTCTGGTGGCGTACGCGGTCCCCGAGGGCCCCGGGCTTCCCGGCTCCGCCGATCTGCGGGCCTTCCTCGCGCGTACGCTCCCCGACCACCTGGTCCCCGCCCTCGTCGTACCGCTGGAACGGCTGCCCCTCGGGGCCACCGGCAAGCTGGACCGGCGCGCGCTGCCCGACCCCGTGTGGTCGGCGGCGGGCGGCAGCGGCGACCGACCGCCGCGCACGGACGCCGAGCGGGTGCTCGCCGCGATCTGGTCCGAGGTACTGGGCGTGCCCGAAGTGGGCGCGCAGGACAACTACTTCGCGCTCGGCGGCGACTCCGTCCTCGGCATCCAGATCGTCTCCGCCGCCCGCAGGGCCGGTCTCGCACTGACACCCCGGCACCTGTTCCGCCACCAGACCGTGGCCGAACTGGCCGCCGCGGCGCAGGCCCCGGAAGCCCCGCGGACCACGGCGGAACAGGGTCCGGTCGTCGGGGACGTACCGCTGACCCCCGTCCAGCACTGGCTGTTCGACGACCTCACCGGCGACCCCGCACAGCTGACCCAGACGGTCTCCTACCAGCTGGCCGCCGACACCGACGAGACGCTGCTGCGGGCCGCCCTGGCCGTCGTTCTGGAACACCACGACGCCCTGCGCCTGCGCTTCGAGCCGTCCGACGACGGACGGTGGCGGCAGTACGGTACGGCGCCGGGGGAGGCCCCGCGCCTGGACGTGCATGACCTCGCCGGCGTTGACCCATCGCCCTCCGGCGAGGCGATCGACGCGGCCGTACGTGCCCTCGCCGACCGTCTGTGCGGCGGGTTCGACCTCGCCGAAGGGCCCCTGCTGCGGGCCGCCCTGTGCCGGCGCGGCGACGACCGGCGGCCGGTGCTGCTCCTGGCCGCCCACCACCTGGTCGTGGACGCGGTGTCCTGGCGTCTGATCCTGGAGGACCTGGAGACCGCCTACCGTGCGCTGCGCGCCGGCGAACGGCCCGACCTCGGCGCGAAGAGCACCTCCTTCCGCACGTGGGCCCAGCGACTGGCCGCCCACACCGCCTCCGGCGGCTTCGACGACGAACTCGCCCACTGGCAACGCCTGTCCGCCGACGCGACCTTGCTGCCGACCGACCTCACCGGCGCCAACACGGCCGACTGCGAGGAGACGGTGACGGTGAGCCTGGACGCCGACGACACCCGGCGGCTGCTCCAGGACGTACCGGATGTCTACCGCACCCGCGTCAACGACGTCCTGCTGTGCGCCCTGGGACGGGTCCTTGGCCGCTGGACCGGACAGGACCGGGTCATGGTGGCGCTGGAGGGCCACGGCCGCGAGGAACTGTTCGACGACGTCGACCTGGCCCGTACCGTCGGCTGGTTCACCACCATGTTCCCCCTCGCACTGGACGTGCCCGGGGACGCGGGCACCGGGGCGGCGCTGAAGTCCGTCAAGGAGAGCCTGCGGGCCGTTCCGACGAACGGACTCGGCTACGGCGCCCTGCGCCATCTGCACCCCGACCACGACCGGCTCGGACTGCCGGGACTGCCGCAGATCGGCTTCAACTACCTGGGGCAGCAGGACCGCAGCACCACCGCGGACGGCCTGCTGCACACCCCGTACGCCGGACTGGCCGGCGGTCTCGACCGTGCGGCGGACCGCCCGCACCTCCTCGACGTACTCGGCCAAGTCACCGCAAAGCGGCTGGAGTTCACCTGGTCGTACTCGCGCGAAATGCACGAGCGGGACACGGTCGCCCGGCTGGCGACCGAACTCGCCGACGAACTACGGCACATCGTGCGGCACTGCGCCGAACCCGGCGCCGGAGGCCGCACCCCGTCGGACTTCCCGCTCGTGTCGCTGGACCAGCCGACGGTGGACCGGCTGGTGGGCACCGGCCACGACGTCGTGGACCTCTATCCGCTCACCCCCACCCAGACCGGCATGGTCGTGCACGGCCTGGACGAGCCGGGCCGGGGCATGTACGTCGAGCAGATCACGTTCGTCGCCGACGGGGTGCGCGACCCTGGCCTGCTCGCCGCCGCCTGGCAGCACGTGGTCGACCGCACGCCCGTCCTGCGCACCACCGTGGTGCTGAACGGTGTCCCCGTCCCTCTCCAGGCCGTGCACCGCACCGCCGCGCTGCCGGTCACCGAGCACGACTGGTCCGCCCTGACCTCGGACGCTCGCGGCACGGCACTGGAACGGTTGCTCGCCGAGGACAAGACCCGCGGACTGGCCCTGGACCGCGCCCCGCTGCTGCGCCTGGCCCTGATCCGGCTCGGCCCGGACCAGGTGCGGGTCGTGTGGACCTTCCACCACGTCCTGCTGGACGGCTGGAGCGTCTTCCACGTCCTGGCGGACGTCATGGCCGCGCACGCGGCGCTCGTCGGCGGCGAGGAGCCCCGGCTGCCGGACCGCCGCCCGTTCGGCGACTACGCGACCTGGCTCGCGGCCCGGGAGACCGCACCCGCCGAGGAACACTGGAGGAGCGTGCTCGCCGACCTCACCGCTCCCACGCCGCTGCCCTACGACCGCAGGCCCGCCCAGAGCTCCGCGGCCCGTTCCGACACCTGGCTGTCCCAGTGGCTGGACACGGAGGAGACCAAACGGCTGGAGGACTTCGCCCGCCGCAACCGGCTGACCCTCAACACCGTCGCGCAGGGCGCCTGGGCGCTGCTGCTGTCGCGGTGGAGCGGAGAACGGGAGGTGTGCTTCGGCACCACCGTCTCCGGGCGGCCCGCCGACCTGCCCGGCGCCGACACCATCACCGGCCTGTTCATCACCACTCTGCCCGCCCGGGTCACCGTGGACGGCAGCGCGGCCTGCGACACCTGGCTTCGGGACACCCAGGCCGTACGGGCCGAGGACCGCCGCTTCGACCACGTACCCCTGACCGACCTCCAGGCGTGGAGCGGGCTGCCCGCCGGGACGCCGATGTTCGACAGCCTGCTGGTCTTCGAGAACTACCCCGTCGGCGACGCCACGGCCGGCGTCCACGGCGTCCACGTCCACGACCTCGACGCCCGGGAGGCCACCAACTACCCGCTCACCGTGGTGATCTCGCCCGGCGAGCGGCTCGGCGTCGAACTCGGCTACGACCCGCGCCACTTCGACGCGGCCACGGCCGGCTCCCTCGCCGCCCAACTCCTGCACACGCTCGCCGAACTGGCCGCCGCCCAGGACACCGACCGCCTGGACGCGATCGACATCCTGCCGCCCGGGGAACGGGCCCGGCTGCTCCGCGGACCCGCCCGGCCGCAGCTCGCACCGGTGGCTCCGGCGACCCTGCCCGACCTGATCGAGGCGGGGGTGGACCGCAGTCCCACGGCCACGGCACTGAGCGCGCCCGGCCTGACCCTGACCTTCGCCGAGGCGGACGAGCGGGCCAACCGCCTGGCACACCGGCTCATCGCACGCGGCGCGGGCCCCGGCACACTCGTCGCCCTGGTCCTGCCGCGCTCGGCGGACATGGTCCTGGCCCAGCTCGCGGTCACCAAGGCGGGCGCCGCCTTCCTCCCGGTGGATCCCGACTACCCGCCGGAGCGGGTGGCGTTCATGCTGCGGGACGCGGCGCCCGCCGTCACTCTCGACGCCGGGGAGGTGTCCGCGCTGCTCGCGGACAGGCACGGGGAGGCCGAGGGGCCTGAGGGGCATGGAGGGCGTGGCGGGCGTGCTGGGCTTGGCGGGTTCGGCGGTGCTTCCGGCCATCGGCCCACCGACGCCGACCGTCACCGTCCGCTGGACCTGGACGATCCTGCCTACGTCATCTACACCTCCGGCTCGACCGGCACTCCCAAGGGCGTGGTGGTCACCCACCGGGGTCTGGCCGCCTTCGCCGCCGCCGAGGCCGCGCACTACCAGGTGGCGCCGGACGACCGGGTGCTGGCGTTCGCCACGCCCAGCTTCGACGCCTCGGTACTGGAGTTGTGCATGTCGCTGCCGCAGGGCGCCCGCCTGGTCGTCCCACGGCCCGGTCCGCTGCTCGGGGCCGAACTGGCCGACGTGCTGCGCACCGAGCGCATCACCCACACCCTGCTGCCCCCGGCCGCCCTCGGCACCCTGCCGCCGGACACCCCCGGCACCCTGCCCGACCTCAAGACCCTGACCGTGGGCGCCGACGCGTGCGGCGCCGACCTGGTCGCCCGCTGGGCCCCGCACCACCGCCTGGTCAACTCCTACGGGCCGACCGAGGCCACCGTCGTTGCCACCTGGTCGGACGCGCTGGAGGTGAACGGCAGCGCCCCGCCCATCGGCCGCCCGCTGCCCGCCACCGGGGCGTACGTCCTGGACGCCGGGCACCGGCCGGTCTCGGACGGAGTGGCGGGCGAACTGTGGCTGAGCGGACCGGCGTTGGCCCGCGGCTATCTCGGCCGTCCCGGCCTGACCGCGACCCGCTTCACCGCCGATCCGTTCGGGCCGCCCGGCACCCGTATGTACCGCACGGGCGACCTCGTACGACGCGACGCCCGCGGCGAGCTGCACTACCTGGGCCGCACCGACCACCAGCTCAAGCTGCGCGGCCACCGCATCGAGGCGGGCGAGGTCGAGGCCACCCTCGTACGCCATCCGGCCGTGCTGGACGCCGTGGTGAGCGTACGGGAGGACGAACCGGGCCTGCCGCGACTGGTCGCGCACCTGTTGCGCGCGCCCGACGCCGAGAGCCCGTCCGCCCCCGAGCTGCGGGCGCTGGCCGCGGCGACCCTGCCGGGTCCGATGGTGCCTTCCGCGTACGTCGTCCTTGAGCACTTCCCGCTCACCGAGAACGGCAAGACCGACCGGGCCGCCCTGCCCGCACCCGCACCGGACGCGCCGCGGACCGCGGAACACGTCGCTCCCCGCACCCCGACCGAGGAGATCCTCGCCGGTCTGTGGGAGGAGGCGCTGGACACGCGCGTCGGCGCCGAGGACGACTACTTCGATCTGGGCGGCGACTCCCTGCGCGCCCTCCACATCTCCTCACGGGCCAACGACGCCTTCGGCGTGCACCTCACACCCCGTGACGTCCTGGTCCACCGCACGGTCGCCGCCCTGGCCGACCTGGTGGAGGAACAGGTGCTCAGCGAACTCGAAGACGCCGTACGCGGCGACAGCGACCACGACGAACGGTGAGGACCGCCAGACCATGACGTCTTCGAAGCGAGACCGCAGCACGGCACTGCCCCAGGATCTCCAGGAGGTGATGCGCCGCCGCCTCGCGGGCCGGGCCGCCAGCGCCCGCCAGGGCATCCCGCACGCCGACCGCACCCGGCCGCTGCCGCTGTCCTTCGCCCAGCAGCGGCTGTGGTTCCTGGACCGGCTGCGCCCCGGCGACGCCCGCTACAACAGTGCCGTCGCCCTGCGGCTGAGCGGCCCGCTGGACCACACGACCCTCTCCCGCGCACTGGACACCGTCGTCGAGCGGCACGAGGCGCTGCGCACCACGTTCGAGGAGAGCGACGGACGGCCCGCGCAGTCGGTACGACCGGCGGCCCCGGTGCCGCTCCCGGTGGCCGACACGCCGTCGTACGCGCTGGAGGCGGCGCTGCTCGCCGAGTACGAGCGTCCCTTCGACCTGGGCGCCGGCCCGCTGCTGCGGGCCCTGCTCCTGCGCGAGTCGGACACCGCGCACACCCTGCTGCTGACAGCCCATCACATCATTACCGACGGCTGGTCGATGGGGATCGTGCTGGAGGAACTGTGCGGCGCGTACGACGCCTTGGCCCGGGGTGCGGTACCGGAGTTGGCCTCAGTGGTGACGCAGTACCCGGACTTCGCCGCATGGCAGCGCGAACAGCTCTCCGGCCCACGCCTGGACCGCCAACTCGACTACTGGGGGCAGCAGTTGTCAGGGGCCGTCGCTCCCCGGCTGCCGCTGGACCACCCCCGTGACGGGGAGGAGTCCGGCGCGGGCGCCGTACGCACCTTCACCGTGCCCGCGGGGATCACCTCGCGGCTGCGGGAGTTGGCGGCGGAGCAGCACACCACGCTGTTCACCTCCCTGGTCGCCGCCTGCCAGGCCCTGCTGGCCCGCTGGTCCGGGCAGGACGACATCACCGTCGGATCCCTCACCCCGGGGCGTTCGCGCACCGACCTGGAACGAACCGTCGGCTTCTTCGCCAACACGGTGGTCCTGCGCACTCCCGTGCACACGGGCGACTCCTTCCGCGACCTCCTCGGGGCCGCCGCGACCACCGTCAACGACGCCTTCGCGCACGGCGACACGCCGTTCGAGCGGCTGGTGGAGGCGGTGGGGGTGACTCGCGAGGCGGGCCGCAACCCCTTGTTCGACGTGATGGTCCTGCTCCACCCGGCGCCGCCCGCGGCTCCCGCCCTGCGCGACCTGACCGCCTCACCGGTCGAGGTGCCCCGGCAGGCGGCCACCTTCGACCTCAGCGTCGAGTTCGTCCCTGATGGGGAGGGGCTGACCGGCCTGCTGGAGTACCGCACCGACCTGTTCGACCCGGCCACGGCGGAACGGATGACCGACCAGCTGTCACGCACGCTGGAGGGTGCCGCGACCGCGCCGGACCGGCCGTTGGGGTCGCTGCCCCTGCTCGGTCCGGACGAGGCCCGGCGGATCACGGAGGAGTGGAACGGCACCGCGCTGGCCGTCCCCGCCGCCACCTGCCCGGAGCTCTTCGCCCGGCAGGCGGAGCGCACCCCGCACGCCACGGCGCTGGTCGCGGGGGAAGCCCGCCTCGACTACGCGACGCTCAACACCCGCGCCGACCGGCTCGCCCGCCACCTCATCGCCCGGGGCGCCGGCCCCGAACGCCTGGTCGCACTCCGACTGCCACGCACCGCCGACATGATCGTGGCCATCCTCGCCGTCTGGAAATCCGGCGCCGGGTATCTGCCTCTGGACCTCGCCCTGCCGGAGGAACGGGTCCGCTTCCTCCTCGACGACGCGCGCCCCGCGCTGGTGCTGGACGAGGCGGCATTGCGGGCGGTGTGCGGGGCTGAGCCCGGCGCGCTCCCGGACCCGGGCTCCAGCCGAGCCACCGCACCCCCCGACCCGGACACCACCGCGTACGTGATCTACACCTCCGGTTCCACCGGGCGGCCCAAAGGGGTCGCCGTGACGCACCGGTCGCTCGCGCATCTGCTGGCCACGCACCGCGAGGGCTTCGTCGCGGATGCGGGAGGCGGGCCGTTGCGGGTGGCGCTGACCGCGTCGTTCTCCTTCGACACCTCGCTGGAGGGCGTGCTGCTGATGGCCGACGGCCACCCGCTGCACCTGGTCGACGAGACGACCCGGCTCGACGCCGCCGCGCTGGTCGAGTACGTCGTCGAGCACCGCGTCGACTTCCTCGACCTCACCCCGTCCTACCTGCGCCAACTGCTGCCCGCCGGACTGCTCACCGACCCGCGCCACCATCCGCGCGTCCTGATGCTCGGCGGCGAGCCGCTCGGCCCCGCCCTGTGGCGCGAGCTGGCCGGACACCGGGACGTGGCCGCGTACAACTTCTACGGGCCCACCGAGTGCACGGTCGACGCCCTGGCCTGCCGTATCGAGGGCGATGGGCGCCCCCTGGTGGGCAGGCCACTGCCCAACCTCCGCGCGTACGTCCTCGACGACCGCCTCCAGCCGGTGCCGCCCGGCGTCGGCGGCGAGCTGTACCTGGCGGGCGAGCAGGTGGCCCGCGGATACGCGGGTCGGCCGGGGCTGACCGCCACCCGCTTCCTCGCCGACCCCTTCGGCCCGCCCTCGACGCGGATGTACCGCACGGGCGACCTGGCCCGCTGGACCGCCGACGGACGTCTCGACCACCTCGGGCGGGCCGACGACCAGGTGAAGGTACGCGGCCACCGCATCGAGCCGGGCGAGATCGAGGCGGCGCTGCTCGACCTGCCGGACCTCATTGGCGCCGCGGTCGTCGCGCTTCCCGACACGCACGGCCATCTGCGGCTCGCCGCCTACGTCGTCCCGGCCGCGGACGCCGAACCGCCCACCGCCGCGCACCTGCGGGCCGCCTGCGGGCGCGTCCTGCCCGACCACATGGTGCCGTCGTCTTTCACCGTGCTCGACGCGCTGCCGCTGACCACCAGCGGCAAGCTGGACCGCCGTGCCCTGCCCGCCCCCGACCTCGAAACGGCCTCGCGCGAGAAGGAGTTCGTCGCACCGCGCACCCCGGAGGAGGAGACGCTGGCCGGCATCTGGGCCGAGGTGCTGGGCCTTACACGCGTGGGCGTCACCGACAACTTCTTCGAACTCGGCGGCGACTCCATCCTGAGCATCCAGGCCGTCTCCCGCGCCCGCGCGGCCGGCCTGCACCTGACCTCGCGGGACGTCTTCCGCCATCAGACTGTCGCCGACCTGGCCGCCGCCGCGTCCCGCCGCACCGCCGAGGCACCCGCACCCGTACGGACACGCGAAAACGGGCCTGCCCCGCTGACCCCGGTCCAGGAGTGGTACGCCGCCACACACGGCGACCGGGACGGCAACCTGCGGCCCTTCAGCATGTCGATGCTGCTCGACCTGCCGTACGACGTCGACGAACCCGCACTGGAACGCGCCGTGGAAGCGCTGGTCACCCACCACCCGGCACTGCGCACCCGCTTCGCCCGCATCAGCGAGACCGGCGAAAGCAGCACGATCGCAGCGGCCGGCGACACCTGGCGGCAGCACCCCGGGGAGGGACCGGCCTCCGGCCTGCTGACCCGTCACGACCTCTCCGCCGCCGCGGACCCCGCAGACCTTGCAGAGGCCCGCCTCGCCGCCGCCCACACCGCCCGCGCCGCCCTCGACCCGGCGACCGGCGCCCTGCTGCGCGCCGCCCTCCTCCAGTCCGCGCCCGGCGACCGCCCCCAACTCTTCGTAACCGCACACCACTTGGCCGTCGACAGCGTGTCCTGGCGCATCCTGCTCGGTGACCTCCAGCAGGCCTACCGGCAGGCGGCAGTGGGCGAGGCGATCCAACTGGAGCCCGTCGCCACGTCGTTCACCGACTGGGCCGCCCACCTCTCAGGCCTCGCGCGAGCAGGAGGCCTGGACGGCGACCTGCCGTACTGGACCACGGAGGCCGCCCGGCCCCGTACCCCGTTGCCGGTCGACCGCCAAGGAACCCCGCTCGCCGGAACCGTACGCACCGTCCGTACCCGAGTGGACCGCGCCACCACCGAGGCCCTGCTGCGCCGGGTCCCCGCCGCCTACCGCACGCAGGTCAACGACGTCCTGCTCGGCGCGTTGAGCAGGGTCCTCGCCGACTGGACAGGCGCCGACCACGTGACCGTCGCCCTGGAGGGCCACGGGCGCGAGGACCTGATCCCGGGGGACGTGGACCTGTCCCGCACGGTGGGCTGGTTCACCTCCCAGTACCCCGTCACCCTCACCCCGGCCGGAACGCCCGCCGCACCCGACTGGGGCGGCACCCTGAAGGCCGTCAAGGAACGTCTGCGGGCCGTGCCCCGGCGCGGACTCAGCTATGAGGCGCTCGCGCGCCTGGGTTCACCCGACCCGGCCGCCCGCGCCCTGCGCGAACTGCCCCTGCCTCAGGTGTGCTTCAACTATCACGGGCAGTGGGACACCACCGCCGGGGCGGACTTCGTACCGGCCGCCGAGGTGCCCGGTCGGGACATGGCGGCCGACGAACCCCTCGACCACCTGCTCGACATCTCCGCCGCGGTCACCGACGGCGAGCTGGAGATCACCTGGCACTACAGCGACCAGGCCCACACCCCGGACACAGTAAGGGAGTTGGCGAACGGCATGGTGGCGGCGCTGGCCGCGATCGCCGAGCACTGCGCCCGGCCCGGCGCGGGCGGCCGTACCCCCTCCGACTTCCCCCTCGCCCGTCTGGACCAGGCCGCCGTGGACCGTCTCGTCGGCGACGGCCGCGCGGTGGAGGACCTGCTCCCGCTCACCCCGCTCCAGGAAGGCATGCTCTTCCACCGCCTGGTCGGCGGCGCCGACGACGTGTACGTGGACCAGGCCGCCCTGCTCCTCGACGGCGTGGCCGACCCGCAGACGTTCGGCCTGGCCTGGCAGCGGGTCACCGACCGCACACCCGCGCTGCGGACCTCGGTCGTCTGGCAGGACGTGCCCGTGCCCCTCCAGGTCGTGCACCGGGACGTACAGGTGCCCCTCACGCACCTCGACTGGCGGGACGTGGACCCGGGGGAGCGCGCCGACCGCCTCGACCGGCTCCGCGCCGACGACCTGGCGCACGGCATCGACCTCGCCTCGGCGCCCCTGATGCGGCTCACCCTGGTCCGGCTGCCCGACGCCCGGCTGCACCTGCTGTGGACCTCCCACCACCTCATCCTCGACGGCTGGAGTCTGGCCCAAGTACTGACCGAGGTGTGCGAGGAGTACGCGGCGCTCACCGCCGGCGGTGAGCCGAGCCCGCCCGTGCGCCGGTCCTTCGCCGACTACGTGCGCTGGCTGGCCGACCAGGACGCCGAGGGCGCGCGTGCGCACTGGCGCGAGACGCTGGGCGGCTTCGCCTCTCCCACGCCGCTGCCCGTCGACCGGCCCCTGACCGGCACGCACGAGAGCCGGTCGGCGGACGTCCACACGGCCGAACTGTCCGACGCGGTGTCCGCGACGCTGGCCCGCACCGCGCGCGACGCGGGACTGACCGTGAACACCGTGGTGCAGGGCGCCTGGGCGCTGCTGCTGGCCCGCCACAGCGCCGAGCCGGACGTGGTGTTCGGCACGACCGTCTCCGGCCGCCCCGACGAACTGCCGGGCGTGGAGTCGATGGTGGGCATGTTCATCAACACCGTGCCCACCCGCGTCCATGTCGACGGCCACCGCCCGGCCGCCGACTGGCTGCGCGAACTCCAGGACGTACAGGCCGAGTCGCGCCGTTTCGCCGCCGCCTCCCTGGCCGAGCTGACCGCCCTGAGCGATGTGCCGTCCGGTACCCCGCTCTTCCACAGCATGGTCGCCTTCGAGAACTACCCCTTCGACGCGGCCCGCACCTCCGGCTCCGGAGTGCGGCTGGTGGACGTGGCCTCCCGGGACGCCACCAACTACCCGCTGGTGCTCCGCGCCTACCAGGGCGAACGGCTCGGCTTCGACCTGGCCTACGACCCGGAACTCTTCGACGCCGCAACGGTTCGTGCGCTCGCCGACCGCCTGCGCCTGCTCCTCGCGGAGATCGCCGAGCATCCCGAACGGCCGCTGCGCGCCCTGGCCCGGACGACCGCCGAGGAACGGCGGCGCGTGCTGGTCGACTTCAACGGCACCGAGCACGGCCGGCCGACGGACACCCTGGTGGACCTGTTCGAGGCCCGGGCCGCACGCACCCCCGACGCCCTCGCCGTCACCTGCGGCACCGACCGCCTCGACTACGCCACACTCGACGCGGCGGCCGGCCGCCTCGCCCACCGGCTGGCCGAGGCCGGCGCCGGACCCGAGCGGTTCGTGGCCCTCGCCCTGCCCCGCTCCACCGACCTCGTCGTGGCGGTCCTGGCCGTCCTCAAGACGGGCGCCGCCTATCTGCCCGTCGACCCGAAACTGCCCGCCGAACGCGTCGCCCAACTGCTGGACGACGCCACCCCGGTGACCCTCGTGACGACCACCCTGATGACGACCACGGAGGCCGCTGGACGCGTACGGGACACCGGCGTCCCGCTCCTCGTACTGGACGCCCCCGATGTACGGGCCGACCTCGCCCGCCGCCCCGCCACCGGACCCGCTTCGGCCCGCCGCCCCCTGCCGGAGAGCCCCGCCTACGCCATCTACACCTCCGGCTCCACCGGCCGCCCCAAGGGCGTGGTCGTTCCGCACGCCAACGTCGTGCGCCTGTTCAACCGCACGCACCACTGGTTCGGCTTCGACGAGTCGGACGTGTGGACCCTGTTCCACTCCTACGCCTTCGACTTCTCCGTCTGGGAACTGTGGGGCGCCCTGCTGCACGGCGGCCGGCTCGTCGTCGTCCCCGACGACACCGCCCGCTCCCCGGAGGACTTCCTGCGGCTGCTCGCCGACGAGCGGGTCACCGTCCTCAACCAGACCCCGTCCGCCTTCTACCCGCTGGCCCGCGCCGACGCCGAACACCCCGAACTCAGTGCCCAACTCGCCCTGCGCACCGTGGTCTTCGGCGGCGAGGCCCTGGACGTCGACCGCCTCACCGAGTGGTACGCGCACCACCCCGACACCGCGCCACGCCTGGTCAACATGTACGGCATCACCGAGACCACCGTGCACGTCACCTACGAACCACTGGACCGCACCACGGCCCGCACGGGCACCGCGAGCCCCATCGGCACCGGCATACCCGACCTGCGGATCTACGTCCTCGACGGCGACCTGGCCCCCGTACCGCCCGGAGCCGTGGGCGAGATGTACGTGGCGGGGGAGGGCCTGGCACGCGGCTACCTGAGAAGGCCGGGGCTGACCGCCACCCGCTTCCTCGCCGACCCGTTCGCGGCGTCCGATCCGTCCACGGCGTCCGACCCGATCGCGGCGCCGGGGCGGCGGATGTACCGCACCGGAGACCGGGCCCGCCGACGGGCCGACGGCACGCTGGAGTACCTGGGCCGCGCCGACCAGCAGGTGAAGATCCGCGGCTACCGCATCGAACCCGGCGAGATCGAGGCCGCCCTGCACACCCACGCGGGCGTCGGCGCGGCTGCGGTGGGCGTCTACGAGGACGGCTCCGGGACGCGCCGACTGGTGGCCCACGTCGTCGGCCGGGGCGGCGCCGAACCGCCGGACGCCACCGAACCGCCGACGGCCACCGCACCGCCACCCGCCGCCGAACTCCGCGCCCACCTGGAGCGGCTGCTCCCCGCGCACATGGTGCCCGCCGCCTACGTGCCGCTGGCGGCCCTGCCGCTGACCGTCAACGGCAAACTCGACCGGCGCGCGCTCCCCGCTCCCGGACCGGACGGCTTCGCCACGGACACCGAGCGCGTCGCGCCGCGCACGCCCGCCGAGCGTGCGGTCGCCGCCGCCTGGGCGGACGTCCTCGACACTGACGAGGTGGGAGCCGACGACGACTTCTTCGCCCTCGGCGGCGACTCCATCCTCGCCGTCCGGGTCGTCTCACGGCTGCGCGCCGCCTTCGGTACCGAGGTCTCGCCCAGGCTGCTGTTCACCCACTCGACGCTGTCCGCCCTGGCCGCCGAACTCGGCGACCCTGCGCCGAACGGCACCGCACCGGCCGACGTCATCCCGGCCGTGGACCTGGACACCCCGGTACCGCTGTCGTACGCGCAGCAGCGGCTGTGGTTCCTCGACCGGTTCGAGCCGGGCAGCACCGAGTACACGACCCTGTCCGTACTGCGCCTGCGCGGCCCGCTCGACGCCGACGCTTTGCGGGCCGCCCTCGACGGACTGGTCGCCCGGCACGAGGCGTTGCGCACCACGTTCGCCGAAGCCGGACAGGACGGTCGGGAGCACGGCCGGCTGGACGGCCACGCCCGGCAGCTCGTCCACCAGCCGTACCCGGTGGATCTGCGGCTGGACGACCTGACCGGCGCCCGCGACCGCCTGGACGCCCTCATCGAGAGCGAGGCGTCCGTCCCCTTCGACCTGGGCGCCGGACCTCTTCTGCGGGCCCGCCTCGTGCGCCTGGCCGAGGACGAGCACGTCCTGGTCCTGGCAGTCCACCACATCGTCACCGACGGCTGGTCGGCCGGTGTGCTGGGCCGGGACCTGGGCGAGCTGTACACGGCCGCCCACGAGAGCCGCGCACCCCGGCTGCCCCACCTGCCCGTGCGGTACGCGGACTTCGCGGCCTGGCAACGCGCCCGCACCGACGAGGTCGACGGACAACTCGCCTACTGGCAAGACACGTTGGACGGGGTCACCCCCCTGGAACCGCCCACCGACCGGCCGCGTCCCGCCGTACGCAACCGGGAAGGCGCCCTGGTGACCTTCACCCTCCCCGCCGCGCTCACCGAGCGGCTGCGGGAGACGGGCCGCGACGTCGACGCCACCCTCTACATGACACTGCTGACGGCCTGCACGGTCCTGCTCTCGCGCTGGGCCGACCAGGAGGACATCACCGTCGGCACGGTCACGGCGGGCCGCGAAAGGCCCGAACTCCACGACGTGGTCGGCATGTTCGTCAACACCCTCGTGCTCCGCAATCGGGTCGAGCCCGGACTGTCGTTCCGTGCGCTGCTGGAACGGGTGCGCACGAACGTCCTGGACGCGTTCGCCCACCAGGACGTGCCGTTCGAGAAACTGGTGGACGCCCTCCAGCCCGAGCGCGACACCAGCCGCACCCCGCTGTTCCAGGTGATGGTGGCGCTGCACAACCTGGGCGCCGAGAACCTCGACCTGCCGGACCTGGACGTCGAACCGCTCACACCCCCGATCCGGTACGCCGCCTACGACCTCGCCTTCGACTTCGTCGAGAACGACGCGAGTGACGGTGGCGTGACCGGCTATCTGGAGTACGACACCGGCCTGTTCGACGCCGACACCGCCGAACGACTGGCCGTACGCCTGCGGTTGCTGCTGGAGGCTGCGGTGGCGGAACCGCACCGGGACACCCGCGGGCTGCCCCTGCTGACGGCCGCCGAACAGCGGCAGGTCCTCGACGAGTGGCAGGGCGGCCAACTTCCCTTGCCGGACAGTGACTTCCCCGCGCTGTTCGAGGCGCAGGCGGCCCGCACCCCGTACGCCACCGCCCTGGTGGCCCGGGACGGCACGCTCACCTTCGCGGCCCTGAACGAGCGGGCCAACCGGCTGGCCCATCACCTGATCGCGCTGGGTGTCGGCCCGGAGCGCGTGGTCGCCGTGCGGCTGCCGCGCACCTCGGAGCTGCCGGTGGCCGTGTTCGCCGTGCTCAAGGCGGGCGGCACCCTGCTCTGCCTCGACCCGGACCTGCCCGAGGAGCGTGTCGCGTTCCTCGTCGAGGACGCCACGCCGCACACGGTCCTGACGGCCGACACCCTGCGCGGGACGCCCTGGGACGCGCTGCCCTCCCACGACCCCACCGACGCCGACCGGCTCGCCCCGCTGCACCCGGACAACGCCGCCTACATCATCTACACCTCCGGCTCCACCGGCCGCCCCAAGGGCGTCACGGTGGAACACCGCCACCTGGTCAACCTCTGCCACGACCATCGGGAAGGACTCGTCGCCCCCCACACAGCCGACGGACGACGGCTCAAGGCCGCACTCAGCGCCTCCTTCTCCTTCGACACCTCCTGGGAGGGGCCGCTGCTGCTCGCCCTCGGCCAAGAGGTCCACCTCGTCGACGAGGACGTACGCCTGGACCCGGATGCGTTCTGCGCCCAGGTCGATCAGCGGGAACTGGACCTGGTGAACGTCACCCCGTCCTTCCTCCGTGAACTCACCGCCGCCGGACTCCTCGCCCCCGGCCGCCACCACCCGCGGCTGCTGCTGGTGGGCGGCGAGGCGGTCGGCTCCGACACCTGGGCGGAACTGTGCGCCGCCCAGGACGACTTCGGCGTCACCGCGTACAACATGTACGGCCCCACGGAGACGACCGTCGACGCCGTCTACGGTCGCTGCGCCGACCACCGCGAACGTCCCGTCATCGGCCGGCCGGGCCGCAACCTGCGCGCCTACGTCCTCGACCGAACCCTGCGCCCGGTGCCGCCCGGCGTACCGGGCGAGCTGTACCTCGCCGGCGCGCAGGTCGCGCGCGGCTACCTGAACCGGCCGGGCCTCACCGCCGCCCGCTTCCTCGCCGATCCGTTCGCGGCGCCCGATCGGCTCGGGGCGTCCGATCGGTTCAGGGCGTCCGGTCCGGCCGGGGCATCCGGTACGGTCCCGGCGCCGGGGGAGCGGATGTACCGCACCGGCGACCGGGCCCGGTGGACCGCGGCAGGGGCGCTGGAGTTCCTGGGGCGGGTCGACGAGCAGGTCAAGATCCGCGGGTTCCGTATCGAGCCCGGCGAGGTCGAGGCCGCGCTGCTCGCGCTGCCGGACGTCACCGACGCCGCCGTGACCGCCCGCGAGCACGCCGGACGCACCATGCTCGTGGCGTACGTCGTGCCTGCCGGAGAGCAGACCCCCTCCGCCGACGAGCTGCGGGTGCGGCTGCGCCGGACCCTGCCGGACCACATGGTGCCCACCGCGTTCGTGCCGCTGACCCGCATACCGCGTACCAGCGGAGGCAAGACCGACCGCCGCGCGCTGCCCGCACCGCCGGCCCAGCCCGACAGCGGCACACCGTACATGGCACCCCGCCCGGGCGCCGAGGAACGGCTGGCCGCCATCTGGGCCGAGGTGCTCGGCATGGACCGGGTCGGCGCGCGGGACAATTTCTTCGCGCTCGGCGGCGACTCCATCCTCAGCATCCAGATCGTCTCCCGCGCCCGCCGTACGGGCCTCGCCCTGACCACCAAGGACGTCTTCCGCCACCAGACCGTCGCCGAACTCGCCCTGCGGGTCGCCGAGTCGGCGCCCCGGCCGACATCCGGTACGGACGACACCGTGCCCGCCGAAGCCCCGCTGACACCGATCCAGCGCTGGTACCTCGACCACCGGCGGCCCGGTGACGCGCTGCGGTTCACCATGACCCAGCGTCTGGAACTGGCCGTCGGCACCGACCTGTCGGCCCTTGAACGGGCGGTCGACGCCCTCGTGAGCCGTCATCCGGCCCTGCGGACCCGCTTCCGGCACACCGAGGACGGCTGGCGCCAGCAGGTGCTGCCACAAGCACCGCACGCCGTGTTCACGCGCTACGACACATCCCACCTGGACGCCCCGGAACTGGAGGCACAGGTACAGCGCGCGGCGGACGCCGCACAGCGGGCACTCGATCCCACCGAAGGCCGGGTCCTACGCGTCCTGCTCTTCGACCGGGGTCCGGAGCGCCCCGCCCAACTGCTCTTCACCGTGCACCACTTGGTGGTCGACGGCGTCTCCTGGCGCATCCTGCTCGGCGACCTGGAGGCCGCTCACCGCGCCGCCGAGGCCGGGCATCCCGTCGAGCTTGCTCCAGCAGGCACCTCGTACGGCCGCTGGGCGCGGCGACTGGAAGAGCACACACGATCCGGCGCCCTGGACGCCGACCTGCCGCACTGGACCCGTACCGCCGCCGCACCCGCCGACCTGCCCGCCGGGCGGCAGGGCCCCAACACCCACGGCACCGCCGCCACCGTCACCGTGGCGCTCGCGGCGGAGGAGACCGAGGCGCTGCTGCGCCGGGTCCCCGAGGTCTACCGCACCCAGGTCAACGACGTGCTGCTCAGCGCGCTCGGCCGCACGCTGGCCCGCTGGTGCGGCCGTGACACGGTCCTCGTCGGGGTGGAGGGGCACGGCCGGGAGGACCTGTTCGACGACGTGGACCTGTCCCGGGCCGTCGGCTGGTTCACCGCCGAGTTCCCCCTCGCCCTGACCGTCGCACCTGACGCCGGCTGGCGAGCCACCCTGCGCTCGGTCAAGGAGCAGTTGCGCGCGGTGCCGCTGCACGGTCTCAGCCACGGCGCCCTGCGCCACCTCCTGCCGGACAGCCCGCTCGCCGACGCCCCCCATCCGCGGGTCGGCTTCAACTACCACGGGCGCTGGGACGCGGGCAGCGGCACCGAGGACGGTCTGTACCGGACGGTGGCGCTCCCGCCGGCCGGCCGCGACACCGACCCGGACGAGCCCCGCCCCTACCTGCTGGACATCACAGGCGTGGTCCAGGACGGGCGGCTCGAACTGGGCTGGACCTACCCGGCGGCCGTCTACGACGAGTCCACCGTGCGGCACCTGGCCGAGCAGATGTGCGCGGCGCTCCGCGACATCGTGGCCCACTGCGCGGAGCCGGACGCGGGCGGCCGTACCCCCTCCGACTTCCCCCTCGCCGCGCTCTCCCAGCAGCAGCTCGACCGGCTGGTCGGCGACGGACGGCACGTCGCCGACGTCCTGCCGCTGACACCCCTGCAGTCCGGCATGCTCTTCCACGGACTGGTCGACACCGCCGGGGCCTACTTCGACCGTACGGCCGTACGGCTGACGGGAGTCGGCGACCCGAGGGCGTTCGCGGCGGCCTGGCAGCAGGTCGTCGACCGCACCCCGGTCCTGCGTACCGACGTCCACTGGCAGGGCCTGCCGCACCCCGTCCAGGTCGTCCACCACCGCGTGGACCTGCCCGTCACCCACCTGGACTGGCGGACCCTGACCGGTGAGGAGCGCGCCGCCGCGACGGAGCGGCTGCTCGCCGAGGACCGCGCGGCGGGCATGGACCTGACGGCCGCGCCGCTCACCCGGATCACCCTGGCCGCACTGCCCGGTGACGAGGTCCTGCTGCTGTGGTCCTCCCACCACCTCATCCTCGACGGCTGGAGCACCGGGCAGCTCCTCACCGAGGTGTGCGAGCGGTACGCCGCGCTCACCGGCGGCCGGGACAGCGCACCGCCCGTACGGCGGCCGTTCGCGGACTTCGTGCGCTGGCTGCGGGAACAGGACGAGGAGGCGGCCGAACGCCACTGGACCGACACCCTGACCGGTGTCACCGAGCGCACCCCGCTGCCGTACGACCGCACCCCCGCCGAGGCGCACCGGGCGCGTTCCGCCCAGTCCGTCCACCACGAGCTGGACGGGGACGTGTCGCGGCGGCTGCGGGAGACGGCGGCCCGCGCCGGGCTGACCGTCAACACCGTGGTGCAGGCCGCCTGGGCGCTGCTGCTGGCCCGCTACAGCGGGCGCGACGACGTCGTGTTCGGTACGACCGTCTCCGGCCGGCCCGCCGAACTCCCCGGCGTCGACACGATGATCGGCATGTTCATCAACACCGTGCCCACCCGGGTACGGGTCCGGGGCGACGGTGTCCTGTCCTGGCTGCGAGGCCTTCAGGAGGCGCAGAGCGAGGACCGGCGCTTCGACTTCCTCTCCCTCGCCCGTATCCAGTCGTTGACCGAAGTCCCCACCGGGCAGGCCCTGTTCGACAGCATGGTGGTGTTCGAGAACTATCCGGTCGACGAGTCGGCCGCCGCCCGGACGGGTGTGGGAGTTGCCGAGGTACGCGCCGACGACGCGACGACCTTCCCGCTGTGTCTGCGCGCCCATCTGAGCGACCGGCTCGGCTTCGACCTGGCCTACGACCCCGCCTTCTTCGACCGCGCGACGGTGGAGCGGGCGACGGCTCGCCTGGCCACCCTGCTCACCCGGTTCGCCGACGGCATCGACGACATCGACGGCGGGGTCGGCGCACTCGACCCGCTCACTGCCGCGGACCGGCGCCTGCTGGAGGAGTGGAACACCACCGCCCGCACGGTGGAGCCGCGCAGCCCGGTGGACCTGTTCGCCGAGCAGGCGCGCCGTACGCCGGACGCGCTCGCCCTGGACGACGGCGACCGGCGGCTGACCTACCGCGAACTCGCCGACTGGTCCGACCGGTTGGCCTCCCGGCTGCTCGCCGACGGCCTCGCGCCCGAGGCCGGGGTCGCCCTGCTCATGGACCGCTGCGCCGAACTCGTCGTCGCCCAGCTCGCGGTCCTCAAGGCGGGCGGCGCGTACGTGCCCGTCGACGGCCGCGCCCCCGAGGAGCGGCGCCGGACCATGCTCGCGCAGGCGAACGTCGGGGCCCGGCTCACCGCCGAGGACGTCGCCGAGGCCCGCAAGGCACCCCTGACGGACCCCGCCGCGGTGCCCGTGGATCCCGACCGGCTGGCCTACGTCATGTTCACCTCGGGATCCACCGGCCTGCCCAAGGCCGTGGCGGTACGCCACCGGGACGTGGCGTCGCTGGCCACGGACAGCCGTTTCACCGACGGCGTGTGCGCCCGCGTGCTGCTGCACTCCCCGGTCGCGTTCGACGCCGCCACCTTCGAGGTGTGGGCACCCCTGCTGACCGGCGGCTGCGTCGTCGTGGCCCCCGGGGAGACGGTCGACGCGGCGCTGCTGCGGCGGCTGATCGGTGCGGGTGCGCGCGCCGCGGCCGACGAACCGGTCGGACCCGTCGGTGACGGCGGGCGCACGGGGACCGCCGGGCGTTCCAGTGACCCCGGTCTGACCTCCATATGGCTGACCGCCGGACTCTTCCGGTTGCTGGCGCAGGACTCGCCCGACTCCTTCGCGGGGCTGCGCCAGGTGTGGACCGGCGGCGACGTGGTCCCCGCGGCGGCCGTACGCCGCGTCCTGGCCGCCTGCCCCGGTCTGACCGTGGTGGACGGCTACGGGCCGACCGAGACCACCACCTTCGCCACCTCCCACGCCCTCGCCGACGCGGCGGCCGTCCCCGACACCGTCCCCGTCGGCCGGCCGCTCGACGACAAACGGGTCCACGTCCTGGACGCGCGGATGCGCCCCGTCCCGCCGGGCTGCGCGGGCGAGCTGTACATCGCCGGCGAGGGCGTCGCACGCGGCTACCTGGGCCGCCCGGGCGAGAGCGCACGCCGCTTCCTCGCCGACCCCCTGGGACCGCCCGGCGCCCGGATGTACCGCACCGGCGACCTGGCCCGGCGCCGCCCGGACGGCACGGTCGAGTTCCTGGGCCGCGCCGACGACCAGGTCAAGATCCGCGGCTTCCGGGTGGAACCCGGCGAGGTGGCCGCCGCGCTGGTGCCCCATCCCGGCGTCGCGGACGTGGCGGTGGTGGCCCGCGAGGACCGCCCCGGCGCCCGCCGTCTGGTCGCCTACGTCGTCGGCCCGGCAGGGGACGACCCGGACGAGCTGCGCGCGTACGCCCGCCGCACGCTGCCCGACTACTTGGTGCCCGCCGCGTTCGTCCCGCTGACGGTCCTCCCACTGAGCGGCAACGGGAAGGTGGACCACACCGCGCTCCCTGCTCCGGAAGGGGACACCGGCCCGGGACAGGGCACGCGGACCGCACCGCGCACGGAGGCCGAACGCCGTACCGCCGACGTCTTCGCCGATGTCCTGGGCGGACAACCGCCCGGCGTGGAGGACGACTTCTTCGCGCTGGGCGGCGACTCCATCCTCAGCATCCGCCTGGCCTCCCGCCTGGCCGAGGAGTTCGGCACCACCCTCTCGCCGCGGGTCGTGTTCACCCACCCGACGCCCGCCGCGCTCGCCGAACTGCTCACCGGGGACCGGACCGCGGACGAAAAGGGTCCCGTCATCGCACCGGTGGCCCGGGACGCGACGGCACCGATGTCGTACGCGCAGCAACGCCTCTGGTTCCTGGAGGAGTTCGCACCCGGCGGCACCGAATACGTCACCGCCCTGGCGCTGCGTCTGCGCGGCCGGCTCGACATCCCGGCCCTCGCGGCGGCCCTGCGGAAGCTGGTGACACGGCACGAGTCGCTGCGTACCACCTTCGACACGGTGGACGGCAGGGGCGTACAGATCGTGCAGCCGCCGCAGGAGGTACCGCTGCCGCTCCACGACCTGTCCGAGCTGCCGGAGGGCGAGCGCATGGCCCGGCTGGAGAAGCGGCTCGCGGCCGACCGCGCCCTGCCCTTCGACCTGCGCGAGGGCCCCCTGTTGCGGACCGGCCTGATCCGGCTGGCCGACGACGAGCACGTACTGACGCTCACGCTGCACCACATCGTCACCGACGGCTGGTCGACCGCCGTCCTCACCGGCGACCTCGCCCACCTCTACCGGGCCGAACTGGACGCGGCCACCGAGCCTTTGCCACCACTGCCGGTGCAGTACGCCGACTACGCCCACTGGCAGCGCACGACCAGCGGACACGAGCAGCAACTGGACTACTGGAAGGAGCAGTTGGCGGACATCGAGCCGCTGGACCTGCCCACCGACCGGCCCCGTCCGCCCCTCCGCACCCGGTCCGGCGCGACCGCCGAGCTGTCCCTGCCACCCGGTGTCGCACGCCGACTGGGGCAGGTGGGCCGGGACCGGGGAGTGACCCTCTTCACCACGCTGGTCGCCGCCGCCCAGACCTTCCTGGCCCGGCTGTGCGGCAGCCAGGACGTCACCGTAGGCACGGTCACCTCGGGCCGGGACCAGGCAGAGATCCAGCACCTGATCGGCTTCTTCGTCAACACCCTGGTGCTGCGCTCGCGGGTCGACGCCGAGCGTCCCTTCGCCGAGTTCCTGGACGACGTCCGGCGGACCGTGCTGGACGCCTTCGCCCACCAGGAGGTGCCGTTCGAGCAGGTGGTGGACGAGGTGCGTCCGGTACGCGACACCAGCCGGACCCCGCTGTTCCAGGTGATGGTCGTCCTGCAGAACACCCCGGCCGCCGGCCTCGACGTACCGGACCTGGAGGTGTCCGCCGTCGAGACGGAGCTCCAGCACGCCGCGTTCGATCTCACCCTGGAGTTCGCCGAGGCGGACTCCGGCGCGCTGGACGGCTTGCTCACCTACAACACCGACCTGTTCGACGCGGCCACGGCCGAGCACCTCGCCGATCAGCTGGCCACGCTGCTGACCGCCGTGGCGGACGACCCGCACCGCGCTCTCGGCGCCCTGCCTCTCGCCTCCGAAGAGGAGCTGAAGGCCCTGCTGGAGCAGGGGCGCGGTACGGCCCGGCCGGTACCGGCGGCGACGCTGCCGGAGCTGTTCGGGCGGCAGGTGGCCGCCACCCCCGACGCCGTGGCGCTGGAGGACACCGGACGGCAGCTGTCGTACGCCCAACTCGACCGCGCCGCCGACCGGCTCGCCCACCGGCTGATCGCCCGAGGGGTCGGCCCCGAGGACGTCGTGGCCCTCGCCCTGCCCCGTACCGCCGAGACGGTGGTGGCGCAGCTCGCCGTCGCCAAGGCGGGCGCCGCCTTCCTGCCCGTCGACCCGAACTACCCCGAGCAGCGACGGGAGTTCATGGTCCGTGACGCGGGCGCCCGGGTGGTCCTCGACGATCCGGCCGAGATAGCGGAGATCTCCGAAATAGGGGAGACATGGCGGGCGGGCGGCCTGGACACCGTGCCCGTCGACGCGGTCCGCGTCACCGCTCTCACCCCCGACCATCCGGCGTACGTCATCTACACGTCCGGGTCCACCGGGACCCCGAAGGGCGTCACGGTGACGCACCGGGGCCTGGCGGGCTTCGCCGCGGCCTCCGCCGAGCGGTACGCGGCCGGGCCCGGCGACCGGGTCCTGCAGTTCGCCTCACCCAGTTTCGACGCCTCCGTCCTCGAACTGTGCGTCTCCCTCCTCAGCGGCGCCACCCTCGTCACGGGAGAGGAAGGGCCGCTGATCGGCGAGCGGCTGGCCCAGGTGCTCGCGGAGCGCCGCATCAGCCACACCCTCATTCCGCCGGCCGCGCTGGCCACCGTGGCACCCGAGACCGCCGGGCACCTGCCGCACCTGCGCACCCTGATCGTCGGCGCCGAGGCCTGCCCCGCGGACCTGGTGGAGCGGTGGGCGCCCGGCCGCCGGATGATCAACTCCTACGGGCCCACCGAGGCCACCGTCGTCGCCACCTGGACCGGCCCGCTGAGCCCGGCGGGAGGCGCGGGGGCCCCGCCGATCGGCCGCCCGGCCGGCGCCACCCGCGTGTACGTCCTCGACGCCGCCCTGCGGCCCGTCCCGCCCTGTGTGACCGGGGAACTGTACGTGGCGGGGCCGGGACTGGCCCGCGGCTACCTCCACCGGCCGGGCCTGACCGCCCGGCGGTTCGTCGCCGACCCGTTCGGCGCGGCGGGGGAGCGCATGTACCGCACCGGCGACCTGGTGCGCTGGGGCGCCGACGGCGAACTGCGCTTCGTCGGCCGCGCGGACGACCAGATCAAGCTGCGCGGCTTCCGTATCGAGCCGGGGGAGACGGAGAGCGCGCTGCGCCGCAGCCCGTACGTGCGCGACGCGGTGGTCGTGGTCCGCACCGACGGCCCGGACGGCCCGGAGGGTCCAGACGGTCAACAGGTCGATGGCCACGCGCGGTTGGTGGCGTACGTCGTCCCCGCCGACGAGGGCGAGAGCAGTGGCGATGGCAGTGACGGTGACGGTGGTCTGCCGGTCGCCGCGCTGCGCGAAGGTCTCGCCGGGCTGCTGCCCCCGCACATGGTGCCGTCCGTGTTCGTGCCCCTGGAGCGGCTGCCCCTGACCCCCAACGGCAAGACGGACCGGCGGGCCCTGCCCGCACCCGACCCCGCGCACACCGCCGCCGCGGCCGGCCCGCGCACCGCGCCCCGTACCGATACCGAACGCCGTATCGCGCACGTCTGGACCGACGTCCTCGGCGTGGCGG
Organism: Streptomyces sp. NPDC102514; assembly: GCF_055584525.1. Taxonomy (NCBI): domain Bacteria; kingdom Bacillati; phylum Actinomycetota; class Actinomycetes; order Kitasatosporales; family Streptomycetaceae; genus Streptomyces; species Streptomyces sp. NPDC102514. The sequence goes on from NZ_JBVJLW010000001.1 coordinate 806,020, forward strand.
ACATCGGCGTGGACGACAACTTCTTCGTCCTCGGTGGTGACTCGATCCTGAGCATGCAGGTGGTCTCCCGGCTGCGGCGCGAGGGCCTGCATCTGGCCACCCGGGACCTGTTCACCCACCAGACCGTCGCCGAGCTGGCCACCGTGGTCGGCACGGCTCCCCAGCACACCGGCGAGGGTCCGGCGACCGGCGCGGTGCCCCTCACCCCGATCCAGGAGTGGTTCCTGAGCACACCGCGCGCCGACCACACCCACTTCAACCAGTCGGCGCTGCTGGAGCTGGACGGTACGCCCGACCCCGCCGCCCTGGAGATCGCTCTGGACGCGCTGCTGGAACACCACGACGCGCTGCGCATGCGCTTCACCGAGGACGCCGACGGATGGCACCAGTTCAATCCGCCGCCGGGAGAGCCGGGAGAGCCGGCACAGCCGGGAGTGAGCGAGGGACTCATCGTCCGGTACGACCTGTCGGGCCTGCCGACGGGGGAGCGTGACGCGGCCATGAAGGACGCCGCCGACGCTCTGCACACCGGCTTCGACCTGAGCCGGGGCCCGCTGCTGCGGGCGGCCCTGTTCACCGGCGCGTACGTGGACGACGCCTCGGCGTACCAAGCTGACCGAGCGAATCAGGCGGGCCAAGGGGCAGGGACGGCCTTCCTCCTCCTGGTCGCCCATCACCTCGTCGTGGACGCCGTGTCCTGGCGCATCCTCGCCGACGACCTGGAAGCCGCCTACCGGCAGGCAGCACGCGGTGAGCCCGTCCGGCTGGGGGAGCGCACCACCTCGTTCCGCGACTGGGCCCACCGACTCGCCGGGCACGTCGCCGACGGCGGCCTGGACCACGAACTGGCCTACTGGGAGGACGCCGTGACCGCCGGACAGCTCCCGGTCGCCGCCGCGCCCGGCCCGGCCGCCCAGGAGGCCGGCCCGTTCACCGTCGAACTGGGCGAGGAGGACACGGAGTCACTGCTGCGCGCCGCACCGGCCGCCTACCGCACCCGCGTCAACGACGTCCTGCTGGCCGCGCTGGCCCTCGCGCTGGCCCGCTGGACGGGAGGCGAACGCGTCCGCCTGGATCTCGAAGGGCACGGCCGCGAGGACCTGCTCGACGACGTGGATCTCTCCCGCACGGTCGGCTGGTTCACCACCATCCACCCGGTCGTCCTCCAGGTCTCCGAACCGGACCGCCCCGGGCCCGACCGGAACTGGCGTTCCCTGGTGAAGTCGGTACGCCGCCAACTGCGTTCCGTACCCGGCAACGGGCTGGGCTTCGGCGCCCTGCGCACCTTCGGGCCGCCCGAGGTACGCGAACGGCTCGGCGCCGCCGCACACGGGCAGGTGGTCTTCAACTACCTCGGCCAGTGGGACGCCCGCCCCGCAGCCCCGGACGGCGGCCTCGTACGGACCGAGCACGGCTCCTTCGGCCAGGACCACGACCCCCGGGACGGCGGATCGCACCCGCTGGAGGTGGTCGGCGCCGTGCGGGACGGCCGCTTCGCGTTCACCTGGCACCACCACTCCGGGACGTACGACCCGGCGACCGTGCGCCGCGTCGCCGAGGACTTCGCCGAGGCACTGAGCCACATCGCCCGGCATGCCAGGGAAAGCCTCTGACCCCACACCGCCCCGACGACCCGATGACCCGACGACCCGACACTGCCCCCACCCACGACAGGAGACAACGACATGGACGAGAACACCCGCTACCAGGTGCTGCGCAACGACGAGGAGCAGTACTCCCTCTGGCCGGTCGACATCGAGGTGCCCGCGGGCTGGCAGCCCGTCGGGAAGGAGGGCACCGAGGAGGAGTGCTCCGCGTACGTCGACGAGGTGTGGACCGACATGCGTCCGCGCAGCCTGCGTGAGCGGATGGAGAACACGGAGGCCTGACCCGTCCGCGGCGCGGAAAGACGGGGACGGAGAGCCCTGTCCCGTCCCCGTCCCTCCGCCCTCACCCCAGGAGCCCACCGATGACACCCGTCCTGAAGACCGAACGACTGGAGTTCACGCCCTACCGCCCCGAGGACGAGACCCACTTCGTCGCCCTGCTGCGCAACGAGGAGGTGTGCCACTGGATGGGCCAGGACATGGTCCCCGAGGCCGACCTGCGCACGGCGTTCCGTGCCATCCTCACCGACGTCTACCCCACCCAGCGGTTCGACGTGTGGGGGGTGTGGCGGCAGGGGACGTACATCGGCCACGCGGAGGTGAAGAAGACCGGCAACGTCGACGGTCATGAACTCATCGTCGCCCTCGCCCCCGACCACTGGGGGCAGGGCATCGGCACCGAGGCCGTGCACGGTCTGCTGCGGCATGCCTCCGACAACCTCGGGCTGACGGAGGCCTACGGCATGGTGGGCGCCGGGAACACGGCGAGCCTCGCCCTCTGCCGCCGCCTGGGCTTCCGGCACGTACGCGATGTGGTCGGCGAGGACGGCACCGTGAACCGGATGGTCGTCATCTCCGTGCCCGATTCCTGACGTCCACCGGCCGGTACCTGACGCTCACCACCCGGTACCTGACGTCCACCGGCCGGTGGACGGGATTCACCCCGCCGACACGGTCACCGGCGACGCGACAGGCTCCAGGCGGACCACGATCGCCTTCGACGTCGGCTGGTTGCTCTTGTCGGCCACGCTGTCCAGCGGCACCAGGACGTTGGTCTCGGGGTAGTAGGCGGCGGCGCAGCCCCGGGTGGTGGGGTAGGGGACCACGCGGAAGTCCTCGGCGCGCCGATCGGGGTCGTCGCCCCACACACTGACCAGGTCGACGTGCTGTCCCGCGGTGAGGCCCAGTGCGGCCACGTCGTCCGGGTTGACGAGCACCACCCGACGGCTTCCGTGGATGCCCCGGTAGCGGTCGTTGGACGTGTACGGGACGGTGTTCCACTGGTCGTGGGAGCGCAGGGTCTGCAGCAGCAGGTGCCCCTCGGGGGCCTGGAGCATCGCGAATTCGTTGGCGGTGAACAGCGCCTTGCCGACGTCGTTGTGGTAGACGCCCTCGTTGACCGCGTTGGGCAGTTGGATGCCGCCAGGACGTGTCACGCGCCGGTTGAAGTCGTGCAGTCCCGGGACGATCCGTGAGACGTGGTCGCGGATCGCGCCGTAGTCGGCCTCGAACTGCTCCCACGGGATGTCGGCGGCCCGGCCGTCGAGGGTGCGGCGGGCGAGCCGGCACAGAATGGAGATCTCGCTGAGCAGCAGCGGCGAGGCCGGCTGCAGCCGCCCCTGCGTGGTGTGCACCTCGCTCATCGAGTTCTCGACGGTGACGAACTGCTCGCCGTCGGCCTGGATGTCCACTTCCGTGCGGCCGAGGGTCGGCAGGATGAGCGCGGTCTCGCCGCACACGGTGTGGGACCGGTTGAGCTTGGTGGAGATGTGGGCCGTCAGACGGCAGGTGCGCATGGCCTCTTCGGTGACCTCGCTGTCCGGAGCGGCCCGGACGAAGTTGCCGGCCAGGGCGAGGAAGAACTTGATACGGCCTTCGCGCATCGCCCGGATCGTGTTCACGGAGTCCAGCCCGTGGGCACGCGGCGGGTCGAAGCCGAACTCCTCCTGGAGCGAGTCGAGGAAATCGTCCGGCATCTGCTCCCAGATGCCCATCGTGCGGTCGCCCTGCACGTTGCTGTGCCCGCGCACCGGACAGGCGCCGGTGCCGGCCCTGCCGACGTTCCCGCGCAGCAGCAGGAAGTTCACGATCTCCCGGATGGTCGGGACGGCGTGCTTGTGCTGGGTGATGCCCATCGCCCAGCACACGATGACGCGCTGACTTCCCATCACCTCGTCCCGGACCTGCTCGATCTCCTCGCGGGCCAGACCGGTCGCGGCGAGGATGTCGTTCCACTCGATGGTGCGGGCGTGCTCGGCGAACTCGTCGAAGCCCTTGGTGTCGCTCTCGATGAAGTCGCGGGCGAGGACCTCGCCCGGCCGGGCGTCCTCGGCCTCCAGCAGCAACCGGTTGATCCCCTGGAACAGGGCCAGGTCACCACCGTTGCGGATGTGCAGGAACCGGTCCGCGATCTGGGTGCCCTTGCCGATCACCCCGCTGGGCTTCTGCGGGTTCTTGAACCTCAACAACCCCGCTTCCGGCAGGGGGTTCACCGCGATGATGCGGGCGCCGTTGCGCTTCGCCTCTTCCAGCGCGGACAACTGACGCGGATGATTGGTCCCGGGATTCTGTCCCACCACGAAGATCAGGTCGGCGTGGTGCAGGTCGTCGAGGCTGACCGTCCCCTTGCCCGTACCCAGCGTCTCGTGCAGCGCGAAGCCGCTGGACTCGTGGCACATGTTGCTGCAGTCGGGCAGGTTGTTGGTGCCCAGCGCCCTGGCGAACAGCTGCAGCACGAACGCGGCCTCGTTGCTGGCCCTGCCGGAGGTGTAGAACACCGCCTCGTCGGGAGAGCCGAGCGAGGTCAGCTCCGAGGCCAGCAGATCGAAGGCGTCGTGCCAGCTGATCGGCTCGTACGCGTCGGAGCCCGGCCGCTTGACCATCGGCTCGGTGAGCCTGCCCTGCTGGTTCAGCCATGTGTCGGAGCGCCGGCCCAGCTCGGAGACCGTGTGCTCGCGGAAGAAGTCGGCGCCGATGCGCCGTGACGTCGCCTCGTCGTTGATGTGCTTGGCGCCGTTCTCGCAGTACTCGTTGCGATGCCGGTCGCCGGGCGAGGGGTCCGCCCACGCGCACCCGGGACAGTCGATGCCGCCCACCTGGTTCATGGTCAGCAGGGTCTCCCCGGTACGCCGTACGGAGGTCTCCTCCAGGGAGTACTGCAACGCGTGCGCCACCGCGGGGACGCCCGCGGCCCACTTCTTCGGCGGAGTCACGGTCAGAGCGTCGTTCGGCTCGTCACCGGGGGCCTTCTTCATCGGCATTGCCTTTCAGTCACGCTGTTGTCGCTCACGGCGTCAGCCGACGGGCCAGTGGGGCACACGGCTCCGGTGCGGCCTGGGTTCCTCGGGCCGTACGCGTCCGCCGCGGATGGTGCCCCGCCAGGCCCCGCTCTCCGCGCCGAGCCCCTCGATGTACGCCTTGAAGTGCCGCAGCTCCCGCTGGACGACCCGGCCGACCAGTTCGGGGAGCCCGCCGAGGAGGGCGGTGGCGCCGGGTGAGTCGACCTCGATCCGAACGGTGACGGTCGTGCGGTCCGCCGCGCCGCCCGTAGTGCCGTCCGCCGCGTCGACCGTCGTGTCGTCCGTCCTGCCGGTCGCCGTGCCGTCCGCCGCGGTGGGCCGGAACAGCACCTCGCCCTGGTGGACGAAGTGCCGTTCGAGGCTCTGCCACGTCAGATGGGAGTCGGGTTCCTGCTCGACGATCTCGGCCTGGAACTCACGGCGCACGGGACCGACCGCGAGCGTCCAGGAGAGGAGCGCCGGCCGGACCTGCTCGACCTTCTTCACCACGGTCATGAACCGGGGGAAGCTCTTGAACTGCGTCCACTGGTTGTACGCGGCACTCACCGGGACCGCGACCTCGATCGATTCCTCAACGCTGAACATGCTCCACCCATCGTCAGGCGCCGCTCGCCCCAGTCTCACCGCAGGTCCAGCGGGTCGCCACACGTCACGCCTGCTGCCGGGCGGCCGGGTACCCGTCATCAGGGACGCCTAACGCCCGCCGGAGGGCCTGCCGCATACGACTGGCGGCGTCACGGAATCGCGAGAGTGGGTGAGCGGCAAGAAATCCCCCGTCGCACACCCGACTGGGGTGCGACGGCGGGGCGCGGCCGGTGGACGCCGCCGAACATCTGCCGCAGGCGTCCGCTGCAGCGTGACGAAGGGGCGGTCAGTGGCCCCCTCGGTTCTCCACGCAGGGGCCTGTTCCCGGCTGGGGTTCGGCGTAGGCGCCGTGCACCTCGCTGGTCAACTCGTCCTTCGTCACGTACCCGGACACGCACACGACGCCCGTGTGGACGCTGTAGAAACCGTTCCCTATGTAGACGCCATGCTCCTTGCCGCAGCCGAGACGCTTCAGCGCAGCGGCGATCCGCTGTTCGGCGAAGACGCCGTACGCGCCGGAACCGCCCTCCTCCCGGACCTTCTCCAGTTCCCTCCGGATGAGGACGGCCGAGGCCTCTCCTTGGGCGCGCTTGGCTTCGGACAGGGACCCTTGCATGCGGTAGGCGTGATTCTCGGCGTAGTGGGGAGGGCGGTCCGCGTTCGCTCCCGAACCCTCTCCCGAACGTTCGCCGTCCCCGCTCGGGCGGGGCGAGGACAGCAGCGCGGCCGGTGGATCCGTGGGCTTCTCCGCAGGCTGTGCGCACTTCGGCCGGGGAGGGTACGAGGCCGGGGCGCTGGCCGACGGCGACCGACCGCCCTGCTGGGTGCCGCACGCGGTCATGGTGGTCGCGACGAGGGCGGCGGCGATGACCGACCGTCCGAGGAGTCTGGGCATGGGCATGGACATGGTGGAAGTTTGAGGCCTTGGGCAGGGGGTGTCATGAGTGGAGGTACTCATGCGACGGCGGGCTTCGTGACGGGGCAGTGAAACCGCCGGCCCACGCCTCCCGATCGAGAAGCGTGGGCCGGTGAACGTACGGAGTCCTCTCCGTCCTACCTGAGACGGAGAAGCACTCGCCCTACTTGAGAGTGATCGCGTACACCTGCACCCGAGGATCGTTCTGCAGGCCGATGGAACGCACCGTCTTCGACGCGTCCAGGTCCGCCGAGGCGCCGAACAGACGCACCGGAGGACCGTCCACGCCCTGCCCGCGCTTGATCCGGTGCGGCATCTCCAGCACCACCGAGCTGCCCTGTGGTGTGGATCCCGCCCAGTCGCCGACGGGGACGGGTACTTCGGCGGTGGTTCCGTCGGTGTAGCGGACGGTCAGCGCGGTCGTCACCGGGCCGTGGTGGGCCACGGCGACCACGCGCAGCGCGCCGTACGAACCGGCCGGAAGGAGCATGGACTGGCCGCGGGCCTCGACGAAGTTCTCGGCCGTGCCGGACGGATCGGGGGCGTCGTAGGTCACGCCGCCCCAGACGACCGGGCCCGCCGCGGGCAGCAGGTCACCGTCGAAGCTCCAACCGCCGCCGTCGAAGTCGCCCTGGTCGGAGGCCGCGACGGTCGCGGTTCCGTCGTGGTTCACCTCCTTGCCGAGGTCCACGGCGCACTGGCCGTCGATGTCAGGCGCGCAGCGGGCCGCGGCGCGCACCTCGATGGTCGCGACCCGTTCGACGCTCTTCACTCCCTTCGCGCCCGCCGTGATCCGCACGCTGTACGAACCCGGAGCGGTCCCGGCCGGCACGTTCACGTCCACGGTCGCGGTCCGCTGGACCGGAAGACGGTGGGACTTGAGGGAGAAGGAGTCTGAGGCCTTCGCGGTCCAGCCGCTGGGAGCCTTCACGTCGACGCCCACCCGCAGTGTGCCGGGGGACTGGCCCAGCACGTCCAGCTTCAGGCGGACGTTCTGCGCGCTGTCGGACGTCGGCAGGACGTCGGACGTGGTACGCAGCGAGGCGTCGAGGTTGCGGCGGGAATCGGCTGCCGCGCGGTTCACGGACGGCGGCTCGTCGCCCTTGCCCGTGCCCCAGGCCGACGGCTTGCCGGCCATCTCGAAGGCGAGGTTTCCGCCCTTGGCGACCGCGTCCCAGTCCAGCCAGGTGGCGCGCAGGTTCTTCCCGCCGAACTTCGCCTGCTTCACATAGCGTTGGGTGTCGCTCGTACCCGGTGCCTTGACGGTCAGGGTGCCGCCCTGCTCCTTCCCGTAGGCGCCGATGCGGATGACCGCCGAGGGGAACTGCGGGCTGGAGACGGCGAGGAAGTCGCCGCCGTTCGTCGTCGGGTACAGGCCCAGCGACGAGAAGACGTACCAGGCCGACATGGTGCCCAGGTCGTCATTGCCCGTCATGCCGTCGGGCCCGTCCGTGAAGAGCGTCATCGCGGCGCGGACCACGGTGGCGGTCTTGGCGGGTGCGCCGGCCCACAGATACATGTACGGGGCGTGCAGGTCCGGCTCGTTGTTCGGGTTGTAGGTCGACTTCCCGTAGTAGTCGTACGGCGCCGAGATCCAGTCCTCACGGGCGGTCTTGGCCGGGTCGGCGAGGAGCTTGTCGTAGGCGAAGAAGGAGTCGAGCCGCTTCTCCGTCGCGCGCTTGCCGCCCATCAGGGAGACGAGCCCGGCCGGGTCCTGGGGCGCCAGCCACTGGTACTGGTAGGCGCCGCCCTCATGGAACTGGTGGCCCGCTTCGACGGGGTCGTACGGCGTCAGCCAGGTACCGTCGGTCGTACGCGGCCGGAACTGCTGGATGGAGGAGTCCCACAGGTTCCGGTACCACTGGCCGCGCGCCGCGAACATCCGGGCGTCCGCGCTGTGTCCCAGCCCCTTGGCCATGAGCGCCAGCGACGCGTCCGCAGCCGCGTACTCCATGGTCGCCGAGGCGGGATGACGGCAGTCGTTGTCACCGCCCTTGTCCGCGCAGTCCTTCCCCGGCTCCAGCCCGCTGGGCAGATAGCCGCGCTTCTGGTACGCGTCCACCCCCGCACGGCCGTTGTAGGGGGAGTCGGCCGGTGGCGTACTCGTCGCGTTCTTCCTCAGCAGCGCGTACGCCTCCTTCTCGTGGCCCGCGAGCAGACCCTTGGACCACGCCTCGACGAGGAAGGGGGTCACCGGGTCGCCGGTCATGATGTTGGTCTCGCTGTTGGCGAGCGACCAGCGCGGCAGCCAGCCGCCGTCCCGTCCGATCGCGACGACCGACAGCGCGACATCACGGGCGACCTTCGGCTGCAGCATCTGGAGCAGTTGGTTCTGCGGCCGGTGGGTGTCCCACAACGACAGGTTCTGGTACGGCGTGAACCCCGACGCCAGATGGTTCTTCCCGTCGAAGCCCGCGTACCGGCCGTCGACGTCTCCGGCGAGGTTCGGGTGCAACTGCGCGTGGTACAGCGCCGTGTAGAACGCGCGCTGCCGCTCGGCCGACCCGCCGCCGATCTTGACGGCGTCGAGCTGCCGCTCCCAGGTCGCGTGCAGCGCCGCCCGCGTGGCGTCGAAGTCGTACGAGTCCTGCGTCTCCGCCTTCAGATTCGCGCGGGCGCCGTCGAGGCCCGTGTAGGAGAGCCCCACCTTGACGACGACATCACGGTCGGCGGCGGCGTCGAAGGTCACCCAGGCGCCGTTGTCGCCCTCGCCGGCCGCGTCCCGTTCGCCGGGGGTGGGGGTGGTTCCGCGCCAGGCGCCGTGCGAGGTGAACGGCCGGTCGAAGGTCGCGGTGAAGTAGACGGTGTGCTTGTCCTTGCCCGCGCAGAAGTTGCCCGCTTCGACACGGCCCTCGACGGTCCGGTCGCCGACGACATGCACTTCCGAGCCGTAGACCTTCTGGTTGGCCCGGCCCGTGTTGAACAGGACGTTGGCGCGGTCGGTCGACGGGAAGGTGTAGCGCTGCCACCCCGTGCGGGTGGTCGCCGTCAGCTCCGCGTCGATGTCGTACGTCTTCAACCCGACGCGGTAGTAGCCGGGTTCGGCGTCCTCGTCGTCGTGAGAGAACGTCGACCGGTAGGAGTTCGGATCGACGTTGTCGACCGCTCCGGTCGTCGGCATGATCGGCAGCTCACCCATGACGGAACAGCCGACACCGGAGAGATGGGTCTGGCTGAACCCGTGGATCTTGTCCTGCTGGTAGTCGTAGCCGCCCTGGCCGCCGGTGTCCGGGCTGACCTGGACCATGCCGAAGGGAGCGCTCGCGCCGGGGAAGGTGTTGCCGAAGTTCTGGGTGCCGATGAACGGGTTGACCAGGGAGGTCGGTTGAGCGGCTGCCGCGGGTGCCTGGGCGGCGGCCGGCACCGGAGCCAGCGCGCCCCCGGCAACGAGCAGCGCGGCAAGGGCCGTTGATGCGCGGTGACGCCATCGGTGGAGGGGTCTGTGCATGGAAGCGGGCTCCTGTTCCTCACTCTTCATGTGCTGCGCACGGAAAAAAGCGCCGACCCGAAAGGGCCGGCGCTCGTGTATGTGTGTGCCTCGGGCGCGGGAATTCAGCACGGGAAGGAAGCGGTGTGCAGGTCATCGCGTCGAGCCCCCCTCGCAGCGCAATCGACGGCATCCGGCTGGCTGGAAGCGGACTAGATCACGCCTCTGACATCGTTGTCAAGAGTTCTGACGCGGACTGGTGGGCGACTCGTGGGCGATCGATGAGTGGTCGGCCGCGGCCTGCCCGTCGAGCGCCTGGGGGGGCGATGGACGGGCGGCGTGTGGCGGGCGATGGTTGGCGGCTGCGGGCTGCGGGCTGCGGGCTGCGGGTGTCGGAGTCGAGTGCCGATGCGGGGTGGGGGTGAGGGTGGTGTTCCGCTCGTGCCTCTGGTGCCTCCTCTCTCCCCGCAGGGTCACGTCTGGGGGAAGGCGACGGGCTGTTCGGGGGTGCGGCGCGCGCGGAGCCACTGGGCGAGCAGGGCGAGGGCGGCGAGGAAGGCGACCGTGGCGGCGTAGGCGACGGACGTCTCGTGAAGTCCCGTATGCGTGGCGGCGATTCCGGCGACGACCGCGGGAACGCTGAAGGACAGGTAGGAGATCACGAAGGCCACGGAGAAGAGTTCGCCGCGTTCGGAGGGTGCGGCCATACGGGCCAGCGTGCCGAAACTGGCGAGGGAGGAGGCGCCGAACCCGACCCCGGCGACGACCGTGCCGAGTGCCGCGGTGAGCAGCGAGTCCTCTTCGACCCCGGTCAGGGCGATGACCGTGCCGGTGAGCAGGAGACCGGCGCCGAGGGCGAGGGTGCGGGCCACGGGCCAGCCGCGCAGCGCGATCGCGGTCAGGCAGGCCGGTACGGTCAGCAGGGTGACCACCAGACCGCCGACCACGTGACTGGAGAGGCCGAACAGGCCCACGGCGACCGACGGTCCGAGCGAGAGGTACAGGCCGCCCAGCGCCCAGCTCGCGACGAGGATCGGCACCAGGCGCAGCAGGTCCGCCCGCAGATGGGGTGCCACCTTGAGGCGGGGCTGGAGCGAGCGGGCGGCTCCGGGGCGCCGCAGCGACGTCTCGGGCAGCGCCGCGACCACGGCCGCGGCCAGGACGAGGCCCGCCAGCAGCAGTACGTATACGAGGCGGGTCGGGTGGGGCCCGTACTCGACGAGGAAGCCGCAGCCCAGGGCGCCGAGCCCCAGCCCGAAGGTGGGTGCGGCGCCGGTGACGACGCCGGCGCGGTGGGGTGCGTGGGTGGGGTTCAGGTCGGCCAGGGCCGCGCCGAGTGCCGTCATGGCGGCCCCGGTGGCGATGCCCTGGACCACTCGTGCGGTGAGCAGCAGGGAGACGCTGTCCGCGACGAGGAAGAGTGCCATCGACGCGGCTTCCAGCGTGATCGCGGAGAGCAGTACCGGGCGGCGGCCGAGGTGGTCGGACAGGGAGCCGAGCACCAGTAGCGCCGCGATCATCCCGAGGACGTAGACGGCGAACACCGTGGTGAGGGTGGTCGCGGAGAAGTCCCAGCGCTGCTGGTAGACGACGTAGAGGGGGGACGGCGCGCTGGACGCGGCCATGAAGAGCACGAAGACGACGGCGATGGCGGTGAAGGCGGTCGGCCGGTTGAGCTCGCGGCGCCTACGGCGGGGCGGGGCGGTATCGGGCGGGGGCGGTATCTGGTTGTCGCTGTCGGGCAGGGCGGAGACGGACACGACTCTCTCCAAACGCAGTGATCGATGCGTTAAGGACGCTACCACTAACGCAACGATCAGTGCGATAATTTCCTCATGGTTGACGCTCAAGCTCAGGTACGCCCCGGCGGTCGCTCCGCGAAGGTCCGCGCGGCCGTGCATCACGCCGTCGCACAGCTCCTCGCGGAGGAACCCGCGGAGGCCCTGACGATTCCCGCCGTCGCCGCCCGCGCGGGCGTGCACCCGACCACGGTGTACCGGCGCTGGGGCTCACCCGCCCAGCTCCTGGGCGATGTGGCCACCAGCCGGTTCAGCGGTGACGTCGTCGTGCCCGACACCGGGACGCTCGCCGGTGACCTGGAACGCTGGCTGGGGGACGTGGCCACCGACCTCAGGGACCCCGACACCCTCGCGCTCATGCGCGCCACCATCGGCTCGGGGCCGGACGGCGGCTGCGCCTGCATCGGGGACCGTCACGAGCAGCTGAGCGCCATCATCGAGCGCGAACGCTCCCGCGGCGGCCGTGCCCCCGTGGTGGAGAACGCCGTCGACTTCCTGCTCGGACCGCTGTACTACCGCGCCATCTTCAGCGCCCAGCCGGCCTCCAGCGACTGGGCGCGGGAACTGGTGGCCACGTTCCTCGCGGCGTCCGAGGCGCTGGCCTGAACGAGGAGTGAGGGCCGCGCGGCACGGCACCCTCGGCCCGGTCTCCCTTCGCTCCGGCTCCGCCGCCGGTGCGACCTGCCTGAGCGCTTGGCTGCCCGCCGGGGGAGGCCCTGTCGTACCCCCCGCTCGTCATCCCCTGGCACACCTCGGCCTGCCTCCGGCGGGCGCCGAGGTGCAGGGTTGATCGTGTCCCACCGAGTCCCGGCGCCTGCCGGCCAGTCCAGGCCGGTCCCGGCCAGTCCAGGCCGGTCCCGGCCCGGCCCGGCCGGTCCCGTCGCGGCTCCGCTCCGATGGCGGACCCTTCGCCGGCGGGAAACGGTGGACGTGATGAGCGGCGACACGCCTGGTCGGAGCCGTCGGCTCCGGGCCTCGCACGCGTCGCACGTGGGAAGGAACGACGATGACGGACTGGAACAGCTCGGATCTGGAGAAGATCGCCACAGCTGAGGAGCTGGACCTGGCATCCGAACGGTCCAACGGCACCCTGCGCGACCCGGTGACGATGTGGGTCGTCCGCTCCGGCGACCGGCTGTACGTCCGCTCGGTCAAGGGCACGGGCGGCCCCTGGTACGAGGGAACGCAGGCCCGCCGTCAGGGGCGTATCGAAGCGGGCGGCGTCCGGCGGGACGTCACCTTCCAGGAGGCCGATCCCGAGGAGTACCCGGGCGTGGACGCCGCCTACCGGGAGAAGTACGGGCGCTACACGACCATCGTCGAGCACGTCCTGACCGAGCGGGCCCGCGCCGCCACCCTGCGCCTCGAACCCCGCTGACCGGACCGCACCGGAACGGACCGCACCGCACCGGACCGCCCCCGGCGGCATCGGGACGGACGGCATCCACCGGCCCCGGCGATCCACCGGCCCGGCCGCCACCAGCCCTGGCGATCCTCCGGATCGCAACCCGACAGGAGAAGCACGCAATCATGAAGTACATCAAGCTCGGTGACCTGCAGGTCTCACGTATCGGTCTGGGCGCGATGGGCATGTCCCACGGTCTGACCGGTGCCGGAAGCGATGACGCGGAATCCGTCCGCACCATCCACCGCGCCATCGATCTCGGCGTCACGCTGATCGACACCGCGGAGATCTACGGCCCCTACATCAACGAAGACCTGGTCGGCCAGGCCTTGAAGGGCCGACGTGATCAGGTCGTGCTCGCCACCAAGTTCGGCATGATCGACCACGGTGGCGCCGGCGCCTGGAACCTCAACTCCGGCCCCGCCAACATCCGTACGTCCGTCGAAGGCTCCCTCAAACGGCTCGGCACCGACCACATCGACCTCTACTACCAGCACCGCGTCGACCCGAACACGCCCGTGGAGGAGACCGCGGGCGCTGTCGCCGAGCTGATCGCCGAGGGCAAGGTCCGCCACTTCGGGCTCTCCGAGGCCGGACCGGACACCATCCGTCGTGCCCACGCCGTCCACCCCGTCACCGCTGTGCAGTCCGAGTACTCGCTGTGGACGCGCGGTATCGAGGACCGAGTCCTGCCCGTCCTGCGGGAACTGGGGATCGGCCTGGTGCCGTTCGCGCCGCTCGGGCACGGTTTCCTCACCGGTACCGTGCGCAACGAGAGCGACTTCGAAGAAGGAGACTTCCGGCGCGGTAACCCGCGCTTCACCGGCGAGAACTTCCTGCGAAATCTGGCGCTCGCGGACGAGGTCCAGGCCATCGCCGCGGCGGTGGGTGCCACCCCCGCGCAGGTCGCCATCGCCTGGCTCCTCGCACAGGGCGACGACATCGCCCCCATCCCCGGCACCAAGCGCGTGACCCGTGTGGAGGAGAACACCGCCGCCGACAGCCTCCGGCTCGGCGCCGAGGTCCTGGCGAAGCTCTCCAGTCTCCCGCCGGCAGCCGGAGACACCCACACGGAGGCGGGCCTCAGCATGCTGGAACGCTGACCCGCTTCCAGCCCCTCATAGGGACCGGAACCACCTGGCGCCGAACCTCGCACCGAACCTGGCACCGCACGATCAGGCGTCCAGGCGCCGCGCGCTGAGCCAGCTGACCATCTTCGGGTCGTGGTGGTCGAAGAACAGCGAACTGCCGGTGTCCAGAGTGGCGATGGAGGCCATCTGTTCGTCGGTGAGCTCGAAGTCGAAGACGTCGAGGTTCTCGGCCATCCGGTCGGCGCGGACCGACTTGGGGATGGCGACGACTCCGCGCTGGGTCAGCCAGCGGAGCACGACCTGCGCCACCGACTTGCCGTGCTGCTCGCCGATACCGCGCAGGACCGGATTGCCGAAGAGGTTGTTCTTGCCCTCGGCGAAGCCGCCCCACGACTCGATCTGGACGCCGTGCTCGCGCATCAGCTCCTGGTAGTCGGCGCGCTGGAAGAACGGATGGGTCTCGATCTGGTTGACCGCCGGGGTGACCTCGTTGTTGATGATGAGTTCGAGGAGCCGGTCCGGGTAGAAGTTGGAGACACCGATCGCCTTGCTCCGGCCCTCCCGGTGCAGGCTCTCCATGGCTCGCCACTGGCCGTACACGTCACCGAAGGGCTGGTGCATCAGGTACAGGTCGACGTGGCTCAGGCCGAGCTTGTTCAGCGACGTCTCGAAGGCGCGCTTGGTGTTCCCTCCGCGGGAGCGTCCTGGACGTACAGCTTGGTCGTGACGAACAGGTCCGCGCGCGGAATGCCGCTGCTCCTGATCGCGCGGCCGACGGCCTCCTCGTTCTGGTACGAGGAGGCTGTGTCGAGCATCCGGTACCCGGCGGCCAGGGCGTCGGATACGGCTCGCTCGGTCTCCTCCGCGGGGATCTGGAACACGCCGAAGCCGAGGATCGGCATCTCGATGCCGTTGTTGAGGGTGACGGTCTGCATGGGGTCTTCCTTACTGTCTATACGGGTGCGGGTGCGGGTGCGGGTGCGGGTGCGGGTGCGGGTACGGCTCCCGGCGCGGCTACGGCCTGGGCGCCCCCAGTCGGCGGGACGCGTTCAGCACACCACTGGCGACGCCGGCCCGCTCGGCGGGTACCTCAACCATCAGGCCGGCCGGTGACCACCGGAACCCGACTGCCGAGCCTCGCGCCTTTTCCTCCCAGGTGGCAGGCCGAGTCGTGCCAGGGAGCGGCGTTCAGGGGTGTGACAGGGCCCCCCTTCCACCTGCCACGCAGGTCAGAGCGGTGTGAGACTGGCGGTATGGCATCCGAGCAGAGCACCAGCAGGAGCGCCGACCTGGAACTGGGCCGGTTCCTGCACGCGCGACGCAACCAGACCCGCCCCGAACAGGTGGGTCTCACCAAGGGCACCGGTCTGCGCCGTACCCCCGGGCTGCGCCGCGAGGAACTGGCCACGCTCGCCGGCATCAGCATCGACTACTACGTCCGTCTGGAGCGCGGCAAGGAGACCCGCCCCAGCCCCGCCGTGCTGGACGCCCTCGCCCGCGCCCTGCGGCTCGACGCCGCCGAGCACCAGCACCTGCGCGAGCTGGCCGCTCTGGCCGCGCGGTACGCCGCCGAGCCGGCGCCGGCCACCAGTCCCACCGTGCGCCCGCACCTGGAACTGCTCCTGGAGACCATGCGGCCCAATCCGGCCTACATCATCAGCCGCAGCATGGACCTGCTCGCCTGGAACCCCGGCGGACTCGCCCTGTACGCGGGCCTCGCCGACTGGCCGGCCACCCAGCGCAACCTCGCCCGCTACCTCTTCCTCCACCCCACCGCGCGCACGCTCTTCCCCGACTGGGACCACCAGGTCCGCGGTTGCGTCGCCCGGCTGCGCGCCCTGGCCGGTACCGACCCGGACGCCTCCGACCTCACCGGCCTGGTGGGCGAACTCCTGCTCAAGAGCCCGGACTTCGCCACGTTGTGGGAGCGCTACGAGGTGGCCGGACGCAAGAAGGTCCACAAGACCTTCCATCACCCCCAGGTCGGTGACCTCACCCTCAGCGCCCAGAGCATGCACCTTGAGGGCACGCCTGGCCTGCGCCTGAGCGCCTACGCGGCCGATCCCGGCACTCCCGACCACGACGCCATGCTCCTGCTCGACATGGCAACGGAACGCTCCGCGGAGCAGCCCGATCCGCAGCCTGATCCGCAGACCGAACAGCAGCCACGCCGGCAGTCCTGACGAACCCTCCGAGTGCCGCGTCCGGCACCCTTGTCGTCGACGCGGGTGCTGTCGCGTGGGCTCAAGGGCCGGACGACGTGGGTTCGTTCTGCGAGCGCGGGTTCGACGCATGCGGGGTCGGCTGCGAGCCGAGCAGGTCGAGGAGGACGAGGGCGTCATGGTCAGGAGTGCCCGGCTCGGCGTAGTAGGTGATGAGCCGATGGCCCGGCGTGCCCTCCACCTCCATGGACTGGTGCCCGAGAGTCAGGTCCCCGACCTCGGAATGGCGCAAGGTCATACGGCCGTGCGGAGGAGCCTTGATGTCGTAGCGCTCCCACAAGAGGGCGAAATCCGGGCTCTTGAGCAGGAGTTCACCCGCCAGCCGGGCCAGGTCGGGGGCATCGGGGTCCGTACTCGCCAGGGCACGCAGCCGGGCGACGCAATCGCGGACCTGAGCGGTCCAGTCGGGGAAGAGGGTGCGTGCGGCAGGGTGGAGGAAGAGGTAACGGGCCAGGTTGCGTTGCCGGGCCGGCCACTCCTCGATCCCGGTCAGCAGCCGCAGCCCGCCGGGGTTCCAGGCGAGCAGGTCGCCGGTACGGCCGACGATGTGCGCGGGATGCGGCCGCAGGCTCTCCAGCAGCAGCCTCACACCCGGACGTACGGTCCTGCTGGGCGCCGCCGGAGGCTCCGGCGCGGCGCGCGAGGCGAGAACGGCCAGACCGCGCAGGTGCTCGTGTTCGTCCTCCTCCAGACGCAAGGCCCGGGCCAGCGCATCGACGGCGGACGCACTGGGCCTGGTCTCCTTGCCGCGCTCCAGACGCGTGCAGTAGTCGACGCTGATACCGGCGAGGCCGGCCAGTTCCTCACGGCGCAGCCCGGGCGTGCGGCGTGGGCCCGGGCCGACGGTGAGACCGGCCTCGACCGGGCTGATCCGAGCCCGACGGGCGCGCAGGAAGCGCCCCAACTCGGTTCCCCCACGGGGCTGCTCAGGCGTCATGCTCGTCATGCTCTTGAGTGTGCGGGCGCGGACGACCTGCCGGTAGGCGCGTGAGGGGCCCTGACATACCCCGGAACGCGGTTCCCCCGCACAGCGCGGTCTGGCACATTCCGCAACCCGCAACCCGCAACCCGCAACCCGCAACCCGCAACCCGCAACCCGCAACCCGCAACCCGCAACCCGCAACCCGCGACAGGCGACACGCGGGCGAGGGACCGTGGCCCGGATGGTCACCGACGCGTGGGGCTACGAACTCACCCCGGCCGTGGAGTTACGCACGATCAGCGTGGGGGAGAGCTTCACCTGCGCCGTCGGTCGACCCCGGTCGGTGATCCGGTCCAGCAGCAGGCGGGCGGCGTTGCCGCCGATGGCGTGGCCCGCCTGGTCGACGCTGGTGAGGGAGATCGAACGCAGCGCGGCGAACGAGGTGTTGTCGTAGCCGGTGAGGGAGATGTCCTCCGGGACGGAGAGCTTGGCCTCGGCCAGTGCCTCCAGCACACCCATGGCCACGAAGTCGGCGCCGGCGAAGATAGCCGTGGGGCGGTGCTCGCGGGCGAGCAGCTGCTGTGCTCCGAGATAGCCGCCCTCCTGGGTGTAGCTGGTGGAGACGACGTCGATCTCGTCCGCGAGGCCGCGCGCGCTCATGGCACGCCGATAACCCTCCGTACGCAGCGTGTTGGGCATCTCCGCGAGCCGGGTCGGATCCGTTTCCAGGTGCTCGATGTGGGCGATGCGCCGGTGTCCCAGATCCGCGAGGTGGCCGACGATCAGTGACGCACCCGCGAGGTCGTCGTCCACGACGGTGTCGTACCGGGGGGAGTGTCCGTGCCGGCCGACGACCACGGTCGGCACGAGGTTCGCGAGGTGTTCGAGGTGGGAGCGCGGTGACACGGGCGCGACCAGGATCAGGCCGTCCATGCCGCGGTCGATCATCGCCTCCGTGACCCGTGCCTCCGCCTCCTCGCCGTTGCAACCGGGCCCCAGCAGGACCTGGTAGTCGGTGTCCTTGAACCAGTCGGTCACGCCGTCGACGATGTCCGGGAAGAAGGGGTTGCGGATGTCCGGCAGCATGATGCCGATCGTGTACGTCTGACCCCGCAGCCCCCGGGCAGCCGCATAAGGGCGGTACCCCAGCTCGGCGATCGACCGCTGCACCTTCTCCCGCATGGCGGGGCTCGCGCCGTAGGCGTTGCGCAGCACCTTCGACACGGCGGTCGTCGAGACCTGCGCATGACGCGCCACGTCGACGATCGTCACGCGCCGGGACTGTGCGGGCGGCTCCATCCGGCTGCCTCCATCATGGGGAACGTTGCCGCAGAGTGTAGGGCCCATCGGCCCGAAAGCGTGATCCCCCGGATCATTCCGGGTCCGCTGTCCGGACGTCGTGTGCCGTGAAGACACAGCCTGCAGAACATCTTGACGTAACAAGAGGCGGATCCTAGGGTCGGCGCAACTCGTGGGAAACGTTACCCATTCCCCGCCCGGCCGACCCGGTGCACGACCGTTCCAGTACGTCGATCCAACGATGACGCGGCAGGGATTCCTGCGGCGCAGCTTTCCGGTGTATCGCCGGGCATCCGATTGAAACGTTTCACTCGAAGTGGGTTCGTCAGTGATGATTGCTCCGACCGATCAGCCCGGGAAGCCGGTCGTTCCCGCCCCCGCACCGCCCCCCGCACCCGCCCCGGCGCGCCGGTCGCAGACGGCTTCGACCTGGTGGTTCCTGCTCCCGGCGATGCTGCTGTTCGTCTTCGTGGTCCTGGTGCCCAGTGCCCGCGGGGTCTACTACGCCTTCACCGATTGGGACGGCCTCGACCCGGACCTCTCCTTCGTCGGCCTGGACAACTTCACCGACCTCACCCGCGACGAGGACGCGGTCCAGGCCATCTGGCACACGCTGCTCATCGCCCTGGCCATCACCGTCGTCCAGAACCTCATCGGACTCCTGCTCGCGCTCGGGGTGAACAGCGCGATCAAGTCCCGCAATCTCCTTCGGGTGTTCCTGTTCGCGCCCGCTGTGATCACGCAGATCGTGACCGCCTACCTGTGGCGCAACCTCCTGGGACCCGACGGCGCGGTCAACAGCCTGCTGGGAGGCGTCGGGCTGGATTCATGGCAGCAGAACTGGCTGGGCGACCCGGACACCGCGCTGTGGTCGGTGGTGGGGGTGACCGTCTGGCAGTACTCCGGCTACTCGATGGTGATCTTCCTGGCCGGCCTGCAGTCGGTCCCCGCCGAGATCCACGAGGCCGCGGCGATCGACGGCGCCGGCCCCGTCCGCCGCTTCTGGTCCGTCACCCGGCCCCTGCTCACCCCGGCACTCACCATCAACCTCATGCTGTCGAGCATCGGCGGCCTCAAACTCTTCGACCAGGTGTACGCCCTGACCGGCGGCGGCCCCGGACACGCCACCGACACCCTCTCCACGCTGATCTACAAGGACGCCTTCACCCTCGGGGAGTTCGGCTACAGCATCGCGCTCGCCGTCGTCCTGACCCTCATCGTCGCCGTCGTCTCCACCGGCCAGTACTTCATGCTGGCCCGCAACGAAAAGGCCGCGTCGTGAACCGCTACCGCCCCCGCACCCTCGTCCTGGAACTCGTCATGGCCGCCGCGGCCCTGGTGGTGGCGTTCCCGGTGTACATCCTGGTCAACCTGGCCGTGCGGTCGCCTTCGGACACCTCCTCGCCGATCCGGCCGACCACCTCGCCCACCCTCGACAACTTCTCGCAGGCGTGGAAGCAGGGTGCGCTCGGCGGCGCGCTGGCCAACAGCCTCCTCGTCACCTCGGTCAGTGTCGTGGTCGTCCTGGCCGTCTCGTCCCTCGCCGCCTACCCCCTCGCCCGGATCACCGCCCGCTGGTCGCGCGCCACCTACCTGCTGATCATGCTCGGCCTCGTCCTGCCCTTCCAACTGGCGTCACTGCCGCTCTACCACACCATGCGCGACCTGCAACTGCTTGGCAGCCCCTGGGCGTTGATCCTGTTCCACTGCGGTCTGCAGGTGCCGTTCACGGTGTTCCTCTACACCGGTTTCCTGCGCGCGATGCCCCGCGACTTCGAGGACGCCGCCCGGATCGACGGCTGCACACCCCTGCAGGGCTTCCGCCATGTCGTCCTGCCCATGCTGAAGCCGATCACCGTGACCGCGCTCGTGCTCAACACCGTCGCCGTCTGGAACGACTTCTTCACCCCGCTGCTGTACCTCAGCGGCAGCGCCCAGCAGACCATGCCGGTCGCCATCGCCGGCTTCGTCGGTCAGTACGTCACCGACTGGAACCTCATCTTCGCCGCGCTGGTGATCAGCATCGTGCCGGTCCTGGCCGTCTACCTCGCGCTCCAACGCAGCATCATCAATGGCTTCGCCGGCGGACTGCGGGGGTGACACACCCCCGCTGACCTGCCCGCACGCCCCGCAGCCCCTGCCGTTTTTGGGGCGCTGTCCCGCTCAACCCACCGCAGTTCCTCCTCGCGGGAGACATCATGAAGACCCTACGAGCCGCCCTCGCCACGACCGCCTCCGTCGCACTGCTGGCCGCCTGCAGCGGCGGCACCGAAGCGGGCGACGGCAAGGACTCCCGGACCCTCACTCTCGCCTCCGTCGACCAGGGCTCGGTCGAGGCCGTCGTCAAGGCCTTCGAGAAGGCCAACCCGGGCGTCAAGGTCCGCTACACCACCAGCGGCGCCGACCAGTACCAGCAGCAGATCCGCACCCAGCTGTCCTCGGGCACCGCCCCCGATGTGATGTCGGTGTGGCCCGGCAACGGCAATCCGGCCGCCACCCATGTGCTGGCAGAGCCCGGCTACCTGCGGGACCTCTCGGACCGCCCCTGGGCGGCGAAGCTCCCGGACGCCACCAGGAGCGTCGCCCAGTACGACGGCAAGACCTACAACGCGCTCTTCGGACAGAACGGCATCGGCGCCGTCTACAACCAGCAGGCACTGAAGGAATCGGGCCTCACGGCTCCGACGACCTGGACCGGACTCCTGACGTTCTGCAAGGACGCCGCAGCCAGGAAGACCCCCGCCTTCGCGCTCGGCCTCCAGGACAACTGGGTCACACAGATCGTGCAGTACGCCCTGGTCGCCACCACCGTGTACGGACCCGAGCGGGACTTCGACCAGAAGATGCAGGCCGGGCAGGTGACCTTCGCCGACTCCGCGTGGAAGACCGCCATGGACAAATACCGGACCATGGAGAGGGAGGGCTGCTTCCAGAAGAACCCGCTCGGCACGAACTACGAGGCCAGTCAGCAACTCGCGGCCACCGGTAGGACGCTGGGCATCGTGCAGGGCAACTGGGTGATCGCCCTGCTCAAGGAGAAGAACCCGAAGGGGACCTTCACCCTCAAGCCGCTGCCGGCCGACGACAAGCCGGCCGACGCCCTGATGCCTGCCGCGGCGGGAGCGGGCTACGGCGTCAACGCGAAGGCGAAGAACGAGGAACTGGCCCTGAAGTGGGTCGACTTCGTGATGTCGCCGAAGGGCATGAACCTGTACGCCGAGAAGCAGGGCGGCCTGCCCACCCTGCCCGACACGGGCTACACCGTCGACCCGTCGCTGACCGAGCTGTCGCGCTTCATCACCGACGACCGGACCGTGCCGTTCATGGACCAGCTCTGGCCCAACGCCAAGGTGCAGCAGACCATGCTCAGCGGCCTGCAGGAGATCTTCAGCGGCCAGGCCGAGCCGAAGGACGTCCTCAAGTCGATGGACACCGACTACAAAGCCGGCTCCTGAGCGGCCGACCGGCGGCTGCTCACCCGTCCGCGCAACCACGCCGGCGGGCGGCTGCTCACCTGTCCCGGCAACCACCTCACCCCCTTTTCGCATCCAAGGAGCTTCAGCATGTCCGCAGAGCCGCGAAACTCCCTCAGCCGCAGACACGTCGTGGGAGTCATGGCCGCCGGAACGGCCGGTATGACGATCCCTCTCGTGGCCGCCGGCCCGGCCACCGCCGCACAAGCCAGTGGAGCGTCCGTGACCGCAGTCGTCGTCGACCTCGCCGTCAACGGGCGCCTGGACGAACCCCTCGGCGTCGACGACACCACCCCGAGACTCAGCTGGCGGGTGACCACCGGCCGGCAGGGATGGAAGCAGGCCGCCTACCAGGTCCGTGCCGCCCGTACACCGCGTGCACTCGTCCACGGGCCCTACCTGTGGGATTCCGGCAAGGTCCGCTCCGACACCCAGCACGACATACCGTGGCACGGCCGCGACCTCCGCTCCCGGCAGGAGGTGCTGTGGCAGGTCAGGGCCTGGGACAGCCAGGGGCATGCCACCGCGTGGAGCCGTCCCGCCGCCTGGGAGACGGGTCTGCTCAAGCGCGGCGACTGGGGTGACGCCGAGTGGATCGAGCACCCCGCCCGCGGCGTCGGCGACCCGCTGCCGCTCTTCGCCCGGTCGTTCACCGTCGGCCGCCACGGTACGAAGATCGCCAAAGCGCGCCTGTACCTGTCGGGCGTCGGCCTGCACATCGCCCGGGTCAACGGCAGCCGGGTGACCGACGAGGTCCTCGCCCCGGGCAACTCCAACTACCAGCTGTCCACCGAGTACCGCGCCTACGACGTGACCGAGCTGGTGCGTCCCGGTGCCAACGTGATCGGTGTCGAGCTGGGACACGGCACCGCACTGGTCACCCGGTCCGTCACCAACCCCGCCACGGGCCGTACGGCTCCCTACAGTTGGTGGCAGAGCCAGACCAAGGGCAGTGGCGTCCTCGCGGCCCCGGCCGCCGCCGGAGACCGTACCGTCAAGGTGAGCGCGGTGACCGGCTACCACGTCGGCGGCACGGTCAACGTCGACACGGGGGACGGCGGCGAACGGCTGGAGTCACGCACCATCACCGCCGTCGGCACCGCCGGGGCCGACGGAACCGGCATCACCTTCCAGCCCGCCCTGAAGAAGGCGCACGCCGCCGACGCCGCTGTCACCGGTTCGGGCAACTCCCTTGCGAGCACCGACCCCAGCGCGGGTGCGGCCGTCACACCCCGCATGATCGCCCGACTTGAGATCACCAAGGGTGACGGCTCGGTGGAGACGGTCGTCAGTGACCGCGCGTGGCGGACGGCCCTGGGACCGACCACGACGAACAACTGGTACTCGGGCACCGACCACGACGCCCGGCGCGAGCAGACCGGATGGACCGAAGCAGGCGCCGACTTGGGCGGCACCGCCCGTCGCCGGGACGGCTCACCCGTCGGCTGGGTCGCCGCCGGAATCGCCCCGCCGCCCAACCTGACCACCGAACTCGTCTGGCGCGCGGGCGAACCGGTGAAGATCGCCGAGCGCCTCCGTCCCGTCTCGGTCACCCAGCCGCAGCCCGGCGTGTGGGTCTTCGACTTCGGCCAGAACTTCGCAGGCTGGCCCCGACTGAGCCTGGACGGCAGGGTTCCCGCCGGTACGACCGTCAAGCTGCGGCCCGCGGAGTCCCTCAACGCGGACGGCACCGTCGACCAGGCCTCCATCATGGGCGGCGGCGCGGGCCGCGGCACCGACGTCTTCGCCACCTACACCGCACACGGCGCCGCCGAGGACGAGACCTGGCACCCCGAACTCAACTACTTCGGCATGCAATGGGTGCAGGTCACCGGCCTTCCGGCGGGATACACGCCCACCACCAGCACCCTCACGGGACTTCAGCTGCACGCCGACACCCCCGTCGCGGGCAGCCTGCGCACCTCCGACGACCGGATCAACCGCATCCACCGGATGTCCCGGTACTCGATCATGAGCAACCTGATGTCCACGTTCACGGACTGCCCCGGCCGCGAGAAACTCGCCTACCCCGCGGACTACCTGCAGCCCTTCCACTCCCTGCACCGCCACTTCGGGTACGCGGCCTACCTGCGGACCATGGAACGCCACCTCGCGGAGGGCCAGTCCAAGGCCGGCGACAACATCGGCAACGTCGCACTCAAGGCCCCCGTGTACGACTGGGGGTACACCGGCCGCTTCGGCGACGAGATCAACTGGGGCAACGGCATCGTCCTCACCCCCTGGTTCCTCTACGAGACCTACGGCGACACCCGGACCATGGCCCGCCACTACCCCCAGATGCAGGCGTTCCTGACCTACATCAGGACCCGGAAGGCGGGCACCGGCGCCGACGCCCATATCGTCGACGCGGCCCTTGCCGACTGGATCGCCGCCGAGACCACCTCCGGCCGCATCACCGGTACCTGGGGCTACCACCAGGTCGCCGACCGCATGGCGAAGATGGCCGCGCTGCTGGGACGCCGCGCGGACGCCGCCGAGTACCGTGCGCTGGCCGACAACATCAGAACCGCGTTCAACGACGCGTTCTACAACAGGACACTTGGCCGGTACACCAGCCGGGGGGAGTCGGGTACGGAAGGGGCCACCCAGGCCGCCCAGGCGCTGGCGCTCGACGAAGGCCTCGTCCCGGCCGACCAGCGTGCCCGGGTCCTCGACGCCCTGGTCGAGCTGGTCGACGGTTTCCAACCCTTCGGCGGCGGACCGCACTTCAGCGGTGGCACCATCGGTCTCGCACCGATCGTCCGGGCGCTGATGGACGGCCGGCGGGACGACGTGCTCTGGCGGGTCCTCCAGGAGGACACCCAGCCCAGTTACGGGTTCTTCATGGCGCCCACGACCGCCAACCCCCAGGGCCTGACCACCATCCCGGAGGAGTGGGGCATCCGGAACTCGAAGAACCACATGATCCTCCTCCAGATCGAGGAGTGGTTCCACGGCGGCCTGGCAGGCATCCGGCAGGCTCCCGGCTCCGTCGGCTACCGCGAGCTGGTCATCGACCCGAGGACCGTCGGAGACCTCACCCACGTCGACGGCACCTACCGGACCCCGTACGGCGAGGCCACGTCGGAGTGGACGCTGAAGAACGGCACCTTCCGCCTGACCGTCCATATCCCACCGAACACCACGGCCGAGGTACGGGTCCCCAGGGGCACCCACGCCTCCCCGGACGCACCCCACGACGCGAACTTCCACCACACGGAGGGAGACCGCGCGGTCTACAAGGTCCAGTCAGGCACGTACACATTCACAACCAAGGGCGTACGACCAACCGCCTAGCCACCCGGCCCCTTGAGGGGCGCGAGGAACGGCGCGAGCAACCCAGGACAACCCGCACGCTTCAAACGAACGCGCGGCCCCACCCCTTGAGGGGCGCGGGGAACGGCGCGAGCAACCGACGAGGACCCGCACGCTACAAACAAGGGCCCGGCCCCGCCCCCCCAGGGGCGCGGGGAACGGCGCGAACAACCCCCACCGGCCGACGGTTCGCGACGAGCCCGAGCCGGCCGGAGGCACATGGCGGACGACAGCGGCGCGATCGGCAGCCCAACAGGCCCTGCCGAACGGGACGTTCAGCCGCGCAGTCGCGGACCTTCGGCATCCGGTGCGAAGCGCCCCACGGGCCGAGAGTGAGAGGTGTCAGAAACCGACGGGACCAACCTCGAAGGGATCACCACCATGGCCGTGCACGAGCACCCTCACCGGAGTCCGGGCTTCCCTCTGCGGTCGTCGCGGAAGAACCGGACCCCATCCGCAGCCGGGGACGCGGTGTCGACGCTCACCGACACACGCACCGCACGCGCCTACGCCTTCGCGTCACTGCGTCTGCTGACCGGGTTCGTCTTCCTGTGGGCGTTCCTGGACAAGACGTTCGGCTTCGGTTACGCGACGCCGAACGGCAAGGGCTGGATCGACGGCGGCTCACCGACCAAGGGATTCCTCGGGAGCGTGGCCGTCGGGCCGATGGAGTCCACGTTCCACGAGTGGGCCGGGGCCACGTGGGCCGACTGGCTGTTCATGCTCGGCCTGCTGGGCGTGGGGATCGCCGTCACCGCCGGTGTCGCGCTGCGGGCGGCGGCGCTGGCCGGGAGCGCGATGATGGCGCTGATGTGGATCGCGGAGTGGCCGCCGGCGAAGCATCTGTCCGACGGTACGGCGAGCATGTCGACGAATCCGTTCGTCGACTACCACGTGATCTACGCCGTGGTCCTGATCGCCCTCGCGGTGGCCGGTGCCGGTGCCACCTGGGGTCTGGGCAGGATCTGGGCGCGGATCCCGGTGGTCCGCGACCACCGCTGGCTGCGGTGACCGCGAGGGACGCGGCGGACCCGCACGGGCCCGCCGCGTCCGCCGGTCGCGGGGCCGTTCGGCCCGAGCCGGGCACCAGCGGCCCCCGCGCCACGACATCTCCCGTCCCCGAAGCCGGAACCACCTCACCCCTCAGGAGGCAGCATCATGGTCCGCACAGTTGTCGCAGGTCTCGACGGATCGGCCGAGAGCCTGGCCGCCGTCGAGTGGGCCGCCCGTGAGGCGAAGCTGCGGGGCCTGCCGCTCAAGCTCGTCCACGTCTGGGAGCCGGTCCCCGAACCCATCGCCCAGGCGCCGCTCGTCGGCGCCGAGACACAGCAGCACTGGACCGAGCGCATTCCCCGCGAGGCCACCGAAGGCGTCCGGCTGCGTCACCCCGGCGTGGACGTCAGCGCGGAACAGCTGGCCGGCCGTCCCAGTGACGTGCTGGCGCGGGCGGCGGAGGACGCCGAACTGCTGGTCCTCGGCTCCCGGGGGATGAGCGGCATCGGAGGCTTCCTGCTGGGTTCCGTAGGCCTGGCCGTCGTCGCCCGGACGGAGCGGCCCGTGGTCCTGGTCCGCGCGGGGGAGCAGGCGGCCGACGAGCACACGATGGACCCGTCCGGCATCCCCTCCGCCGCGAGCCCCTTCCGGCCGGTGCTCCTCGGGCTCGACACCGACAGCCCGCACGACACGGTGATCGAGTTCGCGTTCGACATCGCGCTACGGCGGCAGTCGGGCCTGCGGGTCGTCCATGGCTGGAACCCGCCGCCCTACTACGCGTACGGACTCCCGACGGACCTCGGGCTCCATGAGGAGCTGGCCAAGCAGCGGGCCGCGGCCCTCACCGAGGTGCTGCGCCCGTGGCGGCTGAAGTTCCCCACCGTCGAGGTCGTCGAACGCTCCCGCTACGGCAGCGCGGCCCAGCACCTGGTCGACGCGTCCCGCGAAGCCTCCCTGCTCGTCGTCGGCCGGCGGATCCGCCGCAGCTCCTTCGGCGCGCACACGGGCCCCGTCACGCACGCCGTCCTGCACCACGCCACGGCCCCCGTCGCCGTCGTGGCGCACGGCTGACGCGTACGCCGGAGCAGGAAACGATCATGGGCGTCGGGGGCCCGGCCGGAAATGTTCGCCGGAGACAGGTGAGGTGATGTTTCCGGGGTAAGCGAGATTCGGTAAGAGCGCTTCGGCAGTGAGGCGGAATGTATGAATCTGGCTGAGCAGGAAAAAGGCCGGCAGCGACTGATGGACACTTCCACAGCGGTCACCGCTGTGGTCGAGGGCACTGCGGGGATCGGTGATTCCCGTGACGTGGCCCGTAGATTCTTGGAATCTTTGCAGGTCGAGCAGGGGATTCCGGTGTCCTCGCGGGCGACCGGAATGGTTCAGCTGGTGGTGTCCGAGCTGGTGACCAACGCCCGTAAACACGCTCCGGGTCCCTGCGTGATGACCCTGGAAGCCGGCGAAGGAGCCGTCGCCGTGACGGTGTGGGACAGCGGCGCCACCTTGCCGCAGATCCTGCCACCGAACCCCGCCCGGATCGGACAGCACGGTCTGGAGATCGTCATGGCGGTGAGCCGGAGCTTCGAGATCCACCGTGAGCCGGTCGGCAAGCGCATCCGGGCCTCGATCGTCCTCGCCGACGACCCGGGCGGTGACGCGGCCGGCCATCAGCCGATGTGAGCACGGCCGCGTGCCGGTACCGGTGCCGGTACCGGCCGCTCGGTCAGAGGCCCGCCGCGTGGTCGGGGACGTACGTCTGCAGATCGCGCGGCGGTCGCTCGTAGCCCATCGACGGCGGTCGCTTCGGCAGCTCCAGTACCGGCGGCGGGACGTCGTGGTAGGGCAGCGACCCCAGTAGATGGGCGATCATGTTGAGGCGGGCCCGCCGCTTGTCGTCGCTCTCGACGACGAACCAGGGCGCCTCGGCGATGTCCGTGTGGACCAGCATCTCGTCCTTGGCCCGTGAGTACGCCTCCCAGTGGGTGATCGACTCCAGGTCCATCGGCGAGAGCTTTCAGCGCCGCACCGGATCGTCGAGCCGGCGCCGGAACCGGTCCTCCTGCACGGCGTCGCTCACCGAGAACCAGTACTTGCGCAGCACGATTCCCTCCTCCACCAGCATCCGCTCGAAGATCGGACACTGGCGCAGGAACAGCTGGTACTCCTGCTTCGTACAGAAGCCCATGACGTGCTCGACCCCGGCCCGGTTGTACCAGCTGCGGTCGAACAGGACGATCTCCCCGGCCGCGGGAAGGTGCTCGGCGTAGCGCTGGAAGTACCACTGGGTGCGCTGCCGCTCGGTCGGCTTGGGCAGGGCCACGATCCGGGCGACCCGCGGATTCAGATGCTCGGCGACCCGTTTGATCGTGCCGCCCTTGCCGGCTGCGTCGCGTCCCTCGAAGACGACCACGAGCCGGGCGCCCTCCGCCCGGACCCACTCCTGGAGCTTCACCAACTCGGTCTGTAGACGCAGCAGTTCACGCTCGTACGGTTTACGCGGCAGAGTCGCCGCCTTCTTGTCGGCCATGCCGCCTCCCCTGCTCGCGGACCTGACGGAACCACTCTGCCCGAGGTCGGACACCAGGACAGCACGCCACTGACCGACGACCGGCCGCGCACCCCGGCCACCGGCCGTCGTGCGTGGCCGGGCCCTCCGGGCCGGCCGCACGGCCGGGGCCCCGGGGCCGACCGGCCCTCATCCCACCCCGTACAGCCCATGGGGGCGCGGCCCGGACCGCTGGATGCTCGAAGTGCCCAGAGGCTTTGAGGAGACCCGCGATGACGGACGAAGCACGCAGTCGACCCATGGTCCACGCCCTGCTCGCGGACGGCACCACCGTGTGCATCCGTCCCGTGACCCGGGGAGACCACGACCAGCTGCAGGGACTGTACGAGGAGATGTCCCCGGACAACCTGCGGCTGAGGTTCTTCGCGGCGAGCCGGCGCTCCGCCGAACTGGCCGCCGACCCTGCCTGCGCCCCGCCGCGACCCGGCTACCGGGCCCTGCTGGCCGAGACACGGGGCCAGGTGATCGGCCTGGCCGAATACGACACGCAGGGCGGCGGTGACGAGGCCGAGATCTCCATCGCCGTCGCCGACGGACTCCACCACCGGGGCATCGGCACCCTGCTCGTGGAGCATCTGGTCTCGGCCGCCCGCGCGGAGGGCATCGGCACCTTCACGGCCGACGCGCTCAGCGAGAACCACGAGGTCCTCCAGCTCTTCGCCGATCTCGGCCTGCGCACCGCCCGCCGCTTCGAGGGGCCGGAGGTGCGCTGCACCGTCGACCTCACCGAGGACGACACCTACCTGACCGCCGTGGAGGCCCGCGGGCGCGCCGCCGACATCGCGAGCCTGGAGCCCCTCCTGAGGCCCGCCGTCGTCGCCGTCGCGGGTGCCGGGCGCAAGGCCGGATCGGTCGGGCGCGCCGTCCTGCGCCAGCTGCACGCGGGCGGCTTCACCCGACGGCTCTTCGCGGTGAACCCGTCGGCCACGTCCATACTCGGCGTGCCGTCCTACCCGTCGGTCAGCGCCCTGCCCAGGACTCCCGACCTCGTCGTCGTCGCGGTACCGGCCGCCGCGGTCCAGGCCACCGCCGAGGAGTGCGGCAAAGCCGGCGTACGGGCCCTGCTCGTCGTCTCCGCCGGCCTCGACAGCGTGCAGGCCCAGGCGCTCATGACGGCATGCCGTACGTTCGGAATGCGGCTCGTCGGCCCCAACTGCCTGGGTCTGTCCAACACCGACCCCGACCTGCGTCTCGATGCCACCTTCGCCGCCGACCGTCCGCGCCCCGGCACCGCCGGTGTGGCCGTGCAGTCGGGCGGGGTGGGCATCGCGCTTCTCGCCGGACTGTCGCGCCTGGGCATCGGGGTGTCCTCCTTCGCCTCCCTCGGCGACAAGTACGACGTCAGCGGCAACGACATGCTCCAGTGGTGGGAGTGCGACGGCCGAACGGACCTCGCCCTGCTGCATCTGGAGTCCTTCGGTAACCCGCGGTCCTTCTCGCGCGCCGCACGTCGGGTGACCCGGCGCATGCCCGTCCTCACCGTCGACGCCGGCCGCACCGACGCGGGCCGCCGCGCCGCCGCCTCGCACACGGCTGCCGCCGCCACCCGGACGATGACGCGGCAGGCCCTGTTCACCCAGGCGGGGGTCACCGCCACACCCTCGGTCGCCGAACTCCTCGAAGCCGCCGCCCTGATGCACTCCCAGCCGCTGCCCGCGGGCACCCGCGTCGCGATCGTCACCAACGCGGGCGGCGCCGGAGTCCTGGCGGCCGACGCTTGCGCGGAAGCGGGGCTCGCCCTGCCACCGTTCACCCCGGAGGCGGTCGACGACCTGCTCGCCGCACTGCCCGAGGGCGCGGCGGCCGGCAACCCCGTCGACGCGACCGCCGCCGTCACCGAGGAGCAGCTGCGGGCATCCGTCGAGCGGATCACCCGTGCCCCGGGTGTCGACGCCGTCCTGCTCGTCCTCGTTCCCACGGCGGTGGCCGCGGCGACCGGCGACGATCTGATCAGGGCCCTCACCCGGCCATGGACCCCGGACGCCCAGCAGGCGGGCCGGACCCTCGTTCCCGGGCACCGGGCGGTGCCGGTCCTCGCGGTGCGGCTCGAACAGGACCTTCCGGTCAGGCTGCTGCCCGCCACGGACGGCAGCACCGTCCCCTCCTACGCCGAACCCCAGGCGGCGGCACGGGCCCTGGCCCACGCCGCACGCCGAGCGGCCTGGCTCAGCCGCCCCGCGGGGACGGTCCCCGACCTCGACGGAGTCGACACACGCCGCGCGCACGAGGTCGCCGACACCTTCCTGGCCGCGCACCCCGACGGCGGCTGGCTGGACCCGCGCACCTGCGCCGAACTCCTCGCCTGCTACGGCATTCCGCAGCTTCGGTGGGCCTGGGCCGAGACCGAGAACGACGCCGTGACCGCCGCCGAGCGGCTGCGCGGTCCCGACGGCCTGGTGGTCATGAAGGCCCACTGGCCGGGCCTGCTGCACAAGAGCGAACAGCACGCCGTCCACCTCGACCTCCAGGGCGACTCCCAGGTGCGGGCCGCCTTCCGGGACTTCGAGACACGGTTCGCGGGCCTGCTCACAGGCGTGGTCGTGCAGCCGCTCGCCTCGCGCGGCACCGAACTGCTCGCGGGCGTCGTCCAGGACGAGGTCTTCGGACCGCTGGTCCTGTTCGGCCTCGGGGGAACGGCGACGGAAGTGCTCGCCGACCACGCCGCCCGGCTCGCCCCGCTCACCGACCGCGACGTGCACGATCTGATCACGACCCCGCGCTGCGCTCCCCTTCTCTTCGGAGCCAAGGGCGGCGGGCCCGTCGATCTCGAAGCCCTCGAACAGGTGCTGCTGCGCCTGTCCCGCATGGCGAGCGACCTGCCGCAGCTCGCCGAAGCCGACTTCAACCCCGTTCTCGCGGCACCGGACACGGTCTCCGTGCTCGATGCGCGTGTGCGCCTGCTGCCGCGCAGGCCCCAGGACCCGTACCTGCGCCGACTCCGCTGAGGAGGGAACCACCATGAAGCACGACAAGGTCGGCTCCGTGATGACCACGGAGGTCGTCCGGGCCCAGTACGGAACCCCGTTCAAGGAGGTGGCACGGCTGCTCGCCGGCCACCGGATCAGCGGTCTGCCCGTGGTCGACGAGGACGAGAAGGTCATCGGAGTCATCTCCGAGACGGACCTGATGGCCCGGCAGGCGCAGACCCCCGATCCGTACGCGCGCAAGCGTCGCCTGCGGCTCTCACGGCTGAGGCGCGGCGCCAGGAAGCAGGCCGCGAAGGCACGGGCCCGTACCGCGGGGCAGCTGATGACCGACCCGCCCGTGACGGTGCACGCCGACGACAGCATCGTCGAGGCCGCTCGCACGATGGCCGGGCGGCGGGTGGAACGACTGCCCGTCCTGGACGAGGAGGACCGGCTCGTCGGCATCGTCACCCGCCGCGACCTGCTCCAGGTCTTCCTGCGGCCCGACCGGGAGATCCGCCAGGTGGTGATCGACGAGGTGGTGGTACGGGCGCTGTGGCTGGCGCCCCGGACGGTCGAGGTGTCGGTGGCCGAAGGAGTGGTCACGCTCGCCGGGCACCTGGAACGCAAGAGCGAGGCGAAGATAGCCGTCTCCATGACGCGCCAGATCGACGGTGTGGTCGCGGTCGTCGACAAGCTCACCTTCCGACTGGACGACGACCGGTTCCAGCCCGACGAACAGGGCCTGCACGGTGTCACCGACACCTGGATGCGCAGGATCTGACACGAGACCGACGTGAGACCGACGCGGGACGGAGAGGAGGCGGACCGCCATGCCCAAGCGTGTGCTGGTCGCCTACGGAACGAAGAACGGATCGACCGCACGGATCGCCGACGCCGTCGCCGCGGTCCTGCGCAAGGACGGACTCGCCGCCGACCCACTGCCGGCCCGGTCCGTGACGGGGACCCTCGTGGCGTACGACGCCGTGGTGGTCGGAGGCGGCCTCTACGCCGGGCGCTGGCACCGTGACGCCCGGCGGTTCCTCCGTCGCCACCGTGCGGAGCTGGCCGGACGGCCGGTGTGGCTGTTCAGCAGCGGCCCGCTCGACGCCTCGGCCGCGGAGCGGGACATCCCGCCCGTGTCCGACGTGCGGCGGGCCATGGACCGACTGGACGTCAGGGAGCACATCACCTTCGGGGGCTGCCTCGAAGAGGGCGCGAAGGGGTTCGTCGCCGGGATGATCGTCCGGTCCGGAAAGGGCGGGGACTTCCGGGACTTCACCGCCATAGAGGCGTGGGCGTCGCGGATCGGGGCCCAGCTCGTGGACGGCCACGACCAGGACCGGACGAGCGGCTGACCCACCCGTGGCCGGTCCCCGCGGCCCCCGTCGGGCCGGTGCTCTCCCGCTCCCGCCGGCACCGGACGCCGCGAGGACGCCCGCGCGAGAACCACGCGGCGGGGGAGACGCGAGGTCTCGCGCACCGGCCGCCGCCCCGACCGGCGAAAGGGGCGGCGGCCGAGTCTTCGTGTACTCCGCCTCTCAGGACCACCCTGGGCCCGGACGGCATGGCTGAGCAGGGGCCGAACGGTCCTCGACGGAGACCTGGCGGCCCTGTCGGCCGGGCGGAGACCGGACGACGCTGGTCGTGAGAAGCAGATCGAGACACAGCGAGACACAGGAGGTGTGCGGAATGCCCACGCCCGTGATGGCCGGAGTCGACGGCTCCGCGGAGAGTTTCGCGGCAGCAGAGTGGGCGGCCCGGGAGGCCGTACGCCGCGAACGTCCCCTGCTGCTCCTGCACGCGAGGAACTGGCATCCCCGCCGGGCGGACGGCGAGCCGGCGGACGCCGCGCAGCGGCAACTGGCCCGGCGTGCCCTGCGCCGGGCGGAGGAACGCGTCCGCCGGGCTTGTCCAGCGGTCCAACTGTCGGACGAACAGGTCGAAGGGCCCGCGAGCGCCGCCCTGTTGAGCGCGGTGGACCGGGCCGACCTGCTGGTACTCGGCTCGCGCGGGCTCAGCGGCTTCACCGGATTCCTGGTGGGCTCCGTGGCCCTCGCGGTGGTGGCGAAGGCGACGTGCCCCGTGGTCCTCGTACGCGCGGGGGAGGAGGCGGCGGACGAGAACCTTCCCGCGGAGGAAGGCAGCGCGGCGGAAGGGAGCGGGGAGGAAGGTGGTGCGGAGGACGGGAGCGCGGTGGGCGAGGGTGCCTCCGACCGTATCGGCCACCGGGACGTGGTGCTCGGTCTCGACGCCGGTGACCCGAGCGACGAGGTGATCGAGTTCGCCTTCGAGGCGGCCCGGCTGCGCGGCGCCCGGTTGCGTGTCCTCCACGCCTGGCAGCCGCCCTCCGCGTTCGAACTGGGCCCGGGAGACGTGGCTCTGGCGGACAAGCCGCAGCAGGGGCGGGAGTGGCGCGGATTCCTGTCCGCGGTGCTTCAGGTGTGGCGGGACAAGTACCCCGGAGTCGAGGTCGTGGAGTGCGTGCCGCAGGGCAAGGCGTCGACCGCGCTGATCCGGGCGGCCTCCGCCGCCGGGCTTCTGGTGGTCGGTCATCGCCTGGCGGAGCGGCCGGTGGGTCCGCGTACCGGGCCCGTCACCCACGCCGTCATCCACCATGTCGGCTGTCCCGTGGCCGTGGTGCCCCATCCCTGACGGGCCGGCCCGCACCGGGGACGGGGATCGGCAGCGGCTCGTCGGCCAGTACCTGGTCCGCCGTGCGACGAGGGGAGGGCGGGCCCTGCGGGCCGTATCCGAGGCGCAGCACCATCTGGGCGTGCGCGCCCCGGCCGCCGGGAGCTTCCATGAGCTGTTCCCGCAGGTCCGGCCACTCCAGGGCCTGGTGCAGCAGGGACGACCGTACGCCGTATGTGGTGGCCACCAGCAGGACGCGTTCGAGCGCCTGTCCGGCGCGCAGCCAGTCGGCCCGCCGGTCGTGTGCCGTGGACAGCACGGCGATCGACGGCCGTTCCTCGAAGGGGCGGGCGGTGAGCGCGTCGGGGTGCCGGTGCGCGCCGAAGTCCCGCATGGGAAGGCGCTCCCGGAAGTCCTGCGGTCCCAGCGCGGCGGGCGGTATGCCGAGGGCGTCGTCGGCCGGCCCGTGCACCCAGCGGCGGCTCTCGGCGGCCCGGTCGGGGTCGGCCGTGTTGCGGTGCTCCGCCTCGCGGGTGAGACGCAGGAGCCGGTCGCTCTCAACGGGACCGGGAACGCTCAGGCGAGCTCCTTCGACGTGCGCGGCCTCGGCGAGCTCGGTGAGGACGGCTGTCGGCAACTGCCGTCCGGAGAACGGGAAACGGCTGCTGTGCCGACGCCACAGCGTCCCGTAGAGGCGTGGGGTGGAGGACGCGGCGGCGGTGCCGCTGGGCCGTACGGTCGCCAGCAGGTCCGGCTCGTCGGGCCGGGGCAGCAGCCGGGAGACCGGCTCCCAGCCGTGGTGCGCCACCGCGATCCGGAGGTTGAGGAGGGCGCACCCGACGGACAGGTACAGGCCCCGCCCGGTCGGATCGGTGTGGCGCAGACCGCGTGCCGCCGCTGCCCGGATCTCCAGCGTCAGGGTGTCGGGGTCCAGCCGGAAGCGCCACGGCTGGGTGTTGTGGATCGAAGGGGCGGCCACGGCCGCCGAGACGAGGTTCTCCAGGGTGGTGACGTCGAGAACGGCGGATCGCATCGCGAACTCCTCCCCGCCCCGCGCCGACGGGCCGGCGGGGCTCGGCCGGCGAGCGGATCCAGCGTGCCGCCCGGCGTGCCGCGTCCAGGAGGGGCCGGACGGCCTCGCCGGGCCCCGAACGGCCCGGATTCCGCGGACCTGAGGCACCTGCCACCGCGGCCTCGGAGGTGAGACGTTCGGAGCGGTTCCGCACGGCAGTTCCTCGAACTCATCCGTCCACGAGAGGGGACGAGCGATGCGGAGGACCCGGCTGACGAGGATCCTGGTACGGCGGTGGCGCTGGCGATGGCGGCGGAATCCGCTGCGGCGGCACACCGACGGGGTGGAGGCGTGGATCGTCCTGGTCGCCTGGGCGCTGGCGACGATCGGCGGCGCCGTCGCGGGAGCCGTCTCCGCGCAGGCCACCGAGACCGCGCTGATGCGGAGCCGGGCGGAGCGCCGGGAGGTGTCCGCCGTGCTTCTGGAGACGGCGCCGGCCGACCTGGTCGACATGACCACCGGAGACATCTGCTCCCGGGTACGGGCACAGGTGCGCTGGACCGACAGTGACGGAGTCGTCCGTACCGACGGCGCGAGCGTGCGGGCCGGTACGAAGTCCGGGGCCACGGTGCCGGTGTGGACGGACGGGCACGGCCGCCTGGTGCCCGAGCCCATGGGCCCGGGGGAGGCGCGGGCGCGCGCGATTCTGACCGGCGCGGGAGCCACGGTCTTCGGCGGTCTGGTGATCCTCGCCGCCGGACGCGTCGTCCGGCTGGGGATCGAGCACCGGGCGACCGAGCGGTGGGGCGAGGAGTGGGCGCGGGTCGGGCCGCGGTGGGGGCGCAGAACCGGCTGAGGGGCACTGCGCGACGCCGGAGGGAAGGCGGGTGACGGCCGGTCCTCAGCCGGGTGTCACGTCGCCGGGTGCCAGTTCGGAGATCAGTGCGCGCACGCGCGTCTCGATCGCGTTGCGGATGGGACGGACGGCCTCGACGCCCTGACCGGCCGGGTCGTCGAGCTGCCAGTCGAGGTACCGCTTGCCGGGGAAGACAGGGCAGGCGTCGCCGCACCCCATGGTGATCACGACGTCGGACGCCCGGACGGCCTCCACCGTGAGGACCTTGGGCCGCTCGGCGGAGATGTCGATGCCGGCCTCGGCCATCGCGTCGACCACGGCCTGGTTGACGGTGTCGGCGGGAGCGGAGCCGGCCGAGCGGACCTCGATACGGTCACCCGCGAGATGAGTGAGGAAAGCGGCGGCCATCTGGGAGCGGCCGGCGTTGTGGACGCAGACGAACAGCACCGACGGGCGTGCGGTGGAAGTGTCCATGGAGGGTGGCTTTCTCGGGATGGGGTCAGGAGGGGACGGGTTCGGGTTCACTGTCCGGGACGTCGAGTTCACGGTCGGCGGGGACGGTTCGCGGGCCGTGGACGGTGGCCACGATGCCCGACCCCACTACGGCGCCGACCAGTTGTGCGGCGATGAACGGGGCGACGGACGTGGGCGCGATCCCGGCGAAGGTGTCGGTGAAGGCCCGGCCGACGGTCACCGCCGGGTTCGCGAACGAGGTCGAGGAGGTGAACCAGTAGGCGGCCCCGATGTACGAGGCCACCGCGGCCGGCGCGAGTGCGGCGCGGCCGGTCCGGCCGAGGCCGAGGACCAGCAGGATCAGCCCGGCCGTGGCGACGACCTCACCGAGCCACAGAGGTCCGGCGAAACGGTCGTGGGTCGAGAGCTTCGCCAGGGGCTCGCCGAACATGGCGGCGGCCAGGACCGCGCCGCCGATCGCCCCCACGATCTGTGCGGGGACGTACGCGGCGGCATCCCGCGCGGTGAGCCCGTCCGGGGTGCGGCGCCCGGTGAACCAGGCGGCGAGGGTGACGGCCGGGTTGAAGTGCGCGCCGGAGACCGGCCCGAAGACGGTGATCAGCGCGTACAGGGCGAAGACGGTGGCCAGGGAGTTGGCGAGCAGCTGTACGCCGATGTCGCGCGAGAGGTCGGTGGCCTGGATGCCGGAGCCGACCACCGCCGTCACCAGCAGCCCGGTCCCGATCGCCTCGGCGGCGACCCGGCGGCCGAGCGGGGCCTTCACGCGCGGACTTCGGCGGGCCGCGGGGTGGCCAGGAACGCGGCGAGCCGGTCCAGTACGCCGGGCAGGACCCAGTAGTACACCCAGGTCCCGCGACGCTCGCAGTCGATGAGGCCGGCCTGTCGCAACAGCTTGAGGTGGTGGGAGATCGTCGGCTGGGACAGGTCGAAGGCCGGGGTCAGCTCGCACACGCAGACCTCGCCGCGCTCGCCACCTTCACCGCCCTCACTGCTTTCACCGCCCTCACCGCGCGAGGCGATCATCGACATCAGGCGCAGGCGGACCGGGTCGCCCAGAGCCTTGAAGAACCTCGCCAGGTCGGCCGCGCGGTCCTCGTCCAGCGGCGCGGTGGCCAGGCCGGGGCAGCAGGCGCTGTCCTTGCCGATCACCTCAAGCTCTTGTTTCGACATCCTTCTATGTTGACGTCTTTCGATCCAAGGCGCAAGCTTGCATCAACGAACGTCAATACAGCGAGTTCCAGGGAGTGAGACATGAACGAGCAGTCCACCGACCTGCGCGACATCGTCCGTCAGCGGTATGCCGCGACGGCTCTCAAGGTCACGACGGCAGGGAGTGCCACCGAGGGCGGCACCGGCTGTTGTGGACCACAGCCGGTCGAGGTCGACGACACCTTCGGCTCGGCCCTGTACGCAGCCGACGAGCGCGACACCCTGCCCGCCGACGCGGTCGCGGCCTCGCTCGGCTGTGGCAACCCGACCGCCGTCGCCGACCTGCGCGCGGGTGAACGCGTGCTCGACCTCGGCTCGGGCGGCGGAATCGACGTCCTGCTGTCCGCCCGCCGGGTGGGCCCGACCGGCAAGGCGTACGGACTGGACATGACGGAGGAGATGCTGGCCCTGGCCCTGGCCAACGCCGAGAAGGCGGGCGCGACGAACGTCGAGTTCCTCAAGGGCACCATCGAGGCGATCCCGCTGCCCGCGGACACGATCGACGTCGTCATCTCCAACTGCGTGATCAACCTGTCCACGGACAAGTCCGCCGTCTTCGCCGAGACCTTCCGGGTACTCAGGCCCGGCGGCCGCATGGGTGTCTCGGACGTCGTCGCCGACGACACCCTCACCCCCGGGCAGCGGGCCGAGCGCGGGGACTACGTCGGCTGCATCGCCGGAGCGCTGTCCTTCGCCGAGTACCGCCGGGGGCTTGAGGCGGCCGGCTTCACGGACATCGAGATCACCCCGACCCACCCGGTCGCCGACGGCATGCACTCCGCCGTCGTCCGCGCCGGCAAGCCCGCGACCGCCGGCAAGTCCGCGACCGCCGGCAAGTCCGCGACCGCCGCTTCCGCCGGGACCGTCGGCGCCCCGGACACCGTCACACCGTCGCCGGGGCAGGCCCGGCCGCTATGAGGAAGGCTCGTGCGCGGAGAGGTCGAACTCGACGTCCACGACACCCTCGACGGCCCGTGCCAGCCGTGCGGCCACCGGCACCAGGGACGTGTCCCGGACGTGCCCGCTGAGCTTCACCACACCGCCCCGCACCTCGGTCCACACGGAGGACGAGGGCGGCGGGAACAGGTACGAGACGACTTCCCGCCGTACCTCCTCCGCCATCTCCTCGTCGTCCCGGAGGAAGACCTTCAGCAGATCGGCGCGGCTGACGACGCCCCGCAGCGTGCCCGACTCGTCCACGACGGGAAGCCTCTTGACCCGGGCGCGTGCCATCGTCCGCGCGGCCTGGGCGAGCGTCGCGTCGGGGGAAGCGGTGAGGGCCGGGGAGGTCATCAGTTCCCCGGCGGTCAGCGCACCGGCCTTGGCGAGGTCGGAGAGCCTGCGCAACTGGGTATGGCGATCCGGGTCGCTGTCGCGGAACTCCTCCTTGGGCAGCAGATCGGCCTCGGAGACGACGCCGACCACCTGTCCCTCGCCCTCGACGACGGGCAGGGCGCTGACCTTCCGTTCCTGCATCGTCCGCACGATCTCCTTGAACGAGGTCTCGCGGTCCACCGTGGCGACGGTGCGGGTCATCACATCGCTCACGACGTGCGGCGTGCCGTGCATGATGTATCCTTGAACGCTTCGGTCGGGGGAGCCGTCACACGCGACTGCCGCTGCCGTAGGGGGCGTACAGGTCCAGCAGCCGGGTGCGGGCCGAGCGCAGCCGGTGGGCCAGTACGTCACCGACCCACTGGGTGACCGCGCTGCCGAACTCCGGATCGCTGCGGCACAGGGCGCGTACGGCCGCGGCGTCGAACTCGTAGGCCCGCAGGGGAGTGGTGGCCTCGGCGCCCAGGTGCCAGGTGTGCGGCGCGAACAGCCAGGACCAGCCCGCGAGTTGGTTGTGACCGAGCGTCTCGATGACCGCTGCCCGCCGGCCGGGCACCCGCATGTCGAGCGTGACGGTGCCGGTGCGCACGATCCAGAAGCGGTCGGCCCGTCCGCCCTCCTCGAAGAGGCGGGTCCCCGCCTCGAACGACACCTCGCGGGCGAGGTCCATCAATCGCTGCCGGTGTTCGGCGGGGAGGGCCCGCAGCATGCTCGACGTGACGGAATCGTTCATGACGTGCCTCCATGGGTGCATGCGGTCCTTGCGCTCACAGCGTCCTGCCACGCCCCGGCCGGGGACCATGGGCCACCCGGCCCCATGACCGGGCCGCCCGGTACTCGGCCGAGGTCCTTCGGCACCCTCCGCACGGGTCCGTTCCGGCACGAAGCTCGACGGGAAGAGCATCAGGCGCGGACCAAGGAGGTAGGCAGCATGCTTCGCCATGTCACCGCGGGCGTCGACGGTTCCGTCGACAGCCTCGCGACCGCACACTGGGCGGCCAGGGAAGCCGTGCGCCGCGGAGCCCCGCTGAGGGTGGTGCACGCCTGGCAGTGGCACCCTCGCCCGCCCGCCTCCGTCCCCATGGGCAACAGCGAGCACGAATGGGCCCAGCAGACCCTGGACCAGGTGGTCGCCGGTGTGCGGGCCGCGCACCCCGACCTTTCCATCGACGCCCAGCTGGTGTCCGACTCCCCGGTCAGGGCCCTGCTCGCGTGGAGCGACGACACCGAGGTGCTGGTGCTCGGCTCCCGCGGACTCGGCGGTCTCGCGGGGTTCATGGTCGGTTCGGTGTCCCAGCGGGTCGTCGCCAGGTCCGTACGCCCCGTCGTGCTCGTCCGTGCGGGCAGGGCGACGGCCGACGAGGAACCCACGACGCCCGGCAAGGAGGGCACTTCGCGGGAGAACTCCTCGAAGAAGTCCGGGACTCCGTACCGTGACGTCGTCCTCGGTCTGGACGTCCGGCATCCCTGTGACGAACTGATCGAGTTCGCCTTCGAGGCCGCCCGGCTGCACGGCACCGCACTGCGGGTGATCCACGCCTTCAGTGTCCCCTCGGCCGACGGCGGCGACCTGCGCGCGGTCACGGGCGCCGAGGCGGAAGTCCTGGCCGGCCAGGAACGCGCCGTCGTCGCGACGCTGCGTCCGTGGTGCGCGAAGTATCCGGAGGTCTCCGTGACCGAGACCGTCTCCGAAGGCAGGCCGGCCGGCGCCCTGATCCACGCCTCGTCCGAGGCCTGCCTCGTCGTCGTGGGCCGAAAGATCCGGGAGAGCCACCTCGGGACGCACATCGGCTCCGTGGCCCACGCGGTGCTGCACCACGTCGGCTGCCCCGTCGCCGTGGTCCCGCACGGCTGAGTCCACCCGGCCCCGTCGTCCGGGGCCGTACGGGCCACCTGTCGGCGCTGTCCGGCACTGCCCGTGACGACCGCGGCGGACGAGCATGTGAAGAGGGAGACCCGCACAGGTGGACCAGGGAAGGGACGACCGACGATGACCGCAACCGCGAAGGCCGACAGCCGACGGACCGATGCGTGGCATGGTTTCGCCG
Source organism: Streptomyces sp. NPDC102514 (assembly GCF_055584525.1). Taxonomy (NCBI): domain Bacteria; kingdom Bacillati; phylum Actinomycetota; class Actinomycetes; order Kitasatosporales; family Streptomycetaceae; genus Streptomyces; species Streptomyces sp. NPDC102514. Next base: position 847,413 of record NZ_JBVJLW010000001.1, read on the forward strand.
GGACGCAGTGGCGGAACCGCATCGACGTACGCGACTTCATCCAGGCCAACTACACGCCGTACGAGGGCGGTCCGGCGTTCTGCCGTTCCACCGACTCGGCGCCGCGAAGTACGAGGCACTCGGCCTGCCCTTCCCGCTGCGGGACACTCCGCGCCCCGACCCCGAGCTGATCGGGCGCGTCCAGGAACAGTTCCGCAAGAACGGGGTGGCGGCCTGCTGAAGGGCGGGACACGACACCTTCCGGAGCACGGAACGACATGAGAGGGGGCGGCATGAGAGGGGGCAGGACTGTGAGGATCCATCAGGTGGTCGCCGGAGTGGACGGTTCGCTCGTCTCCGTACGGGCTCTGGACCGGGCGGCGGCCGAGGCGGCACGCCGCGCCGCCGCACTGCGCATCGTGTACGCCGTGCCCGACCTGGACGAGGCCGGCCCGATACTCGCGGCGGCCCGGGCCCGGGTCGTCGCACGGCACCCCGACCTGCCGGTGACCACCGAGGCCGTGCGGGGCAGCGCCGTACGGGCGTTGACGCGCGAGAGCGAGGACGCCGCGCTCACCGTCGTCGGGACCCGCGGACTCGGAGGACTCAGCGGCATGCTGCTCGGGTCCGTGAGCCTGCGTCTGGCGGCACAGGTGCGCGGCCCGCTGCTGGTGGTACGCGGCGACCGCCGGTGCGGGGACGGCGGTGAGGTGCTGCTCGGCCTCGCCGGTGACGCGGACCCCGACGTGGCCGCCTACGCCTTCGAGGAGGCGGAGCGCCGCGGCGCCAGGCTGCGTGTCCTGCGCCGCGCCCTGCTGGAGGCCACCCGGGCGGCCGACGTCGTCGTCATCGGTGCCCACCAGCGCGCCCACCGTGTCGGACCGCACCTGAATCCGACGGCGCACACGCTGCTGCACCGTTCCCACTGCCCCGTGCTCGTCGTGCCGACCGGATGAACGACGCCCCGGCCACGGCCCCGGGACGGCCCGGCACTATGGGTTGACCACTCACCTGCCTGCCCCGCTTCTTACGGGCGTGAGGCGGATGCCGGTGATCAGGTCGGGGTGTATACGGACCGCGTAGTCCATCGTCCGGTCCACCCAGGGGCGCAACAGCTCGCGGTAGCGGGCGAGTTCGTGCGACTCGGTCACCAGGTGGGCGAAACCGGTGACCACGACGCTCCAGCCGAGATGCGTGTCCGGGTCGATGGCGTCGGCCTCGTAGGCGACGACCACTCCCGGGCCGCCGGTGTGCCGGGTGCGTGAGGTCAGGGCCGCCCCCTCGTGGGTGCGGATGACGATGTTCCCGCCGTCCAGCACATGGTTGACCGGGCGGATGGTGGGCAGCGCGTCCCGGGTGAAGACGATCCTTCCCAGGGACACGGTGCCCAGCAGTCGCAGAGCCTCGTCGCCGTCGAGCTCGATGCTCTGGCGGGGCCCGGAGCCGACCGGCTCGGCGTTGTCGAAGGCCATGGCGGATGTCCGTAGGGGGTCGTTGCACACCGCGTGTGCGTGATCAGGTCATTTCAACGATGTCGGGGTGCCTCACGCCAGGGCCGTTCGGCCCTCGTCCGCGTCCGCCCGGCCGTAGTGGGCCGCGCGCATGATCTCCCGCATGTCGTCGAGCATCGGCATCCGCGGGTTGGCGGGCGCGCGCACTGGTCCTCGTAGGCGTTGAGGGCCTGTTGCGGCAGGGCGTCGACGCCGACGTGACCGTAGTGCTCGTACGTGGGCCAGCCCGTGAGTTCGGCGGGAACCGTGCCGTTGAGGCGGATGACGTGCGGCAGCAGGACCGCGTCGGTGCGGCCGTGCGCGACGTGGAGGTTCCGGCGCCGTGTCGGGTCATGGCGTGCACCTCCGGTGTCGTGTGCCGTCGCGGGGGCCGACGGGGCCGGGTGGAGCGGCACCGCGGGGGTCGGTGCCGCTCACGTCTCCACTCTCGTCCGGAGCGGACCCCCGTCGCTGGTGCCGATGGTCCCCGGCCGGGCCCGGCCGGCCCCGGGGGAGCGGGCCGACCGGACCGGCCGATGGAGGAGCCGGGCGGTACGGGCCCGTCATCGGCTGTCGCTCACCTCGGTCTCCGGCAGGGCCGCCCGCCCGGCCTCCAGACGGGCCACCGGGACCCGGAACGGCGAGCAGGAGACGTAGTCCAGGCCCGCCGCGTGGAAGAAGTGGACGGACTCGGGATCGCCACCGTGCTCACCGCAGACGCCGATCGTCAGGTCGGGCCGGGCCGCCCGGCCCTCGGCGACGGCGATCCCGACCAGCCGCCCCACGCCCTCGCGGTCGATCGTCTCGAACGGAGAGGCGGCGAAGACGCCCTTGTCGAGGTAGGCCGAGAAGAACGCCGCCTCGACGTCGTCGCGGGAGAAACCCCAGGTGGTCTGGGTGAGGTCGTTCGTGCCGAAGGAGAAGAACTCCGCCTGTTCGGCGATCCGGCCCGCGGTGAGCGCAGCGCGGGGCAGCTCGATCATGGTGCCGACCGGGCAGGTCACCGGGACGCCGGACTCGGCCGAGACCTCGGCCAGTACGCCTTCCACCTCCGCGCGCTCGATGCGCAGTTCCTCGACGGCGCCCACCAGCGGCACCATGATCTCCGGTTTCGGCGAGCCTCCGGCCCGCCTGCGCTCGACGACCGCCTCGGCGACGGCCCGTACCTGCATGGCGACCAGGCCCGGCACCACCAGACCCAGGCGCACACCGCGCAGGCCGAGCATCGGGTTCCCCTCGTGCATGCGGTTCACGGCGTCGAGCAGTTCGGTGTCGTGCGGATCCGGCGGGTCTCCGTGTGCCTCGGCGGTCGCGATGCGCACGGCGAGTTCGGTGCGGTCGGGCAGGAACTCGTGCAGTGGCGGATCGAGGAGGCGGATGGTGACCGGCAGGCCGTCCATCGCTTCGAGGATGCCGGCGAAGTCCTGCCGCTGGAGGGGAAGCAGCGAGGCCAGAGCACGTTCGCGAGCGGCGCTGCCGGTGGCCAGGATCATCTGTTCGACCAGCTTGCGGCGCTCCCCGAGGAACATGTGCTCGGAGCGGCACAGGCCGACACCCTGGGCGCCGAACCGGCGTGCCCGGGCGGCGTCCTCCGGGGTGTCGGCGTTGGCCCGTACCTCCAAACGCCGTGTCCCGTCCGCCTGTTGCAGGGCTCGTGCGACCGCGTCGACGACCTGGGCCGACCGTTCATCACGTACGCCCGTCTCCAGGTACCGCATGACCGCGGAGTCGACCAGGGGGACCGTGCCCGGGTACACGGCACCCGTGGAGCCGTCCACCGAGAGGACCGTCCCCTCCTCGACGACGGTGCCGGCGCGTGTGGTGAAGCGTCGTGCCGCGGCGTCCACGGTGAGTTCCTCGGCACCGCAGACGCACACCTTGCCCATGCCGCGGGCGACGACCGCCGCGTGACTCGTCCTGCCGCCGCGGCTGGTGAGCACGGCCCGGGCGGCCACCATGCCGGGCAGATCGTCGGGGGTCGTCTCCTGGCGGACCAGGACGACCTCCTCCCCGGCCGCGGCACGCCGTACGGCCTCGGCGGAGTCGAAGACCGCGGCGCCCACCGCCGCACCCGGCGAGGCGGGCAGGCCGCGGGCCAGCGGCTCCCCGGTCGCGGAGGTGTCGAAGCGCGGGAACATCAGCCGGGCGAGCCCGTCCCCGCCGACCCGCGACAGCGCCTCGGCCGGGGTGATGAGCCCTTCGTCGACCAGCGCGGCGGCGATGCGGAAGGCGGCCTCGGCGGTCCTCTTGCCCACCCGGGTCTGCAGCATCCACAGCGTGCCGCGCTCGATGGTGAACTCGATGTCGCACAGGTCCCGGTAGTGGTACTCCAGCGTCCGCAGGTGCTCGCGCAGCTGCTGGTACGAGGTCGGGTCGAGCCGTTCCAGCTCGGCCAGGGGCACGGTGTTGCGGATGCCGGCGACGACGTCCTCGCCCTGGGCGTCGGCCAGGTAGTCGCCGTACGGGCCGCTGCGGCCGGTCGCCGGATCACGGGTGAAGGCGACACCGCTGCCGGAGTCGGGCCCGAGATTGCCGAACACCATGCGCTGTACGGAGACCGCGGTGCCCAGATCGTCGGGGATGCGCTCGCGCCGCCGGTACAGCCGGGCGCGTTCCCCGTTCCACGAACGGAAGACCGCGAGCACCGCCCGGCGCAGCTGCTCGGCGGGCGACTGCGGGAAGTGGTCGCCCGTCACGACATGGATCAGGTTCTTGTACGTCTCGACGAGTTCGGCGAGGTCGCTCGCGTCCAGCCGCAGATCGTCCGGGGCACCGCGCCTCTCCTTGAGCCGCGTCATGGCCTGCTCGAACAGTTCGGCGTCGACGCCCATGACCGTACTGCCGAACATCTGCACCAGCCTGCGGTACGAGTCCCAGGCGAACCGCTCGTTCCCGGAGACCTTGGCCAGCCCCAGTACGGAGGCGTCGGTGAGTCCGATGTCGAGGACCGTCTCCATCATGCCCGGCATCGAGAAACGGGCCCCGGAGCGGACGGACAGCAGCAGCGGGTCGTCCGGCTGCCCCAGGCGCCGCCCGGCGGCGGTCTCCAGGACCGACAGGTGACGGGAGATCTCCCGGGACATCCCCTCGGGTTCCGCGCCGGTGGCCAGGAAGGCCCGGCAGGCCTCGGTGGTGACGACGAACCCCGGCGGCACCGGAAGGCCAAGACCGGTCATCTCGGCCAGATTCGCTCCCTTGCCACCGAGCAGGTCGGCCATGTCACGACTGCCTTCGGTGAAGTCGTACACGTAACGGACCATCACATGTGCTCCTCGGCTCGGTACCGCGGCCCTGTGGGCGTGCCGTCCTCCAGCGTCGGACCGCCGGGCGCGGCGGAGGAGGTACTGGACGTCCCTTCAGGTGGGCCGGTCGGCCCGTGACCCTCGTGGAGAATCGGTTCGCCTGGGGAATCGGGGCCGACCGGCCCTGGTCGTTCGTCCCGGGAACCGGAAGGATCCAGCAGAAGAAGAAGCCGGTACGCGCGCGGGTGCGGACATCGGCGTCCGGCGTACGAGAGGGAGCATCCGATGGCCGACAGCGAACGGACAGACCCCGACAGCCCCATCCGGGTCTTCCTGCTGGACGACCACGAGGTGGTACGGCGTGGGGTGCACGACCTGCTGAACGACGAGCCGGACATCACCGTGGTCGGCGAGGCAGGGACCGTCGAACAGGCCCTCGTGCGCGTTCCCGCGCTGCGGCCCCAGGTGGCGGTCCTCGATGTCCGGCTGCCCGACGGGGACGGGGTGACCGTGTGCCGGGAGCTGCGCTCACGCATGCCGGATCTGGCCTGTCTGATGCTGACCTCCTTCGACGACGAGGAGGCGCTGCTCGACTCGATCATGGCCGGGGCGTCCGGGTACGTCCTGAAGCAGATCAAGGGAGCGGACCTGGTGTCGGCCGTCCGCACGGTGGCCGCCGGCCAGTCCCTGCTCGATCCGAGCGCCACCGCCAGACTGATGGCCCGTCTGCGCGCGGGGGACCAGCCGAAGGAGGAGCCGGACGCGCTGCCCGGCCTCACCGAGCGGGAGCGGGAGATCCTGGCCCTGATCGGCGAGGGCCTGACCAACCGTCAGATCGGCCAGCGGCTCTTCCTCGCGGAGAAGACGGTCAAGAACCACATCTCACGGCTGCTCGCCAAGCTGGGCGTGGAGCGGCGCATACAGGCCGCCGTCATCGCCACCCAGGCGCAGGCCCAGACCCGGGACAGGCCGAAGAACGAAGGCCGCTGAGGCCCGAGAGCCCGAGCCCGAGAGCCCGAGCCCGAGTCCGAATCCGAGTCCCCGTACGGGTGTTGAGCGGCGGGCCGCAGGGCCGAACGTCCCCCGGGCTCGCCCCCGTACGGCCCAAGTCCCGCCCGGTCCGCCTCCCGCACGCTGGCACCGGAGACAGACACGGGACGGACCGGAAGGACGAGGGACATGGGCGTGCGGGTGGGCATCAACGGCTTCGGCCGCATCGGACGCAACTATCTGCGCTGCGTGCTTGAGCGTGCGGAGACGGGTGCGGGCACACCGGTGGAGGTCGTGGCGGTCAACGACATCACCTCGCCGGCGGTTCTGGCGCACCTGCTGGAGTTCGACTCGACGTACGGACGGCTGCACCGCGCCATCGAGCACGACGACACCTCACTCACCGTCGACGGGCACCGCATCGCCGTGACCGCCGAGCGGGATCCCGCCGCGCTGGCCTGGGGCGACCTCCGCGTGGACGTGGTCATCGAGTCGACCGGCCGCTTCCGCACCCAGGAGGACGCGGGCCTCCACCTGAAGGCGGGGGCGCGCAAGGTGCTGCTGTCCGTGCCGGGCAAGGGAGTTGACGGCACGATCGTGATGGGCGTCAACGAGAACACGTACGACGCGGGGCGGGACCACGTCGTCTCCAACGCCTCGTGCACCACCAACTGCGTGGCTCCCATGGTGAAGGTGCTGAACGATCACTTCGGCATCGTCAAGGGACTGATGACCACCATCCACGGCTACACCAACGACCAGGTCGTCCTGGACGGCCCGCACAAGGACCTCCGCCGGGGCCGCAGCGCCGCCGTGAACATCATCCCCACCAGTACCGGGGCCGCCCGCGCCGTGGGCCTCGTCCTGCCGGAACTGGTGGGCACACTCGACGGTATCGCCGTACGCGTCCCCGTCGAGGACGGTTCGCTGACCGACCTGAGCGTGGTCCTGGAGCGGCCCGCGTCGGCGGACGAGATCAACACGGCGTTCCGCGAGGCCGCCGATGGTCCGCTGCGGGGCATCCTGCGGGTGTCCGACGCCCCGATCGTCTCCCGCGACGTCGTCGGCGACCCCGCCTCGTGCGTCCTGGACGCCCCGCTGACCCAGGCCCACGGCGAGCTGGTCAAGGTCTTCGGCTGGTACGACAACGAATGGGGCTACAGCAACCGGCTGCTCGACCTCACCGAGTACGTCGCGGCCCGACTGCCCCTGAACTGACGGCAGTTGCCGCCCCGGACCCGGCTGCGGGGCCCGATCCGTACGCTCTCCCGACCCGGACCGCGCGGGCCCGCACCGGACCGATACCGTGACACCCGACCGGAACGGTCGGCTGTCCGTGCGTCGAGGGGACCTGGAGGATCGACCGGTGGGAAGCGCCGAGGAGTCCCGTCGGGCCCGCGTACGGCTGCCGCAGCTGAAGCTGGACGAGCTGCTGGAAGAACTGCAGGCCAGACTGGACGCCGCCCGCGGTACGCGCGACCGCGTGCACAGCTTGCTGGAGGCCGTGCTCTCCGTCGGCCGGGAACTGGACCTGGAGCAGGCGCTGCGCAGCATCGTGGAGGCCGCGGCCGTGCTCGTGGACGCGCGATACGCGGCCCTCGGGGTGATCGGGGCCGACGGCAAGCGGCTGTCGGCCTTCCACACGATCGGGATCAGCGAGGAACAGATCGCCGAGATCGGCCACTACCCGGAGGGGCACGGCATTCTGGGTGAACTCATCCGGCACCCCGAACCCCTGCGGCTGGTCAAGCTGTCGGGGCACCCTTCCTCGTACGGGTTCCCGCCCCATCACCCGCCGATGAACACCTTCGTCGGTGTCCCGATCCGGGTGCGGGAGCAGGTCTTCGGCAATCTCTATCTGACGGAGAAGCAGGGCGGCGCACAGTTCGACGAGGAGGACGAGTCGGTCCTGTCGACCCTGGCGGTGGCCGCAGGCGTGGCGATCGACAACGCCCGCCTCTACGAGGAGTCGCGGCTGCGCGAACGCTGGCTGCAGGCGAGCGCGGAGATCACCCACTGCCTGATGTCCGGCAGCGACCGCGCCGAGGTCCTCGGCCTGATCGCGGAGCGGGCGAGGGACATCACCTCGGCGGCGCTGACGGTGGTCGCCCTGCCCATGGAGAACACGGACTCGCTCACCGCCGAACTGGCCTTCGGCGAGGCTGCGGAGGCACATCGAGGGCTCGTGCTGCCGGTGGACGAGGGCCTGATCGGCCGGGCGTTCTCCGCGGCCGCCTCGGTCGCCAGTCCCGACATCTCCGCGGAGGAACGGGACGCGTCCGGGCCCCCGCGGTTCACCGGTCTTGGCCCGGCCGTGGCCGTCCCCATCGGAACGGGCGAGCGGGTGCGCGGGATCGTCCTGCTGGTGCGTGAGTCCGGCGGGCCGGCGTTCACCGAGAAGGAGACCCGGGCGCTGCAGGGGTTCGCCGCGCAGGCCGCGGTCGCGATGGAACTGGCGGAACGGCGTGAGGACGCCGAGGAGATCGCGGTGCTCAAGGACCGCGACCGGATCGCCCGCGACCTCCACGACCTGGCGATCCAGCGGCTGTTCGCCACCGGCATGACCCTGCAGAGCGCCAGCCGCTTCATCGAGCACGACGAGGCCTCGGAACGTGTGTCGCGGGCGGTGGACGACCTGGACGAGACCATCAAGATCATCAGGTCGACCATCTTCGGCCTGCGTGCGCGGGAGGGTGCCGCCGCCCCGGGCCTGCGGGCCCGCGTGGTCCGTGTGGTCGGCGAGGCGGCTCCGGTGCTCGGTTTCACCCCCAGCCTCCAGATGGAGGGGCTGGTGGACACCCAGGTCGCCAAGGAGACGGCCGACCACGTGGTGGCCGTGCTCTCCGAGGCCCTGACCAACATCGCCCGGCATGCCCGGGCCACGTGTGCCGCGGTGGTTCTGGAGACCGACGGCCGCGAGGTGCGCCTGACGGTCTCCGACGACGGCGTCGGCATCGCGCCCGGGGGCCGCCGGAGCGGCCTGCGCAACATGGCGGAACGGGCGGGGCAGTTGGGCGGAGAGCTGCGGCTGGACAGCCCTGAGGGCGGCGGTACGACCTTGGTGTGGTGGGCACCGGTGGGGGAGCGGTAGGACCACGCGGCGGCGGAAACCAGCGGGTTCCGGCGGACTCCGACGGGCGGCGGCGGGCGGGGCGCTGCGCGGAACGGCCGAGAACCGGTCGGCCCGTCCGCCAGGGCCGTCCGGCCCGGGAGAAGCACACCGATCGGCTCAAGTGCGCATCCCGGCCTGGAAGTTGAATGAAGGTGACCTGACCGCGGGTGGAACGTCCTGAATCATATGGAAGGTGGTGGCCATGATGGAGCTGCCCCTGGTAGTGGGCGTGGACGGATCGGAGTCCAGCCTTCAGGCAATGGACTGGGCGGTGGACGAGGCGGCCCGCCACGGCCTGCCGATCCGCCTGGTGCACGCCTGCCTGTGGGAACGCTACGAAGGTGACGAACAGACCGATGGAGCCGGACGCCCGTCGGACCAGGCACTCGCCGAGAACATCCTCGGCTCAGCCGCCGAGCGCGCCCGACAGCGTGATCCCTCCGTGCGGGTCGTCGCGGAGGTCGTGCCGGAGGACGCGGCGACCGCCCTGCTGCAGGCGGCCCGCGACGCCTCGGCCCTCGTCACGGGCTCACGTGGCCGGGGCGAGCTGAGGGGGCTGCTGCTGGGCTCGGTCGGTCTGGCGGTGGCGGCGCGTGCCCACTGTCCGGTGATCGTGGTCCGCGGGGACAAGGCCGCCCTGGAGGCGACGCACGAGCGCATCCTGCTCGGCGCGGGCGATCCGGCGACGAGCGGTGAGGCGGCCCGGTTCGCGTTCCGCGAGGCGCAGGCACGCGGGTGCACGCTGGATGTCGTACGTGCCTGGCGCTGCCCCTCCTACGAGGGCGCCGACCATCCGAGCATGGCCGGCGTACCGGAGCGGTACCACGAGGAACGGGCCTCGGCGCTGCTCGACGCGGTCGTCCGTGAAGGCGTCGCGGACCATTCGGGGGTGCGGGTGCGGAAGACCACCGCCGAGGGGCCGGCCCGCAAGGTGCTCCTGCGGCGCTCGTCGGCGGCGGACCTGGTCGTCGTCGGCGCCCGGCGCAGGCACGGCCACTTCGGCCTGCAACTCGGCCGGGTGGGACACACACTGCTGCACCACGCGGACTGCCCGGTGGCGATAGTGCCCCAGCGGACCTGACCGCGGAGGGGCCGACCACGCTCAGCGGACGCGGATGAAGACCACGTCGTATCCGCTGTTCGTGGCACGGGACCTGACGTAGACGCCGTCGTTGTCGCCGTTGGGGTTGCCCGTGTTGCCCTCGACGGTGGTGAACGACGATCCGGACACCGTACGCACGATGCCTATGTGCTCGTTGCCGCCGGTGAAGTCGCTTCCGCCGTCCCAGTCGAACGCCACGATGTCACCCGGCTGCGGGCTGGTCGTCACCGACAGGTGGTAGTTGCCGGCCCGCGCCTGCTTGACCCAGCCCGAGACGTAGGAGTTGCGGTAGGAGCTGGCCCCGGTCTGCTTGGCCACCCAGCTCACGAAGGTCGCGCACCAGGCGTAGTTGCTGGTGGAGAGCGAAAGGCCCACGGACGAGCCGTAGCTGTTCGCGCGGGCGCTGCCCTCGACCGTGCCGGCCTCGGCCTCGGCCACTTCGAGGATCTTGCCGTAACCGCCGCCGGGCGGGGGCGACGACGGCGGGGTGACCGCACCGTACAAAGCGGCCTTGGTGTTCGGTCCCGCGTGGCCGTCGACCGACAGCCCCTTCTCGGCCTGGAAGTCCCTGACGGCGCTGTCGGTGAGCGCACCGAAGTCGCCGTCCACGGCGAGATCGGCACCGTGGTGGTTGAGCAGGCTCTGCAACTCGGTTACACAGCCGCTGCGTTGCCCCTGCACGATCTCGTTCGGGCAGGAGGCGGAGTTCAGGTTGATCGGCGCGGGCGCGCCGTTGCCGCCGCCACCGCCGATGTTCGCGTACAGGGCGGCCTTGGTGTTCGGGCCGACCTGGCCGTCGGCGGTGAGGCCGTTCGCGGACTGGAACGCCTTCACGGCCGCCAGGGTCTGGGGACCGAAGCTGGCGTCGACGTCGAGGCTCTGGCCCTTGCCGTTCAGCAGGGACTGCAGCGTGGCGACACAACCGCCGCTCTGCCCTTCCACGATGTTCTCAGGGCACGACGACGACCGCAGGTCCAGGCTCGTCGACGGTGACTCGTCGGTGTCGTACAGCGCCCGCTTGGTGTTCGTACCGACCTGTCCGTCGGCCGTGAGCCCGCGGGAGGTCTGGAAGGCGCGGACGGCGCTGGCCGTCCCGGCGCCGAAGTCGCCGTCCACGTCGACGGCGTAGCCCTGGTGGCGCAGCAGTCGCTGGAGCTCGGTGACGCAACCGCCCTGGGCGCCCTGGACGATGTTCGCGGGGCAGGAGGCGGAGTTCAGGTTGACGGGGGCGGGCGCCGAGCCTCCGGTCGCGTACAGCTTGCTCTTGGTCGCCGGGCCCACCCGGCCGTCCACGGCGATGGCGGTGGCGGCCTGGTACTCACGGACCGCGTAGAGCGTGCCCGCCCCGAACTGACCGTCCACCACGAGACCGGCGCCGTGCGCGTTGAGCAGGTTCTGCAGCTCCGTGACGCAACCGCTCGTCTGGCCCTGCACGATCTCGGCGGGACAGGACGCGGAGGTCAGCTTGATCGGGGCCGGTGCCGCCGCGGCGGGCTGGGCACCGATCACGAGGCCGGCCGAGACCATGGCCGCGGTGGCGGCGAAGGTCCCGACGCGCGTCCGCCACCCCGCCCCGGTGCGGCGCGTGTCCCGGCGTGGGGGACTGTGGTCTTCGGCGCGAACGAGGAATGCGAGTCTTCCCATGGCGGGGAGGTTCTCCTTCGGTTGCTGGAGCGGCTTCTGACGTACCGTCGGCTTGCGGCTTGCGGCTTGCGGCTTGCGGCTTGCGGCTTACGACTTACGACTTACGGGTTACGCGCCACCGGTCACGGGCTGGGCGCCCGGCGCGGTTGTGGGGGAGGCGGGAACGCGCAACCCCGGCCCGTCCTTGTCGTTGCAGGACGGGCCGGGGTGGGTCACTCGGACTCTCAGGCGGCGAAGCGCTTGAACGCCGCCCGGGTGCCCGCACCGGCGATGCCGTCGATGTCACCCGTGTAGCCGTAGTCGTCCTTCAGCAGGCGCTGCAGCGCCTTGATGGTGTTGGTGCCGGGGTCCCCGTCGATCTCGCCCGTGTAGCCCCAGTACTTCGCGAGGCAGCGCTGGAAGGCCTTCCAGCTGTTGGTGCCCAGCTGGCCGTCGATGGTGTCCGTGTAGCCCCAGTAGTCCGCGAGGAAGTTCTGGACGTTCTTGGCCTCGGCCGTGGTCAGACCGAAGTTCTGCGTCGCGGCCACGGCGGCGGGCTGTGAGACGGCCGCCGTGTGCGCGGTGGTCCCGGTGGCCGCGAAGCTGGTGCCCGCGGTCGCCACACTGCCGGCGGCGAGGCCGACAACGGTGACGAGTCCGGCGATGGTCGTGCCCAGAGCGTTCGGTCGCATGCTTTCCTCTTTCGGTCGTGGAATCCGCACCTGACCCAACTGACGGGGACCAGGTGGCGAGGACAAAGGTGCAGGGCGCCGGGGCGTCGTGGCCACGGCTCAGGCGCAGTTGGCGGTTGCTGGGGACGACCACCCCGCTGACCTGCGACGAAAGGGTCCGGTGGGACGGTTGTGTGGGACACCTGTGACAGATGTGACGGGCTCATGCAGAATGCGAAGCGGCGAAGGGGGTCGCTGCTCACGCTCATGAACGTATTTGGGGAAACATGTCGCGCTACAAGCCGCTGTCCGACGAACTCGATCCCTGCGCACGGCAGTTGGTGGAGGAGTTACGTCGGCTGAAGGATCACGGCGAGCTGACGATGCGGCACCTCGCGGCAAAGACCGGCTACAGCTCCAGGTCGTGGGAGCGGTACCTGGGAGGCACCTCGCTGCCGCCCCGGGAGGCGCTGGAGGCACTGGCCCGGACCACGGGTGCCGACCCCGTCCCGCTGCTCGCGCTGCACGAGGTCGCCGCCGACACCTGGGACAGCCGCCGCGCCAAGACCGCCGTAGAGCCGCGGCCCACGACGCAGGAACAGGACGAGGACCAGGACCGGGGACACGGGCAGGATCAGGGACACGGACAGGGCCAGGACGAGGAACACGGGCAGGACCAGGGACACGGACAGGACCAGGGGCAGGATTCGGTCACACTGATCGGGCCCACGACGCCCCCGGCCACCGCACCCGCTCACGGCCGCTTCCCGCACATCGCCCTCACGGCAGGCGTCGTAGCCCTGGCCGTGGCACTCTCGGCAGCGCTGCTGCTCATGCTGCGCCTCGACGACGACGTCACCCAGGCGACCGTCGCAGCCCCGCCCTCCACCGCCGCGGCCTCGCCGTCACCCTCCTACACCTGCCGCATCACCCGCGTGGACGGCCGCTGGTCGGCAGGCATCAACGAAGGCCGGAACGACGAGATCGTCTACGGGGCCACGGGCGCCGACGTGGCCGAGGCGCAGTGTCTGCTGCGCCGGGCCGGCATCTCACCCGGCGGGATCGACGGCATGTTCGGCCCGCTGACACTGCGGGCCGTCAAATCGTTCCAGCAGCGCTCGGGCCTGGTCGTCGACGGGATGCTGGGGCCGCGCTCCTGGAAGGCGCTGCGCGGATGACAGGGGCTGTACCTTCGCCGCCGGGCGCCCGACTGGCCTTCGTACTGCAGCAGTTGAAGCAGCGCACCGGCCTGAGCCTGGCGCAGCTCGCGAACGTGACCACCTTCAGCAAGTCGTCCTGGGAGCGCTACCTCAACGGCAAGAGTCTGCCGCCGCGCAGCGCGGTCATGGAGTTGTGCCGTCTGGTCGGCGAACCAGCCGACCACCCGCTGGCGCTCTTGGACATCGCCCGGACACACCGGACGCATCGGACACATGGAACGCCCGGAACGCCTGGAACGCCTGGAACGAAGGCGGCGCCGCAGAACGAGACGGCACCGGACGCCAACGCCCCCTCCGGGACAACCCCACCCGACACCGGCCCGACCGAGACACCCCCGGACGGCGTCGACCTCACAGGCACCCGGACCCGCACTCGCACCCGCACCCGCCCGACCAGCCACCGGCCCGTAGCCGTCCTCACCGCCCTGGTGTCGGTCTGCGCGGTGGTCGTAGGAACGCTCGTGCTCATCAACCTGCCCCCCTCGCACGGCATGGAGGCGCCTCCGTCCCCCGCGCCGCCCTCCACCACCGGGGCGCTGTGCCGTCACAATGCCTGCCAGGACAAGGACCCGATCGCGATGAAATGCGGCGCTCAGCCGACGACACTCGCCGAGCACGAGACCGCCACGGGGGCCTGGATCCAGATCCGCTACAGCGAGGAATGCGGGGCGAGTTGGGCCCGTATGTGGGGCGCGGCGGTGAACGACCGGATCGAGCTGCGGACGGGCGGCCGGAACGGCTCCCGCCATGGCGCGAGGGTCACGAGCCGCAACGAGGTGGACACCTACGTCCACACCCTGATGAGCGTGGCCGGCCCCGGGACGGCGATGCAGGTCTGCTTCAGCCCCGCGACGGGCGGCGCGAAAGAATGCTTCAGGACACGCCGGGACGAGTCCGTCGCACCCTCCGCAACGGCCGCTTCCACAAGCTGAGGTGACCGGAGCGGCAGCCCTGCGTCGCGCGTCGTCATCCTGGCGGCGCTACTCGGCAGCGCCGGCGCCGGCCGGTACTGCCACCGCTGCCGTCGGGATGGCGTTGTCGACGAGGACGGCAGCGATGGCGGCTGCGGTGGCGAACGCGTCCGTGTTGAGGACTCGGCTGCGGGCCGAGGCGCCGTCCAGGAGCAGCGCCAGTTGCTCACCGAGCTGCTCGGGATCGGTGACGCCGGCCTCGCGGGCGGTCTCCGCGAGCCGGGCGGCGAAGCCCTTCTTGTAGTCGCGGGCGTACACGCGGGCCGGGTGGTCCGGGTCGGGGATCTCGACGGCCGCCGCGATGTACGGGCACAGGGGAGCGTGGGCGTCGAACGCGGCGAGGAGCCGCTCGCGAGGCGTGAGATCGGTGCGGTCGAACACTTCCGGCAGGATGTCGGGATCGAACCGGCGCAGGCACTCGGCGATCAGGTCGTCCTTGCCGGTGAAGTGCTGGTAGAGCGTGCGCTTGGACACCTCGGCGACCGCGCAGAGCTGGTCCATGCCGGTGCCGCCGATGCCTTGATCACGGAACAGTTGTTGTGACGCGCCGAGGATGCGCTCACGTGCGCCCCTGCCGCGGCGCAGGCCTCGCGGCCCCTTCTCCAGCTCTGCCATACGCCCAGCCTAACCCATGTGGGTACCGATCGGTGTGCATAGCTTGCACCGCTCGCCGCGGTTCGCTACGGTCATCGTTAAGTACTCAGAATGGTGTACTTAATTTCGGCACGGCAGATGAATGGAGTGCATCGTGGGAAAGCTCGATGGCAAGGTCGCGGTGATCACGGGCGCGACGAGCGGGATGGCACTGGCCGGTGCGAAGTTGTTCGCCGACGAAGGAGCTCACGTCTTCATTTCGGGCCGGCGGAAGGACGCGCTGGACGAGGCCGTCAAGCTCATCGGCCGGAACGTGACCGGCGTGCAGGGTGATGCGGCCGACCTCGACGATCTGGACCGCCTGTTCGAGACGGTCAAGCAGGAAAAGGGCGCGATCGACGTGCTGTGGGCGAGTGCCGGGACAGGCGGGCAGGGCAGGCTCGGCGCGATCACCGAGGAGCAGTTCGATGCCGCCTTCTCGCTGAACGCGCGCGGCACGCTGTTCACGGTCCAGAAGGCGCTGCCGTTGTTCAACGACGGAGGCTCGATCCTCATGACCGGGTCGAACGCATCACTCCGGGGCTATCCCGACTGGGGTGTGTACGCGGCGAGCAAGGCCGTGCTGCCCGCCTACGCACGGGTGTGGGTGGCCGAGCTGAGGGACAGGAGGATCCGGGTGAACGTGCTGACTCCCGGCCAGGTCGCCACGCCGATCCTGGAAGAGGTGATGGACGAACGGATGAAGGCGCAGTTCGAATCCGTCATCCCGCGGCGGGAGATGGGCCGCCCTGAGGAGATCGCGTCGGCCGCGCTGTTCCTGGCCTCGGACGACTCCAGTTACGTCAATGGCATGGAACTGGTCGCCGACGGCGGCACCACGGTCATCTGAGCACGTCCCTGCTGGTCGACGGCGCCGCACCGACGGGCATCCGCGGCGGCGCCCGGCTCTCCCCCTGGGGGAGGCCCGTCGGCAAGCGTCGGCGCACACCTCACTGATCCCTACACAACAACTGATCCCTACACAACAACTGATCCATACACAGCAAGGGGACACGCATCATGTCCACCATCAGCATCATCGGCTCGGGCAACATGGCCGCCACCATCGGTACCCGGGCGGCGAAGCGCGGCCACACCGTCGAGTTCATGAGCCGCGACGCCGCCAAGGCTCAGGCGCTCGCCGACCAGGTCGGCAACGGAGCCACCGTCGGCACGTACGGCGCAAGGCCCGCGGGTGACATCGTCATCGTGGCCGTCCTGTACACCGGCGCGGTCGAAGTGGTCGCGCACTACGGCGACGCGCTGGCCGGCAAGATCCTCGTCGACATCACCAACCCGTTCAACGCCGACGTGAGTGGGCTGGTGACCACCCCGGGCACCTCGGTGTCCCAGCAGATCGCCGCCACCGCCCCCGACGACGCACACGTCGTGAAGGCGTTCAACTCGATCCTCCAAGGTGTCCTCGCGGAGGGCAAGCCGGTGGACGTGTTCTTCGCCGGTGACGACGCCGAGGCGAAGGCGTGTGTCGCGGCGTTTCTGGAGAGCCTGGACATGCGGGCCCTCGACGCAGGAGGGCTCGACATGGCCCACGCCCTCGAATGGGCCGGCATCCTCCTGGTGGGCCTGGCACGCAACGGCGGCGGCTTCGACATCGCCTTGGGTGCCAAGGCCCTCTGAAGGCTCACTCCTGGTCACACCCTTGCGAGCGTCCGGCTCGACCAGCCCCAGTCCTTCGTGGTGAGGACCCTCCAAAAATAGTAGCCATGGACATTATGTCTATGTACTCTATTTGGCATGAGCAAGGGTTCACCGGGCCCCACACCCGGTTTCTTGGTGTGGCGACTCGCCAACAAGTGGCGCGTCGCGGTCGATCGCGCGGTGGCTCCGCTGGGTCTCACCCACGCGCAGTACTCGCTGGTCGCGTCGCTGTACGGCATGCGGCGCACCGGCGAGCGGCCCAGCCAGCGCCGCCTCGCCGACCACACCGGCCTGGAGGCGTTGTACGTCTCGAAGCTGGCGCGCGCACTGGAGTCGGCCGGCCTGGTCGAGCGCACCCGTGATCCCCGCGACCCGCGCGCCGTACAGCTGGCGCTCACCGAGCAGGGGGCGGCCGTCACACGGCGGGCCATCGGGGTGGTCCAGCAACTGCTCCAGCAACTGCTGGACCCGCTCGGCGGCCTCGACGCCCCGCGAACGCGTGCGTTCACCGAGGAGTTGACAGCCCTGCTCGACGTACCGCTCGATCCATCCGTACCGAACGCGAACGATGAGAGCGCTTGACGAGAGAAATCAGGGGGACAACAACATGACCACCAGCGCGTCCACTGCTACCGCATCCACCACCACCGCACCCGCCGCCAACGCCCGCGACCTCGCCCTGGCCCACTACGCCGCGCGCGGAGTCCTGGAGCACGTACTGGCCCGGCACGGCGCCACGTTCCAGCAGCAGGTCGCTCTGCGTGCGGCCCTCACCTCCGACACCCCGCAGACGCCGGACGATCTCCTCGCCCAGGTCCAGGGGTCCCTCAAGGCGGATCCGGCCGATATCCGTGCCACGCTCGACGAGTTGCTGGCGAAGCAACTGCTCGCCGCCGAGGGTGCGTACCTTCGCCCCACCGACGCGGGGCGCGAACTGCTCGCCGCCGTCGGCGCGGAGACCGCCCCCATCTCCGCCCGCATCTGGGGCGGGATACCCGCCGAGGACCTGGCCGCCGCAGGCCGCGTCCTGACCCTCGTCACCGAACGTGCCAACGCGGAACTGTCAACGCTGACGGCCTGACATCACAGGCGAGATCAAACGGCGCATCCGTGACACGAGTTGGGCTACTCGCAGATGCAGATGCAGATGCAGATGCAGATGCAGGTGTTGCGGTTGGTGCCCCGCGTCCTCGGCAAGGTCCGTGCTGGTCTGCTGGCCGCCAACTGGCAGCCGCCGGGCTGGTCGGCCACCCAAGGAAAGAGTCGGCGCCGGGTCGAGCAGGCCGGCGCCGACCAGGACGTGCATGGTTCCGGCGTTCCCGCCCAACGGGCCGCGGTCAAGGCCGAATTCATGTCAGCGGCGGCGCAGCATCATGACGACGGCGATGATGATGATAATGACGACGATGGTGCCCAGACCGATGTACACGGGTTTCTCTCTCTGTCGGAAGCGCGGCACCCGTTGGTGTCGCAGAGCCCGAGTGCCCCCGCTGGGGCGGTTCATCCCGGTCATATGACCGAGGCCGACCACGACCCGTCAGTTGACCATCCGTGCGCAAAGGGTTTACAGCCCACTTGCAACGATGTAAACAGCTGCTTGCAGCCACCCCATGAACACCTTCTCGGTACAGAGCTCCCGACAACGTTGTCTGTCATCGCCGGCCTCACCCCCACGGAGGTTCTCGTGACTGTCCGATCGACCGGGTTTCTCGCCAAGTCCTGTGCCACGCTGCTGGTCGGCGGCCTCGTGGCGATGTTCTCGCCCACCACGGCCGTCGCTGCGCCCGAGTACTCGACCGCCGAGGCGGGCAACCCCTTCGTCGACGGCTGGTACGCGGACCCCGATATCGCGGTCTACGACGGCAAGTTCTGGGTCTACCCCACGGCGTCCAAGCCCTACGCCGAGCAGACCCACCTCGACGCGTTCTCCTCCACCGACCTGGTCCACTGGACCAAGCACAGCAACGTCCTGAAGACGGCGGACGTCTCCTGGGCCAAGTACGCGGTCTGGGCACCCGCGCCGGTCGAACGGAACGGCAAGTACTACCTGTACTTCGGCGCGAACGACATCCAGAGCGACTCCGAGCTGGGCGGCATCGGCGTGGCCGTCGCCGACCGTCCCGAGGGCCCGTACAAGGATGCTCTCGGCAAGCCGCTGATCTCGCAGTTCCACAACGGGGCCCAGCCCATCGACCAGGACGTGTTCATCGACGACGACGGCCAGGCGTACATGTACTACGGAGGCTGGCACCACTCCAACGTCGTCAAGCTCAACCCGGACATGACCAGCCTGGGCACGTTCGACGACGGGTCCACCTACAAGGAGATCACCCCCGAGAACTTCACCGAGGGCTCCTACATGTTCAAGCGCAACGGCAAGTACTACTTCATGTGGTCGGAGGGCGGCTGGACCGGCCCCGACTACTCGGTGTCGTACGCGATGTCCGACTCACCGACCGGCCCGTTCCGGAAGATCGACAAAGTGCTCGCCCAGGACCCGGCGGTCGCCAAGGGCTCCGGCCACAACTCCGTGGTGAACGTGCCGGGCACCGACATCTGGTACATCGTCTACCACCGCCGTCCGCTCAGCGAGACCGACGGCAATCACCGTCAACTGGCTTACGACCGGCTGTACTTCAACGCCGACGGCACCATCCGGCGGGTCGCGATGCAGGTGAAGGACAACTTCGCCGACGGCAACGCGCTGGGCTGGAAGACGTACGGCGGGACATGGTCCGTCAGCGGCGGACAGTACCGGGTGGGGCGGAACCTGGGCGGCAAGGCGCTGCTGGACACGAACTTCGCCGACTTCACCTACGACGCCGACGTCAGCGTCACCTCGGGCGGCGGGGACGCGGGCCTGACGTTCAGGGTGAGCGGGCCGTCGGTCGGCTGGGACAGCTACACGGGCTACTACGCGGGCATCAGCCCGAGCGGCAAGGTGGTCCTCGGCCGGGCGAACGGTTCCTGGACCGAGTTGGCGACCGCCCGCACGACCGTCGGCTCCGGCTCGGCCCACCGGCTGCGCGTGACCGCCGTCGGTTCCTCGATCAAGGTGTTCGTCGACGACATGACGACACCCAAGATCTCCGTCAGCGACAGCACCTACCGCAGCGGCGCGAACGGCGTCCGGGTCTTCGACACCGAGGCTGCCTTCGACAACGTGGCCGTCGCGCCCGCGGGATGACGACCCGGCGGTGCGGACACTGACGGTCCTGCCCCAGCGCGAAGCCGAGTGGGCTTCGCGCCGGGGCAGGACAGGTGTCAGTAAGAGTTATCCGGCGGCCAGCGCCCCCAACACCGTGGCGGCCAGCGCGGAGCGTGCGACCATGCCGGACACCGAGGTGTTCTCCGAGCGGGCGTGGGCGCCCGAGCCGACCGCCCCGATGCCGTCCAGGACGGGCGTCCCCGCGGCCACGACGAAGTTGCCGTCGCTCGCTCCGCCGACGGACGCCTCCCGCAGGTCCTCCCCGAGCAGCGCCGCGCACCGGCGGGCCAACTCCGCGAGCGCCGCGACCTGTTCGGTCCGCTCGAAGACGGGCCGGTTCCAGTCCCCGCTGATCTCCACGCTGGTGCGCGGATCGACCGGGCGCAGGGCGGCGAGAGCGTCGCCGATCCGCTGCTGTTCGGCCGCGGAGGCGACACGGATGTCGATACGGCCGACGGCGCGTCCCGCGGTGACGTTGCTGCGGGTGCCGCCCTCCACCACGCCCACGTTGAGTGAGGTCCCCGCGTCCGGCGCGCGCAGTTCGGCCAGGCGCAGGATCTGGTGGGCGAGTTCGTCCACCGCGCTCGCCCCGGCGGTCGGGTCGAGCCCGGCGTGGGCCTCACTGCCGGTGACCGTCAGGGTGAACAGTCCCACTCCCTTGCGGGCCGTCTTGATCGCGCCGTCCGCCGCCGCCTCGAAGACCATGGCGAGCCTGCTGCCGTGCGACTCGGCGACGATGGCCTCGTGGGAGGCGAGGCTGCCCGTCTCCTCGTCGCCGTTCAGCATCAGCGTGCAGGCCGGCCTGGGCAGGCCCAGGGCGTCGAGGGCGCGCAGGGCCCACACCGCCTGTACGAGACCGGCCTTCATGTCGAACACACCGGGCCCGCTGATGTGGTCGCCGTCCCGCCGGAAGGGCCAGTCGTCGAGGGTGCCGGTCGACCAGACGGTGTCGTAGTGCCCGAGGAGCAGGACCGGCCGACCGTCCTCGGCGACGGCGTCCCGCGCCGGATAGCGGCGTACAAGGATGTCCCCCGCTCCGGCCTTCGCGCGGGGAAGGATCTCCTCGGTGTCCGGTGCGCCCAGGCGCCGGTCGAGCCAGTCCCGCAGCCAGCCGAGACAGGCGTCGAGGTCGTCCGGGTCGTCGCTGGCACTGCCCTGCGAGGTGTACGCGTCGAGGTCGGCGACCATGTCCTCGCGGTGCTCGTCGAGCCAGCGCCGGACCGCCGCGGCCTGTTCCACCTCCGGCAGCCGGCCGGGCATCGCGGCCGGGGCAGGGCGGTTCGGGTCGTCCGGCCGCCCGGGTGCCGCCTGCCCGGCGAGGCGGTCCAGCTCCTCCAGCCGTGCTTCCGACATCCCGTCCGGGGCGCCCTCCAGTGAGCGCAGGCCGTCCATGACGGTGCGCAGCAGCGGCGTGGGGAGTCCTGCGCGGGCCGCGTGGTCGAAGACGTCGGCGTAGTGGGTGGTCACCTCGACGGGCCGGTGCCGTACGGCGAGGTCGCGCCAGATGCCGCTGCGGTCCTTCGCCTGCGTACGCAGCCACGCACTCAGGCGGTCGAAGGCGGCGTCGCGTGCCGCCGGATCCGTACCCTGCCGGAGCGGCAGGGGTTCGAAGGCGTCGAAGGCCTCCAGGGTGACGCCGAGCCGGTCGGAGACGGCGAAGATCTCACCGGTCAGGCCGGCCATCGCGGGCCGGTGCCGGTCGATCAGGTCGGCCATGGGGGCGTCGGCGAGGGCGGTGGCGGCGAGCATCGCGCCGAAGCCGGCCTTGGCCCACAGGTACCCCTCGACGTTGTCGCTGGCCACGGCCGGGCCCCAGCTCTGCAGGTCGGCGACGACCGCGCGGACGCGCGGGCTGACCGGGGCGCCGCCGGGCTCGCCGATGACGAGGGCTCCGGCGCCGCCGTCGAGGACGACACCCGGTTCGACCACGTCGGCGAAGATGTTCACGAACGCGGCGACGGTGCGAGGGGCACCGACATGCTGCGCGATCAGGCCCTCGTTGAAGCCGTTCTGGAGCGAGACGACATAGCCGTCCGGTTCCAGACGGGGCGCGATCCACGCCGCCGCCGTACCCGTGGCCTGTGCCTTCACGGCCAGCAGGACCCGTCCGAGGGTGCCGGTGAACTCGTCCGGAGTGGCGGCGGCGACCGGCACGCTCGTACGGGACTCGCCGTGGGCGACGACGAGTCCGCGGGCGCGGATCGCGGCCACGTGGGCGGGGTCGGTGTCGACGACGGTGACCGGATGGCCGGCCCGCGCGAGGGCGAAGGCGAGCGTGCCGCCGATCGCGCCCCCGCCGACGACGGTGTAGGCGGCCCGCTGCGGGGAGGGGGCGGTCATGTCAGGAGTCCTTCCGTGGAGGCGGTGGCGCCGGCGACCGGGATCGCCGCGTGCGGAGTGGCGCGGGTGTCGCCGGGCTGCCAGATGCGGGGCAGGTGCAGGGCGCCCGTGCTGGATCCGCCGTCCACGCGCAGGACCTCCCCGGTGATCCAGGAGGCGTCCGGGCCCGCGATCCAGCACACCGCGCGGGCGATGTCCTGGGGGCTTCCCGGGCGGCCGAGCGGATTGCCGCCGATGGCCGCGGCGTACTCGGCCGAGACGGGATTGCAGTCGCTGGACACCTGGACGAACCCGGGGCTGACCGCGTTGACGCGGATGCCGTGCTCGCCCAGTTCCAGGGCGGCGGCCCGGGTGGCCATCTCCAGCGCGGCCTTGGAACTCGCGTACGGGCCTCCGCCGGGGCGGGCCCGCAGTGCGGAACCGGAGGAGATGTTGACGACCGCGCCGGGCCGTCCGGCCGCCATGGCGAGCCGGGCGAACGCGGCGGTGGCGAGCACGGGAGCACGCAGGTTCACCGCGAACAGCCGGTCCCAGGCACCGGCCTCGACCTGGGCCATGTCCAGGGACGGATAGACCCCCGCCGCGTTGACCAGGACGTCCACGGGCCCGTGTGCCGCCCAGGCCGCCTCGACCAGGGCTGCGGGCGCGTCCGCGTCGGTGAGGTCCGCGGTGTGCGTCGCCGCGCCGCCGCCCAGCCGTGCCGCGGTCCGCTCCAGCGCCTCGGGATCGCGGTCGGCGAGCGTGAGCAGGTCGCCCCGTGCGGCGAACTCCTCGGCGATCGCGCCGCCGATACCGCCCGAGGCACCGGTGACGAGCACGTGCGCCATCAGTCGAACTCCTTGTCCTTGGTCTCCGGCATCGTGAGGTAGACGACGAGGGAGATGAGTGCGGCGCCGGAGACGTAGATCCACAGCAGGTCGCTGTGGCCGTTCTCGTGCATCCAGGTGGTCAGGTAGGGGGCCGTGCCGCCGAAGACCGCGACGGCGAGGGCGTAGGGCAGGGCGATGCCGGTGGCGCGTACCTCCGCCGGGAACTGCTCGGCCATGATGACGGCGCAGTTGGCGGAGTAGCCGAGGATCAGCAGCATGCCGACGAGCTGGACCAGGAACAGGCTCAGGAAGCTGCCGCTGAGCAGGTGCAGCAGCGGCCAGGCCAGGACGACGAAGCCGCCGGCGAAGGCCGCCATGGTCGGCTTGCGGCCGATCTTGTCCGAGAGCAGCCCGACGAACGGCAGCGCGACGACGAACACGACCAGACAGAGCGTCTGCGACAGCAGGGCCGTCTTCAGCGGGATGCCGGTGGTCAGATTCGCGTACGTGGGAAGGTAGTTGACCCAGATGTAGTAGGTCAGCGTGCCCGCGATCGTGATGCCGGCGACGCGCAGGGTCGCGGCCGGGTGCTCGACGAACATCGTCTTGACGGGGTTGGTACGGGTGCGGCCGGTGTCCTGCGCCTGGGTGAAGGACTCGGTGTCCTCGACCGTCACGCGCAGCCACAGTCCGACCAGGCCCAGAAGCCCGCCGAAGATGAACGCGGCGCGCCAGCCCCAGGAGTGCACGGCGTCGTCGCTCAGCACCGAGGTGGTGAGGGTGCCGAGGAGCGAGGCGATGAGGACACCGCCCGCGACCGACACCTGCTGCCACGACCCGGCGAACGCGCGCCTGCCGCGGGCGGCCGACTCCACCAGGAAGGCGGACGACGAACCGAACTCGCCACCCGCGGAGAAGCCCTGTACGAGCCGGGCCAGGAGCAGGATCAGCGGCGAGAGGACACCGATGGTGTCGTAGTTCGGGGTGATCGCGATCAGGAAGCCGGCGCCCGCCATCAGCGCGACCGTGAGGGTCATGCCCTTCTTACGGCCGTACCGGTCGGCGTAGGCCCCGAGAACGGCGGCACCGACCGGACGCATCACGAAGCCGACGGCGAACACGGCGAGCGTGGACAGCAGGGCCACCGCTCCGTCGCCCTTGGGGAAGAACTCGTCAGCGATGATCTTCGCGAAGATCGAGTACAGGGCCCAGTCGACCCATTCGACGGTGTTGCCGATGGTGCCGGCCACGATGGCCTTGCGCTGGGCGCGGCTCAGTCTGCCCGGGGCGGGGGAGTCGCCGCCCTTGGACAGGGGGCCGGCGGGTGGTGTGGCGGATCCGGTGGTCATGGCGTCTGCTCCGGGGCGTCGGGGACGGAACGGGCGGTCGTCTGGTCGTTTCCGGCTGTCACCCCGCTGTCCAGCACGGCACGGGCCGTGTCGGCGAGCTGGGCGTGCGTGGCGTACCAGACGTCGGAATGGGCGGCGATGTGGTCGAGGAGTTCACGCAGGG
Source organism: Streptomyces sp. NPDC102514 (assembly GCF_055584525.1). Classification (NCBI taxonomy): domain Bacteria; kingdom Bacillati; phylum Actinomycetota; class Actinomycetes; order Kitasatosporales; family Streptomycetaceae; genus Streptomyces; species Streptomyces sp. NPDC102514. The sequence goes on from NZ_JBVJLW010000001.1 coordinate 871,974, forward strand.
CCACCAGGCGCGAGCGGTGCCCGATGACGTGCGGGTGCAGGGTGAGCTGGAAGACACCGCCGTCGCGGTACGCGGCGTCGAATTCGTCGGTCCAGATCTCCAGCACGTCGCGCGGACGGCTGTGCGGACGGACCGAGCCGTAGCGGTCCATCGTGAAGTACGGGGCGTCGTCCCGGATCCAGTCCACGGGGATCTCGACCAGACCGGTGGGCCTGCCCCCGGCGACGATCTCGTAGGGCTCGTCGTCGGCCATCAGCGAGGAGTCGTACGCGAATCCGAGTTCGAGCATGATGTCGAGCGTCGAGTCGGAGAAGTCCCAGGACGGCGTGCGGATACCGACGGGCCGCTGCCCGGTCAGCGTGGTGAGGGTGTCCAGCGCGCGTGCGGTCAGCTCCCGCTCGTCGTCGCGGCCCAGCAGCATGTTGCGCTCGTGGATCCAGCCGTGGACGGCCAGCTCGTGCCCGTCCCGGGTGTAGGCGCGCGCCTCCTCGGGGTGGACCAGGGCGGAGACCGCCGGCATGAAGAACGTGGCGGGCACGCCGTACCGGGCGAGGAGATCGAGGATCCGGGGCGCGCCGACGCGGGCGCCGTACTCGCCCTGGGCGAGGCGGCCGGGGCTGGTCTCGCCGTCGCGCAACGGGATCGTCTCGTGGTCGGAGTCGAAGGAGATCGCGACCGCGACGCGGGCGCCGCCGGGCCAGCGGTCGGGGACCAGCCGGCGTCCGGCGCGCACGGCGTCGAGGTGGCCGCGCCAGGTCGGTTCGGTCCAGCGCCAGCTCTCCGCGGGCAGGCCGGAGTCGTCTGTGGGCATGGTGACTCCACGGGTCGGGGACAGGACGGGAAAAGTGGGGGAGCGGGGCGTGGGAGAGGTCGCGGATACGCGGCCGGGCGGGTGCCCGCTCAGGCGGTGGCGCGGACCATGCGGTGCCAGGAGTACTTCATGGTGACGAGGTGCAGGGTCACGTCGGAGGCCAGCAGGCCGGGCAGTGCCCCGATGACGTCGCTGGTGTAGCGGAAGAGGTCGGCGCGGCGGGGGAGCACCATGTGCCCGACGAGGTTGAAGCGTCCGGTCGCCGCGCCCAGGAACTTGGTTCCCGGATGCCCGGCGAGCTGCCGTCCCGCCGCGTCGAGCCGGTCGGGCTCGATCGACAGCCAGACCATGAACTCCGCGTCGTACCCGATCAGAGCCGGTTCGACCAGGGTGCGGAACTGGAGGATGCCGCGGGAGATGAGCCGGTCCATGGCCCGCGCGACGCTGGATTCGGTGTGATCCAGGTTCCTGGCCAGCGTGCTGACCGGGGTGCGGCCGTCCTCCTTGAGGGCTGCCACGACCGCCTGCTCCAGGGTGGTGAGCGCCTGTGGTGTGACGTCCCAGTCGGCGCGGTCGCAGGACGACGCCAGGGTGTCGGGCCGCAGGTCGGCGGCAGCCTCGGCGGGCAGCAGTCCGGTGTCCCACATGGACGCCGAGGTGAACGCGCGGATGACCGGTACGGCCTCGGTGCTGGTGATGAGGTCGGCCGCGGGCAGATCGGTGAAGAGCATCCGCATCATCTCCTCGTTGTCGCGGGCGACGAAGTCGACGATCAGGTCGGCGGCGCCGGTCACGACAGCGACGAAACGTACATCCGGACTGGCGGTGAGCCGGTCCGCGACGTCGAGACCGCGGCCGGGCCTGGCCTGCACCCGGACGAGCATGGAGGATCCCTCCCGCGTCCGGTCCAGCTCCAGGGTGCCGACGACCCGCAGCAGTCCGCGCTCGCGCAGGGCCCGGTAGCGCCGCTGGGCGGTCGTCTCGCTGGCGTCCACCCACCGCGCCACCGCGCTCCACGGGGCACGACCGTTGAGCTGGAGCGCGGCGATGATGCGCCGGTCCAGTTCGTCGATGGTGTCCACGGGGGCTCGGTGGTTCATGGCGCCGACGCTAATGAGCACCGGGGCCGCCGTCAATGAAGGAATCCTGCATCACCCCTGGTCAAAGCCGTGTCATCCGGCAGCCGGGGGATTACGGAGACGTAAAGGACGCAGTTGGGGCCTGTGCAGTCACATGGCTGGAAGGCGACGGATTACGCCACCGCGTGTCTGAAAAAGTTCATCAGGAGTGTGCTTGCGGGGAGAGTCCGGTGATGATCCGTGGTGACCGGAGGCGACCGTGGAGCGGTGAGTTCCGTCGACGTGGAGCGGAGAGCCCTGCCGGCGCGGGGGCGGGCGCAGGGGCGGGAGAGGTCCGGAGGGGCGGCGGGCAAGGCGTTCCGCCGATCCGGCAGAGGCCGGGGTTGCCTACTCTGGTGGCATGCGCATGCGCCCCACCTTGAGCTGGACCCCGACCGAAGACCTGCCGCCCGGCACCACCGATCCGCAGCCGGTCACCGACGCGCTGCGCCTCGGCGGGGTGCTGGTGCTCAGCGGCGCGGGCATCTCCACGGAATCGGGCATCCCCGACTACCGGGGCGAGGGCGGGAGCCTGAGCCGGCACACCCCGATGACCTACCAGGACTTCGTCGGCGGTGCGCCGGCGCGGCGCAGATACTGGGCGCGCAGCCACCTCGGCTGGCGTACCTTCGGCCGGGCCCGCCCCAACGCGGGGCACCGGGCCGTCGCCGCTTTCGCGCGGAAAGGCCTGCTCACCGGCGTGATCACCCAGAACGTCGACGGCCTGCACCAGGCCGCGGGCACCGAGGGTGTCGTGGAGCTGCACGGAAGTCTGGACCGGGTCGTCTGCCTGTCCTGCGGCACCTTCAGCCCGCGCCGCGAACTCGCCCGCCGACTGGAGGAAGTGAACGCTGGCTTCGCACCGGTGGCCGCGGCGATCAACCCCGACGGCGACGCCGACCTCACCGACGAGCAGGTCGGGGACTTCCAGGTGGTGCCCTGCACGCGCTGCGGCGGCATCCTCAAACCGGACGTGGTGTTCTTCGGCGAATCCGTGCCTGTCGCCCCGGGTCGAGCAGTGCCGCGAACTGGTCCGTGCGGCGACCTCTCTGCTGATCCTCGGCTCCTCGTTGACGGTGATGTCCGGGCTCCGCTTCGTCCGCCAGGCGGCGCAGGACGGGAAGCCGGTACTGATCGTCAACCGGGACGCGACCCGCGGTGACGTCCACGCGGTCACCCGGATCGCACTCCCGCTGGGGACGACGCTGACCACCGTGGCCGACGGCCTGGGCATCCCGTTCGAGGGCGAGGCGGCGGCCGGGATCGGGTAGCGACCACATGGTGACGCCACACTCTTCGGTCGGTCGGGCGTCGTGCGAGGTCGTGGCCCACGGAGGGGCCATGCCGTGCCCCCGTGGGTACGGGGACACGGGGCCGGGCTCAGCCTTCGTTGGCCAGGGCGAGGATCTCGGCGGCCAGCTCGATCGAGTCCTCGACCGTGTCGGCGGTGTAGAGGGAGTCGATCATGAAGTGGTCGATGCCGGTGCGCTCGTGCACGGACTTGACGGTGTCGACGACGGTGGACGTCGGGGTACCGGAGTCGATGTTGACGCGGAGGACCGTGCCGATGTCCGCCGGGTCGCGGCCGGCCTCCTGGGCCTGGCTGTCGATGAGGGCGCGCTGCGCTACGAGTCCGTCGATGTCGACATAGCTCGGCACCACGCACAGCGGCAGCCAGCCGTCACCACGAAGGGCGACCCTGCGCAGGGCGCGCTCGGACATCGCTCCCAGGTAGATGGGCGGACGCGGGCTCTGGTGGGGCTTGAGCGGGGAGTGGTGCAGGGGCACGGTGAGGTGGGTGCCCTTGTACTCGGCCGGGTCGGTGGTCCATATGGTGTCGAGGACGTCGAGCAGTTCCTCCATCCGCGCGCCACGCCGGTGGAAGTCCAGGCCGGCCGCCTGGTACTCCTCGGGGGACCAGCCGATACCGAACCCGGGCAGCAGACGTCCTTCGCTCACCAGGTCGAGGGTGGTCAGGGAGCGGGCGAGCTGGACCGGCGGGTAGAGCGGCGCGATCAGTACGTGCATACCGAGCTGAACGTGCTCGGTGACGCTCGCCGCCGCCCCCAGCAGGACGAACGGGTCGGCGGCCGGGTTGAGTTCGGCCGGAATGGTGTCGCCCTGACCGCCGTAGCCGATCTTCGGGGACACCGCGGCGAGGTTGCGGTCGCCGACCCACAGGCTCGCGGCACCGGCCTGCTCGACCTCACGGGCGAACGTGGCGATGCGGGAGATACCGAAAGCCTGCTTGTGGAACTGCGGGAGCGCGAAGCCGATCTTCATGTTCTGTCTTTCCTTGCTGAGACACGGCCGGGCAGGCCATCGGCCGCCCGATACGGTCGGGAGTCCGGCTCATGCCCGCCGAACACCCTTCGCCAAGTCGGCGCATCCACACGGTAGTTGTGCGGACAACCATCGGTTGGGGAGGCGCGCCGTGGGGAAGCCACCGAGGAGCGCGATGGCTCGTTCGGTCAAACGGGTTGATCACGAACCCCCAACTGCCCAACTCGAACCCTCACCTCGTAGCCTCCGCGCATGACCGATGATCCTTTCCTCTGCCGTTGCGTCCTCTGTCATGACTACGGTGACCGGGACGAAGCGGACCGCGCGGACCTCACGATCATTGAGAATGTGCAGCAGCACGGATGGCACGTCGTGATGGTCCCCGAGGATGAGATCGGTCCTGGATTCGCCTACACGATCGGTCTCTCGCACACGCACGGCGGACCTGAACTCGCCATGTTCGGGCTGGATGTCCACGACATGCACCGCATGCTCAACAGACTCGGAGCGAAGTCCGCGGCGGGCTCCGTGCCGGCCGACGGGCAGAGGCATTCCGACGTTGTCGATGGTCACCAAGTAGCGCTCAGGCAGGTCGATCTCCGCTGGTACCGGATCTACTTCGGGCGGGCTGTCGGGTTCTATCGGCGGCCACCTTTCCCCGTGCTGCAAGTTGCGTGGCCTGCCGTGGATGACCGCTTTCATTGGGAAGAGCAGGCTGAGGAGAGGCATCGGGAGTCACAGCCTCAGTTGTGGCTGCCACCGGCGGAACACCCCGTCGGGGTCTGGACGAGCGAACTCTGAACGTGAATGCCCTGGCCGGCGCCTTCCCGACTTCCCGCGTTCCACCGAGCGCACAGTCACCCACAAATCCTTGTGATCACCGCCCTCTTCCGACACCTCACCTGAGACGGTGCACGACGGACAAAGAAGCCTGCACGCATGACAAAGGCCGGTTCCCACGCCGCCGCTAGTGTCCATGGCCGAGCCCCGGGACAGCACCGCGAGTGGTCCCCGGGCAGCCACGGAAACGACAGCGCTTCTCAGACGGAGAGGAACGACAGGCATGCGCAGGACAGGCAGGAGCAGGGCACTTCTGGCGACTGGGACCCTATTGGGGGCCCTGATAGGAGTGGCGTCCGCCGCCGTCCCGGCCCACGCGGCGGACGGGGTGTGCACGGGAGCGGCCTCGTCGCAGAACGGATCGACAGGCCGGTACTTTCTGTACCCGATCAACGTCGCCAACAACACCATCTACTGCTACCTGCAGTCGGGACACACCGGCCTGGGAGTCAGGGCCCTGCAGAGGAACATGAACAGCTGTTACGGCAAGAAGCTCACACTCGATGGCATCTTCGGGCCGGACACCAGGAGCGCTCTGCGTGACGTCCAGAGCAGGATCGGTGCGGTGGTCGACGGCGTTTATGGCCGCGAGACCATGGCCAAGATGCAGTGGGCCCGCTACAGCAACGAAACCGGCGCCAAGTACGACTGCGTCTGAGTTCGACGTTTGACCCCACAGGTCACCGCACTTGCCGATCTCTCAGCGCGATCTCTCAGTGCGATCTCACAGCGTGATCTCTCAGCGTGATCAAGATCCTCACGCCTGCCCAATGCCTTCCGTTAGGAGCACGATGTCTTTCCGTATGTCCCGCAACAAGCCGCGCGCCCTTGCTGCTCTGGGTGCCCTGGCGACCGTACTCACCTGCGGTGTGGCTGTCTCTCCCGCTGCGAGCGCGGCCGCGATATACCCGACGTGCGACAGGACCAAGTCTGTCTCCATCACCTCGGGTCACTACGTCACGGTTCCCGCCTACGGCTCCGCCAAGAACCTGACCTGCAAGCTGGTTCTCGACCAGGACAAGTCGAACTCGGCCGTGAAGGCTCTGCAGCGGAGCCTGAAGAGTTGCGAGGGCTACGTCTGGCTCGACGTCGATGGGTTCTACGGCCCGCAGACGTTCCTCGCCGTTGACGCCCTCCAGGGGAGCTATGGGCTCTCCCGGGACGGCATCTACGGCCCGAACACCCGGGACAGCATGAAGCACTACAGCCCTACGCTCGGCTGCGCCCGCCTCTGACACCGCGATGCAGCGCCTGACGGTACGGGCCGTCCCACACCGCTCCGGCTGGCCCCGGCCGGAGCAGGGGCGGACGTTGCCGAGGACGTGACCGAGCTTGCCCTCGGTCACGGTCAGGGTCACGGTCACGTCGGGCTCGGTGAGTTGCTTCACCAGGGCTTGCAAGGGTTAGTCGTCCACGCCCAGCACCCGCGGAGGGTTGAACGCTGGCTCGGGCAATGCCATGGGCCTTGGGCCTGTGGAACAGAGTCGTCCGTCCCTCGCCGAAACCCCATTGGATCGCCAACTGAGTGCCTACCCGCCCGGACAGGTGGCAGGATGACGGCATGTTGATCAGAAAGGGCGATGCCGCGTAGGCGCCCGAAGGCTGTCCGTGCTGAGCTGTGGCGGCCTCGCAGACACGTTGTAGTTCGGCGGATCGGGGGCGTTTCCGCGAAGACTCGTGCGGCTGTCCGCCGCGTCGAGGATGAGCGGATGTGGCCTGACGCAGTCGCTGACGCGCTCGCCCGTTTTGAGTGGTCGTTCAGACAACCCGGCCGCTATCTGAGCGCATCCCAAGTCTGGCAGCCCGGACTGGAGGTTGAGTATGCCCGCGATGACCTGGAAGAGGTCATGCTTCACCTCCCTCACGGTGCCCGGCGCGATCTCGGTCGGCTGATTGCTCGTATCGACGATGGGTTCGAGCGTCGCACTCTGCCGAATCCTGGGCCGGTCAACGCTTGCACAGTGGGCGGCTGGTGGTGGTCAAGGATCCGTGAGCACTGAGGACGTTCACGAAGACTCGGCCGCCCCAGCCGGCTGCTGGCTTCGTACCGTCACCCATCTGAACGCCTGTGGATCTGCGATGGGTGGATCTACTCGACCCCTGCGCTTGGCCGGACCGGGCGCCAGTGACCCCGTACTGTCCAGGCGCCGCCGGCCACGGCTTCGCCGCGAGTCAGTTGGTGGTGAGGTGGGTGGTGTAGAAGGTGGTCAGTTCGTCGATGGCGGGGTCTATGTACTCCTTCTTGTCGTAGAGGTCGACGTGGCTCGCGCCCTTGATCCAGTGGATTTCTGCGGGGCCCGTTGCGCGCTGGTGGGCCTCGACGGCCATCCACGCGGTGACGGCGCGTTCGCCGATGATCTGGAGGATGGGGCGGGGGCCGATCAGGGGGATGGGGAAGAACGCGTCGTGGAGGGCCATCCTGTCGATGCTCTCCCAGGCGAGGGTCTTCGCGGAGCGCTCGTGCATGCCGCGCGGGGTGCAGTAGTACTCGAAGCCTTCGACACCGTGCTCGCCGCCGAGCGCGCGGGCCTGCTCGGCAGTCCCCGGGAACATGGTCATCGCGCCGGGGTCCTCGCCGCGTGCGGCAGCGCTGCGAGCCGCCGCCGCGGCGTCCAGCAGGGACTGGAAGACGGCCGCGTCCTGGGTGCCGTCGGCGCCGAGACGGAACTGGCGGGCAGGTTCCGCCGTGGAGACGGTGGCCACGGCCTTGACGCGGTGGTCACTGCCGGTGGCGGCCAGCGAGTAGCTGCCGGAGGCGCAGATGCCCAGCAGCCCGATGCGATCGGCGTCGACCTCGGCGCGGGTGGTGAGGTAGGAGACGGCGGCCTTGAAGTCCTCCACCCGCTGGGCGGGGTCCTCAAGACCACGCGGCAGCCCGCCGGACTCGCCCTGGTGGGCGGCGTCGAAGGCCAGGGTGACGAACCCGCGCTCGGCCATCCGTTGGGCGTACGTGCCGGAGGTCTGTTCCTTCACGCCGGTACCGGGGTGACCCACCACGAGCGCCGGCCACGGACCCGATGCGGTCGTGTCGGGGGTGTAGAGGTGGCCGGCGAGCGGGATGCCGGCGCTGTCGAAGCTGACGATGGTCCTGGCCATGAGTAACTCCCTGAGACGGTGATTACGTGTCGCGACGCACCGGCGCGACGGACTCGGGGTCCGCTTCCTGCCGGGCACACGTCCACGTTCCATCGTTCGCCGCACGAACGGGAGAGCCAGGTTTCTGCCTGGGAAAGAACGTGCCCCCTCACCCAGGTGCCATGGTCGGCGCGGCACGGCGACACTTGGGAGCATGACTTCAGACTCCGACTCCCGGGCGCTGGGCGCCTTCCTCAAAGCCCGCCGGGCCCAGCTGACACCGCGGGAGTGCGGACTTCCCGAGACGGACTCCGCCCGCAGGGTCGCCGGACTGCGCCGCGAGGAGGCCGCCCAGCTCGCCGCCATCAGCGTGGATTACTACACACGGCTGGAGCAGGGCCGAGTCCGGGCCTCCGTACCCGTGCTGACGACCCTGGCCCGCGCCCTGCGCCTCGACGAAGACCAGCAGAAGTACCTGTACGACCTCGCAGGCCGCGCCGACGCCCACCCGCCCCGCTGCCGACCCGCCCAACGCCTGCGTCCGGCCACGCGTCGTCTGCTCGACCAGCTCACCGAAACCCCCGCGCTCGTCCTCGGTGAACGCCTGGACATCCTGGCCTGGAACCCCGCCGCCACCGCCCTCTACACGGACTTCGCAGCCTTCCCCGCGAACCGGCGCAACTACCTGCGGTTGCTGTTCACCCACCCGGTGGTCCGGCAACTGCACCAGGACTGGGCCCATGACGCCCGGGACGCCGTCGCCGCACTGCGAATGGAGGCCGCGAGTAATCCCGACGATCCCGACCTCGCCCAACTCGTCGGTGAACTGTCCCTTCAGGACTCCGACTTCCGTACATGGTGGGCCGAACACCGTGTCAACAGCGCCAGTTACGGCACGAAGCGCTACCGCCACCACCTGGTGGGCGACCTCACCCTCGACTGCGACACCTGGACCAGCCCTGACGGCTCGGGACAGCCCCTGATGATCCTGACCGCGGAACCCGCCAGCCCTTCCCACGACGCCCTGCGCATCCTCACGTCATGGACCACCCGGCAACCGAGCACCGACCGGACACAGGACCCGACGCGATGACCACCACCTGGACACCCGACCCTCGACACCTGCCTGACACCTGACACCTGGCACCTGACGTCTGATGCCTGATCCCTGACATGGCCGAGTCGGGCCGGAGCTCCCCGTCAGGGGCCCCGGCCCGACTCGGCCATGTCAGGTGTCGCCGGCTTCCCGCGCATCCCCAGCAGAGGTCAGTCGTCCTGGGACGTGGGCTTCTTCTGCTCTTCGCGGGCGGCGGGCTTCTTCGGCTCGGCATCTTCGTCGGCCAGGTCAGCCGGGTCCGCGGGGCCGCTGTCCCGCGCGACGGGTGGTGTCGGCACCGGGATCGTCTGCGGCTCATCGGAACCGGGACGGGCGCTCGGCTGGGATCCGGGCGCGTGGTGCGTGTGCGAGTCGTCATCATGCTTTGTCATACGTCCCATGTTCCCGCTGTTCCGGATCGAATGCCTGCGGGCCGGGTGAGCGAGGACCGTGCAGTCCGGCGGGAGCCACCCGGCGCCAGGACGCGATCGCGAGCGTCTCAGCCGTCCGATGTCGCTGGTCGCGGGCGGTGGATCGTCAGGTCGCCGTTGAGGACCGCGTTCACGGTGCCGTTGTCGTGTGCACGGTTCTCTTGGCGGTTCGTGGCGGCGGATACGGGCCTGGGCGGGGGCAGCTCGGCGATCGCGGACCGCAGTTCGCCGACGGCGTCCGGGTGGTCCTCCAGCAGGTCCTGGAGGCGCAGGCGCCAGGCGTGGCGGGCGTCGGCCAGCTCACGCTCGTTGCCGGGCAGGTCGGCGATGCGCCGCAGCTCGTCCAGACGTCGGGCCGCCGCCTCGGAACGGTCGGGATCACCCCGGCCCAGCAACCTGGCGAAGCGCTCGCGGGCGGCGTCCCAGGCATCGGTGGAAGCGGCGTTGACCAGGGCGGCGGAACCGGCCGCGGTGAGCGTGGACAGCCATTCGGGGATCATGTGGGTGGGTGCCTTTCCTCGGCCAGGAGCCCGTTGGGGAGCCCGTTGGGGAGCGCGGTGGGGAGTTCGGTCAGGAGCTCTGTCAGGAGCCGGAGCGCCGCGCGGTCCACGGACCGGAGGCGTCGTAACAGTCGGTCTTGAAGGTGCCGCGCATGGTGTCGCCGTCCACGTTTCCGGTGAACGTGATCCTCTTCTCGCTGCTCACGCTGCCGAAGGTGATGCGGTCGCCGTCGAGCGTGCCGTCGAGGGACCCGTCCAGGGAGCAGGGCACTCCGGTGACCTTCAGGTCCCCGGTGAGTCGGTCCCCGTCCTGGGACAGGGTGGCCGTGAATCCTCCTGTGCCGAACCCTGTGGACCAGTCTCCGGTCCATGCACCCGTCAGAGTGGCGGTCTCGGTCTCGGTCTCGGTCTCGATCTCGGACTCAGACTCGGGCTGCTTCGGCCCGCCGCTGGACGGTGGCGGCGCGGACGCGGTCACGGTCAGCCCGAAGTCCCAGTAGCAGGCGGAGGTGGGCAACCGGTCGCCGGACGCCTCGGTGGTGAGGCGCACGAGCCGACCAAGGGCGTCGATACGTGCGCGGAAGTCCACGGCGGGGTTGCTCTCCGCGTTCGGCGCGGAGGTGGCCGCCGCGGGTTCGGCAGCTCCACCGGTTCCACGGCTCCCACCGGGCTCACCGGTCCTACTTGCCCCAGTAGTCCCTGCGGATTCGGCGCTTCCGGCGGGCTCGGCTCCGGGAGCCAGCGCCCCGGTAAAGGTGCAGCCCTCTCGCCGCGCCCGGATCACCGATCGGAGTTCCCGCGCAGGCGCAGCGGGGTCGACGGCGTCCATGAAAACGCCGTCCGCCTTCACCCACCGGGCATCGGCGCCGGCGCCGATGCTAGTGCTAGCACCGGAGGGAGTGGCCGTACCGGTGGGCAGCACGACCCTGCCCCGGTCGATCGTGCCGCTGGTGACCGGGCCGCCGGTCAGGCCCTGCCGGAACCAGGCCGTCCGCGCGTGCGGGTCCGCCGCACCGGTGACGTGGCGCCGGCCGCGCGTGACGTCGTAGCGGAAGCTCGTCAGTTCCACGCGCCGGGCGGCCTCCGCCAGGACCGCGGTGGCCTTGCGGCCCTCGGCGGCCTTGTCGCAGGACGCCCGGTTCATGACGGGTGGCAGGACGACGATCACGGTGGTGGTCACGACCACCACGACCGTGACCACGCTCACCACCACGGGCGTGCTGACGCCGACGGCCCCGGCACCCCCGAAGGCCAGAGCCTTCCCGACGACCGCGCCGGCCTTGCCGAGGACGGCGGTGGCTTTGGCGGCGAGTGTCGCGCCCGGCGCCGAGGCTCCGGCACCGGACGCAGCTGTGGATCCGGTGGTTTGCGTCGCCGCGGTGGATGCCTGCACCGGGTCGGCGATCGGCGCTCCCGGTGTTGTTCCGGCGCCCGCAGCCCGTACAGCTTCGGTGGCGAGATGGTCGGCGACGACGTGGGCGCCGCCGGCCACCACCGTCGTCGAGGCGACCGCGATGCTGGCCGTCTTGCCGAGGCTCGTCTTCCGGGGAGGCCGTGGGGCCAGGCCGAGTACGACCTCGTAGTAGATGTTGCCGTTCTGTACGGAGTTGACGGTGCCGTGCCCGGTGGCCACGGCGACCTGGGTCGTCGTGCCGTCCGGCGAGGGGAGGAGCGACTGTACGGAATCGGCGAACCGGCGGGCCTCTTCCGCACGTTCGGGATCGTCCGCGACGGCCCTTTCGATCATCTCCCGCCACTCCGGCAGCGACTCCGTCAGGAAGTGGGTCAGTCCCTCGCCCTCGCGGTGTGCCGCGACGGCTGCCCAGGCCTCGATCCGCTCGCCCACCTCCGGCTCGTCGTTCGGTATGAGCCCGAGGACCCTGTCCCGCGCCTCCGCCCAGGCAGCTGTCCCGATCGCCGCGGCGAGATGCTCGGCCGCGTCCTCGGCCGGATCCGCGGACCTTCCGTAGGCCCCGTCGCCCTGCGTCCCTTCGGCCATGAAGCCGCCTCCCCCGGGTCGTGCACGCTGCGTTGGCGCGAAGTTAGCAGCGACGAAAGGGGGTGAGAGCGACTTCGTGGGACGCCTGTCCGACGGGTCGTGGTGCGGGAGCGCGCAGGGGGCGCTCCGCTTGGCAACCGCCCTGCCGGGGCGGCCGGTTGCGACCGGATCACACCGCCTTGACGACACCGCGGGAGCCGACGCGCCGCTTCACCACAGACCCTGCCCCGCAGACGAAGATGCCCGTGGGCGAGGGCTCGGGGCAGGGCAGGCCGGGACAGCGGCTGCCCCGCCTCGCCCGCCCTGCCCCGCCCCCGGCCCGGTGGGTCAGCTCTTTCCGAGGAGCCTGTTCATCTGATCGATCTCAGTGCTCTGCGCGGTGACGATCTGACCGGCAAGCTTCACGGCAGCAGCGGACGCGCCGTCGGCCTGCTCGGTCTTCGCCATGGTCACCGCACCCTCGTGATGCTTGATCATCATCTTCAGGAAGGCGGTGTCGAAGGCGGTACCCGAAGCGTTTTCGAGCTCGGTCATCTCCTCGGCCGTCATCATCGCGCCCGTGTCGTGCATGGAGTGGTCCATGCCGCCCTTGGCCGGTACGTCCTCACCCCAGGAAGTGAGCCAGCCGGACAGTGTCTTGATCTCCGGGTCCTGTGCCTTCTTGATGTCGGCGGCGAGCTTCTTCACCTCGGCCGACCGGGCCCGTCCCTCGGCGAGGTCGGCCATCTCCACGGCCTGACGGTGATGGGGAATCATCCCCTGGGCGAAGGCCACGTCGGCCGAGTTGTGCTTCCCCTGCGCAGTGTTCGACGATGCGGATGCGGATGCGGATGCGGATGCGGATGCGGATGCGGAACGGGAGCCGGCGCCGGCGCCGTGACCGTTGTGCCCGGAAGAGCCGGCGTTGTCGCCGTCCCCACCACAGGCGGCCAGTACGAGCGCCGCAGTACTCGCAATGGCAACGGCGGCCGTACGACGGACAGTTGAACGCTTACAGATCATGATGGTGCAACTCCTCGACGCGCGCCGGTAAGAGAGCGCGCGATGTCACGGACAGTGAGAGCGAGCGCGAGGACGGCATCGGCCACCAGCCACAGCCCATCGGCCCGAAACCGGGCCGGGCGTGCCGATGCCGTGCGGGGGCTCTATATCCGGAGAAGTTGCAGTTCGGACAGGTCGGGCGGAGCCCGGCCCTCATGGGACCAACCGGTGGCCGCCGCCACGAGGGAAGGGGAGGCGGGTACGCCAAGGACTGCGTCGGCGAGTGCAGGCGGGGTGTACGCAGCACTCGTACCGGAGGCAGCACACGTACCGTCCGCATGATCGATGTGCCCCGACCCGCCGTCGGTGTGCGAGCAACCGGCGTCCGCGTGCGGCACGTTGTCGGCCGCAGCCATCACCATCCCGTGCCCGGCACCCGCTGCCGGAACCCCACCGGGTGCCAGCGCATGCATGCCCAGCACACCGGCCAGCACCACCAGAACGAGCAGCACGAACAACCGCCCGGCTTGGCGGCGGCCTGCTCGGACGGATGCAGTCACGAGCCCATCGTAGGGGGCACCGCCCGCTGGGGCGGGCACCTGGCCGGGTGATGGGGAGCGGACATGGGTGACGCTCGACGCGGCTGCACTTCCGGCGGGTGCGGATCCTTGAGCAGCTTTCGTATCGCATCCTGCATCGGCTGCCTGGCCAGGCGCTGTCATACTCCGGGCGTGACGAACGATGGCGCCCTCGGAGACGTTGCTGGTCTGCCTGGTCCCTCGGGGGTGTTGGCAGGGAGAGACTGGGGCTCTTTGGAACATGCGTATGGGGCTGCGGAGGACACTCCGAAGATGCTTGTCGCGCTGCTGGATGGTGATCAGCAGGCGCGAGGCCGGGCCCTGGATCACCTCCATTACGTGGTACACCACCAGAACACCCTGTACCCGGCGACGGTGCCCGCTGCGCTCTACGTGGCCTCGGTCCTTGCAGACCAACGCACCACCGGCGCCGTCGACAAGAAGCGCCACGACTTCCCAGGGCCTCTGCGCTCCGAGTTGTTGGGCTGGCTCGACTCGGTATGCAGCGCCGCCGTCGACGAGGCAGAAGCGACGAGCCGGCGCTTTGGCTTTGCGCCTGAGGACTACCCGCCGCTCGTGGACATCAGGCAGATCCGCCCGCTGCTTTTTCCTGCAGTCTCAGAGTGCTTGGACGATCCGAACCCGGACGTGCGTGAGGCGGCGATCGCCGCGTGTATCCCGCTGCTGGATGACCCCGGGTTGCGCTGTCACCGGGCAACTCTGGTGCCGCTGTTGAGGGAGGTTCTGGGGGTGAGCGCACAGTGGCAGTACCGAGAGCGAGCTGTCGATGCCCTGCTCGCGTGGGGTGAGGACGCCACCGGGCTGACTGGCCAACTGGAGGCGTTCGCGGTCTGCGATCCCCAGGACGGCGCCGAATCCTGGGAAACGGGACCAACCGTCGAGCCGGCCGACGCATCAGCTCTCCCGTTCTGAGCAGTGTCGAGTCCGCAGCTCGCGGCGGCGACGCCCTCACCCCGGTGCCGCATCAGGACGGCTGAGGTCGGATCGTAAGGATCTGCTGGGCGTGGCCGACAGGTCCCGCGGTGTCGTGGAGGACGGTGCTCGTCACGCCCTGTCCTGTGGGGCCGAAGACGACGGTGGTGTCCAGGCCGGTCCAGCGGCCGTCGGGGTGGCGGTGGAGGTGGATGGTCAGGTCCACGTTGGGGAACATCCAGGCGGTGATCGGCTGGCGTACGGCGATGCCGTTGGCGGTGTCGACGAGGGCGACGTACGAGGCGAGCGAGCTGACCGGCTCACCGGCGACCAGGTCCAGGTCGGTGGTGAGCCACGCGGTCGCACGGCCCGGCTGCGGGGCCGTGACCGGCCGGACGTCGACGGACGCGATGTAGCCGCCCGGCCACACCGAGGTCAGCGGCCAGGAGCCGAGTGCATCGGGCGGCGTGAGCCCGTCGCCCGCGCCGCCCGCGACGCCGGTGGTGTCACCGGATACAAGGAGCCAGGCGCGGGCCTGTACGACGGGACGGCCGGCGATGTGAACGACGGCCTCGATCAGTTCGATTGTGCGGCCCGGCCGAAGGGTCTCGATCCGGATCTCGCACTCGTCGAGAGCGAGGCGCCCGAGGATGTCGAAGCTGATCCGCGACAGGACGAGGCCGTTGTACCGGTCCCGGTCGCGGGCGAGGTGGCGGTCGAGTGCGTGGACGATGAGGCCGGCAAGCGGGCTGACGTGCATCTCGTCGGCATCCCACGCCCCGCCCGCGTGCGGGGTGGGCTTGTAGCGGTGGTCGTCGATGCGTTCGAAGTAGCTGCTGCCGGTGTTCAACGGGAGTGTTCCTTACGGAGGTGGAGGACGGGGGAGAGGAGTACAGGCGGGCGGCGCCTCAGGCGAGCACGACGCTCGTCAGCAGGACGCGCACGGCGGTGCCGCCCAGGATGCTGAGCAGGGCGTTGCGGCGCCACAGGTGCAGACCGACGGTGACGGCCAGCGCCGCGAGCGGTGCCACCGTGCGGGCCTCGGCCACCGAAAGGTCCGGCAGACAGTAGACGACCAGGATGATCATGACTCCGGCCGGCATGCGCGAACTCAGGTACTGCACCGTACCGCTGGCCCGTAGCGGGGCGAGAGCGGCGAACGGCAGGGCCCGCAGCGCCCAGGTGACGGCGGCGGCAACCAGGACGGCGGCGACGGCGTATTCGGTGTCAGGCACGGTTCGGCCTCCCGGTGGTCATCAGGTGTCGGGCCAGGAGGACGGCGGTGAACAGGCCGAACGCGGCCAGCAGCATCTGCCCCGGGAAGAGGACGCGCGCCACGAGGGCGCTCAGGGCGGCGAGCAGCGGGGTGGGCAGGTCGCCGCGCAGGTCCCGCAGGGCGTCCAGTGCCAGCACGGTGAACAGGGCGGTCAGAGCGAAGTCCAGACCGGTGACGCCCTCGGGGATGAGAGAGCCGAGCAGGGCTCCGGTCACCGCGCTCGCGGCCCAGTACACATGCAGGTAGCACTGCATCCACAGAATGCGGCGACCGGGCCAGGAGCGTGCTCGCTCGGTGGAGGCCAGCGCGTACGCCTCGTCGCACAGCGCGAACGTGCTGTACGCCTTGCCGAGCCGGCCCTGCACCCGGTACAGGGGGAACGACAGGGCGTAGAAGACGTGCCGGACGTTCACCATGAACGCCGCGACGGCGATCGACGCCAGCGGAGCCACCGCGACGACCAAGCCGATCAGCAGGAACTCGAACGAGCCACCGAAGGCGACCACGGCGGACAGGCCGGCCCACCACCAGTCCAGTCCTGACTGGACGGCCAGCGCCCCGAAGGCGAGACCGAGCGGTACGAACCCCATGCCCACGGAGAGCGAGGCATGGAAGGCGGCTCGCGCTTCGGACGGTGCCCGGCCTGCGAGGTCGGGGGCAGGCCGGGCCACGGGGGCGGCGTCGGGAGGACGTATTCGCATGAAGACATTTTAGAGAAGTTGGTGCCGCATTTGGTTGCGCATCATGGCTGTAGAGTCGTCACGTGAGCAATGAAGTGGTACTCGATTCCACAGATCGTGAAATTCTGTTTCACCTGAGCGAAGACGGTCGCCTGACCAATGTCGAGCTTGCCAAACGGGTCGGTCTCACCCCGCCGCCGTGCCTGCGCCGCGTCAGGCGGCTGGAGGAGGCCGGTGTCATCAGCGGATACCGCGCACTGATCGATCCCGCCACCCTCGGCCGCGGTCTGGAGGTCCTGATCGACGTCGAGATCTACGCCAACGACCGCAAGAGCTTCGAGGACTTCGAAACCACCGTCGCGTCGTACGAGGAGGTCATCGAGTTCCGCCGTACGTACGGTCGGCCCGACTACTTCATCCGCGCCGCCGTCGCCGACCACGCCGCATGCGAGGCCTTCCTCACCGGCAAGCTCAGCGGCCTTCCCGGCGTCCTGCGCTTCACCTCCCACCTCACGATGAAAACGATCAAGTCCGTCGGCTGACGGACGATCAAGCCCGCCAGCCGACGTTCGCCGCGGTTATGGCATCGGCACCGCCCCCTCGTCACCGCTTCGCGCGTTGCCGCAGCGCGCCGCAGTCACCGGCGGGTTCCCCCGTAGCAGCGGTCGAGGGTCCACCGTGGCGCCGGAGCTGTTGCGCCCTTTGGGTACCGCAGGCCCGAGGGCACAACAACCAACGGATCGCGCGGAGCCTGTTCCTCGCGGAGAAGACGGTCCGCAACCACATCTCGCACATCTTCACCAAGCTCAGCGTCCGCGACCGGGCCGATGCGGTTGCCCGTGCGCGGAACGCCGGGCTGGGCGAGGAGCCGGGACGAAGACGGGCACAGGAGTGAGGCCGCCCCTCAATCAGACCGACCTTCAATCAGGCCGACCCTCGTACAGGCCGACCTTCAAGCAAGCCGCCCCTCGTAATGGCGTTCTGGGCGACGCGCCGAGCGACAGCGTTTGCGGTTGACTTCGATAGATCCCCGTCCGGCGCATCCATGGACCGCCGGCTCACGGAACCACACGTGTGAGAGGGGGCGCAGCCTGCCTCGTGATCGGGAGTGAGACGTGGAAATCAACGGCGCGCGGGTGCTGGTGGCCGGAGCCACCGGTGTCCTCGGCGGCGCGCTCACGGCGGAGCTCGTCCGCCGCGGTGCGCGCCCGGTGCTCGCAGGGCGGGACCGAGCCCGTCTCGCCCGCGCTGCCGAGGTCTGCCA
Organism: Streptomyces sp. NPDC102514; assembly: GCF_055584525.1. Taxonomy (NCBI): domain Bacteria; kingdom Bacillati; phylum Actinomycetota; class Actinomycetes; order Kitasatosporales; family Streptomycetaceae; genus Streptomyces; species Streptomyces sp. NPDC102514. The sequence goes on from NZ_JBVJLW010000001.1 coordinate 889,839, forward strand.
GGGCGCTCCACCGTCCTGTTCGACGCGTACGCGCCCGATTCCTGCGCCCGCGCCGTGACCTGTGCCGCGGACGCCCTGGTCGGGCTGGACGCCGTGGTGACGGTCTTCGGGACGGTTGCCTTCGGCGGGGCGGCGGCGGTCGGTGACGAGGTCGCCGAGCATGTGATGGCGGTCAACGTCCTCGCGCCCGCGGCCTTCTTCCGTGCCGCGCTCGCCACCATGGAACCCGGCTCCATGATCGTCGCGTTCACGGGTGTGGTCGCGGAACGCCCGCAGGCGGGAATGGCCGACTACAGCGCTTCGAAGGCCGCGCTGAGTGCCTGGCTCGGTGCCGTGCGCCGCGAGGCACGTACCGCGGGCATCCGGGTCCTGGAGGTCAGGCCCGGACACCTGGACACCGGCTTCGCCGACCGTGCCGTCGTGGGCACGGCCCCGCCGCTGCCTGCGGGAGGCGATCCGCGTGACGTCGTCGGAGCTGTCGTGGAAGCGATGGCGGCGGACGCCGAGTTGCTGCGCACGGCACCCGACGGAACACCGGTCGTCGAACGGCGCGCCCGGTGAGCCGGCGCTCCAACGCTCCGGACGAGGTGTCCGACGTGATCATCGTGGGCGGCGGCGCGTCCGGACTCAGCCTCGCGCAGCGCCTGGTGGCCACCGAGTCCATGACCGTGACCCTGGTGGAAGCACCGGACGGACCACTGCGAGCGCCTGAACGGACCTGGTGCTACTGGGACGCGGGCAGCGGCGAACTCGACGAAGCGGTCGACGCGTCCTGGTCGCGGCTTCGCATCCATGACACCGACGGCGGCGTCATCACCGTGGATCCCGCCCCGCTGCGCTACCGCATGCTCCGTTCCACGGCCTTCGAGCAATGGGCGTACTCCAGGATCGCCCAGTCGCCCGGCGCACGCATCGTGCGCGCGACGGCGGACACGGTGCGCGACACACCTGGGGGAGCGGCCGTCGAGTGCACGGCGTCCGACGGCCGCACACTGACACTCCAGGCCCGCCATGTGTTCGACTCCCGCCCCCTTGCGGCCCTGCCACCGGCCCGGACACAGCTGCTTCAGCACTTCCGCGGCTGGTTCGTGCGCACGGACACGGACCGGTTCGATCCGGCGGTCGCGGACCTGATGGACTTCCGGGTGCCACAGCCGCGCCACGGCCTCGCCTTCGGATACGTACTGCCGCTCGCACCGGATCGTGCGCTCGTCGAGTACACCGAGTTCTCCCGGACCCCGCTGACCCGTGCGGCGTACGAGTCGGCGTTGGGGCACTACAGCCGGGAGATTCTCAAGCTCGGTGGGTTCTCCGTCGAGAGGGCGGAGCAGGGTGTGATCCCCATGACCGACGCGCGCTTCCCCCGGCGGATCGGCGCAGCCGTCTCCCGGATCGGGACAGCCGGCGGCGCCACCCGCCCGGCGACCGGCTACACCTTCGCCGCGGTGCAGCGGCAGAGCCGGGCCATCGCCACCGCCCTGCGGGGGGACGGCCGTGCGGTCGCGCCCCGACCCCACGCGCGGCGCGTGCTGGCCATGGACGCGATCCTGCTGAGGGCCCTGGACACCGGGCGGATCGACGGACCCGGCTTCTTCACCGGCCTGTTCCGCGACGTTCCGCCGGAGCGGCTGCTGCGTTTTCTGGACGGGCGCACCTCACCCTGGGAGGAGTGGGGCATCGGCCTGCGTACCCCCGTGGGTCCCATGCTGCGGACCGCCGTCGAACTCCCTTTCCTGCGGCGCCGCACCCACCCAGCCCCACGAATCGGAGAGAGCCACCGATGACCCTGCTGCGCGACCACGACCTGGCACTCGCCTTCGACCACGCCTCGCACCGCTACGACCGCCTCACGGGCCTCAACCCGGGATACCGCACCGACCTCCTGCGTTCGGCGCGACGGCTTCGGCTGCCCCGGGACGGCGCCGGTCTGCACGTGCTCGACCTGGGATGCGGAACGGGTGCCTCCACCCGGGCCCTGCTGCGGGCCGCGCCCCGCGCCCGGATCACGGCCGTCGACGCGTCGTCCGGCATGCTGGCTCGCGCACGGTCCAAACCCTGGCCCGACCGCGTGCGCTTCCAGCACATGACGGCCGAAGCACTGGCCGCAGCCGACGAGGGGCCGTACGACGCGGTGTTCGCCGCCTACCTGGTCCGCAACGTCACGGACGCGGACGACGTACTCAAGACCGTTCGGGGTCTGCTGCGCCCGGGCGGACGGCTCGCCGTCCACGAGTACAGCCTCAGCGGTGCCGCGGTCCACCGGGCCGTGTGGACGGCCGTCTGCCGAGGCGTGATCATTCCGGCGGGGACGGTCAGCGGTGACCGCGTCCTGTACCGCCATCTGTGGCGGAGCGTCCTGGACTTCGACACGGTTCCCGACTTCACCGACCGTCTGCGGAGCGCCGGATTCTCGGCCGTGCGCGCCCTGCCCGTCGCCGGGTGGCAGACCGGGATCGTGCACACCTTCCTTGCCCGCGAGGGCTCGGCGACCACGGCGGAGTACGCACGGTGAACGATGCACGACATGCCGCCCGGCGCGGCCGGGACCGCAAGGCCGAGGTCGTGATGCCCGCGCCCGGCCTGAAACGCTTCGCCTCCGCCGACAGCCCGAGTGTCGCCGTGATCGGCGGGGGCATCGCGGGCCTCGCCGCGGCCACCCTCCTGGCCGAACGAGGGGCCCGCGTGACCCTCTACGAACGGGAGGAGTCGCTCGGCGGCCGGCTCGCGGGCTGGCGCACCCGTCTGGCCGACGGCGGGGAGGCCACCATGAGCCGGGGCTTCCACGCCTTCTTCCGCCAGTACTACAACCTCCGTGGCCTGTTGCGGCGTACCGATCCGGCCCTCGACCGCCTCCGGCCGCTGCCCGACTATCCGCTGCAGCACAGCGGCGGGCTGACCGACAGCTTCGCCCGCGTACCGCGCACACCACCGTTCAGCGCCCTCGGGTTCGTCGCCCAGAGCCCCACGTTCGGCTGGCGCGACCTCACCGCGATGGACGCCAGGGCCGCACTGCCACTCCTCGACGTCCGCGTACCCGAGGTCTACGAACGCTTCGACTCCGTCAGCGCGACCCACTTCCTCGAAAGCGTCCGCTTCCCCGAAGCCGCACACCATCTCGCGTTCGAGGTGTTCTCCCGCAGCTTCTTCGCCGACCCCCGCGAACTGTCCGCCGCGGAACTCCTGCTGATGTTCCACATCTACTTCCTCGGTTCGTCCGAGGGCCTGCTCTTCGACGTACCGACCGACCCCTTTCCCCAGGCGCTGTGGGACCCGCTCAGCGCCTACCTCCAGCGCCTCGGGACGCACATCCGCACCGGCACACCGGTGCGCGCCGTCCAGCCGCGCGACGGAGACGGCGGGGGAGTGGACGTGCGGACGGACAACGCCGTGGACCGTCATGAGGCGGTGGTTCTCGCCCTCGACTCCGGCGCACTGCGGGGTCTTGCCGCGGCGTCCCCCGGTCTGGGCACCGCCGCCTGGCGCGATGACGTCGCCGGCCTGCGCACCGCTCCGCGGTTTCTCGTCTCGCGGCTCTGGCTCGACCGCCCGGTCCGCGCCGACCGCGCCGCGTTCCTCGGCACCAGCGGCTACGACGGCCTCGACAACATCAGTGTCCTGGACCGCTACGAGGACGAGGCGGCCCGGTGGGCGTCGCGTTCGGCCGGCGCGGTGGTGGAACTGCACGCGTACGCCGTTCCGGAGGACGCGCAGCCCGACGCCGTTCAGGCCCGCCTCGTCGACCGTCTGCACCAGATCTATCCGGAGACGCGCGAGGCGCGGATCGTGGACGCCCGGCACGAGTGGCGCTCCGACTGCCCGCTCTTCCCGGTCGGTTCCTACGCCAGGCGGCCCACCGTGACCACCCCGCACCCGCAGGTCGTGCTCGCCGGTGACGCGATCCGCTGCGACCTGCCCGTGGCCCTCATGGAACGCGCCGCCACGACCGGCTTCCTGGCGGCCAACGCCCTGCTGGCCGGGTGGGGAGTCCAGGGCCAGGTGCTGTGGACGGTGCCTCGGGCAGGCCGTTCGCCCGTGCTGCGGGCACTCGGCACGGTCGGGAGCCGCTGAGCCGAACTCCTCGAAAAGACGCCGGAGGCGCCGGAGGCGCCGGAGACGTCCGAGATGTCGAAGACGCCGGTGCCGGAAGGCGGTGTCGGCGCAGGACCAGCCCTTGCCCGTCGAGCCCCCGTCCCTCGCGCCGACACCCCCTCCGCTCAGCCCGGAAACCGGCCCGTGCTGCGCAACGCCCAGCGCCGCTCGGCGTAGGCCAGGTCGTCGCGCCACAACCGGCCGGCCGTCCGGCGCATCAACGGGCGGAGCGCCGGCGCGGCAGCCCGTGCCAGGGCGAAACCCCGCCGGTCCGAGGCCGCCACGACCGCTTCGATCACGGCGGTCCGCGGCTGATCCTCGGCCTCGCCGGTCAGCGGCGTGGCATGGGTCTCGACAACGGACGTGGCCCCCTCGCCCTCGGTGATGCGCATCACCACGGTACGAGGTCCGGGCGCCGTGAACTCCGCCCGCACCGGCACCACCAGACGGTCCGTCAGACGGAAGGAGACGTCGACGACGAACGCGTCGTCCGTCTCGTCGAGCGGCGGGCGGGTCACCGTCAGGTCGACGAACGAGTAGGGGTGGAACCACGAACCGTGCCACGGGTCCAGCCTGTTGGCGACGACGTCCTGTGGCTCGCACCGGCCGACGGCCATGAAGACGGCGTCCACGCCACTGCCCGTCGTCGGCCGCTCCGGTACCACGGGCCGCTCGGACGGCTCCTCGCCGCCGACCGAGTCCAGCCGGACCCATACGAGGACACCGTCGTCGTGTGCGGGGAACGGATCCCAGCCGGCGAACGACCCTCCGTCCAGGGCCAGTCCGTGCCAATGACACACCAGCGTGCCGCACACCACCCGGCTGTCGCGCAGCGGGGCGCCGAGGTGCGGGCAGGCGCCCGGGCCGGCCCGGAGTTCGCCCGTGTCCGTTCGCCACAGCACGACTTCGACGCCGCCGACCGTTCTGCCGTAGGGGCGCCCACCGACGCGTACGTCCCGCGAGGCACCCACGACGAACCAGTTCCCGGACGGACGCGCGGACGCCCGTTTGAGCGCGTCGGAGATGACCGCCGGACGTGCCTCCTGCCAAGTCGGCGGCTGTGCGGCCCAGTTCGACCGGCGGCGGCGCCGCAGCGGAGGCGTCCAACTGCTTCGGTTCGTCCGTTCACTCACCGCACGGGTCCCTTCCGCTGCAGAGCCGTGACGCCCGCCGTCGATCTTCGACGCGAGGCACGAGCGCCCCAACGCGCCCTCGCGATGCCGGCGATCCCCGCGGCGGCCGTCGCCGCACGGCGCCCGCGTGACACGACCGCGCGGCGGTGCAGCACGGTGTAGTCCTGGTCCGCGATCGCGTCGAGAATGCCACCGTAGAGAGTGAACGCGGTGCGGATGCAGGGCCGCGTCCGCGGATCCAGCATGGCGATGCCCGGTTCCGCCGCCCGGTAGACCTTCCTGGTCATGTCCTCCGCGGCGACGAGGGCCCCGCGAATCCTCGCGTCGGCACGCCCCGTGCGGCGGCTCCACTCCAGCAGCGGACGGTCCACGCCGTGGGCCGCGAGCAGGTCCGCGGGCAGATAGACGCGGCCCCGGTCCAGGTCCTCGCCGACATCGCGCAGGAAGTTGGTGAGCTGGAAGGCCACGCCCAGGTCGGCGGCGTGCGGTGCCGCTTCCTCGCGCGAGGTGACCGTGCCCAGCACAGGCAGCATCTGCAGTCCGATCACCGCGGCCGAGCCGTGCATGTAGGCGCGCAGGTCGGCGTAGGTCGGATAGTCGGTGATGTGCAGGTCGCTGCGCATCGAGGCCAGGAAGTCGGCGAACAGCGTGTGCTCGATGTCGTACCGGCTGGCGGTGTCGGCCACGGCCCGGACGACCGGCTCGTCCCCGGCTCCGGCACGCGCCCCGCCTCCCGTACGTGACCCGCCTCCCGTACGTGCCCCGGCCCCCGTACGCGCCTCGGCTCCCGTACGCGCCTCGGCTCCCGAACGTGTCCCGGCTCCGGTACGCAGCCCGTGCGCGAGGTCGCTCTCCAGGCGCCGCAGCTTCCGGTCGCGCTCGTCGGGAGTCAGGTGCCGGTCGAGGTCGTCCACGATGTCGTCCGCCCAGCGGGCGAAACCGTACAGCGCGTGGACCGCGGAGCGGCGTTCCACCGGAAGCAGACGGGTGGCCAGGAAGTAGGTCCGGCCGTGACGGGCGTTGAGTTGCCTGCAGTGGGTGTAGGCCATGCGCAGGGCGGGATCGGTGATGTCTGCGGCGTCCAGCTCACGACGGGTCATGAGCGCCTTCCTCGGTGGGGACCGCGGCGGAACGTGCCGCGCGCGGTACGGGACGGATGCGCGGGCCACTGCCTCGTACGCCTCCTGAGAGGCCGCCCGTGACGCGGGCGGCGGCGAGCTTTCCGCTGATGAGCACCGTCGGCACACCGACGCCGGGCGTGGTGCCGCAGCCGGCCAGCACGACGTTCTCCAGGCCGCGCACCAGGTTGCGCGGGCGGAACGGTCCTGTCTGGGCGAACGTGTGGGACACCGAGAACGGGCTGCCCGCCGCGTGCCCCTGCGCCGTCCAGTCCAGCGGCGTCACCAGCAGTTCCTCCTGCACGCTGTCCGCGAACCCGTGCAGCCCCCGGCGTTCCAGTTCGGCGACCAGGCTGTCGCGGTAGCGCGGGCCGAGATCCCGCCAGGCCTCGGCCGAGGGGCCGAGGTCGGTGTTCGGGCACGGGGCCAGCACGTAGTGCAGGTGCTGGCCCGGAGGAGCAAGGGAGGAGTCGTGTGCCGTCGGGCGGGTGATCAGCAGGGACGGGTCGCTCATCAGCTTCCCCGACCGGGTCAACTCCTCGAAGGTGCCCTCCCAGGCCGCGCCGAACGAGAGAGTGTGATGGGCGAGACCGGGCCACGTACGGTCGGTCCCCGCGTGCAGCACCACGGCCGACGGCGAGTGCCGCAACCTCACCGGGCGGCGGGGCGTCCGTCCGACGAGCCGGTGCGCCGTGGACAGTTCGCAGGTCAGCACCACCGCGTCGCAGGGGATCCGATCGCCCGAGGCGACATGGACGGCACGCACCCGGCCGCCGCTCCGTTCGAGCGAGGTCACGTCGGTCGACCAGCGGAAGTCGGCGCCCGCGCCGGCCGCCGCGTTCGCCATGCCCCGGGGCAGCGCGTGCATGCCGTTCTTCGGGAACCAGACACCGGCCACCGTGTCCATGTAGGCGATCACCGCGTACGCCGCGAGGGCCCTGGCCGGGGCCACTCCGGCGTACAGGGCCTGGAAGGAGAAGATGCGGCGCAGCCGTGGGTCGGAGAGGAAGCGGCCGATACGGCGGTCCAGCCGTCCGAAGCCGCCCAGCGCCGCCAGCCGGGCCAGGTCCGGGTGGAGGAGCTGGAAGGGCGAGTCGAAGTTGGTGTCGATGAAACGCCGCATCTGCGCCCGGTACAGCCGCTCCAGCCAGTCCCGCAGTTCGCGGTAGCCCGCCGCCTCGGCCGGTCCGGCGAACCGCCGCACCTCCGCCTCCATGGCCTCGCCGTCCGTGTGCACGTCGAGTGAGGTCCCGTCCGCGAAGGCCGCCCGGTAGGCCGGGTGCAGGGCTGTCAGCTCGACGTGCCGGGCGAGGCTGTCACCGACGGCGGCGAACGCCTCGTCGGCCAGGTGCGGCATGGTCAGCACCGTGGGACCGGTGTCCACCTCGAAGCCGCCCATCCGTACGTGACCTGCTCGGCCGCCCGGCCCTGCGTTCCGTTCGACGACGGTCACCCGGCGGCCGGAACCCAGCAGGTGCAGCGCACACGCGAGGCCGGCCAGTCCGGCACCCACCACGACGACATGGTCCGTGCGCCCCGGTACGGTTTTCACGCCGCCTCCCCGGTGTGTCCCAGTGCGACGCCCGAAGCGCGCTCGACCAACATGGTGAACTCCCGCCGTACGACGGGGTCGGGAGTCGCCCCCGCGAAGTGCCGCACACTCGTCGCCGCCAACTCCGAGATCTTGGACTCCACGACGTCCCTGGCACCGGTCCGCTCCAGCGCCGCTCGCATCCGGTTCACCGCGTCGCCCGACCGGATGCCGACGCCGTCGGTTACGGGGCCGAGGGCGTCGCCCGCCTCCTCGTCACCGGCGGCGTCGGCGAGCCACAGGCCGACCGCGAGGAGGTAGGTGAGTTTGCGGGTCCGCAGATCGTCGTCGGCCGGTTTGCCGGTCATGTTCGGGTCGCCGTAGGTGCCGAGGAGGTCGTCCCGCAGCTGGAAAGCCAGCCCGGCACAGCGCCCGGCCGAGCGGAGAGCGCTCAGGGTGGGTTCGTCGCCACCGGTCAGGGACGCGCCAAGCGCCAGGGGCCGCTCGACCGTGTAGAGGGCGCTCTTGAGCGTGGCGATGCCCACGGCCTCGTCGAGCCCGGACGATCCGGCGGCCTGCGCGTGGATGTCGCGGTACTGACCGGCCACCATCTCCGTGCGCATCGCCTGCCACTCCTGGAACAGGCGCGGCCCGTGCGGCGAACCGAGCGCCGTCTCGGTCAGCACGTCGTCCGCCCACACCAGAGCGAGGTCGCCTGCGAGCACCGCGACGGAGGTAGAGAACGCCTCCGCAGACCCGGTCATCCGCTCGGCCCGATGCATGTGGGCCAGTTCCACATGAACAGCCGGTGCGCCCCGGCGGAACTCTGATCCGTCCATGACGTCGTCGTGTATCAGAGCGCACGCCTGTACGAGTTCGAGCGCGGACGCGGTCCGCAGCAGCGCGGTGGGGTCCCCCGAGCCGCCCGCGGCCCGCCAGCCGCACCACGCGAACGCCGAGCGCAGCCGCTTGCCGCCCCGGCGGACGAACGCGGTGACCCGGCCGGCGACATCCTGGGCGAACACCTCGTCCACGTCGAAGGCCCTGCGCAATGTGGTGTCGAGTACACGCCCGAGCTCCGCCTCGACGGCGCTGACGGCGTCCAGGGCCGTGAGCGGACAGTCGACGGGCACGACCGCTTCGGCCGCGGTGGGCCGGAGTCCCAGCATGCACAACTTCCCTTCACTCTCGGTCACCTGCACACCAGTGCTTCTCTCGCGGACCTGTTAACGGATGCGCTGATTCCTGCCCGTTAAGGGCCCTGTCACCGGTCGCAGTCACTCCACTGGCGCATCACGCTGCGTCCTCATGGCGGTGTGTGGCTCGGAGCGCGGCTCGCATCGCGTTTGTGGCAGGCGGGGGAGGCGGGGGGAATGTGGTGCGGGCTGAGCGGCAACGGGGTTGCCGGCGGACTGGTTCTGGCCGGTCCGCCTGACCAACCGCGAGGGGGTGGGCGCGGCTAGCCCATCCGCTTCAGATGGACGTTGATGGAGGGGGACGGCAGGGTGGGCGCCTGCGGGCCCTCGCCGTACCAGGACATGCGGAGAACTCTGTCGGGCATCACGCCGTCCCTGTACGCATCGACCGACCCGCACGGGGCTCTGACGGCCGCTGCTGGCTGACGCGGCGAGACACTGGCGCTTCGATATCCACGAGTGTGTCGCCGCTGGCAGAGACACGGCGGCCTTCGGTATCTTGGGCGGCGATCTCCCCGGCGGGGTGCACACGGCGGAGATGCACCTCGCGGGTGCCGTACCCGGGCCGAGTGAACTCGCCCTTGAACACCCGCCTGCGGAGGGCTCTCGCGAGGTATGCCAGCGGCTGACCGCCCGGCACCCGGCCGAACTGCTGCCAGGTGCCGTGCTTTTGCTGGCGGGTGCGGGGATGGTGTGCACTGACTTGGACTGGATGGAGACGTCCTGGGGGCCGGCCGACTTGGATGTGGCCCACTGCTCCACCGCACTTGCTCTGTTGCACGGTGTGTCCGCCGGCATGCGGCTCGCGGATGACTACACCGCAGTCGGTGGAAGGCTCAGCGACAACCCGGGCCATCTGTACTGGCGCGTACTGGATGCGCTGGCCTTCGCGCCGGACGCGGAGAAGGTCGCCGGGCCGTGGCGCGCGCTCGGGAGGGAGGACCTGACGTCAGCCGTGCTGGCAGGGCGCTTGGAGGACTACCTTGCAGCACTCCTCAACGCGTACGGCCGAGTGGCTGTTGCCGCCCGCCGAGATGGGCGCTGGTGGCCCAGCCGTCCGCAGCCGCGGCGTCGAGGGTGTCAGGCGCGGTCGTGGAGAGTGACCTGGTAGCCGTCGGGGTCCGCGAAGGTGAAGGTCCGGCCGAAGGGGCCGTCGATCGGTGCGGAGACGATGGTGTGACCGTCGGCGACGAGAGCATCGTGGATGGCCTGCACGTCGGTGGCGTGGAGCCAGATCGCGGCACCGATGCCGGGCTGGGCAACGGATGTGAGATCCGTGCCGGGAACGATGTCACGGAGTGCGAACGCGATCGGCTTCGTCTCGAAGACGACGGCGTGAGGGGGCCCGGCCTGCGAGCGGACGAGGCCGAGGTACTGCTCGTAGAACGCCTGCGAAGCGTCGAGGTCGCGCGCCTGGAGCGAGATGAAGTCGGGGCCGGTGACGGGCATGGTGATACTCCTTCATTCGTGTCAGCTTTCTGACACAGGCCACTGTATGTCAGAATCCTGACATGAATCAAGACGGTGTCGACCTGGAGACGTCTCTGGGCTACCTGCTGAAAGAGGCGTCGAGCGTCCTGCGCGTAGCCATGGAGGAGGTGTTGCGACCACTCGGGATGAGCGTGACGCACTACTCCTGCCTTGAACTGCTGGCGCAACGACCCGGCCTGTCGAACTCCGAACTCGCGCGGGGCGCGTTCGTCACACGGCAGTCGATGAACGTGCTGCTCCAGACCCTGGAGCGAGAGGGTTACGTGACCAGGCCCGCGGAGGCACCCGTCGGAAAGGTGCTTCCCACGCGGCTCACGCCTCGCGGCCGACGGAGCTTGGAGGAGGCCACCGTGGCGGTCCGGTCCGTCGAGGTGAGAATGCTGTCCGGCATGACCGAGGCCGAGCAGTCGGGCGCGTTCCGGATCCTGCAGAGCATGATTCATTCCCTGCGCGACGGCGGCAACGGCGGCGGCGACCGCAGTGGTGGTGGTGCGTAGCTCTCACCCGCCTCCGCGGCGGACCGTTGAGGAGGAGTGGGGCCAGGAGTGCCGCGTGCACCACTCGCGCAAGCCGCGTGCACCACTCGCGCAAAGGGTGCCCAGGCATCAGCGGCCCCGCCCGGCAACTCCACCGGGTGGGGCCCTGACGCGGCCGGACCGTACGTACCGCCGTCCGCGCCGACCTGTGGTTACCGCGTGGCGGAAGCCAGTGCCGCGCGGATGACGTCCTCGCCCACCGGCTGGCCCTTCTCGTCCGAGAACGGACCGTACGGGGTCCCCCACACGGGCGTGCCCGTCTCCTGCCGCCAACTGTCGGCCAGTGATCCCGCGTCCACCACGCCGTACCCGATGGACTCGATGAACGCGGTCACCGCAGCCTTCCCCGGCGCGGAATCCCCGGCGATCGGCAGGTGCGAACGGTCGGCCGCCCCAGCCGGGCGGGCGAGGGACAGCAGGTGCTTGAAGAAGATGTTGTGGAACGCTTTTACGAGCACGGCGTCCGGGATGTGCCGCAGCAGCAGCTCGCTGGAAGTGAGCGACTTGCTGTCGAGCTCGGGGATGTGCCCGTCACGCTCGGGGCCGTAGTTGCATGTGTCGATGACCGTCTTTCCGGCCAGCGCTGCGGCGGGCAAGTGGGGGAAGGCCTTGACCGGCACCGTGACCACCACGATGTCTCCGGCCGCCGCGGCCTCCCCGCTCGTCGCCGCGGACGCCCTCGGTCCCAACTCCGCGACTGCATCAGCGAGCGTTTCCGGACCGCGCGAGTTGCTGAGCACGACCTTGTGCCCGGCCTCGATGGCGAGCCGCGCGACGGTACTGCCGATGTTGCCGCTTCCGATGATTCCCACGGTCGTCGTCATATTCGCAGCGTCCTTTCAGTCAGATTTCAGTCAGAAGAGTCGAACACTCGCCATTTGCCGGACCGTTGTGATGCGGGTCCCTGCCGTCAACTGGCGGAGAAGTAATGGCCGTTGTCCAAATCGGCGAGCAGGCCGGGCTGAGTGGGTTCCCAGCCGAGGGTCCGGCGAGTGATGTGGTGGGACGCCGGGTAGTTCTGCGTGACTATGTTCGCGAGAAAGCCGAAATGGCCAGGAATCATGAGCACGTCCGCGGGAACGCTCGCGACGGGAAGGCCGAGACGGCTGCCAATGGCTTCGGCGATCTCGCGGAGTGGGATGGCCCCGTCACCGACCGCGTGCCAGTACGAGCCGGCCGGCCCCTTCTCCAACGCCAGGCGGAACAATGAGGCGACGTCGCGGATATGCACGGCGTTCCACAAGTTCGCGCCGTCTCCCGGGTAGCCGACGAAACCCTTTTCCTTCGCGAGCGCGATCAACTGCACGAGGAAACCGGCACGATCGGTCGTGCTGTGCGCGATGTTGGCAATCCGTACGACCGAAGACCGTACGCCCTGCTCGGCGAGGCCGATCGCGGTGGTTTCCACGACGTTGCGTACCCGCAGGGTGCCCTCGTGCTCGTCGCCGCCGGGAAGAGCCGGGTCCTCCTCGGTGACCGGCCGGCCCAGGTTCCCCGGCGAGCCTATGCTCCCCGCCGCGACCAGCGGCTTTCCGGTTCCCTCCAGTGCCTCGCCGTACGCCAGCATGATTCGGAGCTCCGCGGCGGCTACGGCGTCGAGCCCGCCGGAGGGAAGCAGGTCCTGCCTGTGCGCGACGTGGATGACCCCGTCGGCGTCAGCTGCCGCCTCCTTGAGCCCGTCGAGATCCTCAAGGTCACCGCGACGCACCTTCGCGCCGAGCGCGGACAGCGCCGCCGCGGCCGTGTCCGAACGAGCCAGGCCGGTGACCTCGTGTCCGGCGGTGATGAGCTCGGGGATGATGTACGAACCGGAATGGCCGGTCCCGCCAGTGACGAAAACGCGCACGCTACTGCTCCTTGTCATGTGAATGGTGTGGCGCGAGAACTGGTGGTGCGGGTGTTCAGCTGAGAATGCTGACGCCGAGGGAGAAATTGGTGTGCTTGACGGAGTGGGTGACGAGGCCCAGCTGCATCAGGGCGACGTTCTCCAGGGCCCGCGCCATGGCCAACTGCCCGGTGTCCCTCGGGCGCAATCCCAGGCTTTCGATGAACGCCGACACGCGTGCTTTCGCCTTCGCGTCATCACCGGCGATGAACACGTCCAATGGGCGACCTTCGGCTGAACCGGCCGCCAGCACATTGGAGAACAGGGTGTTGAACGCCTTGACGACATGTGCGTCGGCAGGAGCGGCCTTGGCGATTTCCTGTGCGCCGGAACTCCCGTCGGGGGTGTCAAAACTTTGCACATCAGGGGAGACGGGGTTGGTGAGGTCGATGATGACCTTGCCCTTCAGTGCGTCCCCGTACTCACTCACCACCGCCTCCGCGCCGGTGTACGGCACGGCGAGGACGACGATGTCCCCGGCCGGGATGGCGCCGACCGTCCCGACGGTGGCGCCGCCGAGTGAGGCGGCCAATTCCTTGGCCTTGGCCGGGTCACGGCCGATGATCTCGACCGCGTTCCCACCGGCGAGCGCCCGCTCGGCCAGGGCGCCGGCCATGTTCCCCACGCCGACAATGCTGATGCTGCTCATTGGTCTGCCTGCTTTCTTGTGAATGATGAAGTGACGGGCGGCGATAAATTCTCGACGGGGCCGTTCAGAGACCTGAGACCGTCTTCCAAATTCCGATACCGAACTCATACGCGGAATTCGCTTCGACTGTGTTTAGGTGCCGCATTAGGCACTCATTTAGGCTGCCATTCTCCTGAGCGGGTGTCCAAGACCTCTTTTGACCGCGGTGATACCCTGAAGGCATCACTGGGCCGGGAGGCGCCATGGATCTGGACCTGCGCAAACTGCGCTACTTCGTCGCGGTGGCCGACCGGTTGCACTTCGGCCGCGCCGCCGATGAGCTGCACATCGCTCAGCCGGTGCTCAGTCGGCAGATCCGCGCGCTTGAGCAGGACCTCGACGCCGCGCTGTTCACCAGGGATCGCCACGGCGTAGCGCTCACCGACGCAGGCCGACAACTGCTGGCCGACGCCGGTCCGTTGCTCGCGTCCGCGCACGCGGTCCGCCGCAGGGTGTCCGCGGCTGCACGTGGCAGTCGGCGGCTGATGATCGGTTTCCGGGCCGGCATTCCGGTCATTCCGGCGGCGCACGCGTTCGAGGCCCGGCACCCGGACGTGGTCGTGGATGTGCAGCGGATCGAATGGGACGACCAGGCCCCGATGCTGCTCGACGGCCGCATCGACGTCGGCTATGTGCGGCTGCCCATCGACGAGACCGGCCTGCGTGTCATCCCGCTGTACGCCGAGCCGCGGGTGGCGGTACTGCCCGTCGGCCACCGGTTGGCCGGCAAGGAGGAGGTCACCGAGGCCGACCTGGCCGGCGAGCCGCTGCTCTGGCACGCCGACCCGGGCACGCAGCCCACCAGGCGCCCGCACCCTAACGCCGGGTATCTGGTGCGCGGAGTGGACGAGACGCTCGAACATGTCGCGGCGGGCCGGGGCATCTCGTTCCTGGCGCGCTCGGCGACCGTGTTCTATTCACATCCAGAAGTCGTCTACGTGCCCATTCCGGATCTCGCTCCCGAGCAGGTATGCCTCGCGGTGGCGGCATCGCGCACCTCGCCCCTGGTCGAGGACTTCTTCACCGCGGCCCAGGCGACGGCCGAGATCACGGCGGAATGCGGAAACGATGAAATGTGGCAGCTCATGAGCGGTGCTGTTTCCAAGCGCGGTTGAACAGCCCGACTGGCAAGAGCAGTGCCAACAGGAGTACGAGTACCTGCACGTCAGTTGCGACCGTGCCACGGTCTACCTGCGGATCGACGGCACGACGACAACTGGGCGTATATGCCTCCCGTACGGGATGCTGCACGCATGATCAGTTGAGAGGCCGCGGTGCAGGCTGTCGAGGAACAGTTGGAGCGCGACTATCAGGCATGGCGGACTGCAGGTGTGGCCGCGATGCGCATGGCAGTGGTCGATGTTGAGGAGCACGAGCTGGTGTGGATCGTTGTCTGGGATTCCGAAGAGTTCGTGCGTACCCAGGATTCGAGACACAGGCTGGCCGGCAACGGGCCGTACCTGGTTGACCGCGTCGACGGGGGACTTCACGGGATCGGGCCCGTATCCGCCCTGACGGAAGCGTGGGAGGACGACTATCGGGGCCGGATACGTGGGTTGCCCGTACGAACCGCAGTAGACGATCTCCACGATGCGATACGAGAGGTCGCCGCTGCCCGTGGACGCATACACGCGATTCGGGCCCTGCGCCAGAAGCTGCCGGTAGTGTCGCCGGCGCAAGCCATCGAGTACGTGGATGCTTTGCTGGATGAAGCTGTACCGGACCGCCTTCTCGCCGTGGCCGCCCGTGAACTCGTGCAGCCTCTGGATCCGGTACTCGCGGTCACAACCATTCGCCGTGGGACCCGGGACCAGACCGGTTGAGCGCGGGTCGGCGGCTCAAGCCGAGCATCCGGGCACCTCAACGCCCTTGGTGCACAAGGAGCTCCGCTGTTTCAGCAGCCGCATTCGCTGGCCTGTCCCCAGTAGCACCGTCACCCGTTCATCAACCACCCCTGAAAAGGCTCGTTAAAGGACAACCATGAGGACGAGCGTGGGCAGAGTGGTGGCCGCCGCGCTCACTAGCCAGTACGCCCCCGGCGTCAGGAGAGTGCGGCGTCGGAGTGGTCGGTTGATCAGCCACCACAGGAGGAAGAACAGTGTGAGGATCGGCCCTCCGACCAGCAGCCAGGGCAGGACGCCGTCGTTCTCCGTGGGGTTGGTCTCGGTGAGGCCGAGTCCGGCCAGGGGCCAGTTCACGGCGAAGTAGAAGACCAACCAGTAAGGCACGACGCCAGGGATTCCGAGCAGGACGTTGGCCGCGAATGGCGCGGGCCAGCTCTTGCCCATGTGTCCAGCCTCGTTTCTCACCGACCGTCACGAGTGGCGCGAGGACTGGTGGTAGTTCTTCGGGACGACGTACAGGCCCATCAGTTCACGCCCGTACTGATCGGCGTCTGCGCCGGTGTCGTCGATGATGCACGGTCGTGGCCCCGTGTGTGGCGCTGGGGGGTGCACACCGATGGTGTGCACCTGCCACCCGCGCCTATCTGGCCCTGGTGCGCTCCCTGGCGCTCGCCGAACGGGAGGTCCATGTGAAGCAGGGAGCAGCAAGGGTCTTCATCGCCGGGCTCGGCGTCATCTCACCGCCTGGTGCGGGCGTCGAGCTCCTCTGGGACGACCTGTGCGGGGGCCGCAGCCGCTTCGAGGAACTTCCTCTGCTCTACGTCGGCACGAAGACCGGGATCCTCGGTGGCCGCGTACCCGAGGAGGCCCGCGAGACTGCCCTCGCCCGCGTGGACGCGGTCGCCCGGGACCGCCCCCGGGTCCCTCCGCTCTTCGCCGAATACGTGGCGCTGGAGGCACTGGGGACGCAGGGCTGACTCCCGGGAACGACGCGCTGCGCGACGCCGTCGTCTGTGTCGGCAGCAGCGACGGACAGGCCGAGGTGCTGGAGGACGTGGTCGCCGGGCGCCGGGACATCGCCGGGACCGGCGGGTTCTCCAGCTACTCCATCGCCCAGGGCGTGGCGCGCAGGGTGGGTGCGTCGGGTCCGGCCCTCCTGCTGCAGAGCACGTGTTGCAGAGCACGTGCGCCTCCGCGAACGTCGCGCTGTCCTGTGCGCTGAAGATGCTGCGCGCGGGCATCGCCGACACCGCCGTCGATCCCGAGGGCATCGAGCTGGACATCAACCCTGTGACCGGGAAACCGCTGCCCTTGCCGGAACTGCGCCACGTCCAGAACAACGCCTTCGGCTTCGGCGGCAACAACGCCATCAGTACCTTCCGGAGCGTGTCATGACGCGCCCTCCGAACCTCTAGACCTCTTCGAACCCCTCGACTCTCATGGGCGAGACGTCGGTGCTGCGGTTGACCTATGACGGACCGCTTGCCGTCCTCACCATGGACAGCGCGCCGATGAACCTGTTCAACGAAGCGGTGTGGGGTGCGTGGTCCAACGCGGGCGAGTGGCTGACCGCGCACCCGCCGCGTGCCCTTCTCGTCATGACCGGCGACCTCTACCGCGGGGCGGTGCTGGCAGACCGGGTGTCGTCAACGCTCTCTTCTGGGCGGCGTCCTTCGACAGCGACTCCCACGCCTACGCCATGCGCCTCGCCATAGGTCCCACTCGCGCCCACGCGGCGACCAAGGACGTCGTGCGCCGCTACCTCGAAGGCGGCATCGCGGCGGCGGATGCGGCCCCCCATCCACCGCCGCCGAAGTCGCCCACACCGCCGACCATCGCCACGCCACCGCGGCGTTCCTGACGGACGGCCCGGATCACGACACGGCGTACGAAGGCCGCTGATCACAGCCAAGAAGTCACGAACCATAACCCCGGATCGGAAGTCACGAGCCGTCATCCGGGTCAGTGGGACACCGCTTCACGTACTCGTCTGCCGCGTGCCAGCCGCGTTGGACGGCCTCCTGTCGCTGCTCCGGGTTCAGGCCGAAGTCGGTGACGCCGAGGGCCGGGAGGTCGACGGCGATGGTCCGGTCTCGTACCCCGGGGCGGTCCAGATGGCTCTGGTCGTTGCCCACGACGGCGGTCGTCACGACCTCCTGGAGCAAGTGCAGCAACGGGAACAGCCTGAGGGCCGGGAGCGAGAACAACTGGGCGATGCCCGCGGGCAGGTCGGGCAGGATGCGTACCCCGATCGTCCGCCAGCGGCTCTTCTCCCCGTCGGTGCGGTCGAACACCTCGACGGGGAAGTTGGACAGCACCCCGCCGTCGACGATCACCGAATCCTGGCCGGACTCGCCGTGGGGGAGTGTGCGCGGCTGGAAGTAGAAGGGAATCGACAGGGACGTCCGTACGGCGTCGGCCACCGACTGCTCCTCCGGCTTGAGGCCGTAGAGGTGGTAGTCCCAGGGAAGCCGCAGCAGCCGGCCGCGTGTGACGTCGGTGGCCGTCACCACCAGCTTGTACTTCTGGTCCTCGGTCAGTTCCGCGGAGTCACCGCTGTCCTCGCGGCGCAGGTCGGCGAAGGTGGTGACCTTCTTCCTGGCGAGTACGGTCTCTATCCAGTTGTGGATCCACGCCCCCTGGTAGGCCCCGTGTCGGCGGAGCAGTGAAACGCCTTCGCTCAGCATCGGAACCCTCGGCATCGGCCACCTGCCGAGCCGGTCCCGGTCGGGTATCAGGTGCAGTTCCAGGTCCTCCATGACCTCGCGCAGTTCTTCCGCCTCCATGCCGGCCGCCACGAAGGCCGCGGCGACGGCGCCCACCGAAGTGCCCGCCACGCGCTGGAAGCTGTACCCCTCCTCCAGTAGCCGGATCACCGCACCCGCGGTGCCCAGACCGCGTACCCCGCCGCCTTCCAGAACCAGATCCGCTTTGGACATGGCTCCCCCTTCTGGTTCCTTTTCTAGTTCCTCGTGGTGTCGGTTCTTCTCAGTTCTCCCGGAGGCGTTCCTCGACGCCCTCCACGAGACCGGCGATCACACCGTCGGGTGAGGGGCTGTAGTGCGGAACGGCCCACCGGGTGATGTGGGCGTCGATCAGCGTGGGCCGGCCGGAGCCCAGCGCCCGGCGGAACGCGTCCTCGAACTCGTCGAGCGTCTCCACCCGGTAGCCGTCCGCACCGCAGGCGCGCGCGTACGCCGAGTAGTCCGGGTTCCGGAAGTCGGTCAGTCCGGACTCGCCGTGCTGGGACAGCTGGTAGAGCTTGATCAGCTTGAATTCCTCGTCGTTGAAGATGACCCAGATGACGGGGATCTCGTGCTCGACCGCGGTCATCAGCTCGAACCCGCTCATCGCGTAGCACCCGTCACCACAGCCGACGACGACGGTCCGTCCCGGGTGTGCGAGCTGTACGCCGATGGCGCTGTTGACTGCTCCGGCCATCGGCCCGTAGGAACCGGCTTTGCGGAAGTGCTGCCCGTCCTCCAGTTCCACGTAGTAGCCGAGCCAGGCCGTGTGGGCGCCCGCGTCGCCCAGCAGGATTCCCTGCGGCGGCAGCATCCGGCCGATCGCCTGGGCGAGTTGGCCGGGGTGGAGCTTGCCGGGCAGGCGGACGATGCGCCGGGCCTCGTAGTCCTGGCCGTCGACCTCGGCCTGCGGCACCTCACCGACCCGCCGCTCCAGTGCGTCGACGAGTGCCGCCACCGCCTCGCGGGCGTCGGACACCAGGGTGTGGTCGGCCCGGTACCTCTTCTCGAACTCGTTCGCGTCGATGTTCACATGGATGAGCTGCTTGTCCTCGAACAGGTCGCCGCGGAAGTCGAAGGTGGCGTGCTGGTTGAAGGAGTTCCCGACGGCCAGGACGACATCGGCCTCACGGAAGGCCTTCCAGGCGCTGGAGTGACCGCTGTCGGCGAAGACCCCCACGGCGAGCGGATGCCCTTCCGACACGATGCCCTTGCCGTCCAGCGTGGTGACCAACGGGATCTGGAACCGCTCGATCAGCCGCCTGATCTCCGGGCCGGCCCCGCTGCGTACCGCGCCGAAGCCCGCGAGCAGCACGATCTTCTTCCGCCGGCCGAGTGCGTCCGCCAGCACCGACGCGATCTCCTCCACCCGTGCGGGGTCGGGCCGTACCGGCGCCACGTCGAGCCGCAGCGGCCGGTAGTTCTTCACCTCGGTGCCGCGCTCGTTCAGGTCACTGGCCACATGGATGTGCACCGGTCCTGGCCGTCCGCCCAGAGCGATGTTGACAGCCTCCTCCAGGAGATCACAGGTGTCGGACGGGTCGGAGATCAGGAACGACTTCTTGGTCGTGGCCGCGAACATGGTCCGGGAGTCGGCCGTACGGTGCACTCCCGAGGTCTCGTTGAGCGCCCCCCACCCCTCCCACTCCATCCGCGCGTAACCCGAGACGGCCAGCACCGGATAGGAGTCGGTCATCGCCACGCCCAGCCCGGATATCAGGTTGAACGCGCCCGGGCCCGCCGTCGCGAAGCAGAAGCCCAGCCGGTCCGTGTACATGGCCTCACCGCAGGCCATGAAGGACGCGGCCTGCTCGTTACGGGTGATGACCGTCCGGATCCGCCGCGACTCCTCCAGAGCCAGCATCAGGTCGGTGACACTCTCCCCGGCACCGCCGAAGGCGCTCTTCACCCCGATCCCTTCCAGCCCTTTGACGATGGCCTCGTAGACCCTCATGGCCCCTCCCCGACTCGCCCCACCGCATGTCCGTCTTGCGATCTTCCTTACGTTCTGTCCGGTCTTGAAACCCGCAGCGTAGTTGAGGACCGAGAGGCTCCACGCGCGAGAACCGGCCACTCCTTGCGGGGGCTTGACCGGGGACGGCCGTACGGAGAATTGGGCGGACATCCGCAGCACCGAGGCCACCTTTTCGGGGCAGCGAAAGCCCGGGAGCAACTGGCCAACGGTCGCGCGGCGTCCCGGGATTGGTGTCCGAGAGGACGCTGCTACGGTCCGGTCTCCGCGCCACGCGCTGGCAGTAGCTTCACCAGTGCGTCCACGGCTTCGACAGCGTTCGGAGTGGCGAGTACGAGTACGGGGTCGGGCTTCTGGAGGAGGAGGCCGCTCCAGATGCGGAAGACGGGACGGCCCTGCGGTACGTCGGAGTCGAAGGAGATGGACCCCGCAAGCTCCTTCACGTCTTGTGCGTCTGGCATCCAGAACGCGGGGCCGTTCTCGAACCGAAGGCTGTTGTGGCTGCTGAACGGATACCACTGATTCAACGCGCTCGCCCTGGCGGCCAGCACCAGCTCCTCCGCGACAGGAGGAACCCACGAGTCGGTCCCTCGCACCGCGGCGTCGGCGGAGCGCGCGCATTCCTCCATCCAGTCCCAGGCGGCTGCCAGCGACCACGGGGTATTCGTCTCCACCCACCAAGTCTGGCTCGATGCGCCGTCGGTCACGTTGGATACCAGAGGATGATCTTGGTGCGGCTTGTGTGATCACGGCGCCGTGACGTTGCGAACCGCAGGACCTCGGTCTCCAGGAGTGGGGCGAGCACCGTCCTGCCATTGCAGAGCAGCGGGGCCGCGTGCTTGGAGAGGAGCGCATTGGGGAGCGCCTGGACGTGGTCGGTGCTGTCTAGGCCGGTCACCTGGGCCGGTGACCAGTCACGTGACAGAAGCGGTCTCGCCCCCGTCTCGGCGACAATCCCCAGGTAAGGGAAAACGCACCGCCCCAGGAGTACGTGCATGACGCTCCCCCCGGCCCAGCAGCCCATGACCGGCCACGAGGCCGTCGTCCTGGGCCGGGGCGGTGAGGTCGAGCGGATTCTGCGGTGCGTGACGCTCGAGCCCGGTGCCTCTCAGACCCTGCTGCTCCTCGGCGAGGAGGGGATCGGGCGGTCGACCGTGCTCCGGTACGTCCGGGAGCGGGCCGCCGCCGACGGCGTACTGGTGCTGTCCGCGCAGGGCTGGGCCGAGGATCCGGGGCACGCGCAAGCCTGTATGCAGCAGTTGCTGGCAGCGCCGGTGCGAGGCGAGCTCGCTGCCCTGCCCGTCGCGCAACAGCGGGTGCTGACGGCCCTGCCGGGAGCGGACTACGGCGACCGGGCGGAGCTGCACTCGGCGGTGACGGCCTTGCTGGACCGGCTCGCCGCGGACCGGCCGGTGCTGGTGTGCGTGGACGACGCCGACCTGTGCGACCGCCCCTTCCTGGACGCACTGTTCACCGCGGCCCGGCTGCTCCCCGGTCGTGCGCTGACCGTGTTGCTCGCCGCCCGGCACGAGACGGACCTTCCCGGCCCGCCGCCCGGCTCCGAGACCCTGCGACTGAGCCCGCTGAGCGACGCCCCGGCCGCCGCGCTCCTCGACCGGCAGCCGTCGGCGCCCACGGGCAGGCACCGGCTGGAGATCCTGGCGGAGGCCGAGGGAAATCCGCTGGCCCTCGTGGAACTGAGCCGCGGTGTGCCCGCGCTCACCGGAGTGACGCGGCACCCGCCTGCGGAGCACGTCTTCGGCGTACGACTGGACGCGCTTCCCGCGCCGACATGCCGGGCCCTGCTGTACGCGGCGGCGGCCGGGCCCGGCGAGACCGTCGGCGCCGTCATGGCGGCCCTGGGCACCGACGACCTCGCGGTGTGGGCACCGGCGGAGGCCGCGGCTCTGGTCGTACTGGTCGAGGACCGGCTCGATTTCCGGCATCCGCTGGCGCGATCGGCCGCGTATCTGAGGCGCCCGGCCGGCGAACGCCAGCGGGCACACCGTGACCTCGCGAAAATCGCCGTGCTGCCCGAGGCCAGGGCCCGCCATCTGGCCGCCACCACCGTGGGACCCAATGCGTTCGTCGCCGCCCTGCTGGCGGAGTCCGCCTGGCGGCGCGGGGACGCGGTGGCGGCAGCGCACGCCCTGGAGCAGGCGGCCCGGCTCAGCCCGCACCGGTCGAAACGGGCGCGTCGGCTGGCCGAAGCCCTGACGGCGGCGCACATGGTGGGCGATCCCGGCTGGGTACGGAAGCTGTACGGACGGCTCATCCGGGAGGCCGCCGACCCGGAAACCCATCCGAAGGCCGACCCGAAGGCCGTCCCGGCACCCGCCCCGGCACCCGCCCCGGAACTCCTCTGTGCCGCCGCAGGCGCCCTCGCCTCCGTCCTCTCCCAGGAGTCCGCCCAGCGCGAGGCCTTCGAAGTGCTGGCCGATGTCGCCGAACACTTTCCGGCGATCGACCGGACCCATGCGCTCGCGCTCGCGGGCCTCGCGGCGGCTATCGCCGACCAGTCCGGTCTGCCGGAACACACGGCCGCCCTGTCCACACTGCTCGGCCGCGCCCGGCAGGCCGAGGCGTCCGCGCGTTGGCACCCCGCCGCGGCCGGCCCACTGCTCCGCCTGGACACCCCGCATGCACGGCGGGCACTGGAAGCACTGGTCACGGTGGTGGCCCGGCCGGAGTCCGCCACCGGCTCGCACTCCGGCCTCGGCCGCCCGCACGGCGCCTCGCCCGCGGGACCGGACGCCCAGCCCGCCGGACCGGACGCACCGGCCGCCCGTGCGGTCCTCGCCACAGTGGCCCGCCACGCGGACGAGGCGGACGTGGACCTGGGGCAGTCGCGTACGGCCGACGACCGGCTGCGGGCCGCCCGAGCCTTCGGACTGCGCGGCTGGTCGGTCCTCCCTCTCATCGACACCCTCCTGGCCATCGGACGGTTCCCGGAGGCCGAGACCGTCATCCAGGACGCCCTGACCGAGGCCGAGGTACTGCGCCTGCCCCGCCTCCAGGCCGACCTGGAGGCACAGGCCCTCACCGTCAAGGCACTGCGCGGAACCCTCACGGAGACGCCCCGGCTCACCCCCGCCGTGTGGCGTGCCGTCGGCCTGGACGAGAACCGCGCCACGCACGCAAGGCTGCTGCGCGCCCGCGGACTCGCCGCCCTCACGCAAGGGGACATGGAAGGAGCCTGGCGGCACCTGCGCGAACTGTTCACCGCCGACGGAGCGCCGCTGCACCCCCACCTGTCCGCGCGGAGCATCGCCGAACTCGCGGTCGCCGCCCAGCGCACCGGGCACTCCGCCGAGGCACTGCCGATCCTGGAGCGGGTCCGAGCGGAGCAGGGGGAGCGCCCGAGCACCAGGATGACGCTGCTCATGCACCACGCCGCCGCCATGGTCGGCCCGGACGGCGAGGCCGAGGAGCACTTCCAGCTCGCGCTCGTCAATCACGGGGCAGGCCGATGGCCGTGGGAGCGCGGTCACGTCCGCCTCGACTACGCCATCCGGCTGCGCCGCCGGCGCCGTACCCTGGAGGCACGCCGACAGCTGACCACGGTCCTGGAGACCGCGGAACGCCTCGGCGCCGGCGCCCTCGCGGCCGCCGCCCGGATCGAGCTGCGTGCCAGCGGCGCCGCACCGGCCCCCACGAGCGCGGGTCCGCTGGAGGAACTGACGGCACAGCAGCGGCAGATCGTCCAGTTCGCCGCGAGCGGTCTGTCGAACCGCGAGATAGGGGAGCGGCTCTTCCTCTCACCGCGCACCGTAGGCTCGCATCTGTACAACGTGTATCCCAAGCTCGGCATCAGCAGCCGTCATCAGCTCCGTGACCTGGTACAGGACCGGTGAGAGCGGCGAGAGAACGGTCGGAGGAGAGCCCATGAGACCCGGAGAGCCGGGTGCGGCCGTGACCCTCGACCACGTCGTGCAGCGCCTGATCACCGCCTCCGCCACCCCGCCCTCCCTCGACGACCTCGGCCCGGACACGGCGCGGCGCGCCCTGCGGGAGACCCAGCCCGAGCGGTTCGAGGACTTCGACGTGGACGCGGTCTTCCGCGTGGCACCGGTCGGCCCGTCCGGGCTGCTCGGCTTCTGGACCGTCCGCCCGGCCGGAGTGTCCGGCCCGCTGCCGGCCCTGCTGTACCTGCACGGCGGCCGATGGGCGCTCGGCGACGCACAGACCCACGCCCGGCTCATCAGCGAACTCGTCACCGGTGCGGGGATGTGCGCCCTGGTCCCGGAGTACAGCCGCGCCCCCGAGGCCCGCTACCCGGTGGCCCTGGAGGAGTGCTACGCCCTGTTGACCTGGGCCGTCTCCCACGCCGACGACCTCGCGCTGGACCCCGACCGGCTCGCGGTGGCGGGGGACTGCGGCGGGGCCACGCTCGCAGCCGCCGTGACCATGCTGGCGAAGCACCGCAACGGTCCGCGGATCGGGGCGCAGCTGCTCTACTACCCGCTCACCGACGCCCGCTGCGACAGCGCCTCACAACGGCAGTTCGCCACCGGCTACCTCCTCACACGCCAGGCGCTGCGCGCCTACTGGACGCGGTACGTTGCCGACCCCGCGCGGCGGAGCGAACCCACCGCGGCACCTCTGCGGGCGGACACGGAGGAGCTGGCGGGGCTGCCGCCCGCGCTGGTCGTCACCGCCGAGGCCGACGTGGCCCGCGACGAGGGCGAGCAGTACGCGCGCCGGATGTCCGAGGCCGGGGTCGAGGCGGCGTCCGTACGATTCCTCGGGACGATCCACGACTTCGTGGCCCTGCACGCCCTCGCCGACAGCGAGCCCACCCGGGCGGCGATCCTGACCGGATCCGCCTTCTTGCGTACGCGTTCGAAACGATCACCATCGTGACGATCACCATCGTGGCGGACCGAGAGCAGTCGGCCGACTGATGCGCGGCCCGGCACCGCCGCGCCATGCTGGTGGTATGCCAACCGCGATCGACTCCCACTCCCACGAGGAGAGGCGTCTGCGCCCGGCCGCACCGGCGAGCGGGCGAAGCACCGTGCTGACCACCCGCTCGGTCGCGCCGAGCGAGAGCCTGGACTACTGGCACGACGCCGTGCTCGACACCCTGGTGGGGATGGACATCACCACCGAAGGCCGTGCCTATGACGCCGCCCTGCGGACGGACCACCTGGGAAACATGCAGATCACCACGGTGGAGTGCGACCCCGGCCAGGTCCACCGGACGCCGCGTTCCATCGCCCGCGGCGACGGACGCCAGGTCTTCGTGGCCGTTCAGAGCGCCGGCCGGGCCCAGGTCGAACAGGACGGCCGCACCACCGAACTGCGGACCGGGGACATCGGGTTCTTCGAGACCGTCCGCCCCTTCCGCACCGTCTTCCCGGAACGCTTCCGGATGAAGATCTTCGCGGTCCCGCGCGCGCTGCTGCAGCTCCCCGACGGCGGCCTGCGGCAGCTCACCGGCCGCTCGGTACGCCCGAGCGGCGGCCTCCCCGCCCTGCTCGCCCCGATGCTGGACCGGCTGGCGGACACCTCCGCGTCGTACGCGACGCCGACGGCCGACCGGCTGGCCGAGAGCGTCATCGACCTCATGGCGGCGACCGCGGCGGACCAGCTGGGGGCGGACCCCGCCGAACTGCCGGGCGCCGACGGCGTGCTCCTGCTGCGCGTCCGGACGTACATCCGCTGGCACCTTTCGGACCCCGGGCTGACGCCGTCCGTCATCGCCGGTGCGCACGGCATCTCGGTCCGCCGTCTGCACCGGCTGTTCGAGGCCGAGGACAGCACTGTGTGCCAGTGGATCCGCGAACAGCGACTGCAGGAATGCCGCAAGGAGCTCGCGGCCCGGCCGCCGGGTTCCGTCAGCCTGGGCCAGGTCGCCAAGCGCTGGGGGTTCACCGGCCCGGCCGGGCTCGGCAAGGCCTTCCGCAACGCCTTCGGGCTGTCACCGACGGACTGGCGGGACCGGGTATGGGCAGGCACGGCGTCATGCTGACCGGCCACGCCCCCTGGGCGTCCTGCTCCACCCGGGACCTGGTGCCCGGCGACCGTCTGTCCTCCTGGCAGCGCGCCCTCTCGCGGACCTTCGTGGACGTCGAGGTCACCGTCGAGCAGGACCGTCCGTGGGACGGCGAACTGACCGCCGACCGGCTCGGCGCGCTCCAGATCGCCACCCAGGAGTTCGGCCCCGGAACCGTGCTGCGCGGGGCCGGCTCGGTGGCCGCCGACCCGCGGACCCACCTCCTGGTCCGCCGCCAGCTGGAGGGCACCGCCCGACTGCTCCAGGACGGCCGCACCGCCGAACTCCGCCCCGGCGACCTGGCCTTCCTCGACGCCCGGCGCCCCTTCCGGATCGTGCTCCCCGAGCGGCAGCGGGCGCGCATCCTCATGGTGCCCCGGGCCCTGCTGCGCCTGGAGGAACGGCAACTGCACGCCCTTACGGCCACGGTGGTGGACGAGACCGCGGAGGGCGCGGCCGGTCTGCTGCTGCCCCTGCTCGACGGACTCGTCGACGAGGTCGCACGGGCCGGACCGGATCGGCGTGAGCAACTCGCCCGTACCGTCGTCGACATCCTGGCTACCGTGGCCCTCGAACAGGCCGGACGGCCGACCGAACCGGCGGACCTGTGGGACCGGATCACCGAGTCCGTCCGCACCCGCCTGGGCGAACCCGGCCTCGGCCCCCAGAGCATCGCCGACCGGCACGGCATCTCGCTGCGCTATCTGCACCAGCTCTTCCAGCGGCACGACACCACCGTGGGCGCCTGGGTGCGTACCCGGCGACTCGAAGCGGCCCACGCGGAACTCGTCCACCCCGCGACGGCCCACCGTCCCGTGGCCGCGGTGGCCGTCCGCTGGGGCTTCACCAGCCCCTCCCACTTCAGCCGGGCATTCCGCGACGTGTACGGGATGTCGCCGGCGCAGTGGCGCAGGGCGGCGGGCGCGGTCCGGGCGGAGGACTGACACGCCGGGGCCCCCGGAACCCTGCCGAGTCTCTGGCTGCCCCTCCCTGACCGCGACCCGACCACGACTATGCGTACGACTGCACGTATGACGAGCCGCGGGCCCTCTACCCTTTCCGGGCGACGGTCGGATCGATCTGCACGACCCCGACAACGATGGAGCGCACATGACTGACGAGACGATGGGTGACGACGTCTACCAGCCTGACGGTTCGGAGGTTCAGGACGACGCGGGCGTGCTGGACGCGTCGGACACCCTGGACTACCGGGCCGGCACGGAAGCCCTGGACGAGGGTTATTCGCCGCCGGAGCGGCCCTGGGCCGTGGAGCACACGGGCGTGACGGCGGCGGAGGCGCAGCGTGGGGAGACCCTCGACGAGCGTCTGGCCGAGGAGGTGCCGGACATCGGCGTCCCGGAGGGCGACGACCTCGGCGACAGCGAGGACACGGACGGCGAACTCGTCGACGACGAGGTCGGCGACATCCGGGCCGGCCGGCTCCTCGCGCCGGACGAGGGCACGCACGAGGTGACCGAGTCCGACCTGTTCGCCTCCGACCGCGGCCTGGACGGCGCCGGGGCCTCGGCGGAGGAGGCCGCGATGCACGTCATCCCCGAATCCGAGGACTTCTGACCTGCCCGTCCTCGATTCCCGTCGCTGGGGACGAGGGCCGTACCGGCGGTCCCGCCGAAGTGTCGAAGGCGTGTGTCACCTCGGGCGCGCTGTCCGGGGTGAGCAGCGCCCGCGCCTCCTCCTCGAACCGGCGGTCGGTGGCCGTCAGCCGGACGTGGTGCTGGTCCAGGTGCTCGGCCCAGGAGGAGACCAGGTAGTTCTCGACGAACCGCTCCGGGACGTGACCGTCCTGGTAGAGACCCCAGGACAGGGCTCCGGTACGGCGCCGGGAACGGGCCACGCGGTACATCCGGTCCGTGAACTCGGCCCAGTGCTCCGCCTCGACCCGGTAGACGACGGAGACCAGGACCGGTCCTGTCGGGCCGTCCGCCTCCCCGGGCGCGAACACCAGGGGAGGGGCCGGCCAGTGGTCGGACGGCGAGGGGTTGATGCCTTCGGCGTCCCGCAGCGGCCACCGCCGTACGCTCGCCGCGCTCAGCAGCATCGTGGCGGCGGCGATCAGCAGACAGGCGCTCAGCCCGAGCCAGTCGGCGACCGTGCCCCACAGGGGTGCGGCCAGCGCCTGTCCGCCCTGGAAGACCAGGAGATAGACCGAGAGGCCGCGGGCCCTGACCCAACCGGGGAGCCGGGTCTGCACGGCCGCGTTGAGCGTGGACAGGACGGCGATCCAGGCGAGGCCCGCGGGCAGCAGGGCGAGCGCGACCAGCCAAGGGGTGTGGACGGTGGCCAGCACCGCGAGGACCCCGGCGAACATCAGGGCTCCGACCGCGAGGGTGCCGTTGGCGCCCAGCAGGCGATGGGCGCGGGGCAGCAGGAAGGCTCCTGCCACCGCGCCGACGCCCACCGCCGCGAGGAGCAGCCCGTACCCGCCGGAGCCGAGGCCGAGCGAGCGGCTCGCGGTCAGTGGCAGCAGGGCCCACAGGGCGGCGCCGCCGGGGATGAACAGGAGTGTGCGCAGCAGGACCCGGCGGATGCCGGGTGCGTTCCAGACGTAGCGGCGGCCGGCGTACAGGGCGGCCAGCAGTCCTTCGTTCGTGGCGGGCGACGCGGTCGCCGCGGCGGGGCGCCGCCACAGCAGCAGGACGGCGGCGATGCCCAGATAGGACGCGGCGTTGAAGGCGAAGACCCAGCCCGCGCCCGCCGCCGCGATCACCGCCCCGCCGAGCGCGGGGCCGACGGCGCGGGCGAGGTTCATGTTCACCGCGCCGAGTGCCGCCGCCTGACCGAGGCGCTCCCGCTCCACCAGCTCGGGCTGGATCGCCTGCCAGGCCGGGCCCATCAGCGCGGTGCCGCAGCCGAGCAGGAACGTCAGGAGCAGCAGGACCGTCGGCGACAGGGCGTCCAGGAACGCGAGTACGGCCAGCACCCCGGACACCGCCAGCATCGCGAACTGCGCGGTCACCAGCACCGTACGCCGGTCGAAGCGGTCGGCGATCACCCCGGAGGGCAGCGCCAGCAGCACGACGGGCAGGCTGGCGGCCGTCTGCACCAGCGTCATCAGCGCGGCACTGTCCCCGACGAGGAGCCACTGGGCGCCCACCGTCTGCATCCAGGTGCCGATGTTGGAGACCAGCTGGGCGATCCACAGCGCCCGGAAGACACGTGCCGCGAGCGGCGCCCAGGGGGAGTCGGTGGTGGTGGCGTTCATGGTGCTCCCGAGTGGGTCCGGTCCGGGCGGGGATGTCACCCGCCGAGCCGCCACGTTAGGAGCGGTCCGAGCGGCGGGGTGTCCCGTGCGCGTACTGGCACCGGCCCCACAGCGCACCGACCTCACAGCGGACCCCGTCCGCGACCTCACCCGCACCCGCCGCGCACCCGCACTCCGGGGGCGACAGGAGTGCGCTCGGGGACAACTGCCGGGCGCACAGCATTTCTACGGTGGCCTCAAGGGCGCCGGACCGACCGGGGGCCCACGCAGTCCCAGGAGACGCACATGTCCGAAGCCTTCACACCCGTCGAGCCCGTGCTCGAACCCGCCGCCGCGGCCTTCGCCGAGGCGACCGCCAACCCGCCCTACCTCTTCGACCTCGCCCCCGCGGACGGCCGCAAGGCCGTCGACGAGGTGCAGTCCGGCGAGATCGCCAAGCCGGCGATCGACGAAGAGTGGATCACGGTGTCCGGCGGCCCCACGGGCACCGTCCGGGCCCGCATCGTGAAGCCCGCCGGCGCCACGGGCACCCTGCCGGTCATCGTCTACATCCACGGTGCCGGCTGGGTCTTCGGCAACGCCCACACCCATGACCGCCTGGTGCGCGAACTGGCCGTCGGCGCCAACGCCGCGGTCGTCTTCCCCGAGTACGACCTCTCGCCCGAGGCCCGCTACCCGGTCGCCATCGAGCAGAACTGGACCGTGGCGCGCTGGGTCGTGGAGCAGGGCGCGACCAAGGACCTGGACCCCACCCGCATCGCGGTGGCCGGTGACTCGGTCGGCGGCAACATGGCCGCCGCCCTCACCCTGATGGCGAAGGAGCGCGGCGGAGTCCCGCTGCTCCAGCAGGTGCTGTTCTACCCGGTGACCGACGCGAACTTCGACACCAACTCCTACCACCAGTTCGCCACGGGCTACTTCCTGCGCCGCGACGGCATGCAGTGGTTCTGGGACCAGTACACGACCGACGAGGCCGAGCGCGCCCAGATCACCGCCTCCCCGCTGCGCGCCACCACCGAGCAGCTCACGGGTCTGCCCACGGCCCTGGTCATCACGGGTGAGGCCGACGTCCTGCGCGACGAGGGCGAGGCCTACGCCAACAAGCTGCGCGAGGCCGGAGTGCCCGTCACCGCCGTCCGCTTCCAGGGCGTCATCCACGACTTCGTGATGCTCAACGCCCTGCGCGAGACCCACGCCGCCGACACGGCCATCTCCCTGGCCGTACGCACGCTGCACGAGGCCCTGTACGCGGGCTGAGCCGGGCGAGGCCGTCACCACGGACGAACGCCCACCACGGACGAACGTCCACCGGGGATGAACGTCCACAACGGACCAACATCCATCCGCGCGCGACGGCCGCCCGCGCCTGCGACATCTCGGACCGCACACAACCGACGACAAGGAACTCCCATGACCGACTCCACACCCACCGTCGTCCTGGTGCACGGCGCCTTCGCCGACGCGTCCAGCTTCGCCCGGGTCGTCCCCGAGCTGCTGGCCGACGGCCTGAAGGTGCTCGTCCCGGCCGTACCCAACCGCAGCCTGACCGGCGACGCCGCCTACATCGCCTCGGTCGTACGCGCCGTACCCGGCCCCGTCGTCCTGGTGGGGCACTCCTACGGCGGTGCCGTCATCACCGTCGCGGGCGTCGAGGACAACGTGAAGGGCCTGGTCTTCCTGGCCGGTTACGCCCTTGAGGAGGGCGAGAGCCTCGGCGAACTGCAGGGTCGCTTCCCCGACTCCGACCTCGCCTCGGCCCTGGTGTACACGCCGTTCCCGGTCGAGGGATCGGACGAGCCCGGCACGGATGTCACCGTCGAGATCGACAAGTTCCCCGCCATCTTCGCCGCCGACGTGGACCCGGAGCTGGCCAAGGTGCTCGCCGTCTCCCAGCGTCCGCTGGCCGGCGCGGCCTTCGGCGAGGCGGCCCCGGCCGCGGCCTGGAAGACCAAGCCGTCCTGGGGCCTGGTGTCCTCCTCGGACCACACCATCAACCCCGACGTCGAGCGCTTCGGCTACGAGCGCGCCGGTATGACCACGACCGAGGTCGACTCGTCCCACCTGGTCATGCTCGCGCACCCCAAGAAGGTCGCGGACCTCATCCGCGAAGCAGTCCGGAGCGTATCCGCCTGACCTGGCTGCTTCCTGTCCGGCGGGTTCGCCGGGTTCGCCGGGCCCGTCGGGACCACGTCCGGTCCGGTACGTGGCCGGCCACGTCGGGAGACACACGGGCGGGCCCTGACCTTGGTGAAGACGGGGACCTTGGTGAAGTCGGGTTCGACGGCCGGGGCCCCTTTTTGCGGGCCTCGGCCGCAGGGTGGTCACTGTGAGCCTGTGGCCACCAAGGCCGCGGTGATGGGTTCGAGCTCGGTGATCAGTTCGTCGAGTTCGGCGGGGGACAGGGCGTCGTAGGGCGGGGCGGCGAGGTCGTCGGTGAGGGTCTCGATGCGTTGTTTGGTCGCGCGGCCGGCGTCGGTGAAGTGGCCGTCGGCGTCGACGAGTCCACGTGCGCGCATGCCGTCCATGACCGCGGACAGGCGCTCTTTCGGCAGGTGATGGATGCGTCCGAACGACTCCGGGGGGTGGATGCCCTGTTCCAGGGCGGAGAGCACATGGGCCTCCGTGCCGCCGATGCGCGCGCCGACGAGAGCGGCGATGTGCCCGTCGCCGCGGTGCTCGCGCAACATGGTCGCGGAGTGCCACAGCCGGGCGACGGGCTCGCCGGGCACCTCAAGGGTGCGCATGCCGGCGTACATCACCCGGCCTTCGGTGGGGGCGCTCGTCGCGGCCTTGGTGGTCAGTTCCGCGGCGCGCGCCAGGCCCGGGGAGCCGGCCAGCTCGTCGCCGAGGATGCGCCGCAGGGAGGCCGCGCTGCCCCGCAACCGTGCGGCGACGGAGGCCGCGGGCGGGATCGTCTCCCAGGCACTGGGGATGTGCCGTGCGGCCTCCCCGTCGGCGAAGTTGTAGAAGGCCGCGTGCACGACGTGGGCCGGTACCCGTCCCAGTGGTGCGGCACGGCTGGCGAAGTAGCCGTCCCAGTAGGTGCGGTGGCCGAGCGCGGCCAGTTCCTCGTTGCACTCGTCAGCGAAGAAGGTGACCAGGCAGATCGGCTCCAAGAGCTCGAACATGCGGCGGGCGATGTGAGTCCTCGGATACGAGCGCGTCGTGCCCATCGGGTTCTCCCTTTGTCAGGCCCTTCGGCAGGCCCCTTGTCAGGCCCTTTGTCAGGTGTACCGACTTGGACCGCCGGGCTCACCGAAACTCATCGGTGACCGAAGGAGAGCAGAGCAGACGTGGAGTCCGCCGAAATCGTCCGACCGGGGTCCTCATCGGCGTCCGCCTGAGCCATCAGGACGGTGAACACCCGCTCCCAGACGCCCCCTGCGCCTTCACCGGGGCGTCTTGGCGATCACCGCACTGGCGTCGTCGCGACGGGTTCCGGACTGGCGCATCAGTGCGGTGGCGATCACGGCGGGCGGGTGGTGCAGCAGTCCTGCCAGATCCGTGTGGCTCCAGCGGTCGCTGAGGCCGTCGGAGTGCATCACCAGGGCGGCGTCGGCGGGCAAGTGGTGCTCGTAGGTACGCAGTTGGCGCATCTGAATGCCCGTTATGCCCGGCTGGGACAGCAACGTGGTGCGGGAGGTGCGGGTGACCAGCGCGGCGGTGATGTTCCCGACACCGCAGAACAACAGGCGGCCGTCGGGCTCCAGGCGGGCGATGGCCACCGCCGCGCCGCGGGTGCCGCGCAGCGCCCGGTGCACCTGCTCCATCACCTGTTCCGGGGTGCGGGCCGCCGTCTCCGCTCTGAAGGCGCGGACAGCGGCTTGCGCTGCCGCGGCGGCCATCGGACCATGGCCCAGCCCGTCACAGGACATCACCAGCACGCCAGCGGCGACAGAGGCACGCACGGGCGCGGAACGCCCCGTTGCTTCCGCAGGCAGGGAAGACTTCTGCCGCAAGGCCGTCTGCGTCCGTGCCGCAGGCGGCCGAAACCCGGTCAGATCAGCCCAGTTGGGCACGGCAGAGGTCGACGGATACGGGTCGCTGACCTTCTCGGTCGGGACCGGTGGCACTGCTACGCCGGCGTCTGTCCGCGCGGCCCAGGCATCGCCGCAGGCCTCCTCGCCGCTGATCGGCCGGGTGACGCCTCCCACGGAGGGTTCTCCGGCCACGCGGGGAGGCACAGGACGGGGCCAGAACCG
Organism: Streptomyces sp. NPDC102514; assembly: GCF_055584525.1. Classification (NCBI taxonomy): domain Bacteria; kingdom Bacillati; phylum Actinomycetota; class Actinomycetes; order Kitasatosporales; family Streptomycetaceae; genus Streptomyces; species Streptomyces sp. NPDC102514. The sequence goes on from NZ_JBVJLW010000001.1 coordinate 923,489, forward strand.
GGCGAGCTGCACCGTACCCAGACCGGGTCGGGAGTGGATGTGCAGGGAATCGGCCAGCCGATGGATGGCCCCCAGGCCGATGCCCAGGGTGCCGAGCGTCGACATGCCGTCGCGCAGGGCTGCCGGTACGTCCGCCATCCCGGGGCCCGCGTCCACGGTCACCACTTCCACCCCGGCCGTGCTGTCGCCGCGCAGGACGCGCAGCAGCAGGGAGCCGTCGACGGCGTGCTTGGTGAGGTTGGTGACCAGTTCCGTCACGGCCAGTACCAGCTCGGCCGTGCGCTGCTCACCCAGACCGATGCGCCGCCCCAGAGCGGCGGCGGCACCACGGGCGCCTTCGGACCCGTCACGGAACCAGGCCACGTCCTCGCAGTCCACCAGTTGTATGACGCCCGGGCCGGTCATCGCACCCACTTGGTGATGGTCACTGTGGTTCCCTGCCCCGCGGTGGTGTCCAGAACGAAATCATCGACCAGCCGCCTGGAGCCGGACAGCCCCAGGCCCATACCGCCGCCGGAGGTCCAGCCGTCGGTCAGGGCCAGTTCCACATCAACAATGCCCGGACCGCTGTCGCTGAAAACGAGGCGTACTCCGCGCCGGCCGCGTTCGTCCACCAGCTGGGCCGCCATGCTGCCACCACCGCCGTGTATCAGCGTGTTGCGGGCCAGCTCGCTGGCGGCGGTGATCAGCTTCGTCTGCTCCACCAGGGAGAAGTGACACTCCTGGGCCAGGGCGCGCGCCAGCTGACGCGCCTGTACGACGCCCGCACTGGCCGTGATCTCCAACAGCTGAGGAGCGTCGGCAGTGCCGTTCACCGTCCTGCCGCAGTGTCCGGCACCACACCTACGGGGCCGGCGGCTCCCAGCGACGAGACATGCGCCCGCTCCAGCACCTGCAGGCCCTTTTCCAGGGTCAGCGCGGTCCGCACGCCGCCCAGCGAAAGCCCCAGCTCGACCAGGGTGATGGCCACCGCGGGGCGCATGCCCACCACGACGGTCTGCGCGTCCAGCAGACGCGAGAGCGAGGCGACCGTGGCCAGCATCCGGCCGACGAAGGAATCCACGATGTCCAGGGCGGTGATGTCGATGACCACCCCGTGCGCACCGGATTCGACGACCTTGGCCGCCAGGTCGTCCTGGAGCGCCAGCACCGACTGATCGTCCAGATCGATCTGGATGGAGACCAGCAGTACCTGGCCGATCTGCAGGACCGGGACGCGCTCACTCACCGGGCACGCGCCTGCGGCGTGGTCGAGAGGGTGACGCCCGAGCGGCGCAGCGCGTGCCGCAGCGCGTCGGCCAGCGTGGCCTTGGTGACGATGTCACCGAAGTCGATTCCCAGGGCGACGACGGTCTGCGCGATCTGCGGGCGGATTCCGGAGATCGTGCATTCGGCGCCCATCAGCCGGGCCGCCACCACGGTCTTCAGCAGGTGCTGGGCGACCTCGGTGTCCACCGCCGGGACACCCGTGATGTCGATGATGGCGTGCTCGGAACCCGTGTCGATCAGTGCCTGGAGCATCTTCTCCATCACGACCATCGTGCGCGCCGAGTCCAGGGTCCCGACCAGCGGGACACCGATCACCCCGTCCCACAGCTTCACCACCGGCGTCGACAGCTCCAGAAGCTGCTCGGCCTGCGCCGCCACCAGCTCCTCACGCGTGGCCGCGTAGACCTCGATGGTGAACAGGCCGAGCGTGTCCAGCAGCCCGGCGAACTTCAGATACGCCTGCAGGTCAGTGCCCTTGCCCGACAAGGCCGGCTCCAAGACCTCCTTGAGGGCGAACACACTCACCGCGGTCTCGGTCGGCGTGAAACCCTGCCGGGCCCGGTTGCGCGACAGCTCGGTGAGCAGAGCACGGACTTCGCCGTACGCGTCGCCGTGCCCGTCCAGGCTCCCGCTCCCGAGCGCGGCCACCAGCGCCGTATAGATCTCCTGGAGCTCATGGTGAACCTCCGCGCGGCTCACACGCCCACCCAGCCGGCCGGTCACCTTGTCCGCCCAGCTCGCGCCGAGGTCCTCCCCCTGCACGGACAGCAACTCGACCAAACGGTCCGAAACGCCCCCACCAGCCACGAGCACATCCTTCGTCAGCAGACCAGACGGCCCTCCGGGAACCATAGGCCATCCAGGGGAGTCCCAATGACGCCACTTTGCCGCAATATCCGGGCTGTTGGTCCCTCGTGGCTGAGAGGCAGCACTCAGCGACTCAGGCGGCGTGCGGTGGTGAACCGCCGCTGTGGGCGGCAGGGCTGATGGACATCTCCCGCGCGAAGCCCCGGCGAAGACTGTCGTAGCCCGGGACGCGGCCTGACGACGCCGCGTGCGTAGCGGTGTGCCCGTGGCCGAGCAGGGACTTGGCGATGCCGAACCGTTCGCGCGCGAGGCGAGAGCCCGTGGCGGTCGGCACGGGTCGCGCCGCCGACCGGGTCACCGTGCTCGACGTGGGCGCGCATGAATTCCTCGACCTCGCCCGGCGAGTGGGTGAAGGTCGGCTCCGGGTGCGGATCCAGCTGTCATCCGTGAGTGATGCCACCGACGGCAACCACCGTCGGTGGCATCGGATGGCGCCCCGCTGATTGCTGAACGCTGATCGCTGACCGATGAGGTGTGCCAGGACAGTCAGTTGCCGTTGACATCGCGTTCGAAGTCATCGGAACACTGCTCACGTTCGGACTTGTTGTCCGCGTGCTGAACGCAGTCGTTGTAGTCCTTGAACGAGTCCGAGGTGAGGAAGGAGACGCCGATCGCGACGATGACGGAGGACGCGATGACCGCGAGGGCGCTCAGGACCGCGCCCAGGATGGCCATGACCCGGTGCGGAGCGCGACCGCCGCGGGCGCGCCGGGCGGCGATGATTCCGAGGACCAGCCCCACCAGGCCCAGGATAACGCCCCCGAAGACCGTCCAGAAGAACACGCAGGCCGTAATGCCGAGCACCAACGCCGCGATCGCCAGACCGTTGCTGGTCCTCGCCTCGGGATTCTCGTGATGTCCGGGATAGGGGTAGGCGGGTTGACCGTAGTGAGCCATCCTCGGGCCTCGCTTTCCGTTGACCGTGAGCAGCACATGTCGTAGGTGTGCTCAGGCGTCTTCCCCGTGGCCTGCATCACATGCCGTCACACGGGCCGCACGACGGCGGCTGTCCCGACGGCGTGTGTGGAGGGTGTTCGCGGCCCGGCGCGGGACGCGCCCCCACCTGCGGCGACGTACGCTGACAGCGTGGAGACTGTCGAGCTGCTGCCCGACGTGACGACCGAGCGGACCGTACGCGATGTGTGGCGCCGCCTGTCGGATGCCGGTCTGCCCAGTCAGGCCGCTCACCGGCACCCGACCAACCGCCCCCATCTCACCCTCGCCACGGCCGACACACTCGATCCCGAGGTGCGCGTCCGGCTCAAGCACATCCTCGCCGTCCTGCCCGTCCCCCTGCACCTCGACGGAACGGTGCGGTTCGCCGGCCGGACGCCTGTCCTGGCCTGGGCCGTCCGGCCCGACGAAGCGTTGCTGCACCTGCACGAGGCGGTCTGGCGCACCCTGCGCGACACCCCGGCCTGCGGACGGCTGAATCCGCTCCATGACCCCGAGCGCTGGAAGCCGCACATCACCCTCGCCCGTGGCCGCGACGCCGCTTACCCCGAAACTCCGCTGTTCTCCGCGGCGCCCGGCGGACCGGACGACGTCCTGACGGGCGAGTGGGTCGGCGCCCGTACGTACGACTCTGTTGTCCGCTCCACCACCTCGCTGGGCAGTGTTCCCAGATCCTGACCGACGCTCCAGGGTTACGGGAAACGGGGCGGCCTCCGCCTGATCAGGTGCTCCGACCAAGGTGCACGTGACCAGGACGAAGGCCAGCCGCCCCTGACATCGGAGTCAGCAGTTGTACGCGTACCAGACCGGCGAGAAGTTGTAACTGCTGTAGCCGTGGTACGTCCCGTTCGCCTCACGGCCCGGGATGCTGCCGATGACGGTGAACTGCCGGTTCTTGAACGCGGCGACCGTGCCCACCGTCTGGTTGTTCCAGGCCGACCCCGCACCGTTCCACTGGACCAGCCGGTAGTCGCCGCAGACGTAGAGATCGAAGCGGGTGCCCTGGAAGTTCGGCTGGGTGTAGAGGCAGAGCCGTCCGTAGGCGCAGTCGCCGCCGTCACCCCGCGCCGGTACGCCGTCCACACCGTCCACGCTCGCTTGCGAGTTGTCGCTGGTGCCCGCCGGTGCGGACCAGGCGGGGCCGGCGAGAGTGCCGGTGGTGAGTGCCAAGGATGCTACGGCGAGAGCCGCGACCACATGCCTCACATGACTCGTACAGCCTGCCCCGCGATTGATATTGGGCCGTGCTGAACTTGCCGTTGCTCGGCGTGGGCGTGCTCGACGCACAGCGTGACGTTCTCGGCCGCGGCATAGGCGAACACGTTCTGCAGCGTCCGTAGCCGAAGGCCGGGCCGGTCCGGCACCGCGAAACCGCGCGCGGCCAGCAGCGGACGGATCTCGCTGATCGCCCGCTCGATAGTGGAAGAACCCACCTCGTAGATCGCTCCGAGTGCCTCGTAGATCAGTCCCGTCCGCAGGTGGACGAGCGCCACCAGGGCCCGGTCGGTGAAGACCAGTTCGTACTTCGGCCCGGCGCCGGCCTTCCCCTTCAGGGCTCCGTGCCGCCGCCCGTGCCGGACTGATTCGTACCGTGCGTCTTAGCGTGTCGCGAGCTTGGCGATCAACTCTCCCAAGTGCCGAGCCGGAATACCGCAGAACGCACGGTGCGACATGGCGGCACGAGCCTGCTTGATCTCCACACCCCAAGAACCTGGCGGGGCGCAGCCATGTCACGACAGAGTCCTGACGGATCGCTCGCGGCTACCCTCACCTGCATGACGACCGATTGGATAGCGGAAGAGCAACGCATCGCTCAGGGGCGGCGCTTTGACGAGCCCATCAGTCCACCCGCAATCCCGGTCGCCTCCCCGCCGCCGTTGTCCGAAGCGGAGATCCTCGAAGCGGAGGCAGAGTTGGGCATCGAGTTTCCGGACCAGTACCGAGAGTATTTGCTCCGGCAGAGTGCCGGCGGCGCGGTGAACCGCCTATACCGATCCGCGGCGGGCTGGGGCTGGCACGGAGACTCAAGTACCAACTACGACTTGCTCACTGCCGACTTCCTGCATCCCGACTCCTACCGTGCTTACGAGGATGAGCTGGACGCGCGCGAGCCGCTGACGCAGGACTTCCCGGACCCCAACGCGTACCGAGCGGCATGGGAACAGTGGGACGCTGAGTACGGGGTGTTCCAGGAGCGCAAGACGTCCGGCGCTGTGTTCATCCAGGACAACGGCTGCGGCTTCTCGACCCTGCTCGTTGTCACCGGCCCGCACCGGGGCTCACTTTGGTTCGACGGCAGAGCCACCTGCGACCAGATCCTTCCTCTGAACCTGTGCGGTCAGCCCGTGTCGTTCATGGACTGGCTCGCTCACAGGTCCATGGATCTGGTCGGCGGGTGAGCGTGGCCGGGCTGACACCGGGCGAAGTCGGTCCGCCAGCGCGGTCGCAAAGGCCTTGACCCAATCACCGATGAGAACTTTCGGTCAGGCTAGTCGCGGGTCAGGTCGTTAGGGCCGACCTGCCGGTAGCGTGATCGGCATGGCGGCTGAGAGGGAGACGGCAGAGGGCGAAGCCCTGGTCGGCGGGATGGCGAACGTGGGCGCGGTCTTCCGCCACGGTGCCCTGGTGGAACGCCCGGCACCGCACACAGCGCACGCCCTCCACGCCCACCTCCTTGCGCTCGACGAGCACGGTTTCGACGCGGCTCCGAAGCCGGTCGAGCTCACCGCGAACGGCCGCGAGCGACTGACCTTCATCCCCGGCGATGTCGCTCTGCCGCCGTTTCCGAGCTGGGTGATGACCGAGACCGCGCTGAGATCGGTAGGAAACCTGCTGCGGCGCCTGCACGACGCCAGCGCGGCCATCGCGGTCGACGCATGTGTCGAGTGGCCCCGATCCCTGGCGGACCCGGCCGGAGGAACGCTGCTGTGCCACAACGATGTGTGCCCGGAGAACGTCGTCTTCCGCGACGGCCGGGCCGCAGCCCTGATCGATTTCGACATGGCAGCCCCGGGTCGAGCCGTGTGGGACGTTGCCATGACCGCGCGCTACTGGGTTCCCATGCTCGATCCCGCGTCCGCGGCGGCTTTCTATCCCACGGGGCTGGACGCCCCGACACGTCTGCGGATCCTCGCCGACGGCTACGGCCTCTCCGCGCAGGAGCGCGCTGAACTGCCCGGCGTGATCGAACAGGCCACCGCGACCTGCCGGGCCTTCGTCGCCGACAGAGTGGCCGACGGCGACCCGGTCTTCACCCAGGCGCTCTCCGAACGCGGTGGCTGGCGGCGTTGGGACCGCCTCCAGGAGTGGCTGGCGACCCACCACGAGGTGTTCAAGGCTGCCCTGCGGGCCTGACGGCCTCAGCGATTCCGGAGGTTTAGGGGCTTACGGAAGAAGCTCAGAGAGCGAAGATGCGGGCGATGAAGAAGCCCGCGAAGATCACGGCGCCGAGGGCGATCAGCCAGACCCAGACGCCGGGGTGTTCCCACATTCCTCCGTCCGCGCGTTCCTCATGTGCCTCGGCGATCGAGCCTTCGGCCGGGGGCGTTTCCTGTGGTGGCACGCGAGGATCTGTCATGACTTCAGGCTCACGCAGGTCGCACGTGCGCGCATCCGCAGATTACCGCTATGCAGGAGCAGATGATCAAGAACTCACTCGCAAAGCAGCGGGCGATGCTCTCAGGGTGTGGTGTCGCCGCGTACCAGGGGTAGACACACGGGCTGGATGCCTTGGGGAAGATCATCGGGGCGGCACCAGCGGGCTTCCAGGATCTCGAAGGGATCGAGGACCAGTTCACCGCCGAGGAGACGCGCCTCGTAGGCCACTTCCATGCGGGTGCGGAAGCCGCTGTTCAGCATGACCAGGCGGCCCACTTCCACATCGAGACCGGTCTCCTCTTTGACCTCGCGAACCACGGTGTGCCGGAAGTCCTCACCCTTGTGCGCGAAACCGCTCGGCAGCCCCCACTGACGGTTCGGCGGCCACATGCGGTGGCGGAGCAGCAGAACCCGCCCCTCGTCATCGCGCACGACACCGATCACGCCAACCACGAATTTGGCGTTCAGGGTCCACACAATGCGGTTCTGAACGGGGCGCAGGAGCCGCCAGAGGCGGGCAATGAGTTGTCGCACGGGGCCTCGGACGGTCGGAATCAAACGGGACGTCACCATTGGGAACGCTACAGCCCCGACTCCATGCCCGAGACGGCGCGTTGCTTGTTGCTCTCCGCTTCGGCATGCCTGTAGGTACAAGACGGGAAATCCGGGAGGGCGGGCCATGCTTTCTGGTCTCGAGCCCGGACCCGATCGGCCTACCTCCATGCATGGTTCATGCAGTTTACGAATATCTAGTGGGTATTACGTGGTAGTGTGTCGGCGTGAGTATGAGCCTTGAAGAGCGGATGCGATCGGCTGTTGCCGCGCTTCTTCATGCGGCCGGTGAGTCGCAGACCGAGCTCGCCGCTGCGCTGGGGGTGAGTCAGGCGCAGGTGAGCCGTCGTCAGTCGGGGACCGCTGCGTGGAGTCTGGCCGACTGCGAGGCGGTGGCCGCGCACTACGGGATCACGGCGTACGACCTTCTGGCCGGCCCGACCCGGGCTGTCGAGGCCCTCCCCGCGGGGCGTCGCCGCTTGCCCGGCCGCCCGGCTTCCGCTGTTCGCTCTGCTGCCGTGGACGGGACGATCTGATGGCGGACTTCGAGGCGATCGACGCCCTGCTCGCAACCGCGTCGTCGGAGCGGACTCCGCTGCCGTCTGCCGAGGAACGGCGTCGGCTGCGCGAGGGCCTGTACCTCTCGCGCACACAGCTCGCGCAGGCTCTGGGAGTCGGCCCGTCCACGGTCGGCGGCTGGGAGTCCGGACGGGACCCGAGCTGGGAGGTGCGGGAGAAATACGCGTACTTCCTTGAGGGCGCCCGTACCAAGCTGGCCACCGCCACCACTGCCACCGACACCGAGCCTGGCGACGACGAGCCGACGGAATCCGAATCGGCGGAAGCCGACCAGACCGCGGAACCGCATGAGGATGGCGGCGACGTACTGGCCGTCCCGCAGCCGTGTGTGCTCTGCGGGCAGCCGGCCCGCCATCAGGTCGAAGGGTTCCCCCAGCACCTGGACCCCGCCGAGTGCGCCCCGGCTGCGCCCACCCCCGTACCGCCGGAAAAGCCTGCACCGGAGGAAAAGCCCGTACCGCCGGAGAAGCCCGCGGCCCGTACGGCGCCGCGGCAGCCGTCGCCCACCGGAAAGCCGGGCCGGGCGACGGGCGGTGTGAAGGTGGTCCCCGTCGGCCGTCGACTGCAGGCTGCCGACGCTCCGGACCGGGTCGGCGCCGCGGTGGCGGCTGCGCTCGCGGACCACACCGGTGACGTCGAGGCGGCGACGGCGGCGTTGGTGAAGCGGGCGATCCCGGATGCGATGGCGCTCCTGGATGACACCCGCAAAGGCGGGCGCTACGACGTGGTCGCGCACCCGTGGCTGCCGGACATCCTGCGCAAGCAGAGTGCGCGCGGCGCCGACCAGGTGTGGGAGGCCCGCCCCAAATGGAGCCGCCCGGAGTTGCCCGCGGGCGTGCACGAGATCACGGCGCTGGACATCAACGGCGCCTACCTCTCCGCGCTCAAAACCCACCTGCCGCTCGGCCAGTTGGAACACTCCACCGGAAATCACCACGACCGCCGCCGCGCAGGACTGCACCTGATCACCCCACCCGCGTGGGACCACGAGACGGTCCTGCCCCACCCGATCGGCAACCGGGACGAGCCGGGCCCGCTGTGGGTGACCGAGCCGACGCTGCGCCTGCTGCTGCGCCTGACGGGCCCGAAGTACGGGATGTGCGACCCGCCCGAGATCCACGAGTCGTGGACGTCCGGGGCGACCGAGGGCCTGCTGGAGAAGTTCCGCATCGCATTGAAGGACGCCAGGGACCGGGCGATCGCCGATGACGACCAGGTGACACTGGAGTACGTGAAGGCGATGTACTCGAAGTTCGTCTCCACGCTGGGGGAGTCGAACTACAACCGCGAGTTGTACCGCACCGACTGGATGCACCTCATCCGCGCCCAGGCGTTCGCGAACCTGTGGTGGAAGGCCCACCGCGCGTATGACGAAGGCCTGATGGTCGTCCGCGCGATGGGCACCGACGAACTCCACGTCGCAGGCGACTGGCGAGCGGTCTTCCCCGAGGGCCGCGGCGTGGCCGAGGTGAAGGTCAAGGACATCTACACCGTCGGCACCGCCAACGAGCCCCCACCGGACGCTTCCTGACGCCGTACCTCTGACCCGGTGTCAGTTCCCCCGCCGGAACAGGAGACGGGGCCCTGGGCCCCGTACAGTGATCCACCCCCGAGACCCCGGAAGAGACGATGCCTGAGCGGAACATCGAATTCGGTAAGTACGGTGCTCGCGGCCTCAAGGGCCACGAGGCCGTCGCCCGCCAGTTGGACGACCTGGCCGGCTACATCGCCACCCCCGTCTCCGCCCGCCGCGGCCTGCAGGCCCGCCTGCACTACCTCACCCGCACGACCCACGCCCGCCAGGCGGCCCGCGCTGCGGGTCTTACGGTCACCGACCGCACCCTGCGCGCCTGGCAGGCCGGTACCCGCAGCCCGACACGCAAGAATCTGGAGCGCATCGAGCAGGCCTACCGCACGGTGCGGCGCGAGAACGTCGCCCGTTACCTCACAACCCGCCTCAACCGCGACGGCCGCGGCACCCGCGTGGAAATCCACCCGCTCAACCAGTCGCAGGTCGACCGTCCGCGTCAGCGCGCGGTGGAGCTCCGGCATCTCAACGTGCGCAACTGGGACCGGATCGTCAGCGCGTGGACGGCGGGCGACGACCAGCAACTGGACGAGGCATGGGTCGACCAGGTCGTCGACCTAGGCTCCCAGTGGGGCCTGTACGAGTACGTCACCAACATCGGTTTCGCCGCCTGAACCGCGGACCGGGTCGGTCGCGGCCACGACAGCACTCTTGAGCGGCAGATGTCGGGTGACCTCCAGGCAGTCGCGAGTCGATGTCGTGCCGGTCCGGGAGAGCTCTCAAGAGCTTCAAAGAGGCGTGTAGGGGCCCTGTGGTCCGCCACTGGGCCCCTACAAGTGTTCGCCAGCGATCTCCCACGCCTCCGCGGAGCCGTCGGCGAGATCGCCGCCAGCGGCCCGATGTCAGAAGGGCCGTTTAGGGTGACGCACAAGATCACCGGCTAGTGGGTCGGCGTGTGCGAGTTGACGGTGGGGGTTGTCGTGGCCTGGTGGAGGAGAAAGCCGGGAGCGCGGGCGCAGTGGGTGCTGGATCCTCTGGTTGGGGTGGGGCCGTTGCGGTTCGGCATGTATCCGGATGAGGTCAAGGCAGCCTTGGGAGGAGTGACGGACAGTCGCTCGCAGGTTGCCCGGGGTGGATCGTCTTGGGAGACGTACGGCGACGTGGGTGTGACCGCGGTCCACGGGCCGGGAATGCTCCTGGTCGCTGTGGCGATCGATGCGATGAGCGGACCGTTGGTGCGGTTCGGTGACATCGAACTGATTGCCCGGGTGCCGTCCGAGGTGCGCGCGGACATCGATGCTCTCGCACGCCAGGATGGGGTGGAGGTCCGGGTGAACGCGAGCGGCGACCCGGAAGTGACGGCATGGGGCCTGTCTATGGGAGCCACGGTGGCATGGGAGCTTTCGGCTGAGGGGTATGTGCGGCGTACGGACAGGGTGATCTCCGAAGCGCTTCTGGTTGCACCCGAGTTGGCCGAGGATCCGTACGGCACGGAAGCGATCGTCCACTGGTGGGACATCAGCGAGCAGTCGGCGAATCCTGACGGATGGCCGGTGACCGCCGACCAGGACCGGCAGCACTGGCAGTGGACGCCGCTGGAGAGCGTCGGTCCGCTCTGCTTCGGGATGACTCCGCAACAGGTGGCTGCGGCGCTGGGCGGCGAAGCGCCGGCTGCCCGGCGGGGGCAGTTTCCCTACTACTGGTATCGCGAGTCCGCACAGTGGTGTCTGGACGAGGACCGGTTCGGTGAGGCCGGGGTCACTGCCCACTACTGGTTCCGGGAAGGCACCCCCACCTTGGGAGCGGTGACCGTGCATGGGCGCAGCGGTCCCCAAGTCTCCTTCGACGGTGTCGATCTCATTGGCAGGACGGTGTCCACCATCGACGCGGCCTTGGAGCAGCGCGCGGAGAACGAGGAGCTGGACCTGGTCATCGGATGCTCGGGCGACCTCGGACCGGATGGGCTCAACATGTACGTGCGGGCCACCAGGGCCGGTGACGTCGTGGTCAGCGAGGCCAGGTTCTGTGCTGCCGACTGGGAAGACCATGGCTGAGGCCAGAAGATGGTTCGCGGGCCCGGTGGGCACAAACATGGCGGAAGTATTTGGCCTCGGAGGTGTAGCCGAGTATGGCCTGCATCGTGGCAAAGGTGACCAGTTCGACTGTTCTCGTCTCCGCAGGCACCCCTTGGACCGCATCGCCAGGAGGAACAAGTGTCATACCCGGAACTGCTCACTGCCGGGGAGAAGCTCGCCGAGGCGAAGAAGCTGTTGAGCCTCCCGCGTATCGTCGTGATCTGCGGCTCCACCCGCTTCATGACCGAGATGAACGAGGCCGATCTGCGGGAGACCAAAACCGGGAGGATTGTTGTCAAGCCAGCCTGTGATATGAAGTCGCCGCACGAACTTAGTTCCGATCTTGTCGAGGCTGAGGCGCTGAAAGTTCGGCTCGGCGATCTGCACCGGGCGAAGATCCGGCTCGCTGATGAGGCGCTCGTGGTCGGTGACTACGTTGGAGACAGCACCCGGGCCGAAATCGCCTACGCCCGGTCGTTGGGCAAGCCGGTGCGGTTCACGCACCCCGAAGTCGACCCTGACGCCTGACCGTCCGCCGCCACCACGACAACCAGGGCCTGCAGCCCGCCGCCGGTCTGTCGGGGGACTCGGACCCGACCGCGGGGTCACGGAAGGTCTGGCCGTTCTCCTTCGCATGCCGGAACAGCGACCGCAAGGCGACGACGCTCCGGCTTCAAGGCTGCCTGCCGGTGGCAGCCGCAGCGTCGGTGAACCCACTGTCGTGTTGTTGGCGTTTTTCGGCCTGGTCGTCGAGGTCCGAGGGACCACATGCTGGCACGTACATGCCGTAGGGGGGTCGTCGTGATTGCTATGCGTTCTGCCACGCGTACTGCCAAGCGTTCTGCCTTGCGCTCTGTGAGGCGTCTGCGAGTTACCGTTCGTGCCGTTGTCGCAGTGGCTCTGGCCTTCGGCTGGTCCGTTGCTGTCGGATCAGCCGCTCATGCCGTTGAGCGGGCGGAGGGGCAGGCGGCTGTCGTGGTGCGTGGCGGTGACACGCTCTACAGCACGGTCAGCCGTTGCACGGTGGGCTTCAACGCCCGTTCCGGTTCCACGATGTACGCGTTCGTTTCGGGTCGGTGTGCTCAGGGCGCCACCACCTGGTACGCCGATGCCGCTCTGACGGTCAGTGTCGGTGTCACCGTGGGAGTGAGTTTCCCGGGCAACGACTATGCGACTGTCCGGTACACGAACACGGCCGTTTCCTACCCGGGTGAGGTGTCGCTGGGCGCCGGTGCCGGTACTCGCGACATCACGGGCGCGGCGAATCCCACGATCGGGCAGTCGCTCTGCCATGTCGGGCGAGTCGGCGGATACCGCTGCGGCAGCATCCAAGCGGTCAATATCACCGTCAACTACGGCGGGGGAGTGGTGTCCGGGCTGTTCAGGTCCAGCATCTGCTCCGAGCCGGGAGACACCGGAGGCCCCGCCTTCTCGGGCGGCACGGCGCTCGGCGTCATCGTAGGCAGCAGCGGGAACTGCAGCGTAGGCGGCGTCACTTACTACCAGCCCGTGGTCGAGTGGTTGTCGACGTATGGCCTGAGCATCTACTGAGGCGGCCGGGTGACCGAAGCAGGCAAGTGACACAACCGCCCGTACTCCGGGCTGTACGCTCCAACATATGGCTGGAATATGCCATAGGCATGCGGGTCGATGAGATAGTCGCCGTAAGAGGGCGTCGCCGGACCTCAGGCGGTCGCATCGAGCGCCGCACGGCCGGAGAGCTCACGGCGCTCTCGCAGGCGGCCCCGTTCCACCTCCCCGCCGGGCGGGGCCGCCTCAGTTCCCTCCGACAGGCCGCTACTGGATCCCGTCGGAGTGCGACGATCGGGCTCCTGCATCTCCGAAGGCGCACCGGTTGCCCGGAGCGCACGACGGGGAGGCGAGGAGCAGGCCCCGGAGGGCACGCGGATGCCTGCGGAGGTCTAAAGCCCCAGTACTTCGCCGTACTTGATGGCTCCGTAGGGCAGCGCGAAGCCGTACGGGGTCAGCGCCTTGCCCAGCGGGTACGTCTCCTGCGTGCTGCTCGGCGCGAACCAGACGCCACCCGACCTGAGTTCACCGGCGTTCTCCCCGGGTGCGCTCACCGCCGTGTCCCACAGCCCGTCGCGGTTGTAGTCGCCGACGGCCAGTTGGGCGCCGAAGCGGTCGCCGGCCTCGGCCGTGCCGGGCATGTTCGGGGTGCTCTGGCTACGGGCCAGTCCTCCGTACAGGCCGTGCTCCGTGCCGTTCATCGTTACGTATCCGCCCGCGTCCTTCACGGTGCCCACGTCCTCGCCGGGCACGCCGACCACCAGTTCCGGACGGCTGTCGCCGTTGAGGTCGCCCGCGGACAGCGCGGCGCCGAAGTCGTCGCCCTCCTCGGCGGCACCACCGACCTCCGGGCTCGACTGGGTGATGCACTCGTACTCGGCGCCGAAGTCAGCGCTCTTCGAGCCCTTCGAGCCCTTGAGTACGAGCACCGCACCGCCGAGCCGGTTCTCGCAATGGGTGCTCTCCGACTCGGGGTTGGGCTGTACGAGGCCGACCGCGAGGTCGTCCGTACCGTCCCGGTCGAAGTCGGCGGCGGCGAGCGCACTGCCGCGGTCGGCGTCGGCGTACCACTGGGCGGGCCCGGACTGGTCGTCCCAGCGCGTGATGAAGGTGCTGGAGTCCTCGGTGCCCCGCCAGGTCGCGGCGAGGTCGTCGCGGCCGTCGCCGTCGAAGTCGCCGGTGGCCAGGGCGCGGGTGGCGCCGCCCATGCTGTAGCGGCGCAGGGTGGTGGGTGTCACCGGGTCGGCGGTGAGAGGGCCCGGGCGGAACCGCAGCGCACCGTGCTCCTCCCCGTTCTCGCCGAACGCCAGGTCCGTGTCGCCGTCGCCGTCGTAGTCACCCGTGGCGATGGTGCGCCCGATGCTGCTGTACTCGGACGTGCCCCTGGCCACGGTGGTGCCCTTGGGGTGCCACTGCAAGCTCTCCAGGACGGTGATGGTGCCCTCGTCCTTGAGCTGGTCGGAGGTGAGTGACTCCCCGCTCGCGCCGACGACGAGCTCGAAGACACCGTCGCCGTTCACGTCGACGGGCGCCAGGGAGGAGCCGAAACGGTCGCCCGCCTCGGGCGTGCCGGGGATGCCGGCCTCGGCCTGGCTGATGACGCCGGTGGACTGGTACGGGCTCTCCGCGCCGCCGTAGATCACGCTGATGTAGCCGGCCTTGGCCTTGCCGTCCACCGTCGCGTCGGGCATGCCGACCGCGATGTCCGCGTATCCGTCGCCGTTGAAGTCGAACCGCGGGGTTGTCGCGTCTGCGGCGCTTGCGGTGAGCGGCAGAGTGAGACCGGTGGCGGACAGTGCCACAACAGCGGCGGTGGCGACCAGGATACGTACGCGCACAGGGCAACTCCCTTAGTCAGAAAGGGAAACAAGGGTTACTGGCTTCCGGGGCTGTGACTCGTGAGGCGTACGAAGGGTTGTGCGAAGGTGGCCGTCCGGTGAACGCGGCTGACCGCGATCCTGGCCCACTCCTGCTGACCTGACCCACCCCTACTGACTTGTTCCTCCTGTCCACCCTGTCCACCCTGTCCACGGACCACGTGGCCCTGCCCAGGGCCAGGGCCAGGGACCCAGCGGACCTCAGACGGCCTGAGCAGCGGCGCCCCTCGCCTCAGCGAAGGGGCACAGCCACACGGCGGGATCGGATCGCCGCAGCGTCAGGCGGACGCCGGCCGCAGGACGACCGGAAGCGCGGCGAGGCCGTTGATCGCCGTGGAGATCACGGGCACCAGCTCCGACTCGGGCACGGCCAGCCGCATGGCGGGGAATTGGGCGAAGAGCTGGGAGAGCCCGATCGCGCTCTCCAGGCGGGCCAGAGGTGCGCCGAGGCAGAAGTGCGGGCCCGCGCCGAAGGCGAGCTGGCGGTCGTAGAGGCGAGAGTCGCGGATGTCGAAGCGCGCCGGGACCGTTCCGCGCTGTTCACGGTTGGCGGCGGCCAGGCCGACGACGATCGGCTCGCCGCGGCGCACGGTCACTCCGTGCAGGACGGTGTCCCGCAGTGCGTACCGCATGAACAGGTTGCGCAGCGGTGAGTTCCAGTGCAGGCCCGCTTCCACGGCGGCCGGCCAGTCCAGCTCTCCGTCGAGAAGAGCCGTGAGCTGGTCGGGATGGGTGAGCAGGGCGTGGACGGTGCTGGTCAGCGAGTTGACCGTGGTCTCGTGGCCTGCCAGCAGGATGATCTCCAGGGTGTCGATCAGTTCCTTTTCCGTCAGCCGGTCGTCCTCGTCGTCCAACGCCTCGATCAGCGCGCTGGTGAGATCGCCGAGCGGGGCCGCGCGCCGGTCGGCGACCAGCTGTGCCAGCACCTCGCGCTGCCCGACGGCGGCCCCCTGCCGCTCGGCGCCGCTGACCTCGACACTCAGCATGGTCGTGAAGTGGCCACGTAATCGACGCTGCTGATCGGGGTCGGTGAGGCCGAACAGCTCGCAGATGATCAACAGCGGGAGCGGATAGGCGAAACCCTCCTTGAGGTCTGTCACCGCCCCTGGCTTCACGGATTCCAGACCGTCCAGCAACTCCCGGGTGATCTCACGGATCCGGGGTGCGAACGCGTCGATACGCCGGGGAGTGAAGGCGTGACTCACCAGTCGGCGAAGCCTGCGGTGGTCCACCCCGTCGGCATTGAGCATCGACTCCCCGACGATCAGGTTGAGCAGCGGCCATCCGGCGGGTATCTCCCCGCGCGTGTAAGCGCCCCAGTGCCGCGGATCGCTGGAGAGGTCGGGGTGCGCGTCCAGCACCGTCTGGGCCGCCTCGGCCGACATGGCCGCCCAGGCGCGGACGTCCTCCGGCAACGCCACCGGCACCACGGGGCCGTGCCGCAGCCACTCGGCTGCCTCCTCGTGGGTTCCGCGGTTCGGATCGAGCGAGGACACGGGCTGGTCGAGCGACAGTTCCGAACGGTCGATCCGCATGGACAGCTCCAAGTGCACGTGGGATACGTTGCCTTGCGTCCGCCTACCGTGTGCGGCCGTATCGCGAAAGGAAGCTGTACCGGGTGCGGGCCGACCGCCCGACAGGGCCGGGATCGTCGCCGGACACGAACCCCGGATCCGACCCCGCCACCGTCATCGTAACGACCCGGACCCGCGCATATGGACGAAGCGGACGAAGCCCTGCCCGAAGAACTCAAGTCGTCTCATTCTTCAAGTAAGTTGACCGGATAGTCTGGCATCAAGCCATGAAACGGGCCGTCTCCGTGAGGGACTGGTCCAGGATCTCCAGGCCCAAGGTCAGTTCCTCCTCCGTAGCCGTCAGGGGTGGGGCGATGCGCAACGTGCCTCCCATGCCCGGGAGCTGCACGATGTTCATGTGCAGGCCCAGTTCGAGGCAGCGGGCGGTGACGCGGGCGCCCAGGGCGTCCCCGGCCGAGGTGTCGGTGTCGCCCGTGGTGAACTCGACGCCGAGGAGCAGGCCCCTGCCGCGTACGTCGCCGATCACCGGGTGGCGGGCGGCGAGTTCGTCGAGTCCCTTGCGCAGGAACTCGCCTCGGCTGCGGGCCTGTTCGTCGAGGTGGTCGGTTTCGAGGACATCGAGGACTGTGTTGCCGACCGCCGCGACGAGCGGGTCGGAGACATGGGTGGTGAAGAACAGGAAGCCGCGCTCGTGGGCCCGTTCCTCGATCTCCGCGCTGGTGACGACAGCGGCGAGCGGAAGTCCCGCGCCGAGTGTCTTGGACAGGGTGAGGATGTCGGGGACGATCCCGTCGCGTTCGAAGGCGTACCAGGTGCCCGTGCGGCACAGGCCGGTCTGCGCCTCGTCGAGGATGAGGAGCATCCCGCGCTCCCGGCACTTGCGGAGCAGGGCGGCGAAGTAGCCTGCGGGCGGCTCGATCACCCCGCCGGAGCTGAGGATCGGCTCGACCAGGCACGCGGCCAGGCTGCCGGTGGACTGGGCGTCGACGAGGTCGAAGGCGAGGTCCAGTTGGCGCTGCCAGTCGAGAGTCCCGTCGGGGTGCGTGATGTCGGGGTGGTGGGAGTGGGGGACGGGGATGGCGAAGTTGCCCGGCGCACCCGGTCCGTAGCCCTTGCGGCCCGCGCTGTACGTCGCCGACGCGGCGGCCTGGGTCATGCCGTGCCAGGACCGGGCGAACGACACGATCTCGTGGCGGCCGGTGACGAGTTTCGCCATCCGTACCGCGGCTTCGTTCGACTCCGCGCCCGTGGTGAGCAGCAGTACCTTGTCGAGCGGGTCGGGCAGCGTACCGGCCAGCCGCCTGGCCAGGTCCACGACCGGGCGGCTGAGCATGCCGCTGAAGAGGTGGTCGAGGCCGGCGATCTGCCGCTGGACGCACTCCACGATGCGTGGGTGACTGTGCCCCAGGATCGCGCTCATCTGGCCGGAGGTGAAGTCGAGGATCCGGCGGCCGTCGGCGGTGTACACGAAGCTGCCGCTCGCGCGCTCGATGATCTCGGGGGTGAAGGCCACGCCGTAGCGCAGCAGATGGCGCCGTGCGTCGTGCCAGAACTGTGCGTCGCGGTCCGTGCCGGTCATGTCGCCTGCCCTGTCGTCTGCCATGACGTCGACGGTAGGGACGGGTCGAGGTTCGCGTCCATCACACGATGTCGGCTTTCCTGTGCGGCAGAACCGTACAAGAATCGCCGGGGTGATGAACCCGTGGAGGCTGAGGCTGCTCAGCCAGCTGGACACGCTCGGTACGGTGCGCGCGGTGGCGCAGGCCGGCCATCTCAGCCCGTCGAGCGTCTCCCAGCAACTTGCCGTCCTGGAGGCCGAGACCGGCACCAAACTGCTGGAACGCACGGGGCGGCGGGTACGGCTGACGTCCGCCGGGCTGATCCTCGCCCAGCGGGCCCGCGCGATCCTCGATCACATGGACGGCGTCGAGAGCGAGTTGCGCGGCTTCGGTGAGGAGCCGTCGGGGCTGGTGAGGCTGGGTGCGTTCCAGAGCGCCATCCACACGCTGGCCGTCCCGGCGGTGACCCGGCTCGCGGCCGCCCACCCTCACCTGGACGTCGAGATCCTCGAACTGGAACCGCACGCGAGCATGCCCGCCCTGCGTATGGCCGACGCGGACATCATCATCACCACGACCGACTTCGACGAACTTCCCCTGGGCCCGGACCTCGACCTGGTGCCGCTGGCCGAGGACCCGGTCCTGCTGGTCCTGCCTCCCGACCATCCCGCCGGACGCGGCCCCGCGGACCTGGCCGCCTTCGCGCACGAGGCCTGGGCCTTCGACATGCCCCAGTCCTACATGGCCAACCTCGCCCGGCGGCTGTGCCGCCAGGCCCGCTTCGAACCGCGGGTCGTGTGCCGTTTCAGCAACTACATGATGGCGCTGCAGCACGTCGAGGCGGGACTCTCGATCACCCTCCTCCCGGCCCTCGCCGTCGCCCACAACCGCTACGACGTGACCACGCGCGAACTCGCCACCCCCGTCACCCGCACCATCACCGCCGCCGTCCGTCGCGGCACCCCCACCCGCGCCGCCGTCCGCGTCGTCCTGGACGCCCTGCGCCACGACCCGACGCTTCCGCCGCTCACTCCGCCCACCGAGCGCGGCGCCGGGGTACCGCCGAGCGGCACGCCGTGACGGTTCACCACGAGCCGTCGGTCAACTGCCCGCGGACACCTCCCACGACGAGTTGCGGCGTCTACTCGATCACTTGGGCGGTGCGTGCTGCTGTCAGCCACTGCGGGAACTCCCGCAGAAGCCGGTCGTACAGCAGCGAGTCGTCCAGACTGTGGGGGTCGCGACCGGCGTGGAAGAAGCCCGCGTTGTCGACGATGCGGCAGGCCGGTACGGCCAGGGAGTCGAGGCGGTGCAGGAAGGCGAACTCGTTGTCGTCGGGGTCGCCGAACCCGACGAACTGCCAGAACAGCGGCAGGCGGGCGGCCTTGCACAGGTAGCGCTCGGCGGCGGCCTTGCTGGTGGGCCCGCCGTCCGTCTGGAAGATGACCAGGGCGGGGTCGGTGCTGCCGGATGCGAGGTAGTGGTCGATGACCTCGTCGATGGCCCAGTGGTAGTTCGTGCGCCCCATGTGGCCGAGGTTCTCGTGCAGCTTGTCGATGCGGCCCGGGTAGTTGCCGAGTCGGAGGTCGGTGGATCCGTCGACCTCGGTGGAGAAGAACACCACGGGTACGGTGCCGTCGTCGTCGAGGTGGGCGGACAGGGACAGGACCTGTTCACCGAAGTGCTGCATGGTGCCGTCCTTGTAGTAGGACCGCATGGACCCTGACCGGTCCAGGACCAGGTACACCGCGGCGCGCACCCCCTCAAGGCCGTGTGTGCGCAGGCTGGTGCCGGCGGCCTTGTAGAGACTGACGAGGCCCGGGGCCTCGGCCTGCACTTTGGTCAGACTGACCGCCGCGGGGGCGTTGTGCACTTCGGTCATGGTTGCCGTTCCTGTAGCGGGTGCGATCGCCATAATGCGTGCCCTGGTGCGGATTTGGCGCGCTTTTCGCGGAAGTGGGCGCAGTCGTGGGCCGGCGGTCCTTCTGCGCGGTACGGGTTCGCCGCTTTGCCACTGCGCTGCGAGACCCCGATCGGATGTGACGTGGATCACGGCGAAGTGAAAACCTGACGCGAGGGCCGCGCGTCTAGCAGGTGTGAGATCAGCCAGGGCACCGCTGCACGAGCTGGACGAGGAGCGTCTCGTCCGGCTGGTGGCGAAGGGCGACCGTGCCGCATTCGAGGAGTTGTACCGGCGTACGTCGCCGTGGCTGGCGGTGCGCCTGCGTCGCCGCTGCGTGGACGAGCAGATCGTCGCGGAGGTCATGCAGGAGACCTACCTGGCGGTGTGGCGGGCGGCGGGCGCGTTCGCCGGGGCCGCGGTCGGCGGGACGGCCACCGGCTGGCTGTGGACGATCGCGGCGCGCCGCCTGGTCGACGCGTTCCGGCGCAGGGCCCACCACGCGGAGCCCCCACCGGCCGCCGCCGTGCCGGATGTCGCGCCCGCCGCCGAGGAGGAGGCGCTCGCGGAGACCGTCGGCGGTGAGGTCGGGGACGCGCTGCGCTACCTCGCGCCGGAATTGAGACAGGTACTGCAGGCCATGGTGCTCGACGGGCTGTCCGTCAGGGAGACCGCGGTCCTGCTCAGGCTGCCCGAGGGCACGGTCAAGACCCGGGCCAGGCGGGCCCGGACGGCGATGCGGAGGGCGCTGGCATGAGTGGGGAACACGCGTCGGGGCGGATCATCGAGGGGTACGCGCGTGGCGGCGCGGACCTCGCCGCCGACGAGGTGTGGGCCGTGGAGGCCCACCTGGAGGCATGCCGGGTGTGCCGCGACCGGCTGTCCGCCGTGGTCACCGCCGAGGTGCCCGCGGTGGCGTCACTCGTCGGCACCGTGTGGTCCGGCCTGGAACCCAGGCTGGCGGTCACCGCCACGATGCGGCGCGGACGGTTCCGGCAGGCGTGGCTGTCGCGGCTCTCACGCTGGATGACACCAGCGATGGTGCCGTGGCTGGCCATGGTCGTCGGCGTGACACTGCTGGCCCTGCTGCTCGACGTGGTCGGCGCGGGCACGGGCGAGGTGTCGATGGTGCTGCTGTTCTCGCCGGTCCTGCCCGTACTCGGCGTCGCGGCGTCCTGGGCCCGCGGACTGGACCCGGCGTACGAGCTGACGGCCTCGGCGCCCAGGGCCGGGCTGCAACTCGTCCTGCGGCGCACCGCGTCCGTGCTCGGCGTGGTCGTCCCCGTGCTGCTGGTGTGCGGGTGGCTGACCGGGGTGATGGTGGCCCAGTGGCTGCTGCCCTGCCTGGCCTTCACCGCGGCGACGCTGGCGCTCGGCGGTGCCGTCGGGATGACCCGTGCCGCCGTCGCACTGGGCGTCGTATGGGCCGCGGTGGTCATGGCGCCGACCGTGGCCACCAGCCGGACGGCCGTCGTGCTGCGGCCGGACGGCCTGCCGGTGTGGGCGCTGCTCGTGGCACTGGGCGTCGCGGTCGTGATCGCCCGCAGGAGCGCGTACACCGTGCTGGACCCCCATCGATGAGCAACGCAACAACCAACCGACAAGAACCAACCGACAGAACCAACCGACCAGCCGACAAGAACCAACCGACAAGAACCAGCCGATAACAACCAACCGAAAGGAACAGCACATGACGTCCGCGGTCAACGCGGCCGACCTCGCGCCGACGGCCTACGCCTGGGAGATCCAGGCCACCGGGCTGAAGGTCAGGGTCGGCAGGAAACGGATGGCCGTCGACGGCCTCGACCTGCGGCTCGGCACCGGTGTACACGGCCTGCTCGGCCCCAACGGGGCGGGCAAGACCACCCTCATCCGCACGCTGGCCACCGTGCTGCGCCCCACCGAGGGCACTCTGGAGATGTTCGGCGAGTCCGTTGGCGGCCGGGGCGAGCACCGTGCGCTGCGGCGCCGGATCGGCTACCTGCCCCAGGAGTTCGGCTACTACAAGCGCTTCACCGTGCGCGAGTTCGTCGAGTACATGGCGTGGCTGAAGGAGGTGCCGAAGGCGGACATCCCCGCCGCGGTGCAGCGCGCCGTGGAGCGGGTGGGCCTGGCGGACCGCGCCGACGACAGGATGAAGGCCCTGTCGGGCGGCATGGTGCGGCGCGTCGGTATCGCCCAGGCCATCGTCAACGACCCGACTGTCCTGCTGCTCGACGAGCCGACGGTCGGCCTCGACCCGGCACAGCGGCTGCGCTTCCGCGAACTGCTGCAGGAACTGGGCACCGACACCTGTGTGCTCGTCTCGACCCACCTGGTGGAGGACGTCGCCGCCGCCTGCACCGACGTGGTGCTCTTCGCCGAGGGGCGGTTGGTCTTCCAGGGCACCCCGGACGAACTGGCGGCGGCGGGTGGCCCTGAGCACGTGGGCGACAGCCCTCTGGAGCGCGGTTACTCGGCGCTGCTGCAGAACCCCGCCCAGGAAAGGGGCAGTTGGTGAACCTCCGTGTTCTGCGAACCGAGTTGAGGCGCTCCGTCGCCCCGTGGGCCGGCGCGGTGGTCCTGGTTCCGGCGCTGGCGTTCCTGTACCTGGTGGACGCCGCATGGTGGAGGGGCACCACGGCGTGGACGGCCCAGTGGACGTCCATGGCCATGTGGACCCGCTCCCTGCTGTTCTACCTGTGGCCGCTGGCCGTCGGACTCGGGGCGCTGCAAGGGCTGCGCGACCACCGCTCGAAGATGTACGAGCTGCTGACGAGCACGCCGCGCCCCGCCCGGCATCGCGCTGCCGCACTTGCGGGCACGACGACACTCACGCTGACCTCGGCCTTCGCGCTCCTGGTCCTCGTGGGCGGGGTCCAGGTGTGGGGCAACACCGGTTACACGCACGCCGGTTGGCTGCCGATCTCACTGGTCGGGGCGTTCTTCCTCGTCGCGGGGGCCGTGCTGGGCATGGGGGCCGGAAGGGCCCTGCCGTCCGCGCTCACCCCGCCCGCGGTGGCCATGGGCGCCTTCGTGTTCACGGTCCTGATGCACATGTCCCTGGGCCGGACGGAGACGGTCATGGAGGGCGGGCTCCCGGGCACCGAGCCGAACCGGGTCTCGCTGCTGTCACCGACGGTGGAAGAGGTGCGCGACGCACTCGTCACGCTCTCCGCGTCCGTGCACCTCGGGCAGACGGTCTGGCTGCTCGGCATGGCCGCGACCGGCTTCGCCCTGCTGATCGCCGCGACCCCGCGAGCCAGGCTCATCGCACTGACACCCCTCCTGGCGGGCGCGGTGATCGCCCTGCTGGTGCTGCCCTCCGACCCGAACCGGATGTACGTCGTCGACAAGGCAGCCGCAGAACCGGTCTGCGACGGCCCGGTGTGCGTGACGACGACACAACGGGCACGGCTCGACGACGTCGCGGGCCCCGGCAAGAAGGCGCTGCGTCTGCTGCACGCCGCCCTGGGTGGGCAGGCGCCGGTTACGGTCCGGGAGAACGCCTCCGTACTGCCGCAGGGCTCCACGCCCCGATGGTCCCGCGAGAGCGTGCTGTTCGACTTCGACGACGACATGATCACCGGTGTGCGGGGCGAGGAACTGACCCGGGCCCTGATCGCGCAGGCCATGGTGCCGATGTGCGTCCCCGTCGGCTGGAGCGGCACGGCGGCCGACCCCGCCGCGCAGAGCGTCGCGGTCGCCTGGGTCACCGGCGACCTCGAACCCCTCGCGGGCAACGGGTTCCCCGCGGCCGAGCAGACCGCCGCGGCCCGCCCGGTGTGGAAGAAGCTCAAGGCACTGCCGCGGGACGAACAGCTGTCCCGGATCAGTGCGATGCGTACCACCGCGCTGTCCTGCGAGGGCGAACCCCTCGCCGCGCTCAAGGGGGGTGCTTCCCGGTGATCCCGCCGATCCCGGTGAGGTGGCTGACGCTGTACGCCCGCTCGCGCCAGGTCCCCGCGTCGCTCGCCGCGGTGGTCGTCAGCGCGGTCACGGTGGCGGTCCTCGCCCGGGACGGAGGTGGGGGCGAGGGGCCCACCGAGCCGGGGATGCCCGTGCTCGTGCTCGCCGCCGGGGCGATGGCGTTCTCGGTCGGGCTCGGTGGACAGGACCTCGCGCTGGACCGGACGGCCGCGATCCGCTGGGTGCCCCGCAGAGCGGCGCACGTGCTGTTCGCGGGAGCGGTCGTCGCCGCGGCCCTGCTGACCGTACAGAGCATGGGCGAGGACATGGCCACCCCCGCGTTCGTCGTCCGCGACAGCGCGGGCCTGATGGGGCTGGTCGCCCTGGGTGCGGCAGTCGCGGGCGGCCAGTACGCCTGGACGCTGCCGTTCGCCTGGGTCTCGTACGCCTTCTTCGCCCCGCCCCCGACGAATACGCCGACGCAGGTGGCGACCTGGATGCTGCTGCCACCCGGCACGGGCGCGGGTACCTGGACGGCGCTGGTTCTCACCGTCGTCGGCACAGTGGCCTACGCCTTCGCGGGGCCGAGACGGTAGCCGGACCGGACCGGACCGGACCGGACCGGGCAGGGCAGGGCGAGGCGCCGCGAAGGGAGGGGCGGCACCTGCGCGAACAAGCCGGATCCGGAGGGCTCAAGGCGGCGAGTCGACAGGCGTCCACCACAGGCGCGAGCCTCGCGGACGACCGCGTTTCCGCCTGTGCCATCCTGAAATGATGATCAGGCAAGAAGCGGGTGGCAGGTCGGACGGGCTGGTTCGTGAACGGGTCACGGCCTGGCTGCAGAGCGCCGAGGAACCCGGCTTCGGCCGGGTCACCCGCTTCGGACAGTGGGACGTGACGCCTGACGGAGACTGCGTGGCCGCGGTGGGCACCGTTCTTGACGGTCTCGACCGGCCGGGACGCGACATCCTGTGCGTGATATCGACGGACAGCGGCGACCTCCAGCAGTACGACCTGGCGGCCGACCTGGTCTCCAGCGGCGCCGGGACCGTGGCGGTCGCCTCCCGCGACAGCGTCCACTGGTTCGACCTCACCACGCGTACGCCGGATACGGGACCTGTCCTGCCCGGACGCATCGAGCACCTGCGTGTCTCGGCCGACGGCCTGCGCGCACTCGTGGTCCTGGCCGCCGACCAGCCCTCCCGCTACGACCTGGCGGAGCGCGTGAGCGCCGAGCCGTCGCAACGTGAACCGCTCGTCTTCACCTCCGAGCCGGAACGATTCCGCCAGATTTACGTGGTGGACCGGCGGAGCGGTTCCGTACGGAACGTCACACCCGCCGGTGCCAACGTCTGGGAGGTGTGCTGGGCAGGTCCGGACGCCGCTCTGGCCGTCTGCGCGGACCAGCCCGGCTAATCCGGCTGGTACAGCCCCTACTTGGCCCGCCTGGACCTGGAGTCGTCGACTGCCGACGTCCTCTACACGCCGCGGACCGGCCGTCAGCTCGCCGAACCGGCCTGGACCGCGGACCGGTGGGCGGTCGTCGAGGCGACCTGCAGCGACCGCGGAGTCGTAGCCGGCGAGGTCGTCCTCGGTGGCCCGGAAGGAACTCCGGTACACCTCGACACCCAGGGAGTGGCCGTGTCGTCCCTGCGCGACGCGGCACAGGGACAGTTCGCCTACGCGGGACTGCGCGGGCTGATGACCGCGATCGGGCGCGTGGACGCCGGAAAGGACTCCACCACCGAGGTCTGGTCGTCCGCGGAGACCTTCGACGGACAGACAGCGCAGATCCGTATCGACGCCACAGGGCGGTTCCACGGCTTCCTTGAGTCCTACGGAACCTTTCCGCGCCTCGTCACCATCGACACCGACGGCACGCAGGTCCGTACCGTCTTCGACCCGGCACACGGCGGGACGGCGTTCGTACGGGAGCGGGCCGGAACGATGCAGGAGGTCTCCTGGACGTCCCCGGACGGGCAGGAGATCGAGGGACTGCTGGTGGTTCCCGACGGCCCGCCGCCCCACCCCCTGGTCGTCAACGTCCACGGAGGCCCCGTATCCGCGTGGCGCAACCGCTGGGGCATCGCCTCGGGGGAGCGCTACCCACTGGCACCGGTCCTGGCGTCGGAGGGGTATGCCGTCCTGCATCCCAATCCGCGCGGGAGCCACGGCCGCGGCGAGGCGTTCGCGCGTGCCGTGCTCGGTGACATGTTCGGCGCGCCGGTGGGGGACCTGCTGAGCGGAGTCGACCACCTCGTGGCCCAAGGCGTGGCCGATCCGGAGCGCATCGCGGTGACCGGTACCAGCTACGGAGCTGTGATGAGCCTGGTGCTGCCCGCCGTCGACCGGCGCTTCGCAGCGGCGATCGCGGTGTCCCCGGTGAGTGACTGGGTCAGCCAGCACTACACGTCCGACATCCCACGGTTCGACGAACTCTTCCTGCAGGACAGCCCGTCGGCCCGGGACAGCAAGTACTTCCACCAGAGCCCGCTGTTCATGATGGGGCAGGCCCGCACCCCCACCCTGGTGACCGCGGGCCTGCGCGACAAATGCACGCCCCCTCAGCAGGCCGTCGAAGCCCATCAGTCCCTGCTGCGCAACGGCGTCGACACCGAGCTGGTCCTCTACCCCGCCCAGGGGCACGGAGTGAAGGGCTTCCCCGAGACCACGGACTACCTGGGCCGGCTCCTGGTGTGGCTCCAGCGCCACCTGCCGACGACGTGAGCCGCGGGACGTCAGGCTTGTGTGCCGGGCTTCTGCCGCAGGCGGGTGGCCAAGGTGGTGGCGAACTCCTCGGCGCGGGCGAGCTGGACGCGGAGTTTGTCGACCTGCTCGGAGGCGGCCCGCTCGTAGACGCGGATGCGGTCGATGAGCGCTTCGCGCTCGTCGTCGGTGAGGCCGGCTTCGTTGTCGAGGCGGTCGGTGGCGTCCAGGAGGTCGCGCATCTGGTCGAGGGTGAAGCCGAGAGGTTTCATACGGCGGATGACCATGAGTCGCGTGACGTCGGTTTCGGTGTAGAGACGGAATCCGCCCTGGGAGCGGGCGGAGGGGATGACCAGGCCGGTTTCCTCGTAGTGGCGGATGGTGCGGAGGGACAGTTCGGTCCGCGCGGCGACTTCGCCGATCTGCATGTGCTGGTCGTCCACGCCCGTGGTCCCGGCCCTTCTCGTCGTGGCGGTATGCGTCCTGTGCCACCCCACCAATCTCTACTCTAACGTTAGGGTAGAGTTGTTGATGAGGGTGGCCCGGCCACCCCGCTGCTGCCGTTCCGGGGCCGATGGCGCCCCCGGCGAAGTCCCGATTCTTGCAGGAGAGAGCGTGCGCGAGCCCACGACGCCCGTCGCCGCCGCTGCCTGCCCACCGTGACCCTGCGCCCCTGACGGTGAGCCGCCGGCGCCGAACACGCGCGCCGGGCTCCGGCTCCGTCCCCCCACCCCTCGACCTCCGACCCGTCCTGCGGGTCGTCCGCGTGGCGCCGGCCCGGCAGCCCGCGGTCCTTCCCGCACGCCCCGGTCCGCTGTGGGACGTGCCTGAGCACGACAGGTACGCATCTCCTTGTCCACCACCGCACCAACTCCTGCCACACGGCTGCGCGGCCTCAAGCCCGAGTGGCTGAACGACCCGAAGGTCTGGCGCACCGAAGTGCTGGGCGGCCTTGTCGTCGCGCTCGCGCTGATCCCCGAGGCGATCTCGTTCTCGATCATCGCCGGGGTAGACCCGGCGATCGGTCTGTTCGCGTCCTTCACCATGGCCGTGACCATCTCGATCGTCGGCGGCCGGCGCGCGATGATCTCCGCCGCCACCGGCGCAGTCGCCCTGGTCATCGCCCCGCTCAACCGCGAACACGGCCTGGGATACCTGGTCGCCGCCGTCATCCTGGCCGGCGTCATCCAGATCGTTCTCGGCACGCTGGGAGTGGCGAAACTGATGCGCTTCGTCCCTCGGTCGGTGATGGTCGGCTTCGTCAACGCGCTCGCCATCCTGATCTTCATGGCCCAGGTCCCGGAGATGCACGACGTGCCCTGGCCCGTCTATCCGCTGATTGCCGGCGGGCTGGCGCTGATGGTGTTCTTCCCGAGGATCACCACCGTGGTCCCGGCCCCGCTGGTGTCCATCGTCATCCTGACCGTCATCACCGTCGCGGCCGGGATCGCGGTGCCGACCGTGGGTGACAAGGGCGACCTGCCGTCCTCCCTGCCGGTGCCGGGGCTGCCGGATGTGCCGTTCACCCTCGACACACTGACGACGATCGCCCCGTACGCCTTCGCGATGGCGCTCGTGGGTCTGATGGAGTCGCTGATGACGGCCAAGCTGGTCGACGAGATCACCGATACGCACTCCTCGAAGACCCGTGAGTCGATCGGGCAGGGCGTCGCCAACATCGTCACCGGCTTCTTCGGCGGCATGGGCGGCTGCGCGATGATCGGCCAGACGATGATCAACGTGAAGGTGTCCGGCGCCCGCACCCGCCTGTCGACCTTCCTCGCGGGCGTGTTCCTGATGGTGCTGTGCATCGTCTTCGGGCCGGTCGTCTCCGACATCCCCATGGCCGCCCTGGTCGCCGTCATGGTCATGGTGTCGTTCGCGACCTTCGACTGGCACTCCATCGCACCCAAGACCCTCAAGCGCATGCCGGTCGGTGAGAGCGCCGTCATGGCTGTCACTGTGGTCTGCGTGGTCGCCACGGACAACCTCGCCATCGGTGTTGTCGTCGGCTCGATCACCGCCATGGTCATCTTCGCCAAGAGGGTCGCCCATCTCGCCCGTGTCACCGCGGTCACCGGCCTCGACGGCAGCACCGTCGTGTACTCCGTGACCGGCGAGCTGTTCTTCGCCTCCTCCAACGACCTCGTCGGCCAGTTCGACTACGCGGGCGACCCCGACAAGGTCGTCATCGACCTGACAGCGGCCCATATCTGGGACGCCTCCTCCGTCGCCGCCTTGGACGCCATCGAGACCAAGTACAGGCAGCGCGGAAAGACGGTGGAGATCATCGGCCTGAACGACCCCAGCGCCGACCTCCACGGCAAACTCACCGGCGAATTCGCAGGCAGCCACTGACCGGCCGGAGGGACCGCCCGAGACCCCAGCCGTCGAAACTGCGTACGACACCACAACAGGTGCCGTACGCACGGCAGTTGTCGTGGGAGGGGTGGCCGAGGTCGTAGCGTGTGCTCATGCCTGAACGCACGTACACACTCCACCCACTTCCCTCGGCTGCGGCCTTTCCGTACGGCTTCCACGAGGGCCCCGACACACAGTTGTCGGCGCTCGACGTGGACCCCACGAGGCAGGATGCGCCGACGCAGCACGAAGGGCTGGAACCCGCGGCCGAGAAGTGCTGGCACATGTGTGGCCCGATACCGGTGGACGCGGTGGTTGCGATGGGGCCGTGGCGGTGACGGGTCGCCGCGCGGCATGGCGGTGGGCCGTGACGGTGTGGCTGATCCTCGTGGCAACCACAGGCGGGCTGACGCTGTGGTTGCAGGACTCGGGGGAGTCGCAGCGACACGGTGGGAAGGGGCCCGGCCCGACACCGTCACTCCCCGACGCATGGCAGTCGGCGTGCGCCGACGTCACGCCGGACGAGAACGGCCAGATGCTCTGCTTCTACAGGACTCGCTAGAGCTGCGATACGCGGCCGGTACCACGGCGGCCAGGACGGCTCTCACGCGACGGGAACGGCCAGAGGTTCAAGCAGTGTGCGATCGCCGTCGAAGCCGTGCTTCAGTGCGGCCGCCGTGTCCTCGTGCGGGGTTCCCATGCGGACTGCGCTGACCTGGTCCAGATGCTGAAAGTGCTGGTCATCGAGTACGAGTTGGAGCGAGCGCAGGTACTCCTCCAGCTGAGTCAGGGTCCGAGGGCCGACGATCGGGATCAGAGCGGTGTGGGCTTGTCCGGCGCGGTGGCGGAGCCAGGCCAGGGCGACCTGGATGGGGCTCGTACCGTTCTCTTCGGCGATCGCGAGCACGGCGTCCACGACGGCGGTGCGCTGCGCGGTGCCCTCGATCGTGTCGCCGCGAGCGCTCAACCGGCCCTGTTCGCCCTGCCGGTACTTGCCGGTGAGCAGCCCTCCGGCCAGCGGGGAGTAGAGGAACGCGCCCAGGCCGTGTGCCTGCGCCATCGGCAGCAGTTCCCGATCGGCGGAGCGTTCGGCCAGGCTGTACTCGGTCTGGATGCCGACCACTGGGGCCAGGCCGTGCAGGTCCGCCCGCACCGCGGCGCCGGCGACGCGCCAGGCGGGGAAGTTGGACAGGGCACCGTGGAGGATCTTGCCGGAGCGGATCAGGTCGTCGAACCCGGCCAGGATCTCCTCGATCGGGGTGGTCCCGTCGGGGAAGTGCGGCATGAAGACGTCCACGTAGTCGGTGTCGAGCCGACGCAGGCTTGCCTCCAGGGCGCGGACCATGGTCTTGCGGCTGTTGCCGGTGGTGCCGGGGCGGGGGTGCTGCTGCCGCGTTCCGCTGTACTTGGTGATGACGACGAAGTCGTCCCGCCGGCCGCCGAGCAGCCCGCCGAGCACGGTTTCGGCTTGGCCGTCCTGGTAGAGGTTGGAGGTGTCGAACGTGGTGCCGCCGGCGGCGACGAAGGCCTCGAAAATCTGCCGCGAGCCCTCGGGGCCCGCGCCGGTGTCCGACAGGCCGAAGTTCGCCGTCCCGAGCGCGTACTCCGAAACGCGCAGTCCGGTCAGCCGGCCGAAGGTCCGGTAACGCATGGCAGCTCCTGGTGTGTGGTGGTGCGGTAGGCTCGCCCACCGTAACAAAGAAAAACGAGGGGTCACTCTTTTTTATGCCGAAGGTCAGCCAGGAACACATGGACGCCCGCCGTCGACAGATCGTGGACGCCGCCCGGGCCCGTTTCGCGAGCCACGGTTTCGCCCGCACGTCCATGGCCGACATCGTCGCCGAGTCGGGGCTCTCGAACGGGGCCATCTACCGCCACTTCACCAGCAAGGACGAGATCGTCGTCGCCGTGTGCGAACAGGGCAGCGAGGCGTTGCCGAAGGCGCTCACCGCCGAGGCTGTCGAGGGCTTCCTCGAACACGTACGTGTCCGTGCGCGTGAGACGGGCCATGCCCGGCTGGTGGCCCAGATCTATGCCGAAGCGGCGGTGTCACCGCAGCTGGCGGCCGTCGTGCGACAGCAACTCGCTGCCATGAGGGCGGCAGTGGCCGAGTTGGTACCGGATCGGCGGAAGCAGCACGCCGAGGAGATCGCCGAAGGGTTCGCGGCCGTGTGCATCAGCTACAGCCAGCAGCTCGCCATCCGCGGCGACTTGGACCCGGCGCCCTTCACGGTGGCGCTGATGGCAATCGTCAAGGGGTAGCCGAGAACCGATTCATCGGCTGGTTTCGGGCGGCCTCGTCGAGGCCTCCGGGCGCCCTGGCCGGCGGCCGGGTGATGGCACCGCCGCACGGTCCGAGGCGCCCGGCAAGGCGTCCGGCAAAGCGCCTCGTGGCGTTGCGTACGACCCCGAGCACAACCATGCGCGGGTCGTACTCCGACTTGCGATGCGTCTCGCCGGACACCGCGGTCCGATCCTCCACGATCCAGAGGGAACGCAACTTCCTAGGCCAGCAGGGCGCCGAGGAGCAGGCCGCCGATCAGGCCGACAGCGCTGACCACGAGGGCGGGCACGGCGAGTCGCTCGTGTCGGACGGTCTTGGCGATGATGGCCAATATCACGCCGATCACACCGAAGACGATCGGGAAGAAGAGCAGTGAGATCACACCCAGGACCATCGCGATGATGCTCAGCATGTTGCCGGTCGCCGTGCCCTGCGGTGCACCGTGGGGCTGCTGCCCGGTCGGTCGGTCGCCATACTGCGTGGTCATCTGTCTCTCCTTCGCATGATCGCGCTCGAACCCGATCTCGACACGGATCGGCCTCCGTACGGTTGCCCTCGATTTCCGTATGAACACGGCGACTTGAGTCGCGGTCACCGTGAGCGCGGCGGTCCAAGGGTTCAAGATGGTGTTGCGTTCGATGGTCACGCGAGGGCTGGTTTGCCTGGCTGCAAGCCCTGCCGGCCCGGCCTGGTCGTCAGTCGGTGTTGGGCCTCCTCTGGTTCGGGTTCATTTTCTAGCCGTTGCCGACGGTCAGGAGGCCGAGGCGGGTGGCGAGCCGGGTGGGGAGGTCCAAGAGGCGGACGCCCTCCTGTTCCTGGGGGTCGGTCCTGGCGACCAGGCAGACCATGTCCTGGTCGCCGGTGTTCACCGGCATGTGCGGGGTGTCGGCCGGGATGTGGATGTAGTCGCCGGCGTGCAGGGTGACGTGTTCGGTGAGGTCCGGGCCGTGCCAGACCTCGACCTGCCCGGACTGGATGAAGATGGCCGACTCGTGTCCCTCGTGCAGGTGAGGGCGGCCCCTGCTGCCGGGGGCCATCACCAACTGGTGGAGGCAGAGAGCCAGGGCGCCGGCTGACTGGGCGCTGATGCCGGTGGCAAAGGTGCCGCCCTGTACACCCTGGTAGCTTCCGCTTCGTACTACTGTGCACTGCTTTGGGTTTGTCACCTCCGCAGTACAGCAGCGGGCCCGGAGCGTTCGAGCAGTTCACGCCAGCGTGGAGAGCGGCGTTACGGCGGGCCTATGCGCAGACGTTCTGCTTGTGAGTGGGCTTCGGCTTTGGGGTGAGGGTCACGCTGGGACTCGGATCCGGGCTGGGACTCAGGTCGGGGCTGGGGCTGGGGTACGGGTTCGGGTAGAGATCCGGACTGGGTGGGGGAGCGGTGGTGGGCGTGGGTTGGGGGAAGTCCGCGGGGCAGCCGGTCCGGCCTACGTAGTAGACGCACATGCCCGGCCGTATGCCCGGCCGCAAGGCCGGTCGTTGCCGCATTCCTGCTGTGAGAGCCGGGTGCTGGGCCTGTCGGTCGTACTCGGTCGCGAGCGAGTACTGCGTGGCGGTGGCGGCGGTGTACGCGGCTGTGCACACGTGAGGGCTGCTGGCGTCCAGAGCGAGGATCAGCACGCCCGCCAGGCTCATGGCCGCCAGTGTCCGGCCTGCTTTGGCGAGGACCCGCGCTGTGACGTGGCCGGGTCCTGCCGGTGGTGGCGCCGGTACAGCTGCGGCCACGGGGTCGGGCTCGGATGCAGGTTCGGGTTCGGGTTCGCGGGGACGGTCCTGCGAGCCGTCCGCTTCGGCTGATTGCAGATCAACTGGTGCCGGTGCCGGTGACGGTTCGTCGGCCGACGTACGGGCGGGGGCGGGCCGGTGTCGGCGCGACCGCAGTTCGGCGATGGCACGCCACTGCTCGTGCCAGGGGGCGAGGTCGGGATGGGTGCGGTCCGGGGCGGGGCAGGGCTGGCCGTACGGGTCCCAGGACATGAGGGTGCGCACAAGGGCGATCAGCTTGTCGAGGCTGACGTAGCGGCCGTTGAACGCGGCGTGCTGGGTCGCCGGCGGCAGCGGCACCGCATCGCCGAACAGCTCTCTGGCCCGCGCCTGGATCCTGCGCAACGGGGGATCACCCCGCTGCACCTTCAACCGCCGTAGCGCCTGCGCCTGACGTTCCAGCTGCTGTTCATACAAGCTCGCGCCCTCAGCGCCCGCTACGCCCTGAACGCTCTCAGCGCCCTCGGCCTTCGTGTCGTGCTCGCCCACCGTCGCCCGTTCCCCCTCCAGCTGTGCTGAGCAGGCTAGAAGGGCGGCGGTGGGACAGCACCGAACTTGGCCGAACAGGCCGCCGATATGACACAGGGGCAACGCTGCGTTCGACCAGGTAGGAAGAGTGTTCACCTGCACCGGCGAGTTGATCGGGTGTCATCGGATCTGTTCGGCCCGCGCCCGGCGTCGCCCAGCCGGGCGGGACGGTTGCGCCATGAGCAATCCTGAGCCCGTCCACCCCGTCCCGGCCGCCCGCCCCGATGCCGCCGTCCCGTCCGAGCCCACAGGCCGGTCCGGCCCCGTACCCACCCCCGGTACCGAGCCGTTCGTGTCCCTGCACACCGCCGTCGTCCTGCTCGCGGCCGTGGTCATCGGCTTGGTGATCGCCACTCTCACCGTTCTGTCCGGCGTGCACCCGGCCGCCGCGGCCGTCGCCGGACTGACCGCCGCCGGCGCCGGCACCACCGTCCTTCGCACCCTCATCCGATGACAGAGCCCGCCGGGCCACGAGCCGCTGACGCTGCCGAACTGGCCATGGGCCGACCGGGTACGCCGCAGGGGTCACCCGCGACATGGTGGCCGCCGATGCCGATGCCGACGCCTGCAGTAGGCGTGGCACCGGCGAGCAGGTCCGGAAAGAGCGCTACGACGTCGGCCGGTCGAGGGAACGCCCGCGTCAACCGTGCCGACGTACCCCTGCCGTCTTCCTGGTCACTTGCGCCAGAAGAGGTGGTGGGTCATGCCGCTCGGGCTGGGCACGATGTCCAGGTGGAAGCGGTCCAGCAGTTGGTCGGGGGAGTCCCACAGGCGTAGCCCGGATCCGAGTTTCACCGGCGCGACGGCCACGTGCAGGGTGTCGACGAGGTCGGCGTCGAGGAACTCCCGGACCGTGCTCACGCCGCCGCCGAGTCGTACGTCCTTGCCCTGCGCGGCCTCCCGCGCCTGTGCCAGCACCGTGGCGGGGTCGCTGTCCACGAAATGGAACGTGGTGTCGGAGAGCGTGAAGGACGGACGCGTGTGGTGGGTCAGGACGAACACCGGCGTGTGGAAGGGCGGCTCGTCACCCCACCAGCCGCGCCACTCCTCGTTCTGCCAGGGACCGCGCTGGGGTCCGAACTTGTTTCGGCCCATGATCTCGGCGCCGATGTTGTGGGTGAAGTCCCGGGTGAAGTAGTCGTCGAGGCCGCGGCTCCCGCCGGGGTCGGTGCGGTTGGGCCAGTGTGCCGTGGCGCCGGCCCACGCGAAGAGCTCGCCCGGATCGATGTCGTGGCCGAAGGGCCGCTCCAGGCTCTGGTCCTCGCCTGCGGCGATGCCGTCGCTCGAGATGGTGAAGTTCTGCACGCGCAGTAGTTGATCCATGTCTTCCCTCATCAGGTCCCGTCGTCTCCTCGTACGGTGATGTGTCCTACACCAGAGCGTCGAACGGGACGCGGACGGATCGACAGTGGCCTCGAAATTCTTCCAAAGAGTGCCCCACGCGACCGTTCTCGGGGCCGACGGCTCGCCGGTGCCACCGCTTGCGGTGGCACCGCAAGCGGTGGGCAGGCCAGGGGCTCGGCCACCGTCACCGGACACCGAGCGGGTGACTACGAGCGCTGGTCCTTGTCGGGCTGATAGGGAACGTTGCCTCGTCGCGGTTCGTGCCGTCGGTGATCCACCATCGGTCTTCGCCGAGAAGGGCCAGTTCCGCGCGGCCGTCCCCGTCCCAGTCGTGGACGGCGAAGAGCGTGCCGTCGCGCGGGCCGTCGTCACCCGGCGAGGAACGCTTGGTGGCGCGCCAGGGCTTCGACCCGAGCCCGTGCTCGGAGCCGCCCCGCAGCACCTCGATCCGCGCGTCCCCGGTCTCCTTCTTCTTGGTGAGCTGTACGGCCAGGTCGTCGCAGCCGTCGCCGTTGAAGTCCGCGGCGGCGAGCACGGCGCCGAAGCCCTCCTTGTAGTCGCCGCCGTCAATGGTGATCCACGTCCCCGGCTGCTTCCCGTAGCGGACGCTGACCTGCCCCCGCCGGTGGGGTGTGTCGATCTCGTCGTCGCCGTCGACGAAGCTCCGCCCGATGGCGATGTCCTGCCGCCCGTCGCCGTCGAAGTCGCCGAAGACGACGTTCTCGCCCTCCGGCAGCCGCTCGGGCTCTTTGCTCAGACCGGAGGCGGTACGTGCGCCGCCGGTGAACAGCAGGGGCGGATCCCACGGGGAGTCGTAGAGCGCGAGATCGGTGGCGCGGTCGTCGTTCGCGTCCCCGGCGACCAGTACGGGTGACGCGCCCTCATTGACCGGGCTGGGGATCTCCACGGTCCGGGCGGGGGCGCCGGAGCGCTTGAACGGCCCCTTGAGGACGACCAGTTCCTGATCCTCGTTCGAGAATCTGAAGACCGCCAGGTCCAGGTGGCCGTCCGCGTCGAAGTCGCCGGCGATCGGCGCGGTGCTGTATCCGCTGCCCGGCAGGGGGACGCGCCCGTGCGGTCCGTCGGCCTGCGGGCCCTCGGTGCCGCCCCACACGATCTGGGCTGCGCCGCTGACGACGAGGTCGGCGTGGCCGTCCTCGTCCAGGTCGGCGACCGTGGGCTGCCACGACTCGTCGCCGTTGTAGATCTCGTCCGGCACGCCGAGGTCTTCCTGGGTGAGGACGGTCGTCCGGTCGTGGTCCGGACCGTGCTCGGAACCGGGCACGACGACCACGTCGACCTTCATGTCCCGAGGAGAGATCTCGTGCACCAGATCGACGAAGCCGTCCCCGTCGAGATCGGGGCCCGCGGGCGTGGCCGCAGCGGTCGCAGCGTCCTCACGCGCCGAATCGGCTGCTCTGCAGGGGCTGTTGGGCACCGAGCGCGGGCCGTCGGACGGGCGAAGGACAAGGAACGCCACCACCGCCACCACCACAAGGGAGACGGGTACGGCGTGCCATAGGCGCAGGTGGCGGAAGAACGGACCGCCTGCTGTCGGAAAGCGCATCAGCCCACTTCACGGGCGTGAACACGGCCCGCACAAGGAAGTGGATCATTTTGTTACGGGGGTGATGCACGTCGGCCTGCCCCCCCGGTCCCGGCCTCACGGGGACGTACGGTCGCGAGGCCGCCGGCCCGGGAGGGGTGTCGAGCAGGTCGTCCGGCGCGCCGTACGTCGACGTGCACAGCGCCTCTCCCGCCCTTCGTACTCGCGTCGGCGGCAGCCCCTCGGTCATCAGGTCATCACCATTGCCGCCGGCAATGCACCTCGCTATGTTAATTGGGAATCACATTCCTGCTACACGACACAGCACGCTCGGAGCATGCAACCGGCGGACGCTGGGGCCCGACCCGGTTCCGTCCCCCTCGACGGGAAGCAGGTAAGTCAATGGAGAATCTCAGCAGGAGAAGGGCGCTGTCCCTCGGTGTCGCACTCGGCCTGGTGGGTGTGGCGAACCCTGCCGGGGCGTTGACCCCGTCGGGTTCGACGGGCTCGGCGGCGGGCGCCGCCGCGGGGACCGATCCGGCGTGGATCTGGGACGACGCGACGGACCCTCTGATGGTCTCGATGCTGGAGAACGGCCACGTGCCGACGATCAACACCGCGTGGGCGTCATGGGTGAACAACAACGACCCGCTGCCCAGCGGCCTCCCGGACGTGTTCGCCGCGCACCTGCGGCAGTTCAACCGGCTGCCTTCCTGGGCGGACCGCACCAAGCTGGCCCGCGCCGCCGACTTCAACCGGCGCAGGGACACGTACCTCTTTATGCTGTACGGCCTCGGCAGCGGAATCATGAGCACCGTGATCCCGCGCGAGGCCAAGAGTGTCTACTGGTCCGCGGGCGGCGCCGACATGCAGGACCGCGCCGCCAAGACGTTCACCTTTGGCTACGACCTGTCCCAGCTGAAGGCCTTCGAGCCGACGGGGCAGTTCGTCGTCACCGCCAACAAGACGCGCGTCGTGCACGCCGCGGTACGCCATCTGCTGCCGCAGTCCCCGCACTGGAAGGCTGTCGCCGACGAGACCGTTCCGATCAGTGCCGCCGACATCCTGGTCACCTTCCACAGCCTGGGCACCTTCGTGTACAGGAAGTTGCTCGACTGGAAGATCCCGTTCCCGGCCGCGGACCAGGAGGCGTTCCTGCACTCGTGGCAGGTCGCCATCCACCTGCTCGGTGTGCCGGACGAGCACATTCCCCAGACGTGGGCGGCCGCCGAGAAGCAGGCGGCGCAGGTGCTCACCCCGATCCTCACTCCCTCCACCGAGGGCATCGCGCTGGCCGAGGACCTGCTGGGCCTGACCGCGCAGATCGACCTCGGCGTCACCCGCGGCTTCCTGAATGAGTTCGTGCGCTACGTCCTCAACGACCAGGTGGGCGACTGGCTGGGCCTGAAGCGCGACTACGCGTCGGCCGCCCTGGTCCGTACTGCCTGGCCGGCGTTCATCCTGTTCCGCGAGGGCCTCTCGCCCGTCATGCCCGGCACCTTCTACGTGTTCGACCAGTTCGTGCGCGCCCTGGCCATGCTGTTCCTCAACAAGGGCTCCTCCGGGACCACCACCCCCATCACGATCCCCACCGGCAACCGAGCGGGCTGAGCCGTCGATTTCCGGCGGCTGTTCAGAGCCCCAGTGCGCCCAGCATCAGGGCGGTCACGGCCGCACGGTGGTCGGGGCTGTCCCGCCACCGCAGTCCGCGTCCCGCCTCGACGACCACTCCGAACCCGGCGTGCACCAGCACCCGGGCCTGGCGCGGGTCCAACTCGGGACGGACCAGCCGCAGTTCCTGTTCCCAGACGGCGATGTGGTCCCGCTGGGCGAGGGCCACGGGTTGGCGCAGTCCGGCCGGCAGGCCGGCGAGTTCGGCCTCGGCGACGCTGTTCAGTTCGGTGTACTCGAAGCTGTAGGCCACATAGGTCGCCGCCAGTGCGACGACGGACTCGTACGGCCCCGTGACCTCGTGCAGGTTGCGCTCCACACCTTGGGCCAGCAGCCCGGCGGCCTGGAGGCATGCGGCTGCCAGGATGTCGATCTTGCCGGGGTAGTGGCGGTAGAGCGCGGACGGGGTCAGCCCCACGGCCTCGGTGATCTGTCCGTTCGTGACGCTGGCGAATCCGTGCCGGGCGAACAGCGGGATGGCGGCCGCGAGGATCTCCGCGCGTCGCGTGCGCGGCACCGGCCGGGCGGGCAGATCGATGTGGTGCGCGCCGGGCCGGGCCGAGGCCGGATCGCTCGCCGCCACGCCCGACGCGGACGCCAACAGCAGCTCCTCGGCCCGGCGTTGGGCGATGGAGGTGTGGTGCATCGTGATGGATCCGATCGCGCCGAGGGCTGCCGTGGCCCGCAGTCGGTCGTCGGCCAGCGGGTGTTCGCGTTGTACGGCGTCATCGACCCGCTCGACGAGGTGACCGAACTTCGCGGCGAGACGGTGTCGGTCCTCGCGGCTGAGGTACCGGGCCTCCCAGCGGTACACGCCGCCCGACGCGCGATGAGCGACGGTGATCCGGGTGATGGCTGTGAGCACGTCCGCCAGGGCCGCCCCGGGCGGCACTTCGTCGAGTGCGGCGACCAGCCCGTCCACCATGACGTCGGCGCACTCGGCGAACAGCGCGTATTTGTTCGGGAAGTGCCGGTACAGGGCGGCTGCGGAGATGCCCACACCGGCAGCGACCTGTTCCATGGACGCCGAGTGGTAGCCGCGCTCGCTGAAGACCCGCCCGGCCGCCTCGACGATGAGCTGTCTGCGGTTACGGGGCCGAGCGGCCGAGGTGCGGTCGGCGGTCTCGGCCGAACGGGCGGACGGGGAGGCGGAGGCCATGCGAATCAGTCAATCACACGACGTCAGAAGCCGGGCTCCCTCGACGCCGCCTGCGCTGCCCCAACCGTCCGAGCCGCCCGACCCGCCCGCACAGCCCCACCGTCACCGCGGCAGACGGGCGGGCAGGAGGGGGCAGAGGGGCGGGCAGGCCGGAGCGGTTCGTGTCAGGCGAAGGTGAGGACCGGCTTGACCGCACCGCCGTCGCCCATGGCGGCCACGGCCGCGCCGATGTCCTCGAAGGGGAACGTGGTGACCAGCCGGTCGAGCGGGAAGAGGCCACGTTCGTAGAGACCCACGAGTGCGGGTATGAAGCGCGCGGGGTCGGAGTCCCCCTCGATCACTCCGTGCACCCGGACCCCCTTGGCGAGCAGGCCCATCACGTCGAACGTCACCTCCCCGCCGAGACCGAGCAGGACGACGTCGCCGCGCGGGCGCAGCGCGCCGACGGCCCGGCGGGCCATCTGCGGACGGCCGGTGGTCTCGACGACGTGGTGCGCGCCACCGCCGGTGAGATCGCGGAGCGCCGCCAGGAGACCGTCCCCGGGTGCCAGGGCTGCCTTGGCGCCGAGCGCGGTGGCCAGGTCGCGGCGGGAGGCGACCGGATCGACGGCCACTACCGGGTCGCAGCCCACGGCCACCGCGGCCATCAGCGCGCTCAGGCCGACCGCGCCCGCGCCCAGGACGACCAGCGACGAGCCCGGTTCGGGCCGCAACCGGTTGAGGACGGTGCCCGCACCGGTCTGACCGCTGCAGCCGAGCGGCGCGGCGACCGCGTCCGGCAGGCCGGCCGGCACCCTGATCACACCGCGCTCGTGGACGACGGCGTACGTGGCGAAGCTGGACTGGCCGAAGAAGCCGGCGTGCAGGGGTGTGCCGTCGAGGGACAGCGGGGTTGTGCCGTCCGCGCGTCCGCCGGAGAGGTTACGGGCCCGCGCGGCCCGGCAGTAGGCAGGGTGACCCGCCGTGCACTGGTCGCAGGTGCCGCAGCTGGCGAAGGTGAGACAGACACGGTCCCCGGGTGCGAGGCCGGTCACCTCCGGGCCCACCATCTCGATCCAACCGGTGCCCTCATGGCCGAAGACCATCGGGGTGAGGTGATGCGGCCAACTGTCCCGCATCCCGAGGTCGGTGTGACAGACGCCGACCGCGGTCATCCTGACCAGCACCTCGTGTGCCCGCGGGTCCTCAAGGTCCGCGGTACGGACGGTGAACGGGGCGCCCGGCGCCCCGGTGACCGCGGCGCGGACGCGTCTCACGCATGCTCTCCGGCATGCGCGCCTGTGCCCGCGGCCTCCGGGACCCGCTCCAGGAAGAAGTAGTAGAAGGGGCCCTCCTCGGGGACCCCCTTGGCATGCATGATCCCCATCAACGTGGTGTCGTCCACCTGCTTGAAGTGGTCGAAGACCGGCTGCCCGTCGTAGACCATGGTGGCCGTCGTCTCGCCGCGGAACTCGACGGTCCACAGGCTGGCCTCGCCTTTGCCGAGTTCGCGGTTGGAGTACAACCGACCCGCCGCGTCACGGCATATCAGCGGCTTGACGTCGTGCACGGAGGTGAACGTCTTGCCGTACCAACCGGCCTTCTCCAACTCACCGTTGAGAGGGTGACCTGTGTTGAACTCGCCGCCCTTCCACTCCCCGAGTATGTCCTCGGGACGGACGGCGGCCAACGCCGCCCAGATCGTGTCGAGTTCGCGGGCGTCGACAGGGCCGTCCTTCTCCCGAAGCTCCTGGAACCTGGCGCGGACCTCAAGACTGTCCATGCGACATGCCCTCCTTGGTCTGCTTAGCGATCGATCAGTAAAACTCGAAATCTGGTGCGCTTCTTGATGCTCATTGCCTGCCGCGGTCGCTCTAAGGCCAGTATTGCAGCGGGAGTTGATCGACGGCACCCCTGGGTCGAAGTTCTTAGCGAACGCTCAGTAGGTATCGGATTGCGCTGATACCCCGGCGTCGGGATGGCAAGGACGAGAGGGCGTGACTCTGAGTGTCGTCAAAGAGCCCTGCTCACGTCCGAGGGGATGCGGCGGTGGCGGCTTCTGGTAGAACCGACCGGGCCGAGCCCTTTCGGAGCCAGCCCCATGACTGCTTGATCGGATAGTGGTCCGTCCACTGCCCCGGACTATCCCCCTGGAGCCCGCTTTGTTTCCACGTGCAGCTTGTGCTCGACGCGTGTCCCTTCTCCTGGCGACCGTGTTTGTGGCCTCGGCGCTCACCGGCTGCACGTTGATGGATCTCGCCCGGGACTGTGAGGGGACCGACGCTCAGGTCGAGGAGATGGCGGCGCTCGACATCCTTGGTTCCCGGCCCGGCGAGGCCCGCGTCGCCCGTGGGTTCGAAGAGGTCGACGCTGGCTGCTGGTCGGACAGCGGCGACGTCGTGGTGTCCGCCGAGCGGACGTACGCCTATCCCGGCACACGGGCCGAAGTAGCGGCGCATTACCGGGCAGCAGCGCAACAGGACGGATGGAGCCTGGACCTCGACGCTCTCCTCGACGACCTGAGCTTCGTCAAGAAGACCATGAACCTGCAGATCGTCTTCTTCACCGCCGAACTTCTCGCGGAAGAGGGCCACGGAAACCACCCCGACCTCAGCACCGGTGCCGGTTACTCGATCAGCGCCGAGTCGTACGCCTAGCAGCGCCGAGCCGGTCTGTGAGAGGTCGACGTCGAAGAGCCAAGCCCAGATCGGAGGGTGACTTCGCGCGGGCCATTGAAGGGAGCCAAGGACAGCACGGTCCTTGATGTCCGCAGCCCGTCGTTCTGCGTGAAGAGCGTCCGCGCCGCGTCGAAGGGGACGTAATCGGAGGTCACCAGCGAGACCTGGTCGCAGAGTGCACGGATCGTGTCCGTCATCTTCTCGTCGCTGTCCGGTTCCGTGCCCCAGGTGTCCCACAGCAGCGTCTCGACCTTGTTCAGCGCCGCGAGGTCGATCCGGATGTCGTGCGCGACGAACCACTCCCCGCACATCGGCCCCTCCTGCGGTGGGTGCAGTCCGAAGGCCTTCGGGTCCGCGTACTCGGTGACCACGTGGTCGGAGTGGAATCCGTTCGAGCCGAAGTAGTCGGCGAAGCCGGTTCGCAGGCGCGCTGGTGTGCCCGCGTGCCGCAGGAACGAGCAGTACAGCAGCGCGAAGTCGCGGCAGACGCCGACGAAGCGGTCACGGACGTCACGCCGTTGCGTCAGCGGGGCGGCGTCCCGCTCGATAATGATCCGCAAGATGTCGTCGAGGTAGCGCGTCTCGGCATCGTTGTGCAGGCGGTCCTGCGGGATGGCACAGCCGAACGGTTCGCCTTCCAACTGATGAAACATCAGGTTCCGTGCCATACAGGCGAGTTGAGCCGGATCATTCGGTAGGTCGGCGTAGAGCGGGGCGAGGTCGTTGGGGTCGGAGAAGGCGCTCTGCGCGGTATAGAAGGCGGCAGTGTCCGGTGCGAGGTGGGCAGATGGCATGGCTGGACCCCCAGAAGGCATCGGCTACGCGTTCGCTTGCCGGGCCGGCGGCCTCACCGTGTCAAAATCTCCGCGT
Source organism: Streptomyces sp. NPDC102514 (assembly GCF_055584525.1). NCBI lineage: Bacteria > Bacillati > Actinomycetota > Actinomycetes > Kitasatosporales > Streptomycetaceae > Streptomyces > Streptomyces sp. NPDC102514. Next base: position 966,089 of record NZ_JBVJLW010000001.1, read on the forward strand.
AATTGTCCAGGCGACAGAATCCCCACGGCCCGCCGACCGTGGGGACAGTGTGCGTCGTCAGTGTCCGGCGACGACGCCCGAGAGCTCGTTGGTGCTCTGGGGCAGGGTGACGGAGGTGATCTCCTTGCCCGTCTCCAGGTCGATGGCGTGCAGCTCCTTCTTGTTCGGGTCGGAGACGTAGGCCGTGCCGCCGCGGACGAACAGGGTGGGCCGGGGCTGCTGCCAGTCCAGCGGTTCCTGCCACGTGCCGACGACCGGGATCTTCTTCTTGGTCTTCCCGCTCGCCGGGTCGATCACATGGACCGCACCGTCCGTGCCGAGGACGAGTGCCTCACCCTCCGGACCGCGGGCCAGGGAGCGGAAGGAGTAGCTGGTGCCCAGGTCGACCAGGCGCAGCTTCTTCTTCTCGGTGTCGATGAGGGAGATACGCGTGGGCCGCTCCAACTCGGCCTCCGCGTCGGTCTTGTAGTCACCCAGGAGGACCGGCGAAGCGTCGCTGCCGGCCTGGTTGCCGATACGGCCGTAGTCGTCAGGGGCGTCGACCTTGCTGAACTTGCCGTCCTTGTAGATGAGTATCCCGTCCTCGCACCCGACGCCGATGGCCTCGTTCTGTGCAGCGGCCTCACCGTGCACTCCAGGGCACTTCTCGTAGCGCGCGAGTTCCTTGTTGTCCTTGTCCAGGACCAGTGCACCGGTCCGCTTCTCCTCGGTGCCCAGGGTGCTGAGGAGTTCGCCGTTGGCCAGCTCGATGGCGACACCGTGGTGCGCCTCGGCGGAGGCGTAGGTGCGTCCCTGCGGCTTCTTCCCGCTGCTCAGATCGGCGGGGTCGAAGACGTTGACCTCTCCGGTGCCGTCGGTGAAGAGCACCGTCTTGCCCGCGTGACGCACGACGTGGCCGGGCTTGGAGCCCTTGTACTCGATGTCGGTCAGGGCCTGTCCGGCCGCGTCGAGCACGCGGAAGCCGGCGTCGGTGGAAACGACCACGTGGTCCTCGTCACCGGCGGGGTTGACCCGGTTGAAGCCGGGGAGGTCGATGGTCTTGCGCAGTTCGAGGCTCTCGCCGTCCAGGATGTACAGCCCGCCGTCGAAGCTGGCCACCAGCGGTTGCTTCACCGCGGTCGCGGGCTTCGTGCTCGGGGTCCCCTCGGCCTTGGCGTCGGAGGAGGCCTTCTCTTCTCCTCCGCAGGCACTCAGAACCGTGGACACCGCCAGGGCGAGTGCTGTGCCTGTGAGGGCTCTGGTGCGTATCGATTTGTTCATTGTTGTTTCCCTTTCTCGCCGCGCGGTGGCGGCAGTGGCCGCGGTGGCGGCAGTGATGCAGGACGGTTTCGGCCGCGTCGGCCGGTGGACGACGTGGCGCGGTGGTCGACGTGGTGTGGTGATGCGGACGGTGCGGTGGTGGGGACGGTGACGTGGGGGAGTCAGCCGACCGTCAAGCCCTCTTTCAGGCGTCGGTCAGGCCTTCGGCCAGGTCCGAGGTCAGGTCATCAGCCAGGCTCTAGGTCAGGCCGTCGGTCATGGCGGTGGTGTTGGCGCGCATCATCCGCAGATAGGTGTCGGCGCCCTCGCCCTTCGCGGTCAGCGACTCCGAGTACAGCTCGACGACTTGGACTCGGCCGCCCAGTTCCGTACGCAGGACCTCGGCGAGCCGAGTTGGCTGTGAGGAGTCGGCGAACACGGTACGTACGCCCGCCTGTTGCATCGCCACAGTGAGCGAGCGCAGGTCGGAGGAGCTGGGTGAGGCCAGCGTCGTGCCGCTGGGGATCACCGCACCGATCACCTGGAAGTCGAAGCGGTCGGCGAGGTAGCCGAAGACGTGGTGGTTGGTCACCAGGGCGCGCCCGTCCTCGGGGATGCGGTCGAAGGACTTCTCCATCCAGGTGGTCAGGTCCGTGAGTTCGTCGCCGTAGCGGTCGGCCCGGGCGCGTATCACGGACTCGTCCACGCCATCGACGTGCTCGATCACCTGGTCGGCCATCAGGCGCACGGCCTTGCGTACCCGGTCCGGGTCGGTCCAGAAGTGTGGGTCGGGTTGTCCTTCCTCGTCGGTGGGACCACCGTCGTCGGCTGTGTGGAAGGTGAGCGGGTCGACCGCCTCCCCGGCCGCGAAGGTGGCGACGCCTGACTCGCGGGCGGCGTCCACATGGCGCAGGACGTTCGCCTCAAGTCCCAAGCCGTTGTAGACGACGAGGTCGGCCCGTTCCAGCTCGGCGGCCTGCACCGCCGACAGGCCGAAGGAGTGCGGGTCGGCGTTGGGCTTCATCAGAACGGTCACGTCGGCCTCGTCACCCACGATCTCCCGCGTGATGTCGCCGAGGATGTTGGTGGTGACCACGATGCCGGGCTGATCCGATTCGGCCGTACAGCCGGAGACGGCGGCGACCGTCATCAGGGCGAGCAGGCCGACGCTGAGACTGCGCAGTCGTGCCACGTACACCCGCACGCGCTGCTTCCGCCCGCGCTGCTTCCTCCCGGTCCATTTCATCGGCCGGTCTCCGCCATGAGGACCGGCTCGATGTCCAGGTCGAAGGAGCGTGCCAGGCGCAGGCTGTCGTTGTAGTCGATCTCGTACACCTTCTTGCCCTGGGCATCGTTGACGTAGGCGCGGCTGCGGTCGACCTCGATCACGGGCGCGCTGTCGTCGGTGCCGGCCGGCTTCTTGCCGGTCAGGAGCTGCTCGGTCCGTGCGATGTGCTTTCCGGTGGCGATGTCGTAGCCGTGCAGCGAACCGTCGCTCTCCAGGACGAGCAGGGGAGATCCCTCTCCGGCGGTGGAGGCGGCGACGACGGGCCCGGTGTCGACGCGGGCCCAGGTCTGTTCCGTGACGTCGAGAACCCAAACGGCGTCGTCCCCGGCCGCTGCGGTGAGGGTGTCGCTGCCGGGCCGCTGGCGGAAGGAGGTGGCCCGTTCCTTCGTAGGCACGTCTCCGCTGTAGGGGATCTTCTCGGCGGTGAAGTCACCGTCCTCGGCACGGACGAGCAGAGCGCCGTCGGCGCAGCCCAGGACGACGCCGCGTCGGGTGACGGCGTCACCCCTGGGGGTTTCGCATTCCGCGTCCGGGGAGGCCACGCGCTTGCCCTTGCGATCGAGTACGACGAGCTGTGCGGCGTCGCCTTCGTCGGCGAAGGCGAGAAGGTGTTCCTCGAAGGGCACGACGGCGCCGGTGTAGGTGCCCGGCAGTGTCCGGGAGGAGGCGATCTCGCCCTTCTCCAGCTTGCTCCGGTCGTACAGGATGCTCTTCCCGGCCGTGTCGGTCACCGCGGTCACGACGACGTCGCTGCGCACCTGCGCCCGGCGGCTCACGGGGAACTCGCCGACGTTCCGAGTGGCCGCGCTGTAGTAGTGGACATGGTCCCCGTGGTCCACCGTCCAGGCGCCGCTGTCGAGCACGTGCGTACCGTCGGAGGTCTGGAGGTAGCCGAACCTTCCGTCCGTGCCGAGCCGGTTCGCACCTTCGATCCCGGCCGTCTTGTGCACCTTGCCGGTGATGAGATCGAGGACCCGGCTGTCACCGCTGGCGGGGTCGTTGAGGATCAGGCGGGACTGCTGTTCGGCGGCCTCCTTCGCCCCCTCCACATACCCGTGCGCTGTGGGGGACGAGGAACTCGCCGCGGGTCGTGCGTCGTTGTCCTTCTCCCGCGCGCAGCTCGTGGCGAGCAACGCGGTGAGTACCAGTGCGGCCGAAGCCCACGGAGTGACGTTTCTGCGGACGGTCATGACGATCGCTCAGGCTTCTTTCAGTTGGCTTCGAGGGCGGGAACGGGGGCGGGGCGGGCAGCGCGGTGGCGCAGGCCGGACGCCATGTGCGAGAGGAAGAACAGGCTCACCGCGAGGGCCGAGACGGTCGCGCCGGCCGCGGTGCCCAGATGCCAGGACAGCAGCAGGCCTCCGAACGTGGCGGCGGCGCCGAGGAGCGCCGCCCGGACCATGACTCCGTGGACGCTGCGCGCCCAGGGCAGGGCCGCGGCCGGCGGGGCGATGAGCAGGCCGAGGACCAGCAGCGTTCCCACGATGTGGAAAGAGGCGACGATCGCGAGACCGAGCAGACCCAGCAGTACGGCGTGGGCCAGGCGTGGCCGCAGCCCGAGGGTCTGGGCCTTGCGTGGGTCGAACGCCAGGGCCAGGAAGGCGCGGTGGCCGAGGACCGACACCACCAGTGCCGCGCACAGTGCCGCCGCGAGCAGGAAGAGGTCCTGCTGTCTGACGGCGAGGACGTCACCGAAGAGGAAGCCGGTCAGGTCCACCGCGAAGGACTGCGACCGCGACACGATGATCACGCCGAGCGAGAGCATGCCGACGAACAGCAGGCCGATCCCGGTGTCCTGGGACAACCTCCGCGTACGTCCCAGTGCGGTGACCCCCGCTGTCATGACGGCGGCGCTGGCCATTGCGCCGACCAGCAGATTTCCGCCGAACAGTGCGGCCAGCGCGACCCCCGGCAGCAGGCCGTGGGACATGGCGTCCCCGAGGAAGGCCATCCCCCTCAGCACCACCCAGGTGCCCGCCAGCGCGCAGATCGCGGACACCAGGATTCCGCCCCACAGGGCTCGCTGCACGAAGGTCACCTCGAACGGGGCCGTCAACCATTCCATGCGGGGACACTACAATGAAAATCATGTTCAAAACACCTCGCCAGTCACCCACCGCACCCCCGACGCAGACCCCGCACGTCCGCTTCACCAACCTGCACGCCGGCTATCCGGGACGCCCCGTCCTCCGGCAACTCAGCGCGGAGATAACGAGGTTGACCATGACAGCACTCGTCGGACCGAACGGCAGCGGCAAGTCGACCCTGCTCGGCGTGCTCGCCGGTGTGATCCATCCGACATCCGGCGAACTTCATCACGCAGGGGAACGGCAACCCGCGTTCGTGCCTCAGCGCGGAGCCGTCGGCGACAGCCTGCCGCTCACCGTCCGGCAGACCGTGGAGATGGGGTGCTGGGGCAGACGCGGGCCATGGCGCCGACTGAACCGCCGGGACCGTACGGTCGTGGACGCCGCGCTCGACCGGCTCGGCGTCGGCGACCTCGCCTCACGCCAGCTGGGCGAACTGTCGGGCGGACAACGTCAACGCACCCTCATAGCCCAGGGGTTGGCGCAAGAGTCGGACCTCCTGCTCCTCGACGAACCGACCTCGGGCCTGGACCCGGAGGCCAGGGAACGCATCGAGACGCTGCTGACGGCGCTCGTCGCCGACGGGGTGACAGTCGTCCAGGCCACACATGACCTGGAGGTCGCACGCAGGGCAGGCGCCTGCCTCCTGCTCCAGGACGGCCGCCTCGCCGGACAAGGCCACCCCGAAGACGTACTCACCGAGTCGGCGCTTGCCCGTATCTGGCAGACGCTCTGAGGGAGCGAGTCGAGGGCCATGCGGGAGCGGGTCCGGCTGCGGGCCGTGGACGGCCTCAGCTGAGCGCTGGTCAAAAGGCTTGGCGCCGGTCAAGAGGCTTGGTGTGAAGCCGAGTTGGGGTGGTGAGCGCTGCTGCACGGCCAGGCTGCGTTTTCGTTCGCCGGTGTTCGGATGGTGCCGTGCCGGACGCCGCGTCCCTATCGTTGCGCCATGACGGATGAACAACGACCCGCGCAGGTGTTCCCGAACCGTTTTCCCGAGGCAGTGGACTCCCGCTCCGGGGTGTCGCAGGACTACTGCCACTGCTTCAGCCCGGTCCGGGTGAGTTCCCCCGGCGCGAGGACGTCCTTCCATGCCGAGATCCAGGACATCAGTGCGCCGGGCTGGCTCCGGTTGCTGGAACTGATCGAAGAGGCGGCGGCCGACGGGCGGGAGGAATTCCGTCCACTGCCGGAGCTGAGTCCTGAGGAGCGGCGGCAGATCGTGACGCTGCCGGCGTCGATCGCTCGGCTGACGGCAGTGCGGACCCTTGTACTGTACGGAAGCAACCTGGTCCGGATACCTCCGGAAATCGGCAACATGACAAGCCTGGAGGAGTTCAGCCCCTACACCTCGCGACGGCTGCACTGGTTCCCGTACGAGATCACGCGGTGTACTCGGCTGGCGAGCAGCACGGTGAGTACGCGCTCGATCTACGGCAACTACAAGTACCGGTCGCCGTTCCCGCGGCTCCTCCCGCCCGGCGACACGGTCCTGGACCTAGAGACCCTGGCTCCCACCCGCTGGGGCACCACCGCGGCCCCCACCTGCAGTGTCTGCACCGGGCCTGTCCCAGCGACAGGCCCGCACCAGGCATGGCTCTCCCGGGCGGTGGCGACCGACGTTCTGCCGATGCTGGTCAACGCCTGTTCCCAGGAGTGCCTCGACACTCTGCCCCCTGGGGCGAAGGGCTACATCCCCACACCTCACCGGGGCGGCGCGATCGAACAGCCTGCGCCGCGTTGACCGTCGTTACCCGGGCCCTGAGTTCTGACGGCAAAGCAGGCAGGTCTAGGTCCGGGTCGGTGGTGCACTCATCGCCGCCGTCAGGAACGTGATCGCCCACTGCCGGGCCGCCTCGCCCGCCACCGGGGACGCGCAGCCGGGGGAGGGCTGCTGGTGGGCGTCGAGGCGGTCGACGGCCGTCACGGCAAGGATCCCCCGCATCCGGAACCACAGCTCCTCCGGGGGAAGGTCGGGCAGTACGCCCGCGAAGGCCGCGAGGTAACGCTCGCGGACCGCGGCCTCGGTTGCGCCGGTCCAACTGCGTACCTCCTCGGCCGGGTCGCTGAGGATCGTCACGATCAGCCGGGAGGTGCGGGCGCCGCCCTCGTCACCGGCGGGCATCTCGTCGAACAGCGGCCCCACGAATGCCTCCACCAGTTCGCTGACCGGTGCGTCGGGGGTCCGGGCGAGCAGTTTGTCGAGCCCGGTGCACTGGGCGGCGTTGATGGGCTCGATCACGCGGCGGGCGACCGCGGCCATCAGCTCCGCCTTCGAGCCGAAGTGGTAGCCGACGGCGGCCAGGTTCGCGCCGGCGAGTTTGGTGATCGCGCGCACCGAGGTGCCGCGGTAGCCGTGCTCGGCGAAGAGGTGCTCGGCCGCGTCGAGGATCTGGGTGCGGGTGTCTGGGGTCGCCACACGAGAGACTCTACATATGTTTGAATGAAACGAACGTATGATTCAAACGATCGTGTGAAAGAGAGCTGTCATGAAGCTGCTCGTGTACGGCGCCGGGGTCGTCGGCACCTTGTTCGCCGCCCACATGCACAAGGCCGGCCATGACGTCTCGCTCCTTGCCCGGGGTGAGCGCCTGACCGCGCTGCGCCAACACGGAGTGCGGCTCGCGGAGGAAGACGGTTCAGCTGTCGAGCTAGTACCGGTACCGGTGGTCGCGCACCCGGACAGCGGGTACGACCTGATCGCCGTCCTCGTCCGAACCTACCAGGCGGATGCAGTGCTGGAATCGCTCGCCGGTGTTCAGGGCGACGTGCTGTTCCTGCTCAACTGGGCGGGCGGACCGGAGGCACTGGGCGCGGTGATCGGCCACGAGCGGGTACTGCTCGGCTTCCCCGCGACCGGCGGCACGATGGACGGCGACGTGGTCCGCTACCGCAGGACCAACTTCGTCACCCGCCGGGTCGCGATGCCGATCGGCGAGCCCGACGGCCGTACCACCCCGCGACTGGAACGAATAGTGGAGACGTTCCGTACTGCCGGGATCAACGCCAAGGCCGAGCCGCAGATGGGAGCCTGGCTCAGGACACACGCCGCGTTCGAGGTCCCGCTCGGGCAGGCGGTGCACGCTGCGGGCGGCCCGACAGCGCTGGCCGACGACCCGGACGCGGTCCGCGGCATGCTCCACCTCATGCGGCAGAACCTCGCCGCGATGGAGACGCCGCCGGTACCTCGCGCGTTCGCCGCGTTGCGGACTCTGCCGCAGGGGTTCCTCGTCGCCGTGCTCCGACGTTTCCTGAAGAGCCCGACGGCCGTGCACAGCGGCCTGAGCGACTCCTCACCTGCCGCAACGGCCGAACTCAAGCGGCTGGCGCAACAGCTTGGTGCTGCTGCGGGGGCTCGCTGACTTGCCCAGGCAGGCGAACGAGCGTTCAGCTTAAGAGCTCGAAACACGATCCTGTGCCCTCCCCAGATTCTGTATCGCTGACATACGACTGCCGGCGCGCTCGCGATACTCAAGGCATGGACAGCTACGAGGGCACCGTGACGCTTGAGTGGTGGGCCAACCGATGGACGTGTCTGGGCAGGCTCCGTGTGCAGGTCGCGGTCCGTGCCGCCGGAGACAACTGGATGTTTGAGGCGACCCTCGAATCTCCCCTTGCCGCGGAGGAAAGGGAAAGCTTCGACTTCCTGATGCAGCTCGATCCGCACTTCACCCTGCGCTTCGACGACGCGAGCACGCTGCTGGTCGAGGTCGTCGAAACAGGAGTCGAGGGACGGCTCATTCTCACCGCAGCCGAGGCGGACGTCGCGAAGCCGACTGGAACCACGCACGCACCGCACCAGTAGCCCCAGGTTCTCTCAAGTGGTGCTGCGTCGCCCGTGGTTGCTTGGGGCGCGATGCACTGCGCGGACCGGAATCTTGCCCAACGTGACTGCGTCAAGTCCTGTTCCTGAAGAGGCTGTTCGGCGCGGCTCCGGTGAGAGGTCCTGCGATCCGCGGTTTGCCGGTGGTATTTGGCGTCGCTGGCGCGGGGTGGTCATGTCTAGTCTGGCGGCATGGCGTTGGTGTGGGTGACGGGCAATTCAGACGCTGGTAAGTCGACGGTCGGTGGGGTGTTGCGGGCGCGTGGCTATGTTGCGCTCGACGCCGATGATGATGGTTTGAGTCGCTGGATCGACCGGGCTTCGGGGGAGGTCGTGGTGGATCCTCCGGATCCGGTGCCCGAGGGGTGGCTCGATCGATACGGATGGGCGATTGTCCGCGAGCGGGTCGAGGTGCTCGTCGAGGAGTCTCGTTCCCGGGTCGCGTTCTTGTGCGGGTCGGCGGAGAACGAGGCAGATGTCCGCGATCTTTTCGACCTCACAGTTTGCCTGGTCATCGACGAGGACACGCTCCGTCACCGGCTCGCGACCCGCACCACGAACACCTTCGGCCGACATCCCGAAGAACTCGCAGCGGCCCTGAAGTGGAACCCTTTGCTGCAGTCGATCTACGAGAGCAGTGGAGCGACGGTCATCGATGCGTCCAGGCCGCTGGCCGAGGTGGTGGGCAGGGTGCTCGACGCGGTTCAGGAACTGACGGGGGCTGCCCGAGACTGCTCATCGGACCGTGACGGTCAAGGTTCCGCGTAGACCGGACCGTTCCGCGAGTGTCCAATGGCGATTGTCCGCCGCAGACCTCCTGACATGCTGCCGTCATGATCATTCAGAACGGGACGTTGCTGGCCGGCCTGGACGACGTGGATTGGGCGGGCCTGTCGCATGCTTACGGGTCGGCCGAGGACGTTCCCGGCCAGATACGTGCGCTGTGCGGGAACGACGAGGCCGCACGAGAGAGGGCTTTCGGCAGCCTGTTCAACAACATTTTCCACCAGGGCAGCCGTTACCAGGCATCGCCCGTCGCGGTTCCGTTCCTTGCCCGGATTGCGGTGGCCGGCCCGCCGGCCGCCCGTGAGGACACGATGTGGCTGCTGACCCGCTTGGCGGTCGACTGGTACGACGAGTACCGGCTCACCACCGGCATCGATACGGTGGCCTGGCGCGCGGCTGCGTCCGAGTGCTCCCCGGAAAAGATGCTGTCGTGGTACGACGAGCAGCTGGCGGGCGAAACGGACGAGCAGCAACGCGAGCAACTGCGCGACATCAAGGGCTGGGTGGCAGCCGGGAACTCGCCTGACGCGCGATGGACGGCCCTGTGCTCGTACGACGCGGTCCTCGCCGAACTGCCCGGTCTCCTGGCCCTGCTCGATGACAGCGACCCCCGCCTGCGTACCCGGATCGCCTATCTGACTGCCTGGTTCCCCGAGTCCGCCCCCACTACGCTGCCGCGCCTGCTCGCTCTCGCTGAGCGTGAGCACGATCCTGTCGTTGTGGCCACCGCACTGGTCGCCGTCGGCCTCGTCGGTACCCCGGCATACGCTGCCGACCTCACCCCGTACCTGGACAGCAAGAACAGACTGGTGCGGGTGGGCGGCAGCCACTGCGCTCGCCCGCATTGCCAGTGACAGTCAGGCAGGCATCGAGTCCGCACTGGTCGACCGTGTCATCGCTGAACTCACTGCCTCAGCCGCCGACACCGCTCCCGCCTCCGTCACTGACTACAACGACGGGGACTTGCGCGGTCACGTCGAACGCACGTTGCGCGCTCTTGACCGCTGATCCGTGGCGTCCCGTATCGCGATTCCGTCAGGCCCGCACGTCCGGAAGCAGCAGACGTCCAGCGCCGTCCAGCCAGCGTCGGCCCGCCGAGAGCGTCGCTCGGCGGGCCGGCACAGCTGCGCCGTGCTCCCGCTTCAGATGTTGATCACGATCTTTCCGCGTGTGCGTCCGCGCTCGGCGTGCGCGTGGGCGTCGGCGATCCGCTCCAGGGGGTAGGTCTGTTCGATACGGGGTGTGTAGCGGCCTTGTCGGCCCAGTTCCGCAGCTGCCGACAGGAGGGTGGAGTCGTTCTCCGCGTTGACCACATGCGTGCCCAGGCGCTGCCCGCCTGCGTGGTCGGCGACCGTCGCGACGTGTTTCGGGTCGCCTGTGATCGCGACGAGGTCCTCCATTGATCCGGAGGCCGCGGTGTCGAGCGCGATGTCGACGCCGTGCGGAGCGAGAGCGGCGAGGCGCTGCGCGAGGCCGGGGCCGTAGGTGGTGGGCACGGCGCCGAGAGAGGTGAGGAACTCGTGGTTGCGTTCGCTGGCTGTCCCGATCACGGTGGCGCCATGTGCCACAGCGATCTCGACTGCCGCGCTGCCCACGCCTCCGGAGGCGCCCTCGACGAGAAGAGTGCGCCCCGCCAGGGAGCCGAGCGCGTTCAAGCCGCGCATCGCGGTCACGGACGCGAGGCCGGCGCCCGCGGCCTGCTCGTCGTTCCACGTGTCCGGGGTGTGGGCCCAGGCGGAGAGGATGACCAGCTCTGCGGTTGCGCCGCTGACGCCGCCCAGCCCGAAGACGCGGTCGCCGATGCTCACCCCCTGCACTCCGTCACCGATTTCGTCGACCACGCCGGCGGCGTCGCGCCCGGGGATGGCGGGCAACTCCAGGGGAATCAGCTGGTGCAGGGCGCCCGCGCGCAGCTTCCAGTCGATGGGATTGACGCTGGCCGCCGCGACGCGGACACGGATCTCACCAGGTCCGGGGTGGGGGTCGGGAGCCTGCTCGATCACCAGGCTCTCCGCTCCGCCGTATTCATGGAAGCGGGCTGCACGCATAATGTTCTGCCTTACCTTTTTTGGGGCGAAGTGGTGGATTTCATTCAACGCCTGTGACTGCACATCCGACGTTGACTTGAGGCGTGGCGAGCCGACTGTCTTCAGGTCGCCGGCTACCGGCCATCGGTCACTGGTCAGCGGAGGGCGGGTGCGGACCGGTGAGGTTGTCGAGCAGTCGGGCAGGCACTCGCCCTGACGGCCTCGAGCCTGCACATCGTCGGAATACCTCCCGTTGCGTCGATGCTCCGGAACGTATCCAGAAGGTCGGTCACCAACTGGATACCAAGACCCGAGACAGGAGCCCCTCGATGACGCAACGCGCACCGCTGCCGGCCGATTTGTTCGATGAGCTGTGTCCGTCCCCGCTGCTGCCTTTCCGCTTCGGTGACAAATGGGCAGGCATGGTCCTCCGCTGCCTGGACGACGGCCCGCGCAGGTTCTCCGAACTCCGTGTGCCACTGAGTCGCGTCACCCCGAAGGTGCTCACCCAGTCGCTCCGTGGCTTGGAGCAGAACGGGTTCGTGACACGCACCGTGCACGCCGACCCGAAACTGCGGGTGGAGTACGCGCTGACACCGCTGGGCCGCAGCGTGCTGGAGCCACTGGCCGCCGAGTGCCGATGGGTGGCCGAGCACTGGGACGAGCTGCTCGACGCTCACGACGGCGGCACCTCCTCAACGGGCTGACTCGAACCAGCGACGACGCGTGCCGCAATGGGTAGGCGCTGGCCTTGTCGATGAGGCAGTCGTTTGAAGAAGCTCCCCAACTCCGCTTACCAATGGGTACCGATACCGATCCGTCCTGCCGCGCCCGAGGGAGATGATCCGCGGCAGTTGGTGAATGGTTTCTCCCGACGGAGAAAGTCATTCCACATATCGCCCTCGTTGCATATATCTATCGGCTGCCGGTGCATGGTTGCGAATGGGGCGCGCATGGCATGGGGGCGCACATCGCGGGGTGTTTGTGCTCCACCGTCACCCATGTGCGTGAATTTTACCCTGCTGGGAACCTTGCTGAGCCCTGTGGTGTGTTTATGTGTGGAACTCGCGTACGCCACACAGGAAGAATTCGGATGCACCATACCTTTAGATTCAGGGCGACGATCACTGCCCTCGTGGGGCTGTTGAGTGGGGCATCGGCAATGTTCGGCGTCATTTCGAATGATCGCCAAGACCTTGATCCGGTCTACCTCGTTCTTGGCGGGGCCGCGGCTGCCGCCGCCGCAGGATTGACGTTCCTGGTACAGGCTTCGCCCCTCACTCCGTCGGCACAACCTCCGTCGGAGCTGCCTTCGGTGGAAGACCGCGGAACGGTGCGGGACGTCGTCTTCCAGGCAGGCCTGCTCCCTGTCGCCGAGAACCTGGCTTCGCTGGTGTCCATGTCGACAACAGCCACTGACCTGCACGGGAAGATCCGTCGAGGTCTGGTTCAGACGGCAGCGTTTCTGGCCGGCGATACTCCATGCCTCGCGGCCTTCTACGTCCTGGAGCGGGACCCGCAAGACCCGAAAGGGCGCGACAGGTTGACCAAAACCCACGCTTCGATGGAAACCGAGGAACTTCCCGATTTCTATTGCGAAGACGAGGGTGCGGGGTCATTCTTGATCGATCTTGCATTGGGTGCGAACGACCGATGCGTAAAAGACATCTCCGACGATCCGGAGAACCGTCGAATCAAGCTCGTCGACGGTTATCAGTCCGCCCTCTTTGTGCCGACTCGGGCCGGCGTGAAGCCGAAGGGGCTCCTCATCTTTCAAGCGGCTGAAAAGGGCGTGATCCCGGAAGGTCCAGAACGCGGAAAGTTCATTACGATCGCTCACCTGATCGGGGCGTGCGAGGCCGCATCCGATCTTGTGGAATATGCCACAGGCCTGCCATCTCAGGCCAAAGGTGAGAAGAATAGCTCACCCTCCGTGAACAAGCGTGGTGGGGACGCCAGGTGAGCCTCCCAACGGCGCGGAACAACAATATTAGAACCGCCGTTGGAGGGGAAAGAAGATAGCTACAGTGAAAACCATCGGCACGAGGCAGGCGAAGATCGTAGGGGGCACCGTGAGTAACCGCGAGAAAGTAATCGTAGGCAGCGGACAGCGCTGGATGGACGGCAAGGAATCCAGCCACAAATACTTCTCCCGAGCCCGACAAGCCGCACCCCCCACTCCGGCCACGCTCAGTACGCGGCTGCTGTCCTTGCTGCGCCGTCTCATTGATGGGGACAAACGGCGTTAAACACACCATCCCGGAGGGGGCGGGCGGCTAGAGGGTCGCCAGGCTGGGGCGATCAGCGTGCGGCTGCGACTGTGGCCGCATCCGCATCCGCATCCGCATCCGCATCCGTGCCCGAACCCGTACCCGGGATGACGACGACCACGTCACGCTGCCAGGTCGGTCCAGGTCCCCGTCCCGGACTCCGTGGCCAGGTCGATCAGCAGGCGGGCCACGGCCAGATCCTGGAGTCCCACGCCCACCGAGTCGAAGAGAGTGATCTCGTCGTCCGTCGTGCGCGCCGGTACGAGTCCTTCGAGTACATCCCCCAGTTCCCGGTCGAAGTCGGCTTCCGTGAGCGCGCCTTCGGCCAGGGGGATCAGTACCTCGCCCGACTTGCGGCGGGCCGTGGCGAAGGAGTCGACGATCAGCCGGGAGCGTACGATCCCCTCGGTGTCGATCTCCCGGTGGTCGGGGCGGGGCGGTGCGCCCACCGCGTTGACATGGGTTCCCGGGCGGAGCCACGCCCCCTCGATCACGGGTTCCCGGGACGGCGTGAGGGTGCACAGTACGTCCGCCGCCTCCGTCACCTCGCGAGGGTCGGCCAACAGCTGTGCGTGCAGGCCCAGTTCGGACGAGATCCGGTCCACGAGGGCGGCGCCGTTGGCAGGGGTACGGCCCCACACCACGACCGACTTCCAGTCCCGTACGGTCGACAGTGCCCGCGCATGGGCCAGGGCCAGTGGTCCCGTTCCGACCAGGCCGAGGACCTGGGCGTTCTGCCGGGCCAGCAGCCGGGTGGCGACGGCGGTCGCGGCTGCCGTACGGAACTGGGTGATCAGCGCCCCGTCGAGGACGGCCTCGGCCTCCCCTGTCCTGGCCGACAGGACCAGGACCGTCGAGCGCTGCACGGGCAGCCCCCGCTCCCGGTTGGCGGGCAGGTCCGCGAGGAACTTGACCGATGCCAGACCGGCGGGCGCGGACACGGCGGCCATGGGGAGGAAGGCACCGTCCGAGCCCGGCAGGTCCAGAGCGGGCGGTGCGGGCAGCGACACCCGCCCGCGGGTGAGGTCGCGGTGGGCCTGTTCCACCGCCGCCTCCACCTCTGCGGTGGCGTGTTCGAGCAGGCCGCGGATGTCGGAGCGGTTCAGGATCAGTGTCATCGTTGACTGTCTCCGGTGCGTCTGGTGAGGTGGGGGGATTGTTGAAGGGGGATCGCTAGAGGTGGAGCGGTGTCATGTGCCGCGTACGAAGGGCACGGTGAGCGCCGACGGGGCCCTGCTGCGGCCGACCAGACCGCTGACCGCCAGTAGGGCGAACACATAGGGCAGCGTGGTGAGCAGGGGCGCGGACACATGCAGTCCCAGCGCGGGCGCGGCGAACTGGAGGGCCTGTGCGGTGCCGAAGAACAGACAGGCCAGCATCGTGGGCCAGGCCCGCCAGCGCCCGGCGATCACCGCGACGACCGCCAGATAACCCACACCAGCCGTGAGGTTGTCGCTGAAGGAGTGCACCTCGGAGAGCGCGAGCTGCGCGCCGGCCAGCGCCGAGGTGGCGCCGGTCAGCAGGACGACGGCGTACCGCACGGCCCGTACGGGCAGCCCGCACCGGTCCGCGGTGGTCGCGTCCTCGCCGACCGCGTCGACCGCCAGCCCCCATGCCGTACGCCGTGCCCCGGCGACGGCGAGGACGGCGGTCACGGCGAACGCCGTGTAGCCGAGGGCGCTCTGCTGGAAGAGGGCGGGCCCCAGGACCGGGATGTCCCTGAGGACCGGTACCGGCAGCGGGTCGAAGCCGGGCACCGAGTCGGCGCCGCCGTCGCCGAACCACAGCCGTGCCGCGTAGGTCGTGCCGCCGAGAGCCAGGGCGTTGATCGTGATGCCCGTGACGATCTGGTCGGCGCGCAGGGTGACACTCAGCACCGCCTGGAGCAGCGCGACGACCAGACCCGCGACGAGGGCGGTGCCCACCCCCACGACCGCGCTCCCGGAGGCGAGGGCGCCGGCCGCGCCCGCGAACGCGCCCGTGAGCATCATCCCTTCGACCGAAAGATTGAGAACTCCCGCGCGTTCGCTGAGCAGTTCACCGGCCGAGGCGAGCAGCAGCGGCACGGCGAGGCGGACCCCGCCCGCGGCGAGTTCGTCGAGCACGGCGCTCATACGGTGCCTCCCGCGCGGCGGTTGCTCCACAGCATCGCCGCCGCGATCAGCAGCACCAGGACGCTCTGCACGATCTGCACCGACGAGGCGGGTACCCCTGCCGCGAGTTGCAGATTGATGCCGCCGCTGGTGAGAAAGCCCAGCAGCAGGGAGACGGCGGCCACCGCGATCAGCGAGCCGCGGGCCAGCAGGCCCACCACCAGTCCCGTAAAGCCGTACCCGGAGGAGAAGTGCTCCGCCAGCACGTACGGCGCGCTCGCCACGAGACAGGCACCGGCGAGCCCCGCGAGGCCGCCTGCGACCGCGAGCCCGCCCTCCTGGAGACGGGACACGGGCAGTCCGAGCCGCGCCGACGCGGCGGGGGAGTGGCCCACCGACGTCAGCTTCAGGCCGGTCCCGCTGTACCGCAGGACGACGGCGGTCACCACGACGGAGACCGCCGCGACAACCACGATCGCCGTCGCGGGCGACTGCGCTCCGGCGATCAGGGGAAGCCGGGCGCCCTCCGCCAGTGCCTGCGACTGGGGCAGTGTCTCCGAGGAGGTGACCGGCTGCCGGAGCAGTCCCTCCTCGTGCACGGACACCGACACGGCGCCCGCGCCGACGAAGTTCAGCAGGAGCGTCGTGATGACCTCGCTGGTCTCGCGCCGGGTCTTCAGCAGCGCGGCGATCCACGCCCATCCGGCGCCGCCGAGGAACCCGGCGAGCAGGGTCAGCGGTACGCCGACCGCGGGCGGAACCTGGCCGGGCAGAGCCAGTCCAGTGGCCGCCGCGGCGAGGCCGCCCGCGCACAACTGCCCCTCGCCGCCCACGTTCACCAGTCCCGCCCGGTGCGCCACGCTGAAGCCGGTGGCGATCAGGGCGAGCACGGCCGCCGAGTTCAGGGAGGTGCCGACGGAGTACGCGGAGCCGAACATGCCCTCGTCGAGGGCCGCCCAGGCGGTCGAGGGGTCGGTGCCCGCTGCGACGACGAGCAACGCGCCGACCCCGACGGTCAGAATCGCGGCACCCGTGGCCAGGGACAGGGGATGGCGCAGCCGGGAGAGGAGGCGGGGTGGGGCGAGGGAGAGGGTCATGACGGTCCTTGCGCGAAAAGGGGTGCGAGGGGTGGCGGCGGGGCGCCGGAGTCAGGACAGGGGCGGGGTGTTGGGCGAGGCGGGGGTGGCGGGGGTCTCGTGCGGCGCCGGATGGGGATCCGGGCCTACTGACGCCGGGCCTGCTGCCGCTGGTCCTACTGGCACCGGTCCTATCGGATCCGGGTTCGCGGGACCTGGCGGTACGGGATCGGGTCCCACGAGTTCCGGCGGTACGGAGTCGGTCGCGGCCTCTGCGCCGAGCATCAGGTGTCCGATGTGCTCTCGGGCCCTCGGAGTGTTGGTGGCGACAGGTGCGGACAGCCGCCCCCGGTAGGCGACGACCACGGTGTCGCACAGGGCCAGGAGTTCGTCGAGTTCCGAGGAGACGACGAGGACCCCGGCGCCCCGGCCCGCGGCTTCGCGTATCCGCGTGTGTACGGCGTCCACGGCGCCGACGTCGAGACCGCGGGTGGGTTGTGCGGCGGCGAGACAGACCAGGGGGTTCAGGGCGAGTTCCCGTGCCAGCACCACCTTCTGCTGGTTGCCGCCGGACAGGGTGGACATCGGGGTGTCCGGGCTGTCCGCCCTGATGTCGTGGGCGGACAGCACGTCCTGGGCCGCGCGGCGCATCGCGGGCCGGTCCAGGAACAGCCCGCCGCGGCGGAACGGGCCGAGCCTTCCGAGGAAGAGGTTGTCCGTCACGGACAGGGCCGGGACACAGCCGTCGTGGTGGCGGTCCTCGGGAACGACGCCCAGCCCGGCCGCGGTCCTGCGCCGGGGCGCGGCCCGGGTGATGTCGGCGGCGCCGAGCGTCAAGGAGCCCGAGTCGGGGGTGCGGGAACCGCCGAGCACGGCCATGAGTTCGCTCTGCCCGTTGCCCTCGACTCCGGCGATCCCGACGATCTGTCCGGGCTCGACCTCCAGACGGACGTCGTCGAGGGCGGGCGTGCCGTCTGCGCCGCGCACGGTGAGGCCGCGGATCCGGAGTGCGGGCGGTGCCTGGCGGGTGGCCGGAGCGAGCGGGATGGTGCCTGCCGGGGTGGTTCGGGCCGCCGTGCCGCTGTTGGGGTCGGTGGCGGCGTCGGTTACCGGGGAGTTGATTGCCGTGGCGGGCGCGGTCAACCCGATCGTGCCGGACAGCGCCGGGTCCAGGGAATCGGCGGGGCGCCCGATCATCAGCGGGACGAGCCGTTCGGCGGGGAGGTCCGCGAGCGGGCCGCCCCCGACGACCCGCCCACCGCGAAGCACTGTCGCCGTGTCACCGGCCCGCGCGACCTCGCCGAGCTTGTGGGTGATGAGGACCACCGCGCCGCCCCGGTCCGCGATCAGTCGGCAGGTAGCCAGCAGCGCCTCCGTACCGGCCGGGTCGAGGACGCCCGTCGGCTCGTCGAGCAGCAGCAGCCGCGGCTCTCGCAGCAGGGCCTTGACGATCTCGACCCGCTGGCGCAGCCCCACGGGCAATTCGGCGACCCGGGCGCCGAGATCGAGCACCAGCCCGTACTCGTCGGCGACCCGGTCCACGCGCCGGGCGAGATCGGGCAGTCGCAGCAGCCGCAGGTTCTCGCCCACGGTGAGCGTCGGTACGAGGCTGAAGTGCTGGTGGACCATGGCGATCCCGGCGCCGAGCGCATCGGCCGGACGGCGCGGCGCATACGGCTGCCCGTACAGGCGCAGCGTGCCGGTGTCCGGGGCGAGCGAACCGCCCACGAGATGGCACAGGGTCGACTTGCCGGCGCCGTTCTCGCCCAGCACGCAGTGCACGGTGCCGGACTCGACGACCATCCTGATGTCCTGCAGCGCGCGCACGGAGCCGAAGGACTTGGTGAGATCCCGGATCTCCAGGGCGGGGACTCGGGGCTCGCCGCCTGGTGACGTGCTCATCGGGTCCTGATCTCTCCGGCCGCGATCTTCGCCTTCAGCTCGTCGAGGTTCTTCGTCGTCGCCGCGGGCGGCTTCCCGCACAGCACGATGTCGTTGTGCGGTTCTTCGAAGGTCAGCCCGAAGTGGACCGACTCCGCCTTCCAGGTGTCGGCGGCGAGGTGGTCCGCGGCGTACTCGATCTCCGCGCCGATGTCCGTCTCGACGTACCCGGCGTAGGCCGCGTCGGAGGAACACGGGTGGGCGATCGGACCGCCGATGAGCGAACCGTCGCTCTGTGCGGCAGCCTGGGCGAGGCCCTTGTGGCCGAGGTTGAGGATCTGGCCGAGTACGTCGGCACCGGCTCCGAAGTCGGCGAGGGCGGACTGCTTGGCCTTGGCGGCGTCGTTGAAGTCGCCGACGTACTGGGGTGCGAGGACCTTCACCCCGGGGTCGGCGGTCCTGGCGCCGTCGGCGAAGTTCTTGGCCGCGTTGACGATGGCGGGCAGTTCCGCGCCGCCGACGAAGGCCACCGTGCCCTTCTTGGACAGCAGGGCGGAGGCGGCCCCCGACAGGTAGGCGGCCTCGGCCTGCTGGGGGTCGTAGAGCGCGAGGTTGTCGAGCGGCTCGGCGTCGGCGGGGCCGCCGATCTCGGCGAACTTCACGTCGGGGAACCGCGCGGCGACCTTCCGTACGGCGGCGTCCGTCTGCCCGCCCAGGGAGATGACGAGGTCCGAGCCGGTGGCGAAGCGGACGAGGGCCTGCTCGTAGTCGGCGGTGGTGACCTGTTCGACCTTGCTGAACGCGATCGTGCCGTCGTGCTTCTTCGCGGCCCGCTGGTAGCCGCGGTACGCCGACTCCATGAAGCCGTCGTCGGAGAGCGAGCCGGGGAAGAGCACGCCCACCTTGAACGTGCTGTCGGCGGTGCTCGCCGACGGGGATCCGCCGCATCCGGTGAGAGCGACGAGCCCGCCGAACGCGGCGGCACAGGCGAGCGCCCGGTCGAGGCCGCGGGAACGAGAGCGAGTACGCGTACGAGAACGGGGGTGGATGAGGGGACGGGACTGCGGCATCGAGTGCCTCCGGGGTACAGGGCCGAGAGCCGGTTACTGGTATACCGTTAAGTGGCAATCAGTGTGGAAGCCCTGTGTTTCAGCGGTGTTAGGGCGCGGTTAGCACTCGCTGCGCCTGCCGGGCGGCGGCCTAGAGTGAGCAGCCCCGGAAACTGGAGGAAACCCGTGGTCAAGAGCGCCGGACCGGCCGCCGAGCCGCGCGGATACCTGCGCCAGCGTGCCTACGACTCGCTGCGCCAAAGGATCGTCGAGGCTGAACTGCGGCCCGGACAGCGCCTGGTGGAACGGGACCTCGCCGCCGAACTGGAGGTGTCCCGGATTCCGCTGCGGGAGGCGCTGCGGCTGCTGGAGGCCGACGGCCTGGTACTCCTCGTGCCGCACCGGGGTGCGCTGGTCGCCCCGTTCACTCCCGCCGACGTACGGAACCTGTTCGACGTGCGGGAATCGCTGGAGTCACTTGCCGCCCGTCTGGCGGCCGAACGTACCGATCGCGCAGGCCTCAAGCGGCTCGCCGACCGTCTCGGCAGTGCCCGCACCGCGACCCGCGCCGGTGACCGCGACGCCATCGCCGCCGCCAACGCGGGCTTTCACATCGACATCGTCGACCTCGCCGACAATCCGCTCCTGACCGGCATCATGCGCCCCCTGGAGGCGCGTACGCACTGGTTGTTCCGCCTCACCGCCCAGCGGGACCCGGCCCAACAGTGCAGCGAGCACGAGGAGTTGTACGACGCGATCCAGGCGCGGGACGGCGACCGGGCCGCGGCCCTTGCGCACGACCACATCGCGGCCGGCCGACAGGCGAGCCTGGACCTGGCCGCCGAGTGGACAGACCCGCAACTCGACCCTGAGGCGGTCGCGGCCCGCCGCCGACGCCGACGCTGAGCTGAGGCGGATCGTCCGTCGGCGCGATCACGGCCCGGGTTCCCGGCTGTGACTCGGTCTCGGGGTGCTGCTCTTTCACTCGCGGGTTGCGGCCTGCGCTCTGGACCAGGCGGTGGCATCGGCCCCGTAACGCGTCAGGAGTTGTGCGAACTGCGTCCGCTCCTGCGGTGACCAGGCGACGGTGATCTCCAGGAACGCTTTTCGCTGTTCGGCGGCGAAGCGATTGCGTTCGGCCTCGCCGTGTTCGGTGAGTTCGAGCACGGTGCGGCGTCCGTCGGCCTGGGACGCCGCCCGGCGCAGCAGCCCGTCCTCTATACAGGCGGCGACGGTCCGGCTGGCCACCGGCTGTGCGACGCCCATCTCGGTGGCGAGCCCGCCGACGGTCGTCTCGCCCGGTGCGTCGGCGATGACGTTGAGCACGAGGTTGCGGGAGAGGTCCTTGCTCGATGCCGGTGTGCGTCGCCGCAGACGGGACAGCGCCGGGCCGATCTGATCGAGTGTCGGGTCGTCGGGGGGCTGCTCGGAGGAGGACGTGCTGCTCATGTACCGAGTCTAGGCCCGGCCGGCCCATTTGCATACCGTTCCATAAGTGCATAGCATTAGGTATGTAAATACCGAACGAGCTAGGAAATGAGGCGGACCGCCATGGCGCTCACCGCGATCACAGGCGCGCAGATCTTCGACGGGGAGAAGACGGTCGGCGTGCAGACCGTGGTCATTGACGACGGGAGGATCGCCCGCATCGGTGGCGACGCTCCGCAGGGCAGCGAGATCGTCGACGGCAGCGGTGCCACACTGCTGCCGGGACTCATCGACGCCCACGTCCACTCCGCTCCGGGTTCCCTGGCGCTCGCCCTGCGGTTCGGGGTGACGACCGAGGTGGAGATGCAGGGGATGAACACCCGGGAGAACCGGGGGTCCATCACGGATGACGACACGCAGGCCGACGTGCGCTCCTCCGGCTTCGCCATCACACCGCCCGGCGGACACCCGAGCGAGCTGATGCCCGAAGGGTTCCGGCCCAAGTGGGAGCTTCCCCCGGTGATGCCGCTGATGCCGTTCTCCACCACGCCCGAGGAGGCAGCCGCCTTCGTGCCGCAGCTCCTCGCCCGGGGATCCGACTTCATCAAGTTCATGATCGACGACGGCAGTGTGGAGGGACACCCCGGGCTGCCCTCGCTGGACCAGGCCACCGTGAACGCCGGTGTCGCCGAAGCCAAGAAGTACGGCGCCCTGACCGTGGCCCACGCGCTGACGGTGGAGGCCACCAGGATGGCCGCCGAAGCCGGCATCGACGGCGTCACCCATGTGTTCATGGACGAGCCGCACACCGCCGAGATCGTCGATCTGATCAAGGACGCGGGCATGTTCGTCATCCCGTGCATCACCCTCAACGCCTCGATGATGGGGATCACCGGCAGCGAACTCGCCGACGACCCCCGGGTCGCCGCACGCCTCGACAGCAAGTGGGACGAGACCCTGCGTTCCAGCTACAACCGCTTCCCGCAGGGCAAGCTCGACGACGTGTACGACACCGTGCGCGCGCTGGATGCCGCCGGTATCGACGTGCTGGCCGGTACCGACGTGTCCATGCCCGAGACGTTCTTCGGGGGCCTGGCGCACGGAGCGAGCCTGCACCACGAACTGCAGTACCTGGTGGCGGCCGGCCTCACGCCCGTACGGGCTCTGCGTGCGGCGACGGCGACCACGGCCCGCCGCTTCCGCCTCGGCGACCGGGGCCGTATCGCCGAGGGGCTTCGGGCCGACCTCCTACTGGTCGACGGCGACCCGACCAGCAACATCAGCGACACCCTCAACACCCGTGCCGTCTGGCGCCGCGGCACCCGACTGGCGGCATGACCGAGGTCTCTCCCGCTGGGGCCGACCTGGCACTGGGCTCATCGCGCCCGACTGCGGTAACCCGTAGGGGAGTTGCCGTGTCGGAAGAGCCGGAAGAGCCGGAAGAGCCGGAAGAGCCCGAAGAGTCGGAAGAGAGCGCAGCGCCTGCGCGAAGCGACGTGCTCAGCTCAGTGTCAGGTGTACGAGATCGATTTCCTGGCCCCGGGCCCGCGCGAAACACCGGCTTCGGCCTGTCGCGACGAACCCGGACTTCTCCAGTACACGGAGGGAACCGGCATTGTCAGCGGCTGCGTCGGCATACAGCGGCCGGGTGTCCTCAAGCTTGAGCAACTCGGCGAGCGCTCGGGAGGCGACGCCCCGGCCCCAGTGAGATCGCCCGACGACGTAGGTGACCTCCCGCTCGGAGGGAGAACCGAACACGGCGGCATGCCCTGCTATGTCGCCGTCGGCGAGAATGGTCCGCAGGAGCACCGAGGGATCGGCCCGCACCTTGGCCCAGTGCTGGTCGAAGTGGCCGCGGTCGTAGTGGTACTTCCTGGTCACAGCCGCCATGTGCTGCAGTTCGGGGTCCGTCAACTGCGCCCAGAAGACGGGCAGATCACTGTCTTGAAGTTCGCGCAGGGATATCTCCATGGCCGCGGTGTCATCCTTCGCAAGATCGCCGCCGAAGTGGTCGGCTCAGCCTACGGCCGACTGCGTATCCCGGGACCGCCTTTACGACTTCGTGCACGGCGGGCCGTGGCTCGGTTCCAGAGTGGCTTGTCGAACTGGGCATGAGGGGGCTGGAGTGGGTGGGGTGATCCTGGCGGAGCATTGCGGCGCTGGGCCGCCGGCGGCTGTGATCGATGAACTCGTAGTTGGGGTTTTGCTGATGTCCTGCTCCAAGAACGCCCTGATGGAGGCCACTGGAAGATCGGGCCGCTGGTGGACTACGCCAGAGGCCGTCCTTTCGCCTGGGTGGACGACGAGCAGGGCGAACTGGACCGGACGTACGTGACCGCCCACCATCCCGGGCCCGGGCTCCTGCACCACGTCAACCCGCGGATCGGCCTACGGGAGAACGACTTCCACACGCTCGCCGACTTCGCCGGGTCCTTGGAGATCTCGTGAACCAGCGGCTGAGCACCACGCCAGCGCTTTGGCCCTGCGGCTGGGTAGGGGGGAGATCCCCGGCCCGGTAGTGAGGGCGTTTGGCTCACCCCGTCCCGCCCTTGCGATCTGGACTCGCCGCCAGCTCGGATCATCGTCCCGAATGAGGAGAAGAGCCCGCCAGCGTGGGAGCTGACGGGTCCTCATCCAGGATCGAATCAGCGGTGAGTGTTGTTTACGGTTGGCCGGGTGGTTGGCCGCAGCAGGCGATGGTCTCGGTTTGGCCGGTGTTGACGAGTGGTGCTACGGCGAGCACGGCCGTCAGTACCACGAGCAAGCTGATCACGGCTTTGCGCATTGTTTCCCCCTGCAGTTGACGGGGTCGGGCGGCGCTTGAAGCGGTTACTGGTTCAGTGGTCCTCGGCTCGGACGCGGTCGGCGATTCCCTGTGTTAGTTCCTCCGCCTGGTCCTCCAGGTTCCATTTGCCGTCCTGGTAGGCGTGGTTGCTGACCCAGAAGATCAGGACTCCGTCGCGCAGCGACCTTGTGAGGTAGGCCAGCGACCAGTCGTTGCCGCCGTTGTGCCAGACGGTCCGTCCGGTGGGGGTTTCGCGGACGGCCCAGCCGTATCCGTACGAGCCGTCCAGGCCGGGCACCCGTACGCGTGGCGCGAACAGCTTCCGCCTGGCCTGCTCCGGCAGCACCTCGTTGCCCGAGAGGGCCCGGTGCCACCGGAACATGTCCTCGGCGGTGGAGAGCATGCCGCCGTTGCCCCGCAGATGCCAGTACGGCCCGTCGGCGGCCCAGGGATGGTCGATGGGCCTGCCCTGGCTGCGCCCCTCGCTGTCGTACTCCACCGCGACCAGGTGCCGCGGCCACCGGGGCAGGACGTATCCGGTGCGTTCCATACCGGCCGGGGCGAACAGGTGCCGGGCCAGGAACGGCTCGTATCCCTCCCCGGACGCCTTCTCGACGATCGCGGCGAGCAGGCTGTATCCGGTGTTCGAGTAGTGGAACTCCTTCCCTGGGGCCGATTGCGGTTTCGAAGCCAGTGCCTGTCGCACCAGTTCGTCGCGTGCGACGGGGTGGTAGTCGTCGCCGAGCGCCTCCACGAGACCCGAAGTGTGTGTGAGTAGCTGGTCGATCGTGATGTCCCGCTTGCCCTCGGGTACCGGGCCCAAGAAGCGGCTGAGCCGGTCGCTCACCCGCAGCCGCCCCATTACCTCCAACTTCAGGATCGCGGCGGCGGTGAACTGCTTCGTGATCGACATGACGTCGTACACGGTGCGGCAGCTCGCGGGAGTGCCGGAGGCGCGGTCCGCTGCGCCGAACCCTCCGCAGTACGCGAGTTCGTCGCCGCGCGCGGCGATCACTGTGCCGCCCGTCCCGGCAGGCAGGGCACGGTGGAGGAAGTCGGCGACTGACTCTCCGCCGCGCACCTTCAGGCCGGCCGCGGCGGACCCGACGGCCGGGCGCCGGGCATCACCTCCTTCGGAGCACGCACCCAGAGTCAGCAGGACCGCCAGGGCGGTGATGACGGCAGAGGCGGTGGTGGCGGTGGCACGGGTGCGACAGCAGCGGAGCAGACCCATAGGACGTATGACCTCCAACATCGGGAATCCGCACCGAGGTTGACGGTCGTTACTGACGTTCTTCAAGCTGTGAGGGTGTTCGAGCTTGTGCGAGCCCGTGTACGTCCAGCTCATCAGGGGGACCAGCGTCATGACCACCGCACCGCCCACACCGCCGGACACCGACGCGGCCGCCTTCGTGGCGGCGCTGCGACGGCTGAAAGTCTGGTCAGGTCTGAGTTACCGCCGACTGGAACGCCACGCGGCTGACGCGGGCCACTCTCTGCCGTACTCCACGGCGGCGACCATGCTCGGCAGGGAACGGCTGCCCCGCGAAGAACTCGTTGCGGCGTTCGTGGCGGCCTGCGGAATCCGGGGCGAGGAGGCGGAGGCATGGCTGGACGCCCGCACCGACATCGCGTGCGGCCCCGCACCCGCACCCGTACTCGCACCCGCAGGCGCCACGCTGGTGGACGCCGTGCCCATGAACATCGCACCCCCGGCCACCGCGCCGGCGCGTACCAGACCCTGGCGGACGCGGTGGGCTCTCGTCGGCGCGGCGGCACTCGTCACCGCTCTTCTCGGCGGGGCGACGGCGTCCGGCGCCTTCACGGTCGACGAAGAGGTGGTGCAGACGCCGACGTCAGTACGCCTGTGAAGTACGCCTGTGACGCGGCACAGGCGAACCGGCCTCTCGGCTTCTTCGAGGGCGTACGGAACCATCCGGCCGAGTTCCCGTCCGCTTTCGGATTCGACGCCGCGGACACCGTCCGCGCACGGTCCTCTCAGAGGCCGGATTCCTCCCGTGTGTCGAAGTCTCCGCGGGCTCGTTCGATGGCGGGCATGTTCTGTGAGGCCCATGCCAGCAGTACGTCGATGGGGGGCCGAAGTGTCTTGCCGAGGGGCGTGATCCGGTACATGACCGCCACGGGGCGGGTGGAGACGACCTCGCGCTCGATGACGCCGTTGCGTTCCAGCCGCCGGAGCGTCGCGGTGAGCGACTTCTGCGTGACCTGGGGGATGGCCCGGCGTAGTTCGTTGAAGCGGCACGGGCGTTCGCAGAGTTCGTTGAGGACGCTCAGCGACCACTTGTCGAGGATCTGATCGAGCAGTTCGCGGTGCGGGGCCTCGATACGGAGTTCGTCGTCGGTATCCATGGCGAAACCTGGTCTCGTTGAAGTGTCCTTCTCCTACTAGGTAGCTTACAGATACTTACTCTGGAGGAGAGAAGATCATGACTGTTCAGTACTTCACGCCGGAAGGCATGCTGCAGCCGACCCCGTATCACCACGTCGCCGTGGGTACCGGCACGAGGCACATCCACGTCAGCGGGCAGATCGCCCGCCAGGCCGACGGCACTCCGGTCGCACCTGGCGATCTCGCCGGGCAGGTCGCGCAGGCGCTGCGCAACACCTCCGTCGGGCTGACAGGCGCGGGCGCGTCGTTCACGGACGTGCTTCGCCTGACGTTCTACGTGACTCAGTGGAGCCCGGACAGGATCGGCGATTTCATGGCCGGTGTGGAGGCTGTCGCCGAGGAGATCGGGCTCCGGGTTCCCCTGCCCCCGGCCTCCCTCATCGGTGTCGACTACCTCTTCGAGCCGGATGTCCTCGTCGAGGTCGAGGCAACCGCAATCCTTGAGTGATCGTCGAGGTGGTGCTGTTCAACGGCTCCGTTCAGTGGTGCCTTGACGAGGCCGCGTGATGGGGGCGGACGCGGCTCCTGCAGCCGCACGCTGTCCACAGGCGCGGAGTCTCTGTGGCGGGCTAACTAGAGTGGCAGCCATGCGTGATCGCCGTGGAACTCAGACCATGTCGCCGGTGACGTTCGGGGTGGATGACGGCGGCTGGTTGCCTGTCACCGCGGGCGAGTCGGGAGCAACTGTCTTTCGTAGCGCGGATGCCACCCGGTATGCCAAGTGCGTGCCTGCTGCGGATGCGGCCGACCTGGAAGCCGAGCGCGACCGGAGCACATGGCTGAGCGATCAGGGTGTGCCTGGTCCCCGCGTGCTCGACTGGCGGTCTGGTGACGGTGGTGTCTGTCTCGTGACGAGTGCTGTCTCGGGCGTACCCGCTGATCAGGTGCCCGCTGAGGACCTGCGGGTCGCCTGGGAACGTATCGCGGACGCGGTCCGCCGACTGCACGAGACACCTGTGTCCCAGTGTCCCTTTCGCTGGGGCCTGGATGTCATGGTCGACGTGGCGCGCGATGTCGTGGCGCGTGACGCGGTCAACCCCGAGTTCCTCCCCGTCGACCAGCAACAGACGTCCACCGCCGAGCTGTTGGACCGCGTCACCCGGCAGGTCGCACGGCGACGGGAGCAGGAAGCTGCCGACATGGTCGTCTGCCACGGG
Organism: Streptomyces sp. NPDC102514; assembly: GCF_055584525.1. NCBI lineage: Bacteria > Bacillati > Actinomycetota > Actinomycetes > Kitasatosporales > Streptomycetaceae > Streptomyces > Streptomyces sp. NPDC102514. Next base: position 993,485 of record NZ_JBVJLW010000001.1, read on the forward strand.
GACTTGTGTCTGCCCAACATCATCCTCGATCCGCAGACCCTGGACGTGGCAGGCTTCATCGACCTGGGTCGCCTCGGACTGGCCGACCGCTACGTCGACTTGGCGCTGCTCCTCGCCAACGCGCGAGAAACGTGGACGGACGAGGAGCAGGCCCGGGGCGCGGATACGGCCTTCGCCGAGAGGTACGGCATCGCCCTCGACCACGACCGCCTGCGGTTCTACCTCCATCTCGACCCGCTCACCTGGGGCTGATCGACTTCCTGGGGATCATCGGACGGACCGGAGCAAGGCGTCTCCGATGTGGAGTCCAGCCAGGCAGATCGTCTTGGTCTTCTCGTGGCCGATGGCTGATCCCTGCCCGGTCGATGACCCCAGCCTCGTCGATGAACCCTGCCCGGTCGGCGAACGCGGCGGCAGGTTTCTTGTGTCTCCTCCTGCCGTCGTGAGGCAACTCGACGCCGTTTTATGGAACCGATTCGTTGATACGGGACCTGGACATTCTCGGGATCAACTGAAGATCGGCCCGGCCCTAGTGTCGGCGGTGTCAGCAGGAAGCACCGCAACCGACAGCCGTTGGAGATCATGATGCGCTCGCGTCTCGCCGCCCGTTCCACCCGTCTCGTCCTGGCCGCCGCGGCCGTGACGGCCCTCGCCGCCACGACTGCGTGTGAGCCGGAGGACTCTGCGGACGCCGGCAGCTCCGCGGCCCCTTCCTCCGCCTCCTCCGGCGGCGGGGGGAGTGAGACGCCCTCCGGCGACAGCCCGTCGACCGGCGCCAGCACTCCTGCCGGAGGCTCCAGCGGCGGCGGCTCCGACGACAAGGGCGACAAGGGTGACTCGGGCAGCGGCGACAAGTCCGGTTACGGGCAGTCCTGCGGTACCAACGACCTGGACTTCACGGTCGCCTGGAAGTCCGATCCCGACGTGGACGGCTACTACCAGATCACGGCCAAGGCCAAGTCCGGCATCACCTGCTACCTGGACGTCAACACCCCCAGCGTGTCCTTCGGTTCCGGCCGCGACGGCGTCGCCTCCCCGGTCGGGCAGGGTGGCGAGGACCCGATCAAGCTCACCGGCTCCGCCGTCGCGTACACCGGCGTCGATGCCAAGACCACCGACGGCGACGCCGGCACACAGTTCGAGAACATCATCATCGCGGTCACCGAGGACGACCCCGACCCCGCCGAACTCGAACTCCCCGACACGGCCACCGTGGACAAGCCCATCGTCACCAACTGGTCCACCCAGCGCAACGAGACCGTCCCCCGCATCATCTGAGTGCGACCGGGGCGCCACGGCTGCTGAACCGCCGGCGCCCCTGGCATCAAGTACGCGCTGTATGGACCGGCTTGGAACTTTGTACGGCGGCCGGATCAGGTGACGGTGATGACGACTCTCTGGTAGCTGGTCAGGGCCGGCGTGCCGTTGTCCTTGGCCTCGACGATGAGATGAATGGTCTGCCCGGGCCGGGCGTCCGCGGGAATGTCCACTCGCACCGCACCGGTCTTCGTGTGCCTGATGCCGACGGTGCCCGGGTAGGTTCCGGCTTCCCGGTACTGCCACCATGTGCGGGTGACGGTGTCGCCGTCGGGGTCCGCCGTCCGGGACGTGAGCTCGACCGTCCGGCCGGCGCGGCGGCTGATGTCCAAGCCCTGAGGCACGCGGACGCGGGGTGCGTGGTTCGCGTCGGCGAACTTGCTGACACTCCAGTCGAGCCGGGCGGCGAAGTCGTTCTGGATGGCGGAGAACCAGCGTGCGGCCGCGTAGTCGCGGGGAGTGGCGCCCGTCGCGTCGGCGTCCCGTGCGTTCTGGTTGGACCACCTGTGGTGGTCGTCGGGGTCGACGACCTGTCGGCCGCCCCAGCCGCCCCAGCCGGGGTGCTGATAACTGCGCAGCCCGTTGTCGACGAGGAGCGCGAAGTTGGAGGAGTCACCTTCGGAGATCCACGATCCCTTCGGTTGTGGCGGCGTCCAGACCATATACCCCATCGCTCTCAGTTCCTCGGCCGTGTAGCCGGACAGGCCGAAGTAGTCCTCGTCGTCGAAGCCGGCTGCCATCTGTTTGCCGTCGCCCCAGACGCGGTAGGAGGCGCCGATCGGCCCCGTGCCGGAGACGTTGGCCCGGGTCCAGTCGGCGGAGTGGTAGACCGTGTCCTCGGGGCGGACGACGCCGCGGGAACCGTAACCCCAGACGGATGTGGCCACCTCGCGGTTCTGGATGTCCGGCCAGTTGGGTTTGATGTAGTCCTCGAACGTGGAGTCCTGCTGACCGAAGCTGGTGATGACCGCCTTGTTCACGATCTTCTTGTAGATCGCGCGCCACCGTGGTGTGCCCTGGTACTGGTCCTGGATCGACTTGAGGGCCCGGGCGATGGTGTTGGGTCCGCCCCAGGCCTGGAGGAACACCTGCCCTGGCTTGTCGTCGAGCAGGACCTTCCTGATGAGGTCCGAGCCTTTGGTGTCCGCGGCCATGTCGCCCTCGTCGATGATGTTGCCCGTCGCGATGAGCGACCGCAGCCGGGAGGGCGAGGGGTAACGCGGGTTGTGGCGGACCAGGTTCCTGTACACCTTGGCGTAGGCGTCGACGGCCTCGTCGATGTGCAGCCGGGCACCGGGTGCGGGCCAGCGGTGCGGCTCCAGGCCGCGGCTCGCGTCGCCCTGGTAGTGGTGCTGGCTGGACGAGTAGACCAGGCCGGCGATGTCGATCTCGTTGCTGTAGAGCAGCATGCGCAGCATCGAGTTCAGGTCGTCCAGTTCCGGGTCGGTCGTCACGATCGTGCGGGGTGCGGCCGACGGCGTCGTGGTGTGGTTGCTGGTGTGTGTCTGCCGGTTCTTGTCCGTCGAGGGCGTGCCGCCGCCCGCCGCCGAGCCGGGTGTCGTCATCGGCACGGTGAGGCCGAGAACGGCCGTGCTCACGACGAGCATGCGGGCGAGGCGGGTGGATCTGGGGGAGTGTGTGGTGCTGATCGGGACGTGGAGTGTCATCGGATGCCTCCATGTGTCGGTCGCTGGATCGGTCGCTGTGTGCGAGCGGGGCAACGCGCTGCCGGCGGATCGGCTGCTTGCGCTCGGTTCGCCGTCGCCGACCGTCGAGGCCGTTGCCTGTTAGTGAAATCGCCTTGTGACGTGTGGAGTTGACGACGCGTCCGGCCCGTTTGTACCCAGGTCGGGTGCATGCGTCTACGCGTCTACGCGCCTAGGTATCTACGCGTTCATGCGTTCATGCGTTGCGTGGTGATCAGTCGTTCAGCAGCTCTCGGGCGACGTCGATGTCGGTGACCAGGATGTTGATCCACCTGCCGCGCACCGCACCGCGGATCGCCGCCACCTTGTCCATTCCGCCCGCCACCGCGATGCGGCGTTCCACGGCGCGGAGCTGGTCCGGTTCGATGCCGATGAGGCGGTCGTTGAAGGGGGCGTCGACGGAGTTCCCGTCGGCGTCGAAGTACCGGGCGCAGACGTCGCCCACCGCTCCGAGTTTCTTGAGTGCCCGCTGGTCCTGGGCGGTGATGGCGTTGCCCGAGCGTCGCAGCAACGGTGAGGGATCGAGACTGCCGATGCCCAGCAGGGCCAGGGTGAGACGCGACCACGCCTGCATCACGTCCACCATCGCCGGTTCCTGCGCCAGCAGGACCCTCAGTTCCCTGCTGCCGACCAGGGCGGCGGACGGGGCGAACACCGGTCGTGCGCCGGTCAGTTCGGCCAGTCGGCTCGTCAACCGCGTTGCGTGCAGCTGTACTTCGGGGCTGCCCGAACCACCGACGATCTGTACGACTTCCTGCGCGCCGGAGGAGGTCCTGGCCCGCATCACCTTCACGGACTCAAGCAGCGTGGCGCTCCAGGAGGAGACGCCGATCACGTCTCCGCCCTTGAGAGTGGCGTCGAGGTAGGTGGCGGTGGCCGCGGCGAGCGCGGGGATGACATCGGCTCCCGACCCCTCGACCTCGACCACCACGGCGTCGCGCAGGCCGTACCGTGCCACGAGGGCTTCTTCGAGCTCCGCGTGCACCCCTTCCGGTGACACGACCACGGTGCGGACCACTCCCCGGTCGACCGCCTCTTTCAGCAGGCGGGAGACGCGGGGCTGCGACATGTTGAGGTGTGCCGCGATCTCGGGCTGGCGTACTCCGCGCTCGTGATACATGCGGGCCACCTTGACCAGCAGCCGCATATGGTCAGGGGTGGGAGTGGACGCTGCCGCCACCATGTCTCCATCCTTGTCGTCCCTGGCGGTCGGGCGCCAGAGCCTGTCACCGCTGCGGAACACCACACCCTATCGTCGGGGTTCCGCCACGGCCGCCCGCGGTGTCGGGTCGCCGGCATCAGAGTTTGGCGAAGACCCCGTACTCGTCGGCGTTCTTCACGGTGATCAGTTCGCAGTCGATGGACTGCTTCTCGGGCTGTCCGGTCTTGCCCGTCTTCACGTACTTGTCGGCCTGCTCGACCGCCCGTTCGGCTCCCAGAGCGGCGGGCTGGAGTGCTGTCGCCCGCATGGTGCCGGCCTTGATCTGGGCGATGGCGTCCGGACTGCCGTCGAAGCCGACGACGACGATGTTCTTGCGCTTGGCCGATTTGATCGCGGCGACCGCGCCGAGGGCCATGGTGTCGTTGCCCGCGATGACACCGCTGATCTTCGGGTTGCGCTGGAGGATGGTCTCCATCTTGCTGAAGGCCTCCTGCTGGTCCCAGTTCGCCGTCTGCTTGGCGACCTGCTTCAGGTCCGGGTACTGAGAGATGACATCGGCGAAGCCCTTGGAGCGGACACTGGCGTTGGTGTCGGACTCCTTGCCGGTCAGCTCGACGTACTCGCCCTTGCCCTTCGTCGCTGTGACGAACTCCTGCGCCGCGAGCTGTGCGCCCTGGGCGTTGTTGGACACGATCTGGGCCTTGGCGATACCGGTCTCGTTGATCTCGCGGTCGATGAGGAAGACGGGGATGCCGGCCTTGGTGGCCTTGCGGACGGGGCCGATCGAGGCGTCGGCGCCCGCGTTGTCCAGGATGATCGCCGCGGCCTTGCGGGAGATGGCGGCGTCTATGAGTTCGCTCTGCTTGTTCGGGTCGTCGTCGTGCGAGGCGACGGAGGTCTTGTAGCCGAGGCTCACGGCCTTCTTCTTCGCCGCGTCCGCCTCCGCCTTGAAGAAGGGGTTGTCCGCGGAGGGGGTGATGATGGCGACCAGGTTGCTCTTCGAGCCGCTCTTGGACGAGCTCGCCCCGGACGACGAGTCGTCGGAGCTCCCGCACGCGGTCAGGAGCAGGGCACCTGCGGCGAGGGCTGCGGTGGTCGTGACGGCGCGATGGGGCTTGCGGTGGAACATTCTGGTCTCCTCACAACGATGTGCGGACTTGCGTCAGTAGAGGTTCGGTACTGCGAGGGGCGGATGAGTAGTGGTGGATGAGGGGGGCCGTGCGGACGTCAGTCGTCCGCGAGCCTGCCGGAGTCGCCTCGTGCGGCGCTGCCCGCACCAGCCGGGCCCGCGCTGGCCGGACCCGCACCGGCCGGGCCTGGATCGACCGGATCGGGATCGGGATCGGCCGGGCCGGGATCGGTCTTCACGGCGACCGCGGATGCTGCCGCGCGGCGGCGCTGGAAGCGCTGCTGGCTCTGGTCGAGGATGACGGCGATGATGATGACGGCGCCCTTGATGAGCATCTGCCAGAACGTCGAGACGCCGAGGATGACGAGACCGTCGGCGAGGAAGCCGATGACGAAGGCGCCGACGAGAGTGCCGCGTACGTTGCCCCGGCCGCCGGAGAGCGCGGCGCCGCCGATGACGACGGCCGCGATGGCGTTGAGTTCGAAGGTCTCGCCGGCCTGTGGTGCGGCAGAGGTGAGTTCCGAGGCGATGATCAGGCCGGACATCGCGGCGCAGGCGCCGGAGATCACGTAGACGAGGAGTTTGACGCGCTTGACGGGGACTCCGCTGAGCTCGGTGGCGCGCTCGTTGCCGCCGGTGGCGTAGAGCCAGCGGCCGAAGGGGGTCGAGCGGAGCAGGACGGCGACGAGTCCCGCCACCACGATCATGATCCAGACCGCTACGGGCAGACCCAGGGGCCGGCCCCCGCCGAGCCAGTCGAAGCCGGTGTTGTGGGTGCCCGGGTCGCCGGCCAGGTCGGGGTAGGTGGTGCCGTCGGAGATGAGGAGGGCGGTGGCGCGGGCCACGTACAGCATGCCGAGAGTGGCGATGAACGGGGCCACGTTCAGGCGGGTGATGAGGATGCCGTTGACGGTGCCGACCAGGGCGCCGACTCCGATGCACAGGACGATGACGGCCCAGACCTGCGGATAGGCGACGACGTCGAGGATGCTCAGGTGCAGGCCCTGGAGCAGTTCGCCGGCGATCACTCCGGACAGGCCGACGGTCGAGCCGACGGAGAGGTCGATCCCGCCCTTCAGGATGACCAGCAGCATGCCCAGCGCGAGGATCGCGTTGATGGCGACGTGCTTGGTCATCGTGATCACGTTGTCGACGGTGAGGAAGGAGTCCGACAGCAGGCTGAAGACGACGATCAGGACTCCGAGTGCGATGAAGGCACGCAGTTCGAAGATGGAGTCGACCGTCTTGAGGCGTCGTGCCTGGGCAGCCGCGGTGCGACGCTGCTGGAGCACTACCTCGTGGTCCTTGGTCAGGGTGTCACTCATGGTGTGCCTTCTCGGTGGTGTCGGCTCCGTCGGCCAGGCTCATCAGCCGGTCCCGGGTGATCTCTCCGGCTTTCAGGTCGGCGACGAGACGGCCGCGCGCCAGGACCAGGAGCCGGTCGGGCATGTGCAGCGCCTCCTCGGCCTCGGAGGTGGTGAAGAGCACGGCGAGGCCGCGTTCGGCCTGCTGGGCCATCAGTTCGAAGACGTCGGCCTTGGCTCCCACGTCCACGCCGCGGGACGGTTCGTCCAGCAGCAGGACGCGCGGGCCGGTCATCAGCGCCTTTCCGATGACGACCTTCTGCTGGTTCCCGCCGCTGAGCGAGCCGATGGGCGCCCGCGATCCGGGGGTCTTCACCGTCACGTCGGAGATCATCGAGGTCACTGCCTCGTCCTCGGCACGCCGGTTGAGCAGCAGACGGCGTACGAACCTGGTCACGGAGGCCAGTGACAGGTTCTGGCCCACCGTCATGGAATGGACGAGACCGTCTCGCTGGCGGTCCTCGGGGACGAGGGCCAGCCCGTTGCGGATGCGGTCGCGGACGCTGCCGGTGAGCGGTTCGCCGTGGAGGCGCAGTTCGCCCGAGGCGGCGGGCATCCGGCCGGCCAGACACTCCAGCAGTTCGGTACGGCCGCTGCCCATCAGGCCGTAGATGCCGACCATCTCGCCGGCCCGGACGGACGTGGACAGGCTGTTCACCGCGAGCCGCCCGGGAACGGACGGGTCGGCGACGGACAGTTCGGTGATCTCCAGCGCGACGGGACCCAGGGTGGGGTTCCGGTCGGGGAAGAGATCGTCCTGGCTGCGGCCCACCATCTTGCGGACGATCCAGGCGAGGTCGATGTCGTCCGCCCGGGCGGTCGCGACCATGGCGCCGTCCCGCAGGACCGCCACCTCGTCGGCGACGGAGAGGGCTTCTTCCAGGTGGTGCGAGATGTACACGATCGCGACGCCCGCGGCCTTGAGCTCGCGGATGACCTGGAAGAGGATCTCCACCTCCGGTGCGCTGAGCGCGGAGGTCGGTTCGTCCATGATCAGCACCCGGGCGTTCTGCAGCAACGCGCGGGCGATCTCGACGAGTTGCTGCTGGCCGAGCCGCAGCTCGCCGACGGAGGTGTCGGGGTCGAGTCCCTCGTCGAGCCGGCCCAGCACCTGTCGTGCCATGGCCCGCTGGGTGGTGCGGTCGAGCAGCGTACCGGCCTGCCGGGTGCGCTCACGGCCGAGGAAGAGGTTGTCCTGGATGCTCAGGTTGGGGCAGAGACTCAGTTCCTGGTGGATGATCGAGACGCCGTGGTCGGACGCCTCCCTCGCACTGCCGAACTCCACTGCGCGGCCGTCGAGTTCGATGTGCCCGGTGCTGGGGGACTCGACGGCGCTGAGGATCTTCATCAGGGTCGACTTGCCGGCCCCGTTCTCGCCGAAGAGCACGGTGGTGCGGCCCGCCGGGATGTCCAGCGAAACGCCCTTGAGTGCCTGCGTTCCGCCGTACACCTTGGTGACCTCGGCGGCGCGCAGCACGGGCGCGGCCGGCGCTTCCTTGGCCGTGGAGGTCATGACGCGGCCTCGATCGAGACGGGGGTGAGGGTCAGTACGTCGGCGGTCAGCGGTGTCATGGCGCCGACGACGGTGACCTTCTTGCCGCGGACCGCCGCGGGATCGAAGGCCTTGAGCACCTTGTCCTTCATTGCGGTGTTCAGTGCCGTGGCGGCGTCGGCGTACTCGACCTGGTTGGTGAACTGGCCGAAGGTGATGAAGCCGGCCGCGTCGCGAAGTGCCGTGCCGTTGATGGCAGGGCCGACCTGCACGGAGACGCGGGTCTTGGCCAGACCGGGCACGGTGACCTGCAGGAGGCCGTTCTCGGCGGCGCCCGCGGTCCCGGTCAGCGTCACGGCGTAGCTGTACGGGCCGGTGCCCGGCCGGTGCCCGTACTGCTTGCCGGCCGCCTCGGGGTCGGCGGCGATGGCCTTGTACAGGGTGGCGATGTCCACGGCGTTCTTCTCCATCGCGGGGACGACCTTGGGTTCGTACGTGCCGGCGGCGTACTTGGCGGCGTCGAACGCGGGCTTGCCGCTCGCTTTGTCCTCGCTGTCCGAGCGGTAGGTGGTGGTGGCCGCGATGGCGGCGAGCAGGAGCACGAGGGCGATGAGGGAACCGCTGCCCAGGGTGATGCGGCCCCGGAGGTGTGCCGTCTTCCTGCCTGTCTGGGGCAAGTCTGCTGTGGTCATGACGTCCTTTGCTGTCCGCGTGTCCCGAGGTCGCGAGCGGCCGCGACCCGATGACGCCAGCGCGCGACGGTGTCGCTGCGCCGGGCGTCGTCCCAGTCGGCTGTGAAGGTCCGCAGGCCGGAGTCCGCGCGCTGTTCCAGGTCGGCGGTCGTCCACAGGCCGAGTCCCAGGCCCGCCAGGTGCGCGGCGCCCGCGGCGGACAGTTCGTGGTGCCGGGTACGGGCCACCGTGACGTCGGAGACGTCGGCCTGCAGTTGCATGAGAGCGTCGCTGCGGCTGAGGCCGCCGTCGGCCACGACTTGGCGCAGACCGGGCAGGGCGGCGAGGACGTCGGCCACCTGAAGGGCGACCGATTCCAGTGCGGCGCGCGCCAGTTGGGCGCGGCCGGTGCCCAGCCCGAAACCGGCGAGGAGGGGCACGGCGCGGGTGTCCCACCAGGGTGCCCCGATGCCGCCGAAGGCCGGCACGAGGGTCGCGTCGCCCGCGTCCGCGTCGGCGGCGAGCCGGATGAGTTCCTCCGCCCCGGTGCCGAGCAGGTCGGCCAGCCAGGTGAGGGTGCGCCCGGTGGAGCGGATGTTGGCCTCGTGCGCGTGGACGGGACGGCCGGTGGACCAGGCGATGGTGCTGCACACATGTTCCGCCGGTTCGGGGGAGTCCGTCACCGTCATGACGGAGGAACCAGTGCCGTAGGTGACCTTCACGGTGCCGGGGCGCCAGCCGGCGTGGGCGAACAGGGCGGCGTGCGAGTCACCCATGACGGCCAGGAGCGGGGTGCCGTCGGTCAGTGGGTCGAGGCCGTGCAGCGTTCCGAACGGCCCGGTGGAGGGCACGACACGGCTCAGTGCGGCACGCGGGATGTCGAAGAGGCCGAGGAGTTCGTCGTCCCAGTCACCGGTGGCGAGGTTGAGCAGCTGGGTCCGGGAGGCGTTGCCGATCTCGGTGACCGCCTGCCCGGTGAGCCGGTGGACGAGGTAGGCGTCGACGGTGCCCAGGCGCAGGGTGCCGTCCTTGGTGCGGGCCCGTGAGGGGTCGTGCACGTCGAGCAGGGCGGCCATTTTGAGAGCGGAGAACATGGGATCGAGTGGGAGACCCGTGCGGCGGCGGATCTCGTCGGCCGCTCCGGCGTCGGTGAGGCGGGCCGCACGTTCTCCTCCGCGCTGGTCCTGCCAGCTGACCAGCGGTGCGACCGGCTCGCCGGTCGCCGCCTCCCACAGGACGACCGACTCGCGCTGGGTGCTCAGGGCCACGCCGGTCACCGTGCGCGGGTCGATGCCCGTCAGGCAGTCGGCGACGGCGCCGCGCACGCTGCCGAGGAGGGCGGTCGCGTCCTGTTCCACCAGGCCGGGGCCGGGGTGGGACTGGGACAGGGGCGCTTCGGCCCGGCGGACGATGTCGCCCGCGGCGTCGAGGAGCAGTGCCTTGGTGGAACTGGTCCCCTGGTCGACGGCGAGAACGTGCGGTCTCATCACACCCGTCCCAGTGCCTCGCGCGCGGCGCCGGCGACTCCGTCGGCTGTCAGCCCGAAGTGTTCGAGCAGGAAGGCCGCACTGCCGGTCGGAGCGAAACTGGGCACACCCAGCATGCGTACGGGGACCGGGTTGCTCTCTGCCACGACCTTGGCCACGGCGGCTCCCAGGCCGCCGGAGAGCAGTCCTTCCTCGGCGGTGACGACGGCTCGGGTCTCCCGCGCGGCGGCGACGACGGCGGCTGTGTCGAGGGGTTCGACGAAGGTCATGTTGAGGACGCGGGCGGAGATGTCCTGCTGCGCGAGCAGGTGGGCGGCGTCCAGGGCGCGGGAGACCATGGTGCCCACGGCTATCAGGGTGACGTCGGAGCCCTCGCGGAGCTGTACGGCACGGCCGGCTTCGAAGGGCGCGTCGTCGGGGGTGACGGCGGGCACCTTGAAGCGCGGTACGCGGATGTAGGTGGGTCTGCCCGACGCCGCGGCCCAGCGCACCGCGCTGCGTGTCTGCGCCGGATCGGCCGGCACGATGATGTCCAGACCCGGGATCGCGCGCATCCAGGACAGGTCCTCGATGGAGTGGTGGGTGGGCCCCAGCTCTCCGTAGGCCATGCCCGGGCTCTGGCCGCAGAGCACGACGTGGCGGTGGGTGTAGGCGATGTCGGCCTTGATCTGTTCCAGGGCGCGGCCGGTGAGGAAGGGCGCCGCCGCGGACGCGAAGGGGATGAACCCGGCGTTGGCGAGACCGGCCGACACACCGACCAGGTCCTGTTCGGCGATGCCGACGTTGATGAGACGGGTGGGGAACTCCTCGCGGAACTTGACGAGGTTGCTGGAGCCAACAGAGTCGTTGCAGACCGCCACGATCCGTTCGTCGGCGCGGGCCAGCACGGCGAGTTCGTCGGCGAAGTCGGCGCGGCAGTCGAAGGTGGGTGCCTGTTCGGCCACGGAGGTCATCGGTTCAGCTCCTCCAGCGCGAGACGCACCTGGTCGTCGGTGGGCACCTTGTGGTGCCATTCGACGCGGTCCTCCATGAACGACACGCCCTTGCCCTTGGTGGTGTTGGCGATCACCGCGACGGGTCGCCCGGTGGTCGACGGCTCGTACGCCTCCTTGATCGCCCGGTGGTCGTGCCCGTCGATGACGCGGACCTCCCAGCCGAAGCTGGCCCATTTGGCGTCCAGCGGCTCCAGCGACTTGGTGTCCTCGGTGCGCGCGCCCTGCTGCAGCCGGTTGCGGTCGACGACGGCCGTCAGGTTCGCCAGTTCGTAGTGGGCGGCCGTCATGGCGGCTTCCCAGTTGCTGCCTTCCTGCATCTCGCCGTCGCCGAGCACCACGATGGTGCGCCAGGTCTCGCCGCGCAGCTTCGCTCCCAGTGCGCATCCGGTGGCCACGGGGAAGCCGTGTCCGAGCGGTCCGCTGTTGGTCTCCACTCCGGGGACCTTGAGCCGGGCCGGGTGGCCGTTGAGCGGCGACAGCGGAGCCATGAACTCGCTCAGCCTGCTCCGCGGGAAGAACCCGCAGGACGCCAGAGTCGAGTACAGGGCCGCGGCGCAGTGGCCCTTGCTGAGGACGAACCGGTCGCGCTGAGGGTGGTCGGCCTGCGTGGGATGCATGCGCAGCGTGCCCCACAGGGCGGTGACCATCAGGTCGGTGACGGACAGGTCACCTCCCACATGGCCCATGCCGGCCGACTGGATGGTGGTGATGATGTCGCGGCGGATCGAGGCCGAGATGTCGGCGAGTTCCGCGGCTGCCTCGGCGGGGGAAGCCGCACGCAGTCGTGCGCCGCGCGGTTCGTAGGCGCGGGCGGCCACCTCGTCGGTCCGCAGGGGGGCGGCGGTCTCCAGGACGGCGCTCATTCGGATTCACTCTCGGCGAGGGCGCGGAACAGCGCCCGCTTGGCGATGCGCTGCGCGCCGAGGGCGTCCTGTGCGGCCTGCGCGGCGGCCAGTTCCTCGCGGTCGAGGTAGCCCAGTGCCTGGTGGAAGGCGCGCATGGTGCGGATGCCGGTACGGGCCGCCTCGACGGGGTCCTCCCGGAACGGGAACTGGTCGAGCTGCCAGACTCCCTCCCAGCCGGCGTCCTGGAGGGCGAAGAAGAACTCGAAGGTCTCCAGCAGGTGTACGGAGCCGACGACCATGTCGTCGTCCCAGCCGCGGAAGTTGTCGTTGACGTCGATCGCGAAGAGCCGGTCCCGGGCGATGGCCAGCCGGGCGGCCTCGGCGGGAGTCTCTCCGCCGTACAGGGAGTGGCCGAAGTCGAGCAGGACGCCGACGTTGTCCACGCCCATGTCCTGGATGGCGAGCAGGGTTCGTGCGACGGACGAGAAGACCATCCGGTTGCGGGGCTCGCGCGGCTTGTACTCGATGGCGAACTTCAGGTCGGGGAAGGACTGGGCGAGTTCGCGCAGTGCGTCGACCGACTTGGTCCACAGGTCGGTGTAGTCGGCCTGGAAGGGATAGTCGTAGCCGTCCTGCCCGGGCCAGATCTTGATGTAGTCCACGCCCAGTTCGCGTCCGACCTCGGCCGACGCGGCGACCAGGTCGATGGCCTGGCGGCGGACGGCGGGGTCGGGGTTGGTGAAGCCTCCCTTGGCGAACTTGCCGGTGTAGAACTCCGGCGTCACGGCGATGGCCCGCAGGTTCTGCTCGGCCAGGGCCTCCCGCACCTCGGCGGTGCTGATGTCGCCCGGTGGGAAGGGCCAGTTCAGGTCGAGGACGGACAGATCGCCGACCGCTCCGGCGAGCTTGATGGCGTCGAGGATGGTGCGTGGTTCGCCGTAGCCGTCCGTGGCGTATCGGTCGACGTAGGTCGCGAAGTGCCAGACACCGGCGCCGTAGATCGGTTCGTTCTGACCAGGCTGCTGAATGTCTATGCGTGGTTGAGTCGACATGCAGGTCAAGTTACGAACCCGAGTCAGGCGCGTCAAGACCTGTGCATCGGGTGTTTTCCCGCCGGCCCGGCCGGGGCTTCGGCTGCGGTCCGAGCCCCGGCCGGCGGTCGAGGTGAGCTTCTGTCCTGCCTGTTGACATGCCTTCGAAGTGCTCGCAGAATCTCACTGCTTGCCGAATCGCAGGTGAATGGACATGCGCTGAGCTGTGCTCGTACTCATGGTCGTGTTCGTGTCCACGGTCATGCTCGTGTCCACGGTCATGCTCGTGTCCACGGTCATGCTCGTGTCCACGGTCATGCTCGTGTTCATGTTCATGTTCGTGCTCGTGTACGTGTCCAGTTGTGTCGCGGTGGCCACCCCGCGGAGTCAGCCCGCCGCGCCGTCCAGCAACCGGCTGTACCGCAGCCGCAGTGCCCGCTCGGTGCTGGCCACCAGAGTGACCAGGGTCAGCGCGACGTTGCCCCAGGCCGGGAGGCGGACCGGCGCGGTGAAGGCCCCGACGCGCTCGGCCACCGGGGGCACTTCGGTGAGTTGCTGGGCGAGTTGCGTGCCCAGCATGACCAGGGCGATGACGAGAACGGTCAGCGAGAAGAAGCCGATCCAGCGGCTCAGCGCCGGATGCGCGCGGTCGAGGTGGGCGCGGCGTCCTTCGGCGGAGTCGCGGTCCGGGACGAGCAGACGCTCGGTTCCCTCGCCGGTGACGTAATGGCAGCGCCGCAGCCCGAAGTTGCTCAGCCGCACCTCGACCGTGCCGCCGGGGACCGGGAAGGCGGCTGGGAGCCTCGACCGGGCGTGATGCCTGCCGTCGAGATACAGGTCGGCCTTCGCCTTCGCGGACGTCTGGTCCTGGCCGCGCTTGACGTCCACGGCGTAGACCACTTTCCCTCCGCCCCCGTCACCGTCGGGCAGCGGCAGGTAGAACAGGGAGCGGTAGGGCAGCTGCCACCAGCGGAACCGCTTGAGCGGCCGTCCGTCCCCGGGGGTGATCCGCCGGGCGGCCCGGCGGCTTCGCATCTCCTCGAACATCTCCGGCGCCTGCCTCACTTGCTCGGTTCGCCGGGTCGCGCCGCTTGGCCGGGCCGTGCCGCTTCACCGGGTTCCGTCGCGCAGGCGAGGTCCCGCGCGGGGCGTTCCCCGGTGGTCAGGAACGTCGTCGCGGCATCGTTGGCGCACGTGTTTCCGCCGTACGGGTAGACACCGTGGCCGCCCTGGTCGGCCGTCACCATCGTGGCCCGCCCGCCGAAGGCCCGCCGCAGTTCGCGGGCGCCGACCAGCGGTGTGCCCGGGTCGCGCTCGTTCTGCATCATCAGCACGTTCGAGGGGCCCCGGCCGGTGATGCGTACCGGGGGCTCGGTCCGCTCCTGCGGCCAGTACGCGCAGGGGGTGATGCCGGCCGTGGAGCCGCCCAGCATCGGGTACTTCAGCCGGTCCACGGCCACATTGCGCTGGTACTCCCGGACCGTTCCGGGCCAGCGCGAGTCCCCGCAGACCACGGCGAAACGTGAGGCCAGGAGATTCTCCAGGTCCGCGGGTGGTTCGGGGAGCGGCAGTTCCTTGCCCGTGTCGACCGCCTTCCAGAACTCGGCGAGCTGGGGCATGGAGCCGTCGGCGTACAGCTGCTCGAAGGTGAACGCGCGGAACCCGGTCCCGTTGACGCCCTGGACCGGCTTCTCGTCCAGCCGCGCCACGAGCTCGTAGAACTTGCTGGTGACCTGCTTCGGCGTGGAGCCCAGACCGTACTCGGGATGCGCCACGGCGAACGCGGCGAAGTCGGGGAAGCGGTCCTCCAGCCCCCGGGCGAACAACCGCATGGCCGTGACGTCGTAGCCGCGGGGACCCAGGTTGCTGTCGAGCACGATCCGGTCGCCCCGCCGCGGGAACAGCGTCGTGTAGACCGCGCCGAGGTAACTGCCGTAGGAGGCGCCGAGGTACGACAGTTTCGGCTCGCCCAGTGCGCTCCGGAGGCGGTCCATGTCGCGTGCGGTGTTGGCGGTGGTGGTGTGCGGCAGCGTCCAGGCCGTCTTCGAGTTCGCGCACTGCCCGGCGATCTTTCGCGCGTATCCCGCTTCCCGTGTCACGTCGGCCGCGGTGTGCGCGTACGGCGGGAAGTTGCCGCGCCACTGCTGTTCCTTCGTCAGGTCGCAGGTCACCGGAGTGCTGCGGCCGACACCGCGCGGGTCGAAGCCGATGATGTCGTAGGAGTCGAGCACCTTCTGCGGCAGTCCCGACGCGGCGAGGACGGCCGGATAGATCAGGCCGGAACCGCCCGGGCCGCCCGGGTTGGTCAGCAGGACGCCGCGTCGCTGCGACGGCTTCTGGCTCGCCAGCCGGGACACGGCGACATCGATCTGCCGGCCGTCCGGATCGCGGTAGTCCAGCGGGACTTCGAGGGTCGAGCACTCCAGGCGGGGCGCGGAGGCTCCCTCGGGGCACGGGCCCCACCGCAGGGGGCCGGGCGCCGGTGCCGTCGTGGCCGCCTCCGCTGTCAGGGCCTCCGCCGTCGCGGACGCGGACGACGACGCCGGAAGCGCGGTCAGTGTCAATGCCGCGGCGGTGAGGGCGAGGGGCAGACTTCTGCGCATGAGGTGTCCTCCTGTGTGGGGCCTTAACCGGCTGTGGGGGGCTCTACCGGCACGCGAACGAGTCTGTTGATCAGGAACGGCCGGCACATCGGCCCGACGGACCGACCCGGCCTGGACCGCGGGAGAGGCGCCGGTTAGACCTGGGTCGTAGACGCATCGGTCCTGGGTGTGATCCACCGGTCGCACGATGTGGCGACAATGGCCTGGTGAACACGGACGTGATGCCGCGGCTCGGAGTGTGGCAGCAGACCTGGCGGCTGATGGTGGCCGCGGTCGTGAGCCTGCCGATCTGGCTGACGACCCTCGCACTGGCGCGCAAGCAACCCGGCGGCCCGGATGCCTGGATCCTCGTCGCCGATCCGCTGATCGCCCTGGGCTGCCTGACGGTGCTGCTGTGGCGGCGCCGGTGGCCCCTCACGGTGGCCCTGGCGGTCGCGGTCGCCTCGACCGCTTCGGCGTTCGCCACCGGCGCCGCACTGCTGGCACTGTGCTCGGTCTCCACCCGCCGCCGCCCGGTGGAAATCGGGGCCGTCGCCCTGGCTTACGTGATCGCGTCGCAGGTCGCCGTCGGGATGTTCCCGGTGCAGGGCTCTGCGGACGTGCAGTGGTGGGTCCAGGTCGTCGTGCCGGCGCTGACCGCGGGGATCGCGGCAGCCGCGGGCATGGCCGTCGGGGCGCGGCGGGTCGAGGTGCGGTCCCTGCGGGAGCGGGCGGAGAGCGCGGAGCGGGAGCAGAGCGCGCGGGCGGCGCAGGCACGTGCCCTGGAGCGCAACCGGATCGCCCGCGAGATGCACGACGTCCTCGCGCACCGCATCTCCCTTGTCGCCATGCAGGCCGGGGTGCTCGACCACCGCCGCGACCTGCCGGCCAAGGAGAACCGTGTCCTGGTACGCGGTATCGCCGAGGGCTCCCACCAGGCACTGGAAGAGCTGCGGGAGGTTCTCGGCGTGCTCCGCGCCGACCCCGGCCGCCCGGAACCTCCGCAGCCCTCCCTCGATCGGATCCCCGACCTGGTGGCCGACGCCCGCACCTCGGGACTCGACGTCCGGCTGACCGACACCGTGACCGCGACCCCGCCCGGCGGCGTCGGACGGACCTGCTACCGGATCGTCCAGGAAGCGCTGACCAACGCCGCCAAGCACGCCCCCGGCGCGGTCGTACACGTCACCCTCGACGGCACCGAGGGCGGCACCCTCGACATCGGCGTGCGCAACGGACCGGCCCCCCTGCGCACCCCACGGCCACCCGCCTCCGGGTTCGGCCTGCTGGGCCTCGGCGAACGCATCACCCTCGCAGGCGGCGAACTCGACCACGGTCCCACGTCCGAGGGCGGGTACGTTCTCACGGCACGACTGCCCTGGCCGGACGGCCCCGCCCACAGCCACGAAACGAGCGCATGAGCCACGACAAGAGCACGTCGACGGAGAGCCGGCACGATCCCGTACGGGTCGTCATCGTCGACGACGAAGAACTGGTCCGCATGGCCCTGCGGCTCGTCATCGACGGCGAACCGGACCTGACCGTCGTGGGGGAGGCGGCCGACGGGAACGCCGCGCTCACCGTGGTGGACGAACAGCGGCCCGACGTCGTACTGATGGACGTACGGATGCCGGGCCGGGACGGCCTGGACACGACCCGGGAACTGCTCACCCGGCAGGCGCCGCCCCGGGTGCTGATGCTGACCACCTTCGACTCCGACGACCTGGTGCTCGGGGCGCTGCGCGCCGGAGCGCTCGGCTTCGTCCTCAAGGACACCCCGCCCGCCCGCATTCTCGACGCGGTGCGGACCGTCGCGGAAGGCAACCCGGTGCTGTCCCCGGCGGCCACCGCACGGGTGATCGCCGCGGCCACCGGCCCGGATTCCGTGCACACCCGAGACCGCCATCGCGCCGCCGCGCGCGCACAGTTGTCGACGCTGACCGAACGGGAACGGGAGACCGCCCGGGCCATCGCGGACGGACTGGGCAATGCGCAGATCGCCGAGCGGCTGAGCATCACGGTCGCGACGGTCAAGGCCCACACCGGCAATCTCTTCGCGAAGCTCGCGGTCGAGAACCGGGTACAGATCGCGCTGCTGATCCGCGACGCGGAGGACTGAGCGGAGGATCGAGCGGGCGGGTGAGGGGGCTTCGCGCTGCGGTCCCGCGAACGGTCCGCAACACCCGGCCCGCAGGAAACCCTCAGGAACCAGAAGCCACTCCGACCACGCAACGCGCCTTGAGCAGGGGCCCGTCCGCAGGTGTGGTGCAGATCTCAATTCGCGGGCCGGAGTCCGCCTCGCCGTGCCTGGCACCCCGTTTTCCATTTTGTTTACCCTGCGCGGGATCACTGCCAGTTCGATTCCGTCGTCGGTGATGTCCGCACATCATCGCGGTGTCCTGAGTATTCCGTTTCGCCTTCCGGCTGACGGGAGAATCCAAACGATACCGTCAGGTGTTGACACGGGCCGGTAGTGGACTGTTGTATTAATTCCATCCACGGGGGATGGATGGCAAACAGTGACCGGTCGTAATGACGGACACTGGGAGGGCTTCATATTGGCCCGTTGTCATCCGCAGTTGGGGGTGATAGTGAGTAGGGTCAAGCACGCGCTCTGTCTTCTTCGGGACCGAATCGGCCGCGGAAGGGCTGTCAGCCACTCGCGCTTCAGGAGCCCGAGGCTGCGATCTTCGCGGGCGGTGGACCTGTCGTTCGAGGCCGCGCGGCGGACAAGACACACGAGTTCTTCTCTGCGCTTCGTCGCGGCACCGTGCGGGAGCGGTGCCTGACGGTCCACCGGTGGTGTCGGCCGGTCATCGCTTTCCACTGCTCAGGCGGTGCTCTCCCTGTGCTCGTGCGGCCGACCGGCCGGATTCGATGATTGCCCGGTCCTGCCGATCCGGCATGCCGAAAAGAATGCCGGAGAACAAGAAATAGTTTCCCTTTTCCGGCCCGCCGTGGGTCGGCAGTTTCCGAACAGGTAAGTGTGATGAGCGTGCGCGAAATTCTGTCAATAGCCCCTACTTTATCGAGGTAGACATGGCGTCGTCTTCGCAATCCGTCCGGCTCAGGAACACCCCCTTCGTCATCAAGGAGTCGTCCGCTCAGTACGAGCGCGCTGTCGAGAGCAGCCTGATGCAGGTAAGCATCACCGGCCGCAAAGGGAAGCAGGTGTTCCTGCCGGACGGCCGCGGGGTGGTCGAGTTCGTCAACTGCTCCTACCTCGGGCTCGACCTGCATCCCCGCGTGATCGCGGCGTCGAAGGCCGTGGACGAGGAGTGGGGGATGAACTTCTGCTGCGCCCGCTCGCGTTTCTCCTTCGAGCCGCAGCGACTTCTCGAAGAGGAGCTGTCGGCGCTGTACCGGGGACGGGCCATCACCTTCCCCTCGACGACCACCGCGCACATCTCGCTCATGCCGCTCCTCGCCAGCGGGGTCCTCTTCGAGGAGGGCACGGCGCACAGGACGTGCCTGATCTTCGACCAGTTCGCCCACTCGTCCATGGCCTATCTCAAGCCGGTGCTCGCCGCCGAGGCGACGGTCGAGACGGTTCCCCACAACTCCTTCGAGGACCTGCGGAAGCAAGCCTCGGCCGCACGGGCGCGCGGCGAGGTGCCGGTCTACGTGGCCGACGGCATCTACTCGATGGGCGGGCTGTGCCCGGCCCGCGAACTGCTCGACCTCGCCGAGGAACTGGACCTGTGGCTCTACGTGGACGACGCTCACGGCCTGGGCATCTTCGGCGAGCGCGGTGAGGGCCAGCTCCTCAGCCAGATCGAGGGCGACATCCCCGAGCGCGTCATCCTCACCTACTCGCTGTCCAAGGGCTTCGGCGCCTACGGCGGCGGCCTGCTCGTCCAGGGCGAGTGGCGCGAACAGCTGATCCGTTCCTACGGACAGGTCTACGCGTTCTCCGCGGCGCAGACCTTCCAGGCGGTCTACGCCTGCCGCGCCGTCGTCGAGCTGCACGAGGAGGGCGCGATCGCCCCCCTGCAGCGGACCCTGCGTGAGCGGGTGGCGCTGTTCGACGAACTGATGGGACTGTCACTGCCGTTCAGCCCGATCCGGATGGTTCCGATCGGGGACGAGGCGAACGCCCTGAAGGCCGGCGAGGAACTCCTGGCCGAGGGCTACTACGCGTCGGTGGTCTTCTTCCCGATCGTCCGCCGCAAGTCCGCGCAGCTGCGGCTGTGCATCGCGGCCAATCACACCGAGGACGACATCCGGGGTGTCGCCGCCGTGCTCAAGCGTGTCCAGGCGACCTACGCGACGTACGCGACCGACGGGAACGGGGAGGCCGGGAAATGAAGCACAAGGAACTGCACGTGGTGATCGGAGGGGGAATCGCCGGCTGCGTCGCCGCGATCACGCGCAGCCGCGCGGGGTACGACGTCGTCGTCCTGGAGGGGCAGCAGGCGCGCTCCGAAGGCACCTACCCGGTGTGCACGCAGACCAGCAACATCGTCAGCGAGAACCACAGCGGCGCCGAGTACCCCTTCGACCCGCAGAGCGCGCGTGACTGCCTCGACGGCCGTATCGAGAACGAGCGCTTCTTCCCCGAGGCGATCTACGGCGGGAAGACGAACAGCCGCATCATCGCCTCCCAGAGCATGATGGACGACGGCCACGACATCGTCGGCCAGTGCCGCACGAACATGGACGTCATCCGATCGCACTACGCCCGGCGGTGCGAGGAGGACCCGGCCAACGCCGTCTTCGGCGACCCGTCGCAGGTCTGCCGCGAGGTGCCCACCGTGGACGGCGTCCACGACGTGGCTGCCGCGTTCCTGACTCCGCAGCGCGGGATGAACCCCGTGCTCGTGTCCACGGTGCTCGACTGGGAGCTGCGCCGGTGCGGCGTCGACTTCCGCGAGGGCAGCAGCGTACAGACGGTGGAGCGCCGCGCCGACGGCCGGTACGACGTCGTCCACACGAACGCGGGCGGTGCCACGCGCACCGTGGTCGCGGACCAGGTGAGTCTGTGCGCGGCGACGGCGGCGTTCGGCTTGGCCAAGTCGCTCAATCCGGGGATCGAGTTCCCGCGGCTGTTCATGGCGCTGCGGGAGATCCTTTACGTCGACCTCCCCGACGGTACGGAGAAGAACTTCACCTGCCTGAAGCTGGAGGACTCCTACGGGGGCATGCTCAGTCCGCTCAACGAGCACGTCGCGATGATCTACCACCCGCCGGCCGGGCACGTGATGAACCTGGTGATGGACCCGGTCACCGGCGCCGCCCCGTACGCGCGCCACCTCGCCGAGGGCCACCCGGAGATGGAGGAACGCGCCGAGCGGACGCTGAGCCGGCTGCGTGACTTCTATCCGGAGCTGCGCCGGTCCAAGATCCTCGGGACGTACCTCAAGGTCGCGATCAACACGGTCTCGGACTCGCGGATGCGGCGGAACATCGGCGTCTTCGGCGTCGACTCGGGTGCCACCATGACCGTACTGCCCAAGTGGACGATGTGTGCCGTGAACGGCCGCAAGGAGCTGGCTCTGGCTCTGGAGCACTCCAAGGCCGCGGGCAACGTGGACGCGGACGAAGCCGAGGAGATCCTCGCCGGATCGACCCGCACCTGCTGGGAGACGCCACCCGACTGGGCGGGCAAACCGGAGCTGCTGACCGCCCGTGCGAAGAAGCACGCGGTCAACATGAACGTGCCCGAGGCCCTCGCCCTGCGGTTCAGCGACGCAGTCGCCCCGTCGGGTGAGCGGCAGGTCTCGTATTGAGCACGGCCGGGCTCCTGTCGAGCACAGCAGATGCGGGTACAGCGAGTTCCCGCGCAGAGCTTGGGCCGTGACATCCGGCCCGGAGGGGATGCATGCATGTCTGGGAAGAACATCGTGATCACGGGTGCCGGCAGCGGCATCGGGGCCGAGACCGCGCGGCGGCTGGCCCCGGGAAACCGGCTCGTCCTGCACTACCACACGGCGAAGGAGGGCGCGCTGGCCCTGCGCGAGGAGCTGGCGCCGGTCTGTGCCGGCGTCGACGTGGTCGAGGCCGACCTGACCACGGACGCGGGCTGCGAGGCACTGTCCGAGGAGATCGGCAGGCGCACGGACGCACTGGACGTCCTGGTCAACAACGCGGGCGGCATGATCGAGCGCCAGTCCGTCGGGGACCTGACATGGGATCACCTGGTCGCGACGTTCGCGCTGAACACCTACTCCGCGATGCGGCTCACCAGCCTGTGCACCGGGCTCCTGCGCCGGGGCGGCAACGACCCCTGCGTGGTGAACGTGACCTCGATCGCGATGCGCCACGGAGCGCCGACCGCGACGGCGTACGGCGCGTCCAAGGCCGCCATGGACTCCTTCACCCGCGGCGCCGCGGCCGAACTCGCGCCGCACATCCGGGTCAACGCGGTGGCGCCCGGCATCATCGACACCCGCTTCCACGAGCGCGTGACGTCCGAGGACAAGATGCGGCAGTTCATCGAGAACACCCCGCTGAAGCGCGCGGGAGGGGTGGCGGACGTCGCCCGCACCATCGAATACCTGGTCGGCGCCACCTTTGTCACGGGGGAGACGATCGACTGCAACGGCGGCCTCGCCATGCGGTAGGCATCGTGGCCGCCCCCTGCCTCCGCACGATTCCAGGGAAGGTTTTACCCATATGAGTACACGTGTTCTTGTCACGGGTGGTGCCGGGTTCATCGGATCACACCTGTGCGAGCGGCTGATCGACGACGGCCACGAGGTCATCTGCCTGGACAACCTGTTCACCGGGCGGCGCGGCAACATGGCGAAGCTGCTCGGCAATCCCCACTTCGAGTTCGAGCGGCACGACGTGGCCGAGCCCTTCCACGCCGAGGTCGACCAGATCTACCACTTAGCCTGCCCGGCCTCGCCGGTCCACTATCAGCGCAACCCGGTGCGCACCGTCCGCACCTGTGTGCAGGGCACGTTGAACGCCCTCGAACTGGCCCGTGAGACCGGAGCCCGGCTGTTCATCGCCTCCACCTCCGAGGTGTACGGCGACCCCGAGGTCCATCCGCAGCAGGAGGACTACTGGGGGCACGTCAACCCCATCGGGATCAGGGCCTGTTACGACGAGGGCAAGCGCTGCGCGGAGGCCCTCGCCGTGAGCTTCGCGCGGCAGTACGGAGTGGAGGTCAGGCTCGGCCGGATCTTCAACACCTATGGGCCGCGGATGCACGAGAACGACGGCAGGGTGGTGTCGAACTTCGCGGTGCAGGCACTGCGCGAGGAACCCCTGACCATCTACGGCGACGGCAGCCAGACCCGGTCCTTCTGCTACGTCGACGACCTCGTCGAGGCGATCGTCCGCCTGATGGCGGCCGAGACCGATGCCCGGCCGGTGAACCTCGGCAACCCGCAGGAGACGACCGTCGAGCAGATCGCTCGGCAGATCAAGCGGCTTGCCGGCTCGCGGTCCGAGCTGGCCTTCCGGCCGCTGCCCGAGGACGACCCCACTCGCCGCCGCCCCGACATCTCCCGGGCCGACACCTTGTTGGGCTGGGAGCCGAAGGTCGACCTGGAGGACGGGCTGCGCCGGACGATCGCCGACTTCTCCGCCAGGACGACCGTGACGACCCTGACGGGCGGGCAGCGGCCCGGGCTCGTCCCGGTGCGGCAGGGGGCCGGCCGATGAGAGGGAGGACGGACGCCGGGCCCGCCACTTTCCCGGCCGCGAACCGCCTGCGCGGCCTGGCCCAGTCCGACATACGGCGGATGAGCCGGGAGAGCGACCGGCTCGGTGCCATCAACCTCGGACAGGGGATCTGCGACCTGCCCACTCCCACGGTCGTGGCCGAGGCGGCCAAGGCGGCGATAGACGCCGACGAGAGCATCTACACCTACCCCGAGGGGCACCTGGCGCTGCGCCGGGCGATCGCCGAGAAGGCGGCACGGGACAACGGTCTGACGGCCGCACCCGAGGGGGAGGTCGTCGTCACCGTCGGCGCCACCGGCGCGTACACCGCGGCCGTCAACGCGTTGCTCGACCCCGGCGACGGCATCCTGATCATGGAGCCGTACTACGGCTACCACGTCAACGCCGCGATCGTCGCCGGGCTCGAACCGCACTTCCTCACTCTCGCGCCGCCGGAGTTCACCCTCACCGAGGAGGCGCTGCGGGCGGCGGTGCGACCCACCACCCGGGCCATCGTGGTGTGCACGCCGTCGAACCCCAGCGGCAAGATGTTCAGCCGGACCGAGCTGGAGGCGGTCGCGCGTGTCGCGCACGACCGGGACCTGCTCGTCATCAGCGACGAGATCTACGAGTACATCCGCTACGACGACTGCCCCCACCTGTCGCCGGCCACGGTGGGCGGCCTGTGGCCCCGCTCGGTCACCATCACGGGCCTGTCGAAGACGTTCAGCATCACCGGCTGGCGCCTCGGTTACGCCCTCGCGCCCGAGCCGCTGGCCAGGGCGATCGCCCTAGTCAACGACCTGTACTACGTCTGCGCGCCCAATCCGCTTCAGCACGGCGTCCTCGCCGGCTTCGCCCTGCCGCCCTCCTACTTCGCCGAAATGCGAGCGGACTACCAGCGCAAGCGCGACCGGCTGTGTGACGCGCTTGCCGAGGCCGGTATGTCGCCCATCGTCCCGAAGGGGGCGTACTACGTCCTGGCCGATGTCGCGGACTGGGGCTTCGGCACCGCCCGGGCCGCGGCGATGGCGCTGCTGGAACAGGGAGGTGTGGCCTCGGTCCCGGGCAGCGCCTTCTACCAGGGGGCGACCGGCGAGAACCTGCTGCGGTTCTGCTTCGCCAAGGAGGACGCGGTGGTGGAGGAGGCCTGCCGGCGGATACGGCGCTTCCGGCCCCGCGGCGGCCTCGTGGAGGACGACCTCGTGGAGGCGGACAGAAGAGGGCTGGGGGCACGGTGAACGACGCACGCCGAGGAGGCTTGTACGGGGTCGCCGCCTATGTGCTGTGGGGCCTGTTCCCGCTGTACTTCCGGCTCCTGGACAGCTCCAGCACCTTGGAGATCCTGCTGCAGCGGCTCCTGTGGACGCTGCCGGTCTGCCTGATGGTGGTCGCGGCCACCGGCACCGCGGGCCGGCTGCGCGCACTGCTGCGCCGGGGGCGGCGCGTGTCCGCGCTCGCGGGGGCTGCCGCCGTACTCGCGGTGAACTCGGGCTGCTACGTGTACGCCGTCAACGCCGACCGCGTCATCGAGGCGTCGCTGGGCTATTTCATCAACCCGCTGGTCACCGTGGCACTGGCCGTGCTCGTACGGCGAGAAAGGCTGCGTCCTCTGCAATGGGCGGCGGTCTCCACAGGCGCCCTGTCCGTGCTCGTCGTCACCGTCGACTACGGCCGGCCGCCCTGGATCGCGCTGATCCTCGCGACCTCGTTCGGCCTCTACGGACTCATCAAGAAGCAGGTCGGCGAGGATGTCGAAGCGCTCGCCGGGCTCACCACCGAGGCCCTCACCCTCGCCCCGCTTGCCGCGGCCGGACTGGCTGTCTACACGGCCACCGGGCACGGCACCTTCACCCAGGACGCCCCCTGGCACGCCGTGCTCCTCGCCGCGGGCGGAGTGACGGTCGTCGCCCCGCTCCTGCTGTTCGCGGCGGCTGCCCGGCGGATGCCGCTGGCCACGATCGGGCTTCTCCAGTACCTGACACCGGTGCTGCAACTCCTCATCGGAGTCGTGCTGTTCCACGAGGAGATGCCGGCCTCGCGATGGAGCGGTTTCGTCCTGATCTGGATCGCGCTGGCCCTGCTGAGCACCGACGCGCTGCGCGAGCAGGACCGCCAGAGCGCGAGGCGCAGAAAGAGCGCGCCTGCCGCGCAGCCCGTCCGGGCGGAACTGCGCACCCCTGAAGAGTGAATGACACGTCGGCGAACCGACGACAAGACCATGGAGCCCCCTGTGCAGAGCAAGACCGTGGAGAGTAAGTCCGTGCGGAGCAAGACTCTTCCGAGCGAGACTGCGCCGAGCAAGTCCGTCCCGAGCAGGACTGAAACAGTCACTGCAGTGCCCCCCTTACCCCCTGCCCGCCGTCTCTCCGTGATCGGCACCGGATACCTGGGAGCCACCCACGCGGTCTGCATGGCCGCGCTCGGCTTCGAGACGATGGGCCTGGACACGGACGCCGAGAAGATCGCGGCCCTCTCGGCCGGCCGACTCCCGTTCTACGAACCCGGACTCGAAGACCTCCTGCGTGACCAACTCGCCACCGGACGACTGCGGTTCACTACGTCGTACGAGGAGGCCGCGGCCTTCGCCGACGTCCACTTCCTGTGTGTCGGCACTCCGCAACGCACCGACGGGCCCGGCGCCGACCTGCGGTACGTGGACGGCGCGGTGGAAGCGCTCGGCCCGCACCTGACACGCCCCTGCCTACTGGTGGGCAAGTCCACCGTCCCGGTCGGCACGGCCGCCCGCCTGGGGGCGCGGCTCGCACAACTGGCACCGGCGGGACAGGGCGCGGAAGTGGCGTGGAACCCGGAGTTCCTGCGCGAGGGATTCGCGGTGCAGGACACCCTGCGACCCGACCGCCTGGTCTTCGGAGTCACCTCGGACCGGGCGGAGCGGCTGCTGCGCGAGGTCTACGCACCACTGCTCGCGCCGGCCGAAGGGGATGAGCCCGTGCCGTTGGTGGTCGCCGACCTGGCGACCGCGGAACTGGTGAAGGTCGCCGCGAACTCCTTCCTGGCCATGAAGATCTCCTTCATCAACGCCATGGCCGAGGTCTGCGAGGCGGCGGGAGCCGACGTCCTGCCGCTGGCGCAGGCGCTCTCCCACGACCCCAGGATCGGCGGACGCTTCCTGCGCCCAGGGGTCGGCTTCGGCGGCGGCTGCCTACCCAAGGACATCCGCGCCTTCACGGCCAGGGCCGAGGAGCTCGGCGTCGGCCGGGCCGTGGAGTTTCTGCACCAGGCCGACGAGGTCAACCTGCGGCGGCGTACCGCGGTGGTCGACCTGGCGAGGGAACTGAGCGGCGGCGACCTGTGCGGACGGCGGATCGCGGTCCTGGGCGCGGCCTTCAAGCCAGGCTCCGACGACGTACGGGACTCACCGGCGCTCGCGGTGGCCGACCTCATTGAGCAGGAGGGTGCGGAGGTGGTCGTCTACGACCCCATGGCGATGGACAACGCGCGCAAGGTGTTCCCCTCGCTGGCCTTCGCCGACTCCGTCACCAAGGCGGCCACCGGAACCGACGTCCTGCTGCACCTCACCGAATGGCCGGAGTTCGAGGACATCGATCCCCGCGCCCTGGGTGGGGCGGTGGCCGGGCAGCGCATCATCGACGGCCGGAACACACTGGACGCGTCGCGCTGGCGGGCGGCCGGGTGGGAGTACCGGGCGCTTGGGCGGCCGTGATTGCGGGGTGCGGGGTGGGGGCGCGGGGATCGGCGGAGGCCGCGAGACATGGAGACCGTGAGACCGCTCGACCGCGAGACAGGGATATGGGGATACGGGGTCGGGCGGTCGGCCGGTTGTGCCGGACAGGTCGGTCAGCAGCCCGATGCCGTAGGCCGGCGCGGACGGTGCCCAGCTCATCGACGCCGACCTGGCCCGTATCGCCGAGATCCCTGCCCCCTCAGCTCGTGAGCCGCTGCCGCTCCCCGGTGGCAGCCGCCTTCTGGATCTGATCCAGGAGACGGTGCTGGCGCGTGGCGTGGGCGAAGTCGGGAACGGTGTGGGTGCCTTCGACCAGGTCGTCGTGCAGCTGGCCGTACGCGTGCGCGACGCTGTGGGCCATGGTGCCGCGAAGCTCGGCCAGGGCAGGGAAGCGCGCCTCGTAGTGGTCTGGGACGGGCAGCTCGACCAGTTCGTTGCTCGCGCCGCGGGCACCGTGAATGGTGACCAGACCGTACTGGAGATGGCCGAAGTCGCTGGTGACCAGCAGGTCTCCCTCGGTGCCGTTGATCTCCCACAGGAAGTTGGTGGAGCGCGCCTTCCCGCCGCGGTAGTGGACGGAGGCGACGGCGCCGGATTCGAGGGTGCCCGTGACGGCGATCTGGTCCTCCGCGGTCATCGGCGCGAGTTTCCCGGTCTGGTGGTGGCGGACCGGGCTGCGCCGGGTGGCCGTCGTGGCACTGAGTTCGGTGAACGAGCCCAGGACCGAGGCGAGTCCGTCGAGGGTGTGGCCGAGCGGGATGGTCAGCATCGTGGCGCCGTTGTCCCGGTCGATGAGGTAGGCGCTGCTGTCGTCGAACGTCGGCCCCCACGCACCTCCTGAGGCGACCACGCTGGTCGAGAGCACCTCGCCGACGTAGCCGTCCGCGACCAGGTCGCGCAGATAGCGGACCGGCGGAGCGGAACGCGCCTGAAGTCCGACGAAGCCGCGCAGCTCCCGGGCATGTGCGAACGCAGCCATCTCCTCGGCTTCGGCGGTTCCGTTGCCCAGCGGCCACTCGCTCAGCACGGTCTTCCCGGCGGCCAGTGCGGACGTGACCAGCTTCTGGTGGTGCGGCACCTTTACGGTCACGACCACCAGGTCGACCTCGTCCCGCTCCACCAGCTCCTCGACGCTGCCGAAGGCCAACGGAACACCGAACTTCTCCCCGGCGGCCTTCGCCGTCGCGGCGCTGCTGGCACTGAGCGCGCGCAGTTCGTAGGCGGCGGGCAGCGCGGCAAGAGCCGGGACGTGGGCCCGACTTGCCCAGCCGCCGCGGGCACTGAGTCCAACGATGCCAACACCGATGGGCGCGGCCGGCCCAGAGGCGTGAGTGGAGGAAAGGGAGGAGGCCATGGGTGTTCCTTCGCGTCGGCTGAATGCGCGGAGCAGAAAGCCACCCTAGGCACATGTTCGCACCAAAGCGAACATGGCTGATCGGGGGCACCGGGGATACTGGGAGCATGGCCAGCCGAACTTCTTCGCCACTGCTCCACCCCGACGAGCAGAGCATGAACCTCTTCACCGTGATGACGGCTCTCAGCGACCCGGTCCGTCTGAACATCGTGACGACCCTGAGCGCCCAGTCCGAGGTGGCCTGCAACTGCTTCGATCTCCCGGTCGGCAAGTCGACCGCAAGTCGCCACTTCCGCGTCCTGCGCGAGGCCGGGCTGATCCACCAGCGAGACGTGGGCACGCGCCGCATCAACTCCCTCCGCCGCCTGGAGATCAACCGGCGCTTCCCCGGCCTCCTCGACCTCGTCCTGCGCGAGGCAGCCACCGACGCATCGGCCGACCGGTAGTCCCGGCCACGCAATCAGAGTCCACGCCTGGCGTCAGCCGAGCTACGTTGGGTCAACTCCTGTCCCCTGGGCACGACATGGAGAGCCAGTTCAGGTCACCACCGGGCGCGCAGCACGCCGTCACTGTCAGGCAGAGCGGCTTGGAACAGCGGGTGACGTTCGTCGAGGGCAAGGGGCAGAGAGCAGGCTGTCCTCGCGCCTGCCACCACAGTGGCGAGCTGTTGGTGGTGGGTCTCGTCGACGGTCACGTGACGGATTGTGCCGTCCGCCGACTCCCAGACGAAGTCCACGTATTCGTCCTCGGGCAGCGCGGCCAGGACCGCATCGACATCAGGTGTGAGGTCGGGCCAGCCGGTCAGGAGCGCGCGCGGGCCGAGTGCGGCGCGGACGGTATCGAAGTTGTGCGCGGTGAGGCGGTGCCAGCGGGTGGCGTTGCGGAGGTAAGTCTCCTCGATGAGCAGCGTCTGCGGTGCGGCCAGCTCTGCGCGTACTCGTTCCCAGAACTCCCCGTCCGCAGCCTGTGTCACCTCTGGTTCCTCAAGGTCCGCAGCGTAGGGCGAGACCGTGATCGGTTCCGCGAACAGGCCGAGTTCGCGGGTCCGGGCGACAGCCGCGTCGCAGGGCTGGTCGCTGCCGACGTACACGTATTGATCCCACCCGACGTGCACGGTGAACGTGTCCTGCCGCTCCAGCCGGCACCAGGCGCCCTGGTCGCGGAGCATGGCCCGGACCAGCTCCAGCGCGACCGAAACCGAGACCTCGGCACCGTCGTAGTAGCCGCTGAGGTCGGGCGGGAACAGCCCGGCGAGGCCGTGTCCTTCAACCGGTGCCTCCAGGCCGAAACTGACGAAGCCGGTGACCTCTGGTTCGCGGATCTCAAGCCGGTCGATGCCCGATTCCCGCGCGAACGCAGTGATCGCCTCCAAGTAGACAGCCTCAACCGGCCCGTGGTCGCTCACCGTGTCCTCAGCACCGTTGTAGTGCCCGCGCTCGTCGCGATCGGCGGGGTCGTACTTGGTTATCCGGTGGACGAAGGCCGGCGGCACGCTGCTCCTTGGGCTGGTGGAGGGGGATGTCAGCGTAGTTCGCGACCAGACCAGACCGTTAAGGACAATCCTTAGTCCAGGGTGGTGTGGAAAGCCTTGCGCAACGTCTCATGGACCGTCCACGTCGTCCGGTCGCCGGCGCGCAGGACACAGGCGTCTCCAGGGCCGACGTCGAAAGTGGAGCCGCCCTCCACCGCGATCGTGGCCCTGCCGCTGACGACCACGAAGAGCTCGTCCGACTCCGTATCGGTGACGACGCCAGGCGTGATCTGCCAGATGCCACGAACCTGCGTACCGTCCTTCGACTCCCAGAACACCTTGGCAGACACCTCGGGTGAACCCTGCAAGATCTGTGCGGGGTCGAGAGCTTCGGGGATCAGATCGGCATCGGGGACGTGCACTGCAAAGCTGCTGTTCATCATCATGTGGCGACGCTACGACACCGTAAGAGCGAACCCCCATGGTCACCGTGTCGTACCAGGTGCACGCATGAGTGACGATGTGTCCAGTGCAGTCGTCGAGCGGTATATCCCTGGGCCGGGCACGTCATGCACTGCGTTTCGGCTTCGCCGCCGTCTTCTTGGCCGCCTTCTTCGCGGTGGTCTTTTTGGCAGCCGTCTTCTTCGCCGTCTTCTTGGCCGTGGTCTTCTTCTTCGGGTGCAGCTCGTGGACGTCGGCGTCGCCCTCGCCGCGTGAGGTCCGGGCCTTTTTCACGGATGCTTCCAGGGCGGCCATCAGGTCCACGACCTCCCCGGTCGGTGCTTCGGGTGCCGGTGTTTCGGGAGCGGCATGGCCTTCCCGTTTGGCTTTGATGACTTCGGCGAGGGCGTCGGTGTAGTGGTCCTCGAACTCACTGCCTTCGAGGTCGTCGCGGGTCATGTGGTCGATGAGGGCCTGTGCGCCCTCGATCTCATCGTCCGACACCTCCACCGCGCCGGGTGCCAGTTCCTTGGGGGAGCGGATCTCGTCCGGCCAGCGCATGGCGTGCAGGACGATCGCGTCGTCACGCACACGTAGCAGCCCCAGGCGTTCGCGGCCGCTCCATGCGTATTTAGCGATGGCGACCTTGGCACTGCGTTCCAGTGCCATCCGCAGCAACTTGTACGGCTTGGCGGCGACCGGGCCGTCGGCCTGGAGGTAGTAGCCGTCGCCGACCTGGAGGGGGTCGATCGAGGCGGCGGGGATGAACGCGGCTATCTCGATGGCCTTCGCGGTGGGCAGCGGGATATCCCGCAGTTCCTCGTCGGATATCGCGATGAGGGTGTCCTTGTTGATCTCGTACGCCTTGCCGATCTCGTCCTGAGGGACCTCGCGGTCCTCGATCTCACAGATCTTGCGGACGCGTACGCGGCTCATGTCTTCGAGGTGGTACTGGTGGAAGCGGATCGCGTGGTTCTCGGTCGCGGACACCACGTGGATGGGCACGGTCACCAGGCCGAACGAGATGGCACCTGACCAGACAGTTCGGGGCACGACGAACCTCCTGTACGGCCCCGAGGGTTTCAGCCTACGAGGAGCTTCCCGGACCGGCACGCGGACCGCGCACCGCGCTTTCAGCCTCGGGCCGGTCACCGAACGGGTCCCGTCGATCAGCTCGCCTTGGTACGAGTGCTGGTGAAACGGACGGCGGTACCCCAGTTCTCCCGTACGGGCGACAGGCACCACTGGCACAGGGGCAGTCCGCCGCTTCCGTACTTGTGGGTGCTGCGCTGGCAGCCGGAGCAGGGGCCGACGTAGCTGCTGGAGATGGTGAAGGTGGAGGGGTCCGGTTCGCTGACCGGGGGCGGGGGAGTGGCGGTCATCGGGGTTGTCCTCTTCCGGGTGAGGGGTGGGTGGATCACCGCGGACGCAGCGTATGTGGCCGAAAGGGACGGGGCCGGTCAGCGCGCCGCGGCGGTGTGGGCCGGGCGGGCGTCATTGGCCGATGGCGAGCTCGACGAGCCAGGCTCACCATTCGCGTGTTCGAATACTAGTTCGATACTCTACGTCTGGAGGAGGCGAGGTGCCATGGCGGCAGCAGATGACCAGGTGCGGGTGTCGAGTGTGATGCATGTGCGCTGTCCGGACCGGCTGCCGGAGGAGGTCTTCCGGCAGGTCCTGGAGCAGTGCGCGGAGCTCTCCCCGACCGTTCAGGCCCTGCCACCGTCCGCGGCCCTGGTGGAGCTGAAGGGGGCTCTGAGGTATCACGGCGCGGACGCTCGGCGACTGGGGGAAGTACTGCGGGTGCGCACGCTGTCCCGGCTGGGTGTCGACGTGCGGGTGGGGATCGGGCCCACCGTTACGGTCGCGGCCACTGCCTCCGCGCAGGTCGATGCACCTGGGGGAGTCCTCGCCGTGGAGCAGGACCAGGTCCTCGACTGGCTCGGGCCGCTGCCGGTGGAAGCCCTGCACGGCATTGGTCCGAAGCAGGCGGCGGCGCTGAGAGAGTACGGCGTGCACTGTGTGGGCCTGCTTGCCACCATTCCGCCGGTCACCGTGCAGCGCCTGCTGGGCGGCAAGGCCGGACGGCTGGCCGTGGACCGAGCGCGGGGTATTGACCCTCGCCCTGTCGCCCCGCGCGCGTTGCCGGCGTCCATGAGCGTGCGCCACACCTTCGTCCAGCACACCCTGGACGGTGCTGCGGTCCGCGGTGCCCTGCTCGAACTGGTCGTCCGGCTCGGACTCCAACTGCGCGACCACGGCCAGGTGGCTCGTGGCCTGACGCTCGCGTTGCGGTTCGCCGGTGGCACCGCGTGGGAGAAGACGCGCCGCCTGCCGGAAGCCTCCGCGCACGAGGACGACCTGCGCACGATGGCGTACCGGCTCATCGATGCCGCGGGCCTGCAGCGCGGCCGGCTGACCGGGCTCGTGCTGAAGGGCGAGGATCTGGTCGACGCCGACCAGGTGGCCGAGCAGATCAGCCTGGACCAGGCACGCGAGGACCGGCTGGTCGCGGAGGCGGTCAGCGACCGTATCCGAGGGAAGTTCGGGCCCGGCGCGATTGGCCCCGCCGCCACTTTCCGCTGCGCTTCCTGACCGCCCTCCGGCCCATCGATCACGTCGGCCCGCGAGTCCGCTGGGGCAGGTACGGCGTCGTCGGTGCGGGGACGGCCCCATGAACCGAGGGCCCGTCAATACGTGGACGGGCACTCCTGTCAGAGTAGGCGCCGGCAGATTTTCCCTCTGCCGCTTCGCTTCGTATCGCACCGTAGGACAGGAGCAGCCCGGATGAGTTTCTATGACCGGATGGAGGAGCTGTACGGGCTCCCCGCCTTCACGTTTCCCGCGCTGGAAGCGCCAACGGTCCTGCCCGAACCCGACGCCGTGGCCTGGTTGATCAACGGGCAGCCTGACGCCGTGGCCTGGCGGAGCACCGTGGGGGAGCCGTTAGTCGAGGAGGAGTGCTGGGACGAGGCCTTCGACCGCTTCTGCGCCGAGGTCGACACGACGCGGGTCCGTGCACTGATCGTCGGCAGCTGGGACGACCCCCTCGACACGGACCCTTCCCGGGTCATCGAGGCGCTGTTGGCCGCGCGTGACCGGCTGCCGGCCCTGCGCTCCCTGTTCCTGGGGGACATGGTGGCCGAGGAGGCCGAGATCTCCATGATCAGCCAGACCGACGTCACACCGCTGCTGGCCGGCTTTCCCGCACTGGAGGATTTCGGCGTGCGCGCGGGAGAGAGCCAATCCATGGGCAGGGTGCAGCGGTTGGAGTTTCCTGCCCTGCGTCACGACGCGCTGCGCAGGCTGACCGTGCAGAGCGGTGGCCTGCCGGTGGACGTCGTCCGCGGGGTGGGAGCCAGCGAACTGCCCGCGCTGGAGCACCTCGACCTGTGGCTGGGCGTCTCTGAGTACGGGGGCGACTGTACGGTCGCCGATGTGGAGCCGATCCTGTACGGCGACCGGTTCCCCCGGCTGCGTTACCTGGCCCTGCGCAACAGCGAGATCCAGGACGAGATCGCCGTCGCCCTTGCCTCCGCTCCGGTGGTCGCCCGGCTCGAAGTGCTCGACCTGTCCATGGGCACGCTGAGCGATGAAGGCGCCGCCGCCCTTCTGGGAGGCCAGCCACTCGCCCACCTCAAGAAGCTGGACCTGCACCACAACTTCCTGAGCGAGTCATTCCGGCAACGGATATGCGAGACGCTCGAACCCGCGGGCGTGGAGGTGGACGTCGACCGGGGTGACGCCAAGTTGGACGATGACGGCGGCGCCGCTGACCGGTACGTCTCCGTGGCGGAGTGAACCCCGTACGAGCATCCCGACGCCCTGCCTGAGGCCGACCGCCTCCGGCTCAAAGCCGTCCGTCCTGGCCAACTGCCAGGAACTGACGGCACTCTCCGAGCATGTGCGTTCTTTCGGTCGGGTGGACCCAACCCGCACCCTACGATCGAGGAGTGACGATCGAGTACGAGTGGCGGGGCGACTTCGGCAACCCCGCCCTCAACGCGCTGCATGCTGACGGCTTCGGCCACCCGGTCACGCAGACCGACTGGCGAGAACGGCTTGAGCGCCACAGCCTCGGCTGGGTCTGCGCTTGGGAGGACGGCTCACTGATCGGCTTCGTCAACGTGGCCTGGGACGGCGGAGTTCACGCCTTCATCCTGGACACGGTGGTGGCCAGTCATCGCACGCGGAGTGGTGTCGGAGGTGCGCTGGTAGCAGCTGCTGCTCACGAAGCTCGGGCCGCGAAGTGCGAGTGGCTTCACGTCGACTTCGAGGAGCACCTTCGTTCGTTCTACTTCGATGTCTGCGGCTTCAGGGAGACGACAGCTGGGCTGATCGCCCTGTAGCAGGGGGCCAGGATCTGGGTGAACGTCCCGCTCGAGCCGGTCGCCTGCTGCGACGATCATCCTCGTGTCTTCGCTGCCCGCCATGGAGTGAGAGGACGAAAGAACGTGGATGTGTACGAAGCCGTGGACAGCCGCAGGGCTGTGCGGGCGTTCAGCCAAATGCCCGTATCCAAGGAGGTACTTGAGCGAGTGCTGGCTGCGGCGACGCGGGCTCCCTCAAGCGGAAACCTTCAGCCTTGGCATGTGTATGTCGTGACCGGCGAGCCCCTGACCGAATTGAAAAGACGCGCGACGGCCAGGGCGTTGGCGGGGGACCCGGGTGACGAGCGGGAGTACCCGATGTACCCGCCGGACCTGGCCTCACCGTATCTGGACCGTTTCTCCGCCGCGGCTGCCCTGCGGTACGAGGCGCTGGGCATCGAGCGCGACGACCCTGCCAGGCCCATGAAGATCGCCGAGTTGAACACAGGGGCGTTCGGTGCGCCCGTCGTGCTGTTCTGCTATCTCGACCGGACGATGGGACCCGGGCAGTGGGCGGACGCGGGGATGTACTTGCAGACGGTCATGCTGTTGCTGAGGGCGGAAGGGCTGCACAGTTGCCCCCAGGTGATGTGGACGATGTATCGCAAGACCGTCAGTGAGATGGTCGGAGCCGATGACGGGCGCGTGTTGCTCTGCGGTGTCTCGGTGGGATTCGAGAAGGAAGACGCGCCACGGCTGCGCACCGGGCGGGCGGACGTGACGGAAACAGTGAGCTTCCTCGGAGCGTGACGCCCGGCGGACATGCAGCCAGGCTGACGCCGGTGCACTACTGACCAATTTCCCTGCACGGATGACAAAGTCCGCAGCTCACGATGACCCTAAGGTCCATGGTCGAGGCCGTCACTTGAAGCAGCCTTGGATGACGCTGCGTCGGCGGCGGATCCGCCGGTCCGAGGGCGGTGGCCGGCCGCCGCGGTGGGGTGGGAGCGTGCACGCTGGTGTACGAGGACGCCGCGGA
The DNA here is from genome assembly GCF_055584525.1 of Streptomyces sp. NPDC102514. Classification (NCBI taxonomy): domain Bacteria; kingdom Bacillati; phylum Actinomycetota; class Actinomycetes; order Kitasatosporales; family Streptomycetaceae; genus Streptomyces; species Streptomyces sp. NPDC102514. Next base: position 1,029,204 of record NZ_JBVJLW010000001.1, read on the forward strand.
CCACCGGAACTGCCCCGGCCGTAGGGCGCGTCGACCCGTTGGGTATCGAGTGGCACGGTCTGGGGCGGTCCAGGTACACGACTATCGCTTGGAGCACGTCGGATGAGTAGCAACGTACTGACCATGTACGGCGGGCCGAGACGAGTTGACGGCCTGGGTTCGCCGAAAGTGGTGAACATGGTCAGTTTCTCCGACGGGTCGGGGCCGGCGCCGTCGGTCGTGTACGTCGAGCGCGAACTGCCGCCGGGCGGCACGTCCGCGTACCGTGCGGCCCGGGGAGGCGGGGCCCGTTCCTTCGCCCTGTGGGCCGACGATCAACGCCGGGAGCGGGTGGCCACCGTCGTCACACTGTCGGCTGGCGGCGGCGTGGCGAGATTCCAGGTGCTCGGCGCGCACGGTGAGGTCATCGGCACGCTCATACGCGAGAAGGCGCTTCGCGCCAGGGGCCTGCGCACCCGCTGGACCGTGCACCAGCCCGACGGCTCCGAAGCGGTCGGCTTCAAAGGGAGGATCGTATGGTGGTGGATGTGGTGGTTCCTGCTGCCCCTGATGACGGTGGTCCTCGTGATGACCGTCTTCGACAGTGTCCCTGGCAACGAGGGCGGCTTCGCCCGCGCACCCCGGCGCATCCGGTGGCGCGCGAACGGGCAGGTTCCGCTGGAGTTCAGGTCCAAGGGCGACAAACTGCACGTACACGCACCCGGTGTGGACTGGCGGTTGGGGGCAGCTCTGATCGCCCTCCTGCGCAGTTTCAACGCCGACGCGTGGGACTCGGTGAAGCGGTGACCTGGGCGACGCTCCTCCGGCGCGAAGTGCGCTGTGGTGGCGGGAGTTGCTCTTCCGGGGCCGTGCATCGTAGGACTGGGCTGTGGGCTGCATGGCTGATCGGTGGTCGGCGCAGCGTCCTGCGTCAGGCTCTTCTCCCGGTCCGCCCGGCGGGTACGGGCCCCCGTGGGGGCGTGAGGTGAGTGCCGGGTACCGGCGTTGGGCGGGGGTTCTGCGCCGCCTCGCGATCGCGGTCGCTGGTCTCATGGTGGTCGCTTTCGTGGCCGGCATCGTCCTCCTGGTGAAGGCGGACGCGGACGTGGACAACGCGGCTTACGGCTATCTCGCGCTCTTCCTCTGGTTCGGGACCGTCGCGGCGATCCCGGTGCTCCTGGCGCTGGGCATCCCCGCGATCGTCATGACGCAGCGGGTACGGCAGCAGGAGCGGTTGGGTCACCATGCTGCGGTGTTCCGGGGGCCCGAAGCGGGTGGCCAGTAGTCGAGCGGACACGGCGCGCACGCTCTTCCCGGGTGGTTCATGCCATCACCTATCGGGGACAGTGACTGGCCGTACCCCCCGGACGAGTGAGGTCGGCACGCCGAGCGGGCCCTCGCTCGCGAACGGCACCAGCAGCGATTTTCACGGTACCGAGGTGACCACTCCGGCGCCGGTCACGGGTCACAGGGCATGAGGCGTACGGCGGTTGGGAGCACGAAGCCTGCCCAGAGACTGCGCACAGGGCACGCGGGCCGGGAGTAGACGGGACCCGCCGAATGTGGCTGTCGCCGCGGAGGCATCTGCCGTCCGAGAGGGGGCCAGCGAGGTCGCTTCCTCCGCGATCGAGACTGCGACTGGACCATTGGCAGGCTCACCGCTCGCCCTCGAACAAACGGCGGGCGCAGCGGAAAACCGTGTGCCACCTGATCGAGTATGACCTCCTGCACGCCTGAAACAGCCTGGTGGACGAGCCCGGTGGATCAGCTGGTCCAGGTCTTGATCTGAGCGGCGACCTCCCGCACGGGGAGCCCGTCTCGGGCTGCGCGTGCCAGGGGAAGCACGGTGTCCAGCCCGGGGCTGACCGGAAGGCCGCACGCGGCCAGGTAGGCCGCAGTCACCGTGGCCGCGAACAGCAGGTTTCTCACCTCCAGGCTGGGATTCCTCGCCAGCTCGCACAGCAGTGCCGCGGCCTTGTGATGGGGCTCGGGGTAGACCTCGTGTTCCAGGACCTCCGACCGGTGGCGGGCTTCCGCAGCCACCGGCACGCCGTAGTCGACCACCTGAGGGTCGCCCGGGATCTGCTGTGCCACTGCCAGGATCCACGCGAGGTCGATGTGAAGGCTCACGCGGCGTCCTTCGGCGCGGTCTGCGCCAGCCCCTCCGGCAGATTCGGATAGCGGTCCTCACCGACCTCCGCCTCGAACGCCTCCGTGTACGCGGCCAGGAACGAAGCGGCTCCGGCCATGAAAGCGGCGCGTGACTGGTTCACGTCGGCCTCGATCAAGTCGGCCACGTAGCCTTGCAGGCTCAGGCCGCGCCGTTTGGCCCGGTCTTCGGCCGCCGCCCTGACGGCGTCGTCCAGTCGGATGTTCGTCTGTTTCGCCATACCGGCCATCATAGCTAGGTTCTGATACCAGCACCTAGCGGATGTCATTGCCCGGTCCTGGCCGGGACACCATGCGTCGGTTGACCACGCCGCCCAGCCGGTTACGTGGTCTGGGTACTTGCCGTCGCCCGCGTGCCATGCAGGCTCACGACGTCGCAGGGGAGGGTCGGCTCAGCGGCATATAGTCGATCTCATGAGTAGGTGGAGGGACCTGACCGGTGGAGTGTCCGGGGGCGAGTACGCCGCGCGTTTCGAGGCGCTGGCCCGGGGCGGGAAGGACATGCACGGGGAGGCGGCGTTCTGCGCTGCTCTGGTGCCCGCGCCGGCCCGTGTGCTCGACGCGGGCTGCGGCACCGGGAGGGTCATGATCCGGTTGTCGGAGCTCGGGTACGACTGCGTCGGCGTCGACCTGGATGACTCGATGCTGGAAGTTGCGCGGACGCAGGCGCCTGAACTGCCCTGGTTTCAGGCCGATCTCGCGGAGTTCGATCCGGCACGGTTCGGCATTGTTGCGGACTTCGACCTCGTGGTGGCCGCCGGTAACGTCCTACCGCTGCTGGCTCCCGGGACGGAGGCCGCGGTGGTCGACCGCTTGGCCGCGACCCTGCGTCCGGGCGGGCTGCTGGTCGCGGGCTTCGGCCTGGACGCAGCCCACCTGCCCGTGCCGCCCACCACTACGCTGCCGGAGTACGACGCCTGCTGTGCCGCGGCCGGCCTTGCTCTCGTCGACCGCTTCGCCACTTGGGACGGCGCTCCCTATGACGACGGCGGGTACGCGGTCAGTGTCCATCGCCTCGATGTATGACCTCTGCGCGCTCAGCCATCCGCGGGGAGCCTTCGGCCCTTCGTGAGCGCAATGACCTGCCCCGACTGGCCGTCAGCGAGCTAGTCACCAACGCGCACAAGCAGGAGCGCCCAACTGCTGCCGCATCTCTTGCTCTCGCTACTGCTCCTCCGCGACCTGAGCACGACTCATGTGACAGGTTGACGGCCCTGCGGCCTGCGGAAAGTCGCTCCCGCCTTCCGCGGACGGGCACCTGGTTGCCCACTGGCACCCTGGTAGTCGTTTGCCCCACCGTAGGCCAGGATTGCGTCGGGCAGCGCGTCGATGGGCGACGTCGCCGTGTACGGCTATCGCCGCCCCGCCACCCTTGTCGATCTTGTCGGCGACCGTGCGCGGCCCTCGCCTTGCCGATGTCCGCGACGACGATGTGTGCGCAGCGACGAACGAGTGAGAGGGCGGTCGAATCCGGCGTACCCGGTGCCGTAGCAGACGCCCCCTTCGAGGTTCCCCCCGCGTCAGGCCGTCGCCCAGCCCGATCGGTATATGGAACCTCAGCTCGTCCTCGACTACGGCTCCGACTCCGCTCTGCGGGCGACGGAATCAGGGCGACGGAATCCGGGTGATGAGATCAGGCGCCCTGGCCAACCTTCGCGTCCTCAAGGCGTTCGGCCTTCGGGATGAGGGTGACGAACAGGCCGCCGAGTACGACGCACCCGATCACCAGCCACATACCGTTGGTGAAGCCCCGGTCGAGGTAGAACTGGGTGCCCTTCATCACCGCTCCGTGCTGCGACATGATCACGTACGTCAGCTGCGAGACGATGATCTGTGCCACGCCCTGTGCCAGGGCCTGCGCGCCGTTCGCCATGGCCTGTTCCTCGGGGCTGACGACCTCGATGACCATGATGGGCACGACCGCGACGACCACGCCCGTGCCCAGGCCCGCGATGACGCCCCACGAGATGATCTGGCCGGCGGACTGGTGGTACTGGGTGCCGATGCCGTACCCCACGACGGCGAGCACGGTCCCGACGGCCAGCAGTACCCGGCTGTCGGCGCGGCGCGCGATCGTGCCGGTTCCGATGGCGCCCACCAGGATCATGAAGCTGATCGGGCTGGTGACGATGGCGTTGTGGGTGCCCGACCAGCCCAGGCCGTCGGAGACGTCCGGGATCTTCGGCATCAGGACCAGGAGCTGGATGACCACACCGACGGCGCTGAGGGAACCGGCCGCGATGGAGGTGGCCAGCAGGGCGGACCACACGGGGCGCCGTCTGGTCATGCTGAGGGGGAACAGCGGGTCTGCGACGCGGCGTTCGACGAGCAGGAAGGCGATGAGGGCGGCCACCGCGGCGACGATGAACGCGATGAACTTCCCGCTGTTCCAGCCCCAGTGCGACCCCTGGCCCACGGCGTAGATGATGAGGGTGACTCCGCCGCCGAGGAGAAGCCCGCCGGCCCAGTCCATGCGGCCGCCCCGCTCGCGGACCGGGCTCTCCGGCACGAGGAACAGGACGAGGAAGAAGCTCACGGCCGTGCTGATGGCCACGAACCACAGGACGCCCCGGAAGCCGTGGTGGTCGAGCAGGTATCCGGAGAGGAACGGGCCGCCGAAGGCGACGAAGCCCACGCCGCCGGCCATGACGCCGTTGGCGACTCCGACCCAGCGGCGCGGGAAGACATCGCGGGTGAGGGCGTAGGCGAGCGGGGTTGCGGCCGTGTAGACGCCCGCGATGCCCCGCCCGATGAGGAGGGTGCGGTAGTCGGTGGCCAGCGCGGCGACGAGGTCACCGGCGAGACCGAGGCCGGTGGCGACGAGCAGGGCGCGCCGTTTTCCGAACAGGGCCGCTCCCTTGACCATGAAGGGCAGGAAGAAGGTGCCCGTCAGCAAGGTCATGAGGGTGAACCAGGCGATCTCGGTGGTCTGGAAATGGATCGCTATGGCCGCCTGTGTGGTGCCCGACAGGGCGGCGACGAGCGAGACCAGTTGGACCGACCACATGAGGGCGGCGACGATGACCGCGTTGCGCCCTGTGGAACGTGAACCCTCCGCGGCCGGTGACGGCGGGGTCTGGGTTTGAGTCATGGAAGCCCTCCGTGGGTGAGCGGGGTGAAACGAGGTGAGGGGAACGGCTCCGGTCCTCGCAGCTCGGGACAGGGCGTTGACGTGCTCGAAAGCGGAAGCCGCGCGGCGGTGACGCAGTCCTGACGCGGCTCGAAGAGTGCGGCTGCCGGTAAAGCAGACCCATCGGTCGGTACAATCAATGGATCGCTCAGGAAAAGTTGATCCCGCGAAAAGGGCCAAGGAATCGGCCCGGAAGTGGAACGACATGCCTGAGAGAGGGGCGGTCCGTGGACCGTCCCTCTCCGCTCCCTCCGTCCTCCTCCGCCTCGAAGCGGCTGAGTCGGCTACCGGGCCGTCCAGCCTCCGTCCACCGTGATCGTGGAGCCGGTCATGTAGCGGGAGGCGTCGGAGGCGAGGAAGACCGCCGCGCCGCCCAGTTCGTGTGTCTCCCCGACCCGGCCCAGGGGAGTGCTGCCCACTATGCGCTCACCCCAACTGCTGTCCAGCAGGCCCGAGCTGAGGTCGGTGCGGAAGTAGCCGGGTGCGAGCGTGTTCACCCGCACCCCGCGGTCGGCCCACTCGACGGCGAGTGACTTGGTGAGCGCTTCGACGCCGCCCTTGCTGGCCGCGTAGGCCGCGATGCGCTCGAAGCCGACGCTCGCGTGCACCGAGGAGACGTTCACGATCGAACCCGCCCGCTGGTCGAGCATCACCTTCCCGGCCTCGCGGCAGCAGTAGAAGGTGCCGGCCAGGTTGACGTCGAGGACCTGCTGCCAGGCCTCGTCCGACACCCTTTCGCTGCGGGTGAAGTGGGGGCTGACGCCCGCGCAGTTGACCACCGCGTCCAGCCGGCCCGCCCAGTCGGTGATGCGGCCGACAGTGTCCCTGACGGTGTCCGGGTCGGACACCGAACCGGGCACGACGAGTGTCTTGCCGCCGTGGCCGGAGACTTCGGCGGCCAGCTGCTCCAGGTCGTCGGCCGTGCGCGCGGTGACGGCCAGCGCCGCCCCGGCCCGGGACAGGGCCACGGCCATGGCACGGCCGAGCCCCTTTCCGGCGCCGGTCACCCAGACCGTCTTGCCGTCGAGGCGCAGGTCGCTCGTCATGTCGGTCATGCCTGCGGCTCCGTCGGAAGGTCGCGCAGGGTCCGCTTGAGGACTTTCCCTGACGGTGTACGGGGGAGTGCGTCGACCACGTCGATACGGGCGGGCACCTTGAACTTGGCCAGCCGTTCCTGGCAGAACCGGCGCAGCTCCTCGGACCCGGTCCGCATTCCCGGGCGGAAGACGACGAAGGCCCGTGGCACCTCGCCCCAGCGGGGGTGGGGGAGTCCGACCACGGCCGCCTCCAGGATGGCGGGATGGTCGTACAGGACCCGTTCGACCTCCGGGGTGGCGATGTTCTCGCCGCCAGAGACGATCATGTCCTTCTTTCGGTCGTCGATGTAGAGGAAGCCCTCCTCGTCGACATGGCCGATGTCCCCGGTGTGGAACCAGCCGTCCTTGACGGCCGCCGCCGTCGCCCTCTCGTCCCGCCAGTAGCCCGCGAAGACCTTCGGACCGCGCAGGGTGATCTCGCCCAGCTCGCCGGTCGGCGCCTGCCTCCCGCTGTCGTCGACGATCCTGATGCGGGTGTGCGGAACGGGCCGCCCGACCGAGCCGAGCTTGGACAGGCTGTGCGCGCGGTCGAGAAAGGTGTCGCCGGAGACGGTCTCGGTGAGCCCGTAGGCGTCGGCGAACCAGGCGTTGGGGAAGGCGGAGCCGATACGCCGCAGCACGGGCTCGGGGGTCTTCTCCCCGCCGCCCAGCACGAAGCGGACCGAGGTGGTGTCGTACGCCTCGCGGCCCGGCACCTCAAGGACGGCGTTGACCATCGCCGGGGCGAGCCACAGATTCGTCACGCGCTGCGCCTGGATCGCCTTCAGTACGCCCTCGGCGTCGAACTTGCGCTGCAGGACCACCTTTCCTCCCGCGTACAGCACGCCGAGCGCCGGCATGTCCAGGCCACCCACGTGATATAGCGGGCCGCACACCAGCGTGGTGTCCTGCGCGGTCAGCCCGAAGTGGACGATGTGGGCGAGGTTCTTCGCCTGGAGGTTGCCGTAGGTGATGCAGACGCCCTTGGGCCGTGACGTGGTGCCCGAGGTGTACATCAGCCGCTGGAGGTCGCCCGCCTCGACGTCCACCGTCTCCACCGCGGCGCCCACATGCCGGGAGAGCAGGTCGTCATAGCCCGTCCACCCCTCGGCTATGGTGCCGTCGCCCACCTGGATCCGGTGTTCCAGTCGGTCCAATACGCGCCCGAGCTGATCGACCGCCGGAACGAATTCCGGCTCGGTCACGATCACCTTCGCGTGCGCGTGGTCGAGGATGAACTGCCATTCGTCCTCCGACAAGCGGTAGTTCAACGGCAGGAGGACGGCGCCGATCCGGTTGACGGCGTACAGCAGCTCGATGAATTCCGGCCGGTTGTACAGCAGCAGCCCGACGATGTCTCCCCGGCGCACGCCCAGTTCGTACAGGCCGGCGGCCAGTTCATTGACCCTGGTGTGCAGATCTCGCACGGTCAGTCGCCGGTCGTCCTGTACGACGGCGACGGCGTCGGGGCGCTGGGCCAAGTGGTAGTCGAGGATGCTCGCGAAATTGTGCACGGCGACTCTCTTGTTCGTTGACCGGCATTGTCCCGACCGGTCGGTTGCCCGCTACAAACTTTTCGTGTACCCATTGGTCTATAAAACCTGCAGCGCACTCTACGACGCTCCGCAGCCACCGACAACCGTCATGAGGGGGAGGATCCCCCGGAAAGGGGAGCCGACCTGTGCCCCGCATCCGCATCGATGCCGATGGACCGGTGGTCGTACTTCGCCTGGTCAATCCGCCGATGAACGCCTTCGACTCCGCCCAGCGGCGGGAGCTGGCAGCCGCGGCGCGCGAGCTGGCGGACGCCCGCGACGTACGGGCCGTCGTGCTCTACGGCGGTGAACGGCTCTTCGCCGCCGGCGCGGACATCAACGCGCTGGCGGCGATGGGGCCGGAGGAGGTCCGCGGCTGGAACCGGGCACTGCAGCGGACCTTCGAGGACGTCGCCCGCCTGCCGATGCCGGTGGTGGCGGCGCTGACCGGCCATGCGCTGGGCGGCGGTCTGGAACTGGCGCTCTGTGCCGACTACCGGGTGGCGGCCGACAACGCGGTACTGGGCCAGCCGGAGGTCCGGCTCGGCATCATGCCCGGCTCCGGCGGAACCCAGCGGCTCACCCGCCTGCTCGGCCCCGCGAAGGCCAAGAACCTGCTGATGACCGGCCGCCAGGTGAAGGCTGCCGAGGCGCTGCGGATCGGGCTCGTGGACGAGGTCGTACCGGCCGATTCGGTCTACGCCACCGCCCTCGCCTATGCCCACCGTCTTGCGGAGGGACCGGCTGCCGCTCTGGAAGCCATCAAGGAAGCGGTCGACCAGGGAGCCGACGCCGGAATCGGCACCGGCCTCGCCCTGGAACGGGCCCTGTTCACAGGCGTCTTCGGCACGCGCGACGCGGCCACCGGACTCCGCTCGTTCCTCGACCACGGCCCGGGAAAGGCGAGCTTCGGCGGCCCAGTGCACGAAAAGAGCCCAGCGCACGAACAGGGCCCAGCGCATGAACAGGGTCCGGCGCACGAACAGGGCCCCGTACGCGAGGAGAACCCGGTGCACGACAGCGACGACGAGAAGGGTGGTTCGGCATGAAGGCGCTGCGCTGGCACGGCGCACGGGACCTGAGACTCGAAGAGGTGCCCGAGCCCTTGGAACCGCGGCCCCACGAGGCCGTCGTGGAGGTGTCCTGGTGCGGCGTGTGCGGCACGGACCTGCACGAGTTCCTTGAGGGCCCGCACATGATCCGTACCGCGCCGCACCCGCTCACCGGAGCGGAGCCGCCCCTGGCGCTGGGACACGAACTCAGCGGCACCGTAATGGCGTTGGGGACCGACACACCGGGCATCGCCGTCGGCGACCGGGTGGCAGTGGACCCGGTGTGGCGATGCGGCGTCTGCTACTGGTGTGCACGTGGCGAGTACCACATCTGCCCCAGAAGTGGATCGGTGGGACTGGCCTCGCCGGGAGGGTTCGCCGAGCGCGTCACCGTACCGCTGGCCGGACTGACCCGCCTGCCCGACAACGTCAGCGACGAAATGGCGGCCCTGGCCGAGCCGTTGGCCGTCGGCCTGCACGCGGTGGCCCGCGCAGGGATACGACCGGGCGACACCGTCCTCGTCGTCGGCGGCGGCCCGATCGGCTTCGCCGTGGTGCTCGCGGCCCGCCTCGCGGGAGCGGCCGGGCTCTATGTGAGCGAGCCGCTGAAGGAGCGCCGGGAGAAGCTGCTGGAGATCGGCGTCACCGAGGCCTTCGACCCCCGGGAGACCGACGTACGCCGTGAGGTGTTCCGGCGAACCGGACGCATCGGCCCGGACGCGGTGATCGACGCGACCGGCGTGGCGGCGCTCGCGGCCCAGGCGGTCGCCACCGTGCGGCGCGGCGGCCGGGTCGTCCTGGCCGGGGTCGGCCACGGCAGCGTCGAGATCGAGATGGGGCAGCTCGTCTTCTACGAGCGAACCCTGCTCGGCACCCTCGGCTACACCTTCGACATCCCGCGCGTCATCGATCTGATGAGCACCGGGCGCCTGGACGCCTCCCCCCTGCTGACCGGGCGGCGTTCGCTGGAGGACGGTGTCGGCGCCTTCGCGGACCTGGCCGCCGACCGGGCCTCCCACCTCAAGGTTCTGCTGACCCCGAAGGGACTGTGACATGGATTTCGACCTGCCCGAGGAGACGCGGGCACTGCAGGACATGGTCCGCGAGTTCGCGACACGTGAGATCGCCCCGCACGCGGCCGAGTGGTCCGAGAACGAGCAGTTCCCCACCCACATCTTCACCAAGCTCGGCGAACTGGGCCTGATGGGCATGCTGGTGCCCGAGGAGTACGGCGGCGCCGGATCCGACATGGTGTCCTACGTGGCGGTGATGGAGGAACTGGGCGCCGCCGACCAGTCGGTGGCCTCCTCCTGGAACGCCCACTCCACGATTGCCACCCTGCCCCTGCTCGCCTACGGCACCCAGGAGCAGAAGCACCGGTGGCTGGCACCCCTGGCACGCGGAGAAGCCATCGGCGCGTTCGGGCTCACCGAGCCCGGTGCCGGCTCCGACGCGGCGGGCATCACCACAACGGCCCACCGCACGGACGGCGGCTGGGTGATCAACGGCACCAAGATGTTCATCACCAACGCCGGCACGGACATCAGCCAGGGCGTGACCCTGCTCGCGCGGACCGGCCACGACGCCGAGGGCCGCAAGCAGTTCGCGACCTTCTACGTGCCGACGGACACACCCGGCTACACCGTCGGACGCAAGCTCAGGAAGCTCGGCTGGCACGCCATGGACACCCGGGAACTCGTCTTCACCGACTGCCTCATTCCCCAGGACCATCTGATCGGCGAAGAGGGCGGCGGACTGCGCCAGTTCCTGTCCGTGCTCGACAAGGGCCGTATCAGCGTCGCCGCACTGAGCATGTCACTGGCGAGGGCCGCACTCACCCTGGGCGTCCAGCACGCCAGGGAACGCGAGCAGTTCGGACGTCCGCTCTCCGCCTTCCAGGCCGTCGCCCACAAGATCGCGGACATCGGTACGGAGTTCGAGGCCGCGCGGTGGATGGTCTACCGCGCCGCATGGCTCGCCGACCAGGGCCGTCCGCACGCGACGGAGGCCGCGATGGCGAAGCTGTACGCCTCCGAGGTCGCCAACCGCGCTGCCTCCCAGGCACTGCAGATCCACGGCGGCTACGGCTACATGCGTGAATCCGAGATCTCCCGCTTCTACGCGGACGCAAAGATCCTGGAGATCGGCGAGGGCACCAACGAGATCCAGCGCAATGTCATCGCCAAGGCGCTGGTCAAGCGCGGGTGAGGGCCGGGCCGATGCACTGCCGGAGGCTGCCCCGCCGCGGAGCGGATCAGCCTCCCACGGTGACGGGCGCCCACTCGGCCTCGGGGTCGAGCGGGAGGTCCGGCCGCTCACGCTTGAACGTCTCGGCCCTCTCCTCGGCGGCGTCCAAAGCGCTGTCGGTCGCACCGAAACCGCGGAACAGGGTGTCGCAGTACTCGCGCGAGAGGAGGGCCGGACCCCATGGCCCATCGGTCCGCACCCATTGGTAGGTGTGATTGTGCAGGTTGAGGAACTGCAGGGTGGCGAGGCGGGTGTGGCTCGTCCGTACGGCGGTCTCGTCCGCGGCTTCCGCGAGCAGCCCCGAGACGAGCCCCTCGAACTCGGCGCGCTGGCCGAGGAGTCGGCCCAGTTCGTCCCCGCTGAGGTTGCGGTAGTCGTGCTCGTAGACCCAGATGTGGTCGAGCCGGTGGAAGATGATCGTCAGCAGCGACTCGGACAGCAGGCGCAGCCGCACCAACGGCGTCTCGTCGAGTTCCGTGATCTGCCGCGCCCGCTTGAGCAGCGGCACCATCACCCGCGACTGGATCTCGATCAGCAGGTTCTCCTTGGAGACGATGTAGTAGTACAGCGCCCCCTTGGCAAGCCCGACCTCCCGGCCCAGATCGTTGACGGACGTCGCCGCATAGCCCTGGCGGGCGAACAGCTCGGCAGCCGTGTCGATGATCTTCTGGCGCCTGACCTCGAAGCCGGGACCGTGCCCCGGCGGCCTTGCCATCCGATTCTCTCCCTTGAGTGATCAGTACATTAAAAAAGGCAGCACAGGCCGTGCCTCAGATGCATTGCCTGCGTGAGTGTAGCGAGGACTGACATGACCTTGGCACCGCAGATAATCGGCGAGCAATCCACCCACTCGGAACAACTTCTCGAAATGTACCGTCGCATGCGCCGAATCCGCCGCTTCGAGCAGCGGGCGTCGGAACTGTACAAGGCGACCGAGATTCCGGGCTTCCTTCATCTGTCGATCGGTCAGGAGGCCAGCGCGGTCGGCGCGTGCTGGCCCCTGCGCGAGAGCGACGGCATCACCTCCACCCACCGCGGCCACGGCCACGTCCTGGCCAAGGGCCTCGACACGGCCTCGATGATGGCCGAACTCATGGGCAAGGACGCCGGAACCTGTCACGGCCGCGGCGGCTCCATGCACATCGCCGATCCGGGTCTGGGCATCTACGGCGCCAACGGCATCGTGGGCGCGGGCCTGCCCATCGCGGCAGGAGTGGCCACCGCCGCCAAACTGCGGGCCGCAGGCGATGTGGTGGTGGCGTTCTTCGGCGACGGCGCGGTGGCCCAGGGGATGTTCCACGAGGCGGTCAACCTGGCCGCCGTATGGGACCTGCCCGTCGTCTTCCTCTGCGAGAACAACCACTACTCCGAGTTCTCGCCCGCCTCGGAGCAGCACCGCGCGCCGCTCTCGGCCCGCGCCGCCGGATACGGCATCGGATACGCCCACGTCGACGGCAACGACGTCCTGGCCGTGGCCGGGATGATGAACGACGTGGTGGAGCGCATACGGCAGGGCGGCGGCCCGGTCCTCGTGGAGGCGGAGACCTACCGCTGGCACGGGCACTACGAGGGCGACCCCGAGCGCTACCGCAGCCCGGAGGAGGTCGCCGCCGCCAAGGAACGCGACCCCCTGCTGGTGGCCCGGCGGCGCCTCGCCGACGCGGGAGTCGAGGAGCCGCTCGTCGACGCGGTCGACGAGGAGATCGACAAGGAGATCGAGTCGGCCGTGGAATGGGCGAGGAGCCTGCCCGAACCCGACCCCGGGACCCTCCACGACTTCGTGTCCGCCCCGCGCCCGGCCGTGCCGGAACCGGCACCCCTGCCCCCCGACGCGGAGGTCTTCCGCTCGATGGACGCCGTACGTCTCGCCCTGGAGCACGAACTGACCGCGGATCCGGCGGTGTTCATCGCCGGCATCGACGTCGGCGCGGGCGGCAACGTCTTCGGCCTCACCCGGGGACTCGCGCAGACCTTCCCCGGACGGGTCCGCGACACCCCGATCAGCGAGAGCGCGATCCTCGGTGCGGCGGTGGGGGCGGCGATGGCGGGCATGAAGCCCGTCGTGGAGATCATGTACATGGACTTCATCGGCGTCTGCCTCGACATGCTGCTCAACCAGGCCGCCAAACTCCGCTTCATGACCGGCGGACGCGCCTCCATGCCGCTGGTCGTGCGCACCCAGTTCGGCGCCGGCCGCTCCTCCGGCAGCCAGCACTCGCAGAGCCTGGAGGCCCTCCTCGCGCACATCCCAGGGCTGACCGTGGTCATGCCGTCCAACCCGGCCGACACGTACGGTCTCCTGCGGGCTGCCATCCAGGACCCGAACCCGGTCGTCTTCGTCGAGAACCGTCTCCAGTACGGACTCAAGGGCCCCCGCCCCGCGGCCGACCACCTGATCCCGCTCGGCAAAGCCAAAATCGCCCGCGAGGGGACCGACGTCACCCTCGTCTCCTGGTCCCGCATGGTGCAGGACTGCCTCGCCGCCGCCGAACAGCTCGCCGCCGAAGGCATCGACGTCGAGGTGATCGACCTGCGCACGATCGCCCCGCTGGACCGCGAGACCGTCCTCGCCTCCCTCGCCAAGACCAACCGCCTGGTCATCGCCCACGAGGCGGTACGGGACTTCGGCGTCGGCGCCGAACTGGCCGCCCTCGCCGTCGACGAGGGGTTCTGGCACCTGGACGCCCCCGTCACACGGGTGGCCCCGCCCCCGGTTCCGGCCCCGTACGCGCCCTCCCTGGAACGCGTCTGGCTGCCCTCACGCGACACGATCGCGGACACCGTCCGTCGTATCGCCGCCGTCTGAGCCGAAACGCCGCGACAGCGCGCCGGGCGACCGCCCGGCGCGTGATGCCGCTGGTGGCGGCCGTGGTCCCAGGCCGTAACATGCTGACCCATGCCTAGACCACCGGGACATGGGCCGGGTTACGAGATCCGCCGCCAGGAGATCATCGACCGGGCGGCCGCCCTGTTCGCCAAGAAGGGGTACGCGGCCACCGGCATCGCAGAGGTGGGCGAGGCCGCCGGGCTGGCCAGAGGCGCGCTCTACTACTACATCGGCTCGAAGGAACAGCTCCTCGTCGAGATTCAGGACCGCGTGATGGGTCCGATGCTGGCCAGCGCGCACCGCATCGCCTCCCTGGAGGAGGGCGCGCTCATCCGGCTCAGGATGCTGTCGCAGACGCTGCTGGAGAACATTCTGGCCCGGCTGGACCATGTCTGGGTGTACGAGCACGACTACCGCAATCTGCACGGCGTCAACCGGACGCGTCTGATGACGCAGCGCCGCGAGTTCGAGGACCTGGTCCAGCAGTTGCTCGTCGCGGCGATGGACGAAGGGGCCTTCCGGCAACTTGATCCGCGACTGGCCACCCTGCAGTTCCTGAACCTGCACAACCACACGTACCAGTGGATCAAGCCCGACGGTGAGTGGGACGCCGAGTACCTCTCCCGCGAGTACTGCGCCACCCTCTTCCTGGGCTTCGCGAAGCCGGGCCACCGGTTCGACGACCTCGAAGACCGCATGCGTGAGTTTCTTGCGGTCAGGAGGAACGCCAGTCCGGAACCGCTGCGGCCGGCCTCTCGGGAGAGCTGACACGCCGACACGCGTAGACGTCCACACGCCGATGCCCCGGAACCCGGGTTCCGGGGCATCGGCGTGTGTGCGGGGACAGTCCGCCCGTGGTGCGTCAGACCGTCGCCACCGGCGTCAGGGGGCTGCCCTGCGTTCCGGGGAGGTTCAGCGGGGGAGCGGTCAGCAGGAAGCGGCTGCGGTGGTGCTCACGCAGCCAGGCGGCGAGTTCCTTGAGGTACCACAGTTCGCCCAGGGGGACGCCCAGCTTGAACAGGCACAGGTGATGGATGGGGAGCAGGGTGTGCGGCCCCTGCGCCTGGGTGACGCCCACGCCCTCGACGGCGTAGTTGTCCGCGATCAGCGCCGAGATCTGTGAATCCGCGATCCACCGCAGCAGTTCGGGGTCGTCCGCGTCCAGATAGGGCGCGGTCTGGTGGATCGCGACCGGGTCGGGATTCTTCCCCCAGGCGAGGATCTGCGTGGCGAACCCGGTGTGCAGCAGGAGCATGTCCCCGGGCTCCACGACGACGTTGTCCGCCGTCATGATCTCCTGCAACTGCTTGAAGGAGACCGGCTGGTACCCGGTGCCCAGGTGGTGCGCGATGTCGATCAGCACGCCCCGGCCCTGCACCCCGTGCTCGGCCATGTGCTCAAGCCCGAGACGGCGGGCGAAGGCCTTGCTGCCGCTGCCGTCGCCCTTGGCGTCCTCCTCGGGGCCGACCAGGTCGGTGCCGGGCCGGTAGCCGTTGTAGTAGACCGGCTCCGCGACGCCGTCGCCGTCCGCGTCGAACTCGGCCCCCTGATGGGCCAGGGAGTCCCACTGGGTCGAGTACTGCAGCCACAGGGTGACCACGTCGTCGGACCACACGTCGATCAGGTCCGGGCTGATCTGCTCGCTGGCCACGACGTTGTAGAAGACGTCCTGCTTGTGCTGCAGGTCCTCGGTGGGCCTGAGGATCGGCGGGTAGCGGCGCTGGTTCATCGCCGAGCCGCCGGGATAGTCGAGAGGCAGGCTCAGGCTGAAGGCGATGCCGTGCTCGACCTCGCGCACACCCTCCAGCACCTTCTCCGGCGTGAGGAGGTTGATCCGCCCCAGCTCGTCGTCGTCACCCCAGTCGCCCCACGTCGAACCGGGCGGCCGCTGCTTCCAACGCTTCGTCACGATAAAACGCCTCCTCTGCCGACGTCCCTGTCGACTGTCTTCGCCATGCTAAGGACTATGTACCGGTCGGTCAATGAATCCCTGAATATGGCACGGTGATGCCGGTCGGCTTTCCCGCCGGAGCAATAGACTGAGTGGTCGAAATACGGTAGACCTGGGCCTGCAGCTATCTGTCAGCACTTGGAGCCGTCCATGAGTGAAACCCCTTACGCCGAGGTCGTCGCAGGCGTACGAGCGACCATCGGCGCACACACCCAGGCACAGGACGCCGGGCGTACCGACGAAATCGCCGGACTGTACGCACCCGACGCGGTCCTGGAGGTCCCGGGCATCGAACCCGTCCGGGGCAGGGACGCGATCCGTCAGGCCTTCAAGGGCTGGGAGCCGACGAAGCCCCAGCTCCATCTGGTGAGCAACACCGTGGTCACCGTCTCCGCGGAACAGGAGGCGACGGCGACGAGCGATGTCGTGTTCCTGCAGCGCGGAGAGGCGGCCTGGACCGTGCAGATCGCCGGCCGGTACGTGGACACGCTGCGCCAGATGGACGGGGTGTGGCTGTTCCACCGCCGGTCCACCACCTACCAGGCCTGATCCCCCACCCGCCGGGCCCGGTCCACTCGACCG
This sequence comes from Streptomyces sp. NPDC102514, assembly GCF_055584525.1. Lineage (NCBI taxonomy): Bacteria > Bacillati > Actinomycetota > Actinomycetes > Kitasatosporales > Streptomycetaceae > Streptomyces > Streptomyces sp. NPDC102514. Next base: position 1,045,752 of record NZ_JBVJLW010000001.1, read on the forward strand.
ACGGGCCCGGCCCCTCACTTTTCGGGAGTCCGAGATGACCACAGCAACCGAGGCCTCGACCACCGCCCATGTGCAGAGCGCCATCGGCGCCTACGCGCAGGCGCTGGACGCCGACCGGGTCGACGACCTCGTCGAGCTGTTCTGGCCCGACGGCGTCGCCGAGATCACCGGTGTCGGAACCTTCGAGGGGCACGAGGCGATACGCGCCGGATACGCCGGCTTCTCGCCCACCCAGCCGCAGTTGCACCTCGTCGCCAACACCGTCGTCACGTCGGTCACCGGAGACGAGGCGTCGGCCGTCAGCAACCTGGCCTTCTTCCAGCGCGATGAATCCGGCTGGGCGGTCCGGCTGGTCGGCCGCTACGACGACGTGCTCCGCCGCCGTGACGGCGAGTGGCGTTTCCAGCGCAGGGTGACCACGTTCCTGCCGTGACCAACTCCCTTACGGAGAAGGGCACGCCCCCCTCGACGACGGTCGGCCGACTCGCATCGGCCGACCGTCGTTTCGTACGCGCTCAAGCACCGGGAGGCTGGTCCGACCTCGACAGGTCGAAGGTGTTGAAGTCGTTCCCCTCGACCTCGCGGATCAGCTCCTGGAGCTTCCACCGCCCGGTGGGGTTCAGCAGTTGGCTGACCGCCTTGCCGGGGATGTTGGAGCCGTAGAAATAGCTGGCCTTCTGGAAGATGGACAGGTTGTCGCTGCTGTTCATGAGGTCCGTCCACTCCTTCTCCGCGGACGCCTTCACCTCGATCACGTCATGTCCGTGGTCCCGTGCGTGCATCAGGACGTCGTGCGTGAACTCCACCTGGTCGCCGGCGTACCGGGGGTTGTTGCCGAGAGCGCCGTGCGGGCCGCCGGGGAAGAAGAAGTTGGGGAAACCGGCGGTGGCGACACCGAGATAGGTGCGCGGACCGTCCGCCCAGTACTCCTCCAGCGGCAGACCCTGCCGCCCGCGTACCCCCAGCCGGTTGAGCGCGCCGGTGCCGAAGTCGTAACCGGTGCCCCAGATGACGATGTCGAACTCGCGCAGCCCCCGCGAGGTCTCGACGCCGGTCTCGGTGAACCGGATGATGGGCTCTTCGGGGAGGGAGACGAGCGAGACGGCCGGCTTGTTGTACGCCTCGTAGTAGCCGGTGCCGAACGGAGGGCGCCGGGCGCCGTAGCCACCGTCCTCGGGGATCAGCTTCTTCGCGGTCTCCGGGTCCTCGACGATGCCGCGGATCTTCCCGGCCATGAAGGCGCACCACTCGGAGTTGATCTCCGGGTTGTACGTCATGTCCCGGTAGTGCTCGGTCAGTTTGGTGAAGCCGGGGCTGTTCCACATCTTCTCGTAGAACGCCTGGCGTTCCTCGGGGCCGACGTCCGCTCCGCTGGCCGGGTTGATGGCGTGCAGGAATCCGCTGGGCGAGCTGGTCAGGGTGGCGCGGATCTGTTCGAAGTCGGCCTTGAGCCGTGCCTGCTCGTCGGGGGTGATGGGCCGGTTGTTGAGCGGTGTGACCCAGTCCGCCTTCATCTGGTAGACGGTCAGGGAGGCGACGTCGTCGGCGATGGCCGGTACGACCTGGACACCGCTGGAGCCGGTTCCGATGAGGGCCACGCGCTTGCCCGTGAAGTCGATGGGCTGCTTGGGCCAGCGGCTGGTGTGGTGCTGTTCGCCGCGGAAGACCTCGCGGCCCTCGATGGCGGGAATGAAGGGAACGGACAGGTTCCCGGTGGCCGCGACGAGGAAGTGTGTCCTGAGTGTCGTGCCGTTCTCGGCCGTCACGGTCCAGGTGCCGGTCGGCTCGTCGTAGACGGCCGAGTCCGCCTTCGCGTTGAAGACGATGTCCTTCCGCAGGTCGAAGCGGTCGACCACGTAGTTGAAGTAGCGCTCGATCTCCGGCTGCCCCGCGTACTGCTCCGACCACTCCCACTCCTCCCACAGCTCCTTGGAGAAGAGGTAGCCGTAGCTGTAGCTCTCGGAGTCGAAGCGGGCCTCGGGGTAGCGGTTCCAGTACCAGACACCACCGACGCCGCTGCCGGCCTCCAGCACCTTGGCGGTGAGACCGGCCTCCCGCGCCAGATGCAGCTGAAGGATGCCTGTGACACCTGAACCGATCACCACGACATCCAGGACCTCGTCCGCGTCACCCCGGCTCTCGGGTGCTGAGGATGTCGTCTTCGTGTTGGTCATCTGCCCTCCACTGTGAACAGGGGGCTGCTCCGCCCGCGTGAGCCCGAGTTTGTTATTTCGACCGATCGATCGAATCTTCAGGGCGAGAGTAGAGCAGGCCCTTGGATCGATCAATGCTCGTGCCACGGAGAGGCGGTTTCGAGGGCGGAGCGCGGCCCGTGTGGTGTCCGGTGCGGCCCGTCCCACAAGGGGTGGCGGGTATCCGCTGTCCTGGCCGTTGATTATACCGACCGATTGGTCTAACTTTCCATCGGGGGAGACACAGAGCCGTGCGAACCAGGAGTCACACATGACGGCCAAGGACGCCGAAGAGCCGGCCGCGCTGCGCAGCGCCGGGTGGAAAGCCATGCGGGACGCGCTGCCGGGGGTGTTCCCCGAAGGGGACATCGACCTGCGGGACGGACGTCTCGGTGAAGAACTCGTCGACATCGGCCTGACCAGCGTCTGGGGCTCCCTGTGGGCCCGGGAGGGTCTTGCGCCGAGGGACCGCAGTCTGGTCACGCTCGGCATCCTCATCGCGCTGGGCGCCGAGAGTGAGCTCAGGACCCACTTCAGAATCGGCGTGACCAACGGCCTGACCAGGGACGAGATCGCCGAAGTCATCTACCACGCCGCGGGCTACGCCGGTTTCCCGGCGGCGACGGCGGCACGTAACGCCGCCCGAGAGGCGCTTCCCGACTGACGCGGCACCCGACGCTCCACCGGGCGTCGGGTCCGCCGCTCAGGGATGAACGCCCGGGGACGAACCATCTGCCACGTGAGCGGGACCGTCGGAGGTCCGGCCGCGGGGCGCCACGCACATGAGGAGCACGCATGTCATTGCAGGGAAAGGTCGCCGTCGTCACGGGCGGGGCCCGCGGCATCGGGGAAGCGGTCGCGAAAGTCCTGGCCGCCAGGGGTGCGGCCGTCGCGGTATGGGACCTGAATGACGAAGGGGCCGAGAAGACCGCCGCCGCCATCCAGGAAGCGGGCGGCACCGCGATCGCGATCGGGGGAGACGCCGCCGACGCCGGCGCGGTCGCCGAGGCCGCCGCGCGCACCCGCGAGGAACTGGGGCCCGTCACCGTCCTGGTCAACAACGCGGGGGTGACTGCCTATCAGCCCTTCACCGACATCACCGAAGCCGCCTGGGACCGCATGGTCGGCATCAACCTCAAGGGGCCGTTCCTGGTGACCCGGGAACTGGTGCCCGACATGCTCGACGCGGGCTGGGGCCGGATCGTCAACATCTCGTCCTCGTCCGCGCAGACCGGGGCACCGGCCATGGCGCACTACGCGGCATCCAAAGGCGGGGTCATCGGCCTGACCAGGGCACTCGCGATCGAGTACGCCAGTACGGGCATCACGGTCAACCACGTGCCGCCCGGCTTCATCGACACCCCGCTGGTGCGTCAGGGGCCCGTCGACGTCGAAGCAGTTGCGGAGACCATGCCGATGAAGCGCGCCGGCCGCCCCGAGGACGTGGCCTACGCCGTGGCCTACCTGGCGTCGGAGGAGGCCGGTTACGTCACCGGACAGACCCTGAGCACCAACGGCGGCAGGTACCTCACGTAAGGGGTCCCGACTGTTCGCAACAACTGAAGCGACCGGATCGAACTGCATCGGAGACAGCTATGAGGGTGGAGCACGGCGGCCGGGGTGACCGCCAGGGTGACGGTCACCGGCCGTCCACCGGCCCGGCGACCGCACGGGGGAGCGCATGACCGGCCCCGGACGCATCCTGGTGGTCGGAGCCTCGGCGGCCGGCCTCACCACGGTGGAAGCGCTGCGGCGCAAGGGATACACCGGAGCCATCGACGTGCTCGGCGACGAGGTGCACGCGCCGTACGACCGGCCCCCCTTGTCGAAACAGGTCCTCGCCGGAGCCTGGGAACCGCAGCGCGCGGCACTGCGCACCGCCGAGGTCATCGCGAACCTCGACGCCGATTTCGTGCTGGGGGACGCCGCGACCACCCTCGACGTGGCCGCGCGGACCGTGCGTACGACCTCCGGACGCGAACTGTCCGCGGACGTCGTCGTGCTCGCGACCGGGGTCCGGGCGCGCGCCCTTCCCGGCCAGGAAGGCATCGCCGGTGTGTACACGCTGCGCGGACTCGACGACGCCGTGGCACTGAAGGCTGACCTGCGGCCCGGATCCCGGCTCGTCGTGGTCGGCGAGGGTGTACTCGGCTCGGAGATCGCGGCAACCGCGCGCACGTTGGGGCTGGACGTCACCCTCGTGGGTCCCTTGGCCGCGCCGATGGCCCTGCAAGTGGGCCCCATGGTGTCCGAGTTGCTGGCCGGCCTCCATCACGAGCACGGTGTGCGCCTGCGTCTGGGCTCAGGGGTCGCGGGCCTGCTCAGCGAGGACGGCCGGGTCACCGGTGTGCGACTGAGCAGCGGCGAGGTCCTTCCGTCCGATGTCGTGGTCGTCGCCATCGGAGCGACTCCGGCGACACAGTGGCTCGACGACAGCGGCCTGACGCTGGACAACGGCATCGTCTGCGATGCGAGGTGCCGCGCGGCGGACGGCATCTACGCGGTCGGTGACGTGGCCCGGTTCCACCACGAGAGCTACAACCGGCTGATGCGGCTGGAGAACCGCACGAACGCCACCGAACAGGCCGCGGCCGTCGCCGCCGTGATCCTCGGCGAGGACCGGGCGTACGCCCCGGTGCCCTACTTCTGGACCGACCAGTTCGAAGCGAAGCTGCAGGTCCACGGCCTGCTCCCGGCGGACGCCGAGGCGGAGGTCGTCGAAGGCGATGTGACGGGCCGCCGTTTCGTCGTCCGTTACACCAGCGGCGGAGCCGTGACCGGAGTACTGGGCTGGAACATGCCCAAGCAGACACGCATGCGCCGCCAAGAGGTCGTCGACAGCATCACCGCATCCGTTTCCGTCCCCTGAATCCAATGGTTCCCCGAGTCGCCCGGAGAGGTGTCATGAAGGTACTCATCGACGAGGAGAAGTGCTGCGCGGCCGGACAGTGCGTGGCCGCGTCCCCCGAGGTCTTCGATCAGCGAGAGGAGGACGGCATCGTCATCCTGCTCGACGGGAATCCCTCTGCCGACCTCGCGGACGACGTCCGCAACGCGGCGGCCGTATGCCCCGCGCTCGCCATTCACATCGAGGAGTGACACGGGCCCGGCCGGGCGGGCAGGGACACCGCATTCATCGTTCGTCAGAACGTTCTTCAGTTCGGCGGCGCGGCACACAGGACTTGTCGTCCGGGGCGGCGCCGCACTACAGCAGCACAACAGGAGTCACCCATGAGCGAGTTGAACTTCGAAGGACGCGTGGTCGTGGTCACCGGCGCGGGGCGCGGCATCGGTCGCGCCTATGCCGGACTGCTGGCCGAGCGAGGAGCGAAAGTCGTCGTCAACGATCTCGGCGGAGCGATGGACGGCGACGGCACGGACGCCGCCCCCGCACAGAAGGTCGCCGAGGCCATCGTGGCGGCGGGCGGCCAGGCCGTCGCCGACACCAACGACGTCTCCACGGAGGCGGGCGGCAAGGCCATCATCGACACCGCGTTGAACGCTTTCGGACGCATCGACGTCGTCATCAACAACGCCGGCATCATCAGATGGGCCGGGCTGCCGGAGGTCGACGCCGACAACCTCGAACGCCACCTCGACGTCCACCTCATCGGTTCCTTCAACACGATGAAGGCCGCCTGGCCGCACTTCGTCGAACAGGGCTACGGCCGTGTCGTGCTGACGTCGTCGGCCGGTCTCTTCGGCCTCGACAACAACCTCTCGTACGCGGCTGCCAAGGGCGGAGTCATCGGACTGGCCCGCAGCGCGCGGCTGGCCGGCGAACCTCACGGGATCAAAGTGAACGTGATCGCCCCGGCGGCCCTGACCAGGATGGGCGGTATCGAGGACGAGGCCGCGGCGGAGGCGGCGGCTCAGCAGGCCGGGATGCCGTCGCAGGCCGTGGCGCCCCTGGTCGCGTACCTCGCGCACGAGGAATGCCCGGTCAACGGGGAGATCTACGCTGCCGGAGCGGGCCGGTTCGCACGCTTCTTCATCGCCTCCACGCCGGGTTACGTGCATGACGGCGGACTTGCCACGGTCGAGGATGTCGTCAAGAACTGGGACGCGATCAACGACGAGGACGGCTACTACGTTCCCTCGGACCTCATGGCGTGGACGGGGGCTTTTCTCGGGCACCAGTTCAAGGAGAAGCCGGGAGCTGCCAGTTCCTGAGCTGCGAAGGGTTTGAGCTGAGTTGGGCCTGAGCTGCGTAGGGGGTCGTGCGTAGGGGCAGGGCGGAGGTCATGGTCTCCGCGCTGCCCCTACGCGCTTTCTGCCGACCGCTTTCCGTCGGTATTCGGAGTCCGTTTGTGGGGTCGTATTCCACCCCTTCACTTGCATTGATTGTACCGATCGGTCGACGTAAGGTTCGTGGTACGCGCGATGCGGTGACGCCGGTTCAGGGCCGGCGGAGATCCCGGCGGGTCGTCCCGATGCGTGGCTCATCGTCGTCCGACAGGGCAGTCAGAGAAGAGGAGTGCGGACATGGCCGACAACGTGGCGAGTGCCGGAGTGACCGGGGCGCATCCCACATACCCGTCACCCCGGGCGTCCGAGTGCCCCTTCGCGCCGCCGCCCGGGCTGCTGGAGCTGCAGGACGCCGACAAGTCGGTGCGCAGGGTCGAGACCTGGGACGGCAGTACCCCCTGGGTGGCCACGACCTACGCCGCGCAGCGCCAACTGCTGGCCGACCCGCGGCTCAGCGCCAATATCGGAGCGCCCGGGTATCCGCACACGACGGAGGCGATGAAGGCTCACGCAGCCGAGATGCAGCCGTCGATCAACAACACCGATGGGCCCGAACACCAGCGCTGGCGCCGTATGTTGACGAGTTCCTTCACCCGGCACCGGATGGAGAAGCTGCGTCCCGAGATCCAGGACATCACCGACGGCCTCATCGACGAGATGCTCGCGGGACCCAACCCGACCGAGCTCAACGAGGCGTTGTCGTTGCCGCTTCCGTCACTCATGATCTGCGCTCTGCTCGGTGTGCCCTACGAGGACCACCACTTCTTCCAGGAGCACGCAGGGGTCACCAATGCCCGGTTCAAGACCGCCGAGGAGGCCGCCGAGACGACGAGGGTGTTGCGCCAGTACATCTCCGGACTCATCGAGGCCAAGATGGACGACCCCGGTGAGGACGTGCTCTCCGACCTCGCCGAACGCGTCAGGGCGGGGGACCTGACCATGGGGGAGGCCGCTCCGCTGGGCCACATCCTGCTCGTCGCCGGCCATGACACCAGTGCCAACATGATCACCCTGGGCACCGCGCTGCTGCTGCAGAACCCGGATCAGCTGGCGGCTCTCCGGGAGCGCTCCGACGACCCCAAGTTCGTGGCGAACGCGGTCGAGGAACTACTGAGGTACCTGACCATCCCGCACCTCCTCGCCCGACGGGCGGTCGTCGAGGACATTGAGATCGACGGCGAGACCATCCGGGCGGGGGAGGGTGTCATCGCCGCTCTGCCGGCGGCCAACTGGGACCCGGAGGCTTTCCTCGAGCCGGAGAAGCTCGACCTCGCGCGCAAGGCCGCACACCACATGGCGTTCAGCTGGGGACCGCACCAGTGCATCGGCCAGCAGCTGGCCCGTATCGAACTGCACGTCGTGTTCAGCACCCTGTTCCGCCGTATCCCGACGCTGCGGCTGGCGGCCGACCTGTCCGAGCTGAAGTTCAAGGAGGACTCGCAGGCGTACGGCATCTATGAGCTGCCTGTCGCCTGGTAAGTCAGGGGCGTTGGGTCGTCGGTCTGTTCTGTCGGCGACGGCCGACCGCGGTGATGGCGTGCTTCCGCAGCGTCTGTAGGGCACCGAATCGGTGCCCTACAGACGCACGTCCACCATCAAGTGAAGGCAGCTGCCTCGTGTTCACCGGCGGACCGCCGAGATCAGTCCGCCAGGCCGCTCCTCCTGCCGCGGTGGGGTGTTGAGCGGACGGCCGTAGGCGGCAGCGCGCTCGCGCAGGGTGTGGCTGTCTGCCTCCCAGCCATGTCCGGCCAGCCAGCCCACCGGGTCGTCGGGCATCTCCGAGACCCACATGGACGCCGCCGATCCCGGCACGGCGTCCGCACCGAAGCGCTCGATCACGCCGCGCGAGCCCAAGGTCAGTCCCATCCGACTGCCTGCCGCCGAACGCGCGCTGATCCGGGACAGCAGCAACTCCACCGCGTCCTGGGGCAGATAGATCAGTAGCCCTTCGGCGACCCACGCGGTCGGCGCCGACGGGTCGTGCCCTGCGGCGGCCAGCGCGGCGGGCCAGTCCTCGCGCAGATCCACCGCGACGGTGATCCGCTCGCAGCGCGCGACGGCCCGCTCCTGGCGCAGTACCGCAGCCTTGAAGTCCATCGGCACGGCGGTGTCGACCTCGAACAGCCGGGTGCCCTGGGGCCAGTCCATCCGGAAGGCCCGGCTGTCCATGCCGGCGCCGAGCAGCACGACCTGCCGCACCCCGGACGCGGCGGCCTGCCGCAAGAGGTCGTCGAGGAACCTCGTCCTGATGACGATGGAGAACGACACGGCCAGTCGGCGGCGGCGCGCGGCCTCGTCATCGGGCAGTGACGGCGAGGAGGGCCATAGGCCGCCGGCGGTGGCGAAGGCCCGTGCCAGTGGGTCGCGGAACAGTGCGTCCTCCCGCTCGCTCTCCAGCGCACGCACCCTGGCCACCCCCACCGCCGTGGCCCACACTCCCGACGGCTGCACCCGCTCCGGCTCATCAGTCACTTCGCCAGCCTAGGTGACCCGTTTCCGAGGGTGGGTGATGAGCGGAGTCAGGTTCCTGCGCGGCCAACTCCGCGCTGTTGGCAGTGGTGCGGGCCGGCTGTGGTGTCGGCGATGTCACCCGTGGGTGGCCGTTGTGGTGTAGCCCGCTCCACCACGCACTCGGGAGCACGCTCCCTCGTGTCCGCGGGCGGACGACGAGATCGTTTGAGGCAGAGACCCACACAGAGACCCAGGCAGAGACAGAGAGCCAGATGCCACGGAGCCCGTGAAGCTCCGAGAAGGCGAAGCGTCTGAAGTCCCGGTCTCGTCTGACCTGACATTCCCTGATCCGCATCCTCTGGAGGCTTCTTCCGCCATGGCAACTGTCCTGTATCACCTGGGTCGAGCGGCTTTCCGATGGCGCTGGTTCTTCGCTCTGTTGTGGGTGGCCGTACTCGGCGTCACCGGCTTTGCCGCGACCAAGGCCCCCGCCGCGGCGGACGACGGCTTCACGATGCCGGGCATCGAGTCGCAGAAGGCCTTCGACCTGATGGAGCAGCGCTTCCCCGGCACCGCGGCGGACGGCGCCACGGCCCGTATCGTCTTCGTGGCACCCTCCGGTGAGAAGATCACCGCCACGCACAACAAGGCGGCCGTCGAATCGCTGGTCGACGAGGCGGCGGACGGGCCACAGGTCAGCAGTGTGGTCGACCCGTTCCGGGCGAAGGCCGTCAGTGAGGACGCGACCACCGCGTACGCCACGGTCGGTTTCGAAGTCAAGGCGGACGATCTCACCGACGCCGGCAAGGACCACCTGGAAGACGCCATCAAGAAGGCGCAGCAGGCAGGGCTGACCGTCGAGGTCGGCGGGGACGCACTGGCCACCCCCACCGAAGCCGGCGGACCGGCGGAAGCCATCGGGATCGCGATAGCGGCTGTCGTGCTGCTGATCACCTTCGGCTCGATGGCCGCGGCCGGACTGCCGCTGCTCACCGCGATCCTCGGGGTCGGCATCAGCATGACGGCGATCACCGCCCTGTCGAGTGCTTTCGGGCTCACGAGCACGACCGGCACCCTGGCCACCATGCTCGGCCTGGCCTGTGGCATCGACTACGCGCTCTTCGTCGTCTCGCGGTACCGGGAAGAACGCGCGAAGGGCCATGTGCCCCGCGACGCAGCGGGGTTGGCGGTCGGGACAGCCGGATCGTCCGTGGTTTTCGCCGGCTTGACGGTCGTCATCGCACTGGCCGGTCTGTCGGTCGTGGGCATTCCCACGCTCACCAAGATGGGGCTCGCCGCGGCCGGAGGTGTTCTGATCGCCGTGCTGATATGCCTGACCGCGGTGCCCGCGCTGCTCGGATTCTGGCCCGACGCCGTACTGTCACGGGGCGTACGCAAGGGCTCGAAGCGCAGCAAGCGCAAGCAGCAGAAGCGGCACAACGGCGGCAGCCGCTGGGCGAGCGTCGTCGTACGCCACCCCGTTCCCTTCCTGCTGCTCGGCGTCGTCGGCCTGGGCGCCATCGCCGTCCCGGCACTCGACCTGCAACTCGGCATGCCCGGTGACGAGGCCAAGTCGACCTCCACGACCGAGCGCAGGGCCTACGACGCCCTGGCCGACGGTTTCGGGCCCGGGTTCAACGGTCCGCTGACCGTGGTGGTGGACGCGAAGACGGCGGACGATCCGAACGCGGCGGTGGCCACCGTCCTGCGGGACGTCAAGGACACCGCAGGTGTGGTTTCCGTGTCGGCGCCTCGCTACAACGAGTCGGGGGACACCGCCGTCTTCACGGCCACCCCCTCAACCAGTCCTACCGATGCGAGGACCAAGGACCTCGTCAAGACGATCCGCGGAGAACGCGCCGACATCGAAGCCAAGGCCGACGGGGCGAGCTTCGAGGTCACCGGCACCACGGCGCTCAACATCGACATCGCCGAGAAAGTCCAGGCAGCGCTGGTCCCGTACCTCATCGTCGTGGTCGGCCTGGCGTTCGTCCTTCTGCTGCTGGTCTTCCGATCCCTGCTCGTCCCGGTCAAGGCGGCGGCCGGCTTCCTGCTCTCGGTGCTCGCTGCCCTCGGCTCCGTCGTTCTCGTCTTCCAGCAAGGACATGCCGCCGACGTCCTCGGTGTCGAACAGACCGGGCCGATCATGAGCATGATGCCGATCTTCCTGGTGGGCATCGTCTTCGGACTGGCCATGGACTACGAGGTGTTCCTCGTCAGCAGGATCCGCGAGGCGTACGTGCACGGGGACGGTCCGCGCGAGGCCGTGGTGTCCGGCTTCCGGCACAGCGCCCGGGTCGTCGTGGCCGCGGCAGCCATCATGATGGCCGTCTTCTCGGGCTTCATCGGCGCAGGCGAGTCCATGGTCAAGATGATCGGCTTCGGACTGGCCATCGCTGTCTTCTTCGACGCGTTCATCGTCCGCATGATGCTGGTGCCCGCCGCGCTCTCCCTGCTCGGAGACAGGGGATGGCGACTGCCCCGCTGGCTGGACCGCATCCTCCCCGACATCGACGTGGAGGGAGAGAAGCTCAACCGCAAGGTACCCACTCCCGAACCGCCCCTCGTAGAACCCGCTCATCAGGCCGTCTCACTTCACTGAGGCAGCTGACTCAAGACAGCGGGTTGCCCGACCTCATGGGCAGCCCGCTGGTCGGAACCGCGCTGAGCGGATGCTGTTCCAACCGCGCCACATCCCGTGGGGACGGGGGAGTGGTGCGGAAACTTTGGTTTACATTGAGCGTCTTGGTAACTATGGTTGTCACATGATGGTCTCTGAGATCACCGAAGAAGAGCAGGTAGAGCTGGCCAAGGCCCTGTACGGCGCCTTGCATCCCCTGGCCTCGGCCATCCGGTCCCGTGAGACGGGGCTGCCCGCGGACCGTATGTGGGAAGCGGCTCCTGTCGAAGTGGCGCTGTCGGTCCTGGCTGCCTGGAAGGTGATGGATGCCGAGGTCAGGCGGCTGGCTGGGCAGGCGGCGACCACCGCCGGCTCCTACGGCGCCAGCTACGAGCAGTTGGGAGCTGTCTGGGGCATCACCCGGCAGGGTGCTCGCAAGAAGTGGCCCGACGCCGTCAGCCGCCCGGCCCACGCGGCAGCGGGCAGACGCAGCCTCGCGCTCTTCGGAGGGACCGCCGAGCTGGTGCAGGCGGCTGCCGGTGACTGGAGCTGGACAGGTGAGGGTGCTGACGGGGTATCCGGCACGGTCGTCGACGGGACGGCCTACACGACCGCGGAGGAGGCGGCGGCCCATGCGGGAGCATTCCTCAAAGAACATGCTCTCGGCCGGGGCCACCAGCCCTAGACCTTCTAATGGGGCCCCGCATGGCGTCAGGGATCACTGATCGGACGGCCGCGTCCGCTCCACGCTCCACGCTCTAGGCGCTGTCCGGCGGATCACCGGCGGAGCCATAAGCGGACCGCCGCAACTGTGACGGTGCCATGGAAGACGTAGGCCCTCTTGTCATAGCGGGTGGCGACGGCCCGGGAGTTCTTGAGCCGGTTGATCGTCCGCTCGACCTCGTTGCGGCGTTTGTAGATTTCGGTGTCGAAACCGGCGGGCCTGCCGCCCTTGCTGCCGCGCCGCTTGCGGTTGGCCCGCTGGTCCCTCGGCTCTGGGATGGTGTGCTTGATCTGACGTCTTCGCAGGTAACGGCGATTGCGGCGTGAGCTGTATGCCTTGTCGCCGCCGAGGTGGTCCGGCCGGGTGCGCGGCCGTCCGCCCTCCGGACGGGTAACGCGGATGCGTTCGAGGACCTGGATCATCTGCGGGGCGTCGCCCCACTGTCCGGGGGTGACCCAAAAGGCCAACGGTCGACATCCACCCTCACCGGCAAGGTGGATTTTGCAGGTCAGACCGCCCCGGGACCGTCCGAGTCCTTCGTCGGAGCGGTGGTTCCGGGGCGTTGTCCTTTTCGGGACGCGCGGCTTCTTCTTTCGAGCCCCGGCCGCGTGCTGATGGGCCCGGCATGATGTCGAGTCGACACTGACTATGCTCCAGTCGATCCGGCCCGCGAGATCGGCCTCCGCTTGGACAGCTCCTAGGATCCGGTCCCACGTGCCGTCCGCGGACCAGCGCCGATGCCGTTCATAGACGGTCTTCCATCTGCCGAAACGCTCGGGCAAATCCCGCCACGGTATGCCCGTCCGGACCCGGAACAGAATCCCGTCGATCACCTTGCGGTGGTCGTTCCACCGCCCACCGTGCCGTCCCGATACCGGCAGGTGCGGCTCCAGCCGCTCCCATTCAGCATTCGTCAGGTCACCCCGCCCCATGCTGGACTAACGAGCCAGCAACTGGCAGGACCTGGGGTGCCGTTGAGAGAGGGCTTCCCCCTGATCTGATCGTCGCTGTTGTGTGCCTGGTCACGGGTATTATCTGGCGATGTCGAATCAGTCAGTGGCGGCGGGAGTCAGTCTCGCTGGTGTGATGGCGCACTGCGGCGGAAGCCCGGTGGGCGCCGTGGAGCTTCTGGTGGGAGCAATAGCCTCGGCACCGGCAGCTCCCGAGCCCTATGCAGCCCTCGCCGAGTTGTGGCAAGACCGACGCTCGGAGCTGAAGGAGAGCCTTGGGGAGGACGGCTCCTTGAGCGCTGTGCTGGCGCAGGCGTACTTCTTGTTCCTCGACGGGGACATGGACGACGCGGTGATGGCCCTTGGTTCGGTCACGGGTGTGCGGCCCGACGTGGCATGGGGCGCTGCTCCCTGGTTCGGTGATGCGCGCTTTCTCGGCGCGGTGAGTGCTGCGGCACTGGCCGAGGCGTGTCTGCGGACGTTGGACCACGGTCACGACCTGGACTCCGACGAGATGTGGGAACGGTTCGCGCCCTGGTTCCATGCCCTCGACATGGTGTCCGAGCGGGATCCCGAGCCGGAGTCGCTGGCCGCCATGGCCCGGCTGCCCCGGGCCTGCGGCCGGTACGAACTGTCCTTTGCGCTGTGCGACCGTGCCGATGCCGTCGTTCGGGTCATGTGGACAGCAGTCGCACGGGCAGCAACATGGCGTGTGATCGGCGACCTGGATCAGACTGCTGCTGCCTTCGAAAGCGCCCTGGTCCTAGAGTCCGCCAACTGGTCCCTCTACCTGGACCTAGCCGATGTGCGCGCCGAGCAGGGCGACTTCGCCGCAGCCGCAAGCCTCGCCGATCAGGGCCTGGAATACGAGCCTCACGAAGTCACCCTGCGCGCGGCGAGTGCCGCCTACCGCGCACGCCTTTCCGGCTCGCCCGACGATCTGACTGCCCTGATCACCCTGGCGCCGGATCTCGCGAACACCGCCTACCGGGACCTGCTGATCGACTATGCATGTGCGGGTCCGAGGCTGCCTCGCAGACTCGTTGCCAAGGCTCGCCGCATCCGTAGGAACTGAAGGGGCTGCCGTACCAGCCGGCGCCGGCACGACGGCCCTTGCGGTTCATATTTACGTGATCCGCCGGACAGTGCCTAGGCGCGTGGAGCGTTCAGATGGGCGAGGACAGCCAGAACCCTGCGGTGCCCGCTGTCGCTCGGAGGCAGGCCGAGCTTCAGGAAGACGTTGCCGATGTGCTTGCTCACCGCGCGCTCGGTGACGACCAGCAACTTGGCGATGGTGCCGTTGTCATGGCCCTCGGCCATCAACTTGAGCACCTCGCGCTCGCGGGGCGTGAGGGAGTCCAGCGGCGTGTCACGCCGGTGGGTCAGCAGCTCCGAGACCACCTCGGGGTCGAGAGCGGTACCACCGGCGGCGACGCGTTCCAGCGCGTCGAGGAACTCGTCGACCCGACCGACGCGATCCTTGAGCAGATACCCCACACCACTGGCACCGCCCTGAAGCAGCTCACTGGCGTACGACTCCTCGACATACTGCGACAGCACCAGCACGGGCAGACCCGGAATCTTCTCCCGCGCCTCGCGTGCGGCACGCAGCCCCTCGTCACGGAAGTCCGGAGGCATCCGCACGTCGAGGACAGCGGCGTCCGGGCGGTGTTCGAGCAACGCCGGAAGGATCTCGGGTCCACTGCCCACGACAGCCACCACCTCGTGGCCGGCGGACCTCAGCAGCAGGACGATCCCCTCCCTGAGAAGGGCGTTGTCCTCGGCGATCACCACACGCACGGCAGCTCCACGGCAATGAGGGTCGGGCCCCCGACGGGGCTGGTCACGGTCACTGTGCCGTCCAAGGCGGCAACACGACGTCGTATACCCGTAAGGCCGGTGCCGCCGCTTTCGTCGGCGCCGCCACTGCCCTCGTCCCGGATCACGACGTCGAGACCCCGGCTGAGGCGCGTCAGGTGGACCGAAGCCCGCGGCGACCCACTGTGCTTGGCCGCGTTCGTCAGAGCCTCAGCCACTACGAAGTATGCGGCAGCCTCGACGGCGGCGGGGGCCCGCAGAGCGGGATCGTCCAGCCGGTCGACCCGCACGGTCACCTGAAGCCCGCTGGCGGCCGCAAGGGCGCGGACGGCGCCGACCAGCCCCCGGTCCGTGAGGATCGGCGGGTGGATGCCACGTACGACGTGCCGCAGCTCCGTCAGTGCCTCCTCGGTCAGGTCCTGTGCGTCGTCGAGCATCTGACGGGCCGTCTCGGGGTCGTGTTCGTAGGCCCGCTTCGCCAGACCGATCCGCATGGACAGAGCGACCAGCCGGGCCTGGGTGCCGTCGTGGAGGTCGCGTTCGATCCGGCGCAATTCGGCGCCGTGAGCGGCGATCGCTCCGGCCCGCGTCTGCGTCAGCTCCGCCACACGGGCGGCGAGCCGGGTCTCGGGAGAGGGTGAGAGAAGGGCCTCCGACCAGCGGGCCTCCGTGTCCGCGAGACGAGTGATGAGCGGCAGGACGAAAGCCTTCCGGCGCAATGCCCCGCACCAGATCCCGTCGATCACGAGTCCGAGCGGCCACAGCGGGACCGCCAGCAGAACAAGAGGGCTGTAGAGGTACTGAGCACCGAGCCAGCGGAGATCTGTGTACGTGTTCGGATCCCTTGTCACGGTCCGCAGGCGCCGGCGGAGTGGCCCGGTCACCGGTGAATAGGCTTCCGGGATCTCGCGGCCTGTCCACGATGCCACCTGCCGACGCCGCACCCCGGCGATCCGACGGATCAACAGGACTGTCTCCGGCAGCATCCAGGCACCGACAACGGCCAGGGTGCCGACGGCAGCGATGATCAACACTGTGATGAAGAGATACAGACCGAAGGCCATGGCCGCCGTGAGGGCAAGGTGCGCGGTGGCACGCGAGGCCTGCCGTGTGGTTTTCCACATGACGTGAACGCTATGCCGGCGGACGGTACATCCGAAGGTGAGCACGCACCACTGCACGGGTGTAGCCAGGTACACCTGACGTCGAACGGGGCGTGGCCGGTGGGGCGGCGGCGCCTGAGTCGTACGAAAGTGTGTCCCGCGCTGGCGTCGCCGCGGTCCGTCTCCTCCCCGTTTCGATGTGGACGAGGGTGCCCGGCGGCAGCATCGGCTTCGAGGTGATGGGCGCCGCCGGGCTCTTTCAGCCTGACACGGCGCACTGACATCGCCAGGAAGCGGGACACTCCCGGCTCGGTCATGACGCGTGCGTTCCCGGGGCGGGGAACCTCGAACTTTCCTTTTTACCGAACGTTCGGTAAAGTAAGAGCATGGGACGGACGCCGCATGTCGACGATGAGCTGATGCACGCCCGGCTTGCCGAGGTCTTCCGGGCCAACGGGTATGCCGGAGCGTCGCTCTCCGACCTGTCTCGGGCGACAGGGCTGCAGCGCGCGAGCCTCTATCACCGCTTCCCGGACGGCAAGCCCGCCATGGCGGCTGCCGTCCTCACGAGCATGGAGGCCCATTTCGGCGAGATCTTCGAGCTGCTCGCTTCGGCGCCGGACGCCGCCGAAGGTGTTGCCGAGATGGCACGGCGTATGGCGCTCGTCTACAAGGACGGTCGCATGGCCTGTGTCCTCGACACGATGACGCTGATCGGGGCGCCGCAGGAGATCAGGGCCCACGCCGCCCGGCTCGCCCGGGCGTGGCTCCAGGCCATGGCCGGTGCTGCCATCAGGGCCGGTGCGGCCGAACAGGACGCCGAGCTTCGGGCGCGTGCCGCCCTCGTCCGTATCGAGGGCGCCCTGGTGGTGGCGCGCGTCCTGGACGACCCTTCCGTTTTCGAGCAGGTCCTCGGCGAGTTGCCCGACCTGCTCGCACGCTGATCAAGGAGGCATCTCGTGACACTGCGCGCAGAACACCGCGGTGAGCAGGCGGTCCAGCGAAAGGCTCAGGAGGGCGGCCCCGGCTGGGGATCGCCCATGTTCGGCCCGGACATCCCGCACGGGTTCCACCCCTTCATCCGGGCCCAGCAGATGCTGGTCCTCGGAGCCGCCGACGACACCGGCGCCGTCTGGTCGACGATCGTGACGGGACCTCCCGGTTTCGCCCGGCCCGTGGACGGCCGAACCCTCGACATCCATGCACTGCCCGCTCCCGGCGATCCGCTCCACCACGCCTTCGATGAGGAACGCGCCATCGGCGTGCTCGCCCTGCATCCGCAGACCCAGCGCCGTATCCGCGCCAACGGCGTGGCCGTACGCGACGGCGACGGCCTGCGGATGACCACCGGGCAGGTGTTCGGCAACTGCCCGAAGTACCTGCAGAACCGCGTCATCACCGAGTCCGCCGATGCCACGCCGGCCGGGGAAGCCCGTACCGGCAAGGAACTCAGCGACGTCCAGCAGCGGTGGATCGAGCAGGCCGACACCTTCTTCATCGCCAGCCAGACCGCCGAGCACGGCGCCGACGCGTCACACCGCGGCGGCATGCCGGGCTTCGTCACCGTCGCGGGGCCCCGCACACTGCGCTGGCCCGACTACACCGGCAACCAGTTCTACATGACCCTGGGCAATCTGCACCTCGCCCCCGCGTCCGGCCTGCTGTTCCTCGACTGGGAGCGGGGCCACACCCTGCAACTCACCGGCACCGGCCGGATCGACTGGGATCCCCGCAGCGCCGCGGCGTACGAAGGGGCTCTGCGCGTCGTGGAGTTCGAGATCGACACCGTGGTGCAGATCAACAACGCAAGCCCGCTGCAGTGGGAACTCCAGAACTACTCCCGGTTCAACCCGCCCGTCGCGTGACCGGTAGAAGCCGAGACCGTCGATGAGTTGAGGCTGCTCACTGGAGCGGCCGACGCCTTGGAGGCAGTGCCTGCGGGGTCCACCGCGTGTGCGGAGGCCGGCGACACGGGTTCTGTCGGTCGGTGCCCGTCGCGGGCCCGCCGATTTAATGCGGGCAGTTTTCGCCTCCGCAAACCACAGTTACCCCAGTATCCTCATACGTGGACAGCAGACAGCAGTGCACCATCCCCCCACGCAGGTCGCGCGCCGTCACGGGCTGATCCCCACCGCACTCTGCCCAGTGGCCGCGTGACCTACCGCGCCGCCTCCAGGAGGATCACGGTGAAAGTCCGCACCAGAAGCTCGGCGATCGTCGGCACCCTCTGCCTCGTCGCCTCCCTGGCCCTGACCACAGCGTCCGCCGATGAATCCGTATCACCGGCGCGGGCCGGGACGGTCGCGCTCACGACACTGACCATGGCCCAGAGTCCGACAGCCGGCGCGGCCGGCCCCGACGGCACGGTCTGGATAGCCGAACGCGCCGGAACCGTAAGGGCCTTGGATGATCAGGGCCTCGGCCAACCCGTCCTCGACGTGTCCGCCGAGACCACGACGGATGGCGAACGAGGCTTGCTGGGCATCGCTTTCGACAATGAGTTCACGCACTTCTACATCTCGTTCACGAACCTCGAAGGCACCAGCACGGTGGACGAGTTCGCCGTTCAGGACGGCAGGATCCAGCCGGACACCCGGCGTACGGTCCTCACCCAGACGCAGCCCTACTCGAACCACAACGGCGGCGACATCAAGTTCGGCCCCGACGGATACCTCTACATCGCCCTCGGTGACGGCGGCTCAGGTGGCGACCCTCAGAAGAACGGGCAGAACCTCGGCACGCTGCTCGGCAAGCTGCTGCGGATCGATCCGCAGGGCGGCGAGCCGTACGCGATTCCGCCGGACAACCCGTTCGTGAACGATCCGAACGCGAAGGACGAGATCTGGGCGTACGGGCTGCGCAACCCGTGGCGGTTCTCCTTCGACGAGGGCACGGGTGATCTGCTGATCGGTGACGTCGGGCAGAGCGACTGGGAAGAGATCGACTGGGCCCCGGCCGACAGCGACGGCGGCGAGAACTACGGATGGTCCCAGATGGAGGGCAACCACGCCTTCCGGGGCGGCACGGAGCCCGCGAACCACGTGCCGCCGGTCCACGAGTACGACCGCAGCGGCCTGGGGTGCTCGGTGACCGGCGGATACGTCTATCGCGGCGACGAGATCCCGGACCTCAAGGGGCACTACGTCTTCAGTGACTACTGCGACGGAACCGTTCGTACGCTGCAGATGGAGAACGGCAAGGTCACCGGTGTGAGCGACCTCGGGGTCAGCGCCGGCGAAGTGGTGTCGTTCGTCCAGGGCTGCGACAAGGAATTGTATGTGCTCGCCAGCAACGGCAACATCTCCCGCCTCGACCCCGCGTAACGACCGCCGGTATCGGTGACCGCGCGGCCACCTCGCACAACGTCCGGCGCAGGCCGAGTGAACGTACTCGACCTGCGCCGGTGGTGTGAGACAACGCGGCACGTCAGGGCAGCAGTTGGCGCACCAGGCAGTCGGCGGACCAGTGCTGCCAGCGTTCCGGTGTCCAGCCGCGGCCCGCGGTGAGCGGGGTGTAGGTCTCCGGGCCGAGCACGGTCAGCGCGATGTCGGCGGCCGACGCGGCGTCGTGGCCGTCGCGCAGCCCGGCCGCGGTCTTGAGCACGAGGGCCTCGGCGAAATTGAGCTGCACCGTGTGCCGCTGTTCGAGGTTGGTCTGCCAGAGCTGGGCGAGTTCCGGCTCGGAGGGTGCCGCGCTGCGCACCACCTCCAGCAGCGGCGCGGCGCGACGCAGGATGGCACAGGCGCCCGCGGCCTGGAGGCGGAGCTGGGCGGCCGGGTCGGGCTCGTCCAGGACGGCGCGGGCCCACGGACGCTGAAGAGTGGTCAGCGGGTCAGGGTCGCCGGCGATGGCGATGTCCAGGACCTCGGTGAGCAGGGCGCGTTTGGTGCCGAAGGTGAAGTAGACGGTCTGGACGCCGACTTCGGCGGTGCGGGCGATGTCCTCGACGGTGGTGGCCGTCCAGCCGCGTTCGGTGAACAGCCGGGCGGCTGTCTCGGTCATGCGCGACCGGGTACGGCGGGCCTTCTCGGCCCGCGTCAGGGACGCTGCCACCTTGCTTCCTGCCTTTCTGGTTCCGGGAGGACGGGTGCGACCTCTGGGAGGGGACGGGTGCCGAGGAAACGGCTTCCGAATGGTCGGAGGAGATTTTGACTGTAGTGACACTACAGTGTTATTCACTGGAGTATGACTACAGTGAATCGAGACGCACCGGCCGGCCGGATCCTCGTCGTCGGCGGGTACGGAGCCGTCGGCGCGACCGTGACCGGCACGCTGGAGGAGTGGTTCCCGGGGTGGGTCGTGCCCGCGGGACGCGACGAGGCCCGCGCTCGCCGGCTCGGCGGTGTGGGCGTCGACATCGGCGATGTGCCCGGCCTGGGGAGGGTCCTGGACGAGCTGGCCGACGTACGCGTGGTGGTGCTCTGCGTCGAGCCCCGGGACGCCGGTCCGGCCCGGCTCTGCCTGGAGCGCGGTATCCACCTCGTGGACGTCGGGGCGAGCTACCGTCTGCTCTCCCAGGTCGCCGCACTCGACGAGCAGGCCGCCGGTGACGGGGCGGCGGCCGTGCTGAGCGTCGGCGTGGCTCCGGGCCTCACCAGCCTGCTCGCCCGCCGCGCCCACGAGGCGGTAGGTGGGGCCCGGAGTCTGGATCTGACGGTGTTGCTGGGGACCGGGGAACGGCACGGGGCCGACGCGGTGCGCTGGACCGTCGCCGGGCTGAGCGAGCCGGTCACCGCCCGCCCGGAACGGGTGGCCCTGCCCGGATACGGCACACGCACCGTCCACCCGTTCGCCTTCTCCGACCAGCACACTGTGCGGCAGACCCTGGGCATACCGCAGGCGACGACTCGGCTGTGCCTGGACTCCCGGCCGCTGACGGCTGCGCTCTTCGGCCTGCGCCGGCTGGGAGTGCTGCGCGGCACCCACCGGCCCGCCCAACAGCGGCTGTTCACCCGGGTCTTCGGCATGGTCCACCTGGGCGGCGACGGCTTCGCGCTGCGCGCCGACGCCCACAACGGCGATCGGCACGCGGTACGGGCGCTCACCGGGCAGGGGCAGAGCCGAGTGTCCGGACTGGTGGCGGCGCACGTCGCCCGCACGGTGTACACCGGCGAGGTGGGCGCAGGGGTGCACCACATCGAGCAGGTGGACGCCCTGGCGGACCTGCCCGAACAGCTGGCGGCCCACGGCGTGACGCTGTGGGAGGACGAGGACTGGGAGCGGCAGTGAGCCGGTGCGGAGCACGGGGGAGAGGCGACGCGTGGCGAAGGTCGGCATGGTCCGATATCGCGGCTGCCTCCAGCCGGCTCAGCGGCTGCGCCCGCTGACGGCACGGGAACTTCTCAGCTCAGCCGGGCTCACGCCGGTGCGGTCGTGTCCCCCGTGGCACCGGCGCGCGCGTCCACGGCATCCCGCGCGGCGTCACCGATCTCGGGGCGGCCACCGGCAGGGGCTTTCGGGGCGCCGGGGGCGATCAGGGCCGCGACGACCGCGACGACGGCGCAGAACCCGGCGGTGACGAAGAACGCGTGGCTGTAGCCGCTCACCAGTCGCCCGACGGAGTCACCGGCCCCGGACGCGGAGTCCTCGGACGCCGCCACCGTCGTGAGGACGGCCAGGCGGGGGTGTAAGGCCCCTCTGGCTGGACCCGGAAGCAGGTAGAAATTAGGTGAGGCTAACCTAAGGAAATGTCGTCGACACTCCTTCTCCCCGCCCGGCGGGACGCGCAGGCACCGGCCGACCTTGACTGGGACGAGCCGGTCGACGGAGGTCCCGTCGTCGGCGCGCCCTATCTCCTGACCACCGCCGTCCTCGACGGATCGGCGCCGTACGGGCCCTCCCTGCGGAACGTGCACACCCACGCCGACCCGATGGTGGCCTGGTCGCACTCGGGGACCGTCCTGGTCCACACCCGCGACGCGATGCGGCGACTCGTCCCCGGCCAGGGCCTCTGGCTGCCGCCCGGCACCGCGCACGCGTCCTCCGTCGAGCCGGGCGGCATCGGCTGCTACACCTACGTCACCGTCACGGCCGCCCCCTCGCGCTGGCGGTCCGTCACACCGCTGCGGATCGGCCGGGCGCTGCGCGAGATGCTGATCCACCTCGATGTCACCTCGATGCCCGACGACCTGCGACTGCGCACCCAGCGCGTCCTGATCGACATGCTGGAGACGGACCCGTCCCCGGCGATCGGCGTGCCCGTGCCCCGGGACTGGCGCATCCGGGCGCTCGCCGAGGATGTGATGCGCGCTCCCGAGAGCGACACGTCCCTGGAGGAATGGGCGGCCCGGCACGCGCTGAGCGTACGGACCGTGGCTCGCGCCTTCGGGGACGACATCGGCATGCCCTTCACCCGCTGGCGCTCCCTGGTACGGATGTCCGCCGCGACCGGACTGCTGGCCGGCGGCCACTCCGTCAACCTCGTCGCCCACCGCTGCGGGTACTCCACCACCAGCGCGTTCTCCGCCGCCTTCCGCCGGGTGTGCGGCATGAGCCCGACGGTGTACGTACGCGGCGGCACGCGGGGGAGTGGCGAGAACGCCGACGCGTGATGGCCGATCCGCGACGCGGGACGGCCGGAACGCGCACCACGGCAGCCCTCGCGGCCCTTAGCGTTCACAACAAGTAAGGGTTACCTCACTTTGCCTGGTCGGAGCCGTATCGGCCGCCGGGCGAGGTACCCGGCACAACAGATCCGAGGAGAGACATGTCCCTGCCGATCCGGCACACGAGCGGTCCGGGCGCCCTGGTGCGCGCCCTCGCCCTCGCCGTCTGCGCGGTCTTCGTCCTGGCCGGCTGCGGCGGCACGGCGTCGAGCGGGACCACCGAGAAGACGGCCGCCTCGGCGAACTTCCCGGTGACGCTCAAGCACGGCCACGGCAGCACGAAAATCCCGGCCAAGCCGAAGCGGGTCGTCGCGGTCAGCTGGATGTCGCTCGACGTCGCCGCGGCCCTCGGCACCACGCCGGTCGGCGTGGACGAGCAGTGGGGCGGCGACAAGGACGGCTACACGCCCTGGTTCCGCGCCCAGGCGAAGAAGAACGGCGACGACCTGCCCACGGTCCTGAAGTACGCCGACTCCGGCGAGTACGACTACGAACAGATCCTCTCCCTGAAGCCCGACCTCATCCTGGGCCTCTACTCCGGCATCACCGAGACCCAGTACAAGCGCCTGTCCGAGATCGCCCCGACCGTTCCCTACCTCAAGAAGGCGTGGGACGGCGGTACGTGGCAGGAGATGACCACCACCATCGGCACCGCCCTCGGTGAGAAGGACAAGGCCAAGGCACTCGTCACCGACGTGAAGGGACAGCTCGCCCAGGTCGCCGAGGAACACCCCGAGTTCAAGGGCAAGAGCTTCACCTACGGAACCGCCTTGTCCTCCGGCGCGACCGAGGTCGGCCTCTACACCGACTACGACGCCCGGGTACGGCTGCTGACCGAGATCGGCTTCGAGAACACCCCGTCCATGTCCAACATCCTGTCCACCGTCGAAGGCACCAACTGGTACGGCGGGGTGAGCCTGGAGAAGCTCGACACCATCGAAGCCGACATCTTCGTGGCCTGGGCCAACGGCCCCAAGGACGTCAAGTACACCCTCGACGACAAGGTGTTCGGCCGCTGGGCGCCGATGGCCGGCAAGCAGTACGCCTTCATCCAGGACCCGACGCTCGGCATGGCCACCAGCGGTCCGTCCGTGCTGTCCATCCCCTGGGCCCTGAAGCGGTACGTCCCGATGCTCGCGGACGCCGTCGCGGGCAAGGGCAACGACGGTTCCTGACCGCCGTACGCCGATCCCCGTGCCGTGCTCTCCAGGAAGACCATGAAGACCGCACCCGCCCCGCCGCCGAGCGGCATCTCCCCGACGCCGGCACCCGGCGGGCCGCGACCGCGCACCGACGCGGTCGCGGCCCGGGCCGGGCGCCACCGCCCGCTGCTCCTGCTGGTCTGCGTGGCGCTGCTGCTCGCGACCGCCGTCCTCAGCGTCATGGTCGGGGCGCGCACCATCGCGCCCGGCACGGTCTGGGACGCGCTGTTCCACTTCGACAACTCCGACGAGCATCTGATGGTGCGGGAACTGCGCGTCCCCCGCACGCTGATCGGGCTGCTGGCCGGGGTCTGCCTCGGACTGAGCGGAGCCCTCATCCAGGCGTTCACCCGCAACCCGCTGGCCGACCCGGGCATCCTCGGGGTCAACTCCGGTGCCAGTCTGGCCGTCACCTTCGCCGTGGCCGTCCTCGGCATCGGCGGTGCCTCCCAGTTCCTCTGGTTCGCGCTGGGCGGCGCGTTCGTCCTGACCGTCCTCGTGTACGCCCTCGGCGCGATCGGGCCCGACCGCGCCAGCCCCGTGAAACTGACCCTGGCGGGCGTCGCGTTCAGCGCGGTGTGCAGCGGCATCACCTCCGCCCTCGTGCTGAAGAGCACCGCCACGCTCGACGTGATGCGGTTCTGGGGCGTCGGTTCCATCGGCGGACGCAGCCTCGACATCCTGCCCCTCGCCCTGCCCCTCATCGGCACCGGCGTGCTGCTGGGCCTCGCCTCCGCGCGGTCGCTCAACGCGCTCGCCCTGGGCGACGATTCGGCCCGCGCGCTGGGCACCCGCCTGACGCTGACCCGGGTGAGCGTCGTCCTCGCGATCACCCTGCTGGCCGGAACGGCCGTAGCGGTCGCCGGGCCGATCTCCTTCGTCGGACTGATGGTCCCGCACACCGTCCGCTGGTTCGTCGGGCCCGACCAGCGGTGGATCCTGCCGCTGACCGTGCTCGTCGCCCCCTCGTTCCTGCTGGTCGCCGACATCGTCGGACGGATCGTCCTGCCCAACGGTGAACTGCGGGTCGGACTGGTCACCGCGCTGGTCGGCGCGCCCCTGCTGGTGGTGCTGGTGCGCCGCCGGAAGGTGAGTTCTCTGTGACCTCCTTCCTGCGTGCCGCCGGGACCGGCCGTCGCCGCTCGGCCTGGGCCTCGCCCGGGGGCCGCTTCTCGGTGCGGATCGACCACCGCTCCGTCGTCGTCTGCGTCCTGCTCGTCGTGGTGACCTCCGTGGTGGGCGTGCTCGCGCTGGGCACCGGCTCGATCCCGCTCACCCCGGCCCAGGTCGTCACCGCCCTGCTCGATCCGGCCGCCGCACCGGCCGACCGGCTCGTCGTGGTCGACTGGCGGCTGCCCCGGCTGCTGTTCGGCATCCTGTGCGGGGCGGCACTGGGGGTGAGCGGGGCGATCTTCCAGTCCCTCACCAGGAACCCCCTCGGTTCCCCCGACGTGATCGGCTTCTCCGCCGGCTCGTACACGGGTGCCAGTGTCGTCATGCTCGTACTGGGCAGCACCGGCTATCTCGCCATCGCGTCCGGCGCGCTGATCGGCGGGGCGCTCAGCGCGCTCCTCGTCTACCTGCTGGCGTACCGCAAGGGCCTGCACCCCTTCCGGCTGATCATCGTCGGCATCGCCGTCGGGGCGTTCCTCAGCTCCCTCACCTCGACGATGATGCTGTCGGTCAGCCCCCAGCAGGCCATGCTCGCCGCGACCTGGGGCGCCGGCACGCTGAGTGATCTCGGGTTCTCCCAACTGAAGCCCGCCTTCGTCGTGTTCGTCCCCCTGATGCTCTGCGCGGTTCTTGTCGCGCGCCCCCTGGGACAGCTGGAAATGGGTGACGACATCGCGGTGGCCCTCGGAGTCGACGCACGCCGCACCCGGCTCACCGCGACCGTGGTGGGGGTGGCGCTGACCGCCCTGGTCACGGCCTGCGCCGGACCGATCGCGTTCGTCGCGCTCGCCGCCCCGCAGATCGCCCAGCGGCTGACCCGCACCGCGGGCTCCCTCCGGGTCATCCCCACCGCCCTCACCGGCGCGGCCGTCCTGGTCGCCTCGGACCATGTCGCCCAGCGCGTGACCCTGCCCGTCGGCGTGGTCACGGTCAGCGTGGGCGGCGTCTACCTCGCCTGGCTGCTGGCCCGGCAGTACGCGAGTCGCAGATCGTGAACATGAAGAAGAAGCCCACCACCGCCTCCACGTCCGCCCCCACCTCCACCACTGCCACTCCCGACGGCACCTCCTCCACCACTGCCACCTCCTCCGGCAGCACCGTCTCCGCGCTCTACCGCCTCGCGCTGCTGCACCAGGGGCGGGCCCGGCTGCTGGTCCTGACCACCTTCGCGTTCATGGCCCACGAGGCCTGCGAGGCACTGATCCCGGTGCTCGTCGGCGTGGTGGTGGACCGTGCCCTGGCCCCCGGCGACCCGACCGCGCTGGCCGGCTGGCTCGCCGTACTGGCGGCCACGTTCGTCCTGCTGTCCTGGTCGTGGCAGCGGGCCTCGGCCGCCATGGTGAGCGTCTACGGACACGGCGAACACGCCCTGAGGCAGCGGGCCCTGCGCCGGGTCCTCGACCCGCACGGCCTGCGCGAGCGCCCCGGTCCCGGCGAGACGCTGTCCCTCGTCTCCTCCGACACCTACCGGGTCGCCGGGGTCTCCTGGAGCGTCGTGCAGCAGGCCTCGACCGTCACCGCCGTACTCACCGCCTCCGTCGCCCTCCTTCTGATCTCCGCACCGCTGGCCGCCGCCGTGGTCGTCGGAGCGGTCGCCGTCCTGCTGCTGATGCGGCGGGTGTCGATGCCGCTGGAGGCGCGCGGGCTGGCCGAACAGCGGGCGGCGGCGGAGGCCGGAGAGGTCGCCACCGACATGATCACCGGACTGCGGGTCCTCACCGGGATGCACGCCCGCGACGAGGCGGACCGCCGCTACCGCGTGGCCAGCGAGGCCTCCCGCGCGGGGGCGGTGGCGGCGGCGGGCGCCGTGGTCACGTACAGCGCTGTCAGCAGGTTGTTGTCCGGGCTGTTCCTGGCCCTGCTGGCGACCGCCTCCGGCTGGCTGGCCCTGCGCGGACACCTCACGGTGGGGCAGTTGGTCACCGTGCTGGGGCTGGCCCAGTACCTCCAGGGCGCCCTCGCGCACGTCGGTACGTTCTCGGCGAACTGGGCGCACAAGCGGGCTTCCGCGCGTCGGCTGGCCGACCTCCTGGACCGGCCCGCGCTCATTCCCGCGCAAGCCCTCGCGCCGGACCGTGCCGCGGACGACCCCGACGACCCCAACCATCTCGGCGCCCTGGACGAGCGTGCCGCCGCCGCTCTGTGCTGGACCCCGTCAGGCCCCAGCGGCCCTGTCGTGCGGCTGCGCGTCGGCGAGATGGTCGGCATCGTCCCCGAACGGCCGTCCCACGCAAGGGAGGTGAGCGACCGGCTGGGATACCGGCTGCCGCTGCCGCGCGGGGAGGTCGTCGTCGCGGGCACCGACGCCGTCGACCTCGGCCCCGATGCCGTACGCGCCCACGTCGTCTCCCCGCCGCACCACGCCACGGTGTTCTCCGGCAGCCTGCGTGCCAACGTACGCCCGGACGGCGGCGAACCCGACGCCGACGTCCTGCGGGCCGCGCTGCTCGACGACCTGTTCGAGCAGCGCGACGCGGGCCATGGCGGGGTCGGCGAGCGCGGCCGGCACCTGTCGGGCGGCCAGCGCCAACGGCTCCTGCTGGCCCGCGCCCTGCACAGCGGCGCGCCCGTCGTCGTCCTCGACGATCCCACCAGCGCTCTCGACCCCGTCACCGAACAGCGGGTGGCGCACCGGCTGCGGCGGACCGACAGCGCCGTCCTGCTCCTCACCACCAGCCCGCTGCTGCTGGCCGCATGCGACCGGGTCGTCGACCTGAGCGCCCCCGCCGAGGCCACATCCGTGCCCACACCCGTACCCGGTGCTCCGGAGGTCCGCCGATGACACCCCCCTCTCCCGCCGTGCTTCCGGTGGCCGAGGCCCGGCTCACCCGCCGGGAGACACTGCGGCGGCTGCGCTCGCACTGGGCGCGTGCCGGGTCGGCCGCGGTCGCACTCACCGCCGCCGCGGCGGCAGCGGTGACGGCGCCGCCCCTGCTCGGCGCGATCGTGGACGCCGTCCTCGACGACGCCGGAGTCATCCACGTCGTCGCCCTCGGAGCCGCGTTGGGGCTGGCCACCGCCGTGGCGGCGCTGCTCGGCCTGCTCGGCGGACGACTGCTCACCACCGTCACCCAGGCCACGCTGGCCGGGCTGCGCGAGGACGCCTTCGCGGCGGCGCTGCGGCTGCCGCCCTCGCGAATCGAGGCTTCGGGCACCTCCGACGTGGTCTCCCGGGTCACCCGGGACGTCGAATCGGTCTCCGAGGCCGCCTCCGATCTCCTGCCGGACCTCCTCGACAGCGCGCTGGCCATCGCCTTGACGGTCGTCGCGCTCGCCGTCCTGGACCCACGGCTGGCGCTGGCCGGGCTGATCGGCCTGCCCGTGCACCTCTACGTCACACGCAGGTTCCTGACGCGTTCCCGGCCCGTCTACCGCGACATCCGGCTGCTGGAGTCGGAACGCGGCCAGTCCGTACTGGAAGCGGTGCACGGCGCGGACACCGTACGCGCCTACCGCGACCAGGAGCGGGTCCTCGCCACGGTCGCCGAGCGCAGTGAACGGGCCATCGGGCGCCAGCGCGACGGCGTGCGGCTGCGCAACGCCTTCGTCGGCGGCCTCAACGCGGCGGAGTTCCTCGGCCTGTCCGCCGTCCTGGCGACCGGGTTCGCCCTCCTCTCGGCGGGGGAGATCACCGTGGGGACGGCCACCGCGGCAGCTCTGGCCTTCCACCGGCTGTTCGGGCCGATCGGCGCAGTCCTGGGCAGTCTCGACGACGTCCAGCGGGCAACGGTCGGTCTGTCGCGCCTGGTCGGCCTCACCACCCAGGCTCCGGCGGCTCCCGGATCGCACCCCGCCGATTCCGCGTCCGGCGCCGGAGTGGAGGTGCGCGAGGTGTCGTACGCCTACGACGGGCGGCCCGCGCTGGACAAGGTGTCGCTGCGTATCGCGCCGGGCACGACCATGGCGCTGGTCGGCGCGAGCGGCTCGGGCAAGAGCACGCTGGCGCACCTGGTCGCGGGCCTCACGACGCCGGACGGCGGAGAGGTCCTGCTCGGCGGGGCGCCGGCCGACCCTGCCCGCGGCGCCTATCTGGTCACCCAGGAGACACACCTGTTCCGGGGGACCCTGGCCGACAACCTCAGGCTCGCCCGCCCGGACGCCTCGCGTCAGGCGCTGGCCGCGGCCCTGCGTGACTGCGGCGCGCACTGGGCGTTCGAACTGCCCGACGGTCTCGACACCCGGGTCGGCGCCGACGGCGTCCCGCTCGACGAGGCCGCGGTGCAGCACCTGGCCCTGGCCCGGGTGCTGCTGGCGGATCCGCCGGTGGTGGTCCTCGACGAGGCGACCGCCGAGTCCGGCGCGGGACCGCGCGCGGCACTGCACGAGGCGCTGGCGTCCGTCACCCGTGACCGCACCGCGCTGGTCGTCGCGCACCATCTGCACCAGGCCCGCCGCGCCGACCTCGTCGCCGTGCTGGCCGACGGTCGTACGGCGGAACTCGGTACCCATGAGGAACTGTCGGCGGCGGGCGGCACGTACGCGGACCTCTGGTCGGCCGCCGCCGGACATGTACCGCCCCCGTCGTCGCCCACCGCCCCCGTCGCTGCCCCCGACCCCGTCGCCTCCCCAGCCTCCGTCCGCGCCTCCGCCGTCCCTCACGAAGGAACCCCATGACCATCCACCACGCCGAAGTCGCCCGGGTCGTCACGCTCTCCGAGAGCATGGTGCGTGTCACCCTGAGCGGCGGCGACCTCGCCGACTTCGTCTCGACCGGCGTCGGTGACGAATACGTACGGCTCTTCCTCCCGCACGGCACGGACCGCCACGACCTCTCGCTGCCGCAGGCCTTGGCGGACGGCGGCTGGCGGACGCCCGAGGACCGTCCCACCGCGCCGATGCGGACGTACACGATCCGGGCGGTCCGCCCTGACGTGGGGGAGATCGACATCGATTTCGTGCGCCACGACCACGGGGTGGCGTCGGAGTGGGCGCTCGGGGCGCGCCCCGGCGACCCGGTCGGCCTCACGTCGCCGACCGGCCTCTACCGGCCGCCCGCCGACCTCGAACGACAGGTACTCGTCTCCGACCTGACCGGACTGCCCGCGCTGGCACGCCTGTTGGAGCAGACGCCGGACGGGGTGCGCAGCCGGATCGCGGTGGAGGTGCCGGGCGCCGGCTCACGTCAGGATCTGTCACTGCGCCCCGGGGACCATCTGACCTGGAAGTACGGCGGAAACGGGCACGGCCCCTGCCGGCTGGCGGAGCTCGTCGCCTCGCAGGTGCCGCCGGGCACGGACCTCACCGGCGGGTACGTGTGGGTCGCCGGGCAGACCAACGCGCTGCGTGACGTACGTCGTTACCTGCGCAAGGAACTCGGCCTGCCCGCCGACCGGTTCAAGGTGGTCGGCTACTGGATGCCGGGCTCCGAGACCTGGGGCGACCGCTACGAAGCTCTCCCCGCCACGGTGAAGTCGGAACTCACCCGGATGTGGGACCAGCCCGCGCGCGAGGAGGAGGACACCGCCCTCGACTACGAGGAGCGGCTGAGCGAACTCGGCCTCTGAGCGGTGGCGCCCGGCGTGCGTGGTGGGCCCTCTGCGGCGACGCCGCAGGGAACACGTGAGCCCCGGACCGTACGGTCCGGGGCTCACGGTTCGCGCCCACCCACATGCGGCAGACGATCAGGTCAGCAGGTGATGGTGCCCTTGCGCAGGGCGTGGCCGCCGTCGTTGGTGTCGTCGGACCAGTAGACGGGCTTGGCGCCCGCCACGCATTCGCCGGAGTCGGCGACGGAGAAGCCCTCGTTGTTGTAGTTGGGCATGCCGGTGGGGCGGTTGAAGACGGCGGTGGCGGTGAAGCCGCCGGTGGCGTCGACCTTCAGAGTGCGGTGCTGGCCGCCGTCGCAGGTGTCGTCGCAGACCGCCCACAGGCGCGTGGCCTGGGGCTCCCACTGCAGTTCCATCACCCCGGCCATGCCGCTGGCGAAGGAGGCGACCCGGGTGTAGCTGCCCGAGTCGGTGAGGACATAGCCGTAGATCATCCCGGTGCCCTCGACGCCGACGAAGAACACGCCGGCGCTGTGGGCGCTGTAGCGGGCCGGGTCATAGGCCGCCCCGGTGGAGGCGTCCTTGAAGGCGGCCCCGACGAGGTAGGTGTCGGGGACCCAGGTGATGCCCTCAAGGCCCAGGTTGGAGCCCGTCGAGGGGAGATCGGAGGTGAGGTTCCACTCCTTGGAAGCGGTCAGTGACGAACCGGACGTGGTGACGTCGTACTTCAACACCGACAGGCGGCTGGTGCCGGAGGCGTCACCGTTGCGCTCACTGGCGACGAAGGCCCCGCCGGCCGAGCCGGAGCCGGTCAGGGTGACGCCCTCGCTGTCGGCACTGCCGGAACCGCCGGTGAAGCGCAGGGACTTGCCGGAGGACCAACCGCCGCTGGTGTCCGGCTTCCAGCCGGTGGAGCCGTCGCGCACCAGGCGCCACAGCTTTCCGCTGTTCTGCGCGCCCCAGAGCACGTCGCCCTCCTGGTAGAGGCCGCTGAGGTCCTGCCCGAACACGTTGGAGGCGTCCGCGGTCGCCACGCTGCTGCCGCCCGGCCACACCACCGGGCTGGTCGAACCTCCGCCGCCCCCGGAGGTGCGGCAACTGTTCGGGGCGCTCAAGGTCACGGCCAACGCCTGCTGGAAGTCGCCGGTGCCGTCCGGGCAGCGCGACCAGGACGGGCCGGAGTGACTGCTCCAGGAGAAGCTGTCGACCAGGGTCTTGCCGTCGGCGAGGTAGAGGCGAGCGTCGTCGTCGGAGCCCAGGCCGAACTTGTCGTGGACGTCGAACGCCCGGTATCCGCCCGCTGCCAGAGTGGTCCCCGAGGCGATCTTGTAAGCGTGACTCGTGTCGTCGTCCTTGAGGATCCAGCCCGAGACGTCGATCGTGGCGGTGCCCTTGTTGAACAGCTCGATGGAGTCGTTGACGTCGCCGGTGGTCACTACCTCGTTGATGCGGATGTCGTCGGCGACGGCGGCGTGCGCCGCCGGCACACCGCTCAGCGCGCCTGCGGCCACCAGCGGGCCGACGACGAGGAACCGGGCAAGAACACGGGCAAGAACACGACGCCCACCGCGGGCGATCGATCTGTTCACGGATTCCGTCCTGACATGGTCATGGGAAGGGCGGCCCGATCGTCCCGGCCCAGCCCCAACAGCTCACCCGCACCAGGAGGACAACGGGTGAACGGCAGACACACCGTGATCACCAAGAGGTGTCGGCAGTACGTGAAAGTCGGCAGCGCGCAAAAGTCGACAGCGCGGAAAAAGCGGAGAAGCGGCCCCCGTACGAAAGGCTCGGGGACCGCTCCCTCACATGTGCACGCACTCCGTCAGCCGTCGAGGGCGATCGCCTCACGTGGGCAGCCGTTGGCCGCGCGTTCCGCCTCCGCCATGGCTTCGGCGGCCGGGTTCTCGACCAGGGGTACGGCCATGTTGTCGTCGTCGAGGTCGAACAGCGCGGGGGCGAGCGCCACGCACACGGAGTTGCCCTCGCAGAGCTCGCGGTCCACGCGGATCTTCACGCTGCCCTCCCGCCCAGCCGGGCTGGCACCGACTCGTGCAGATAGCCGATGCCCATCGTGTGCGACAGCCGTACCCGCTCCAGGTCGATCTCGTAGTCCGGCAGCAACTCGAAGATCAGCTCCATCTCGATCCGCAGCACCGTCCGGGCGAGGTGCAGACCGAGACACCGGTGCACACCCCAGCCGAAGGCGACGCTCTTGCTGTTCGAGCGGTCCAGGTCGAGTTCGTCGGGGTTCTCGAACTGCCGGGGATCGCGGCTCGCGGCCATGATGAGCATGAAGGCCATGTCGCCCTCGCGCAGCTGCACACCACCGAACTCCCGGTCGTGCGTGACCTGCCGGGCCATGCCGGTGGCCGGGGCGTACAGCCGTACGATCTCCTCGATGGCGTCGGGGATCCGTTCGGGTTCGGCACGCAGCCGCTCGCGCAGTTCCGGATGCCGCTCCAGGTGTACGAGCATCGCGGTCAGCGCGCCACTGGTGGTGTGGAAGCCGGCGAGCAGCAGCACCATGACGATGTCGACGATCTGCGCGTCGGTGACCTTGCCGCCGCCCGGCAACTCCTCGTTCGCCAGCACGGACATCAGGTCGTCCCGCGGAGCGGCACGGCGGTCGGCCGCCTCGCCCAGGATCTGCGCGACGAGCCACTCCTTGTCCCGCGCCATCTCCGCCAGGAGTTCTTCGTCGGTGGTGCCCTGGTTCTCCATGCCACGGGCCATCGCCGCGAGGAACTCGCCCTGCCGGTCGGGAGCCATGCCGAGGATGGTCAGGGTGACGGTGCCCGGGGTGATGTCCGCGAGGTCGGGCACGAAGTCCCATGTGCCCCGCTCGGCGAGCTTCGCCACGAGCGCGGCCACCGTCTCGCGGATCCACGGTTCCAGCTTCCTGATGGAGGACTGGCTGAACCAGGGTGTCAGCACGCGCCGGTAGATCTGGTGGTCCGGCGGGTCCATCGAGGTGGGGATGTGCGTACTGCCGAAGGACAGCGCGGGAATCGACGCGCCGTTCTTCGAGGAGAACGACTCGAAGTCGCGGAAGGCCTCCGCGACCAGGTCGTGGCGTGTCACGACCCAGAAGCCGTCATAGGCGTCGGACCGTGCGACGGGGGCCTGTTCGCGCAACTCGTTCACCGTGGTGATCGCGGTCCGTGCGAACTGCTTGGAATGGTGGTCGAAATGAGTGGTGAGGACGTCGTCCGAGTTCGTCTTCGTCATGGCGTCAGAACTCACGCTCACCCGGGGTGAACCGGAGGTGGACGTCGTCGATGCCCCAGGCCAGCCCGAGGTGCTCGTGCGGCGCGGGCCTGGCGGGGTCGAGGTCGAACCGCGGCATCCTGCGGCGCAGTTCGGTGAAGGCGATCTTCAGCTCCACCCGGGCCAGGTGCAGGCCGACGCAGCGGTGCGGGCCGACGCCGAACGCCAGGTGCGGCTTGGGCGCCCGGTCGAACTTGATCTCGTCGGGGTCGGGGTAGTACTTCGGGTCGCGGTTGCCCGCGGACAGCGGCGCGTGGATCCGTTCGCCGCGCGGAATGCGTACGCCGTGGATCTCCAGTGACTCGTCGGTGACCGTGCGGGTCGGCACCGGCGGAGTGGTCCACCGCAGCAGTTCCTCGATCGCGGGCGCGAGCGTCTCCGGCTTCTCGAACATCCGGTCCCACTGCTCGGGGTTGCGGGCGAAGTAGGCCATGCTCTGGGCCAGCACGCTCTGCACGGTGTCGAGGCCCGCGATCATCATCAGGACGAAGAAGTCGAACAACTGGTCGTCGGTCAGCTTCTTGCCCTCGATCTCCGCGTCGAGGATGACGGAGGTGACGTCCTCGCGGCGGGGCGCGGCACGCCACTGCGGGATCTTCTCCGCCATGTAGGCGGTGAACTCGCCGTGCGCGACGCCACGCGCCTGGGCGTTCTCCTCCAGCGTGCCACCGGGGACACCGTGGGCCAGGACGTCGACCCAGCCGTTCATACGGTGGAGGTCCTCCATGGGCCAGCCCATGATCGCCATCACCGTGGCGCCGGGGAACGGCAGCGCGAAGCCGTCCACGAAGTCGCAGGTGCCCGCCTCGATGAACTCGTCGATCAGTTTGTTCGCCTGCACCGTGAGTTCGTCGGCGAGCTGCGCGACCCGTTTGGGAGCGAAGATCGGGTCCAGCACCTGCCGGTACTGGCGGTGCGCGAGGCCGTCGACCTCGATCGGGATCTGCGCGTCGCGGGTACCGACCGCGTTGACGCCGTCCGGCTCGTTCGGGAAGCTGACGACTCCGCGGTTGTTGCGGCGCAGCAGGGCGGAGATGTCGTCGTAGTCGGTGAGCACCCAGCAGCCGTTGCCGCGCGCGGAGTAGCTCACGGGGAGCTTCTCCCGGCGGTCGGCCAGTTCGCCGAGGTGCTCCGAGATGGTGGACGCGGCGTACGGGTCGTAGTCCTGGCGGTACGCGGCGCGCAGCTCTTCCAGCGACAACTGGTCGGTGTCGGTCATTTCTCTGTACTCCCTACCCTGACGGGGATTGGTCTCAGCGCAAAGAACGGAACGTGGCCCGGATGTCCGCCACGACCTCGTCCGGCCGTTCCATCGGGCCGAAGTGGCCGCCGGATGCGTGCCGGCCGACGTGGACGAGCTGGTAGAGCTCGTCCAGGTGGTCGTAGGTCGCGCCGGGCGGATTGTCGTCCGGGAAGATCGACAGCCCGGTCGGCACCTCGATCAGCGGGGTCCGGTCGTGCGACGGCTGCCAGGGCCGCGCGGCTGCCTCGTGGTAGAAGCGGGCGGCGTTGACGTAGGACCCGGTCAGCCAATAGAGCATCGTGCTGGTGATCAGGAAGTCGTCGTCGAAGACGTCGGCCGGCTCCAGCGCGGGATCGGCCCAGCTCATCCGGCGTTCGGTGAGCCAGGCCAGGAGGCCGGCGGGCGAGTCGTGCAGGGCGTGCGCCAGGGTCTGCGGGTGCGCCACCTGCGGGGCGATGTGCCCGATGCGGCGCCGTTCCCATGCCACCACCGCGTCCCGGTGTTCCGGAGCCGCCGCGTCGACCGCGCGCTGCAGCAGGTTCCACGGCCGCGGCCGGGACCACGCCCCGGGCAGCGAGCCCACGCTGGTGAAGTGCACGCCGGTGAGGTGGTCCGCGTACTTGTGGCCGAGCTGGGCGGTCACCAGCGCGCCCCAGTCGCCGCCCTGGGCGCCGAACCGGTCGTACCCCAGCACGTCCCGCATGAGCCGCACCCACAGGTCGGCGGTGTCCAGGAAGGACACTCCGGCGCGGGGCATCGGCGTGGACAGGGCGAACCCCGGAAGCGAAGGAATGACGACGTCGAACGCGTCGGCCGGATCGCCGCCGTGCGCGGCCGGGTCCGTCAGCGGGCCGAGCACGCGCTGGAAGTCCCAGAACGTCCACGGGAAGCCGTGACTCATCAACAGTGGCTGCGGAGCGGGTCCACGGCCCCGGACATGGACGAAGTGCACCGGGATCCCGTCGAGCTCCACCCGGGCGTGCGGCAGGGCGTTGAGCAGCTTCTCCTGCGCGCGCCAGTCGTAGCCGTCACGCCAGTACGACACCAGCCGTCGAAGGTGGGCGGTGCTCAGGCCGTACCTGCCCGACTCGTTGTCCAGGTCCGGTGCGAAGCGGGTCAGTTCCAGCCGTCGTGCCAGGTCCTCCAGGTCGCTGTCCGGGAACCCGATGGCGAAGGACTCGGGCCGCCCGCCGGCCGTGCCTGCTCCCATGCGATTCCTCTCAATAATGATTGAACACAGGTGTAGGAGCATAGGAGGGTGAGATGCAAGCCACAAGCTCCAGGTGGATAACTGTTGGAGCACTACTGTCTTATAGTTGTGTTGAGTCGCGATGCAATGTTCTGCCGATGCAGATCACGGGGCAGATCCCAGGGTGAGTCGGAGAGGAACCATGTCCGAGTACCGCTACATCACGTATGAGACGTTCGACGAGGGCACGATCGCCCGGATCACGCTCAACCGTCCGCGTTACCGCAATGCCCAGAACCGTGGCCTGCTGGTCGAGCTCGACGAGGCGTTCGTGCGCGCCGAACGGGACGACACCGTGCGGGTGGTGATCCTCGCCGGCGAGGGCCGCACCTTCTCCTCGGGCCACGACATGGGGACACCCGACAGGGCGGCCGAACGCGATCCGGAGAGCCCCGACCACCATCCGACCTTCACCGTCAACGGCGGAACCCGCAGCAGTGTCGAGAAGCGCATGCTGGGGGAGTACCACTACTACTACCAAAATGCTGTGCGCTGGCGGAACCTGCGCAAGATCGTGGTCGCGCAGGCCCAGGGGCCGATCTTCGCCGCCGGGCTGACGCTGATCTGGGCGTGCGACCTGATCGTCGCGGCGGACGACGCCACGTTCACCGACCCGGTCGGTGTCCGGCTCGGCATGTGCGGCATGGAGTACTTCGGCCACCCCTGGGAGTTCGGCCCACGGCGCGCCAAGGAGATGCTGCTGCTCGGTGACAGCATCGACGCCGAGGAGGCCAAGCAGCTCGGCATGGTCAACAGGATCTACCCGGTGGCCGAGCTGGCCGAGCGGACACTGGAGTACGCGCGGCGGATCGCGGCCCGCCCGACGATGACGGCGCTGATGATCAAGGAGTCGGTCAACCAGACGCAGGACATCCAGGGCCATCACAACGCACTGCAGTCGGCGTTCTCGCTGCACCAGCTCAACCACGCGCACTGGGCCGAGATCTACGGCGGCCGGGTCGCCCACGCGGAGGCCGACGAGGGTGCCGTCGACTGGAAACGGAGCACGTGACGCTTACGCCCCACGGTGTGCCAGCCCGCTTCCGTGCCGCCGGACGACGGCGCGGAAGCGGCCTGGCGGAGGCGGCAGGGCGGAAGCGGTGGCGCGCATGGGATGGGGCGACAGGGTGAGACCGGCGTCAGTCCAGCAGTGACCGGATCTCCGTCTCGGCCAGGGTGCGGGCCTCGTCCTCGCCGAGCCTGCGACCGCCGGCCTTCACGATGCGGCCGACCCCGCGCCGGAGGTCGTCGTGATAGCGCACGTCGACCACGTCGAACTCAAGGTTCTTGACGTAGATCCGCAGCCGTTCACGGAGCTGTCCGTCCGAGTCCGCCGCTTCCACGACCTTGGGCAGCAGACTGGTCTGCACCAGCAGGCCGTGCGCGGTGCTGCGGGCGCGCTCGTCGCGCAGCCCGATCAGGATCTCGCGCTCGGACGCCCGGATGATGTGGTCCTTCCACCAGTCGAAGTCCTCCCGGTGCGCGATCGAGACGAGTTCGACGTAGGGCTGGCGGAGCGTCCGTGCCAGGGTGTCGGTGGAGAGTTCGAGATAGGCGGGCCGTTGCTCCTCGGGCAGCCGGGCCAGCTGGGTCTGCAGATCGTCGCGCGCGTCGGCCGCGGAGAAGCAGTACCGGCGGATGCCGTAGATGCTCGCGTCCAGCAGTCCGTACTCGTAGTGGAAGCCGCGGAACGGGTTGTCGGTACTGGGCAGTTGTGCCGGCCGGGTCCGTGGCCCGCGGTCCGCCGACCACTTCCACACCGCACTCTCGTCGCGGACACCGGCCAGGAGGTCGGCCAGGATGTGGGCGCCGTAGAAGCGTTCCGGCAGGATCGGGCCCGGTCCGCGTACGTAGGTGATGCTGACGCCCGACGCCTGGGCCTGGCGGAGGAAACGGTTGTTGTCCAGGTAGGTCAGGGACGCCGTGTACCGCGTCAGCGGGGTGGGCCTCAGCTCGCCGATGTGGAACGCGGCGTCGTAGAGGCGCGCGGTCCACTCGGCCCCCCAGACCTTCTCGGCCGCGGCGGCGACGGCGCGGCCCGCGTCGGCGTCCCCCTCCGGGTACTGCGCGCCGATGGTGGCCGCGCCCAGCAGTCCGAGGATCGCTGTCGCGGGGGAGTCGAAACCGTCGGTCCCGTCCGCCGAGTGCACGAGAAGTCCGAGCGAGTCGAGCAGCCGGCCCAGGGGCTGCTGCCGGTCCACCTCGAAACGCGGCGACATCTCGGCCAGCATCTTGACGCCGGCCGCGGTGAACTCGTGCTGGTTCTCGCCGTCGCCCATGGACGCGAGCACGAACTCCCGCAGCACCCGGATCTGTTCCCCTGCCTCACCGGGGAAGTTGTCGTCCTCGATGCACTCCCGCAGCGCACGG
The DNA here is from genome assembly GCF_055584525.1 of Streptomyces sp. NPDC102514. Lineage (NCBI taxonomy): Bacteria > Bacillati > Actinomycetota > Actinomycetes > Kitasatosporales > Streptomycetaceae > Streptomyces > Streptomyces sp. NPDC102514. The sequence continues at coordinate 1,084,456 of NZ_JBVJLW010000001.1, forward strand.
ACCAGCGGCCCGGTGGAGCCGCGCCCGAGCAGCAGCAGGAACTCGATGAGTTCCTTGCGCATCGGGGTGGAGAAGGGGACCTCGCGGGTGTGGCGGTTCGCGGCGATGGCGACCTCGGACATCGACACCTCGGGTGCGTGCCGGCCGCTGCCGCCACGCACGAAGGAGCGGACGACGCCGTTGCGCACCCACTGGTTGACGGCCTGACGGCTGACGCCGACCGCGCGGGAGGCCTCCGCCTGGGTGATGAGGTCGTGCGGAAGCTCGGTGGACACCGAGCGGGTCCGCAGCCGTTCGGCGGCGCGTTCCAGTGCCCGGACCAGCTCGGCGACGGGCACGGCTCCGTTCTCGCCGAGGGCGAGCGCGAGCCGTTCCAACGCCTCGGAGATCGACTCTTTCGCGTTACCGTCCATCCGCGGCACGCTACACGAGTATGTCAACAGTGTCACTTGACAAACAGGTCACTGCGAGACTGCCGTCAGATCCCCGAATGGGCCTCGTACCTGGCAGTTCGTCGTGTGGACTATATTGTCTCAACCCTGTTGCGTTACTATGCCCGGGTAATACTGACAGGTTTCCGAGCGGCTTTGACCATAATTGGCCCTTGGGGCCGGACTACGACGCCGAGGGTGGTTGGACATCGTGACTCGCGATCGCACGGCCCGGACCCGCATCCGGAACTATCTGGTCGCGCACGGACCGGTGGACGACCCGTCCGGGCGTGCGACGGGCGTGCTCAAGGACCTCGTCTCCTACGACGGTTCACCGGTGGCGTTCATTCAGCTGATCGCGGCGATGGACCGGGACGGAGAGATCGTCCGGAAGATCCGGGGCAAGCGCACGTACCGCATCTCCGCCACGAGGGCCGCGGAGCGTGCCCTCGGTCCGGTGGCGGCACCGAACGCCCCCGAGACGCTGACCGTCCCGCTGGACCAGGCTGCCGTCGAGTCGGACGGTGTCATCCGGATCGACTACGACAAGCTGGCGCGTGCCCTGGTCCGGCAGCTGTGGGACTTCACCGTGACCGCCGCGGCGGAGTCGGCCAAGGCGGCGGAGGAGTCACGCACGGAGCCGGTCGCAGCACAGGGTGCGGGCGCGGGCGACGCCGAAGCGCTGCGTGCGGAGCGGGACCGGATGATCGAGGAGCGCGACGAGTACGCGCAGCGCCTGCGGATGGCCCGCGTCAAGCTCGATGAGCTGCTGGGAGTGCCGCAGCAGGAACAGCAGCAGGAGAAGCAGGTCAGCGCCTGACGGAACGAGCACAGTGACTGGGGGGCCGGGATGAAATCCCGGCCCCCCAGTCACTGTGCTCACTCGGTCACGTCAACTGGCTGCCTTCGCAGCGAAGTTGACCTCCGGGGACAGCCGTTCGGTGTCCGCACCGTGCTGCGGCGCGGGGGCGGCGGGGACCGGCGCCGCCGCGGAGAACCTGATGGGGAACCCGGCGACCTGGACGCCCTGGGGGTGCCCCACGTCGGGCAGTGTCACGCGCATCCCGCGGTGCCGGGTCTGCTCGTGCCGGAACGCGGTGTTCAGGTCGACGACCACGGCGCCGGGGAGTTTGTGCTCGAAGAACAGCCGCTCCCAGTGCCCGGACTCCTTGGTGAGCATCTGCTGCTCCAGCAGGGCGTTGAGGGCCGTCTCGTTCTCCCGCCGCAACGGCTCCGTCACGAACCGCGGATCGTCACGCCACCGGGGTACGTCGGCGATCTCGCAGAAGCGGCCCCAGAACTGCGGCGTGATGCACAGGGTGAACCACCGGTCGTCCGCGCACCGGAAGACGCCGAAGGGCAGGGAGCCGCTTCCGCCTCGCCGGGGCTCCGGCAGGAAGGGCTTGCCGAGGGTGACGGCCTGCGGCACCCGGTAGGACAACAGGGCCACCTGGGCGTCGAGCAGACTGACGTCGAGGCGCCTCGCCTCACCGGTCAGGTTCCGCAGCCGCAGGGAGGCGAGCATGCCCAGCGTCGCGTACAGCGAGCCGGTGAGACCGCCGATGGGGTTGCCCCAGCGCACCGGGACGTCGGGTCGTGTGTGGTCGACGGTCACACTCATGCCGCCGCCGAGCGCCTGGATGGCGTTGTCGAAGGCCGGATAGCTGCTCCATGGGCCGCTGTGCCCGAACCCGGTGATGGAGCACGAGATGGTCCGCGGATTGAGTGCGCGCAGGGCTTCCGGGCCGATGCCGAGCCGTTGGAGCACTCCCGGGCGGTAATTGTCGAGCACCAGGTCCGCCTCGCCCACCAGCCGGCCGAAGAAGTCGAGGCCTTCCTCGGTCTTGAGGTCGGCGAACACACTCGCCTTGCCGCGGTTGAGACCGCAGCGGAACGCGGCCTCCCTGGTGGAGTCGGGATAGGGCTCAAGGTGCTGGCCCGCCGGGCGGTCGACCCGGATCACGTCGGCACCGAGGTCGGCGAGCAACTGCGCCGCGAACGCCTTGCTCGGTTCGTCGCCGTTGAGCTCCAGCACGACGGTGCCGTCGAGCGCCCGGCCGTGGTCTTCGCCGGGGTGCGCGGGCTGTTGGACGGCGGTGCGGGGCTGCGGTGTGTACGCCGACTCCGTGAAGCGGCCGTCCGGCGTCCGGGCCGCGTACACGGCCCCCGCGTCGCACAGCTCCGCCAGCTCCGCGTCGGTCGTACCCAGGAGCGACGCCAGTACGGCCCTGGTGTCGGCGCCCTCCCGGCTCGGTGACCGCCAGCCGCTGGAATCGCTGAACTTCAGCGGATCGCCGGCCACGACGGCGGTACGGCCGTGACCGTCGCCGATCTCGACCGCCATGCCGCGGGCGAGCACCTGGGGATGGTCGAAGACCTCCGCGACGCGCAGCACCTTCCCGCCGACCACGCCCGCCGCCATGAACCGGGCCTGGAGGTCGTCGGCGCTGTGTTCGAGGAACACCTTCTGCAGGATCTCCACCAACTCGTCGCGGTGGGCGTGCCGGGCGGCCTGCGTACTGAACCGTTCGTCGGTCGCGAGGTCGGGCCTGCCGAGGATGTCGCAGGCCGCACCCCAGGCGCGCTGACTGATGCAGATCGCGAGCCAGCCGTCCCGGCAGGCGAAGTTGCCGAACGGCACGGTGCCCTGGCCGCCCTCGAAGGGGGCGGGGTCGGGCTCCTCGCCGAAGCTCAGCGCCTGCGGCACCCGGTAGGTGTTGAGCGCGAGCATCACGTCGAGCATCGACACGTCGACGTGCTGTCCGACGCCGCACCGGTCGCGGTGCAGGACGGCCGCGACGATGCCGATGCCGCAGAACAGGCCGGCGAACAGGTCGCCGATGGGGATGCCCCACCGGACCGGAGCGCCGTCGGCGTCGAGCCGTGTGTAGTTCATGGCGCCCGACATCGCCTGCACGATCGGGTCGTAGGCGGGCATCGTCGCCCAGGGGCCGTTCTCGCCGAATCCGGTGAGCGAGCAGGTGATGATCGAAGGGTTGTGCCGGACCAGGGACTCGCGGTCCAGGCCGAGCCTGCGCATGACGCCGGGGCGGAAGTTGTCGAAGACGATGTCGGACACCGCGACCAGGCGCTCGACCAGCTCCCGTCCGCGCGGGTTCTTCAGGTCGACGCACACCGAGTGTTTGTTGCGGCCGATACCCCAGGTGAAGAGTTCCGCCTCGGTCAGCGGTCCGGGATCTGCGTCGGCTGCGGCGGTGTCGGCCGGGAGTGCCTGCACGCGGACGACCTCGGCACCGAGATCCGCGAGCAGCTGGGAGGAGAAGGGTCCCGACACCACCCGGGAGAAATCGAGAACGCGTAGTCCGGCGAGCGGCCGGGCGGATGATGTATGAGCCATAGTAGCCCCAACCATAGGTAGTAGCCGGACCATATACAACTAGCAGCATAATAAGAAGCGCTGCACCAGTCACGTACGAGCCGTCGCTGACGTGGTGGAAGCCTGATTGAGTCAGTCTCGCCCTCACTGCCAATCATGGTCTAATGTTGTTCAAATTAAGTGACCGTGATGGAAGGCCCTCCCGTGACCGACAGTGCGAACCCGGGAAGTCTCGCCGGGATCCGAGTCCTCGAGTTCGGCGACCAGAAGGGCGAGTACTGCGGGCTCGCGCTCGCCGGGCTCGGCGCCGAAGTGATCAGAATCGAGCCACCGGCGGGCGCCGCGAGCCGCCGCATGGGACCGTTCGTCGACGATGTGCCGGGCCCGGACCGCTCGCTGCACTTCTGGGCCCACAACCGTGGGAAGAAGTCGGTCGTCCTCGACCTGGACGACCCCGCCGACGTGGCCCGGTTCGCGGAACTCGCCGGCGACGCCGACGTCGTGCTCGACGCAGGCGACATCGATTACCTCGAAGAGCGCGGACTGGGCAGTGACGCGCTGCGCTCCCGGTACCCGAAGCTGGTCTACGCGCGCATCACCCCGTTCGGCGACACCGGCCCCTGGCGGCACTGGAAGGCCTCCGACCTGGTGCATCTGGCGCTCGGCGGCCCGGTGATGAACTGCGGCTACGACCCCGACCCCGCCGGACGCTACGACCTGCCCCCGATCGCCCCGCAGCTCGGGCACACCTACGCCATCGGCGGCGAGCAGATGGCGTTCACCATCGTCGCCGCGCTGATGCGCCGGGCCACCACGGGTGAGGGCCAGTACCTGTCGTGCGCGCTGCACGAGGCGGTCGCGAAGAACACCGAGGGCGACCTCATGTCGTGGGCCTGCCTGCGCACACCGTTCAACCGCCAGACGTGCCGTCACTCGGCGCCCGCCGTCTCCGTCCACCGGTCCGTCTTCGCCAGCAAGGACGGCCGCTACACCCTCGCCAGCACCCGCAACGCCAAGCTCCTCAAGCCCTTCATCGAGGAGCACGGCATCGGCGCCCACGATGTCAGTGACGGCAGCGACGAGAAGGAACAGGACTCCCGCGTGCTGCCCGGCATGGAGGGCGGCGCCGCACGCAACATGGACGCGGTCGAGCACTCCGTGCGCCGCTATCTGCACGAGGACGTGCCCTGGCGGCAGGCGCAGGAGGCGGGCCTGATGTGGGTGCCGGTGCGCAAGCCGCACGAGAACGCCTACGACGAGCACTGGCTGCAACGCGGCACCTACGCCGAGGTCGAGCACCCGGAACTCGGCCGCAGCCTGCGCTACCCGGTGAGCAAGTGGGTCAGCACCGGGACCGGTTGGGCGGCCGGCCGCCGCGCGCCGCGCCTGGACGAGGACCGCGAACCGGTCCTCACCACGAGACCGCGCACCCGGATCAGGGAGGTGCCCCGCCCCGGCCCCGACCAACTGTCCGTGCACGGAAGCCCGTTCCCGCTGCAGGGCGTACGGATCCTCGACTTCACCTGGATGCTGGCCTCCGCAGGCGCGACCCGGTTCCTCGCGTCCCTCGGCGCGGAGGTGATCAAGGTCGAGTGGCACAAGAACCTCGACCCCCGCCGGGGCGGCGCGCCGGTCGGTGGCCGCGAGGCGCGCGAGCGGGCCGTCGAACCCGTGCCCTCCCGCTGGCCCGCCGACCTCGGCGGCCCCGTCGGCGCCCAGTACAACAACAAGAACCCCGGCAAGCGCGGTATCTCGCTCAATGTCAAGCACCCCGAAGGGCTCGCCCTCGCCAAGCGGCTCGTCGCGCAGAGCACCGTCGTCTCCGAGGGCTTCTCACCCGGGGTGATGGAGAGCTGGGGGCTCGGCTACGACGTACTGCGTGACATCAAACCGGACATCATCTACGCCAAGCAGTCCGGCATGGGCACCAAGGGGATCTACGGACGCTTCCGCACCATCGGCCCCATCGCGCAGGCGTTCGCGGGCACCTCGGAGATGAGCGGCCTGCCCGACCCCTTCCCGCCCGCCGGCTGGGGCTACTCCTACCTCGACTGGTTCGGCGCCTACAGCTTCGCCCTGGCGATCCTGAGCGCGCTCTACCACCACCAGCAGACCGGACAGGGACAGGCGATCGACGCCTCGCAGTGCGAGGTCGGCCTGTTCATGACCGCGGTACCCACCCTGGACTTCCAGGTCAACGGCCGCCAGTGGCAGCGCGCGGGCAACCGTTCGCCGTACGGGACCGCCGCTCCCGAAGGCATCTACCGGTGCGCCGGAACCGACCGGTGGGTAGCGATCACCTGTGAGACCGAGGACGAGTGGGTCGCGCTCGCCAAGGAGGCCGGGCACCCGGAATGGCTGGAGCAGCCGGAGTTCGCGACCCTGGAGGCCCGCGGCAGGCACCGGGCTGAGCTGGACAGACTCATCGGCGCGTGGACGAGCGAGCGGGACGCCTTCGCGCTCATGGAGCAACTGCAGACGGCCGGCGTCCCGGCAGGCACCGCGCAGACCGCCGAGGACCGTATCGAGCACGACCCCCAACTCGCCGCGCTGAACTGGCTGACCGAGCTGGACGCCACCGACTTCGGCCGGTGGCCGGTGGCCGCGCCGTCGGTGAAGCTCAGCGACACCCCGCAGCACGCCGGCGGACCGGTCGACGCGGGCGCGCCCACCTACGGCGAGCACAACCACGACGTCTACGGACGACTGCTCGGCCTGTCCGCCGACGAGGTCGACGAACTCGCCGCCGACGGCATCATCTGAGGGAGTACGCACATGACGAGCCAACCCCGCGGAGCGATCCGCGGCCGATCGGCGATCGTCGCGGCCGGGAACACCGAACAGGGCACCGTCCCCGGCATCTCCGCCGACGAGATCGCCGTCGAGGCCCTGCGCCGCACCCTCGCCGAACACGGCATCGCCAAGTCCGAGATCGACGGACTGATCACCTGCAAGTCCTACGGCGGCTTCGGCATCGACACCGAGATCGGCCGCCTGGCCGGCCTCAACCCCGACTACAGCGCCACCCTCGACTACGGCACGTGCAACTTCTCCCTCCACCTGGCGTGCGCCGTGATCGACGCGGGACTCGCGACCACCGTCGCGATCGTCTACGGAACCAACCAGCGCAGCGCCGGCAACCGGTTCGGCCACCCGCTGGGCCGCCAGGACGAGGCATCCGTGTACGGGTTCCTGAACGTCGCGGGCCCGGCGGGCATGGCCTTCCGCAGACATCAGCACCTCTACGGCACCACGGAGGAGGACCTCGGCCGGATCGCCGTGTCACAGCGCCGGTACGCGCAGGACAACCCGCTCGCCGTCTTCCGCGAACCACTCACCCTGGACGACTACCTCGCCCAGCCCTACCTGGTGGAACCACTGCGCCGCGCGGACCTCTGCATGATCTCCGACGGAGGCGCCTGTCTGATCGTCACCCGCGCCGACCGCGCGGACGACTTCACCGACAAGCCGGTGCACGTGCTGGGCATCGCCCAGCAGAGCGGACTGCGCGACCGGCAGAACGCCGATCAATGGATGCGCCCGTGGATCGAGCGGGTCGCCGAACGGATCTATCCCGCCGCCGGGATCGGCCGCGAGGACGTCGACGCGCTCTACATCCAGGACCCCACCAGCGTCTGGGTGCTGCAGATGCTGGAGATGTACGGCTTCGTGCCACCCGGCGGTGTGGGCGAGGCGTTCAGGGACGGTGCCGTCGGGCACGGCGGGAAGCTGCCGCTCAACACCAACGGCGGACAGCTGTCAGAGGCCTACATGTGGGGCTTCCTGCACCTGTGCGAGGCGGTGCGGCAACTGCGCGGCGAAGCGGGCGGGCGTCAGCTGGACGGGCCGCGCACCGCGCAGTACTGCTCGACGTTCGGCTTCATGAAAGCCGCCAGCACGATCCTCAGTGTGGACAGGAGCTGATATGGACACCACCACGGCGGACGCCTCGCCGTTCTGGGACCGGGCGGCGCAGGGCGAACTCGTCTTCCAGCACTGCGACGACTGCGCGTTCGTCCGCTGGCCCGCGGCGGGCGTGTGCCCCGAGTGCCTGGGCCGCGGGTTCACCTGGAAGCCGGTGGAACCCACCGGAACCGTATGGAGCCAAGTGGTCTACCACCGCGCGTACGACACCGCACTGCGCGAGCGGATCCCGTACAACGTGGCGCTGGTGGAGCTGACCTGCGGGGTGCGCCTGCTGACCCGGCTGACCGGGTTCGGTACGGCCGACCCGGTCGGCGCGGCCGTCACGGCACGCTTCGAGGACCCGGACGGCGGCCCGGTCCCGGTCTTCGCCCCGGCAACAGGAACAGGAACAGGAACAGCGGAAGGAAACGCGTGGTGAGCGACATCGAGAGCCGCCTGGCGGCACTGGAGGAGCAGGTCCGCGAGCTCCGGGACGAGCGCGAGATCCGCGAACTGCTCTCCCGCTACGGCTACTACGCCGACGCCTGCCTCGACGACGAGTACCTGGCGCTGTTCACCGAGGACGGTGCGATGGACGTGTCCCAGGGCGGGAGCGAGGACCCGTACGCGGTCCTGCGGTGGGAGGGCCAGGAGGCGATGCGGACGTTCCTCACCGACCGGACCGCGGCGCACGGCAACGGGTTCGCCGGCCGGAGCCTGCACCTCCAGGGCAACAACCTGACCGTCACGGTGCGCGGTGACACCGCGGTGGCCGCCGGGTACTCCTTCATCTTCCATCAGGACGGCCCGCACCTGAAGCTGCTCAGCGCGTCGACGAACGAGTGGCACCTGGTCAGGGCCGCGGACGGCTGGCGGATCGCGCTGCGCAGGCGCCGCGCGGTGGGCAGCCCCGACACGGCCGAGGTACTGACCTCGACCGACCGCGCCTGACCGGCTGCTCGGCACCCGGACCGCGTACGACGAGAACTCCCTCCTCCCCCGGATCACCCGGGGGAGGAGGGAGTTCTCTTTGCGCCCTGCGACCGCGCACTACGAGCGTGCGTTACGACTGGTCGTTACGGCAGCGCGTACGTCTTCAGGTTGGCGAACTGGTCCATGCCGGTACGGCCGAGTTCGCGGCCCACGCCGGAGAACTTGGTGCCGCCGAAGGGGAGTTCGACGCGCGCCGGCAGGAACTGGTTGATGCCCACGGCGCCGGTGTCGAGTCCGGCGGCGACGCGCTGCGCCTCGTCGAGGTCCTCCGCGAACACCGAACCGCCGAGGCCGTACTTGGTGTCGTTGCCCAGGGCGATCGCCGCGTCGGCGTCGGGCACCCGGAACACCAGCCCCATCGGCCCGAACGCCTCCTCGTGGTACAGGCGCATGTCGGGAGTCACGTCGGTCAGCACCGCCGGGCGGAAGTACGTACCCGGGCCGTCGATGATGCCGCCCGGGGCCAGCACGGTGGCGCCCTTGTCGACCGCGTCCTGGTACTGCTCCTGCAACAGCTCGGCGGCCGACCTGCTGGACATCGGGCCGAGCGTCGTCTTCGGGTCGAACGGATCCCCGATCTGCTGATCGGTGAAGAGCGGCACGAACTTGGCGATGAACTCGTCCGCGACGCTCTCCGTCACGATCACCCGCTTGGGCAGGGCGCAGGCCTGCCCGCCGATGATCAGCCGGCAGGTGGCGGCGGTCGCCGCGGCCTTGTCCAGATCGGCCGAGTCCAGCACCACGAACGCGTCCGAGCCGCCCAGCTCCAGGACGACCGGTTTGATGTGGCGGCTCGCCTGCGCGCCCACGATCGCCCCGGCCTGGTCGGAGCCGGTCAGCGTCACCCCGCGGACCCGGGGGTCGGCGATGAAGGTCGAGACCTGGTCCCGGGAGAGAAGCCCGGTCTGGTAGACGCCGTCCGGGAACCCGGCCTCGCGGAAGATCTCGTCGAACAGCAGCGTGGACCCGGCGCAGATCGCGGCGGGCTTGACCACGACCGTGTTGCCGAGCATCAGGTTGGGCGCCGTGGCACGCATTGCCTGGTACATCGGGGCGTTCCACGGCTCGATGCCGAGGACGACACCGACCGGTTCGCGGCGTACGACAGCACGGGAGATGCCCGGCACCGGGACCACCTCGTCGGCCAGCAGCTCGGGGCCCCGGTCCGCGTAGTAGGTGAACATCTCGGCCGCGCCGTGCGCCTCGGGTATCGCCTGGCTGAAGGGCTTGCCCATTTCGAGCGAGGTCAGGCGGCTGAGCTCCTCGGCGTGCGAGCCGATCAGTTCGGCCACCCGCCGGAACAGCCGCACCCGCTCCTCGATCGGCACCTGCCGCCAGGCCAGGTATGCCTCGTGGCCGCGCGACAGCAGCTCCTCGGCGCTCTTGTCGTCGAGCGCGTTCCACGAGCGCACCAGTTCGCCTGTCGCGGGATTCAGCGTGTGGTACTGGCCGGCGTCGACGGTAGTGCTGGTCACGATGGGCCCTCCTTGAGGACGTGCGAGCAGGGGTGGTGGAGGACGCGCGCGGGTCAGGGCGTCGGGAGACCGGACGCGTACACCTCGCCCGAGTTCGTGTGGACCAGGACCGCGAGGCGCAGTAGTTGTGTTGCCGAGACCGAAGTCGTGTTCGCGTCGTCCATGCCGGTGAGGCCGAGTTCGGTGAGTACGGGAGTGGCGATCTCGCCGATCCGGTGCGCGGTGTCCCAGACGAGCTCGCGCCAGCTGAGCCAGCCGAGAACATCATCGGGAGAGGGGGCGCCCGGCAGCAGATCCGCGGCCCGCTCTGCCAGCTCCCAGATGCCCTTGATGTCCACGGCCGTCCTCCTTTGGATGCTGCGGCGAACTTCTCAGGACAGTAAGGAGCACAACACTCGGGCGTCAAGGGATGCCATTGACATCTTTTGGTTACGTTGCCTTAATCCGCGTATCCGCCCGGATCCGGCGCGATCCGGCCTGATCCGCGGGAAGCTGGGCGGGGTGTCGGCGGCCCGGATGCGTCGGAGGCATGCTTTATGCTTGTCGTTACCCTTGTTCAGCAGGTTTGGCGACCATGTGGAGGCACGCCTGATGGCACGCGACGGAAGCGCCCGAGCCCGGGTCCGACAGTTGCTGGTGACCTCAGGGCCTGTCCGGGACCCGTCCGGATACACATCGGCCGTACTCAAGGAGGCGATCGGCTACCGGGGTTCGGCCGTCGCCTTCATCCAGCTGATCGCGGCCATGGAGCGGGACGGGGAGATCGTCCGGGAGATCCGCGGGAAGCGGACCTACGGGATCGCCGCGTCCGAGGAGACCACCGAGAGCTTCCTGGCGCAGCCCCAGGGCCCTGTCGCCGTCGCGGACGACGGTCGTGCGACGGCGGACATCGAGATCGACTACGACCAGCTGGCCGCGGCGATTCTGCGGCAACTGTGGTCGGCCGCCAAGTCGCCCGTAGCGCAGCAGGGCGTGCAGGGCGTGCAGGACGTGAAGGCCGTTTCGGAGCAGGTCGGTTCGGAGCAGGCCGGTCCGCGACCCGACGCGTACACCCGGCGCCTCGAAGCGGCCCGGTCCCAACTGGACGAGCTGCTCGGCCCCGCCCTGCGTGACCTGCCGGCGTCCGCCTCGAAGAGCTGAAGGGATCCGAGCGGCCCCGAGCGGCTCCGGGTCGCTCCGGGGGTGCCGGTGCGCCGGTCACCGACCATGCTTGACATGTCCACCTCAATCCCTGATCCGACCCCATGCTAATCTTGTTGGAACATTATTAAGAGACAACTTGATGTGGCGAACAGGATGGGGGAGCTGGATGAAGCAGCCGCTGCAGGTTGCCGTGGTCGGCGCCGGCATGTCCGGACTTTTCATGGGGCACCACCTCAAGAACGCCGGAATGCGCTTCACGATCTACGAGAAGCGCTCCGCCGCTGGTGGGACGTGGGACACCAACACGTACCCGGGCCTGCACGTCGACGTACTGACGCGCAACTACGAGTTCCCGTTCGCGCGCGGACACCACTGGACCAAACGGTATGCGCCCGGCGAGGAGGTCAGGCGCTACCTCGCGGACTTCGCCGAGGCCCAGAACCTGCTGCCGCACATCGAGTTCGACACCGAGGTGACGTCTGCGGTGTGGGAGAACGGCGCCTGGACGCTCACCCTGGCCGACGGCTCGACGAGCACGGTCGACATCGTCGTCACCGCCACCGGATTCCTGCGTACGCCCGCGATACCGAAGGTCCCGGGGGCGGACACATTCCTCGGCAAGCAGTTCCATTCCTCCCGGTGGGACCACTCCCTCGACCTCAAGGACAAGAGCGTCCGGTTCGGCGTGGTGGGCACGGGCTCCAGCGGCGTGCAGATCGTCAGCGCGCTCGGCAAGACGGGCGCCGACGTCACCCACTTCATCCGCACACCGCAGTGGATGCAGGTCAAGGACAACCCCAGGTACACGCTCGCCGAGAAGCTCGTCCTGCGCATCCCGCCCCTGGCCAGACGCTACGACCGGAAGATGGCCGAGCTGCGGGTGAAGACCGACGGCAACGAGACCTGGCGCCTCGTACCGGGACCCGACCGCGAGGAGATGAAGCGGCGCTTCCTGAAGATGCTGCAGGACGAGATCCCGGATCCGGAGCTGCGCGCCAAGTTCACCCCGACCGAGCCGCTCGGCGTCAAACGCATCGCGAAGACGCCCGACTACTACCGCGTGGCGCAACAGGACAACGTCCACCCGGTGTTCGGCGGGATCCAGCGGGTGGAGCCGCACGGGATCGTGGACGAGCAGGGCACACTCCACCGCCACGACGTCATCGTCTGGGCGACCGGCTTCGACGCGCACGCCTACATGCGGCCGATGCACGTAACAGGCCCCGAAGGGCTGACGATGGACGCGGCGTGGCGCGACGGTGTCACCGCGTTCCGCGGCATCGGCGTACCGCGCTTTCCCAACTTCTTCCTGCTGTGCGGCCCGTTCGCCCCGGTCAACTCGCTGACCATTCCCACCACGCTGGCCCACGAGGTCGGTTACCTGATGCGCCTGTTCGACGTCATAGCGCAGACCGGGCAGGGGTACGCGCCCTCGGAAGCGGCGACCAAGGCCTTCGTCGACGAGGTGCGCGAGGCGCTGCCCGGCACGACGTACTCCGAGGGCGACAACTGGTACAGCCAGGAAGTCGGTGTCCCGATCATCTGGCCGTTCACACGGGCCAGACACGAGGAGCAGTACGCCGAGCTGCTGATGAGCGACTTCGACGCGTACCCCACGGCGGACTCGTCGCCGGCGGCGACGGAGAACCGGCACCGATGATCATCGACGCGCAGATCCATGTGTGGAAGGCCTCGACCGCAGAGCGGCCGTGGCCGCCGGACGCCATAGAACCGCACCGCGCGGTCCCGCTGGACGTGCCGGAGGTCAGCGCCCTCATGGCCGAGGCCGGGGTGTCCGGAGCACTGCTGCTCGGGCCGACATGGGAGGGCTCGCGCAACGACTGCGCCCTCGCCGCCGCCGCGGCGCACCCGCGGCGGTTCGGTGCCATCTGCCGGTACGCGACCGGCGATCCGGCGGAGGTCGAGAAACTGGCGCACTGGCGCGAGACCGCCGGCATGTACGGCATCCGCATGTCCCTCAACCGGGGCGATGTCGACGGGATGGTCGAGGCGGCCACGGCCAGCGGATTCTGGTCCGCCGCCCAGCGGTTCGGTGTGCCGCTGAACATCTACGCCCCCGGCCGCCACGCGCTCTACGAACGGCTCGCCCAGCGGTACCCGGGTCTCAGGATCACCGTCGACCACGCGGCCGTCGAGTCCGCCGCGATACCACTGGTCGAGGCCGTCCAGCCGCTGCTCGCCCTCGCGAAGTACCCCGGCATCGCGGTGAAGGCCTCCGCGCTGCCGTGCTTCGTACGGGAGGAACACCCCTTCCCGTCCGTCACCGAGACGGTCCACCGGCTCGTCGACGCCTTCGGCGCGCACCGGGTCTTCTTCGGCTCGGACCTCTCCCGACTGCCCGTCCCGTACCCGCAGTTGGTCGACGCCTTCGTGCATCACACACCCCGGCTCAGTGACAGTGAGCGAACGGCGGTGCTCGGCGGGGCGCTGGCCGACTGGATCGGCTGGGACCGGTAGACGAGCGGCGGTCGAGCTGCGGAACGGGTGAGTGCCGGGTGCTTCGACTTCCCGAAGCACCCGGCACTCACCCGTCGGCGTTCACCGTCGCTCAGCGCGTGATCTCGTCCCGTACGGTGCGGGTCTCGCGCCACTTCATCGAGACCCGGCGTTCGGTGATCCGCCAGCCGTCCTCCGTGCGGATCAGGAGGTCCACGTACGAGCCACCGCCGGAGACACGGACGATCTCGCCCTCCCCGGCGCCGCGGCGCCCGGTCTCCACCTGATAGTCCGAGTACGCCGTCGCCCGGTCCCCGTCCAGCTCGACGACCGTGTTCACCAGCGGATGCTGCGCGAACAGCCAGGCGGGGTCAGGCTTGCTCAGCCGGGCACGCATCCCGGCGGGGGTCTCGCGCTTGCCGCCCATCGGCGTGAAGTCGATGACCGCGTCGGCGGTGAACGCCAGGTCCCAGGCCTCCCAGCGGCGTTCGTCGAGCCCGTAGGCGTAGTGGCGAAGCGCCGCTTCGATGCCGATGTGGTCGCGCAGCGCCTCGATGTCCTCAGCCATGGCTTCCTTCTGGTCGTTCGGGTGTGCCGGGTCGTTCCGGTCGGGGAACCGTGATGGTCAGTGGGGCGAACGGCTCGCCCGCCTCGTAGACGTCACCGAAGAGCTCCACGCCTTCGGGCGCCAGGCGGACGTCGGTGGCATGCCACTGCTCGATCCCGCCCTCCGTCCGTCGGCCGGTGAGGTCGAACGTCACCAGCCTCAGTCGTCCGCCGTCCCTCGACGCCGGATCCAGGACGGTCAACTCGCCCCGGCCGCCCGCGCGTACGACGATGCGCGGCAGGGCGATGTGCACGGACAGCATTCCGAAGTGGCCGACGAACCGGACGTCACCGCCGAAGGCGAACGTCTCGGTGCCGGAAGCGGCGTCCTCGTCCAGCGGAAAGATCATCTCGTTGAACTCGTTCACCGCGACGCCGTTGCCGAGATGGGCCCGTCCGTCCTGCATCCGGGCGACGTACGCCACGAAGCTGGACTTGATCGCCCAGCGTAGGCCGTGGGCGGGCAGGGCGGTGGTCTGCGGAGTGTCGTCGACCACGGATGCGACCGACTCCTTCTGCTGCTGCACCATGAGGGGCACTCCCGTCAGTCCGTGGCCGCGGCGAGATCCACCGTGCGCGCCGCCACGTGCTCGATGTGTTCCCCGGCCGTGCCGAGGAGCAGGGCGTCGGTGGTCGCCCGCTTGAAGTACAGATGGGGAGAGCCCTCCCAGGTGAACCCCAGTCCGCCGTGCAACTGGATGGCACCCGTACTGATCCACAGGTACGACTCCGAGGCCACGGCCCTGGCGAGGCTCACCGCCAGCCGGGCGTCGTCCGTGCCGTCCTCCAGGGCCCACACCGCGTGATAGGCCACGGACCGGGCCTGCTCCAGCGAGACGAGCATGTCGGCGCACCGGTGTTTCACCGCCTGGAAGGAGCCGATGGGCCGGCCGAACTGCAGGCGGTCACGTACATGGGCGACGGTCGCGTCGAGCATCCGCTGAGCGCCGCCGACCTGCTCGACCGCCAGCAGGGCGGACGCCACGAGCAGCGCCCGTTCGCAGACGGACGGGCACTCGCTCTCGTCCGCGACGCGGCGCGCCGCCACGTCGTGGAGCACGATGTCGGCCTGACGCCGGGTGAGGTCGAGGGTGGACAGCGCGGTCCGGGTGATGCCTTCCGCGTCGCCCTCCACCGCGAACAGCGCGACCCCGGACCCGGTGGTGGCCGCGACGAGCAGGAGGTCCGCCGTCGTCCCGTCGGGCACCTGGGCCAGAGCACCCGACAGGGTCCAGCCGGTTTCTGTGGGGGTCGCCGTGACCGTCACCCGGTCCGGCGAGAAGGTGCCGCCGTGCGTCGGGACCGCGAGCGTCGCGACGCGCTCGCCCTTGGCCAGGGCGGGAAGGTAGTCGGCCCGCACCGCGGCGTCGGACAGCGCGGCCAGGGCGGGCATGGCCAGGCAGACCGTCCCGAGGACCGGCCCGCACACCAGCGCGGCGCCGAGTTCCTCGACGACGACGGCCTGGTAGACGAGCCCGGCCCCCTCACCACCGTGGGCCTCCGGTACGGCCAGTCCCAGCACGCCCAGTTCGGTCGCGAGGCGGCGCCAGAGCGCGCTGTCGCTTCCGGTGTCCGTGATCATCGTTTCGCGGACCGTGGGTTCCGGGGAGACCTCGGCGCAGAAGTCGCGCACCATGGTGCGCAGCTCGGCCAGTTCGTCCGTGAACTCGAATTCCTGTGTCATGGCAACCAATGGGTGTCTCGCGGGTGGGCGTCGGTGTCAGCGCGGGACGTCGCGCCACGGGATCTTCTTGTCGGCACGGGGTTCCTGCGGGAGCTTGAGCACACGTTCCCCGATGACGTTGCGCTGGATCTCGGACGTGCCGCCTTCGAGCGTGGTGGCCCGTGACCGGAGGTACTTCCGCTGGATCGCGGTGGACCCGGACTCGTCGTCGGGGGCGTCGGGGGAGTAGGTGTCGATCAGCGTGCCCGCCGGGCCCAGCAGCTCCATGCAGAACTCGTAGACGTGCTGGGTCAGTTCGGAGCCGACCAGTTTGGTGACGGCGCTGCCCGGCCCGGCCGTGGCCTGCGTGGCCGCCGCCACCCGGGTGCGGTCGGAGGTCAGCCGGTGCGTCTCGGCGCGGATCCACAGCCGGGTGAGCCGCTCCCGCAGGACCGGGGTGTGACGTTCGGGATGGGCCTGCCACAGTTCGAGCGCGTCGGCGATCACGCCGCTGCCGCGCGCCGGCACCCGGTCGCCCAGGGAGGTGCGCTCGTCGCCCAGGGTGCTGTTGGCGACGATCCAGCCCTCGCCGACCGCGCCGAAGCGCTGGGAGTCGGGGATGCGGACGTTGTCGAGGAAGACCTCGTTGAACTGGGCCCGGCCGGTGAGCTGCCGCAGGGGGCGGACCTCGACGCCGGGGGTGGTCATGTCGAGGATGAAGTAGGTCAGGCCCTTGTGCTTGGGGACGTCCGGGTCGGTCCGCGCGAGCAGCACGGCCCAGCGGGAGGTGTGCGCCAGACTGGTCCACACCTTCTGGCCGTTGACGATCCAGTCGCCCCCGGCCTCGCCCTGCCCTGAGGCGCTGTCGGTGTCCCGGACCGCCCGGGTGGCGAGCCCCGCGAGGTCGGAGCCGGCGCTGGGCTCACTGAAGAGCTGGCACCACTTCTCCTCGCCCGTGGCGAGTGGCCGCAGCAGTCGGGATGCCTGCTCCGGGCTCGCGTAGCGGCGGATCGTGCCGGCGACGATGCCGTACCCAATGGTGTTGACGGTACGTGGCTCGGGTCCGCCCGCCTCCCGCATGACCCGGTTGGCCACGGGCTGCAGACTGCGCGGCGCCCGAAGTCCGCCGAGGCCTTCCGGGAAGTGCACCCAGGTGAGTCCGGCGTCGTACCAGGCACCCATGAGCTCGGTGAGCGGGACGTCGCGCGGCGGATGCGCGGTGACGACGTCGCGGGCCACCTTCTCGATCTCGGCGGCGTTCGGGGCGGCGGAGGGGGCTGTCGTGGTCACAAAGCTGATGATAACATGTTGGAACATTATTAGGTACTCGTGAACAGTATTGAGGAGACCGCCATCGCCGCCCGCAGAGCCGTCTCACCCCGCCGCGCGTATACGAGAGCCGATGTCCTCGCGATGGCGGAGCGTCACCGCACCTGGGGCAGGTGGGGGCCGGACGACGAGCGGGGTTCGACGAACTACATCGGCGCGGACAAGGTGCGCGAGGCCGCGGGCCTGGTGCGTACCGGGCAGGTGTTCTCGCTCGCCACACCCTTCGACCGAACCGGGCCCAACCCCGGGCGTCCGGGCAGTCCCCGGGTCAACCCGCAGCACATCATGTTCCGGCACGGCGGTGACATGCTCGCGGACTGGGAGAACGCACGGCACGGGATGCGCTCGACCGACGACGGCGTCTACATGCCATTGCAGGCGGCCACGCAGTGGGACGCCTTCTGCCACATCTTCTTCGACGGCGTCACCTACAACGGGCACGGTCCCGAGTCGGTGACCGGCGCGGGAGCCGTACACAACAGCATCACCGAGGTCCGGGAGACGACCACCGGCCGCGGCGTCCTCCTCGACTTCCCACGCTTCTACGGTGTGGACTGGCTCGAACCGGAACAGGCCGTCCAGGACGACGACCTCGCCGCCTGCGCCGACCATCAGGGAGTGGTGATCGGCGAGGGCGACATCGTCCTGGTGCGGACCGGGCACATGGCACGCCGGCGCCGGGAGGAGTTCTGGGGCGACTACGCGGCCGGACCGGCGCCCGGCCTCGGACTGAGCGCCTGCGACTACCTGCTGCCGCGCAAGGTGGCGGCCGTCGCCTCGGACACCTGGGGACTCGAAGTCGTCCCGTGCGAGTCACTGCCCGAGGTGCCCTTCGGCATGCATGTCGTGATGCTCGTCAACGCCGGCGTGCTCATCGGTGAGATCTGGGATCTCGACGCGCTCGCGCGGGCCTGCGCGGCCGACGGCGTGTACGAGTTCTTCCTGTCCGCGCCCCCGCTGCGGATCACCGGCGCCGTCGGTTCCCCCCTCAACCCGATCGCTGTCAAATAGGAAGGCGTCACATGCCTGTCGAGCCCGACGCGAACATCGTCCCCGACTATGCGTCCCTGATGCGGCTGGACGGCCAGGTCCATGTCGTACTGGGCGCCGGTCAGGGGATCGGCCATCAGACCGCGCACGCACTCGCCGCGTACGGCGCGAAAGTCGTGTGCGTCGACCGTGAACAGGACCGCGCGGACGAGGTGGCCAAGGAAGTCGGTGGGGTGCCCTGGGTCGGTGAACTGACCGAACGGGACTCGATGGCCGAGCTGTTCGACCACGTCGGCCGGGAACTGGGCAGACTCGACGGCGTCGTGGACATCGTCGGCCTGGCACGCTACAAGCCGCTCACCGAACTGACCGACGACGACTGGCAGTGGCATCTCGACGTGGTGCTCAAGCACGCGTACCTGGCCCTGGAGTACGCCACGCGGTACTGGCGGCGCACCGGGACGGGCGGCTCGGTGGCCTTCGTGGCCTCGGTCGCGGGCAAGCAGAGTTCACCGAAACTGGCGGCCTACGGAGCGATGAAGGCCGCACTGATGTCACTGGTGCGCACCGCCGCCGTCGAACTGGGCCCGCATGGCATCCGCGTCAACGCCGTCGCGCCCGGAGTGGTACGCACCCCGCGCGCGCAGGCCAACCCCAAGTGGACGCGGGAACTGCTGGACGCGAACATCGCGAAGACGCCCACCGGGCGGCTGACCTACCCGGCCGATGTCGCGGCCGCGCTGCTGTTCTTCCTCTCACCGCTCTCGCGCCAGATCACGGGCGAGTCCCTGGCCGTCGACGGCGGCAACATGGCCCTCTTCAACGTGGACTCCCCGACGCCGTAGCCGTGTCCGCGAAGTCCCTCGCCTACCGCCTCTGTCGCCAGGGATCGAATGAGTCATGTAGTTTTCTAATTATGCTCCACGATTATTGGGAGTCGGGCGCGGAAAGAAGCGAGATGCCATGGCAGACGTGAGCAGCGGTACCTACGACTACGTCATCGTCGGATCGGGCGCAGCAGGGTCCGTACTCGCCGCGAGACTCAGCGCCGACCGGAACGTGTCGGTGCTGCTGATCGAGGCGGGCGGGCCGGACCGTGCGCCGATCCACCTGGTGCCCAAGGGTTTCTACTACACGGTCGCCGACGCCAGGTACGCCAAGGACTTCGTGACCGAGCCCTACCCGGACGGTTCCCACGAGGTCTGGCACCGCGGACGGGTCGTCGGCGGCTCGACGACGATCAACGGGATGGTGTGGAACCGCGGTTGGGCCCCCGACTACGACCAGTGGGAGGAGGCCGGCAACAAGGGATGGAACTGGCAGCGGTTCCTTGAGGCCTACCGCGGCATGGAAGCGCACTCGCTGGGGGGCACCTACTTCCGCGGTGACAAGGGTCCGGTGCCGATCGAGATAGCCGGCCCCTCCGAGCCGGTGTGCGAGCAGCTGATCCAGGCGATGGACCGGCACGGCATCGCGTTCGAGGACGACATGAACGGTAGCGACAACAACCGGGTGTCCTACGTCGCGTCGAACACCAGGCACGGGCTGCGCGTGAGCGCCTCACGGGCGTTCCTGCGGCGGGCCCGGCGCCGCCGCAATCTCACGGTGATGCCGCACACCGAGGTCGAGCGGGTCCTGTTCGAGGGAACCCGTGCCATCGGGGTGCGGGCGCGCCGCGGCGGCGAGGCGGTCACCTTCCGTGCCCGTCTCGAAGTGCTGCTGTGCGGTGGGGCCTTCGAGTCACCGCTGCTCCTGGAGCGTTCGGGAGTCGGCGATCCGGACGTCCTGGCGGCGGCGGGCGTGCCGCTGCTCGTCGCCAGTCCGGGAGTGGGGGAGAACCTCAGGGAACACCGCGGCGTCCTGTTCCAGCTGCGGCTGGACGGGGTCCGCGGCTACAACCACCTGGCCTCCAGCTTCGCGCGGCAGATGTGGACCGGGTTCAAGTACCTGTTCACCCGTGACGGCCTGATCGCCCACGGCGGTTTCGCCGTCTCCGGGATCTACGCCTCCGACCCGGCGTCCTGGCGCCCGGACACCCAGAGCTTCTTCACCCCGATCTCCACGTCCACGGCCAACCCGATGACCGGCCGCCTGGTGGTGGACAAGCACCCGGGCGCGCGGTTCGTGACCTTCCCCCTGCACCCGACGAGCCGGGGACACATCCACATCACCGGCCCCTCGGTGACGGACACGCCGAAACTCGTACCGAACTTCCTGAGCACCGAGCACGACCGCAGACTCCTGCTCAAGGTCGTCCGCAAGGCCCGCGAGATCCTCGCGACACCGCCGTTCGCCGACCACGTCGTGGCGGAACTCGAACCAGGTCCCGGCATCACGACCGACGAGCAGATCCTCGACCACGCGCTGAACAAGGGCAACGCCGGCTACCACACCCTCGGCACCTGCGCGATGGGCCCCGACGAGCACGACGTGGTCGACGACCGGCTCCGCCTGCGCGGCACCACCGGCCTGCGCGTGGTGGACGCGTCGGTCTTCCCCCAACAGCCCTCGGGCAACAACAACGCGCCCACGATGGCGCTGGCCTGGATCGCCGCGGACCTCATCCGTGCCGACCGCGTGCGCGGCGCCGCCTCGGACGCCCGACCGTGACCCGGCCCGACCCCGCGACGCAGAAAGACAGGGAAATGACACAGAACGACGCCAAGACCGGCATCGACCACGACGCCGTCATTGTCGGCGCCGGGATCTCCGGGATCTACCAGCTTCACCGGCTGCGCCAACTCGGGCTGCGGGTGAAGCTCCTGGAGGCGGGCGGGGGAGTCGGCGGCACCTGGTACTGGAACGCCTACCCCGGCTGCCGGTTCGACCTGGAGAGCTACAGCTACGGCTACTTCTTCTCGCAGGACCTGCTCGACGAATGGACGTGGTCCGAGGAGTACGCGGCACAGCCGGAGACCGAGCGCTATCTGAACTTCGTCGTCGACCGGCTCGGCCTGCGCGAGGACATCCGCCTGGACACCCGGGTGCAGTCGATGGTCTTCGACGACGTCACCGGCACCTGGACGACGACCACCGAGGACGGCACGGAGCTTCGTTCCACCTATGTCGTCACCGCGGTCGGCATCCTGTCGGCACCGATCCACCCGCCCTTCCCCGGCCGTGAGGACTTCCGCGGCGAGATGTACCACACGGCGCTGTGGCCCCACTCCGAGGTGGACTTCACGGACAAGCGGGTCGCTGTCGTCGGCACCGGTTCCAGCGGTGTGCAGATCGTGCAGACGGTCGCCCCCGCGGTGCGGTCCATGGCCGTGTTCCAGCGCACGCCGAACTGGTGCACCCCGCTGAACAACACGAAGATCTCACCCGAGAAGGCGGAACAACTGCGGCTGCGCGCGGCCGAACTGCACGAGCGGCTCCTCGCGTCACCCGGTGGCACCCAGTACCAGGCCCGCACCGAGCGCGCGGTGGACGCGAGCCAGGAGGAGCGCCTCGCGGTGTTCGAGGAGCTCTACGAGGCACCGGGGATGTCGATGGTGCATGCCAACTTCCAGGACATCACGCGGAACGCGGAGGCCAACGCTCTCCTCAACCAGTTCCTGGCCGACAAGATCCGCCAGCGGGTGAAGGACCCGGAGACCGCGGAGCGGCTCATCCCCAAGGACCACGGGTTCGGGCAGCGGCGGCCACCTCTGGAGATCAACTACTACGAGGCCTTCAACCAAGACAACGTCCAGCTCGTGGCGACCGCCGAGGAGCCCGTCGAGCGGATCACCGAGACCGGGATCAGGACCTCGCGGGGCCACTACGAGGTCGACATGATCGTGTTCGCCACCGGCTTCGAGGCCGTCACCGGCTCCTTCGCCCGGATCGACATCCGCGGCGCCGGCGGCCTCCCGCTGCGCGAGCACTGGGCGGGCGGGCCCCGGACGTACCTGGGCATCCAGACGGCCGGATTCCCCAACCTGTTCATGGTGGGCGGCCCGCAGAGCACCACGGGCAACATCCCCCGGTACGCGGAGGTCCAGGCGGACTGGGTGACGGACTGCCTCGACCACCAGCGGCGGCAGGGGATCACCCGCGCGGAGGCGACCCCGGAGGCCGAGGACGCGTGGTCGGACCTGGCGTACTCGACCATCAAGGGCACCCTGCAGGAGTCGGCGAGCGGGTGGGCCTGGGGCACGAACGTGCCGGGCCGCAAGAGGACGTTCCTGCTGTACGCGGGTGGGCTGCCGCGGTACCGGTCGGAGCTGGACCGGGTCCGTGACGCGGCGTACGAAGGGATCGTGTTCACCCACTGACGGCGTTCACCCGCTGACAGGTGGGACGTGACACGTGACGTGTGAAGGGCGGCGGTGGATGAATCCACCGCCGCCCTTCACACGTCCGCTGTTACTTGGAGATACGGAACCCCGGGTAACCCGTCCTCGCCAGCGTCCGCAGCCGCTCGACGTACTCGGAGAGCGCTCCGATGTACGCGAGGTACACGCGCTTGCGCGGCTTGCCCCCGTCGCCGTCCTCGTCCTCCAGGTTGTCCCCGAAGTAGATGGACTTCGTCTGTGCCAGCAGCCCGCCCGCCGCGCGCCGCTGGACCTCCTCGGACCACTCGCGCTCCGCCTCGGGGGACGCCTCGACGCGGCGGATGTCCTCGGTGACGATGTGCTCGGCGAACTCGGCCATCCACTCCAGCACCCGCTCGGCGCACCGGGGGCCGTTGCCGTGACCGCCCTTGCCGTGCGGGCCGCCCATGATGAACAGGTTGGGGAATCCCGAGACCTGGACGCCGAGGTAGGTCACCGGCCCGTCCTCCCACGCCTTCCTGAGTGTCCTGCCGCCCACGCCCGTGATGTCGATGCGCTTGAGAGCACCGGTGAAGGCCTCGAAGCCGGTGGCGAAGACGATCATGTCGAACGGGATCTCGCCCTGGGACGTGCGGATGCCCGTCTCCGTGATCTCCTCGATCGGGTTCTCCCTGACCGGGACCAGATCGACGTTCTCGCGGTTGTAGGACTCGTAGTAGCCGCTCTCGCACGGCACGCGCTTGGTGCCGAAGTAGTGGTCGTCGGGGATCAGCAGTTCGGCGGTCCGGGGGTCGTCGACACGATCCCGGATCTTGTCGGCGAGGAAGCCGGACCACTTCTCGTTGGCCGTGATGTCGGTGGCGATGTCGGCCGGCAGCCCGATCCACTTGGAGAAGCCATGACCGCGGTAGGCCGCCTCGAACCGGTCGCGCAGGCCGGCCTCGTCGTAGTCGGTGGTGGGCCGGGGATCCCAGTCGTGCAGGAAGCCGCTGAAGGTCTTCTGCAGCCGGTCGAACATGTCGGGGTAGCCGGCGCGGATCTCGGCCATCTCCTCGGCCGGGAGCGGCGCGTTGTTCAGCGGCACGGCCCAGTTCGCCGTGCGCTGGAACACCGTCAGATGGCCGGCCGTCTTAGCGATCTCCGTGATGACCTGGACCCCCGTCGAGCCGGTCCCGATCACCGCGACCCGTTTGCCCTCGAAGGTGACGTCCTCGCGCGGCCACTGCGCGGTGTGGCGGACCTCGCCGCCGAAGCGCTCGATCCCCGGTATACGGGGGTAGATGGGGGCCGAGAGCACACCGGTCGCGGTGAT
The DNA here is from genome assembly GCF_055584525.1 of Streptomyces sp. NPDC102514. Classification (NCBI taxonomy): domain Bacteria; kingdom Bacillati; phylum Actinomycetota; class Actinomycetes; order Kitasatosporales; family Streptomycetaceae; genus Streptomyces; species Streptomyces sp. NPDC102514. Next base: position 1,108,357 of record NZ_JBVJLW010000001.1, read on the forward strand.
GACGACATGCGCGGTGAGCCGCTCGCCCGCCTCGGTCGTGACCGTCCAGTCGTCGGTGTCCTCGTCGAAGTCCATCGCCGTGACGCGCGTGTCGAACCGGATGTCCTTGCGCAGGTCGTAACGGTCGGCGACGGTCCGGTAGTACTTCTCCAGCTCGGGCTGGGCCGCGAAGTGCTCCGACCAGTCCCACTCGCCGAGCAGGTCCTTCGTGAACGCGTACTGGTAGCTGTAGCTCTCGGAGTCCAGGCGCGCGCCCGGATAGCGGTTCCAGTACCAGGTCCCGCCGACGTCGCCGCCCGCTTCGAGGACACGCACCTTCAGGCCGGCCTCGCGCAGCAGATGGAGCTGGTACATGCCGGAGATCCCGGCGCCGATGACGATGACGTCGAAGTCGGGGGTGCGGACGGCCATGCTTGTCCTCCGGAGAATCTCGAATGCGTACGTGCAGGGGTGTCAGGAGGCGGGGGTGGGGTCGAGCAGCCGGCCGAGGTTGAGCGCACCGGCCAGCTCACGCTTGACGATCTTTCCGCTGGCGGTGCGGGGGAGTGGCCGGTGGACGATCGCGACGCGGGCGGGCACCTTGAACGCCGCGAGGCGCTCGGCGAGGTGGGCGCGCAGATCCTCCGGGGTCACCGTGCTGTTCTCGGGCGTGTGGACGATCGCCACGAGCTCTTCGCCCAGCAACGGGTGCGGTGCGCCGAGTGCGGCCGCCTCGCGCACCTCGGGGTGGCTTTCGAGCGCGACCTCGACCTCGGAGCAGTTGATGTTCTCCCCGCCGCGGATGACGATGTCCTTGATCCGGCCGACCAGGTACACGAAGCCTTCGGCGTCGACCCTGCCGAGGTCGCCGGTACGGAACCAGCCGTCGCGGAAGCTGTCGCTCAGCGGGCTGCCGCCGGACCCGTCGCCCTCGTAGCTCCGGATCACCTGTGGGCCGCGGACCACGACCTCGCCCTCGGTGTCCGAGCCGAGCAGCCGGCCGTCCGGGCCCATGATCGCGACCTCCGCGGTGGGCAGCGGCCTGCCGACGCTCGTGGGTCGGCGGGCGAAGTCGGCGGCGGAGATCGCGACGACGCCGGAGGTCGTCTCCGTCATGCCGTAGCCGGTCTTGGGGACGACCGTGTCGCCGAGCACGGCGCGTACCTCCTCGACCACGTGCGCGGGCGCCGCGGCGCTGCCCATGCCGAGCGAGCGGAGCGAGGAGAGATCCCGGTCGGTGGTACGTGCGGCGGCGAGGAAGGTCTGGACGACGAAGGGCGGTCCGGAGACCTCGTTGACCTTCTCGGCCTCGACGAGCCGGACCGCCTCGGCGGCGTCCCACTTGTACATGAGGACCAGGGACTGACCGGCGTACAGGGTGTTGTAGAGGGTGTTGAGGCCGGCGATGTGGAAGAACGGGAACGTGACGAGCTTGCACGACCGGGGAGGGGACGACACCTCGACCGGCCCGCTGCCTTCCGGCCCGCCGCCCTCCGGCTCGGTGACCGGCACCGCGCGGATCAGCTTGTTGAGCAGGGAGGCCGAGTGGTTGAGATGGGTGTGGACCGCTGCTTTCGGCCTGCCCGTGGTGCCCGACGTGAAGAGGATGGTGGCCACGTCGTCCGGGAACACCTCGGCGTCCGGTGCGTCGAGGTCGGATGCGTCGAGGTCCGCGGACAGGTCCGTGAGCAGACTCGCGCAGTCGGTGACTCCGGGCACCGGCGCGGCGCAGCGTACGCCGATCAGTTCCGGCGCGGTGATCCCGAACTCGCGGGCGAGTGCGATCCGTTCCTGGTCGGCGAAGAGCACCTTGGGCCGGGCCTCGCCGACGAGGTCGGCCAGTTCCTGTCCCTTGAGCCAGGAGTTGAACGGCACGGCGACCGCGCCGAGCAGCTGGGTCGCGCCGAAGGCGAACACGAACTCCGGGTAGTTGCGCATCGCGATGCCGACCCGGTCGCCCTTGGCGATGCCGAACTCGCCGCGCAGGGCGTGGGCCAGGCGTACCGTCCGCGCCCACAGGCCGGCGTAGTCGTAGTGCTCGTCCCGGTATCCGATGGCGAGGGCGGAGCCGTGCCGCCTCGTCGCCAGGAACGCCTCCCGCAGGGTGCGCGGTTCGCGGTCGAAGACCTTGACCGTCCGGCCGCCGACCGCCCGCTCGGTTAGGGGGAAGGCACCTCCGGGCGCGGTCAGCAGTTCGAGCCGTCGCTTGTCGTCCAGTGTCATCGACGCGGAAGCCCCTTCTGTGATCCCATAGTAATGCCATAGTAGCGCACTTCAATTATTAGGAGCATAATTAAAGCTCATGGAAGCAAGACTTGACCAGGGCACCTTCCGCGGCACGCACGACCGCGGGGTGCTGTCCTTCAAAGGGATCCCCTACGCGGCACCGCCGACCGGTGAGCACCGGTTCGCCGCGCCGTGCCCGCCGGTCGCACACGAGGGCGTCGCGGACGCGACCGCGTACGGCCCCACGGTGTCGGCTCCGCCGCAGCGCTCGGCCGTGATCGACGCGCTGCTCCCCGACCCCGTGCGGCCGGGTGTGAACGGCCTCAACCTCAATGTCTGGACCCCGGACACCTCGGCGAGTCTGCCGGTGTTCGTCTGGATCCACGGTGGCGGCTTCGTCACCGGCGCCGGGTCGACCACGGTCTTCGACGGGTCGGCGTTCGCGCGCGACGGCGTCGTGGCCGTGACGATCAACTACCGGCTCGCGGCCGAGGGCTTCCTGTATCTGCCGGACGCCGTGCCCAACCGCGGGCTGCTGGACCAGATCGCGGCGCTGGAATGGGTGCGGGACAACATCGCCGCTCTCGGCGGGGACCCCACGCGGGTCACCGTCGCGGGTGAGTCCGCGGGCGCGATGTCACTGCTCACCCTGCTGACCGTGCCGCGGGCCGAAGGCCTGGTCCGGCGCGCCATCGCGCAGAGCGGCGACGGCCACCACGTCCATACGCCGGAGGAGGCACGGCTCTTCACCTCCGAACTCTGCGCCGAGCTGGGCGTACCGCACAGCGTGCGGGGCGTCTCCGCGGTTCCGGCCGACAGACTCCACGCCGCCACCAACGAGGTGATCGGCCGGATCGGCGCGGGCAAGGACCCGCGGTTCGCACCGTTCCGCCGGCTGGCGATGCAGCCCGTCGTGGACGGCGAGATCGTGCCCCGGCACCCACTCGACGCGGTCCGCGACGGCGCCACGAACGCCGTCGAGCTGCTGATCGGCACGAACACCGACGAGTACGGACTGTTCTGCGCGCCGACCGGGCTGGCGGACACCCTGGACGAGCGGACGCTCGCGGCGATGGTCGCGCGCCTGGGCGTCGACTCCGCGGCGATGATCGAGCGGTACCGCGCCGGCCTGCCCGGCGCGACCGTGGCGGAGCTGTACGTCGCCATCCAGTCGGACTGGTTCTGCCGCGTGCCCGCCGTGCGGTACGTGGAGGCGCGGCGCGCTGCGGGCGCGCAGAGCCATGTGTACGAGTTCGCGTGGCGGCCGGACACGTACGGCGGGCGGCTGGGGGCGTGCCACACGCTGGAGATCCCCTTCGTGTTCGACACGCTGGACGATCCGTGGGGCATCGCGCTGCGCGGCCCCGACGCGCCCCGCGAGCTCGCCACCCGTACGCATGGGGCGTGGGTCGACTTCGTGGCCACCGGTGATCCCGGCTGGGAGGTCTACGGGGAGAAGCGCAAGGTGCGCAGGCTCGGGCCGCGCGGCGCGACGGTGGAGAATCCCGGCGCGTTCCGGCTGGAGGCCTGGCAAGGCGTGATCTGAACGGACGCGAACGGGGCGGGGCCCGCCGGGGGTGTCCCTCCCCGGCGGGCCCCGCCCCCGTCCGTCGGGCAGGGGCCTGCACACGGCCCTCAGCTCCCCGAGGTCTCCTCGATCAGGATGGCGCCCTCCGGACACGCCATCGCGATGTCCTCCATGCTGTCGCGCCGGTCCGCCGGTTCGACCCGGTCGAGCACCTTGGCGTAACCGATGTCGTCGGACTCGAAGTACTCCGGGCCCAGTGCGTAGCACCGGCCGTGTCCCGCGCAGAGGTCGGTGTCGATCCGGAACCTCAGACCGGTGGCTTCCTTCCCGGAAAGAGAGGTCATGGTTGCGTGCTCCTCGCGTCGTGGTGGTTTCGCCGGGTGGGCCGTGCGCCCGTCAGGCGGGGTTCAGGTCGAGCGGCAGCCTGGTCAGCTGCTGCATGAAGCTGCCGTAGCGGTGCCGGGCGACGAAGCCGGGCGGCAGCTCGTACCGCGGGAAGCGCTCGTGCCACACCTCGAGCCCGACGCGCATCTCCATACGGGCCACATGGGAGCCGAGGCAGCGGTGCACGCCCAGCCCGAACGCGCTGTGCCGGTTGGGCGTGCGCAGCAGTTGCACCTCGCGGTCCAGCTCGCGGTCCGCGCCGGAACGGGCGATGAAGATCCGGTCGCCCTTCTTGACCGGGCAGCCCGCGAGTTCGCCGTCCTGCGCCGCGACCCGGCCGGCGGGGCCACCGGTGTTGTACACGCGCATCAGCTCCTCGATGGCGTCCGGGATGACATCGGGGTCGTCCACCAGCAGCTGCCGGTCGGTGGGGTGCCGCGCCAAGTGCCAGGCGATGTAGGACAGTTGGGTCGACGTGGTCTCCTGGCCGGCGATGAACGCCAGGGTCGCCATACCGACCAGAAGCTTCTCCTCGACCGGCTCGCCGTCGATACGGATCTGGGTGAACGCGGTGGCCAGGTCGTCCCGCGGCTCGCGCCTGCGCGCCTTCATGACGTCACCGACGATCGCGTTGATCTCCTCCTCGATCGCGTTGCGCTCCTCCTGCGTCGGGAAGTCGAAGGCCGCGGCCTGGGCCAGCTTGAACATCCGGTCCGCGTCGCCCTCGGTCACCCCGAGCCATTCCAGGAAGAACCTCGCCGGCAGCTTGCTCGCGAAGTCCTTCGCGAAGTCGCAGGAACCCGCGGCCTCGATGCTGTCGCACAGCTCATGGCTCAGCTCCCGCACCCGCGGCTCCAGCGTGTCCACCACGTTCGGGCTGAACAGCGGAATCAGGGCCCGCCGGTAGGTGGTGTGCTGCGGCGGATCCATCGTGATCGGCGGAACGTCGATCACGACCTCTTCCTTGGTGTACGTGATCGGGCTCGGCAGGTTGGACCACATCCGGGGGTTCTGCAGCACGGTCTTGACCGTGTCGTAGTCGGCGGCGACGAAGAAGCCGCGGCCCGCCGGGCTGTAGAACAGCGGCGCCGTGTCGGTGGCCTCGTCCCACACCGCGAACGGATCCTCGGCGAGCCGCTCGTCGTTCTCCAGGTCCAGACGGTGGACCGGGAGGCCGGCTTCCTCGGCACGCTCGGCCATGGACGTCATGGGCTACCCCTTTCTTCAGCGCTGCTCGGGCGGGGACACACGCCCCGTGCTTCACACACCACATGCGTTCCGGAGTGGGCCGGTCGTCGCGCTCTCATGTTGCTACTTATGTTTACATTCGACTTCCAGCATAATAGACAGCATGAGTAGCGGGGGCAATGGCCGACCGCACCTCACTCACGAGAGGCACACCATGAGCAACCGAGCCGCCATCCTGTGGGAGACCCGAGGCGATTGGACCGTCGAGCCGGTCGAGCTCGCGGACCCGGGCCCGGGCCAGATCCTGGTGAAGGTGAAGGCCACCGGGCTCTGCCATTCCGACGACCACGCGGTGACCGGCGACATGCCGGTGCCGCTGCCCCTCGTGGGCGGCCACGAGGGGGCAGGGATCGTCGAGGCCGTCGGCCCCGGCGTGACCAGGGTCGCGCCCGGCGATCACGTCGTGCTGATCTTCAACCCGCCGTGCGGGCACTGCCGCAACTGCGGGCAGGGCCGCTCCAACCTGTGCCTCAACGCGGCCCAGCAGGGCTACGGGCAGCAGACGCCGTTCTCGGCGCGCGGACAGTCGGTCGCGGCGACCGGTGACCTCGGCACCTTCGCGGACCGCACCGTCGTCTCGGAACGCTGCGCCATCAAGATAGACAAGGACGTCCCCTTCGCCGCGGCGTCGCTGCTGGGCTGCGCCGTCACCACAGGATGGGGCGCGGCGGTCTACCTCGGCGAGGTCGGTCCCGGGGACAACGTGGTGGTCGTCGGCAGCGGCGGCGTCGGCGTCAACTCGGTCCAGGGCGCCAAGAACGCGGGCGCGAACCTGATCGTCGTCGTGGACCCGGTCGAGTTCAAGCGCGAGCAGGCGAAGACCTTCGGAGCCACCCATGCCGTCGCCTCCATCGCCGAGGCCGTCGAACTGCTCACGGAGCTGACCCCCGGTCGCCTCGCCGACGTGGCGATCCTGTCGGTCGGTGTGAGCAGCGGCGGACTGCTCGCCGAGACCGTCGACCTGGTGGGCCCCGGCGGCATCGTGGTGATCACCTCGGTGACGCCGGCGGCCTCGACCTCGCTGGAGCTGTCCCTGTTCCAGTTCACGCTCACGCAGAAGACCCTGCGCGGAAACGTCTACGGCGGGGTGAACGTGTACCGGGACGTTCCGCTGCTGGTCGACCTCTACCGCAACAAGCATCTGAAGCTGGACGAGCTGATCACGTCGACGTACACCCTGGACGACATCAACCAGGGGTACGCCGACCTGCATTCAGGCAAGAACCTGCGCGGAGTGGTCCTGCTGGAGGACTGACCGGCACGTCAGACGGGGGAGCCCGCCCCCGCCGTCTCCAGCTCTGCGGTGAGACGGCGGAGGTAGGCCCCGGTCTGCTTGGCGAGCCCGAGCAGCACCACTCCGACGAGAGCGCCGTCACGGGTGTACCCGATCGCGGCCTCTCCCGTCAGATCGCCCTCCAGCACGGCACTCGCGTCGGCCAGCCCCGGCATTCCGAAGGACCGGATACTGACGACGCCCTGGTCCGACCAGAACGCGGGCACCGTGCCGAACGCGGCGGGCTGCTCGCCCGCGTCGAGGTCGGCGACCAGTGTCCTGGCCGCGTGCAGGGCCGTGTCCGCCGCGATCTGCCAGTGCTCGACACGTCGGGGTACGTCGTCGAAGTGGGCGTTCGGGAACCGGGCGACGTCACCGACGGCCACCGCGGCGGGCGTGCCTCCCATGCGCAGCCGGGCGTCGCAGGCGACCCCGTCCGCGAGATCGAGGTCGTTGCCCGCCAGCCACTCCGTGTTCGGCCGGGAGCCGATGGCCTCCACGACCAGGTCGGCCCTGAGCCGCGTTCCGTCGGTGAGGACGACAAGGTCCTCACCCACGCTGGTGACTCCCTGCCCCAGATGAAACCGCACGCCCGCCCCGGCGTGCCTGCGGCCCAGCTCGGCGCCGACCATCGGTCCCAGCGGCACGGTCATCGGAGCCGCGTCGAGCGCGACGACCGACACCTCGCAGCCGCGCGCGACGGCGGCCGACGCGACCTCGCAGCCGATGAACCCGGCTCCGATCACGACCACTCGCGCACCCGCTGTCAGAGCCGTCGTGAGGGCGACCGCGTCGTCCACCGTGCGCAGCACGCGCCGCACACCGCCGACGGACTCGGGCAGCCTCCTCGAGGTGACCCCGGACGCGGCCACCAGACCGTCGTATACCAGTGACGACCCGTCCGCCAGCCGCAGGGTCCGGGCATCGAGGTCACTGCGCACGACGCGGCTTCCCAGCCGCCATTCGGTCTCGTGCTCCGACGGCCGCAGCCGCAGAGCGACCTGCTCGTGCGAGCCGGCCCCGTCGAGGAGGATCTTCTTCGACAGCGGCGGACGGTTGTAGGGCATGTGCGGCTCGTCGCCGACCACGACGACCCGCTCGGTCCAGCCGGCCCGGCGCACCGACTCGGCCGTACGCAGCCCGGCGAGGCCGGCGCCGACGACCGCGATCACGCGCGCCGTCATGACGTCACCCGCGAGGCGGCGAGGAGTTCTGCCACGCTGACCAGCTTGACGCGGGCGCGTCCGGCCTCCCGGCCGAGGCGTCGCTCCGCCTGGTCGATGCGTGTCCAGGCGTGTTTGTCGACCAGGTCCGGATTCCGTTCGGCCACCAGCTCCGCGAGGTGCTCGACGTCATGGACCGGATCGGTCAGCCGGCCACCGGCCAGGTCGTTCAGAAGAGCCTCCACGGACTCCGCGGAGTCCGTCCGGTTGCTCCCGATCATGCCGTTGGCCCCGCGCTTGATCCAGCCCGCGCAGTAGACGCCGACCACCGGCATACCGCTTTCGGGGTCGTACACGGCGCCGTTGCGATGCGGCAGCGTACCGGTCACGTCGTCGAACGGCAGCCCGGCCACGGAGCGTCCGCGGTATCCCACGGCGCGCAGCACGAACGACGTCTCGATCGTCTCCGTGCTTCCGTCGGCGCGGCGGAACGTCACCGACTCGACCGCGCCGTCACCGTTCACCGACACCGGCGTGAGCCCGTACCGCAAGGTGATCGTGCGTTCGCCGTCGTCCTCTGCTCCGGGTTCGCGGCCGGCGGCGGCCCGGACGACCGCGGCCTGGCGGTCGGTCCGCCCGGCGAGGCTGTCGGCCTCCCCGGCGACCGCGCGCAGCGCGACCCCTTCCGTGCTGTCGAGCGCCAGCAACTCACCTGTGGTGTAGGCGGCGTGCTCGGGGCCGCGCCGTGCGGCGACGACGACGTCCTCGACACGGCTGGCGCCGAGCAGTTCGACGGCGTGCGGGGCGATGTCGGTCGGCTCCAGCGCGCCGACCGGCCGGGCGAGCACCCGGGCGGCGTCGAGCGCGACATTGCCGTTGCCCAGCACCACCGCACGCCGCCCGGTCAGGTCGAACCGGTGGCCGGTGAAATCGGGGTGGCCGTTGTACCAGGCGACGAACTCCCGCGCGGAGAAGCAGCCGGGCAGTTCCTCACCGGGAATGCCCAGCCGGCGGTCGTCATCGGCGCCGCCCGCCCACAGCACCGCGTGGTGATGCTCCAGCAACTCGTCGATCGTGATGTCGCGGCCCACCTCGGTGTTGAAGAAGCAGTGCACACCCGGCCGGGCCAGCACCGAACCGAACCGGTTCGCGATCTGCTTGGTCCTGGGATGGTCCGGAGCCACACCGGCCCGTACGAGACCGAACGGGGTCGGCAGACGTTCGAACATGCTGACCGTCACGCCCTTGATGTCGCTCAGCTCACCGGCCGCGTAACAGGCGGCCGGGCCCGAACCGACGATCGCGACCGACAACTCGGTACGCCCCGCGGGCAGTTTGCGGTAGACCAGGTCGGGCGGGAGCGACTCGGCGATCGGATTCGCCTCGAAGTACTCCGCGTTGATGTCCAGATAGTCGGCCGACTGCTCGGACAGGTCGAACTCGGAGTCGATCGCGTTCACCGGGCACTCGTCCATGCAGGCGCCGCAGTCGATGCAGGTCGCCGGATCGATGTAGAGCTGCTCCGCCGTCGTGAAGTCGGGGTCGCCCGGGCGGGGCCGGATGCACTGGACCGGGCAGACCGGGATGCATGAGCTGTCCTTGCAGCATCCCTGGTTGATTACGAAGGTCATGACGCCGGGACCCTCTCTCGCGGCTCTGTCAATAATGTTCCAAACACAATATAAACAGGTTTCCGCCGTACGAGGGCTCCGAGCGCGCATCCGAGCTCACAATGGTGTTCTACATGTTGTCGAACCGGGGCAGCATGAGTTGGAGCATCCGCGTCATCACCGTGGGCAGATCCTCGGTCGGATGGGCCGTCCAGTACTCGTGGGCGATCAGGTTCCCGCTCAGCGCGGCCGAGCCGACGGCCATCGGCAGCATGTCCGTGGCCTCGGCGCCCACCCTGCGCGCCACGAAGGCCGTGACCATGGCACGCCAGTCGGCCTGGTGCCGGGCCAGTGACCCCTGGACGGCGGGCTCGTGCAGGACCAGCTCGGCACGCTGGAGTGCCCAGGTCCGCTGCGACTGCGACGGACGGTACGCGGCCGGGATCACCCGGCACAGGGCGTCACGGCAGCTCTCCTGCGCCGGTGCCGCGTCCAGCCCCTCCCGCACCCGGTTCAGTTCCTTCTGGGTCTCGACCCACAGGACGTCGGCCTTCGTCGAGAAGTACCGGAAGAACGTGCGGCGGCTGATTCCGGCCATGGCCGCGATGTCGTCGACCGAGGTCTCGGAGAACCCCTGGCGGATGAAGAGCTCCTGGGCGATCTCGGCGAGCCGGTGCGCGCTGGTCGAGGCGGGCCGGCCGCCGAGGTTCACCGCTGTCCGCGCCAATGGCTCCGTCATGCCGCCCATCGTCGCACGCCTCGCGGTTTACTTTTGTCCCACTGCGCCATAACCTTTCTGATCAGCGGAATCCGGCGTCATCGGCGATGTCAGGAGGGTGGTCCCGTGGGACGACTCGCAGGGAAGGTCGCGTTCATCACCGGGGCGGGGCGAGAGCAGGGACGCCGTCATGCCGCCCGGCTCGCCGAAGAAGGGGCCGACATCATCGCCGTGGACGCGGGGGTGCGGGACGGCACCGGTCCGGAACCTTCGGCCGTCGATGGCCTGGCTGAAACTGCCCGCCTCGTCGAGCGCGCGGGGAGACGGATCGTCGCCGTACGCGCCGATGTGCGCGATGCGGCCGCGCTGACAGCCGCCGTCGACAAGGGGGTGGCCGGGCTGGGCCGGCTGGACATCGTGCTGGCGGACGCCGAGACCTCCGGACCCCTTACCGCGCTCGAAGAGGCCGAGCAGATCTGGCAGGACGCGATCGACGTCAGGCTCATCGGCGTCTGGAGGATCATCAAGGCGTCGGTTCCCCATCTGATGAGCGGAGGCAGGGGTGGCTCGGTCGTCATCACGACCCCGCTCACGACTCTGCTCGCGACCGCGCACTCGGACGCGCGCGTCTCGCGCGGCGGTACCGCGCAGGCCTGGCTCATCCCCCTGATCCAGGTGCTGGCGGAGGAACTGGATCCGTACGGGGTGCGGGTGAACGCCGTGCACCACGAGACCGCCGACGACGGCGGGGTCCTCGGCGGGCCGGTGAGCCCGGCACTCACGCGCATGCCGGTCGAGACCCCCGACCCGGACGACATCACGAACGCCATGATGTACCTCGTCTCCGACGACGGCAGTTACGTCAGCGGCACCATGCATGTGGTGGGCGCCCGCGACGACCGTTGGGCCGCGGGGCCCCGTCTCGCCGATGCGCAGGCCGCGGGCTGCTGAGGCTCTGGCGCGAGACCTCCTGTCGTGCTCCACTCGCACTCCGCGAACCGTGGGAACGAATAGTAAGTGATGGAGTAAGTGGTGTTCTAAGCCTGGACAAGTAATTGTTCGGCCGTTTAGCGTGGCTGCGCATCGGCCGTCGGCGCGTTCTCGCCCTGCCCGGCCGCCACCCAGCAAGGAGAACCGATGCCGACTCCGTCGCGCGCAGTCCGAGCGGTGTGTCCGGTGGGGGAGTCACCCTCGATCCCGCCCCGTTCCGACCCGCCCCGTTCCGACGGGAGACCGCAGTCATGCTGAACGACCTGCTCCCCTTCATCGTGGCCGGTATCGCCACCGGCGCCATCCTCGGCCTCGCCGGCACCGGCCTCGTCCTCACCTACAAGACCTCCGGCATCTTCAACATCGGCCACGGCGCCGTGGCCGCCGCTGCCGCGTACGTCTTCTACTACCTCCGCGTCGACCAGGAGTGGCCCTGGTGGGCCGCACTCGTCCTGGCGGTGGGCGTCCTCGGACCGGTGTTCGGGCTGCTCCTCGCGGCGATGAGCCGCGCCCTGGCCGACCAGCGCGCCTCGATGAAGATCGTCGCGACCATCGGGCTGATCCTGATCGTGCAGGGCCTCGCGACCGTGGCGTACGGCTTCAACACGCTGCGGCTGCCCCAGTACCTGCCGAAGGGCTCCGAGTTCTTCGAGGTGGGCGGGGTCAACATCACCTATGCCCAGGTCACGGTCACCGCCGTGTCGCTGCTGGTGGTGGGCGGACTGTATGTCTTCTTCCGGACCTCCCGCTCGGGTCTCGCCATGCGCGCGGTCGTCAACGACCCCGAACTGGTCGGCCTGCACGGCACCGACCCGCAGCGCGTACAGCGACTCGCGTGGGGCGTCGGCTCCATGTTCGCCGCGCTCTCCGGCGTACTCATCGCCCCGATCGCCGGACTGGAGTCGGTCGCGCTGACGTTCCTGGTGGTGCAGGCGTTCGGTGCCGCCGCCGTCGGCGCCTTCTCCAGCATCCCGCTCACCTACGTCGGCGCCCTCGTCGTCGGCGTGGCCGCCAGCGTCTCCACCAAGTACACCCTGGAGAACAGCTCCCTGTCGGGGCTCTCCTCCAGCCTCCCGTTCTTCCTGCTGCTGGTCGCCCTGCTCGTCGTACCCCGGCGCAAGCTCGACGCCCCCGCACGGGCCGAACGGCCGCCCACGACTCCCTGGCACGGCCCCGCCCGCACCCGGCTCGTGGCCGGCGTGGTGGTCACCGCGCTGCTCGCCGTGGTGCCGTTCGCCGTCGGCACCGACCTGTCCTACTACACCGTCGGCCTCACCCAGGCGATCATGCTGCTGTCGCTCGGGCTCCTGGTGCGTACCGCGGGTCTGGTCTCGCTCTGCCAGGCGGCCTTCGCCGCCATCGGAGCCGTGGCGTTCGCCCAGTTCGTCGCGAACTTCGACCTTCCCTGGCTGCTCGCCCTGCTGCTCGGCGCGCTCGTCGTGGTGCCGGTCGCCGCACTGCTGGCACTGCCCGCGATCCGGCTGTCCGGCCTGTTCCTGGCGCTCGCCACCCTGGGCTTCGGCCTCACCGTGGAACAACTCCTCTACTCACGCTCGTTCTTCTTCACCCAGACCGGCATCGGCCGCGCCATGCCCCGCCCCGGCGGATTCGAGAGCGACCGCGCCTACTACTACGTCGTACTCGCCTTCTTCGTCGTGACCGCCGTCGTGATGGTCGTCATCCACCGCGGCCGACTCGGACGCGTCCTCAAGGGCCTCGCCGAATCCCCGCTCGCGGTCAGGACGCTCGGCCTCGACGTCAACCTCACCCGGCTGCTGGTGTTCTGCATCGCCGGCTTCTTCGCGGGCGTCGCGGGCATCCTGTACGGGGCATCGGTGAACTACGCCGTCCTCGGCGACCAGAACTACACCGCCTACTCCTCGCTCGTCCTGGTCGCGATGCTCGCCCTCATGCCGTTCCGTGAACCCTGGTACGCGGTCGTCGCCCTCGTCGGCTCGGTGCTGCCCGCCTACTGGCACAGCGAACACGCGGCGAGCTGGCTCAACGTCCTCTTCGGTGTCGCCGCCGTCGTCACCGCCATGCGCGGCGGCACGCCGCCCGCACCGGCCGCCCTCCGCACCTTCGTCGAGACCCGCTGGGGCGGGCCGGCCAAGAAGCCGGAACCCACCTCCGCCCAGGACCCCTGGACCCTCCGCGAGCAGGCGACGGGCCTGGAGATCAAGGACCTCACCATCCGCTACGGCGGCCGGGTCGCCGTGGAGAACATCGGCTTCACCGCGCCCGTCGGCTCCATCACCGGACTCATCGGACCCAACGGCGCGGGCAAGACCACCACGTTCAACGCCGCGAGCGGCCTGCTGACCCCGACCTCGGGCAGCGTCCGGCTCCACGACACGGACGTCACCGACAAGGGCGCGGCAGCGCGCGGACGCATGGGCCTGGGACGCACCTTCCAGCTCATGGAACTGTGCGACTCCCTGACGGTCGCCCAGAACGTCGCCCTCGGCATCGAGTCGTCCCTCGCGGGCACGAACGTACGAGGTCAGCTCTTCGCCACCCGCGCCGAGGCCCGGCTCACCCGGGAGGCAGCCGAGTACGCGATGGAACTGTGCGGCATCGCCGATCTCCGCGACCGGCCCGCGGGCTCCCTCTCGACCGGCCAGCGGCGCCTGGTCGAACTCGCCCGCTGCCTGGGCGGCCCCTTCGACCTGCTGCTCCTCGACGAGCCCTCCTCGGGCCTCGACACCGCCGAGACCGAACGCTTCGGTGAGATCCTCCTCGACGTCGTACGCCGGCGCGGCTGCGGCATCCTGCTCGTCGAACACGACATGGCCCTGGTGCTGCGGATCTGCGAGCGCATCCACGTCCTCGACTTCGGCCGGATGCTGTTCCAGGGCACCCCCGACGAGGTCCGCAGCAGCCCCGTCGTCCAGGCCGCCTACCTCGGCACCTTCGACGACACCGAGGCGGAGACCGCGATGGCGCCCACTCCCTCCACCGTCACGGAAGGCCAGGCCCGATGACCGCCACCGACCTCCAGGCCGACACCGGGCCGCACACCACGGCGCCCGCGCTCGAACTGCGCGACGTCAGTGCCCGATACGGCGAGACCACCGTCCTGCGGGACGTGTCGCTCACCGTGCGGCCCGGCCGGGTCACCGCGCTGATCGGCCCGAACGGCGCGGGCAAGACCACCTCCCTGCGCGTCGCCTCGGGCCTGCTCGCACCGGCCGCCGGGCAGGTCCTCGTCGACGGCGCGGATGTCACCCGCACCGCCCCGCACCGCCGCGCCGGGCTCGGCCTGTGCCACATCCCCGAGGGCCGGGGCATCTACCGCAACCTCACCGTGCGCGAGAACCTCGCCATGATGGCGGCGCGCGGCGCGGTGGAGGAAGGCATCGAGAAGGCCGCCGCGGCCTTCCCGGTCCTCGGCAACCGGCTCGGCCAGAAGGCGGGCACGCTCAGCGGCGGAGAGCAGCAGATGCTGGCCCTCTCCGCCGCCCATCTGCGCAGCCCCCATCTCGTCCTGGTCGACGAACCCTCGCTCGGACTGGCGCCCATCGTCGTCGACCTCGTCTTCGAGTTCCTGGAGACCCTCAAGTCCGAGGGCATCGCGCTGCTGCTCGTGGACCAGTACGCGCTGCGGTCTCTCAAGGTCGCGGACACTGCCTACGTCCTGCGGCGCGGCCGGATCGCGTACTCCGGCGACGCGGCGACCCTCCTCGACGGGAACATGTTCGAGCAGTACATCGGCGAGGGCGCCGCCTGAACCGAACCGCGCGGCAGCGCGCCCACCGGAAGGTACGGTCGGCCCTGTGAGTACGGGATCGTCGCCCGACGAGCGGCAGCGACCGCCGGCCTGGTTCCGGGGCGCGCTGGCCGCCGTGCCCCGCCACGGGGCGACCGTCGTCGACGGTGCCCGGATCACCTATCGCGCCTGGGGTCCGACGGGCCGCCCCGGAGTGGTTCTCGTACATGGCGCGGGTGCCCACGCCGGCTGGTGGGACCACCTCGGACCGTTGCTGGCCGACACCCACCGCGTGGTCGCCCTCGACCTGTCCGGGCACGGCGACAGCGACCGCAGGCCGGCCTACTCCCTCGATTGCTGGGCGGCCGAAGTCGCCTGTGTGGCGGGGGAGTCGGGCATCGTCGGACCCGCGGTGCTGGTCGGACACAGCCTCGGCGGTTTCGTGACCCTGCGCACGGCCGAGCTGTCCGCGCCGGCCGTGGCCGGGGTCGTCGCGGTGGACCCGCCGGTGCGGCGCGTCCGTCCGGAGGACCTGGTCCGCCGTGCCCGGCGGGCGGCAGCGGTACTCCGCCGGTACGCGGATCACGGGGAGGCCGCCGCACGGTGGCGGCCCTCACCCGCCCAGGCCGTCCTGCCGTATGTCGCGGCACATGTGGCGCACACGTCGGTACGGCGTTTCGACGACGGCTGGAGCTGGAAGTTCGACCCCCGTACGCACCGCCGGCCCGAGGTCGAACTCGACACCTGGTCCACGGCGACCCGTCCCGTCGTGCTGGTCCGGGCCGAACACGGGCTGCTGAGCGCGGAGATGGCGGACCTGCTGAGGCGGCGGCTGGGACCCCTCGCGGTCACCACCGACATCGCGGGCGCGGGGCACCACATCATGCTCGACCGGCCCCTCGCACTGGTCGAGACCGTCCGGCGTGCGAGGGACGCCTGGCACCGTCCCGGAGCCGTTCCGTACCCCTAATTATGCTCCAAGTGTTGTTATCGTCCCGATACTAGACTTGCAGCAGTATTAGAACCTAGTGTGTGCCGCGTCGGCCCCCGGTCATGTTCCCGGCCTCGGGAAACCGGGCGCCCTCCGCGCGCCGGCAGTGACGCTCAGGCCCCTACACCCCCCATGCCTGCCACACCCCTCATCCCCCACGCCCTCCGGGCCCTCTCGGGCCGCTCGACCACCATGTATGGAGAGCCCCATGAACCATCACAGGAGAGCATCCCGCGGAGCGCGGAACATCACCGCTCTCGCGGCGAGTTGCTGTCTCGCACTCACCGCGTGCGGGAGCGGCGGCGACAGTGCTTCGGATCCGGCGGACAAGCTGAAGGGCGAACCGGTGAAGATCGGATTCGCCATCTCCGAGACCGGACCCCTCTCGTCCAGCACGACCGCCGCCACCGCGGCGGCGCGGGCCTGGGAGAAGAAGGTCAACAGCGACGGCGGCCTGGGCGGGCGGCCGGTGGAGATCGTCATCGCCGACACCAAGAACAACGCGAGCGCGGCCCAGTCCGTCGCCAAGTCCCTGGCCCAGGACAAGAAAGTGGTGGCCACGCTGCTGGTCGACGCCGTCGCCGAGGGCTCGGTCGGCAAGTACCTGGAGTCCGCCGACATCCCGGTGATCGGCTCCGGTGGCTACAACGCGGCCGTGTGGAACGGCCTGCCGAACTTCTTCACCCAGTCCCCGAACTCCGCCACGGTCATCAAGTCCCTGGTCACGGCGGCCGGAGCGTTCGGCGCCAAGCAGCTCGTGTCGGCCGTGTGCGCGGAATCCGCCACCTGCGCCGACGACACCAAGGTCTACAAGCCGGCCACCGCGGCCGTCGGAGTCGGGTACGGCGGATACACCACCGTCGCCTCGAACGCCGCGAGCTACACCGCCGAGTGCCTCAACTTCAAGAACAAGAAGGCCGACTACGTCCCCCTGCTCGTCTCGGTCGACACCGCCGTACGGGTCATGGGCGACTGCGTCCAGCAGGGTTACAAGGGGGTGTTCGCCACCTCCTCGACCAGCTTCAACCCGACCAAGTACAGCGCCATCCAGGGCATGCACATGGTGGGCACGCTCAACGGCTTCCCGTGGTGGGCCGACAGCCCGCCGGTGGCCGAGTTCCGTGACGCGATGAAGAAGTACGAGCCCAAGACCGACATCTCCAGCTCCAGCGCCACCACGGTCTGGGCGTCCCTGGAACTCTTCCTCAAGGCGGTCGGACCTGACACCGACACCGTCACCCGCGACAGTGTCTTCAAGGCCTACCGCGATATCAAGGACGAGACCCTCGACGGTCTGCTGCCCGAACCGGTCACCTACACCGCCGGAAAGCCCTCCGCCGAGGTCAACTGCTTCTGGCAGTACGACTACAAGGCGGGGGACGACCACCCGAAGCTGCTGCCGCCGTCGGGGAAGTCCGGCAACGGCGCCAGCGGTGACCTCGCCTCGGCCTGCGCCGAAGGCTGAGGGAACGAAAGCTGGGAGAACGAAGGCTGAGGGAAGGGGCGGCGCGGCCCGGGGACTCCCGGGACCGGCCGGCACCCGCCGGCGGTCTCAAGGTGCGGTGTGCGGTTCCCGGGCCGCCGCCAGGATGCGACGGGCACGTTCCAGCACCGGCTTGTCGACCATCTGCCCGTCGACCGTGGTGACGGACTCCCCGGCGCCGAGGACGGTACGCGCCCACTCCAGTTCCCGCGCCGAGGGCGCGAACCCGTCGGCGGTGAGGGGGAGTTGGTAGGGATGGACGCAGAGCTTGCCCGTGAAGCCCAGGTGCCGGGCGTCCACGATGTCGGTGCGCAGTACGTCGAGGTCCCGGATGGCGGTGGTGACACCGTCGACGGGCGGGGCGATGCCCGCGGCGGCCGAGGCGACGACGAGCCGGGAGCGGGCGTAGGCCAGGGCCGTGCGGCTGTCATGGGCGACACCGAGCTGCGCTGCCAGATCCACGTTGCCGAAAGCGGCCCGTACGACGCCGGGTGCGGCGCACACCTCGTGGGCGCGCTCGACACCGAGAGCCGTCTCGACGAGTGCCACGAGAGCGCAGCGGCCGGCCGTACGGGCGGCCAGTTCCCCGATCACGGCGGAGCTTTCGGCCTTCGGCACCATGACTGGGCAGCCGTGTTCGGCCGCAGTGCCGAGGTCCGCCTCCGACCAGGGGGTGCCGGGTGCGTTGATCCGTACGATCGCCCGGTTGCCGAGCGCGAGCCAGGCGGCGGCGTTCTCGCGGGCGCGCTCCTTGTGCTCGGCCGCGACGGCGTCTTCGAGGTCGATGATGACGAAGTCGGCCCCGGAGGCAGCCGCCTTGTGGAAGCGGTCGGGCCGGTCGCCCGGCACGAACAGCAGGCTTCTGGCGCTGACGATGCGATCACGCGGGGAGCTCATCCGAAGACCACTTCCGCTGTGGCGTGCCGCGTCTCCCGGTGGGTGGCGACGCTCAGTTCGGCACTCGGTCCGGCGCTCAGCCCGGCACTCGCTTCGGCGCCTGTGCCGCCCGGGGTGCCGTAGGCCGAGACGCGTTCGCCGGCGAACACCGGTCGCCGGAGCCGGTAGGACAGGGAACGTACAGGTCGTTCGGGTGCCTGGCGGCGGGGCAGTTCAAGCATGAGCAGGGCGAGCAGAGGCCCGTGCACGACGAGGCCCGGATAGCCTTCCTCGTCGCGGCAGTACGGGGCGTCGTAGTGGATGCGGTGCGCGTTCGCGGTCAGGGCGCTGAAGCCGAACAGCAGCGCGGGGGTGACGCGGAACGGAAGCTGCCAGGGGGCGTCGGGTTCGGGAGCGGCCGACTCGTCGATCGCGTCGGGGTGTTGTGCCGCGTTGCGGCCCGACCGGTAGACGATGTCCTGTTCCTCGACGAGACGGACGCGCCCGCCCTGCCGGAACTCACGGCGCTCGGTGACGAAGAGCAGTTCTCCGGTACGGCCGTGCTTGGTGGTCACCGCGCTCAGGCTGCTGACGCGTTCCGCGGGTTCGCCCAGGCGGAGCGGCTCGACGATCTCGCAACGGCCGCCGGCCCACATGCGCTGCCGGTCGGGAACGGGCGGCAGGAAGTGCCCGTGCAGCGGATGACCGTCGGGACCGAGATCGCGCTGTGCCGTCCAGTTCAGGAAGTACAGCCAGTGCCACAACGGCGGGATCGCGTCACCGGCCCGCACGGCGGGCGCCGGCAGGTCCAGTACGGCCGAGAGTGCCACCACCGGGTCGGCGTGCAGCGGGTCCTCGTCCGTGACGGGTGCGGGGCTCCACGACTTCACGTACGAGTCGAGCGGCGCCGTCTCGGACCGGGCATGGGAAGAGGGGGGCATCGGCGACCTCCAGGAGGGCGGTGCGGAACGGTTCGGCGTGCGACAGGGCGACGTATGCCGTGCCGCCCGGCACCATCCATCATGGGCAGTGATAGGTGGTCATGGGTAATAGAAAACGGTGATGACCGCATGTTCTCTGCGCATGGCGCGTACCGGGCAATGGAGCGTCGACGCATCGGGAACACGCAACGGCCTCACACCTGAGCCATGGGCTCGTCGGTCCCGTCGCTCCCGTCGACCCGGGCGGAGGGCCATCTCCCCTGCGAAACAGCCGAGTTGATCTGGTGCACGAGTTCCCGCGCGACGACCTCGACAGCGGGTGGCGTACGCCCGGACCTCGGCGTGCCGAGCACGATCGAGCGCCACACGTCGGGTTCGCTCAGCGGCGCCGCACTGACCTCGCCCCGCGCGACGTCCTCGGCGATGCCCAGGCCGGGCAGCACCGTCCAGCCGTGCCCCGCGCGCACGAGCTGCTTCTGTACGCGCATGGAGTTGGTCTGCGCGACGACGTTCAGGCCGGCTCCCGCCCGCGCCGCCGCCGCGTCGATCAGGCTGCGCAGCGCATGCCCCGACGTGGGCATCACGAGCGGGTGCTCGGCCGCTTCCGCGAACGGCACGGGCCGGTCGGCGCGCAGAGCGGCGGATGCCGGAGCGACGGCCCACAGACGCTCGCGCACCAGCGGGCGGGCGTTGAGCGAGGGGGTGCTGTCCAGGTTGTACAGCAGTGTCAGGTCGAGATCGCCGTCGTCGAGCCACTGCTGCAGATGTCCCGAGTAGGCGGTCATCAACCGCAGCTGGACGCCTGGGTGGTGCTGGGCGAGTGCCGACACCAGCGACCCGGCGAGCAGGTCGCTGGTGCTCTCCAGCAGGCCGACGGTGACGATGCCCTTCACCGCGCCGGGCGTCGGCTGCACCTCGGCGCGGGCCCGCTCCAGCTCGCCCAGCGCACGCCGTGCGCGGTCCACCATGATCGTGCCGGCCTCGGTGGGCCGCATCCCCTGCCCTGTCCTTTCGAAGAGGGGCGTGCCGAGTTCCTGCTCCAGGGTGCGGATCTGCCGGGTCACCGCGGGCTGCACCAGGTGCAGCAGCTCCGCGGCCCGGGTCACGCTGCCGACCTCGGCCACGGTGACGATCGCCTTGAGCTGCTTGAGGTCCACGGCGCCCATCCCTCCGCCCTATCCGAAGCACGCATAGGGGCATCAGTAATTGCTATTTCACTTAGCACGCCATCAATACTCATGATGGTAGCTCCGGTACAGGCCGCCCACCCCTTCCTGGAGCACCCATGACCGCGCACCCCGAAGACCTGCCGCTCGCCGGCATCACCGTCGTCAGCGTCGAGCAGGCGGTGGCCGCTCCCTTCGCCACCCGCCAGCTGGCCGACCTCGGCGCACGGGTGATCAAAGTGGAGCGGCCGGGCGGCGGTGACTTCGCCCGTCGCTACGACACCACCGTGCACGGCGAGTCCAGCTACTTCGTGTGGCTCAACCGGTCCAAGGAGTCGGTGACGCTCGACCTGAAGTCGGACGCCGGCCGCACGATCCTGGAGCAACTGCTCGCGGAGGCCGATGTGTTCGTCCAGAATCTCGTGCCGGGCGCGGCCGACCGGATGGGCCTGGGTGCGCAGGCCCTCGCGGAGCGCCTGCCCTCCCTGATCCCGTGCACGATCTCGGGCTACGGGACCAGCGGCCCGTGGGCCGACCGCAAGGCGTACGACCTGATGGTGCAGTGCCAGACCGGGCTGGTGTCCCTGACGGGCAACGAACACGGCGCCGCGCGCGTCGGGGTGTCGGTCGCCGATGTCGCCGCAGGCATGTACGCCTACTCGGGCATCCTCACGGCCCTGTTCAAGCGGGCGGCCACGGGCATCGCGCGGGCGGTGGAGGTGTCGTTGTTCGAGGCGCTGGCGGAGTGGGTGAGCCAGCCCGCGTACTACACGCGGTTCGGCGGCACCCAGCCCCCGCGCATCGGCACCCAGCACGCGACCATCGCCCCGTACGGCGCCTACACCGCCGCCGACGGCAAGGACGTGCTGTTCACCGTGCAGAACGAGCGCGAATGGGCCGCTCTGTGCACCCAGTTCCTCCAGCGTTCCGACCTCGTGGAGGACAAGCGCTTCGCCACCACCTCCGACCGGGTGGCCCACCGCGCGGAGCTGAACGTGGTCGTCGCAGCCCGCTTCGCCGAACTCGGCAGTGCGGAGGCGATGGAGCTGCTGGAACGGGCGGGCATCGCCAACGCCGGCGTCAACGACATCCAGGACTTCCTGGCCCACCCCGTCCTTGAGGCCCGCGGGCGCTGGCAGGACGTACGGATTCCTGGCGGATCGACGGTGCCCGCACTCGTACCGCCCGTGGACCTGGCGGGCACCGTCCCGCGTATGGGCGCCGTGCCCGCGGCGGGCGAACACACCGACAGGATCCTGGGCGGGCTCGGGTACGGCGCGGCCGAGATCGATCGGCTGCGCGCGGAACGCATCGTATGAGCCACCGAGGAAGCGCCGACGCACGACATCATCACGGCTCTGGAAGGAGCGTCACCGCATGAGCACTCTGGACATCCTGTCCGAGGACGAGCAGTTCATCGTCAGGACGGTGCAGGACTTCGTGGACAAGGAGGTGAAGCCCGTGGTCCGTGAACTGGAGCACGGCAACATCTACCCCGAAGCCCTGATCGAGCAGATGAAGCGGCTCGGTATCTACGGACTCGCCGTCCCCGAGGAGTACGGCGGCACGCCCGTCTCCGTCCCCTGCTATGTGCTGATCACCGAGGAGCTGGCCCGCGGCTGGATGAGCCTGGCCGGGGCGATGGGCGGCCACACGGTCGTCGCCAAGCTCATCCTGACCTTCGGTACCGAGGAGCAGAAGCGGCACTGGCTGCCGAGGCTGGCCACCGGCGAGGTCCGCGCGACCATGGCCCTGACCGAGCCGGGCGGCGGTTCCGACCTCCAGGCCATGAGCACGGTCGCCCGCAAGGCCACCGACGGCGACGGCTATGTCGTCAACGGCTCGAAGACCTGGATCACCAACTCCCGCCGCTCCGGACTGATCGCCCTCCTGTGCAAGACCGACCCCCTGGCGAGCCCGGCCCACCGGGGCATCTCGATCCTCCTCGTCGAACACGGCCCCGGCCTGACGGTCTCGCGCGATCTGCCCAAGCTCGGCTACAAGGGCGTGGAGAGCTGCGAGTTGGCCTTCGACGACTACCGGGCACCCGCCGACGCCGTACTCGGCGGAGTCGAGGGCAAGGGTTTCGCCCAGATGATGAAGGGCCTGGAGACCGGCCGCCTCCAGGTCGCCGCCCGCGCCCTCGGTGTCGGCCGCGCCGCCCTGGAGGACTCCCTCGCCTACGCCCAGGAGCGCGAGTCGTTCGGCAAGCCGATCTGGAAGCACCAGTCGATCGGCAACTACCTGGCGGACATGGCGACCTCCCTCACCGCCGCCCGCCAGCTCACCCTGTACGCCGCCCGGGAGGCGCAGGAGGGCCGCCGCGTGGACATGGAGGCCGGCATGGCGAAACTCTTCGCCTCCGAGACTGCCATGGAGATCGCGCTCAACGCCGTCCGGATCCACGGCGGTTACGGCTACTCGACCGAGTTCGACGTCGAACGCTACTTCCGCGACGCCCCGCTGATGATCGTCGGCGAGGGCACCAACGAGATCCAGCGCAACGTCATCGCGAGCCAGCTGGTCAAGCGCGGAGGGCTCGACGCATGAGAGCGCGGAGGCGTGCAACGGCTGCCCACCGCCGGCGCGGCGGACGGTGAGGGCGTAGGCGCTCCGCCCGGTGGCTCAACCGCTCCGCCCGGTGGCTCAACTGTGCCGGTTACCCGACGCCTTGTGGCTGCACGGTGTGGGGGCGGGACAGCGGGATCTTCTGTGCGAGCTTGTCGCCCTCGACATCGAGGTCGGGAAGCAGCCGGTCCAGCCGGGCGGGGATCCACCAGGCCTTCTCCCGCGCGAGCGCCATGGTGGCCGGGATGAGGGTCATCCGGATGACGAAGGCGTCGATGAGGATGCCCGCGGCCAGGGCGAAACCGGCCTGCTTGATCATGGGCTGGGGGTTGAAGACGAACCCGGCGAAGACGGAGACCATGATGGTGGCCGCCGCCACGACGACGGAACCGGCGCGTGCGAAGCCGGTGACGGTGGCGTCGAGGGCGGTGGCGCCGTGGATGTGTGCCTCGCGCATGGAGGTCACCAGGAACATCTGGTAGTCCATGGCGAGTCCGTAGAGGACGCCGGTGACGATGATGGGCAGCAGGCTCACCACCGGCGCGGTGGCGTCCAGTCCGATCAGACTCTGCAGATGGCCCCACTGGAAGACGGCCGTGGTGAGGCCGAAGGTGGCGCCGATGCTCAGCAGGAAGCCGAGAGTGGCGGTCACCGGCACGAGAACGGAGCGGAACACCAGGAGCAGGACGATCAGGGACAGTCCCAGGACGGTGACCACGTACAGGGGGAGTGCGTCGGCGAGGCGGTCGGAGACGTCGATCGCGAGGGCGGTGAAGCCGGTGATGCCGATGGTGGTGCCGCGGGTCTCGGAAATGTGGGCGCTCTTGTCCCGTACGGCGGTGACGAGGTCCTTGGTGGCGTCGTCGTTCGGACCGCCGGAGGGCACGAGACCGAGGACGGCCGTGGTGCCGTCCTTGTTGATCCCGGCCAGCGAGAGCGAGGTGACGCCCTTGATGCCCCGCAGGTCGGAGGTGACGGCGGCCAGAACCTTCGGGGTGAGTTGCTGTCCGTCGGCGCCGGAGCCGACGGCGACCAGGAGGGGGCCGTTGTACCCGGGGCCGTACGCGTCGCTGACCAGCTCGTAACTCTGCCGCTGCCCGGTGTCGGGGTTGTAGCTGGCGCCCGAGGGCAGGCCCATCTTCATGTCGGCGGCGGGCACGGCCAGGATCGCGGGAATCAGGATCGCGGCCGCGAGGGCCGCGTACTTGTGACGGGCCAGACGTGCTCCCCAGCGCAGGGCACGTTCATGGCCGACCGTCTCTTGGTGACTGCGCGTCCTGTCCCGGGTCCGGGCGGGGCAGATGCCCTCCTTGACCAGCCCCAGCAGCGCAGGCAGCAGGGTCAGGGCGAGCAGAACGACGACCGCGACCGTGGCGGCTGCGACGACGGCCATCGTGCTGAGCAGGGTGATGCCGATGACCAGCAGCCCGGCGAGGGCGATGATCACCGTGCTGCCGGCGAAGAACACTGCGCTCCCGGCGGTGCCGAGGGCGCGGCCGGTCGCCTCATGGGCGTCCAGACCGTCGTCGAGGATCAGCCGGCGTTCCCGGCCGACGATGAAGAGCGCGTAGTCGATGCCGACGGCAAGCCCCAGCATCAGCGCCAGTACCGCGGCGAGCGAGTGGATCTCGAACACGGTGGAGAGGGTGAAGGCGCCGCCCACACCCACGGTGACGCCGATCAGCGCGATGGCCAGCGGCAGTCCCGCCGCCACGGTCGAGCCCAGGGTGATCAGCAGGACGACGGCCGCCACGGCGACCCCGACGACTTCCCCTATCCCGACGATCTCGGGTATCTCCATCATGGCCGCGGAGGGCAGCACTCCCAGGCCCAGGGGTTCGGCCTTCTCTTCGGCGGCCTCGATGGTGCTGTCGATCGTTCCTGAGGGGAGTTCGAAGGTCTGCCGGTCGAACTGGAACTGCATCAGGGCGGCCGAGCCGTCGGCGGAGACGATCACTCCCGGCACCGGCCGACCGTCCGCCTGCAACGGAACGGGCACCTTGTCGGACGAGGGCCGCCCGGCCGCCTGAGCCACTGCCGCCTGGGCCCGCAGCAGCGGACCGTTCTCGCCCCCGGCGACTTCCCGGGCGAGCGTCTTCCGGGCGTCAACGACGTGATCATGGCGGTAGACGGCGTCCACCGCGGCCAGAAGCGCGGCCCTGACCTTCTTGTCGTCGATCCGGGTGCCCGGCGGGGCCTCGAAGGCCAGCATGCCCTGGCCGCCGGACGCCTCCGGCAGCGAGACGGCCAACTCGTCGATGACCTCCTGCGCAGGCGTCCCGTCGATACGTACCTCGTTGCTGAGCTTGACCGGCTGAGTCGCCAGCAGCACCACGACGGCCGCCATGACGGCGAGCCAGCCGCCGATGACGTACCAGGGTTTGCCGTAGGCGAACCTTCCCAGCCGATACAGCAGAACGGACACAGAGCTCTCCCCTCTCAGGGCGGCCCGACAGCGCAGGCCGCATCACGAAGTGAGAGACTACTATCAAACCGATAGTCGACTATCGAAGCGATAGGATGCAGGTCGGCGGACGGACGGTCTCGTCGGCCTTGACGCAGACCAGGGAAGAGTCACGGATGGCAACCAGGAACGATCGCGCTCCCCGGCGCCGGGTCGACGCCCGCTCCAGCGTGGAGCGCATCACCGCCGCCGGGCGCACGGTGCTCGGCAGAGGAGATGCCTCACTGGACCAGATCGCGGCGGAGGCGGGCGTGGGCATCGCCACCCTCTACCGCCACTTCCCCAACCGGGAGGCCGTCGTCCGGGCCGTCCTGGAGGACATCCTCGACACCGACCTGCTTCCGATCATCGAGAACGCCGCCGACGTCCCGCACGCCCGTCAGGCACTTCAGGACATCGCCACGCGGCTGCTCGACCTGATCACCGAGGAGCGGGGTCTGGTCACCTTCGCCGGCAACTTCGCCGATGTCGCGGTCGACGTCCTCCAGCGCTTCAGCGCCTCGCTCCACCCGCTCCTCGTGCGCGCGCAGCAGGCAGGCGAGGTGCGCGACGACCTCACCGCGGAGGACATCCCGCACATCCTCGTGATGGCCGTCGCCGGTCTCGCCCTCCCCGGCACCACACCCTCGTTGCGTGCGCGCTTCACCGCGTTGCTCTTCGACTCGCTGAACCCGGCAGGCGCGACTCCACTGCCTCCGCTGCTCAGCGGCGAGGACGACCTGCGCGCAGCGGTCGGCAACGTCACGCGCACCTGACGCCAGGACTCGGGGGCCGGCCGTGCCTGTCGGGGCGCCCCCGCCGTTCGCGGACCTCCAGGGCCGGATGAAACGTCGACGACCTGGTTTCCAAGGAGATCGTCCTCGCCGGCCTCGCGGCACGCTACGAGGCGCTCAAGGACGGCAGCACCGCGAGGGTCGTCATCACCGACTTCTCCTGAACCCGGCGGGCGCCCTCCCGCGCCGTGGGGGAGTACCCGCCCGTCCGGGCTGTCGCGCGATCAGCTCGATTCCCGCACCACGAGTTCGTTCGGCATGATCACCGGATCCGTGGGGCCGCCGTCTATCAGGTTGAGGAGCAGGTGGACGGCCGCGGTCGCCTGGTCCGCCATCGGGCTGCGGACCGAGGTGAGTGCGGGGCTCGTGTAGGACGCGGCCTCGATGTCGTCGAATCCGATCACCGCCACGTCCTCCGGCACGCGTCGGCCCGCCTTCTGGAGGGTGCGCAGGGCTCCGATCGCCATCAGGTCGTTGGACGCGAACACCGCGTCGAGATCGGGATCGTCCTCCAGAAGTTGGCGCATGGCTTCGGCGCCGGAGACTCTCGTGAAGTCGCCCAGTGCCACGATCGACCGACGGCCGGTGTCCCGGAGCGTCTGCCGGTAGCCGGCGAGGCGTTCACGCGCCTCGTAGAGTTCGAGCGGCCCCGTGATGGTGGCGATCCGGCGCCGGCCGCGCTCCAGAAGGTGACGTACGGCCAGTTCCGCCCCGCCGGCGTTGTCCAGCGCCACGTACGGGACGTCCTGTGCGGAGGTGCGGTTGAAGGACACGACGGGCAGACCCTGCCGGGCGAGCGCGGCCGGCAGGGAATCCGTACCGTGCAGGGCGACCAGGAGCACGCCGTCCACGTGTCCGCCGGCGATGTACTGCACCACCCGGGTCCGGCTCTCGTCCGATTCCGCGAGCATGAGCACGAGCCGTTTGCCCGCCTTCTCCAGCTCTCTGCTGACGGCACGGACCACGGCGGAGAACAGCGGGTCGTCGGAGACGACTCCCTGCGGCGGGTCGGAGACCACCACGGCGAGGGTGTCGGTGCGGCGGGTGACGAGGTTGCGGGCCGCCCCGTTGGGCACGTAACCCAGTTCGCGCACCGCGCGCATGACGACGTCGCGGATCTCCGGGGCGACCGTCGTCTCGCCGTTGACGACGCGGGAGACGCTCGATTTGGACACGCCCGCGCGGGCGGCGACCACTTCCAGAGTGGGGCGTTTCATACCTGTCCGTCCCCTGTGCCGCCGCCCGGGTTCGTGCGCGGGGCGGGTTTTCTCATCAGGGCGACCTCCGGCTCAGCGTCATGACGTTGTGAGCAGCGTATCCGCAGGCCGGGGCGTCATGAGCATGCCCAAGAGCCCTTCGCCCGCTGCGCCGCCCTCGGTCCGACGGCGCGTCGCAGGCATCTTCGGGGACCGCTCCCCGAAGAAGTCGTACGCGTAACACCGCTGTTTTTACAAGGTGAAACAGCTCTTGACAGCTTTCACGCGCCCCTCCATTCTCCCCTTCAGGGAGCGCTCCCTCGCCTCGCCCCCACTTGAGGAGTCGCCCATGCGAGCACTGCTGCGTCGCTTTGCCTTATTCCTGACCCTCGCCGCCTCACTACTCACTTTCATCGCTCTCCCCGCCCCTACCGCACAGGCTGCGGAGGTCCTGCTCTCGCAGGGAAAGACCGCCACCTCCTCAAGCACCGAGGGGGACTTCACCGCTCGGAGCGCCGTCGACGGAGACCCCGGGACCCGGTGGTCCAGCGCCTTCGCCGATCCGCAGTGGATCCAGATCGACCTCGGGGCAAGCGCCGAGATCAGCCGTGTCGTCCTCAACTGGGAGGCCGCGTACGGCACCGCGTTCAGAATCGAGGTGTCGGGCGACGCGCAGAGTTGGACCACCGTCCATCAGACGGCCTCGGGCACGGGCGGCACCCAGAACCTGACGGTCACCGGCACCGGCCGCTATGTGCGCATGTACGGAACCCAACGGGCCACCGCCTACGGCTACTCGCTGTGGGAGTTCCAGGTGTACGGCACCGCCGGCGGTTCCGGCGGCGACCCGGGCAGGCTGCTGTCCTACGGCAGGCCGGGCGCGGCCTCCTCCTCCCAGAGCGACGGAAACTGCTGGGAGTGCACACCGGCCAGGGCGTTCGACCGCGACCCCGCCTCCCGCTGGGCCACCAGCTCCACCACCGGCTGGACCGACCCGGGCTGGATCTCCGTCGACCTCGGCGCCACAGCACAGATCGACAAGGTCGTCCTGCAGTGGGATCCCGCCTACGCCAAGTCCTTCCAGATCCAGGTCTCACCGAACGGCACCGACTGGACACCGATCTACTCGACGACGTCCGGCACGGGCTTCAAACAGACACTGACCGTCTCCGGTTCCGGCCGCCATGTGCGCATGTACGGCACGGAACGCGCCACCCCGTACGGCTACTCGCTGTGGGAGTTCCAGGTGTACGGCACCGGCGGGGCCCCGATCACGCCCCCGCCCCCGCCGAGCGACCCCGCGAACCCGCCGCGGCTGGTGTGGAGCGACGAGTTCGACGGCGCCGCGGGCGGTAAGCCCGACGCCTCGAAGTGGCGGGCCGACCCGGGCACCGGGCCGAACAACGAGCTGGAGTACTACACCGACCATCGCAACGCCTCGCTGGACGGGTCGGGACACCTGGTGATGGAGGCCCGCAAGGAGGTCACCGCCGGATCGGCCTGCCCGCGTGACCCGTTGAGCGGCAGCACCACCTGCCAGTACACCTCGGCGCGGATGAACACCGGCGCGACGTTCCAATTCACCTACGGGCGCGTCGAAGCACGCATCAAGGTGCCCAAGGGCAACGGCCTGTGGCCCGCGTTCTGGATGATGGGCGCCGACTTCCTGACGGGCCGGCCGTGGCCGTACAACGGCGAGATCGACATCGTGGAGGTCCTCGGCAAGGACGTGAGGACCGCGTACTCGACCGTCCACGCGCCCGCCTACAACGGCGGAGGCGGCATCGGTTCGCCGTACACCCTGCCCGGGAACACCGACTTCTCCGACGACTTCCACACCTGGGCCGCCGACTGGAACAGCAAGGGCATCACCTTCAGCCTGGACGGCCGGACCGTCTTCGCCCTCGACAAGGACCAGGTGGAGCAGACACGCGGCCCGTGGATCTTCGACCACCCCCACTACATGATCCTCAACCTCGCGGTCGGCGGTGACTGGCCGGGCCCGACGGACGCGAGCACTCCGTTCCCGTCCAAGATGCTCGTCGACTTCGTACGGGTCTATCAGTAGCCCTCGGTTCCCACGCCCTCGGTTCCCACGCCTGGGCCCGAGCCGACGGCCGGGCCCAGGCCACCCCGGCGCTCGTGCACACAGTTCCTTCGCCCACCCCCTTCACCCCCGATGTTCGTGAGGAAGTGAGATGCACAGATATCGCGTCCCTCTGTACACACTCTTGGTGAACGCCCTGGTGGTCGTACTGGCCGCCGCTTTGAGCCTGACCGTCTCGACCCAGCGGGCGCAGGCCGCGACGGTCACCGTCCAGGCCGAGTCCTACGCGGCCCAGTCGGGCGTCGCGCTGGAGGCGACCGCGGACATGGGCGGCGGGCAGAACGCCGCGTTCCTCGCCGACGGCGACTGGATGCGGTTCGACAACGTCGACCTCGGTACGGCCGGCCGGCTGACGGTGTCGGCCCGGATCGCCTCCGCCGTCGGCTCGGGCACGGTCGAGCTGCGTACCGGCAGCCTCACCGGACCGCTGCTCGCGGTCATCTCGGTCTCCCCGAGCGGCGGTTGGCAGACCTGGACGACCCGGGAGACCGAGGTCTCCAGCCACCCGACCGGCTCGCAGACGGTGTTCGCGGCACTGCGCAGCCCGGGGGCCGGTGACTTCGTGAACATCAACTGGTTCTCCTTCGTCGGAGAGGGCGGCGGCGCGGCGCCCGGCTGGGTCCCCGTCGACCAGGCCAAGTGGAACGCCCAGCTGAGCCAGTTCCGTGCGATGACGCCGGCCGCGGTGCCCGGCGGAGTGGTCCGGGTTCCGGAGTTCAACGCCACCTGCACCTACAGTCACTCCAGGCCGGACGACCCGATCGTCCTGCCGGGCCTTCCCGGCGCGTCCCACATGCACAGCTTCTTCGGCAACAAGAGCACGGACGCGTTCACCACGACCCAGTCATTGCTCGCCAACAGGCCGACCAGTTGCACCCCTGCCGACGACCTCTCGGCGTACTGGATCCCCAGCCTCTACGAGGGCGACAGGGCCGTCGAAGCCGAGGGCATGATCGTCTACTACGGTTCCCGGCTCACCGACCCCTCGGCGACCGTGCCCTTCCCGGAGGGATTCCGCATGATCGCGGGTGACGCCAAGGCGCAGACGCCCACCCCGGCGGGATCGACCGGACAGTACTGGTGCTCGGGCGAGGGCGGCGAGACCGGCCGCAGCGCCGACGGCAACTGGCCGGTCTGCGCCCCGAAGGCCCACCTCACCCACCAACTCGTCTTCCCCGACTGCTGGGACGGCAAGAACCTCGACAGCCCCGACCACAAGTCGCACGTGGCGTTCACCTACGACGGCAAGTGCAGCGGCGCCTACCCCGTCGCCATTCCCAACCTCTCCTTCGTCGTCAGCTACCCGACCAGCGGCAGCAGCGCGGGCTTCCGGCTGGCCTCGGGCATGGCGTCGTCCATCCACGGCGACTTCTTCAACGCCTGGGACAACGCCGCTCTCGGACACCGTGTGAAGGACTGCATCACCCAGAAGGCCAAGTGCAACTCCGCCGGCACGTTCTGACCCTGTGGTCGGTGTGCGCCGCGGCTGTGGCGCTGCTGGTGGTCGGCTGCACCGCGCAGCCGACCACCAGCGGTACGCCGCCGCAAGCTGCCGCGTCGCGGCCATCGGCCTTCAACGCGACCGACACAGCCTGGATCCTGCTGATGATCCCCATGACCGAACGTGCCCAGCAGCTCACCGACCTGGCGCCCTCCCGCTCGACAGACCCGGCCGTGGTCACGCTGGCGGCGAGGACCGGCACGACACTGCGCACGGACCTACGCCATCTGCGCGCCGCGCTGAAACGGTCAGGTGTACGGGACACGCACCCTCACGAGGGGCACACCATGCCGGGCATGGTCACCCTGGACACCCTCGAAAAGGCGTCCGCCACGAAGGGCCAACCGTTCGACCGCATCCTCACCGACGCACTACGCGCCCATGTCACCCAGTCCCGCGTGCTCTGCGCCGGCGAGCAGAACCAAGGCCGCGCGGACGAGGCGACGGGACTGGCGGCGGCGATCGCGAGGAACACGACGCAACAGATCACCGAACTGGACAAGCTGCGAACAGCAGGTCCGGGGCCGCCCGGCAGCCAGACCACGGCGAAGCCTGCCGGCTCAGGCAGAACCGCGGCCACCAGGTGAGTCGGCCGCACTCCTCGCGCTCTGTCGAATCCCATCCATGCCATGCCAGAGGGGCCTTAGCGACCCCGCCACAGCCAGAGACGTTAGAACCCTTACCAGGAGTCAGGCCGCGACGAGTTCCTTTTCTCGGTCCGGTGTCTTCGTCTTGGGCTTCTTGTTCGGGAGTGAGAGGCGGAAGACCTTGTGCCAGGCGGAGAAGACCTGCTTGGGCAGCGGCCCGGTGACGTACTCCAGCTCGTACTTCTCGAACAGCGCGCGCACCTTCACCGAGACCTCGGCGTACCGGTTGCTCGGCAGGTCCGGGAACAAGTGGTGCTCGATCTGGTGCGACAGGTTGCCGGTCATGAAATGCATGGCCTTGCTGCCGCTGATGTTTGCCGAGCCCAGCATCTGGCGCAGGTACCACTGGCCGCGCGTCTCGCCCTTGATCGAACGGCGCTCGAAGACCTGCACGCCCTCCGGGAAGTGCCCGCACATGATCACCGAGTGGGTCCAGACGTTGCGGACCAGGTTCGCGGTGAACGTGGCGGCGAGCGTGGTGAGGAACGACGGGCCCGACAGCAGCGGGTGGATCACGTAGTCCTTGAGCACCTGCTTGCGGATCTTGCGGCCCACGGCCCTGGCCCGCGCGCGGAACTCCGGGTTGTTGCGGCGGCGCTTGTGCAGGTTCTTGCCGAGCTCCAGGTCGTACGCCGCGATGCCGTACTCGAAGAAGCAGGCGTTGAGGAAGTTCCACAGCGGCTGGCCCAGGTGGAACGGGTGCCACCTCTGGTCCTCGTCGACGCGCATGATGCCGTAGCCGAGGTCGTTGTCCTTGCCGATCACGTTGGTGTACGTGTGGTGCAGCTCGTTGTGCGAGTGCTTCCACTGCTCGGAGGGCGAGACGTGATCCCACTCCCAGGTGGTGGAGTGGATCTTCGGGTCGCGCATCCAGTCCCACTGGCCGTGCAGGATGTTGTGGCCGATCTCCATGTTGTCCATGATCTTCGCCACGGACAGACCGGCCGTGCCGATCAGCCACGCGGGCGGGAAGAACGAGAACAGCAGCACACCCCTGCTGGCCAGCTCAAGCTTGCGCTGCACCGAGATGACCTTGCGGATGTAGGCAGCGTCCTTCTCGCCGCGGGAGGCGATCACCTCGTCGCGGATCGCGTCCAGCTCGCGGCCGAGCTCCTCGATCTGCTCCGCGGTCAGGTGTGCGGTGGGGTCGATGGCGGTCAAGGTGCTCCTACCGTTCGATGTCGCACGGGCCCGCCGCGGCGGACACGCAGGTCTGGATGAGGACGCCCGGCTCGGCCTCGGTGATCTCGCCGGTGCGCAGGTCGCGGACGGCGCCCGCCTTGAGCGGCGTGACGCAGCCGAAACAGATGCCCATGCGGCACCCGGAGGGCATGAGCACGCCGGCCTCCTCGCCGACGTCCAGCAACGGCGTGCCGCCGTCCGCGTCGACGGTCTTGCCGGTGGTACTGAACGTGACCTCACCGCCGTCGCCGGCGACGACGATGCTGGGGCGGAAGCGTTCGGTGTGCAGGCGCTCGTGGACGCCGTGCTCGGTCCAGTGCGCTTCGGCGGCGTCGAGCAGGCCCGCGGGTCCGCAGGCCCAGGTCTCGCGCTCGGCCCAGTCGGGTACGAGTTCGTCGAGACGGGCGATGTCGAGCTGGCCGTCCGTGTCGGTGTGCACCTCGGTGAGCCGCAGCTTCTTGTCCGCGGCCAGGTCGTGCAGTTCCTCGCGGAAGATCACGTCCTGCGGCTGCGGCGCGCAGTGGACCATGACGACGTCGTCGAACTCGGTGTCGCGCAGCATGCCCATGACGGGCGTGATGCCGCTGCCGGCCGTCAGGTAGAGCACCTTGGCGGGCTTGACCTGCGGCAGCACGAATTCACCGGTCGGGTGGTCGAGCTGGATCAGCGTGCCCGGTTTCGCCCTGCGGACCAGGTGGTTGCTGACCTTTCCGTCCGGGATCGCCTTCACGGTGATCGTGACGCGGCCGTCCCGGCGGTCCGTCGGCGAGGTGACCGAGTAGGCACGCCACAGGCGCACCCCGTCGACGTCGACCCCGATCCGCACGTACTGACCGGCCGTGTGGCCGCGCCAGCCCCGTCCCGGCCTGATCACGATGGTCGCGGCGTCACCCGTCTCGGGGAGCACGGCCTCGATACGCCCACGCAGGTCGGCGCCCGCACGCAGCGGGCTGACCAGGTCGAGGTAGTCCGACGGCAGTAGCGGCGTCGTGACCGTCTCCAGCAGTTTCCACGCCCTGCTGCGAAGGGCTGTACTCGTCATGGCTTCAGCTTGATGCGCCTCAGGGCGTAAAGTCCTGACCGCAGGACGTGAATCTGGTCGGCTGAATTGTTCGTAGGGAACAAAACGTGAGTCATGCGATCCGGAGGGCCAGTGAACTGGCCCTTGATGAGACGACGGTCACCGCGCTTCGGGCCGCGCTGAAGAGCACCGCCGACGAGGTCGTCCAGGCGATCATCGACGAGGTCCCTCCCTACGCCAACGCCCTCTCGGGCCGCATGGGCGCCACCATACGGCGAGCCGTCCGCACCGCCCTGGGGCACTACCTGGATCTGGCGAGCGGGCACGCCACGGGCGGTGACGGCGGTGACGCCGCCTACGATCTGGGCCGCGGCGAGGTGCGCGACGGCCGTTCGATGGACGCCCTGCTCAGCGCCTACCGCGTCGGCGCCCGCGTGGCCTGGCGCTGTCTGGCGGCGGGTGCCGTACCCGCAGGTCTGCCCGCCGCCGAGGTCGCCAAGTTCGCCGAGCTGACTTTCGCCTACATCGACGAACTCTCCGCCGCGAGCGCCGCGGGCCACGCCGACGAACTGGCCGCCCGGGGCAGGGCCCAGGAGCGCCATCTGGAACACCTGGCCCGCGACCTCCTCGCGGACGCGAGCCCGGACGTGCTGCGGGCCTCCTGTCAACGGGCCGGGTGGCAGCCTCCGGTTTCGCTGACCGCGGTCCTGCTGCCCGCCGCCCAGGCCCGGCCCGCCTACCGCGCGCTCGACCCGAACACCCTCGTCCTCGACGATCTGCCGGACGCCACCGGTGTGCTGCTCGTCCCCGACGCCGACCGCTCCCATCTCTTGCGGCAGCTGACCGACCGCTCCGCCGTGGTCGGCCCGGCCCGGCCATGGGCTCGTGCGTCCGCCTCGTACGCACGAGCCGTACGGGCGCGCTCCCTCTCCTCCGACATTCGTGACACCGACGACCACCTGCCCGAGCTGGTGCTGAGCGCGGACGCGGACGCGTTCGCGGACCTGCGTGCCCGAGCCCTCGCGCCGTTGCGGACCTTGCCCGTCGCGACCGCGCGGCGGCTGGAGGAGACGTTGCGGGCGTGGCTGCTGCACCAGGGCAGACGGGACGAGGTGGCGTCGGAGCTGTTCGTCCACCCCCAGACCGTCCGCTACCGGATGGCGCAGCTGCGGGAGCTGTTCCCGGATCTCGCCTCGCCACACCGGGTCCTTGAACTGACGCTGGCGGTCGGGCTTCGGGCCGGCTGACGCGTACTCCGCCCCGTCCACCCGTCGACCCGTCCGCGTCCGTGACCGCGACCGGGCCGCGGTCCGGGAACCAACCGTGGTTCTGCGACGGTCCCGTGCCTCCCGTCCGACAGGTCGGCCGGGCGACCGACCGGGCCGGTCTGGCACACCGCGCGAGGGATGATGGGGATGCAATAGGAGATGCAATGACGGACGTGAGGTCAGGAGCGTGCATGGCGCAGCGGGTTCACCGACCCCGTGAGGACGCGGAGTTCAATTTCATCCTCAAGATGAGCGGAGTTCCGGTCCTCGCGTACTTCACCGGGACATGGCCCAAGGCGATCGAGCCCTGCCGGGTGATGGACCTCGTCGTGGGTGGCATCGCCGACGAGTACGCGGGCCGTCTGACGGCCGTGCGCACCGACATCACGCGTTGTCCGGCTGCGACCGAGCGATTCGGGATCACCGCGGCCCCGTCCTACGTCCTGCTGAAAGAGGGGGAGATGGTGGCGCACGGCACAGGGTCCATGAGCACCACCGAGGTACGGAAGTTCCTGGACGCCCACCTCTGAGCGGCCGCTGCGGCACCTGGCCGCTGCGCCCGGAGCTTTCACCGGGGACGGTCGCTCAGCCGGTCGACTGTCGTACCAACTCCTGGGTGAACGCCTGGGCGCCGGGTCCCGTCCATCGCCTGCGGTGGCGGGCCAGTCGCACCGGAACATCGGCGAACCGCGGTCCAGAGACCTGTACCAACCGGCCCTGGTGCACGTGCTCCTCCACAGTCGTGAGCGGCAGGAGGGTCAGTCCCAGACCGGCGGCGACGCAGGACCGGGCCGCGTCCACGCTCGCGAACCGGGTCGGCCGCGGCCGGGAGCCGGGCACGGCGAGCAGCCGTCGTTCCAGCTCATCGCTGTAGGAACAGCCCTGTTCCAGCAGGAAGAAGTTCTCGGCTGCTAGTTCCGCCCAGGTCACCGCGCCGGCCCGTGCGGCGAGCGGGTGGCCGGGGGAGCAGACCAGGGCGAGGGGTTCCCGGGTGATCGGCTCGGTCGTCACGTCGCGGAAGTCGGCGTCCTCCTCCAGCAACAGCGCCAGGTCGAGGCGCCCCGACCGCAGCCCCTCGACGCACTCCGCGGTGCCGGCCGCGTACAGGCGGACGTCCATCTCCGGGTGGCTGGTGCGCAGGGCGGCGATCACCCCGGGCACGCGGGTCGAGCACAGCGACTCCGGTGCCCCCACGGCCACCGGCCCCCGCACTTCCCCGTCGCCGTCGGCCTTCAGCCGTGCCACGGCGTCGAGTACGTCCTCGGCCCGCTCCAGCATCACTCGGCCGTACTCGGTGAGCAGGGTGCCCGCGGGCAGGCGGTCGAAGAGCCGGGCGCCCAGCTCCCGCTCCAGGGTGCGGATGTGCACGGTGACCGTGGACTGGGCCAGGTGCAGCTCGGCGGCAGCGGCGGTGAAACTGCCCGTGCGGGCGAGCGCGGTGAAGGTGTGCAGCAAGCGGGTGTCCACGGGAGCAGGCTATGTGATCCGTCGATGGATCTGATTCATATCCATCATTGGACTCGATCGGCACGGAGTGGCAGCGTGGAGCCATGACCAGCGACCTGAGCGGGACCACTCTCGTGAGCCACCCGGAGACCGAGATCCTGCGCTACTCCGCCTTCACCGACGATCCGGCCGGAGGCAATCCGGCCGGGGTCGTGCTCGATGCCTCAGGGCTCGACGACGCGGCGATGCTCACGATCGCCGCCGAGGTCGGCTACTCCGAGACGGCCTTCGTCACCGCCCGGGTCGACACCGGCACTGTCGAAACCGCCCGGATTGAAACTGACAGTGTCGAAACCGCCAGTGTTGAAACTGACAGTGTTGAAGCATCGCGCCGCTTCCGGGTCCGCTACTTCAGCCCGCTCGCCGAGGTCGCCTTCTGCGGGCATGCGACCATCGCCCTGGCCGTGGCCCTCGCCGAACGCCTGGGCCCCGGCGAGATCGTCCTCGACACTCCGGCGGGCGAGATTCCCGTAGCCACCAAGCTGGACGGCGACGGCGCGGTGTCGGCCACGCTCACCAGCGTTCCGACCCGTTCACGCCCCGCCGTGAGCACCGAGCTGGATGCGGCTCTGAAGGCCCTCGGCTGGGCTCCCGAGGACCTCGACCCCGCCCTGCCGGCGCACGTGGCGTTCGGCGGAAATGAGCACCTGGTACTGGCCGCGGGCACCAGGGAACGCCTGGCGGACCTGGACTACGACTTCGACGGCCTCACCGAGGTGATGCGGCGTCACGCCTGGACGACTCTCCAGCTGGTGTGGCGGGAGTCGCCGGAGCACTTTCACGCCCGCGACCCGTTCCCGATCGGCGGGGTGGTGGAGGATCCGGCAACCGGGGCGGCGGCTGCGGCGTTCGGCGGATACCTCCGCGGCCTGGGGCTCGTCACCCGCCCGGCCAGGATCGCGATCCGGCAGGGGGAGGACATGGGCCGTCCCAGTGATCTGCTGATCGAGGTGGACCCCGAGGACGCCCGGGTACGCGTCACGGGACGGGCCGTGCCGATCGGCTGAGGGTGCGCAGGTCGGCCCTGTTCGTCCGTCACGTCGGATGTACCGCGCCATCGGGCATGCCGGTTAGCCACTGACCTCACCCACTGGCCGATGTGGGGTGTCCGGCAAGGTCCGGCCGGC
The DNA here is from genome assembly GCF_055584525.1 of Streptomyces sp. NPDC102514. Lineage (NCBI taxonomy): Bacteria > Bacillati > Actinomycetota > Actinomycetes > Kitasatosporales > Streptomycetaceae > Streptomyces > Streptomyces sp. NPDC102514. The sequence goes on from NZ_JBVJLW010000001.1 coordinate 1,146,002, forward strand.
CGACGTCGTACGGCCATGGTCAGAAGCCCGTACGACGTCTCCGGCGCCGGACCACTGAGACCGGCGCCGGTTCAGCAGCTGCGCAGCGGAACGGGCACCGGTCCGTGTGATGCGTCGTCAGCCGACGGACCAGCAGGTGGCGTCGAAGTCCGCGACCTTGACGTCGTCGACCTTCACATGGCCGCCGGACACCCAACAGCCCTCGACGTCCGAGGGGTGGGCGGCGGCAGGGGCCGCAGCCATGAAGCCGACCGCGAGCACACCGGCTACAGCGAGTGAGATACGCCGAAGCATGCAAATCTCCTTCTGGTGGGGGACTTGGTACGACTGTTCATCAGCTGCCGCTCCACCGCACGTCGAGTCGCGCGGGCGGGTGGCGGGCACGACCCGGCGAGCCGGTGTTCGTGAGGCAGCCCGATCCGCAGTACTGACGTCGGCCCTGGTCGCGGTGCGTCAGGTATGGGGCGCTCGTTCGGATCATCCGGCTACCCGGATGTACAGGTGACGCTAGCCTCGGGCCCATGGGACTTGAATGGGAGCAGCTCGTCGTCGACGCCGCGGACCCGGTGGCCCTGGGGCGCTGGTGGTGCGAGGCGCTCGGCTGGACCGTGGTGAACGACTCGCCCGAGGAGTACGAGATCAGGCCGCAGCCCGACCGGCTGCCAGGTCTGCTCTTCGGGGTCGCGCCGGAGGGAAAGACCGTCAAGAACCGCCTCCACCTGGACTTCCGGCCCGACGACCGGGTCGCGGAGGTCGAGCGCCTCCTGGCTCTCGGCGCCCGCCACGCGGACGTCGGGCAGCGGGGGGACGAGCCGTGGGTGGTGCTTGCGGACCCTGAGGGCAATGAGTTCTGTGTGCTGGGGGAGCGTTCGGGGAGTTAGGCAGCTTCCCCCGGTGATCCGACCGTTGGAGCGGGCCGCGTCCTCGGCCGACGGGCGGTGGGGCGGCAGCTCAGACGGGCAGTTCGACCCTGATCACGTTGCGCAGCATGCTCCGGAGGTGCTCGGGCATGTCGATGGTGTCCGGGCTGAGGAGCCATTGGACCTGGAGACCGTCGATCAGGGCGATGAGGTTCACCGCCAGTCCGGACGGGGCCACATGGGAGTGGAGCAGATCGCGGTCGGCGAGATCCTCGATGGCCTGGGTCATCTGGCTGCGGGCCCGCTCGTAGCGGGCGGTGAAGTACGGACGCGCCGGGTGGTCCGTGGTGGTCGCTTCGCTGGACAGGACCGCGAAGAGGCTTACGACGAGGGGGTTCGCCTGGTTGTGGGCGACCAGGCGGATCATGCTGGCGAAATACTCCAGTCCGTCGGTGGGGTCGCCGTCCGTGCGGAAGAAGTGCTGGTCGTCCTGGAGTTCACGCTCTTCGAGGACGGCTTCGAGCAAGGACTCCTTCGTCGGGAAGTGGTGCAGGAGGCCGGCCCGGGAGACACCGCATGCCGCGGCGAGCTGGACCGTGCTCGCGTGGCGGTAGCCGACCTGTCCGAACGCGGTGAGCGCTGCCTTGATGATCTGCGCCCGCCGCCGCTCGCCCTTGGGGTAGTTGCGTGAGGTCGCCGGCCGCGTTGCCGCTTCAGCCTTAGTCATACGGGAATGCTAACCACCGTAGAAAACCAGCAGCACTGTAGGTATCGTCCCTCTCGTCACAGATACCGACATGGGTGTAGGTATTTATGCTGTGCCTCGCTCCTGTCCGGATGTATCCGTGGCCCGGCCGTCGAACCCGAGAGGAAACCGCACATGACCACGCCACAGCTGTCGCTCCAGCTCTACTCCGTCCGCCATGCCCTGGAAGCCGACCAGGACGCCGCCCTTGCCAGAATCGCCGGGCTCGGACTGAGCCAGGTGGAGGTGTTCGGCTTCGTGCGCCGCGCCGAGGAACTGTCCGGGGCGCTGGACCGCCACGGGCTGACGGCCCGCACCGGACACGCCGAACTGCTGTCCACGCAGCGCCCCGACGGCGCCGATGTCCCGTCGCTCGACGACACCTTCGCCGCCGCCGAACGGCTCGGCCTCGAACTGGTCATCGACCCGTTCGTACCCCCGGCCCGGTGGGCCGACGCGAAGGAGATCGCCCGCACAGCCGCGCTCCTGAACGAGGCGGCGGACCGCGCGGCGGAGCACGGGCTGCGCGTGGGCTACCACAACCACTCCCAGGAGTTCGTCCACACCGTCGACGGCTCCAGCGCCTTCGAGTACTTCGTGAGTCTCCTCGACCCCGGCGTGGACCTGGAGATAGACCTGTACTGGGCCTCCGCGGGCGGCAAGGACGTGGTCGGACTGCTGCAACGCCTGGGCACACGGGTGAAGGCCCTGCACGTGAAGGACGGCGCGATCATCGACGACCCGTTCTTCTCCGGGGTGCCGCTGGATCCCGCCGACACCCGGCAGGTCGCCCCCGGCCAGGGGCAGGTGCCGCTCGACGAGGCGCTGGCCGCCGCCGCGCACGCCGAGTTCGCCATCATCGAATTCGACCACTACGACGGTGACATCTTCGAGGGCATCGAGGCCGCCGTCCGCTACCTGGCCGCGAGGGGGATCGCCTGATGACGACACGTACTCCGGTCGGCGTCGGTCTCATCGGCGCCGGCAACATCAGCGACCAGTACCTGACCAACCTCACGGCGTTTCCCGATGTACGTGTGCTGTCCGTCGGCGACCTCGACACCGCGCGGGCCCGGGGCCAGGCGCAGAAGTACGGGGTGGAGCAGTGGGGAGGGCCGGAACTCGTCCTGGCGCATCCCGACGTCGACATCGTCGTCAACCTGACCATCCCGGCCGTCCACGCGGAGGTCAGTTCGGCGATCATCGCCGCGGGCAGGCACGTCTGGTCCGAGAAGCCCATCGCGATCGACCGGCCCAGCGCCCGGGCCCTCCTCGACGCGGCCTCCGCCGCCGGTCTTCGCGTGGGCATCGCACCCGACACCGTCCTCGGCCCCGGTCTGCAGACCGCCCGCAGGGCCATCGCCCGCGGCGACATAGGCACACCGCTGTCCGCGTACACCGTCATGCAGTACGCGGGCCCCGACCTGTGGCACCCGGACCCCGAGTTCCTCTTCGCCAAGGGAGCGGGCCCCCTCTTCGACATGGGCCCCTACTACCTCACGGCCCTGGTCAGCCTGTTCGGCTCCATCAGCCGGGTCTCCGCCGTCGGCTCGACCGGCCGTCCCACCCGTACCATCCGTGCCGGCGCCAGAGCCGGCACGGAGTTCCCCGTCAGCGTCCCCACCCACATCGCCGCCATCGCCCAGTTCGACTCCGGCGCGGTCAGCCAGAGCACGTTCAGCTTCGACTCGCCCCTCACCCGCACCGGCGTCGTCGAGATCACCGGAACCGAGGGCACCCTCGTCGTGCCCGACCCCAACACGTTCGCCGGCGACGTGAGGATCACCCGCGTCCCCCAGCCGGGCAGCGAGCCGGTGTGGGAGACCGTCCCGCCCGTCGGCGTCGTTTCGGGCCGCGGCCTCGGCGTACTGGACATGGCACGCGCCATCCGCGCCGGGCAGCCGCACATCGCCACAGGAGAGCTCGGCTACCACGTGCTCGACGCCCTCATGGCCATCGGCGAAGCAGCCGCCTCCGGCGAGACCGCCCATGTCACCAGCAGGGTCGACGCCCTCCCGCTCGTACCCGAGGACCGAGACCCCTACGGAGCCACGCTGTGACCCCACCCATCCGTGCCGGATTCATCGGCGGCGGCTTCATGGCCACGGTCCACACCCGAGCCAGCCGGGCCGCACGCGGCCGTCCCACCGCCCTGGCCAGCTCCACCCCCGAGCGGGCCAAGCAGGCCGCACACGACCTCGACGTCGAACGACACGAGCCGGACGCCCACGCCCTGGCGTCCGCACGCGACCTGGACGTCGTCCACGTCTGCAGTCCCAACCACCTGCACGCCGAACACGCCCTGGCCGCGCTCGCCGCGGGCACGCATGTCATCTGCGAGAAGCCCCTGGCCACCACGGCCGCGCAGGCGGCACGCCTCGTGCACGCGGCACACGCGGCCGACCGTGTCGCCGCCGTGCCCTTCGTGTACCGCTACCACCCGATGGCCCGCCAGGCCCGGGCACTGGTGGCCGACGGCGAACTGGGGACCGTCCTCACCCTCGACGCCTCCTACCTCCAGGACTGGATGCTGGAGGCGAGCGACGACAACTGGCGGGCGCGGGCGGAAGCGGGAGGGCCCTCCCGGGCCTTTGCCGACATCGGCTCCCACCTGTGCGACCTGATCGAGTTCGTCACCGGACAGCGCATCCACCGCCTCACCGCCCGCACCCGGACCGTCTTCACGAGCCGGGGCGATCATCCGGTGACCAACGAGGACATCGCCGCGCTGATCGTGGAACTCGGCGACGGCGCACTGGGCACCCTGCTCATCAGCCAGCTCGCGCCCGGCCGCAAGAACAGCCTCACGCTGGAGCTGCACGGCACCCGGCAGAGCGTGCGCTTCGAGCAGGAGCGCCCCGAAGAACTGTGGATCGGCAGGCCGAACGGATCGCAGATCGTGCTGCGCGATCCGCAGGCCGCCGCCCCCGACTCCGCCCGCATGTCCCTGCTGCCGGCCGGCCACCCCCTGGGCTACCAGGACGCGTTCACCGCATTCGTCACCGACGTCTACAGCGCCATCCGCGGTCACGTACCCGCGGGGATGCCCACGTTCGCCGACGGACTGCGCGCGGCCCGCCTGACCGAAGCGGTCCTGGCATCGGCCCGGGACAACGGGGCCTGGATCGACACCGCACCCGACACCATCGACACCGCGCCCGACTGCGCACCCGACAACGCGCCCGACAACGCGCCCGACAACAAGGAAGAAGCATGACCGCGCCCACGCACCCCGTCACCCTGTTCACCGGCCAGTGGGCCGACCTTCCCTTCGAAGAGGTCGCCGAACTGGCCGCCTCCTGGGGCTACGACGGCCTGGAGATCGCCGCGTCCGGAGACCACCTGGACCTCCAGCGCGCCGACGGGGACGACGCATACCTTGCCTCGCGCCTGAAGACCCTCGACCGTCACGGCCTGAAGGCGTACGCGATCTCCAACCATCTGGCGGGGCAGGCGGTGTGCGACGCCCCCATCGACTTCCGCCACCAGGCGATCCTGCGCCCGTACGTATGGGGCGACGGCGACGCCGAAGGAGTGCGCCAACGCGCTGCCGAGGACATGAAGCGCTCCGCCCGCGTGGCCCGCAAGATGGGCATCGACACCGTCGTCGGCTTCACCGGCTCGTCGATCTGGCCGTACGTCGCCATGTTCCCGCCGGTCCCCGCCTCCGTCATCGACGCCGGCTACGAGGATTTCGCGGCCCGCTGGAACCCCGTCCTCGACGTTTTCGACACCGAGGGCGTCCGGTTCGCGCACGAGGTCCACCCCGGTGAGATCGCCTACGACTACTGGACCAGCGTGCGCACCCTCGAAGCCATCGGGCACCGCCCGGCGTTCGGCTTCAACTGGGACCCCAGCCACATGATGTGGCAGAACATCGACCCCGTCGGATTCATCACCGACTTCAAGGACCGCATCTACCACGTCGACTGCAAGGACACCCGGCTGCGCCCGCGCAACGGCCGGGCGGGTGTGCTCGGGTCGCACCAGCCGTGGGGCGACCCGCGCCGGGGCTGGGACTTCGTGTCCACCGGGCACGGAGACGTCCCGTGGGAAGACGCGTTCCGGGCGCTGGAGGCCATCGGCTACGACGGTCCCATCTCCATCGAGTGGGAGGACGCGGGCATGGACCGACTGCACGGAGCCGCTGAAGCTGTCGGGTTCGTACGCTCCCTGCTGTGGCCGAAGCCGCAGGCGTCGTTCGACGCCGCTTTCAGTAACCAGTAGGTGTCGCGTGTCAGTACCCCTGGGGCTGACGCGGCGCACCGAGCGCTCAAGTTCTCGTGCACTGCGCGCTGAAAGCTGCGTTCCGCTGACCCGGCGCGTCCCGATGTCGGCGCCCCGTGTCAGCGGATGTCGTGGTCGGGGTGGGTCCGGTCGTACGACTGCCGTGCTTCGGCGATATCGGCACGGTGGGCGAGGGACCAGTCGGCGAGCGCCTTGACCAGGTGTGTCAGGTCGGCTCCGGTCCCGGTCAGGCGGTAGTCGACCTGGGCCGGGACCGTCGGATAGACGGTGCGCAGCACGAGGCCGTCCCGTTCGAGCCTGCGGACGGTGAGGGTGAGCATGCGCTGGGAGATGCCCTCGACGGCGCGCTGCAGTTCCCGGAAGCGGCGCGGCCCGCCCGCGAGTTCGACGATCACGAGCACCGACCACTTGTCGCCGATGCGGTCCAGCACGTCGCGTATGCCGCAGTCGGGGTGCTCTTCGAGACCGCAGGGGTCGAGAGCGGCGGGGGTGGTTACCCCGGTGTGCGTGAGTGACATCGAACTGCCTTCTTGTGGCCGGTGGGCGTGCGATCAAGGATCAAGCGTAGTGACCGACGAGAGCCACGTGGGAAGAGTGTGATGGGCATGATCTTGGTGACGGGAGCCGGCGGGAACCTCGGCTCGGCCACCCTGGCGGCGTTGCGTGCCGACGGCGCCGCGGCGACGGGCGGCAGCCGCACGCCGGGGCCGGGGGAGAGGCACCTCGACTTCGACGACCGTGCGAGCCTCGACCTTGCCGGAGTGGCGACCTTGGTGCTGATCTCCGCCGGCTACGCGGAGGACGATCAGGTTGTCGGGCGGCACGCGGCGGTCCTGGACGCCGCCGTGCGCGACGGTGTCGACCACGTCGTCTACACGAGCCTGACCGCGGCCGGCGACCATCTCGGGTTCGCACTGGCACACCGGGCCACCGAGCGCCTGCTCCGGGCGAGCGGACTCCACTGGACGATCCTGCGCAACGGTCTGTACGCCGAACTCTTCGGCAGCCTGCTGACATGGGTCGGCGAGGGGGTGGAGTCCGCCTTCGGGGACGGCGCCCTGGCAGCGGTCGCGCGGGAGGATCTGGCCGACGCCGCAGCCGCCGTCGCGGCGAACCCGGTCCGACACCGCTGCCGGGTGCACGAGTTGGTCGGCACACCGATCACGGCAGGCCAACTGGCCGACAGGCTGGGGGTTCCGCACCGCACCATCGGCCTGGGGGAGTACCGGCGCAGGCTCCTGGACGCGACCCCGCGGCTGCTGCCGTTCCAGCCGCCCATGCTCGCGTCGATCGCCTCGGCCGTCCGGCACGGCTTCCTGGACGGCACCGCTCCCGATCTCACGGACCTCATCGGCCGCCCGGTCCGCGACCCACTGGCTGCGGCCGTCAAGGCTGCGGTAGCTGTACGGCCGGAAGCGAGCCGCTAGCGGCACTACCGTGCCCGAACTCCTTTACCGGGCGTCCCGGTCGGCCTTCGCCGCGGCCTCGGTGAAGCCGCGCGCCTCCTGTTCCGCGCTCTCCGGAGTCAGCCACTGCCCGGTGGGCTGCTCGGCGAGCTTACGGATCAGTTCGGCTGAGGTGCAAGGCGACGCCGCCTTGCGCCGAACGGGTGTATTCGAGGATCCGGTCATCACATGACATGACACCCGGTTGTCGTACGGTCATGACGATCAGCATGCTTGCCGCACAGCACCCGATGCCGTCCCACCCACGTCGCCGGGACGGGAAGACACCTCTGCCTGCTCCCGAGGAGCGTGCCCGGTTGCGCCGGGCGTGGCAGCTTACCGACGCGCAGGTCGCCGCGGCCTTCGGAGTGACCGCGACGACGGTGCGGTCCTGGGAGAGCGGCCGCACCGCCCCGACCGGACTGCGGCGGGCTGCCTACGCGGCCTTCCTCAGCGGGCTGGCCCAGGGCCTGGCTCCCGCCGCCGCGAGCGTTCCGGCGCCACCACCGGCACGGCGGGCGGCGCCCAGCCCCGAGGTTCGGCAGCGCGTCGAGCGGCCGGTCCGCTCCTTGCCGGTATGCCCCACGGCCGTGGTCCCGCACGCGGTTCCGCGGGTGCAGATGGCACGCGCCGTCGAGCCTGGACGGGGCCCGGCACGGGTTGGCCTCACCGTGGGAGACAGACCCGACCCGGTGGCGCCGACGCGCCGACGCAGACTCCGGGTCATGACCGCCGCGACGGGCCTCTGGGCGATCTTCGTGCACCTCATGATCACCTCTCCGCCCCCGCACCTGTAGAGCTGGCCGACCGGGCGGCCCGCGACGGCCAGCTGTGGTCCGCGGTGGTCCGCGGGGGTTGCCTTCCGCCGGTGAGGCGGCGTCGGTACGGGACCGGCGCCGCCCAGTACCGGGCGGGCGAGCACGCCGATCCCGTACCGCCCTCCGCGTCGCCGGGCGCTGGCGTCCGCGCCGCGAGGCCCTCTGAGTACCCCATACGCCGTTTCGCATGGCCGGGCTTTCGACGATGGGCGGTACGACGGCGGGACGCGGCGAGGCGGTGATGGTCCGACCGCGGCCACCGGTTCCTCATTGGCTTGAGCATGCCGGGGGCCGCCTGGCCACGTCCCGCACTGGGAGGTCGGAGCGGCCGTCAGGAGGGGGCCGAGCAACGACCTCCGCTGGATCAGCGCGTTCCGGTGCGGTGGCCGGGACGCGCCAGGCCCACGACGGCCACGGCCACGAGCGCCAGGGCGGCGAGGCCGGAGACCAGGGGCAGCACGGCCACGTCGTCCCTCAGCTGAATGACGGCGCTGACCAGCAGAAGGACACCGGCCAGCAGGTACAAAGCACTCAGGGGCCGACTCGTAGGGATGATTTGCCACGTGCGCTCACTCATGTCTGCCTCCAACTGGGCTCGTCTGCAACGCAGTTCACGTGCCCGAAGATCGAGAGGCCATTCCCCCGCCGTATCGGTGCCCGCATCCTTCGCCGTACGGATCCGTGCGGGAGGCGCCACTGACGACGTCAGGGAGGCAAGGCAGTGGACACCATCTCCTCCGTGGTCGCCTACGCCTCCAACTCCTGCAGGCAGAACAGCTTGGGCTGATCGAAGGGCGGGGTCACGCCTTTTCGTGTCCGGGGGCGCGCAGCGGGTGCCTCGTCCTCGAACAGCGACGGTGTGCCGTACTCGTCGGGTACGGCTGGGACGGTGGCCGCGGCCGGCCCGTCGGGCACGACCGGACGTAGTGGCGCGTCCTGGTCGAAGTCGTCCGGAGTCATGCGCGTCCAGTCACGTCCACGCTGCTCGCTCACTCGTCGTCTCCCGCCGCCGCTGCCATCCGTGCCGTGTCTACTGCTCACCTTCCCGCAATCCATGACCAGCGATCACAGTCTTCGCCTGAGAGGTCCTACTTCAGCCCGACCGATGTTGCTGTCCGCATGGTCCATGCGATGCGCCAGGCGTGTAGTCGTCGACTTCGGCTTCCAGCACGGTGTTGAGGACGGTGTCGAGCATCCGCCGTTCACGCTCATCGACGATGTCGACTCCCTCCCGTGCTGTCGGCCTCTCGCGAGCCCAGCGTCGTGCCGCGCCCAAGCGCGCAGGTCGTACGCGAGGGATCCAAGCCGAGGCGGGCCGAACGACGGGGATCCTCTGCGGCAAGCGAGCGCGACGGTATGCCGATGCGCGGGGAGGGAACGGAGTTCACCGGGACGTGGACGGCAGGACTTCGCCCGTCGGTGTTGAAGCGGTCTGGGTGCGGTGTTCCTCTGCGACGAGGGCGAGGACGCGCTCCCGCTCATGGCGGCCCCAGGTCTCCTTGGTGACGAGGATGCCGACGAGGCCGATCACGGCCGCGCCGAGGTAGAGCAGCGCGGCGCCGGGCCAGCCGAAGACTCCCACCAGAGCGGCGGCGAGCAAGGGGGCGAAGCCGCCGATGGCCGCGGCGAGCTGATAGCCGAGCGAGGCTCCCGACGTACGGGTCGCGGTGCGGAACTGCTCGGTGAGCAGGGAGCCCTGGGTTCCGGTGAGGCATGCGTGGATGAGGCCGATGCCGATGATGAACACGGTGACGACCAGGGCCGGTTGGGCGGTGTTGGTCAGCAGGTACATCGGGAAGGCGAAGAGGATCGCCGCCGTGCAGCCAGCGATGTAGAGAGGGCGGCGTCCGATGCGGTCGGTGAGCGCGCCGGCGAGGAAGGTGACCGCGATGGCGAGGATGCTGGCGGCGGTGATCGCGCCGAGAGCGACGGACCTGAGGTCGGGGTGACGGTCGGTGATGTAGCTGAGCAGATAGGTCGCGGTCGAGTAGTAGGCGAAGGACTCGACGACGCGCAGGGCGATCACCCGCAGGATGCCGCGCCAGTCCTCGGAGAGCGTGGCGAGGAACGGGTTCTTCTCGGTGCTGCCCGTGGCTTGGGCTTCCTGGAATTCGGGGGATTCGGTGAGCCGGGAGCGCACGATCAGCGCGACGATCACCATGACGGCGCTGAGCAGGAAGGGGGTCCGCCACTGCCAGCTTCCGTCGAGGGTGGAGCTCCACGCGAACACACCGCTGGCCAGGGCGATGCCCAGAGGGTTGCCGGCCTGGGGGATCGCGGCGAACATACCGCGGCGGTGCCACGGTGCGTGCTCGTAGGCCATGGTGATCGCCCCGCCCCACTCGGCGCCGAACGCGAGGCCCTGGATCATGCGGAGGGCCACGAGCAGGATCGGCGCGAGCACACCCACCTGGCCGTAGGTCGGCAGTACACCTATGAGGAAGGTGGCGGCGCCCATGACCGTCATGGCCGCGACGAGGACGGGTTTGCGGCCGTGCTTGTCGGCGAAGTAGCCGCCGACGGCGCCCCCGAGCGGGCGCATGACGAAGCCGACCGCGAGGGTGGCGAAGGAGAGCAGGGTGCCGACGAGCCGGTCGCTCTCGGGGAAGAAGACCGCTCCGAAGTAGAGCGCGGAGGCCGTGCCGTACGCGATGAAGTCGTAGTTCTCGACACTCGTGCCGAAGGCGGCGGCGACCGCGGTCTTGACCCGGTCCTTGGAGCCGAGCACGCTCCGCTGTCGGGTGGGGGCGCTGGTGGACATGGGAGTTCTCCTTGAGGGGGCACCGGGTCGGTTCCGGCGTCTGCGCGTGAGGAGGATCGGGGTGCGTGAGGGGGATTCGGGGCGCGCGAGGGGGAGGCGGCGGACTCCCGCGGCCGGGTGTTCGGGGCATGCCGAAGAGGCGCCTGGCGTACGTGGTCGCCCGCGGGCAGGGCGTTCGTGACTTCGTGACTTCGTGACAGGGAAGGGGCGAGGGGAAGGGGAGAGCTGACCCGTGGAGGAGGGGGAGGGCCTGGGCTGGTTGGGCGGCTCGTCAGGGGGCCGGGGTCAGGGCGTCGAGCGCGTTCAGTTTGGCGACCCGGCGGCGGGTTTCCTCGTCGTCGTCGAAGACGGCACCGAGGAACTCGCGGACGATGTCGGGCACGAGCGCGTGGGGGACCAGCCAGGCCCCCATGGCGATGGCGTTGGCGTCGTCGTGTTCGACGGCCTGGTGGGCGGAGTAGGGCTCGTGGGCGAGACCGCAGCGGACGCCGGGCAGCTTGTTGGCGGCCATGACGGCGCCCTGGCCGGTGCCGCAGACGAGCACGGCACGATCGGCGGATCCGGAGAGCACCACCTCGCAGGTGGTGCGGGTGATGTCCGGGAAATCGACCGGGTCACCGCTGTGGGTGCCGCAGTCGATCACTTCGTGCCCGAGGGCCTCGATGGCCTGGCGGACGGTGTCCTTGAACGCGTATCCGGCGTGGTCCGCGCCGAGGGCGACCTTCATGGGTTGTTCCTTTCAGGGCGGGCGCACTGCGGCTCCGCCGGGTGGCGGACGTACGGTGCAGTGCTCGGCCGGGCGGGAGAGGGGTGGGTGCCGCATGCGGCTTGCTGCATGTGGCATAAGGCGTCGGTCGTACGTCGGCGTCGCGCGGTCGACTAAGCGGGGTCGACGGTCCTGACGGGGACTGTGCGCTGTACGCCCGGCACCAGCACGTCGCACGGCTGCAGGCCTGGGGGAGCCGACAGATGTGCTGCCGGTGGCGTCGGCGCTGATCCGGCTGCTCATCGGATGGCCGGCAGGGCGCGGTCGGCGAAGGTGGTGGGGACGCGTTGACCGGGGGCAGGGCGGCCGGCGATGAGGTCGACGAGCCCTCGTACACCGAGCCGGCCGATCGACGACGCGTCGTTGCGGACCGCGCTGATGGGAGGCGAGGCGAACTCGAACCAGTCGAGGTCGTCGAAGGAGACGATCTCGATGCGGGCGGCCTGCTCCGCACCGAGCCGCTCGCGCAGCGCGCGCAGGACTCCCAACGTGGTCAGACCGTTCGCGCCGAACACGGCCGTGAAGGGGACGTCGTGGTCGAGGATGCGGGACATGGCCTCGGCTGCCCCGCCCGCCAGGAAGTCACCGGCGTCCAGCAGTCGTTCATCGGTGCTGATGCCGTGCGCCTGACGCCCGGCGAGGTAGGCGGCGCGGCGCTCGGCGCCGGTGGAGATCGTGTCCGGGCCGCCGACGAAGGCGACGTCGCGGTGGCCACGGCTCCGCAGCCAGGCGAGCACCTGCTCTACGCCCTGCGCGTTGTCCGTGCCGTACAGAGGGGCGTCGACGCCCTCGATCCTGCGGTTGAGGAACACGAGGGGCAGTCCGGACGCGAGCGTGGCCGCGAGCTGTGGTGAGACGGTGCTCTGCGGCGAGAACAGCAGGCCGTCGATGCGTCGGCCGGCGAAGGTCTGAAGGTAGGCGTCGGCCTGTTCGGCGTCTTCGTTCGCATTGGCCAGCAGAACGGTGTAGCCGTGGTGGCGGGCCTCCTGCTCGGCGGCGTGAGCCAGCTCGGAGAAGAACGGGTTGCGGATGTCTGAGACGAGCAGCCCCAGTACGTCGGTTCGGGCGCGCCGCAGGGAACGGGCCGGGCCGTTGGCGATGTAGCCCAGTTCGGCCGCGGCGGCGAGCACGCGGGACCGGGAGTCGGCCGAGGTCTGGCTGCTGCCGCTGAGCACCCGGGACGCGGTACCGAGCGCGACTCCCGCCCGTGCAGCGACATCCTTGATCGTGGCCACTCGCCCCACCTCCTTGTGGAAACGTTTCCATGAGTTCGATGGTTTTAAGATCGCACACCGATCCCGAGATGAGCAAGGTCCCTGGGGGAAATGGCGGGGCCGCACGGCTGGGGCTCTGGCGTCGGGGTGACGTCATGGCGGAGTCGGGGGGAGGCCAGATTCGTCGATGCAGCCGGTGATAGGCCAGACGCGTCGATGCAGCCGTTGATTGGATCGGGTCGGTACTGCAGGTCTCCTTCGGACACGGTCGCGTCGTTCTCGTCGGCTGCCCGGTTTGATCACGCGGGTGTCCAGGGCCGTCCCGGGCGTGACGGGGGGCGGGCGGACTTGCCTGAGGAAATGAGCGGCAGGGTCCCCCTTGCACGCGGTACGGTGCGCCGATGTCAGCGATCAAGAAATTCCAAGTCACCTTTGACTGCGCAGAACCTGAGCGCCTTGCTCGCTTCTGGTGCGAGGCGTTGGGGTACGTCACACCGCCGCCACCGGAGGGATTCACCACCTGGGACGATGCAAACCGGGCCCTGCCTCCTGAGAAGCGGGATTCATGGTTCGCTTGCAGTGACCCTTCAGGTGTGGGCCCGCGTCTGTACTTTCAGCGCATCCCCGAGGGCAAGGTCGTCAAGAACCGGGTGCATCTCGATGTCAGGGTCGGCACCGGGCTCGTGGGGGACGAGCGCCTGGCCACACTCGAAGCCGAGTGCGCACGACTGGTTGCGCTTGGCGCGACCCACGTGCAAACGCTGTATGCCGATGAGGAAAACGAGTCATGCATCCCCATGCTGGACATCGAGGGCAACGAGTTCTGTATCGACTGAGCATAGTTTGAGTCGGTGAGGGAGCCGCCTCACCTGGGCTTCTCTGGTGCCGAGTATGGGGCGGGAGTGGCCTCGTGAGAGTGAGGTGGTGCAGCCGGGGGATGCCGGGCTTGGCCTGACGGGGCTGATGCGCAAGCGACGGTCCGAGGTGGCCGATGGGGCGGTTGGCGGCCGACTTCGACACCTCGAACAGTGGGGCGAGTTCCAAACTGCCGCGGCTGAGCCCTGGTGAACGGGGTGAGGGTCCGCGTGGGAAGGGCCATGATTCCGGCGTTCGCGACGAGGATGTCGAGAGGCCCGGACCATGTGCGTGTGAAGGCGTCGACCGAGGCCACATCGGACAGATCGAGAGCCTCAGCGCGCACCCGGCCTGCTCCGGCGACGGTGGCCAGCTTCTGGACGAGCGGTTCGGCGGACTGCGGGCGGCGCGTGGCGATGGTGACCTCCGCGCCTGCGGTGGCCAGCGCCCGGACGGTTTCGGCGCCGAGACCCGAGGCGCCGCCGGTGACCACGGCACGCCGACCGGTGAGATCGACGCTGTCGATGACCTCCTGCGCGCGGGCGTGCGAGGCGAAGGGAGTCGTAAGGAGGGCGAAGGGGTTTCGCGGGTGCCTGTCGGTCCGGGAGTTCGTTGTCATGCGTCCACGCTACGATCGGTTCGCTGGATGCTCTATGGCTGAGAGTCCTTCCTTCTTTAGCGATCGTCCAGACCGGAGGTGGGTGTGGATCCTCTTGAGGATGTGCTGACCCTGTTGCAGACTCGCAGTCATCTCTCGGCGAGCCTGGCTGCTGGAGGGCGCTGGGCCGTACGGTTCGACGCGCCCCGCGTGGTGAAGTTCAACGCCGTTCGGCGCGGGTCGTGTCAGCTGGAGGTCGATGGGATCGACGAGCCGATCGGCCTGGCCGAGGGTGACTGCTGCCTCCTGACACGTCCCCGCTCCTTCACGCTCCGCAGCGATCCGGAGGTTGAGCCTGTCGACGGCGGCGCCGTGTTCGCACAGGCCGAGCGCGGTATCGCCAGAGCGGGACAGGGCGACGACGTGTTCCTCATCGGCGGCGGTTTCTCCTTCGGAACCCGCGCCCAGGAACTGCTGCTCGACAGGCTGCCCCCGATCGTCCATGTGCCGGCCGGCACCCCGCACGCGGAGGCGGTGCAGTGGGCGCTGACTGCCATCGAGCAGGAGCTGACACTTCGGCCGATGGCCTCCACGCTGATGGCGGAGCATCTGGCCGTCGTCATGTTCGTTCATGTGCTGCGTCTACACCTCGAACGTGCGTCACGTGCGTCACGTGCGGCGTCGGGGTGGTTGGCCGGCCTCGCGGATCCCGTGGTCGCCACAGCGCTGACCTCCCTGCACCGCGATCCGGCGCGTTCGTGGTCCGTGGCCGAACTGGCCGACGCCGCTGCGGTGTCCCGCTCCACCCTGGCCGCCCGCTTCAAATCCACAGTCGGTCAGGGGCCGTTGGAATACCTCACGAGATGGCGGATCGAACTCGCAGCCCAACAGCTCCGGGAAGGCAGTGCAACGCTCGCCTCCATCGCCCACTCCGTGGGATACGGATCCGAGAGCGCCCTCAGTGTCGCCTTCAAGAGGGTCCTGGGAATGCCTCCCGGCGACTACCGCAAGCACCCTTTGATGCCTTGATGCCTTGATGCCTTGATGCCTTGATGCCTTGATGCCGTAGAGCTGACCGCACATGTGTTGGCCCGGCCGGCCCGTCCCAGTGACGTGGGCGCAGTCTTGCAGCGTGTGCGCCATGCGTTGGATGAGGGTGAGGTGGTCGGTCGAGGCGGCGTAGATCACCGTCTTGGAGCCGACGAACGGGCGTCGGCCGGGCTGGAGGACCAGCCCGGCCGACGTGGGTGTTGCGCGTGGCGGGAGGCTACTCGGACTTGATGGCCGCCAGCATGTTGAGTTTGGAGGCGCGGCGGGCGGGCCACACCGCGGCCAGCATGCCCACGCCGGCGGCGAGGGCGAGGAAGAGCGCCAACCGGCCCCAGGGCATGACCAGTTCGTACGTCGGAAGGGACGGAGCGATCAGTTCGCCGGCGGCCCAGCCGAAGAACGCACCGAGGCTCAGGCCCAGGACCGCGCCGAAGAGCGAGATGACCAGCGACTCCAGACGCACCATGCGCTTGATGCCCTTGCGGTCCAGGCCGATGGCGCGCAGCATGCCGATTTCCCGGGAACGCTCGAAGACCGACATGGCCAGGGTGTTGATGACGCCGAGGACGGCGACGATCACGGCCATAGCGAGCAGCCCGTAGAGCATGTTCAGGAGCAGGGTGATCGCCTTGGCGATGTCGTTCGAGATGTCCTTCTTGTCCTGCACGTTGATGGCCGGGTTGTCGCCGAGCGCCTTCTGCAGCGCGTCCTTCGTGGCCTGGTTCGGGCCGTCCTTGGTCTTCACCATCACCTTGTTGTCGGTGATGGTGTCCATGTGCGCGGAGAGCACCGCGCTGTCGATGACGATTCCGTTGAGCAGGGAGTTTCCCTCATAGATGCCTGCGACGGTGAATTGTTTCCTGGCGCCGTCTTCGAAGGTGACCGGGACCTTCGAGCCTGCGTGCCAGTTGTTGTCCTGGGCGGTGTCGTCGTCGACGACGATGGTGTTCCCGGTGATCTCGGAGAGCGAGCCTGAGCTGAAGTCGACCGAGATCATCTGGCTGATGGTGTCGCCGTTGACGCCGGTGAGCGCTGTCGTGTCGCCGTCGACCAGGGCCGGGGCGGTGCGCTGGGTGCTGGTGGCGGTGACGCCGTCGGTGCGCTTGAGGGTCTTCTCCACATCAGGTGACAGGCCCGTACCGCCGATGGCGCCCAGGGAGACGACGTAGTCACTGCGCAATGAGCCCGCGGCCATCTCGTCGATGCTCTTCTGCACGCTTCCCGCGAT
Organism: Streptomyces sp. NPDC102514; assembly: GCF_055584525.1. Taxonomy (NCBI): domain Bacteria; kingdom Bacillati; phylum Actinomycetota; class Actinomycetes; order Kitasatosporales; family Streptomycetaceae; genus Streptomyces; species Streptomyces sp. NPDC102514. The sequence goes on from NZ_JBVJLW010000001.1 coordinate 1,162,590, forward strand.
CACGGTCAGGCCGGTGATGAGGGTGAGGCCGATCATGAGCGCGGAGGCGGTGGCGGCGGTGCGGCGGGGGTTGCGCACCGCGTTCTGGCGGGCGAGCTTGCCCGAGATACCGAAGACGCGCAGCACCGGTGCGGAAGCGGCGATCATCGGCCGGGACAGCAGAGGCGTGAGCACGAACACGCCGATCACCAGCGCGCCCGCGCCCAGGCCCATCGGTGCCTTGCCGTCGCCGCTGCTCATGCCCGTACCGGCGAGGACCAGTGCGACACCGCCGCCGGCGAGGATCGCGCCGATGGTGTTGCGTACGACGAGGCCGCGGCCGCTCGGAGCGGCGTGCACGCTGCTCATCGCGGCGATCGGGGGAATTTTCGCGGCGCGACGGCCGGGCAGCCAGGCGGCGAGGACGGTGACGACCACGCCGACGAGGAGCGCGGCAACGACGGTGGTCGAGGAGACGACCAGCGGCCCGTCGGGGACCGTGGAGCCGGTGGCGCCCAGCAGCGAGCGCAGTGCGGCGCCCAGGCCGATGCCGGCGAGGAGGCCGGTGACGGCGGCGACCGAACCGACGACGGTGGCCTCGATCAGTACCGAGCGGGTCACCTGGCGGCGGCTGGCACCGACCGCGCGCATCAGGGCGAGTTCCCGGGTGCGTTGGGCGACCAGCATGCTGAAGGTGTTGGCGATGATGAAGATGCTGACGAACAGCGCGATCCCGGCGAACACCAGCAGGCCGGTCTGCAGGCCGCTCATGCCGGCCTTGATGTCCTTGGCCTGGTCGTCGGCGAGCTTCTTGCCGGTGACCGCCTCCGACCTGGTGGGCAGCAGCTTGTCCACGCCGGCCTTCAGCGTCGCCTGGGAGGTGCCGGCGGCGGCCTTGACGTCGATCTGGTCGTACTGGCCGGGCTCGGTGAACAGCTTCTGCGCGGTGGCGTTGTCGAAGAGCGTGAGGGTGCCGCCCGCCGCGACATTGCCGTCGTCGGTGGTGAAGATGCCGACGATCTTCTTCTGGCGCACCGGGCCGTCGGTGGACAGCCGCACGGTGTCGCCCACGCGGTAGTCGCCGCGGTCGGCGGTCCTGGAATCCAGTGCCACTTCGGCGTCGGTGTTCGGGGCGCGGCCGGAGCCGAGGTCGTACCGCGGATCCTTGCCGTTCTTCGCGGGGAAGTAGTTGCCGCCGGTGCTGGAGAAGCCGTTGCCGAGGAGATCGCCGTCCTTGTCGGCGACGGCGGTGTAGCCGGCCACCGTGCCGGTGACGGTCCCGGCCCCGGGAACGGCCGAGATCCGGTCCAGCAGGCGCTGGCTCAGCCGCGGTGGGTCGCCGGGAGAGGTGTCGTCGTTCTTGTCGTGCGGGCGGACCGCGACATCGACGGTGTCGAATCCCTTCTCGGAGCTCTTCTGGTAGGCCTTCGTGATCGTGTCGGTGAAAACCAGGGTGCCGGAGACGAAGGCGACGCCGAGGAGCACGGCGAGCACGGTCATCAGCAGCCGGGCCTTGTGGGCCAGCACATTGCGCAGGGCGGTACGGAACATGGGGGAGTCCTGGAGGAGAGGCGGGAGCGTGAGGGCCGGATCGCAGCGGCCGGTTGGCAGCGGCCGGTTCGCGGTGCGGCGGCGCCGGGCCGGGAGGCCGCCACGCGCGGCGTCAGGGCGTGGTCGGCACGTGGTCAGCTCGTGCGGCCCTTGGCGTCGAAGCGCTTCATGCGGTCGAGGACGGAGCCGGCTGTCGGGTTGTACAGCTCGTCGACGATCCGGCCGTCGGCAAGAAAGATCACCCGGCCCGCGTGGGCGGCTGCGACCGGGTCATGGGTGACCATGACGACGGTCTGGCCCAGCTCCTGGACCGAGTTGCGCAGGAAACCGAGGACCTCGGCGCCGGAACGCGAGTCGAGGTTGCCGGTGGGCTCGTCGGCGAACATGATCTCGGGCTTGCCGGCCAGCGCGCGGGCCACGGCCACACGCTGCTGTTGACCACCGGAGAGCTGGTTCGGCCGGTGCTTGAGCCGCCCGGACAGGCCGACGGTCTCCACGACCATGTCCACCCAGTCCTTGTTGGGTTTGCGGCCTGCGATGTCCATGGGGAGCGTGATGTTCTCCAGCGCGGTCAGCGTCGGCAGCAGGTTGAAGGCCTGGAAGATGAAGCCGATCTTGTCGCGGCGCAGTTGGGTGAGTTTCTTGTCCTTGAGCGAGGACACCTCGACGTCGCCGATGCGTGCCGAGCCGCTGGAGATCGCGTCCAGACCTGCCATGCAGTGCATGAGCGTGGACTTGCCGGAGCCCGAGGGGCCCATGATCGCCGTGAACTCGGCCTGCCGGAACTCGACAGAGACGCTGTCCAGGGCGACCACCTGGGTCTCGCCCTGTCCGTAGACCTTGGTCAGGTCCGTCGCGCGGGCCGCGGCCACGGCGGGGCGGGTCGCGGTGGGGGCGCCGGAGGGGAAGGCGGTCACGGTGGAGTGCTCCTGTCGTACGAGGGCCGTCGGACCGGAAGATGCCGAGGGCCCGGGGAGATGAACCAATGGGGTTTCGCTATGACCTCCATCGTCCGTGCCGTCGAGACCTCAGACATCCGACCGCGCGCCCGTTACTGATCCGGACCAAAGTCGAAGGTTGCCGTCGCTGAGTAGTCCTCAAGAAGGAGAGACCTCCGCCCGGAGGTGGCCTGGTCCTGACAACGGGCCCTCTACGAGCCGGTCGACGCCGCGCTCGATGGTCCGGTGTCGGGGGGCGAGCACGAAGCCGCGGCAGCCCGGCGGCCGGGAGACGGCCGGTAGACGGGCTGGATGTCCATGCCGAGCCTGGCGCCGTGCTCGATGGCGGTGGTGCGGCAGCCAACGTCGATGCCTCGGCCACAACGCTGCACGCTGGCGGAGGTTTTCATGCTCTGGGAGTCGCGCACGCAGGCGGAGGGTTCAGCGGTGCGGTCTTCGGCCTGGCGGACCAGGCGGAGTACGCGAAGCAGCAGTTCGCGGTATGCGTGATCGGTGCCGCCGTGGCGGGTTCAGTGGGAGTCGCGGGGAACCTCGTGTCCGCGGCTTCCGCGGAGGAAGCCGAAGTCGGCGCCCTGGTCGGCCTGTTCCACGTTCTGGGTGTAGAGCCAGGCGTAGCCGCTGGTGTGCCGCTCGGGGGGTGCCGTCCAGGCCTGCCGACGTCGTGTGAGCTCCGCGTCGTCCACGTCCAGGCGCAGGATGCGGTTCGGGACGTCGAGGACGACGGGGTCCCCGTCGCGCACCAGGGCGAGAGGTCCGCCGACGGCGGCCTCGGGCGCCACGTGCAGGACCACCGTCCCGTACCCGGTGCCGCTCATCCGGCCGTCGCAGACGCGCACCATGTCCTTGACACCGGCCTTCAGCAGCTTGGTGGGCAGCGGGACGTTGGAGACCTCGGGCATGCCGGGGTAGCCCTTGGGACCGGCGTTGCGGATGACGATCACGGTGTTCTCGTCGATGTCGAGGTCCGGATCGTCGGCCACCTCGTGATACGCCTCGGGGGAGTCGAAGACGCGTGCGGGGCCGCGGTGCGTGAGCAGGTGGGGGGATGCGGCGGACTGCTTGATCACAGCGCCGTCGGGGCACAGGTTGCCGTGGAGGACGGCGATACCGGTACCGGCGGGCTGGAAGGGGGAGTGAAGGCGGGTGATGACGTCGGAGTCGATGCGTTCGGCCTGCTGGGTGTTCTCGGCGATGCTGCGTCCGGTGACCGTGATCTGTTCGCCGTGCAGCAGCTTGCCGTCGAGCAGTTCGGCCAGGACCGCGGGCAGCCCGCCCGCGTAGCAGAAGTCCTCCATGAGGTACTTGCCGCTGGGCATCAGGTCGACCAGGGTCGGCACCGCGCGTACCAGGCCGTCGAAGTCCCGCAGGTTCAACTCGACGCCGACGCGTCCGGCGAGGGCGATGAGATGGATGACGGCGTTCGTGGAGCCGCCGATGGCCGCGTTGACCCGGATGGCGTTCTCGAACGCCTTACGGGTCAGGATCTGCGAGGGGCGCAGTTCCTCTTCCACCATCCCTACGATGCGCTGTCCCGCCGCCTGCGCGGTCTCCATCCGCCGGGCGTCGACCGCTGGCCAGGCCGCCGAGCCCGGGAGCTGCATGCCGAGCGCCTCGGCCATGCAGGCCATCGTCGAGGCGGTGCCCATCGTCATGCAGTGCCCGTGGGAACGGGCCATGCACCCTTCCGCGAAGAAGCACTCCTCCTCGGTCATCCGGCCGGTCTTGAGGTCCTCCTCGAACTTCCACACGTGGGTGCCGGATCCCACGTCCTGGCCCCGGTACTTGCCGTTGAGCATGGGCCCGCCGGTGACCATGACGGCGGGCAGGTCGACGCTGGCGGCGCCCATGAGCATGGCGGGGGTCGTCTTGTCGCAGCCGGACAGCAGCACGACGCCGTCGAGGGGGTTGGCCCGGATCAGTTCCTCGACCTCCATGGCCATGAGGTTGCGGTACAGCATGGCGGTGGGGCGCATCAGGGTCTCGCCGGTGGCCATGGTGGGGAACTGGAGCGGCAGGCCGCCCGCCTGCCACACTCCGCGCTTGACGGCTTCGGCGACCTGGGTCAGATGGGCGTTGCACGGGGCGAGTTCGGAGGCACTGGTCGCGACGCCGATGACGGGACGCCCGTCGAACACCTCGTGCCCGAGTCCCTGGTTACGCATCCAGGAGCGGTACACCATCCCGCTGCGGCCCTGTGCGCCGAACCATGCCTGGCTGCGGCGGCTCGTCTTCTGCCCGTCGGTCATGTAAGCACTCCCGTGGCTGTGGTGTCGTCCGTTCGCGATGGGGCGTCGTTGCCGGGTGGGGTCCCGCAGGCCGTGCGCTGCACCACGATCATTGAATGATGTGATGAATGGCGTCCAGGGGTGCGCAGAGATCGTGGTGTACTTCCTGCCCCTGGACCGGAGCGTGGTCGACTCGCTCAGCTCGGGTGGCGCATCGTGGGTGGCGCGTGGGAAGGCGGTTGATACGGCTGCGGATCTGCGCGGCCGAGCCGAGGACCACCTCGCGGAGCGTCCCGCCGAAGACGACCGTGCGGGCGGGTTGAGCACGTTGACCAGGTCGGCGACGCCGACGCCGAGCCAGTCGCCGACCTCGTGCGGGGCGGAAGGACCGCTGAACGTGCTCATGAGTTTCGTACCTGACGCGTGCTCCCACGCCGGTGTCGGTGTCTCTCACACGGCGGACCGCCGTGAACGGCTCAGCCTCCTACGGCGTCCGGATTGTGCGCCGAGAGGGTGACAAGCCCGTTCTGAGTTCTTACGCTGAAAGGAACCTCTGCCGGGTACGCGGCGCGCTTGAGGCGCCGCGATTCGGTGCTGGGCGGATGCGCCCGAACGGATCGGCAGAGGTACGCGATGGCCATCGACCACTCACCCGCGGCTCCGAGCGAATGGTGCCGCCGAGCCGCATGCGTCGGTGAGGATCCCGAGATCTTCTTCCCGCTCGCCGACACACTCGCCCCCGGTGCGGAGGCACGAGCGGCCCTCGCGGTGTGCCGCCGCTGCCCCGTCCTCCTCGCCTGCCGCTCCTGGGCCATCGATCGTGGTGAGGACGCGGGTATCTGGGGAGCCACCACAGCCGCCCAGCGACGAGCCGTCCGCCGCGCCACCGTGGAATCCGGGGCACTGCCGGCGTACCAGCGGTACCGGGCGGCGCCGGGCGCCGACGCGGACCCAGAAGAGGGCGGGGAGGGGGCGGGGAAGCGGGTTGAGGCGGACAAGGACCGGGAGGAACACTCGGACGGGCCGGTGACGCGTGCTGCTGCGAGGTGAGCCGCCGCGAGGTGAGTCGTGCGGCGCGGCCGATGTGCCTGGCGACCGGCGTCGGCCGCGCGGCACGCCGCCGCCATACGAGTCCTGCGCGGAGCCCGCCGCATCCGCCGGCCATGAGACGGGCGAAAGGTTGGTGAACGGCGACTCGGATTCCTGGTCCGACGCCGGCCGGGGTTCCGGTGCCGAGGAGGCGCACATGCACGGCGCGACCACATGCGGGACTGCGGCGGCCGACATTCCGATCGACGGCCGCCGTACGGACCCTGTACGGCGGTCTGCGGATCGCGAGGCTGTCGATGAATACCCCACCTGGCGGAACATCGGGCTGGCAACGATGGCGGCGATGCTGGTGGTGTCTCTGCGGCGGGTCGGCAGCCACGCCTTCGAGGCCTGCTGCCAATGGCCCCGGTCCCACCCGCTCAACGAGCGGAACCTTGCCGTCAGACACCACCCCCTGATCATGGTCGAGTCCGTACGGCAGGTCGCCGCGGCCTTGGCCGCTCACCTGCCGCCGTCCGCCGGGGACCTGGAGCCCGTGTCGATCCGGCTGGGCCTGTCCGACGGCGGGCCGCCGCTGGAGAGCGGCGATGCCACCGACGTCCTGCTGCGCATCGCTCTCGGCGATGTCGAAGTTGAAGTCGAAGATGGCCGCTGCGTGGCCTATCGACTCACGGCCGACTTCCTGCACGCCGGTGAGCGGTTCGCCGCATGCGCGATGCGCCTCGCCCAGCCTGCGCTGCATGCTCCCGAGGCACCGGGTACCGCGTCCCTGCCCGGCATATTGCACCCGTCGGCAGCTGCGGTCGGGGCCGCCGCCGAGCCGGACGTCCTGCTGGCCCGGGCTCCTCAGGGACGCATGGCGATCGCACCGCGCGACCTCGGGCACCCGGTGTTCCTCGCAGGTCGGCCGTCCTGCGTTCCCGCCCTGGCGGTCCTGGAGGCCGGACGGCAGGCGGCGCTGCTGTGCTGCGGGCGCCCTGCCTCCGCGATCAGAGGACTCAGCGTCGACCTGCACGGAGCCGTGCCGCTCTCGGGGGCTTTCGTCGAACTGAGTTCCTCGCCGCTCGGACCCCGCTTCGAGGTGGTCACGGCGGGACGGGTTGCCGCGACGGGCGGGGTCGGCCTGCTGACCTGACCACCTGAGGAGGCGCCCGGAGGCGCCACGGGACCTCGGCGTCGAGGTCGTTTCGATGTCGTAAAGGACCTCCGTGTGGTCGGGGACGAGCCCGATGGGCACCATCACTACGGCAGTCGCCCCGCCGATGTGCAACTGTTCGAAGTGGTCGTACATCTCCGGCTCCAGCCAGGGGTTGTGCGCGAGGCCCGAGCGGGACCGGCGGATCAGCCGCCAGGGACCGGCGGACCAGCGGCCAGGGACCGGCGGACCAGCGGCCACGGACGTTCGGCCTTCTACAGGCTTGAGACGCGCAGTGCGATGAGAGCGATGGCCACAGCCGTGAGGACCGCTGCCGGAAGCGCCCCCTTGTAGTCACGGGTGCGCAGATGACTGGCGACCGCGCCGATGAAGTAGAGCGTCAGAGCGATCGCGGCGGCGATTCCGAGAGGCGCCCACCAGAGCCCGATGACGAGGCCGCCGGCGCCGGCTGTCTGGGCGACACCCAGGAACGGCAGTACGCCGTACGACAGGCCGATGGCGGACATCTGGTCGACGAGGCGTTTCGGCCGGGTGAACTTGGCACCGGCCGACGCCAGGAGTACCGCCGACATGAGTGCGGCAACGATGGCGTAGGCGAGGAACATACTGAGACCTCAAGTGCTGGGAGGGGGCGATTGATTGGACAGCCGCTGACCTGGCTTTGCTTCTTTCGCAGGTCAGGAGTTGTGGAGCAGAAGGGCGCCGAGTTCCGCTGGCCTGGTGATCATGACGTCGTGTCCGGCTTTGATCGTGTGGACGCGAGACGGCTCGCCGTTGGGCTGAAGCTTCGGGATGGGCCGTCGGGCGACGCCCTCGGGCTCGTTGCCGACGCAGTGGATGTGAGTCCGCGGGATGGATGCCTGTGCGGGGTTGTCCATCTCGGCCGGCTGCTGGAAGCAGAGCACCGACTCATCTGTCAGCGTGCTCCTGAGCCAGGCGATGTCGTCGGGGTCGGTGACGCCGAACAGGCCGAGTGGCGCGGCGAATTCCGGCAGAGGGGGAATGCGCCAGGGGTGGGCACTGTCGGCGGCATCGTCAATCATGACTCGTGTGAGGGGCATGACGTCGATGGCGTTCTCGCCGTGTGTCGGCACCATCGCGTCCACGTACACCAGGCTGGAGATCCGCTCGGGAACCTGGTTGGCCACGCTGGAGATGACCATGCCTGCGTAACTGTGTCCGACGAGGACGACGTCGTTCAGGTCATGTTCGAGGATGAGGCCGATGACGTCGTCGGTGTGGGTGGTGAGGCCGACCTCGGGACTCAGGAGGTGCTCCTTTTCCCCATGGCCGGTGAGGGACGGCGCGAAGACACGGTGGCCCTCGGCGGTGAGCAGGGGCGCGACGCGGTTCCAAGACCGTCCGTCGTGCCAGGCACCGTGTACGAGAACGTAGGTGGTCGGATTGGACATGGCTGATCCTTAAAGTGGGTCTACTGGCGGGTGGACTTGCGCTGCACGCGGGCACGGCTGGACACGCGCACGGGCGTATGCGGCAGGCGAACCCCGGGCACGGTGACGCTGATGCGATGGTTCAGATGGATGCGGTGCGCACGGCGGGTGCGACGTCCGACGCGAACCTCTCGATGGATCCGAGAACGCTCGAACGTGGCAGACCGCCGAGATCGACCTGTCCGATGAACCGGTTGGCGCCGAACAGTTCCTTCTGCGTCACGAGCTTCTCGGCGATCTCCTGTGCACTGCCGACCAGGAGGGCGCCTGCGGGGCCGGCCATGGCTTCGAAGGTCGGGCGATCCAGGTGCACGCCTCGGCCCTGTGCGAAGTAGGCGCGGTAGTAGGGATAGAAGGTCGCGCGGGCTCCCTGCGAGGTCGCACCGACGAAGAGATGGGCCGCCACACCGATTCCGAGCGCGGCGCGCGGATGCCCGGCCGTCTCGGCTGCCTGCCAGTACATGTCGACGGCCGGTTTGGCCCTGGCGGTACTGCCTCCCAGGTGCGCCAGCGTCATCGGCAGCCCCAGGCGGCCGGCACGCCGGGCGCTGTCCGGCGACCCTCCGACGGCCAGTCGCACCGGCAGCACCCTGTCCAGGCGGGGAACGACGGCGACGCCGTTCAACGGCGGCCGGAACCGGCCCTCCCACGTGATGCGGTCTTCATGCGCGATCATGCGCAGCAGGTCGAGCTTCTCGGCGAAGACGTCGTCGTAGCGCTCCATGTCGACGCCGAAGATCTCGAACGGCTCCGCGTAGGCGCTGCGGCCCACCGTGATCTCGGCACGTCCTCCCGAGACCAGGTCGAGCTGTGCGAAGTCCTGATGGAGGCGGACGGGGTCGAGCACACTCAGCACCGAGACAGCGCTGGTCAACGTAATGGATGCGGTTCTGGCGGCGACGGCTGCGAGGACGACAGCCGGCGAGGCGACCGCGAACCGGGGGGTGTGATGCTCACCCACACCGAACAGGTCGAGCCCTGCCTGGTCGGCGAAGACGCCGATGTCCACGATGTCGCGGACGCGCTGCGGGGTGCTGACGCCCGGGACGATGTCGGTGAGAGAGAAGACGCCGAGTTCGGCCTCGGCGCCCGCTGAAGCGGTGTGCTGCATACGTTCGACGGTAGGCATCCGTCAGGTACCTGAAGGTACCCTTCGGCTCGTGAGCCTCCGCCCCGGAACCGTGTTCCTCGCCGACTGCCCCGCCCGCCTGGCCATCGAGATCATCTCCAGTAAATGGGCTGTGGTCACGCTCTTCGCCCTGAGTGACGGTCCCGTGCGGCACGGCGAGTTGGTCGAACTCATCGGCGGTGTCTCACGCAAAGTACTGACACAAACGCTGCGCGGTCTTCAGGACCACGGACTCGTCGAACGGCACGCGTACGCCGAAGCGCCACCGCGTGTGGAGTACAGCCTGACCGAGCTCGGGCGTACCTTGGAGGAGCCCATCAGAAAGCTCACGGACTGGGCGAGAACCAACGGAGAAGCGGTTGCCGCCTTTCACGAGGCAGCCGCCGAGAAGGACGCACCGAGCGCGCCTCCACGGTCCTGACCCGCAACGCGCCTGCCCACATGCGCCTCCTCAACACCGTCCTGTCGGGGGTGGGAGTCGGTGCGGCGGGGGTCTCCGCGCATCTCACCGGGACCCTTCGGACCGTAGTACTGGCCGCCCAGTGCACGACGTTGCGTCCGGCCTGGCTGGGTATGGCTGTCGGGGTCCATGCTGCGAGCTGGTTCATGGTGCGTCTCTCCGTGATGCGCGAACCGACCTGGTCGGCGCCGTGGTCGCCGAGTACATTGGCGAAGTGGCGGACGACGCCGAGGCAGCCACGGAACGGGTGCGGTCCGGAGAGAGTGCGATGGAGGAGGTCGAGACCTTCTCGGCCGGACCGTGGAGGCGTCCGCCCGGGACCGGTCGCCCGAGGCGCGAGCCCGGTGGCTCACCCTGACCCTGTCGGGGCTCACCAGCAGGGGACGTACGCCGGACGCCTGAGGTTGAAAGTTCTCAAGTCCCGCCGCACCGCGCTCAGTTCGCATGTGGAAGGCTTGCGCCGTGACGATCGACAATCTGACAACCCTGCACGGTCTGCCCGTCTATGACTTCCCGGTCGCGGGCGAAGAGGTCGGGCCACTGCCTCCGGCGGGCGAGGTCGCCTGGAAGCTGTCCCGCTATCAACTCCTCACGGACGGAGAGTCCTTCGAGACCTGCTGGAACCGCTTCCTCGACACCGTCGACCTCTCGCAGGTGCGCGCCCTGGTCCTGGGTTCAGGCGCCTACGGTACCGAGGACGACGGGGACGATCCCGCCGAGACGGCCGACCGTCTCGTGGCCGCTGCCGGCCGTCTCACCGGACTCGAAGCCCTCTACCTCGCCGATGTCACCTTCGAGGAGGCTGAGCTGTCCTGGATCGTGCAGGGTGACGTGACCCCGATCCTGGCCGCCTATCCCCGCCTCCAGGAGCTTGGTGTACGCGGCTCGGGCGGCGGCTTCGACGACGGTCCGGGGCTGCGGCTGACACCGCTGCGCCACGAGCACCTGCGCGTCCTGCGTCTGGAGAACGGCGGTCTGCCCGGAGAGGTGGCCCGCGCGGTGGCCGCCAGCGATCTGCCCGCGCTGCGCCGCCTGGACCTGTGGCTGGGTGCGGACTACTACGGCTGCACCACCACCCTGGCGGACCTCGCCCCCATCCTCGACGGCGACCGCCTGCCCGCCCTGCGCCACCTCGGCCTGCGCAACAGCGAGATACAGGACGAGATCGCCGCCGCCCTGGCCGGTGCCCCCGTCGTGGCCCGGCTCACCTCCCTGCACCTGGGCCTGGGCACTCTGAGCGACACCGGCGCCGAAGCCCTTCTCAGCGGCCAGCCCCTCACACACCTGGAGGAACTGGACCTGCGCCACCACTTCCTCTCGGAACCGATGATGCAGCGCCTGCGCGAGGCCCTGGAGCCGTCCGGCGTCAAGGTCGACCTCGAAGAACGGGAGCAGGCCACGAACCGGTACGTGGCGGCGGGGGAGTGACACCTGCCGCCATGACCTACCTGTTCGGGTGGACACCCTGCTGACGCCTCGCTGACGACCGGCAGGACGACGCTTCCTGTGTCCCGGTGGTGCGCCGAGGCCCGTGGATTCGCGGGCCTCGGCGCTGTGGAACTGTCACTTTCCGGCGGGACCTCTGGTGGGATCTCTACGATCCCGTGGGACCTTTACGATCCGGTGGGCCCCCTATGAAAGGACCCACTTCTGGCTCTGCTGGCTACCGCATGTCCACAAATGGACCGCGGTGCCGTCAGCGGATGCCCCGCCGGTGACGTCCAGGCATTTGCCGGACTGCGGGTTGCGCAGTGTGCCGTTGGTCTGTGGCTGCCAGATCTGGGCCGCGGTTCCGTTGCAGGTGTAGAGCTGCACCTTCGTGCCGTCGGCCGTGCCCGAGTTGTCGATGTCCAGGCATTTACCCAACGCGCGAACGGCGCCGGTGCCGAGCACGGACCACTCCTGGGCTGCGGTGCTGTTGCAGGTCCACAACTGGACCTTGGTCCCGTCGGCCGTGTTGGCGTTGTCCACATCAAGGCACTTGCTGAGGCCCTTCACCTCTCCGGTGCGGGACGGCGTGCCGGGGAGCTGGTTCAGGGTGTACCAGGCCTCGGTGCTCCACAGTTGCTTGCCCTCGTCCGAGCTGAAGGGGCGGGCCGAGCGGACGTGGACCACCCGGTTGGGCTTGAGGCCGGGGATGGCCAGGGTGACCGTCTTGCGGTCGCTGGAGACGGTGGCCGACTGGACGGTCAGTGTCTCCTCGTCGACCTTGGGGCCGCCGTAGTCGACCCGGGGTACGTAGCGCCACTGCTTGACCTTGTAGCGCGCGGCCAGGCCGGCGGCGGTCTCGTTGGATATGGGCTGGGTGTAGTCGAGGGCGAAGCCGCCGTTGACGGCACGCATCTGGCGGATGTCGAAGGCTCCGGTTCCGCTCGGTGTCAGCTTCTGCAGGCCGAACTTGAGTTTGCCTTCCTGGCCCCAGTTGCCGTCCGCTCCGAGGCCGCCGATGTAGAGGGCGCCGTCGGGGCCGACACTGATCCGGTTGACACCGACCTCCAGGCCCTGGGTGAGACGGAACACGGCGCCCTGGTACTCGTCGTTGACCCTCTCCAGGTATCCGCGCTGGATGCCGCCGTAGGTCACGTCGCCGAACAGCATCTGGCCGGCGAACGACCCGTCGCTCAACTGCAGTGGCGTGCTGGGGGAGTTGGCGATCTCGTTCTGGGGGAGCCACAGGACCGGCTTGGTCACGTTCTTCGAGTCGAAGGGGCCCGCCGGGTTGGTGTAGTGGTTGAAGAAGCGGTCCTGTTTGACCTGGACCAGCTTCGACGAGGGCAGCCAGCCGCCTTGGTTGTCGGTGACGAAGATGTCACCGTCGGGACCCCACCCGATGCCGTTGGGCGTGCGCAGCCCGCCGGCCACGTAACTGACCGCCCCCGTGGCCTTGTTGACCTTGATCGTGGAGCCGCGGTTGGCTGCGGGCTGCGGATTCGTCGTCGCTCCGCCGTAGTTGATGGATACGGAGAGGTTCAGGTAGAAGAACCCGTCCTTGTACAGCAGGCCGAACGCGAACTCGTGGAAGTTGCCGCCGTAGGGCCAGGTGGCGACCCGCCGGTAGGTGTCGGTGACCTCGTCGCCGTTGGTGTCGTTGAGTTCGGTCAGCTCGTGCTTCTGCGACACGTACAGCTTGCCGTCCACGTACTTGATGCCCATGGGCTCCTTGAGCCCCGAAGCCACCTTCTTGTACGTCACTTTGTCCGGTCCGGTGTTGCCGGTGACGTTGCTCAGCAGGTAGACCTCGCCGGTCGTGTTCTCCGAGCCGCCCCAGGTGGTCACGGCGAGCCTGCCGTCGGGAAGCCAGTCCATGGCGGAGACCTGCGGTTCGAACCCGCTGGGCCGCAGGTTGGTCAGGGTGTAGTTCGGGTGCACGCCGGTCAGGGGCAGGCCGTCGCCGGGTGAATCGCCGGCCAGTTCGCATTCCTTGCGTCCCGGAGCGGTGACCCGGACGACGTCGGCGTCCGTGCTGAGCACCGAGTTGGGCACCACGGTGAAGGCGGTGGCGGAGGGCGGCTTCCAGGCGAGAGTGACCTGCTGCCCGCCGTCCTTCTCGAAGTGGTCGATGCGGATCGAGTGGTATCCGGCGGTCAGGACAACGTTGCCGTCCTTCGGATCGGAGCCGTGCAACCCGTCGTGACTGATGACGAGTTGGTCGTCGATGAGGAGCCGGGAGCCGTCGTCGGTGGTGAGCCGGAAGGTGTACGTCCCGGTGGTGGGGACGTTCAGGTTGGCGATCGTCTGCGAGATGAAGTTGGCGCTGAAGCCGAAGTCCGCGTCGGAGGACCAGTCGATCACCGGCATCAGCTTGTCGACGTTCGGTGTCTGGCCGGGCTTGAGTTCACACAGTTTCTCAAGCGGCACCTGCATGTCGAAGACACGCAGGGTGACACCCGGCTCCTGCGGGGGAAGAGCGTTGGCGGAACGGTCGGTCGGAGCGGCCGAGCCCGTAGGGGCGGACAGTCCGAGTGCCAGCAGCGAAGTGACGATGGTCGTGGCCAGGCGTCTGCCGAGTCGCCCTGATAACAGCCGTGGATACACGTGGCCTCCTGTTCGCTCCCCGGCATGGGGGAACGCAGATGGACGAGTGAGAAGATCCACCGCTGCCGGTGCGCGCCGTCGCACCGGATACGGAGAGTGGCGTACGGGACGTATGAGATCTCGTGCCGTCGCGACGGACACAGTAGGGACTTTCTCCGAACTCGTCCATACTCTGTCCTCACTGAGGCCAAAGCTTTCACCGGCCCCACCCTCCTATACGGCATCGCGCTTGCTCAGATCGAGCTCTCACCCCTTTGCCGACTGACGGCAGCCGGACGGCAGGATGTGCGGATGGCGATGAGCGAGACCGAGCTGCTGGTCCTCCTGCGTGCACTCGACGACCCCGAACGGCTGGGAGAGCCGCTGCACTACGATCGCGCCGCGACCGGCTTCGCGTTCAGCAGGCTGGTGAGCCGGCTCGAAGCGGAGTTCGGTGCCCCGTGCGACTCCGAGCGGGACACTCAGGACTCCAGCGAGTACGGGCGTATCCACGTGCCCGCGGACGCGACGGTCTGCGGGACGCGGATAGTGGTCTGCGTGAGCAAGTTCGGCTCTGTCGCCGAGGTCTGTGCCGACAATCCGGGGGCGTTCTACGGTACGGACGAGGCATGTGCGGTGGGGGCGCTGGACCCCGCCGATCTCGCCACCGTGGAGCGGGCGCTGGCCGAACTCGGTTACGTGAGCGTCCCCGAGGAACTGCTGGAAAGCGACTACCAGGGCCCCAGCGCGCTGGGGCCCTTCGCAGCGCGGCCCACCTGGTGGACACGGTTCTTCGGCACGGTCTGGTGATCCACCAGCACGGCGGGCCCCTACAGCGTCGAGGGCCGCCAGCCGGTCACGGTCACCCTGTTCGGGGTGGGGCGCGGTTGTGCTGTCGACCATGGGACGGAAGATCTTCTCCTGGCCGGGCAGGGCCGGGCCGGGCGGGCTCGCGGGAGCGGGATTCAGGAGTGCCAGCGGTTGCGGCCGGCGGAGCCAGGGCCGCAGATCATGGGAGTTCCTGCCTTGGTGACGCCGGTCGCTCCTTGCGGAGAACAGAACAAGCCGGGGTGTACGGTGCCGACGCTGCCACCGCCCGTGGAGCCGCCTGAGGAGGACGAGGAACTACCACCGGTCGAACCGGCGCCCGCGTTCGTCTGGCGCCGTCCTCGCACAGGCATGTTCTGTGGCGGCGCAAAGGAGTGCGCTTGATACGGCTCACTGCGAGGTGACCCCGCCGCAGTGAGCCGTGCGATTCCTCTCGGGCGCGGCCGCTGCACCGGTGCTGCTGAGCCGTCTGCTGCGACCGAAGTGGTGTGCGGACCCCGGGGTGCGGCTGTCGTAAGTGATTCGGTCACTAGGACCTGTCCTGGCGATCATCTGGTGAGACGCCTCGGTGATACTTTGACCGGAATTGTGGGAAGGGGCGGGCGAATCCGTGGACAGTGACCTGCGGCGTGCGGTGGTCGTGACGCTTGGCG